>NZ_OZ260098.1:1460505-2921010 GCF_965284615.1 Methyloversatilis sp.
GCCCTTGGCGACGCGCTTGTAGCTTTCGTCCTTCGATACTTCGTTGCCGGCGACTTCGATCTGGCCGCTCTTCAGCGGCAGGATGCCGATCAGCGACTTGAACAGCGTGGTCTTGCCCATGCCGTTGCGGCCCATGATGGCGACCGTTTCGTTGGCATTGGCTTCGAACGAGATGCCGTGCAGTGCCTCGCTCTGCCCGTAGGCGACATGTACGTCCTTGACGTTCAGCATGGTGGTGTCCTTTTTCGGTGACTGGCGCGTGGGCGGGGCCGCCGACTCAGTGGCCCAGATAAACGTCGATGACCTTGGGATCGTTCTGCACCTTGTCCATCGATCCTTCGGCGAGGATCTTTCCCTGGTGCATGACGGTGACCTTGTGGGCGATGCGCTTGACGAAATCCATGTCGTGCTCGATCACGATCACCGAGCGGCCCTTGCAGATGCGCTGCAGCAGTTCGGCGGTCAGTTCGCGTTCGCGCACGCTCATGCCGGCGATCGGTTCGTCCAGCATCAGCAGCTCGGGCTCCTGCATCAGCAACATGCCGATCTCCAGCCACTGCTTCTGGCCGTGGCTGAGCAGGCCGGCTTCGGTGTCGAGTGCGTCGCCGAGGCCGATCTCGTCGGCCACCGACTGCACGCGCGCCTTCACCTCGTCGGTGCAGCGGAAGCCGAGTGCGCCGAGCACGCTGCGGCCACGCGGGAAGGACACTTCCAGGTTCTTGAACACCGAAAGGTTTTCGTAGATCGACGGCGTCTGGAACTTGCGGCCGATACCGGCGCGCACGATCTTGTGTTCTTGCAGCTTGGTCATCTCCACGTTCTTGAACTTGATGCTGCCGCCGCTGGCCTTGGTCTTGCCGCAGATCAGGTCGAGCAGCGTGGTCTTGCCGGCACCGTTCGGGCCGATGATCACGCGCAGCTCGCCGCGATCGACGTAGAGGGTCAGCGCGTCGATCGCCTTGAAGCCGTCGAAGGACACGGTCAGGTCCTCGATCGCCAGTACGAAGTCGGTATTGCTCATGTCGGTCTCCTGTCAGGTCGGGCGCGGTGTCAGGCCGACTGGCCCTGTACGCCGCCGGGCAGCGCGGCGGGCGGTGCGGACTTATGGGTGGGGGCCGAGGGCGGTGCCGGCGGTTCGCCCGCGGACGCAGCCGGCTTGGCGACCGACTTGCGACGCGAGAACCAGGGCTTCACGTGGCTTTCGTACAGACCGGCCAGGCCGTTGGGGAAGGCGAGCACGACGCCGATGAACAGCGCGGCCATCAGGAACAGCCAGAGGTCGGGCGCGCTCTCGGAGAAGTAGGTCTTTCCGGCATTGACCAGCAGCGCGCCATACACCGCGCCGACCAGCGACATGCGGCCGCCCACTGCAGCGAAGATGACCATCTCGATCGACGGCACGATGCCGACGAAGGACGGCGACATGAAGCCGACCTGCAGCGTGAACATCGCGCCGCCGATGGCCGAGATGCCGGCCGCCAGCACGAACACGAACACCTTGAACATCGCCACGTCATAGCCTGAGAAGCGCACCCGGTCTTCCTTGTCGCGCATCGCCAGCAGCAGGGTGCCGAGCTTGGACATCTGTATCCAGCGGCAGAGCAGGATGACGCCGATCAGCAGCGCGGCATTGACGAAGTACAGGACGTACTTCGACGAGTCGTCGCGGATGTCCCAGCCGAGCAGGGTCTTCAGGTCGGTGATGCCATTGACGCCGCCGGTGTAGCCCTGCTGGCCGATGATGAGCACGGTCAGGATGAGCGCCACCGCCTGCGTGATGATGGCGAAATACACGCCACCGACCCGGCGCTTGAACATGGCGAAGCTGATGATGAAGGCCAGCAGCATCGGCACCAGCACCACCGCGATCAGCGCCAGCGGCAGGTGGTTGAACGGCTCCCACCAGAACGGCAGCTCGGTGATCTGGTTCCAGTCCATGAAGTCCGGAATGCCCGGTGTGCTCTGGATCTTGGTTGACTCCGGATCGGAGGCCTCGAGCTTCAGGAACATCGCCATCATGTAGCCGCCGAGGCCGAAGAACACACCCTGACCGAGACTCAGGATGCCGCCGTAGCCCCACAGCATGACGAGGCCGACGGCGACGAAGGCGTAGGTGAGGTATTTGCCGACGAGGTTGAGACGGAAGATGTCCATCGTCAGCGGGAACACGACCATGATGACGAGCGCGAGGATGAGCACGCTCCCCATGCCGGTTCGTGCGACCCAGTTCTTGAATGCGTCCATGTGAATCTCCTGGAAGGTGCGAAGTCGGTACGGATCGCGTTCAGCGGCGGATCTTCGAGGCGAAGAGGCCCTGCGGACGGATCATCAGGATCGTCACGATGAGCAGCAGCGTGAGTACCTTGGCCATCGAGCCGGTCAGGAAGAACTCTGCGATCGACTGTGTCTGGGCGATGCCGAAGGCCGACGCCACCGTGCCGAGCAGCGAAGCGGCGCCGCCGAAGGTCACCACCAGGAAGGCATCGACGATGTAGAGCGAACCCGAGGTCGGACCGGTCGAACCGATGGTGGTGAAGGCCGCGCCGGCTACACCGGCGATGCCGCAGCCGATGGCGAAGGTGAGACGGTCGGTGCGCTTGGTATTGATGCCGGTGGCGTTGGCCATCGCGCGGTTGGCGACGGTGGCGCGCACACGCAGACCCCAGCGCGACTTGTACAGCGCGAGCAGCACGCCGCCGGTCACCACGGCAGTGAGGCCGAGCACGAACAGGCCGTTGATCGGGATGTCCAGCCCTTCGGACGGCGCCCACGAACCCATCAGCCACTCGGGCAGGGTGGGGCTCACTTCCTTCGGACCGAAGGTCGAGCGGAACACCTGCTGCATGCCGAGCGACAGGCCCCAGGTGGCGAGCAGCGTATCGAGCGGCCGTTTGTACAGATGTCGTATCAGCGCCCACTCGGTCAGCCAGCCGAAGGCGAAGGCGATGAAGAAGGCGGCGACGATGGCGATCGGGAAATAGGCTTGCACCAGCCCGGGCGCATAGGTTTCCGTCAGGCTGGAGAACATGAAGATGGTGTAGGCGCCGATGGTCATGAACTCGCCATGCGCCATGTTGATCACGCCCATCTGGCCGAAGATGATGGCGAGGCCGAGGCCCATCAGCAGCAGGACCGAGAACAGGCTCAGCCCGGCGAAGCCCTGCATCAGGGCGATGTTGTAGATTTCGTCGAATGACATGACGGACCTCCGGACGGTTGGCCGGGCAGAGCCCGGCCGGTGCAGGGAAAGGAGGCGCGCCGCCCGGTCTGCGCCGGGGCGGCACGCCGGGGTCTTACTGGTAGCCCTTGGGGAAGGGGTTGGGTTCGATCAGGTCGGCCGATTCCGCGACCACCTTGAAAGTGCCGTCCGGCTGGCCCTGGGCGATGCGTGCCTTGGACCACAGGTGATGGTTCTCATGGACCTTCACGTAGCCTTCCGGCGCACTCTTCAGTTCGATGCCGGGCGAGGCGGCGACCACCTTGTCGACATCGAAGCTGCCCGCCTTCTCGACCGCGGCCTTCCACAGCCAGGGGCCGAGATAGCCGGCCTGGGTCACGTCGCCGATCACCGACTTCGGACCGTAGGCCTTCTTGAAGGCCTCGACGAAAGCCTTGTTGTTGGCGTTGTCGAGCGACTGGAAGTACTTCATCGAGGAGTAGAAGCCGGCGAAGTTTTCACCGCCCACGCCCAGCATTTCGTCCTCGGTCACCGACAGCGTCAGCAGGAACTGCTTGACGCCGGTGATGCCGGCCGCCTTCAGCTGCTTGTAGAAGGCCACGTTGGAGCCGCCCACCACCGCTGCGAAGATGCAGTCCGGCTTGGCGACCTTGATCTTGTTGATCAGCGAGTTGAAGTTGGTGTGGCCGAGCGGGTAGTACTCCTCGCCGACCACCTTGCCCAGCTTGCCGACCGACTCGATGTGCTTGCGCGCGATCTTCATCGAGGTGCGCGGCCAGATGTAGTCGGAGCCGACCAGGAAGTAGGTCTTGGCCTTCTTTTCCTTCGACGCCCAGTCGAGACCCCAGATGATCTGCTGGGTGGCTTCCTGGCCGGTGTAGATGACGTTCTTCGACTGCTCCAGGCCTTCGTAGAAGGTCGGGTAGTAGAGCAGGCCGTTCTCCTTCTCGAACACCGGCAGCACCGCCTTGCGCGAGGCCGAGGTCCAGCAGCCGAACACGCAGGCCACCTTGTCGTTCACCAGCAGCTTCTTCGACTTCTCGGCAAAGGTCGGCCAGTCGGAGGCGCCGTCTTCCTTGATCACCTTGATCTTGCGGCCGAGGATGCCGCCCATCGCGTTGATCTGGTCGATCGCCAGCTGTTCGGCCTGGATGGAGCCGGTTTCCGAAATCGCCATCGTGCCGGTGGCGGAGTGCAGCTGACCCACGATGACTTCGGTGTCGGTCACCGCGAGCTTGGTCGTATTGACCTTGGCTGTCGGGAACTGCGCATTGCCGAAGCTGACGCCGGGCACCATCAGCGCCGGTGCAGCCGCCATGCCGAGCAGAACCTTGCGACGCTGTTCGTCGGTGAGCGGTGCCGGAATCGTGTCTTTCTTGTCAGCCATATCGTTTCTCCTGAGCGGAAGGGGTTGGGGAGCTTCAGGCGATCCGGTTGCGGCCGTTGAATCGTTTTGTGCACTGCACCGCAATCGCTCGCTGCGGTGCGAAAAGTAGTGTTCGGGGGTGCGTAGTCGGAATACGTCGATTGACGTATGTGCGTACTCGGCGCAACACCCGCGATCGGGGTGGGCCGGTGCTAAGGTGGAATCCTGCGCTGTCGCACTGCACCAGGATGTTGCCGAGGGCACCGTCGGGGTGCGCGGCGTGGAGGGAAGCTGCACTTGGGCTCCGGGCAGCGCGCGGTTTCGCTGCCCGGAGCATTTCTTGCATGGTGTGGCCTCGATCGCGTCAGCGCCTGCCCCGATGTCCGAAGCCACCCACCAGATATTCAAGATCCGCCGCGACTACAACACCTGGGTCGCCAACGAGACGCTCGAGGACTATGCGCTGCGCTACACGCCGCGCAGCTTCCGCAAGTGGTCGGAGTGGCGGGTCGCCAACACGGCCTTCGGCGCGGTGTCCTTCCTCGCGCTGGAGGCGATCGGCGGCGCCATCGCGCTGAACTACGGCTTCACCAATGCGCTGTATGCCATCCTGCTGGTCGGGCTGATCACCTTCCTGACCGGCCTGCCGATCAGCTACTGCGCCGCCAAGTACGGTGTGGATATGGACCTGCTCACGCGCGGCGCAGGCTTCGGCTATCTCGGCTCGACCATCACCTCGCTGGTCTACGCGAGCTTCACCTTCATCTTCTTCGCCATCGAGGCGGCCATCATGGCGCTCGCCTTCGAGATGTATTTCGGCCTGCCGCTGGCGTGGAGCTATCTGCTGTGTTCGGTGGTGGTGATTCCGCTGGTGATCCACGGTGTCACGCTGATCAGCCGCATCCAGCTGTGGACGCAGCCGCTGTGGATCGTGCTGCTGGTGCTGCCCTACCTCGCGGTGTGGTGGCAGGCGCCGCACCTGTACGCGGAATTCACCGGCCTCAGCGGCCGCAGTTCGGGCAGCAGCGAATTCGACTGGATCATGTTCGGCGCCGCCTCGACGGTGGCGATCTCGCTGGTCGTGCAGATCGGCGAACAGGTCGATTACCTGCGCTTCCTGCCGGAGAAGACGCGCGAGAACCGTGTGCGTTGGTGGGCCTCGGTGCTGATCGCCGGCCCCGGCTGGGTGGTGCCGGGCATGGTGAAGATGCTGGGCGGGGCCTTCCTCGCCTTCCTCGCGCTGCAGGCCATGGTGCCGGTGGACCGCGCGGTCGAACCGACGCAGATGTATCTCGCCGGCTTCGCCTACGTGTTCGATTCGCCGGCCGTGGTGCTGGCGGTGACCGCGTTGTTCGTCATCGTGTCGCAGCTGAAGATCAACGTGACCAATGCCTACGCCGGCTCGCTCGCCTGGTCGAATTTCTTTGCCCGCCTCACGCACAGCCACCCTGGCCGCGTCGTGTGGCTGGTGTTCAACGTGGTGATCGCGCTGCTGCTGATGCTGCTTGGCGTGTTCGAGGCGCTGGAGCACGTGCTCGGCCTCTACGCCAATCTCGCCATCGCCTGGGTCGGCGCACTGGTGGCCGACCTGGTCGTGAACAAGCCGCTCGGTCTGTCGCCCTCGCACATCGAGTTCAAGCGTGCCCATCTGTACGAGATCAATCCGGTCGGCCTCGGCTCGATGCTGATCGCCACCGTCGTATCCGTGCTCGCCTACACCGGCTGGATGGGCGACATGGCGCAGGCCTTCTCGCCCTTCATATCGCTGGCCACCGCCTTCGTCACGGCGCCGCTGATCGCGCTCGCCACGCGCGGCCGCTACTACCTCGCGCGGCGCAGTGCCACGCAGTGGCGACCGGGCCAGACCGTGACCTGCCACGTCTGCGAAAACAGCTTCGAATCGGAGGACATGGCGTACTGCCCGGCCTACGGCCAGCCCATCTGTTCGCTGTGCTGCACGCTCGAATCGCGCTGCCACGACCGCTGCAAGACCGACGCGAGCGCGGCCGACCAGCTGCACGCCTTCCTGAACGCCATCCTGCCGGTGCAGCTGGCGCGACGGGTGAACTTCCGCGTCGGCCATTTCCTGGTGGTGTTCCTGTCGCTCACCGTGCTGCTGGCGGTCATCTTCGGCGTCGTGTTCTATCAGGAAGCCATCGTCAGTGGTCTCTACCCGGCGGCGCGCGACAGCCTGCAGCTCACGCTGTCGAAAACCTTCGCGCTGCTGGTGCTGCTGTGCGCGGTATGCGCGTGGTGGATCGTGCTCGGTTCGGAAAGCCGGCGGCTGGCGCAGGACGAATCGAACCGGCAGAACCAGCTGCTGATGCGCGAAATCGACGCCCACCGCAAGACCGACCTCGCGCTGCAGAAGGCGAAAGACGCGGCAGAGTCGGCCAACCTTGCCAAGACGCGCTACGTGACCGGCATCAGCCACGAACTGCGCACGCCGCTGAACAGCATCCTCGGTTACGCGCAGATCCTGCTGCGCGAAACGGGCAACAGCGGCAACAGCGGCAGCGCTGGCAAGGGCGGCGGCGACGACACGCAGAAGCGCGCGCTGGGCACCATCCTGCGCAGCGGCGAACATCTGCTGGGCCTGATCGACGGCCTGCTCGACCTGGCGCGCATCGAGGCCGGCAAGCTCAGGCTGGACCCGGCGCCGATGCCGCTGCGCGAACTGCTGGACGATCTGGCCAAGATGTTCGAGCCGCAGGCGGCGCGCAAGGGCCTGCAATTCCGTATCGAAACGACCGGCCGGCTGCCCGACTATGTGCGCGTTGACGCCAAGCGGCTGCGCCAGGTGCTGATCAACCTGCTGGCAAACGCGGTCAAGTTCACCGAGCGCGGCGAGGTGGTGCTGCGCATCGATTACCGGATGGAGGTGGCGCGCTTCGAGATCGCCGACACCGGCCCCGGCATCGCGGCGGACGACCACGCCCGCATCTTCATGCCCTTCGAGCGCAGCGCCAGCGGCCGCGTCATCGCCGAGCCCGGCACCGGCCTGGGCCTCAGCATCACCCGCATGCTCACTTCGCTGATGGGCGGCGAACTGACGCTGGAGAGCGAGCTCGGCCGCGGCTCGACCTTCCGCCTGCGGCTCTACCTGCCCGAATACCTGTCGGTACCGACGCAGACGCGCTCGATGCGTACCGTGATCGGCTACGAAGGCCCGCGCATGCGCGTGCTGCTGGTCGACGACGACGCCACCCAGCGCCACATGCTGACCGGCATGCTGGCGCCGCTCGGTTTCGACGTTGACGAGGCAGCCAGCGGTCGCGAGGCGCTGGACTGCGTTGCCCGCCTGCGCCCGGACGTGGTGCTGCTGGACATCAATATGGACGGCATGGATGGCTGGGAAACCGCGCGCCGGCTGCGCGAGTTCGACGGCGCGCCGATTCCGGTGCTGATGGTGTCTGCCAATGTGTTCGAGAACCGCAGCGAGCTGCTGCGCACCGCCGGCTGCGCCGGCTTCGTGCCCAAGCCGGTGATGGAATCCGAACTGCTGGACCAGTTGCGCGAGGCGCTGGACCTCACCTGGCATGTCAACGAACCGGCAGACGCCGCACCGCCGAAGGCGGAGCCGGCCGCCGACGCGCCGCTGGCCGCGCTCGACGACGAAGAGCGCGCGGCGCTGCTTCGCCTGTCGCGGCTGGGTCACGTCAATGGCATCGCCACGCTGCTGGACGCGATTTCCGAACGGTCCGAGGCCGCACGCGAAGACTGCCGTCGCCTGCGCGCGCTGGTCAACGGCTTTGACCTCATACGCTTCACACAACTATTACAACGCGACGCCCATGCACTCTGAATTCCATCAACCGGTCGTGCTCGTCGTCAACGACGCGCCCGATTCGCTCGGCTTCCTGTGCGACGCGCTGTCGCAGGCCGGCTACACCGTGCTGATCGCACACGACGGCGCGTCGGCGCTGGCCCGTCTCGAATGGGTGGTGCCCGACGCCATCCTGCTCGACGCGGTGATGCCCGGCCTGTCCGGCTTCGAAACCTGCCGCCGCATCCGCGAGGAGCCGGGTCTCACCCACGTGCCCATCATCTTCATGACCGGGCTGTCGGGCACCGCCGAAGTGGTCGAAGGCTTCACTGCGGGCGGCACCGATTACGTGGTCAAACCCTTGCGTGTCGAGGAGGTGCTGGCGCGGCTGACCGCCCACGTGCGCAACGCGCGCGCGGTGCGCATCGCCCGCCAGGCGGTGGACGTGGCCGGCCTCGGCGTGCTGGTGGTCGATGCGCTCGGCCGCGTCGCCTGGCGCTCGCCGCGTGCCGGCGAGTGCCTGGGCCAGTTCGGCATCGACCCGGGGGCGACCTCGACCGCCGACTGGCTGGGCGATCCGGCCGGGCTCACCGCGGACCCGGCCGCCGACGCGCGACTGCTGCGCGAGCAGGGCGACCAGGCGCTGTATGCACGCAGCCTGGGCGCCGTCGGGCTGGGCGAACACATGCTGCTGCTCGACGTCAGGAAGCGCGGCGAATCGAGCACCCGCATCGCCGGCGCCCAGCTGACGCCGCGCGAGGCCGAAGTGCTGTCCTGGCTGGCCAAGGGCAAGACCAACCGCGACATCGGCGACATCCTCGGCATGAGCCCGCGCACCGTTAACAAGCACCTGGAGCACATCTACGAGAAGCTGGGCGTCGAAACCCGCGCCGCTGCCGCCGCGCTGGCGATGCGCGCGTCCAGCGACTGAACCTGCCCTAGTACAGCAGCTGCAGGCCGAACACGACGCGGTCGAGCGAGGCCGCGCCCTCGCTCTTCGCGCTCGAATACACCGCAGTGAGGCGTGCCTTGTGTCCGGAGATGACGTAGTGGGTGCCGACGTCCCACTGTTCGGCGCGTGCGCCGGCGTCCGGATCGAGGCGCTGGAAGCGTACATAGGGCTGGAAGCGGCCGGGACCCAGCGCGTGCGGAATCAGGTAGCCGACGGTGAGCAGTGCGGCGTCCGCCTGCAAGGCGCCGCCGCAGTTGCTCATCCGCGAGCACAGCGGGTCGGCGGGCGCCACGTCGGCCACGCCGTCGGTGTCGTAGTCATACCAGGCGGCTTCGACCGTCAGCACGCCGCCGGAGCGCAGGCGGGTTTCATACAGTGCGTCGAGGTTCCACGCCCGATAGTCGCCGCGGGCGCCGGCCACACCGACGCCGTCCTTCTGGCTCATCAGCGCGGCCCCCAGCGTGAACACCTCCTTGTCGCCGTAATACGTGCTGGTGCCGTAGTAGCCGGGTTCCGGGTCGAGGAAGCTCCAGGCGAAGCGGGCTGCGAACAGCGGCTCACTGGAGGCATTCGACAGACCGCTGCCGCGGTTCTTGCCCTCGAACACGCCGACGCTGTAGAGCAGCCGGTCGGCGTACAGATTGCCCCACAGCAGCACGCCGTCGTCGCGGCCGGTGAAGGCATTCGGATAGAGCGACACGAAGGGGTAGCCCCACACGTTGGCGAACTGGTTGCCCGCCATATTCGAGCGGTCGGTTGGCGGCACCAGCCGGCCGGCCCACAGGTTCAGCCCCTCTGCCAGTTCGAACTGCAGGATGGCGTCGAGCAGCTGCATGTCCTTCGCCGGCGGGCGTTCGAAGGTGAGCGTGGCGCCGACGCGCCGGCTGAATTTCGCCGACGACAGCAGGCGGACCGAATCCATCGTGAAGCCGCTGTCGTGCGCACTGCCGCCGGCCGGGCGCGCCTCTTCGGCATTGACATAGGAAGCGCGCAGCCACAGGCCGAGCGTCAGCGAACTGTCGCCCGGGCCTTGCAAGGTCATCTGGGCGTCGGCTGCTCCGGCGCAGAGCAGGGCTGCGCTGGCGAGCAGCGCGTGGCGAAAGGGCGGCGTCCATCGCAGACGCGTGAAGCGGCGGAAGGTCATGGTGGCGGTCCTGAACGGGTGCGCAGGGCAGGCAGTAGCCGGGCGCGCGGGTGGCGTCGGAAGTCCGGTATCCGGAGTGCGGCGTCCGGAATCCGGTCGTGTCGTCTGGCTGCGATTGCACGGTGGGGCGTCGCGGCAGCGCCTACGGGGCAAGGATGTTTGCCGCGTCGGCAAGCCGTTTCCGCACCGATGTGGTGCATTCGGGCGGCGAATTTCTCCGCCATCGCGCATGCGGCGACCCGCTGCACGGTGCAAGGCCAGTGCCAGGCGGGCATGGCTGATGCATGCAGAATCGGGCGACGGTCGCCTCTCAGCCTGATCGTCCACCCAGACCGGAGTCAGCCATGACAGAACGCCTATGGACTTTCGCCGCCGGTGCCGACGGCCCCTGGCGCATTACCGAAGTACGCGCCGTCATCGGCGAAGCGCTGGCCGAGGCGCCACGCCTCGACCGCATCGCCGGCGATGCAGCGCGCAGCGGCCTGTGGTCGCTGCGCGGCATCACCAGCAACGAGCGCTACGTCACCCGCGACGAGAAAAAGACGCTGACTGCCGCCTCGCCGCCGCTCGGTCGCAGCAGCGCAGCCTGTGCGGTGTTGATCCCGATCCGCAAGTCGGCGGCCTGGTGGGCGCTGGCGCAGGACGAGCGGCGCGCCATCATGGAAGAGCAATCGCACCACATCGCGCATGGTCTGCGCGTGTTGCCGGCGGTGGCGCGCCGGCTGCATCACTGCCGCGACCTGTCGCCGGACGAGCCTTTCGATTTCCTGACCTGGTTCGAATTCGCGCCGGAACACGAAGCAGAGTTCGACGCACTGCTGGACGTGCTGCGGGCGTCGCCCGAGTGGGCCTATGTCGAGCGCGAGTTCGAGGTGCGGGCGCGGGTGGATATGGGGCCGGAGAACTGAGTCCGCCGGCCCGTTGCACGCGGTACTACCAGACGGCGAGGTCGCTGCCGTTGGCGCCGATGCGGATGTCGCCGAACTGGGCGCGCCCTTCGCCACGTCCGAACACGCTGTTGGCGATCAGCCACACACGCACGATGCGTTGCGGCGGCGGCCCGCCGACCGCCTTCGCGTAGTCCTGCAGCACATTGCGCGACTCGTTCAGCCAGCGCCCGAGATCGGCATTGCCCGAGCGCGCCACAACATGGGTTTCGCGGTCCTTCCAGCCGGGCAGCGGGCAGCGGAAGGTTTCGCCGACTGGCAGCGCGCTGCTCCACAGATAGGTCAGGTCCTGCCCGTTGTCGAACTCGACCGCGATGCTGATGTAGTCGTGCGTGATCACGCTGTTCTCGGCCTGCTTGCCCGGCAGCTGGTCCACCCGCCACGACCACTTGAGTTCGGTGTCCGGTGTCAGCGCGACCTCGGCCGGTTTTTGCAGGATGGCGACGTCGTTGCGCGTGTGCGTGTGCATGCGGCGCCTCGGGCCACCGTCGTCGTCAGCGTGGACCTCGCGGAAGATTTCCGCCGGGCCCAGTTCCCACAGGTACTGCCAGCCCTCGGGCGCGACAGGTGGCGACTGCAGACGGGCCAGGGCCGGCGCCGCCCAGTCGGGCGCAGCCGGCTGCAGGGCCAGTGCCGCGAGGTTGGCCGCGACGTCGGCGTCCGGTGCCCAGCGGATCAGCGCCACGCTGATGCCGCCGCCGGCGTCGGGGCTGGCGGGCGGCGCCTCACCCTGGTGGCGGCCCTTCGCGTCGAGCCAGCGGGTGGGCAGGTTCTTCAACTGTACGGTGCCGCTCTCCGCGGCGGTGAAGGTATCGGTGGTGTCGAGGCCGCGCGAGATCGCTCCGTTCTCGCCGATGCGGCGCCACAGCTGGAGGGGCGCTTCGAGTGAAATGTCGTAGTGACGCGACAGCCAAACGCGCCCCTGCAGCAGCACGGTCACCCGGTCGCCGGCCTTCACCGGAAAGCCGCTGTCCAGCCACGGGCTGTGTTCCGCGCCAAGGTAGAGCACCTTCATGCCGGTGACTGCGCGGTCGGTCAGCGGCGCAACGGCCGTCTTCACCGACGCCTCGAAGCGCTCATGGGCGGACTGCGCCCACGCACTGCCGGAGGCCGCTACCGCCAGGCTCAGTACAAGGCTGCGCCACAGATGTTTCATCGTCATTCCGTCTCCTTCTTCATTTGCTGTGCAATGCCGCACGCATGCAGGGTGGCAGCAATTGCGCGCCGAAGGCAGGGCTGGACAGGGGGCGGGGCGCCGTTCCCGGCGATGCGGATGGAAGATGCCTGCTCCGGGGCCAGCGCAGGCGTGGGGTGGTGCGGACACCACGTCCACCTGCTCAAACAAGTAACATCACGCCTTCGCAAATTTCCCACACCGCCTTCCGGCATGTCCGTTTCCGGCTCCGTCGCCCTCTATTTCGTCGCTTCGCCGCTGCAGTACCTCGCCGCCCGGCGCATTGCGCAGGCGTTCGAGCCCGGCGCACGGCAGGTGCTGGTCTGGTACAAACCGGGCATGAAGTCGGCCGTCGATCCGGCCGAGTGGGACGCGTGTACCTATATGCCGTGGCCGCGCTGGGAGCCGCTGCCCGGCGCTTTTGGCCGGCATCGGAGATTGCGCGCCAACGTCGGTTTGGTGAGCGGGCTGGTCGGACAGTGCGAGCGCCTGATCGTCCACAGCGCGGTGTTCGATACCGAGGCGATCAACTACTTCCTGCATGCCTTGCCGCGCGCCGTCGGCGCGCGCGAAATGCACGCGCGCATCCTGCCCGACGGCCTGATCTCGATCCGCCGCTATCCGCTGAGTTTCACGAAAAGACTGGCGCAGCGCGTGCGGCTGCTGCGCAGCCTGTTCGCGCCGGAATTGCGTTACACCTGTTTTTCCGGCGACCGCATCGGCTCGGATGCGCCGTTCTGCGACCGCATCTACGTGCTGCCGGGGCTGCCGCACGAGTATCCGGCCGACAAGGTGGTGGTGTTGCCGCTGCTGGTCGATGCGCCGACGCCGGCTGCGGATGACACGGTGCGGCGCGCGCTGGTGGTGGGGCAGCCACTGACCGGTTTCGGGCTGATGAGCGCCGCCGACGTGGCGGCGACTACGGTGCGCATACGCGACTGGTTGGCGGCGCAGGGCATCACCGATATCGATTACAAGGCGCACCCGAAGGACGCCGCGCACGAGCTGCGTCATCCCGACTACCGGCTGATCGAGCCGGACTGCGCGCTGGAGGTTCATATGGCGCGCACCCCCTACACCGCCGTCGTTGGCGTACGCTCGACCGCGCTGCTGATCGCGCGGCAGATCTACGCACCCGGAGTGCGCGTGCGCGCTTTCGGCTGGCGGGCGGTGAACTTCAAGACACCGGATGAACGGAAGGACATGAGGACGACCTTCGAGCAGTGCGGTGTGGAGATCGAATGACTTTCGCCGATTTCCGCACGCGCATACCCGCGATCAATTCATGGCTGCTGGCGGGCGTGTTCTTCTCGGTACCGCTCACGGTAGCACCTGCCTACTGGTTCAGCGCGCTCATCCTCATCCTGTGGCTGATCGAGGGCCGTTACGGCGCGAAGCTGCGGGCTTTGGCGACCGAGCCACTTGTATGGATATTCGCGGCCTACTACGGAGTGTTCCTACTGTCCTTGCTGTGGACGGCGGATCTCGAGTGGGGGCGGCGCATGAGCGGACGTCAGGGCTTCTTTCTGTTGTTTGCGCTCTATTTCAGCGTAGCGAAGCGCGAGCATTTCGGCCGCTATGTGTGGGCCTTCTTGCTGTCGATCGCGATGTGCGAGCTGCTCGCTTTCTATAACTGGGCGCAGCTGCACGTGTGGCCGGATCTGCCCGAGGGCATCCGGGTGGACAAGGGGGCAGACGATACGGCGCCTTTCGTCGATCGCATGATGTACACGCCGGCGCTGGCGCTGGCCGGTTACTTGGCAGGGCATCGCCTGCTCTTTGATGCGCGCGGTGTCCGCCAGCACCTGCTGTATGCGGGGCTGCTGCTGGCCACCACGCTCAATCTGCTGATCGCCGGCGGACGGGCCGGGCTGCTTGGCTTCCTCGTGCTGCTGGCCCTGCTGACCTTCCAGCGCTTTACGCGCCGGCCGCTGCTGGCCGGTGCGCTGGCGATGCTGATGGCGGGCGGCGTGGTGGTGAGTGGCTATCTTGGCAATGACTATTTCCGCTCGCGCGTGGACGCCGGTGTCGATGAGGTATTGAACTACGAGCAACGTGTTAACACATCGATGGGCCTGCGCATCGTGTATGCGCTCAATTCGGCGCGCATGATCGCGGAATCGCCTTGGTTGGGCGTGGGCATCGGCGACTTCGAGGCGGAGTACACGCGTATCAACGCAGAGCACACGCCGGATTGGACGCCGATCTACAACCCACACAACCAGTATCTCTACGCGCAGGCGAATGCCGGTGTGCTGGCCAGCCTTCTGCTGATCGCCGTACTGTTCTCTCCGCTGCTGCGCCGTGGGCCGGCCGACGGCAGACAGCGCATCCGCCTTGCCCTTCCGGTGCTGTTCATCCCGATCTGCCTGTTCGAGTCCTACCTGATGCGTTCCAACCTGAGCCTCATGTACGTGCTCTTTCTTGCCGCGCTCTGGTGCGGTGTCCGGGAGAACGAGGCTTGAAGCGCATCCTCATCGTCCGCACCTCGGCCATCGGCGACGTGGTGTTCGCGTCGCCGCTGGCGGCAGCGATCAGGCGGACGCATCCGGACGCCTTCATCGCCTGGCTGGTCGAGCCCGGCATCGACGCATTGATCGCGCACGACCCGAATGTCGATGCCCGCATCCTGTGGCCGAAGGCTGAGTGGACGCGACTGTGGCGCGAACGCCGCTACGGTGAGCTGTGGCGGCGGGTGAGGGCACTGCGTGCCGAACTGCGCAGCCACCGCTTCGACACCGTGCTCGATCTGCAGGGCCTGCTGAAGAGCGGCTTTCTCGCCTGGCTGGCGGGCGCGCGCACACGCATCGGCCTCGGTTCGCGCGAGGGCAGCCAGTGGTTGATGACGCGCGTGGTGCCGCGCGGCGGCGATATCGCGCGCATCTCATCCGAATACCTGCATCTGGCAGAACAGCTCGGTCTGGATACGGGCGATTTCCTGCCGACACTGCACGTATCCGCGGACGCGGACGTCCGCGCGCAGGCGCTGCTGGCGGAGCATGGGCTGACGCCAGGCCGCTATGCCGTGTTCGCCGCGTTCACGACGCGGCCGCAGAAGCACTGGTTCGAGGATGCGTGGCAGACGCTGGCGCCCAAGCTCGCCGCGCAGACGGGACTGATCCCGGTGCTGCTGGGTGGACCGGCCGACGCCGAGGCGGCGGCCCGCATCGCCGCCGGCGCGCCGGGGCTGATCAATCTGGTCGGCCGCACGAAGCTGCCGGAAGCGGCGGCACTGGTTCGCGGCGCCGGTCTGCTGGTCGGCGTCGATACCGGGCTCACGCACATGGGCATTGCCTTCGCGACGCCGACGGTGGCGATCTTCGGCTCGACCTGCCCGTATACGCATACCGGTCGTGCCAATGCGCGCGTGATCTGGCTGGGCCTGCAGTGTTCGCCGTGCAAGCGCCGGCCGACCTGCGGCGGCGCGTATACCTGCCTGCGCGACATCACGCCGGAACGGGTGCTGGACGAGGCGGCGAAGGTGATCGCGGCATGAAGGTGCTGCACGTCGAAGCCGGCAAGCATTACTACGGCGGTGCGCGCCAGGTCGCCTACATCGTCGAGGGATTGGCGCGACGCGGCGTGGCCAATGTGCTGGCTTGCCCGCCGGGCGCCGGCATCGCTGCTGCCTGCGCCGGCCATGCCCGGGTGGTCGAGATGAAGATGGGCGGCGACGCCGACGCCGGCATGGCGCTGCGTCTGGCGCGTCTGATCCGCGCCGAGCGGCCCGACATCGTGCATCTGCACAGCCGCCGCGGCGCCGACCTGTGGGGCGGCATTGCCGCGAAGCTGACCGGCACCCGCTGCGTGCTGTCGCGCCGCGTCACAACCCGGAGCCGCGCTGGCTGGTCGCGCTGAAGTACCGCCTGTACGACCACGTGATCACCATTTCCGACGGCATACGCGCGGTGCTGCTGTCCGAGGGGCTGGCTCCGCAGCGGGTGAGCTGCGTGCGCAGTGCGGTCGATGCCGCCCCCTACCTCGAACCGGTGGATGGCGTCGCCTTCCGCCGCGAGTTCGGCCTGCCGGACAATGCGCGCGTGATCGGTGTGGTGGCCCAGCTGATCGCCCGCAAGGGCCATCGCTACATGATCGAGGCAATGGCCGTGCTGCGTGCGAGCCATCCGGATGTCCGGGTGATTTTCTTCGGGCAGGGGCCGCTGCGCGAGGAACTGGAAGCCGAGGTGGCGGAGCGGGGGTTGGCGGAGGTGATCCGCTTTGCCGGTTTCCGTACCGACCTGCCACGCTGGCTGGGCGGGCTGGACATCCTGGCTCATCCGGCCGACATGGAAGGGCTGGGCGTATCGCTGCTGCAGGCTTCGGCCGCCGCGGTGCCCATCGTCACCTCGCGTGCCGGCGGACTGCCGGAGGCGGTAGCTGACGGCGTCAGCGGGCTGCTGATTCCGCCCGGCGATAGTGCGGCCCTGACCGCGGCGCTGGTCCGCCTGCTCGACGATGCCGGGCTGCGCCGCCGTTTGGGCGAGGCGGGGCGGGCACGCATACTGGCGGAGTTTTCGGTGGATGCGATGGTCGAGGGCAATCTCGCCGTCTATCGCCGGCTGATATCACGCAACTGAATACGGATACGACATGACGACCACTGACCGCCGCATCGTGTGGCTGCTGATTGCCTACTCGCTGCTGCTTGCTTTGCTGCCGATTGCGCTGAACGAGCAGGCTTTCCACTGGACCTTCTCCGAAGTGGGGCCATTCGAGCAGTTGTCGATCGCCGGCTGGCTGGGTACGGCGGTCATCGTGCTGTTGCGCATCCGCCCGCTGGGCGCGCGCGCCTGGGCCTTCGCCTTGCTGTGCCTGGCGTTTGCCGCGCGCGAGGCCGACTGGCACAAGCTGTTCACCGGTGAGAGCTTTCTGAAGAACAGCTTCTACCGTGACGCGGCGCGTCCCTTCGAGGAAAAGCTGGTCTGCGGTGCGATCGCCATCTTTCTGGTGGCGCTGGTGCTCTACGCCGGGCTGGTGATCGCGCGCTTCCTGTTCCTGCAGGGCGGCTGGCGTTCGCGGTCCGGCGCCTGGCTGATGGCGGGCACCGCGCTGGTGGTGGTTGGCAAGCTGATCGATCGCCTGCCGGCCGTGCTGTCGGTCGATTACGGCATCGAACTGGGCCCACTGACCAAGCTCTATTCGGCCGCTTTCGAGGAAGGCCTGGAAATGGCGCATCCGATGATACTGGCGTGGTCGGTGTGGATCAGCCAGACCGGGCGGCGCTACCTGTCGTGACCGAGCTGCCCGGCCGTTCGCGCGTGCCGGTGAGCACGCAGACCGGGCCGCACGAACAGCTGGCGGTGCTGATCGAACGCCGCCGCGGGCAGGATTACCGCAAGCCGGTCGCCCCCTACAGTGCGGAGGCGTTCAAGCGCTTCGCGGAGGCTTGTCGCCCCGGCGCGCCGCTCATCGTCAACAGCTGCTGTGGCGTCGGCGAGAGCACGCTGCATCTGGCCGAGCGCTTTCCCGATCATTTCGTGCTCGGCGTTGACCAGTCGGCCGACCGCCTGTCGCGTGCACCGGCACTGCCGGTCAACGCGCTGCTGCTGCGTGCGGACATGGCCGACATCTGGCGCCTGCTGCTGGATGGCGGCTATCGCCCAGCCCGCCAGTACATGCTCTACCCGAACCCGTGGCCCAAGATCGGCCAGCTCGCGCGCCGCTGGCCGGCGCATCCGGTGTTTCCGCGGGTGCTGGCGCTGGGCGGTATCATCGAGTGCCGCAGCAACTGGCGCATTTACGTCGAGGAATTCGCGCTGGCGGTCGGGCTGCTGGTCAGCCGGAACGCGACCGTCGAGGCATTCGTGCCCGAAGTGCCGATGACGCCGTTCGAACGCAAGTATCTGGCGAGCGGACACGCGCTTTTCCGCTGCGTCCTCGCTCCGGAATAGGCACGGGGCGACGCATCCGAAAACGCGCCGCCCCGTGTGCAGCACCGGGTCACGCCCGGCGCCGGAGCGCTGCATCAGTGAAGCTGCGGTACGTACTTCGGGTCCGCCGGCGCAGCCGGGGCGACCGGCGTCGGGCGCTGCGAGATTTCGGCGGCAGCCTGTGCGGCGTCGCCGCCCCGCGCACGCTGCGCCTCGGCGGCGCGCATCCAGCCCGTGTCGTGCGGATATTCATCGCTGCGATACTTCGGGTCGGCCGGCGCGGCTGGCGCCACCGGCGACGGGCGGGCCGTCACCTCGTTCCGCACCTGAACTGCCTGGGCGCGCCGTTCAGCGGCCGGTTCGCCGGCGCCGCGCACCTCGGACACGGTGTTGGACATGGGTTCGGTGGGAAAGGCGCCTTCCGCCATCGCGCCGGCGGACGTGATCACGAAGGCGGCACCAACGATAGTCTTGAGGACGGTCATTGCAGTCTCCTTGGATAGCGTGGATAGCGGATGCCGGGATCGGCATCCATGGACTGCAGTGTTGACGCTGGCGGCCTGGCCGGATGTCGGCGGGAGGGTAGCCGCTGTAGGCGCCCTCGCAATGCGTGTAGGAAGCCGGGCGGATCCGGAGCAACGAGGATGTGCCGGCGACCCCGGCGCGATCGCGCTGCCGGGGCGGCATATGCCGAGCACTGTCGTCGTCGGGCGCGCTGTCGGACAATGTCGGAACGCGGGGTCGGTGCGAGGTGCGCGATCCACATCCATACGAGGCTTCATGGACTACAACTGTGTCGAATGCGGCGCCTGCTGCGCCACTTTCCGCGTCGATTTCCATCCGTCGGAGGGCGAGACTCAGGGCGGGCGCGTGCCCGAGGGCCTGTACGACGAGCTGAACGGATCGATCGCCCGCATGCGGGGCACCGACCACACGCCGCCGCGCTGCCGTGCGCTGCGCGGCTGCATCGGCGAGAACGTAAGCTGCTTCATCTACGACGAGCGGCCCGACTCGTGCCGCGAATTCGAAGCGGGGTCGGAGGCCTGTCTGCGTGCGCGGCGCCGGCACGGGTTGGCGGAGGTGGCGTGACGCATACGCCCCCCGGTGGAGCGCCGTGCGGGGTTCTTGTGGAAGCGAGCTTGCTGGCGACAGCGGCCTGAGAGGACGTTCAGCCGACGATCAGCGGCTCGGGTTCGATGTCTACTCCGAAGCGTTCGCGCACGCTGGCCTGGATGTCCGCGGCCAGCTTCAGCAGCTGATCGGCGGTCGCCTGGCCGTGATTCACCAGCACCAGCGCCTGCCTGTCATGCACACCAGCATCGCCGCGACGTGTGCCCTTCCAGCCACACCGGTCGATGAACCAGGCAGCGGCGAATTTCACCGCGCCGTCGGTCGCAGGGTAGTGCGGGGCGTCCGGGTAGGCGACGAGCAGGCGGGTCGCTTCGTCGGCGGGCAGCACCGGATTGCGGAAGAAGCTGCCCGCGTTGCCGATCACCGCCGGGTCTGGCAACTTGGCGCGGCGCACGGCGCAGACGGCGTCGAACACGTCGCGGGGTGTCGGTGCAGAAACTCCGCGCGCCGCGAGCTCGCGCTGCAGGTCGGCATAGTCTGCCCGCACCTCGGGCCGTATGCTCAGCCGGAACACGACGCGGGTGATGATGGCGCGGCCGGCCAGCCGATGTTTGAACACGCTGTCGCGGTAGCTCATCGCACAGTCGGCGGCCGTCAGTTGCAGCCAGCGACGGTCCTGCATGTCCCAGGCTTCGACGCTGTCCAGCCAGTCCACCAGTTCGACACCGTAGGCGCCGATGTTCTGTACCGGCGCGGCACCGACGGTGCCCGGAATCAGCGCGAGGTTCTCCAGCCCGTACCAGTTGTGGTCGAGCGCGTGGCTGACCCAGTCATGCCAGTTCTCCCCGGCGGCCACCGCGATGCGCACCGTGTCGCCGTCGCGCGCCAGCACTTCGATGCCGCGTGTGCGCATCTGCAGCACGGTGCCCGGAAAGTCCGCCGCAAACACGATGTTGCTGCCGCCGCCCAGAACCACGATGCGCTCGCAGCGCTGCAGCAGCGCCTCGGTCAGCGCCGGCAGATCGGCTGCGTCGTCCACAGGCTGCAGCCGTGCCGCGCGGGCGGGCAGGTGCAGCGTGTTCAGATCGCGCAGGTCGGCGTCGGGGAGGGCAGGGGCAGTCATGACGTGCCGTGAGTCGGGTAGCGCAGCGCTGGAGCAGGGGCGCGCAGTATAGCCAAGCGACTGCGCTGCAGTGCGGCAGGCGGCTTGGCTTGAAATCGAATAAAAGATATCATATATAAGACTTGAACCGCCTTCGCGCGCAGTGGGTTTTGCGCTGCGCCATGCAAGGTTGCGGTCGTCGCCAAGGTGCGGATTGGAAAGCACTTTTTCGACACCGTTTCGGTGCAAGCCGCGGCTTTTCAGTCCGCGTCTTCGTGCGACGCACCATCGAAAGGGTGTGTCGTTCTATGATGCGGTATACCCGTTTACCGGAGGACTCACCGTGCTTGAAGCTTACCGTGCCCATGCCGCCGAACGCGCCGCGCTCGGCATCCCGCCGCTCGCCCTCGATGCGAAGCAGACTGCTGAACTGATCGAGCTGATCAAGAACCCGCCCGCCGGCGAAGAAGCCTTCCTGCTCGACCTGCTGACCCATCGCGTGCCGCCGGGCGTGGACGACGCCGCCAAGGTGAAGGCCTCCTTCCTGGCCGCCGTGGCGCACGGTGACGTCAAGGTCGCACTGATTTCCAAGGCCAAGGCCACCGAGCTGCTGGGCACCATGGTGGGCGGCTACAACGTGAAGCCGCTGATCGACCTGCTGGACGACGCTGAAGTCGCCGGTGTCGCCGCCGACGGTCTGAAGAAGACGCTGCTGATGTTCGATTTCTTCCACGACGTCGCCGAGAAGGCGAAGGCCGGCAATGCCAAGGCCAAGGAAGTCGTGCAGTCCTGGGCCGACGCCGAGTGGTTCACCAGCCGTCCGGAAGTGCCGAAGTCGATCACCGTCACCGTGTTCAAGGTGCCGGGCGAAACCAATACCGACGACCTGTCGCCGGCGCCGGACGCGACCACCCGTCCGGACATCCCGATGCACTATCTGGCGATGCTGAAGAACACCCGCCCGGATGCGGCCTTCAAGCCGGAGGAAGATGGCAAGCGCGGTCCGATGCAGTTCATCGAGGATCTGAAGAAGAAAGGTCACCTCGTTGCCTATGTCGGCGACGTGGTCGGCACCGGTTCGTCGCGCAAGTCGGCCACCAACTCGGTGATCTGGGCCACCGGCCAGGACATCCCCTACGTGCCGAACAAGCGCTTCGGCGGCGTCACGCTGGGCGGCAAGATCGCCCCCATCTTCTTCAACACGCAGGAAGACTCCGGCTCGCTGCCGATCGAAGTCGATGTGTCGAAGCTGGAAATGGGCGACGTGATCGACGTGCTGCCGTACGACGGCAAGATCGTCCGTAACGGCGAGACGGTGGCTGAATTCGCGCTCAAGAGCGAAGTGCTGCTCGACGAAGTGCGCGCCGGCGGCCGCATCAACCTCATCATCGGCCGTTCGCTGACCGCCAAGGCACGCGACTTCCTCGGCCTGGGCGCGTCAACGCTGTTCCGCCTGCCGAAGGCGCCGGTCGATACCGGCAAGGGCTACACGCTGGCGCAGAAGATGGTCGGCCGCGCCTGTGGCCTGCCGGAAGGCAAGGGCATCCGCCCGGGCACCTACTGCGAACCGCGGATGACGACGGTTGGCTCGCAGGACACCACCGGCCCGATGACCCGTGACGAACTGAAGGACCTGGCCTGCCTCGGCTTCTCGGCCGACCTCGTCATGCAGTCCTTCTGCCACACTGCCGCCTACCCGAAGCCGGTGGACGTGAAGATGCACCGCGAACTGCCGACCTTCATCTCGAACCGCGGCGGTGTCGCACTGCGTCCGGGTGATGGCGTGATCCATTCCTGGCTCAACCGCCTGCTGTTGCCGGACACCGTCGGCACCGGCGGCGACTCGCACACCCGCTTCCCGATCGGCATCTCGTTCCCGGCCGGTTCCGGTCTGGTCGCCTTCGGTGCGGCTACCGGCGTGATGCCGCTGGACATGCCGGAATCGGTGCTGGTGCGCTTCAAGGGCACGATGCAGCCGGGTGTCACGCTGCGCGATCTGGTGCATGCGATTCCGCTGTACGCGATCAAGGCGGGTCTGCTGACCGTGGCCAAGCAGGGCAAGAAGAACGTGTTCTCCGGCCGCATCCTCGAAATCGAAGGCCTGCCGGACCTGAAGGTCGAACAGGCCTTCGAACTGTCGGACGCGTCGGCCGAGCGTTCCGCTGCCGGCTGCACGATCAAGCTGAACAAGGAGCCGGTGCAGGAATACCTGCGCTCGAACATCGTTCTGATGAAGAACATGATCGCCAACGGCTACCAGGACGCGCGCACGCTGGAGCGTCGCATCAAGTCGGTCGAAGCCTGGCTGGCCGATCCGCAGCTGCTGGAAGCCGACAAGGACGCCGAGTACGCAGCCGTGATCGAAATCGACCTCGCCGACATCAAGGAACCCATCGTCTGCTGCCCGAACGATCCGGACGATGCGAAGTTCCTGTCGGAAGTCAGCGGCACCAAGATCGACGAGGTGTTCATCGGCTCCTGCATGACCAACATCGGCCACTTCCGCGCCGCCGGCAAGCTGCTGGAAGGCAAGAAGGACATCCCGGTGCGTCTGTGGATCGCGCCGCCGACCAAGATGGACGCGTCCGAGCTGACCAAGGAAGGCTATTACGCCACCCTGGGTGGCGCCGGTGCGCGCATGGAAATGCCGGGCTGCTCGCTGTGCATGGGCAACCAGGCGCAGATCAAGGAAGGCAGCACCGCGATGTCAACCTCGACCCGCAACTTCCCGAACCGTCTGGGCAAGAACACCAACGTGTTCCTCGGCTCGGCCGAACTGTCGGCGATCTGCTCGAAGCTGGGCCGCATCCCGACCCGCGAGGAATACCTCGCGGAAATCGGCGTCGTCACCAAGGATGCAGACAAGGTCTACAAGTACATGAACTTCGACCAGATCGAAGAGTACGCAGAGACCGCGAAGGAAGTGACGGTCTGATCGTCGTCCGCAGCACGCAGTGAAAACGGCCCGCAATCGCGGGCCGTTTTTTTGCCTGTCGCACGGCGATTCCGGCGCCGCGGCGGCGGCCGGACGGGCGCCTCGCGTCGAAATGCCGTGGCGAAGCGCATCGGCGGGAGGCGTGCGTCACGAAGCGCCGCTCATGTTGCAGCGCGATGGTGCCGTCAAGAACAGGACCGAATCCTGCGGGCCCCGCCCATGACGCCTGACCTGTTCAATCTCGACGTGCTGCTGGTCGAACCCTCCTCGACGCAGACCCGGATCATCCGCGAGCGCGCGGCGGCGGTCGGCATCATGAAGATCCGCGAGGCCGATGGCGTGCAGTCCGCACTGGCGGCGATGTCCGCCAAGGTGCCGGATCTGGTGATCAGTGCGCTCTACCTGCCGGACGGTGACGGCACCGAACTGGTCCAGGCGATGCGCAATACGCCCGAACTGCAGCAGGTGGCCTTCGTGCTGGTATCCAGCGAAACCCGGCCGCAGGCGCTCGACGCGGTACGCCAGTCCGGCGTCTGCGGCATCCTGCCCAAGCCCTTCACCAGTGCGCAGCTGCAGCGGGTGCTGTCGGCGACCCTCGACTTCCTCGCCGACGACGCGGCGCCGGACGAAGACATCGACTACGAATCGCTGCGCGTGCTGCTGGTCGATGACAGCGGCAATGCGCGCCGCTTCATGCGCCGCGTGCTGCAGAACATGGGGCTCAGCGACATCGTCGAGGCCAGCGATGGCAGCGAAGCCGTGAAGCTGCTGGACCAGACCCTGTTCGATCTCGTCGTGACCGACTACAACATGCCTGAGATGGACGGACAGGCGCTGGTCGAGTACGTGCGCCAGCAAAGCTGGCAGGCTTCGGTGCCCATCCTGATGGTGACCAGCGAATCCGACATGGGACGGCTGGCTGCGGTCGAGCAGGCGGGCGTGTCGGGCATCTGCGACAAGCCCTTCGAGCCGGCCACCATCCGTGCGCTGCTGAAGGGCGCGCTGCGGCACACCGCCTGAGCAGGCCTCAGCCGGCAGCCATCCGGCGCTTCAGTGCCGGGCCTGCGGTGGCGGCCAGTTCGCGCAGCATCCGTTCGGTGGTGGCCCAGTCCACGCATCCATCGGTGACCGAACAGCCGTAGCGCAGTTGCGACAGATCCTTCGGGATCGGCTGGTTGCCTGCTTCGAGATGACTTTCGATCATGACGCCGACGATGGAGCGGTTGCCGTCGCGGATCTGCCCCGCCACGTCGGCCAGCACCAGCGGCTGCATCTCGGGCTTCTTGAACGAGTTGGCGTGCGAACAATCGACCACGATATTGGGCGGCAGGCCGGCCTTAATCAGCGCCTGTTCGGCCAGCGCGATGCTGACCGAATCGTAGTTCGGCCGGCCCGCGCCGCCGCGCAGCACCATGTGGCCGTGCGGGTTGCCGCGCGTGCGGATGATGCTGGAGCGGCCGTAGCGATTGATGCCGAGGAAGCTGTGCGGGCGCGAGGCGGAAATGATGCCGTTGATCGCCGCGTCGAGGTCGCCGTCGGTGGCGTTCTTGAAGCCGACCGGCGTTGACAGCCCGCTGGACATTTCACGGTGCGTCTGCGATTCCGAGGTGCGGGCTCCGATCGCGGTCCATGAGATCAGGTCGCCCAGATACTGTGGCGAGATCGGGTCCAGCGCCTCGGTGGCGGCCGGCAGGCCCAGCTCGGCCACGTCGAGCAGGAAGCGGCGCGCCCGGCGCATGCCTTCCTCGATCTGGAAACTGTCGTCCATGAAGGGGTCGTTGATGTAGCCCTTCCAGCCGACCGCGGTGCGCGGCTTCTCGAAATACACGCGCATCACCAGCAGCAAAGAGGGCGATAGTTCGTCCGACAGCGTGCGCAGCCGGTGCGCGTACTCCATGCAGGCCTGCGGGTCGTGCATCGAGCAGGGCCCGACCACGACGAACAGGCGCGGGTCGGTCCGCTCCAGGATGGCGCGCACCGCCTCGCGGCCGGCCCGCACGGCCGTTTTCGCCGCCTCGCTGAGCGGCGCGTCGCCCTTGATGTCGCCCGGCGCGGGCATCACCGCAAAGCTTTCGATGCGGCTGTCTTCGAGTGTGGTGTCGGTGTTCATGAGCGGTCTCCCCGTTTGTCATGCCAGTCAACGCCGACCGGCGCACGCTGTCAATCGCGCTGGTCAAGGAAAGCGTGAATGGCGGGGAGAGACTGCTTCAGCGTGCCGCGTGCCGGGTGCCGTTCCAGCGCACGCGGTAGATTGCATCGGAGGCGTCGTCGGACACCAGCAGCGAACCGTCGGGCAGTACCAGCACGTCGGCCGGCCGGCCGGATACCGCATCGTTGCGACCGAGGAAGCCTTCGACGAAGGGTGTGTAGCTGGTGACCGTATCGCCGTCGAGCCGCGCCACCATGACGCGGTAGCCGTCGCGCACACTGCGGTTCCACGATCCGTGTTCGGCGATGAACACCGCACCGCGGTACTCGTCCGGGAATTGGGATCCGGTATAGAAGCGCATGCCCAGCGGCGCCACGTGGGCACCGAGCCGCAGCACCGGCGGTGTGTAGTCGGCGCAGGACCGCCCCTTGCCGAACTCCGGATCGGCGATGTTGCCGCCGTGACAGTAGGGGTAACCGAAGTGCTGGCCGGCCTTGCTGACGCGGTTCAGCTCGCACGGCGGCGTGTCGTCGCCCATCCAGTCGCGGCCGTTGTCGGTGAACCACAGCTCGCCGGTTTTCGGGTGCCAGTCGAAGCCGACGCTGTTGCGCACGCCGCGTGCGTAGATCTCCAGTCCGCTGCCGTCCGCGTTCATGCGCATGATGTTGGCAAAGCCGTCCTTGTCGCGGTCGCAGATATTGCAGGGGGCGCCGACCGGCACGTAGAGCTTGTCGTCCGGGCCGAATGCGATGAACTTCCAACCATGGGCGCTTTCCTTCGGAAAACGGTCGCTGACCAGCACCGGCTTCGGCGGCGTGGCCAGCTTGTCGTCGATGGCGGGCAGTTTGACGATGCGGTCCAGCGACGACACGTAAAGGTCGCCCTTGCGCCAGGCGACGCCGACCGGCATGTTCAGCTGGTCTGCAATCCTGACCGCCTTGCCGGCTTTCATCGTCGCCGGGTCGAAAGTGACTGCGCTGACATGGCCGGCGCGCGAGCCGACGTAAAGCCGGCCGGGCGCGCCCAGCGTCATCGCGCGCGGATTGTTGACCTGCGCCCACAGCTCTATGGTGAATTCGGGCGGCACGCGCAGCTTTTCCAGCGCGGTTTCGGCGTGGGCGAGGGCAGAGCCGAACGCAAGCGCGCCGGCGAGCAGGAGGCTTCGTATCATGGTGGTCATCCCGTCATCAGATGCGGAATCGACCGGCCAGCGGCGCCGGTGTTCCGCAGTGGAGCGAACATGAAGCTGGTCAGCTGGAACATCCAGTGGGCGCGCGGCTGCGACGGCCGCGTCAGCACCGAGCGTATCGCCGATATCGTGCGTGCCTGGGGCGATGCGGAGGTGATCTGTCTGCAGGAAGTGGCGGTGGGTTTCGACACCTTGCCCGGAATGTGCGGCGAAGACCAGGTGGCGCAGTTCTCTGCGCTGTTTCCAGGCTACTCGGCGTTCTTTGCGCCGGGCAGCGACCGGCTCGGCGATGACGGTCGGCGCCTGCAGTTCGGCAACCTGACGCTGTCGCGCCTGCCGGTGCTCGCTGTCTGGCGCCGTCTGCTACCGTGGCCGGCCGACGACAGCGTACCCGGCATGCAGCGCGCAGTCGCAGAAGTGACCGTCGCGTCTCCGGGCGGACCGCTGCGCGTGCTGAACACGCACCTCGAGTACTACTCGGCGGTGCAGCGCATGGCGCAGGTGGAGGCTTTGCGCACGCTGTCCGCCGAGGCGCTGGCCCACCTGCGCGCGCCACCGCGGAGCAAGGACACGAACCCGGCGTTTCTGCCGCCGCCGCGCCCTGCGGCAGCGCTGCTGTGCGGTGATTTCAACTGCGAGCCGCACAGTGCGGAACACGCGCGGCTGACTGCGCCGGCGGACGAAGCGGGTGCCGACTGGATCGATCTGTGGACCCACTGCCGCGGCGGCGAGCCGCACGCGCACACCGTCGGCCTGCACGGTGCCGACTGGCCCGATCATCCTTACTGCTGCGATTTCGCTCTGGCGACGCCGGCCTTGCTGCCCCGCGTGATCGGCATCGATGTGCACGCCGACACCGATGCATCGGATCATCAGCCGGTCCGGGTGGAACTGCGCGACTGAAGCGCAGTCATCAACCATGCAGGGCTGATCGGCCGGAATCGGTGACCGCTAGGCGATGTCGTCAGGGTCGAGCAGGCGTTCTATCGTTGCGATACGGTCGCGCAACAATAGTTTTCGTTTCTTCAGCCGTCGCAGCAGAAGCTCGTCGCGCGACTGCACGTCATGCAGGTCGGCGATGGCCTGATCGAGGTCACGGTGTTCGGCGCGCAGCGCGTCCAGCGTGGCGCGCAGTTCCTGTTCTTCCATGCCTGGCGCGCTGCCGGGAGGCGGCGCCTACTCCGTTTCGGGGACAGGCCCGGATGTTAGGTGTCACACCGCGAGGGCGCAAGCGCCCTTCAGCAAAGCAGTATCCGGCCGTTAGTCCACTTGAAAGGCGGCCGGTGTGCCCCATCTGCACTGCAGGGACGCGGTGCAGGAAGCTGCGACGGGCATTCTGCCGTTGCGTGTTGTACAGCCGCACCAGCCAAGGAGAAACATCATGCATATCATGTTCAATAATCCGCTGGTCTATGTGGTCGAGTACGCAGGTCTGGAAGCCGTCGAGGTGATCGACAAGCGCATCGGCCGTGGTGCCCTGATCCGCGACGACGCAGCACGCCGTTTCCGCGAGGAACTGAAGGAACTGGTCACCACGACGAAGAGGTCGGGCCGGAAGAGTTCGACGCCTTCATGGTGCCGTGGGAGGCGCTGCTGACGCAGCCGGCGATCTACCACTGACGCAACCACCGGCCGCCCGCGGTGTTTCGCCGCAGGCGGCCGCTTCGGTAAGATGCGTGTCCGCAGAATCTGCACGCAGCCTACGCATTCCGATGAGCAAGGCCTTCACCAAGGAAACCGACACCGAAGAGGACGATCCCGAATCGGTCAGCGCGCTGCCAGCGGGCAGCAAGAACTACATGACGCTCGCCGGCTACGGCCGTCTGCGGGCCGAACTCGACGAACTGGTGCGCAGCGAGCGCCCGCGCATCGTCGAAACCGTCGCCTGGGCCGCCTCCAACGGCGACCGCTCCGAGAATGGCGACTACATCTACGGCAAGAAGCGTCTGCGCGAAATCGATCGCCGCATCCGCTTCCTGATCAAGCGACTCGAATCGGCCACCGTGGTCAACCCCAGGGAACAGCAGAACCCTGAACAAGTGTTCTTTGGCGCCACCGTCAACTACGAGGACGAGGACGGCCCGCACACCGTGCAGATCGTCGGCGTCAACGAAGCCAACGCATCCGACGGCCGCATTTCATGGATATCGCCGCTTGCCCGCGCGCTGCTCAAGGCACGCGAGGGCGATACCGTGCGTTTCCAGAGCCCGGCCGGGCCGCGCGAGATCGAGGTGACCGAGGTGCGCTACGAGTGAGCGCACGGCGGCATTTGCGCATCGTTGCGCGCCTGCTTCTGCTGGCGCTGCTCGCGTCGCCGGCGGTACCGGCCCTGGCGCAGGTGCTTGCGCGCAGCGCAGGGATGGCGCTGGCCGCCGACATCTGCACCGGCGCACGCGCGGCGGACGACGGCATGCCGGCCCCGGTTCAGCATGCCGGAGCGCATTGCCAGCTGTGCGGCACTCATGCCGGCGGTGCCGTTCCGGTCCGCGCGACGCCGGCCCCTGTCTTCGGTTCACGTCCCGGGCGGGAACGCCTCGCGCCGACGAGCGAATGCGACGGTGACGAGCGCGGGATGCGACCGGAGGCGAGGGCGCCTCCCGGCGCTCATCGCCCCTCCGCCTGACCCTTGCGCAGCATTCCCGGCTGACGCGCGGCGCCCGCTCTGCCGGTGCCCCATGCGTCATTGCCCAGTCCTTTCCGGAGCACAGAAATGAAATCCATCCTGACCGCCACTCTCCTTTCCATCGCCAGCAGCGCCGCCCTGGCCGACGTTACGGTGAAGGATCCCTGGGTACGCGCCACCGTCGCCGAACAGAAAGCCACCGGCGCCTTCATGCAGATCACCGCGCCGAAGGCGGCGCGGCTGGTCGGCGTCCACTCGCCCGTGGCCGGCGTCGCGGAAATCCACGAAATGTCGATGAACAACAATGTAATGCGCATGCGTGCCATCCCGGCGATCGATCTGCCGGCCGGCAAGGCGGTCGAACTCAAGCCCGGCGGCTACCACCTGATGCTGATGGATCTGCGCGCGCCGCTGGTTGACGGGCAGACGGTGCCGCTCAGCCTGACCGTGGAGATGGCCGACGGCCGGCGCGAGACGCTGGAGGTCAAGGCCCCGGTGCGCCCGCTCGGCGCTGCCGCGTCGCACGATCACCACTGAGCGTAGTCCCGCTTGCGCGGGTGGGCCTCGCTTACCCGAGCGCCCCTCGCGGTCTTCTACTCCCCGCTGTCCGCTGCCTGCACACTTCGGGTGTGCAGGCAGTCCCGCCTTTGCCGTCGTCCCCTCACGTTCTCCGGGATATCTTCCCGCCACGGTGATCAATCAACCGTACGGATACAGTTAATTAACCGTACGCCTAAAGTTTCGCCTCCAGGGTTCGTAATCCTGCACAGCAGGTGGTCGCTGACAGCCTTGTCCGGCCGGACTTTCGCAATACAACGCACACAGAACTGTCATGAACTCGAATTCCAGGAGTGGCGATCGGGTCGCCTCCAGGGTGCTGGACGCGAGCGCGCTCGGCCGTCCCGTCCATCGTCTGGATGCCTTCGCCGACAGGCTGGCCAAGGATCTGGCCGAGGCATTCCGCGGTGGCGTGAACCGCCGCTACCGGGCCGCCTTCGACCTGCGTTCGGTCAGCATCGACCGCACTGGACAGGCCGGCGACCTGATCCGCTGGACGGCCTACAGCGGCGAGACAGGGCGCATCCTGTTCGCCGCCGAACGCCCGCTCGTGCTGACCCTGCTCGGATACCGTTTCGGCCTGATCGGGCGTAGCGGTGCAGCGGCGCCAGCGCAGGCCGACGGCAATGGTCGCGCGACCGCGACCGAGGAACGTGTGGCGGTCGCCCTGGGCGAGGAACTGGCCGCCGTGGTTGCCGCCCGCATCGAAGCCGGCGACCTCGACCGGCCGCTCGACGCCGTCGCAACGCCGGCCTTCTCGATCGCGCCGGCACCACCTCCGGCCGCGGGCGCCTGGACGCTGAGTTGTACGGTGGCCGACCCGCTGCTCGGTGAGGACTGCCGCATGTGGTTCGTACTCGACGACGCCTGCATGGACAGACTGCTGCGCGGCCTCGCGCCGCCGCGTGAAAAAAAGGACGCAGCCGGCGCCGACACGCCGTTTGCCCACCGACTGCAGATGACGCTCACCGGCCGCTTGCTGAGCAGGGACATCCAGCTCGGAGAGCTGTTCGACCTGCGTGTCGGCGACGTCATTCCGGTCTTCGTCGGCGAAGCCGACGTACTGGTTGACGATTCGCGCCTCTTTACGGCAGCTGTCGCCGAACACCGCGGCAAGCTCTGCCTCACCTCATTCAACGATATGGACTGATGCCATGGACAACACTTCCGGAATCGACACGCTGCTGGACGGACTGGACGAGGCAGGCGACGACCTTGCGCTGCTCGGCAACGAAGCGCCGGCCACACCGGCTGCACCGCGACGGAACTTGCCGCAGATGATGCGACGCATACCGGTCACGCTGACGCTGGAGGTCGGTTCCGCGCGCGTATCGCTGCAGGACCTGATGGAAATCGGACCGTCGAGCGTGCTCGAACTGGATTCGCTGGCCGGCCAGCCGCTGGTGATCAAGGTCAATGGCACGCCGATCGGTCACGCCGAGGTGGTGCTGGTCGGCGACAACCACGGCCTGCGCGTGGTTGACCTCGACGGTCTCGATCTGGACAGCCTGGCGCAATGACGTACCGATCGTCCTGCGGAGGGTCGTGGGCGCGCCGCGCCGGCAGGCTGCTGCCGGCCGTGGCCGCGGTCGTCGTCTGTGCATCGGCCGGCGCGGCCGAGATTCCGCTGCTCGAATCGACCACCCGCGGCGCCACCACCGAGTTCTCGGTGAAGACGCAGATACTCATCATCATGACCTTGCTCGGGCTGCTGCCCGTCATGGTGATGATGATGACCAGCTTCACCCGCTTCGTCATCGTGCTGTCGCTGCTGCGGCAGGCGCTGGGCCTGCAGCAGGGTCTGCCCAACCGCATCGTCACCGGCATCGCGCTCATCCTGACGCTGCTGGTGATGCGCCCGGTGGGCGAGCAGATCTGGGCTGAAGCCTTCGTGCCCTACGACCGCGACAGCATCAGCCTCGAACAGGCGCTGAAGATCGCCGAGGCGCCGGTGTCGCGCTTCATGATGGCGCAGACCGGCAAGGCCGCGCTCGAACAGATCGCCCGCCTGTCCGGCTCCGGGCCGGTCGCGCAGCCGATGGACCACCCCTTCCTGGTGCGTCTGGCCGCCTTCGTGCTGAGCGAGCTGAAGACCGCCTTTCAGATCGGCTGCATGCTGTTCATCCCCTTCCTGGTGATCGACCTCGTCGTGTCCTCGGTGCTGATGGCCATGGGCATGATGATGCTGTCGCCGCTGGTCATTTCGCTGCCGCTGAAGCTGCTGCTGTTCGTGCTGGTCAACGGCTGGACGCTCACGGTCAACACGCTGGTCACCAGCATCCAGGCCTGACGCGATGCTGACGCCGGACATTGCTGTGGATCTGGTCAGCGAAAGCCTGCACATCACCATGGTGCTGGTGCTGCTGCTGGTCGGCCCGGGGCTGGTGATGGGCCTGATCGTCGCGCTGTTCCAGGCGGCCACGCAGATCAACGAACAGACGCTGAGCTTCCTGCCGCGACTGCTGGTCACCCTGCTGGCCATCATCTTCGCCGGACGCTGGATGACCGGCTACCTGATGGACTTCTGCGTGTCGGTGTTCCAGCGGGCGTCGGCGCTGGTCGGCTGAACGGGCGCGCACGTCGTGGAACCGCTGTTCAACCAGATGCTGCCCTTGCTGCACACGCTGTGGTGGCCGTTCTGCCGCATCCTCGCGATGTTCAGCGCGGCGCCGCTGATCGGCGAAACCACGCTGCCGATGCCGGTGCGCATCCTGCTGTCGCTGGTGCTGGCGGTGGTCATGCTGCCGCTGGTGCCGGGCGGTGCACAGATCGACCCCTTCTCGCTGAACGGCGTCGCCACCACGGTGCAGGAAGTGCTGATCGGCTTCGTGATGGGGCTGGCCTTTCACCTGGCGATGGCGGTCATCATGGTGCTCGGCTTCCTGGTGTCGTCGCAGATCGGCCTGTCGATGGCGCTGATGAACGATCCGCTCAATGGTGCCTCGTCCGACGTGGTGTCCAGCCTGCTGGCGACCATGTGTGCGCTGGTGTTCTTCGCCGTCAACGGCCATCTGCTGCTGGCCGGCGTCATCGGCGCCAGCTTTGGTGCCTGGCCGGTGGGCGGTGGCATCCCGCTGTCCACACTGCAGGCGATCGCGCTCAATGTCGCCTGGGTGTTCTCGGCGGCGCTGCTGCTCGCAGTGCCCATGGTGTTCGCGACCATGGTGGTGCAGATCGGCTTCGGCTTCCTGAACCGCGTGGCGCCGTCGCTGAACCTGTTCTCGCTCGGCTTCTCGCTGGTGACCGTGTTCGGCCTGTTCATGCTGGGCCACGTCGCGCGCGTGGTGCCGCAGCACTACCTGCGCATGTGCGGGCAGGTGCTCGACATGCTGCAGCAGCAGATGAGGGCGGTGCCGCATGGCTGACGAATCCGGCAGCAGCGGCGACAAGTCTGAAAAGCCCTCGCAGCAGAAGCTGCGGAAGACGCGCGAGAAGGGGCAGGTCGTCCGCTCGCGCGATCTGGCGACGGCGGTCGGCATCCTGGTCAGCCTCAAGCTCATCGTGCTGATGATGCCGTCGCTGCTCGACGACTTCCGTGACCTGTTCGCACTCGGCTTCGTGCCGCTGGACGGCGACGGCGCGCTCGACAACGCGTGGTCGGCGCGCTTCGCGGCTGCCTCCACGCTGCTGCTGAAGATGCTGTTGCCGCTGTGCGCGGTGCCGTTGGCGATCCTGATTGCATCGCTGCTGCCCGGCGGCTGGGTGCTCAACGTCGAGCACTGGCAGCCCAAGCTGGAACGCCTGAGCCCGATCAAGAATCTGGGTCGGCTGGTGTCGCCCAAGCACCTGTTCGAGGTGGCGACCTCGGTGCTGAAGGCGACCGCGCTGTGCTGCGTGCTGTGGTACGTCTGCAGCCGCGGCGTCACCGATTTCCTGATGCTGCAGTCGCTGCCGCTGGACCGCGCGCTGATTGCCGGCGCCGACCTGATGCTGGACAGCATCATGGCGCTGTGTGCCGTGTTCGTCGTGTTCGCGCTGGTCGATGTGCCGGCGCAGGCCTTCTTCTTCCTGCGCAATCTGCGCATGACCAAGCAGGAGGTGAAGGAGGAGCACAAGTCGAGCGAGGGCCGGCCCGAGGTGAAACAGCGCATCCGCCAGCTGCAGCGGCAGATGGCGCGGCGCGGCGTGCGCAAGGCGGTGCCGGGGGCCGATGTGGTCATCGTCAATCCGGAGCACTACGCGGTCGCGCTGAAGTACGACGAGCGCCGCGCGCAGGCGCCCTTCGTCATCGCCAAGGGTGTGGACGAGATGGCGCTTTACATCCGCGCCATCGCCACCGAGCACAGCGTCGAGACGGTCGAACTGCCGCCGCTTGCGCGCGCCATCTACAACACCAGCCAGGTTAACCAGCAGATTCCGCTGCCGCTGTATCGCGCGGTGGCGCAGGTGCTTACCTATGTTCTGCAGCTCAAGGCCTTTCGCCGCGGGCAGCGTCGGGGTGAGCCGCGGCTGCCGACCGACCTGGTCATTCCGAAACATCTGAGCGAGGTGATGCCCGCATGAACTTCCTGAACCGCCTGGTCAACGAAATGCGCCGGCACCGCGTCGCCACGCCGGTGTTCCTGCTGCTGATACTGGCGATGGTCATCCTGCCGCTGCCGCCGGTGCTGCTCGACGTGCTGTTCACGTTCAACATCGTGCTCGCGCTGATCGTCATCCTGGTCAGCGTGTCGGCCAGGCGGCCGCTCGATTTCTCGGTCTTTCCGACCATCATCCTCGCCACCACGCTGATGCGGCTGACGCTGAACGTCGCCTCGACGCGGGTGGTGCTGCTGCACGGTCACGAAGGCACGCACGCCGCCGGCCAGGTGATCGAGTCCTTCGGCAACGTGGTGATCGGCGGCAACTTCGTGGTCGGTCTGGTGGTGTTCGTCATCCTGATGATCATCAACTTCGTCGTCGTGACCAAGGGTGCCGAGCGCATCTCCGAAGTGTCCGCCCGCTTCACGCTGGACGCGCTGCCGGGCAAGCAGATGGCCATCGACGCCGATCTGAACGCCGGCCTGATCAACCAGGAGAAGGCCCAGGCCCGCCGCCGCGACGTGGCGATGGAGGCGGATTTCTACGGCGCCATGGACGGCGCCTCCAAGTTCGTCCGCGGCGACGCCATCGCCAGCATCCTCATCCTGCTGATCAACATGGTGGGCGGCGTCATCATCGGCGCGCTGATGTACGACCTGAGCCTTGGCGATGCCTTCCGCCAGTACGCGCTGCTGACCATCGGTGACGGTCTGGTGGCGCAGATCCCGGCGCTGCTGCTGTCGGCGGCAGCGGCCATCATCGTCACCCGCATCAGCGATTCCGGCGACTTCGAACAGCAGATCAGCGCCCAGCTGCTGACCTCGCCGACGGTCATGTACGGCGCGGCGGCGATGATGGCGGTGCTGGCCGCAATTCCGGGCATGCCCACGCTCATGTTTGCGCTGTTCGCGGCCGTACTCGGATTTGTCGGCTGGCGGCTGTCGGGGATGGCCGAGCGACCGGCGCAGAGCGATCTGGGTCAGGTCGAGAGCGCACTGATCAACGCCCGTGCGCCCGAACTCGACTGGAGCGATCTGCCGGTGGTCGAGCCGGTCACCATCATGCTGGGCTACAAGCTGGTCGGTCTGATCGACGCAGCGCAGGGCGCGCCGCTGACGCGCCGGATCAAGGGCGTGCGCCAGAGCCTGAGCGAAACCATGGGCTTCCTGTTGCCGCCGATCGGCGTGCGCGACGATCTTTCGCTGAAGCCTTCCCAGTACTCAGTGCTGCTCAGCGGCGCGGTGATCGCGCAGGCCGAGGTGTTCGCCGACCGGCTGATGGCCATTCCGTCGCCGAAAACTTACGGCACGCTGGACGGCATTCCGGGCATCGAACCGGCCTATGGCATGCCGGTTACGTGGATTGCCCCGGAGGACAAGGCGCATGCGCTTGGCCTCGGCTATCAGGTGGTCGAGTGCGCGTCGGTCATTACCACCCACCTGTCCAAGCTGGCGCGCGAACACCTGGCCGAACTGTTTGGCCACGAGGATGTGCCGGCGCTGCTGGAGCGGCTGTCCGCGCTGACGCCCAAGCTGTCGGCGGCCCTGGACAAGGCTATGACGCACACCCAGCTGCTGCGCGTGTTCCGCGTGCTGCTGGCCGAGAACGTGTCGCTGAAGGACATCGTGCCGATCGCGACGACGCTGGTCGAGAACGCCGAGGTGACCAAGGACCCCATCCTGCTGGCGGCCGAAGTCCGCTGCGCGCTGCGCCGGCAGATCGTCGGCGCCCTGGTCGGGCCGCTGGCCGAAATGAAGGTGTTCAATCTTGGCAGCGAACTGGAGAACATGCTGCTCGGCTCGCTGAACCAGGCGCGCCAGACGGGCAAGGCAGCGCTGGACAACTACCCGATCGACCCCAATCTGCTGGCCCAGCTGCAGACCCACATGCCGTTGGCGCGCGACCAGATGAAACAGCAGGGCGGCACGCCGCTGCTGCTGGTGATGCCGCAGATCCGCCCGCTGCTCGCACGTTACGCGAGGCTGTTCGCGCCGGGGCTGCAGGTGCTGTCTTACAACGAAGTGCCGGAGCAGCGCGACGTCAGCGTCGTCGGTACGCTGGGCTGAGCGGTGCGCTTAGCGGAGCCCGCCGCTGCGCGCATACAGGAAGGCGTGAGTGAGCCAGGCCGTGCGGCAGGCTGCGACCTCGATCGCCACGATGCGTCGCTGCGCGAGGATGGGCAGTATGTAGTCGATGCAGCGAACGCCGCCGTTGGCGTCGCGCGTCGCGCGGCACAGCAGGCCGGTGCGCCGCAGATCGTCGTCGGACACCACCTCGCAGGGCGACAGGCGGTCGTGCCCGTTCTCGATCAGGAACTGCAGTGCCACCACGAAGGCGGCACGCGCGATGCGGATGTCGTGCGGCACGATGCGCACGAAGGGTCGGTCCGTCTCGTGCAGGATTTCGAAGTCGATGTCGGACACGCCGGGCGTGGCGTAGCGCTGGCCATCGCCGATGAGGTGCCAGATCGCGTCTATCGTCGCTTCCGAATGCGATTCGCAGATCGCAGATTCGCAGCGGTTCCTCATATGGATCATCCTTCCGGTTGGTAGTGCGTCGCCGGCGCCACGGCGAACGCCCGCGCCGGTAAGACCGGGGCGGGCGGACGCGGAACGGGAATTGCCGGACGCCGGAGCGTCGGCAGTCGCGGCATTACTGCATCAGCGACATGACGAGCTGGGACATGCTGGAGCTCTGCTTGAGCATGGAGGTGCCCGCTTGCATGAGCATCTGCTTCGAGGTCATGTTGGCGGTTTCGGACGCGTAGTCTACATCCATGATGCGACCGCGGGCCTGTTCGGTATTGGTCTTCATGTTGGCCAGGTTGTTATAGACGTGGTCCAGTCGGTTCGACGCGGCGCCGATCTGCGAGCGCAGCGTGCCGACGGCGGTGATGGTCGTCTCCGCCAGCGTGATCGCGGCGTTGGCGGCGGTCGAAATGTCACCGGCGTTGAGTGCGGTGACCGCGGTGGTCAGCGTCGTGAAGTTGGCCGAGGTGTTGACCACCATGGTTTCCGCGGCGTCGGCACCGATCTGGAAGGTCACGCCGCCGGCGGTGGCCAGCGTGCCGCCGGTCAGCAGGGCCTGACCGCCGAACTTGGTGTTGGTCATGATGTTGGTCAGTTCCAGGCCCAGCTGGTCGTATTCCGCCTTCATCGCGGTCTTGTCGCTGGCGTTCGAGGCACCGTTCGACGCTTCGGTCGCCAGGTCCTTCATGCGCAGCACGATGTTGGTGATCTCGGTGAATGCGCCTTCGGCGGTCTGCATCATCGAAATGCCGTTCTGGGTGTTGCGCTGGGCAACCGCCATGCCGCGCGTCTGTGCACTCAGGCGGGTGGCGATCTGCAGACCGGCGGCGTCGTCCATCGCGGAATTGACGCGATAGCCGGTGCCCAGGCGGGTCATCGAAGTGGACAGAGCTTTCTGGGTACCGCCGACCGAGTTCTGTGCGGTCAGGGCGGCGGCGTTGGTATGAAGGCTGAGCATGAGTAGTCTCCGGGTCGAGGGGCGGGGATCGGCCACCGGTACGGGGTATGTTCGCCGCCGCGTTGGCCTCATCAGGAAAAGGCGACGCGGAACGAAGCAAACTTAAATGGCTGCCGTGTCCGTTTCGCGACACGTCGGTCGCAGGCCAAAAAAAAGCCAGCCGCACTGACGGGCGCGGCTGGCTCAGCCTGCTGCACACGGACCCCGGAGGGTGCGTGCCGCGGGGGGAGGGTTACTGCATCAGCGACATGACGAGCTGGGACATGCTGGAGCTTTGCTTGAGCATCGAGGTGCCGGCCTGCATGAGCATCTGCTTGGAAGTCATGTTGGCGGTTTCGGAGGCGTAGTTGACGTCCATGATGCGTCCGCGGGCCTGTTCGGTATTGGTCTTCATGTTGGCCAGGTTGTTATAGACGTGGTCGAGGCGGTTCGATGCCGCACCCAGGTCGGCGCGTACGGAACCGACTTCGTTGATGCGCGATTCGAGCTGGCCGATCGCGGCCGTCGCGTTGGCCGACGTCAGAATTTCACCGAGCGAGGTGGCGGTGGCGTTGCCGGCGCCGGTGGCGAAGGCAGCGTCCAGGTTGGTCAGCTTGGTCACGACGTCCACCGTCATCGTTTCCGCGGCGGCGGCGCCGATCTGGAAGGTGGTGGTGGCCGCGCCCAGCGAGCCCGCGCCCTTGAGCAGCGCCTGACCGCCGAACTTGGTATTCGTCATGATGTTGCCGATTTCCGCCGCGAGCTGCTGGTACTCGGCGTTCATCGCGGTCTTGTCGTTGGTGTTCGATGCACCGTTGGCGGCTTCGGTCGCCAGGTCCTTCATGCGGAGCAGGATGTTGGTGACTTCGGTGAAGGCGCCTTCGGCGGTCTGCATCATCGAAATGCCGTTCTGCGTGTTGCGCTGGGCCACGGCCATGCCGCGGGTCTGCGCGTTGAGGCGGGTGGCGATCTGCAGACCGGCGGCGTCATCCATCGCGGAATTGACGCGGAAGCCGGTGCCCAGGCGGGTCATCGAGGTTGACAGGGCTTTCTGGGTACCGCCCACCGAGTTCTGTGCGGTCAGGGCGGCGGCGTTGGTATGCAGGCTCAGCATGGAAGATCTCCGGATAGGGGGTTCTGGCTTCGGACCACCGGCGCGAGAAGATTCGCGCTTTTGATGTCCTCATCCGGACAGGGCGACGCTGGCGCGCCGGACCTTAAATCGGTGACAGGGTTCTTGTCGCCGGCAGCCGCGTACCGTCATCGTGCAGCCCCGTGAGTGCGAGCAGCACTTCGGCGGCGACACGGAACAGCGGCAGCGGCAGGTGAGCGTGCAGTGCCGACGGGCGGGTGATGTCGAGCCCCCTCGTGCGCAGTCCGCCGGCGGGCGCGCGCAGCAGCCGGCATGACGCGAGCCGGGTGCCGGCGAGCACCAGGGCTGCCGCCAGCGCGGGCAGAATGTCGCGCACATGCGCGACCGCCCGGTCGCCATCGATGCGGAACTGCAGATGCACGCCGGCGGCAATTTGCAGCCGGACCTGCACCCTGCCCTCGCCGGGCAGTTCGATCTCGATCAGCAGAACGGCCGACGCGGCAGCGGCGGCACTGTGCTTCGCATCGTCGTCGTCGCCGACGAAAAGTCGGGCCCGCTGACCGTCAGTCAGATGCACAGGGAATATCCAGCGCTCGCTGCCGGGCAGAGGGAGCGGGGGCGGGGCGCCGACGCGTGCCGGTTCGCCGGGAGGTGAGGGCGTACCCGTGGCGGCGCTGTCTGCGCGCGCCAGTTCGGTCGTGATCTGCCGGAACACGCGGGTACGCAGAGCGGTGGCGAGGTCCAGCGCGCCCGGCGCGCGCCAGCGCAGATGGCGCAGCAGCAGCTGGTCCGGCTGCATCGCCGCCGACAGTTCATTGGCCGGCGCGGACGGCCGGGCGGGGAGACCGGGGGCCTCGGCGTTGACCTGAAGTTCGACCGCAGGCGAGGTGGACAGCACCCGGACGGCAAGGCGCTCCCCCGCCACCAGCGGCCGACCCAGCAGGGACAAGCCCTGCAGGCGGGACGCTACCGCGTCGTCCGCGGTGTCAACGGCCGCGCCGGCGTCCGCCGGCAGCGACGAAGGCAGACGCTCGGGAGGGCGCCGCAACGGCAATGTCAGGGCGAGACGCGGAATCCTCTCTATCGTCATGGCGAATGCTCCGGATATGAAAGAGCCAACCGTCCGGCGGGCACGGTTGGCTCGACCTGCGGTGCGCGGCCCACGGGGCCGCGCGGGCCATCAGCGTTACTGCATCAGCGACATGACGAGCTGGGACATGCTGGAGCTTTGCTTGAGCATCGAGGTGCCGGCCTGCATGAGCATCTGCTTGGAAGTCATGTTGGCGGTTTCGGAGGCGTAGTTGACGTCCATGATGCGTCCGCGGGCCTGTTCGGTATTGGTCTTCATGTTGGCCAGGTTGTTATAGACGTGGTCCAGGCGGTTCGACGCTGCACCAAGCTGGGCGCGCACACCGCCGACGTCGTTGATCCAGCCTTCGATGTCGCCGATCGCCGTCGCCGCGGTGGCCGCGGTCGTGATGTCGCCGAGCGTCGCGGCCGTGGTCAGATCGGTCACCAGCGCGGCCAGATCGGTCGATACGTTCAACCGACATCGTTTCCGCGGCGGCGGCACCGATCTGGTAGGTGATGGCGCCGGCCTGCAGCGAGCCTGCGCCGTTGAGCAGCGCCTGACCGCCGAACTTGGTGTTGTTCAGGATGTTGCCCAGTTCCGAACCCAGTTCCTGGTACTCGGCATCCATCGCCGTCTTGTCGTCGGTGTTCGATGCGCCGTTACGGGCTTCGGTCGCCAGATCCTTCATGCGCAGCAGGATGTTGGTGATTTCGGTGAAGGCGCCCTCGGCGGTCTGCATCATCGAAATGCCGTTCTGCGCGTTGCGCTGGGCCACCGCCATGCCGCGGGTCTGGGCGCTCAGGCGGGTGGCGATCTGCAGGCCGGCGGCGTCGTCCATCGCGGAGTTGACGCGGAAGCCGGTGCCCAGGCGGGTCATCGAGGTGGACAGGGCTTTCTGGGTACCGCCCACCGAGTTCTGGGCGGTCAGGGCGGCGGCGTTGGTGTGCAGGCTCAGCATGGAATTCTCCTGGTCTAGGGCGGTGGGTGCGGATCGGGCGTCATGCGCCCTCCACCCTGACAGGCGACCGACACCGACCCGGTCTTAAATCCGCCTCACCCCTTCGCTGCCGCGTTTGCCGCGCCCTCGTGTGAACTTTCTCACGTGAATTCTTCCTTGTGGCCTTTAATCCGATATTAATCAATGGTTTGCGCCGTTCATGAAGTTTGTATTTACATGTAAAGTTCTCGCCCGCGGGGTCGATACATACACGTACGGTTAAGCAGCGCATGCTGTGCCACATAACACCTGCCGGGCATCGCTGCCGGCAAGACAAACAGGTAATGCGTGTATGGGATACGAATTCGCCAGCGCGATCGGCGCCAGCAAGGCACTGATCGAAGCCGATGCCACGAACATGGTTGCGAGCGCTGCCATGCCGCTCCAGCCGGCACTCCGGTTCGGCGGCGGCGACGGCGCCGGATTTGCCGGTGCCATGCAGGACGCCGTGCAGCGCGTTGACGCGATGCAGCACGAGGCCTCGCAGCGGATGGAAGCGGTGGACAGCGGCCAGAGCGATGACCTCGTCGGCGCCATGCTGGCCAGCCAGGAAGCCAGCCTGTCCTTCTCGATGCTGATGCAGGTGCGCAACAAGGTTGTGGGGGCCGTCGAGGACCTCATCAAGCTGCCTCTCTGATACTGACCCGGAACAGCTCACGTGATCGCAACCGTACGCGGCGGCCTGCAACGCCTGCGCGCCGGCTCCGGGGCCATGCCCTCGCTGCCGCCGGCCTTCCTCAAGAGCCTGGTTCCACTAATGGTGATCGCCGTCGCCGTGACCGCGCTCGTCCTCATGTATCTATGGCAGGACCAGGCCAGTTACAAACCGGTGTTCGGCGCCCGACAGAAAGTGGCGACGGCCGACATGATGTCGGTACTCGATGCCGAAGGCATTCCTTACCGCCTGCACCCGGAGAGCGGGCAGGTGCTGGTGCCGGACGCCCAACTCGGCCGGGTGCGCATGCTGCTCGCCGCCAAGGGCGTGGCCGCGCAACTGCCTGCAGGCCTCGAACTGATGGACCAGAACGACCCGCTGGGCGTGAGCCAGTTCGTGCAGGACGTGCGCTACCGGCGCGGCCTGGAAGGTGAGCTGGCGCAGAGCATCCTGACGCTGGACGCGGTCGATTCGGTACGCGTGCATCTGTCCATTGCCCGCTCGACCTCCTTCGTCGCCACCGACGGCGAGAAGAGCACCGCGTCGGTGGTGCTCGGTCTCAAGCCCGGCCGCACGCTGAGTCCGGAGCAGATCGCCGCCATCATCAATCTGGTGGCCGGCAGCGTGTTGACGCTGGACCCGCAGCGCGTCAGCCTGGTCGACCAGGCCGGCAACTACCTGTCGGCGCGCGTCGATCTGAGCGACGGCTTCGAGACGCACGGCGGCAACGAGGCCGCACACCGCTTCCAGAGCGAGGCGCGCGCCAATGTGCGCGATCTGCTGTCGCCGGTGCTGGGCGAGCACAACTACCGCGTCAGCGTGACCGCCGAGGTCGACAACGACCGCGTCGAGGAAACGCACGAGAAGTATGGCGAGGCGCCGCGCGTCACCAGCGAGGCCACGCGCGAGGAGCAGGACCGCAATCGCGTTGCGCTCGGTGTACCCGGTTCGCTCAGCAACCGCCCGGTCGCCGCACCGGCCGCCCAGGCGCCGGCGCAGCCGGGTGCCGCCGGAGAGCAGCCGCCGGCTGCTGCGGCTGATGCCGCTGGCGCGCGCAAGAACGCCTCGACCCGCCAGTACGCCTACGACCGCAGCATCACGCAGATCAAGCGCAGCCGCGGCCGGCTGCAGAAGCTCAATGTCGCCGTCGTGCTCAACAACGCGGCGGCGGCCGATCCGGCCAAGGGCTGGAGCGAGGCCGAGATCAGGAACATCGAACGCATCCTCGCCAATGGCCTGGGCATCAACGCCGAACGCGGCGACCAGCTGGTCGTGTCCTCGCTGAACTTCCCGGCGCAGCCGGAAGCGCCGGCCTGGTGGGCGCAACGCGACAACATCGTCGATATGGGGTCGTGGTTGCTGTATGCCGTGGGCGGGCTGCTGGCACTGCTGTTCGTCGTGCGTCCGCTGGTGCGCTCGGCGCAGCAGCGCATCGCACCGGCCGCCACGCAGGACGACGACATTCCGGTGCGCGACGCCACGCCGGACGCTGTGCCGCCGGCCGTCGGCGCGGCGCCCGCGCTGGCGCTGGATGGCGCCGGTGCCGCGGACGGCAGCCCGGTGGTGTCGCTGCTCGAAAACTACGACCTGCCGCCGCCGGGTTCCCCGGTCAACGTGCTGGTCGAACATCTGAAGGTCCTGGCCGGCAAGGAGCCGGAGCGGGTCGCCGAAGTCGTCAAGCAATGGGTGCAGAAGAATGGCCGATCCGAACAACCCGCTGAGTAATCCCATCATCCCGTCGGGCAGCAATCTGAGCCCGCTCGAGCAGGCCGCCATCGTGCTGCTGAGTATGGGCGAGGAGCCGGCGGCCGGCGTGCTGCGCTGTCTGTCGCGCGAGGAACTGCTCGAAGTGACCGGCGTCATGTCGCGCCTGAGCGGCATCAAGGTCGAGAGCGTGCGCACCGCGATCCAGCGCTTCTTCGACGAGTACCGCGAACAGAGCGGTGTGCATGGCGCTTCGCGCGCCTATCTGAAGCGCTCGCTCGATCTGGCGCTCGGCGGCGAGATCGCCAGCAGCGTGCTGAACAGCCTCTACGGCGACGCCATCCGCCCGCTGATGGCGCGCCTGCAGTGGGCGTCGCCGAAGTGGCTGGCAGACTTCATCGCCGACGAACACGTGCGCATGCAGGCGGTGTTCCTCGCCTTCCTGCCGCCGGCGCTGGCCGGCGCCGTGATCGACGCGCTGCCAGTTGACGGGCGCGACCTACTGCTGCTGAACGTGGCGCGGCTGAAGGAGATCGACCACGAACTGCTGGTCGAGCTGGAAGAACTGGTGAACCGCTGCCTTGCCAGCCTCGGCTCGCAGAGCGCAAGCGTCGAGGGCACGCGCCAGGCAGCCGAGATACTGAACCGTCTGTCCGGCAACAAGCAGCAGATGGTGGAACAGCTGCGCGCACGCGACCCGCAGGTGGTGTCCGAGATCGAGATGAGCATGTACGACTTCTACATCCTGTCGCGCCAGTCCGATACGGTGCTGCAGCGCCTGCTCGAAGACGTGCCGCTGGAACAGTGGGCGATCGCGCTCAAGGGTGCCGAGCCGGAAGTGCGCGACGCCATCATGCAGACCATGCCACGCCGCCAGGCGCAGAGCTTCGAGGACACGATGCGCCGCACCGGCCCGGTGCCGCTGAGCCGCATCGAACAGACCCGCCGCGAAATCATGGCCCAGGTGAAAACGCTGGTGGACGCTGGCGAGATCGAGGTGCAGCTGTTCGCCGAGGCCGTCGTCGAATGAGCGGCGTGCGCCCACACCGCTTTCCGCCGCTGGCGCAGATCGCCGCCGGCCGCGCGGACGGTCAGTCCGCCGCGCAGTACCAGCAGTCGCTGGCCGACGGATTCCGTCAGGGCATGGACGAGGGCTATCGCGTCGGCCACGAATCCGGTCATGCCGACGGGTTGGCCGAGGGGCGGGAAAGCGGCCGCCAGGAAGGCCTGCAGGCGGGGCGTGAGGAGGCGCTGCGGCAGACGCTGGCGTCGTTCGAACAACTGGCGCGGCCGCTCGACGCCATGCTCGAACGGCTGCAGAGTCTGCAGGCGGACTACCAGACCGCGCTGCGCAAGGAAGTGGTCAACCTGGTGGCGCGCGTCGCCCGTCAGGTGATCCGCTGCGAGCTGGCGCTGCAGCCGGCGCAACTGCTGTCCCTGGTCGACGAGACGCTGGCGGCGATGCCACCGACCCGTCAGGGCATCGAGGTTCACCTGAATCCGGAAGACCTGAAGCGCATTGCCGACATCGATGCGTCGCGTGCCGCGCGCTGGCATCTGGTCGCCGATCCGCGTCTGGAACTGGGCGAATGCCTGGTGAAGGCGGGCGATCACGAAGCCGACGCCGGCTGCGCGCAGCGCTTGGCCGCCTGCGTCGAACAGGTGCGCGCCCAATTGCTCGACGGTGGCGATGTGCCGCAGTCGGTGATCGACGTGCCCTTCACCGCGGAGGCTGCATGATTGCCGACGTGCTGCGCCGCCTCGAAATCGACGATGTGCCGGTGGCCACACCCACCGGTCGCCTGGTGGGTGCTTCGGGCCTGCTGCTCGAAAGCGCCGGCTGCCCGCTCTACACCGGCCAGCGCTGCCAGATCGAAACGATGGACGGTGGCTGGCTGGATGCGCAGGTCGTTGGTTTCCGCGACAAGCTGTCCTTCCTGATGCCGTTCAAGAAGCCGGTCGGCCTGACCACCGGTGCCCGCGTGCTGCCGGTGCAGGACAAGCTCGATCTGATGATTGGCCCGTCCTGGCTGGGACGCATGGTCAACGGCCTCGGTGAACCGATAGACGGCCTCGGCCGCCTCGGTGGCGAACATCCGCTCGACCCGCATCCGCCGCGGGTGCACCCGCTGAAGAAGAAGCGCGTATCCGAGCCGCTCGACGTCGGCGTGCGCGCGATCAACGGCATGCTCACGCTGGGCAAGGGCCAGCGCGTCGGCCTGATGGCCGGCAGCGGTGTCGGCAAGAGTGTGCTGCTGGGCACCATCACCCGGCAGACCGCGGTGGACGTGGTCGTCGTCGGCCTGATCGGCGAGCGCGGCCGCGAGGTACGCGAGTTCGTCGAACTGTCGCTCGGCGAGGAGGGCCTGAAGAAGGCGGTCGTCGTCATCGCGCCGGCCGACGAATCGCCGCTGATGCGACTGATGGCGACCGAACTGTGCCATTCCATCGCCGCCCATTTCCGCGACCAGGGCAAGGACGTGCTGCTGCTGGTCAACTCGCTCACCCGCTACGCGATGGCGCGGCGCGAAGTGGCGCTGGCACTGGGCGAACCGCCGGCCACGCGCGGCTATCCGCCGTCAGTGTTCTCGCTGCTGCCGCAGCTGGTGGAGAGCGCCGGCAACGGCGAGAACCCGATCGGCAGCATGAGCGCGATCTACACCGTGCTGGCCGAGGGCGACGACCAGCAGGATCCGGTGGTCAACACCGCCCGCGCCATCCTCGACGGTCACATCGTGCTGACGCGCGAACTGGCCGAACGCGGTCACTACCCGGCGATCGACATCGCCGCGTCGATCAGTCGCTGCATGGCGCTGGTGGTCAACAAGGCGCATCTCAATGCCGCACGCAGGGTGAAGGAAATGGCCTCGCGCCATGCGCAGGTGCGCGATCTGATCCCGCTCGGCGCCTATGTTGCCGGCGCCGATCCGCAGACCGATCACGCGGTGTCGCTCTATCCGGACATCGAGGCCTATCTGCGCCAGGGCGTGGCCGAAGCCGCGCCGATGGCGCAGTGCGTGGCGCGCATCCAGGAGCTGGCGGCATGACGACGAAGACATCCATCCGCACGCTGGCGAGACTGGTAGACGTGCGCGAGCGCGAGGTGGACCGCCTGCAGGCCGACATGGCCGGCAAGCTGGCATTGCGCCAGCGCTATCTGGGCAATATCGAACGGCTGCAGTCGCTGTGCGACGGCGTGCCGCAGACCGGCTCGCTGCACCCGCTGCTGTCGATGAACAGTGCCGGCTACAAGCAGTCGGTGGCCGACATGGTGGTGGTTCACCGGCAGGAACTGGCCGCCCACGAAATCGAGATCGATCTGGCGCGGCGCGAACTGGCGCTGGTTTCACGACGCTGCGAAGTGCTCGACCAGGTGCTGCTGCGCCAGCGCAGCATGGTCGCGCACGGTGCGCGTGTCAGCGAACAGAAGCGGCAGGACGACATCGCCGTCCAGGTGTGGGGGCGTGCGCCGTGAGCGTCCGTTCCGCATCGATTTCAGTTTTTGTTCACGCCGGTCGCCTTGAACGGTGGACGCGTCCGCTAACCGTTCACAGGAGCCAGACATGAGCACTTTCGATCCCGTCACCACCGCCTCGCAGCTTGCGACCGCCTACATCAGCGCGTCGCAGACCCAGGTTGACACGCAGAGCAAGAAAGCGCAGGCCACGACGTCGGCGCTGACCAAGCTGCAAAGTGCGCTGCAGGCCTTCGACAGCGCCTTGTTGACGCTGTCGTCGAAAAAGGGTGTTACGCAGAACACCGCCACGCTGAGCAGCACCGGCGTCGGCACGGCGAGCGCTTCGCCCGGGGCGGTGGCGGGCGAGTATCCGCTGTTCGTCGAGCAGGTCGCCAGCGCCCACCAGGTGGTGTTCACCGATCTGCCGGCGGTGCCGGTGCCGATGAGCGGCATGCTCAGCATCAACCTCGCCGGCGGTGCAACCATCGGTGTCGATTTCTCAGGCGCCGACATGGACGCCGACGGCACGCTGTCGCAGACCGAGATGGCGCGCGCCATCAATCAGGCCAGCGGCAACCAGGGCAAGGTCACGGCCATGGTGATGACGGCCGGCGGCCAGACGCAGCTGGTGCTGTCGTCAACCGAAACGGGTGCCGACGGCCAGATCACGCTGGACACCAGCGGCCTGCCCGCCGGCGCGTTCAAGGATTCGCTCGACAACGGCAGCGAACTGACGGCGGCGCGCGATGCCGTCGTGTGGCTGGGTGCGCAGGGAAGCGGCGTGCGTCTGCAGCAGGCGTCCAACACCTTCACCGCCATTCAGGGCGTGACGATGAATTTCACCCGCGCGATGGTGGCGGGCGAAGCGCCGCTGACGCTGAAGGTGGCGGGCGACAGCGGCGGCACCGCGGCCAATGTGCAGAGCTTCATCGATGCCTTCAACAAGCTGAAGACCAGCCTGGACGAGCTGACCAGCACCGGCGATGCCGAAAGCGGCGTCGCGGCGGCGGCTTTTGCTTCCGACTCCGGCATACGGTCGTTGCGCAATCGGCTCGACAGCCTGGTCCGCCAGGAGGTCGGCGGCTTGCGCCTGATGGATTTCGGCGTCAGCGCCGACCGCAACGGCAGGCTGTCCCTTGACTCGACCAAGCTGGACAAAGCGATCGCCGCTAATCCGGACGCCATCGACACCCTGTTCGGCAGCGCCAGCACGACCTCGGGCAGCGGGCTGCTCGGTGGCTTCGCCAGCTATATGGACGTCTGGCTCGACTCCGCCGGCGGCCAGATCCAGCGCCGCAAGGACACCGTGCAGAGCCAGCAGAAGGCGCTCACCACGCGCCAGACCCGTATCGACCTGCAGTACGACAACGCTTACCAGCGCTATCTCGTGCAGTTCACGCAACTGCAGTCGCTGCAGTCGCAGATGGGGCAGACCACCAGCATGTTCGACGCGCTGTTCGCGAGCTCGTCGGCCAGTTGAGGACTGCCTGTCCGCCAACGAAACCGGAAACCCATGCCTTGAACTACGACGCCTACCAGAGCTACCACGCCGTCAATCTGAATGCGCAGACGGCGCGCGCGACCCCGGTGCAGCTCGTGCTGATCCTGATGGACGGCCTGCTCGAGGAGATCGCGCGCGCACGCGCCCACATCGAAGCCGGGCGCTATGAACAGAAGGCGCTCAGCCTCGACCGCTGCGTCAACATGCTGAACGGCCTGGCCAGTTCGCTCGATCCGGACAGCGGGGGCGACGTCGTGGCCAATCTGGACTGGCTGTACGACTACTGCGCGTGGCGCCTGAGTGAAGGCGGCATCAAGCTCGACACCGCACCGCTGGACGAGGTGAGCGGCTTGCTCGGCACCTTGCGCCGCGGTTGGGTCGGACTGGCGGACGGACATGACTGACCGGCATACCTTCGCCCGCATCGCCCGCCGGCTCGAAGTGGCCGCGCTGAGTGATGACTGGGCCACGCTGGCGGCCGCTGACCGTGAGCTGGCCACCGTGCTGCAGGACGTCGCCGACCGACGCGATCTGTCTCTGGCAGATCGCGATGCGCTGCTTGCATTGCGCAAGGCACACGACGGCGCGCTTGCACGCTGCGTCGAAGCGGGCGAACGCCTCGGCGAACGGCTGTCCGAACTGGGCGCCGGGCGTGACGGCTGGATGGCCTACGCATACGACCTCGAACTTTCCGGTAGCCACTCATGACGCAAAACATCCTCACCCTGGGCAGTGCGGCGCCGGCAACGCTGCCGACGTCGGCACCGGCGCTGCCTGCGCCGTCGGCCGGCCTTTTGCTGACGTCGGCCACGAGTGCACCGCAGGCCTTCGTCGATCTGTTCCGCGCGCTCGGTCTAGCGTCGCCGGACGTCGTCGTCGGCGAAGCATCGACGCAGCGGACCGACACCGATATGCCAGGTGCGGATCGCACTGCCTTTGATGCCCGCCTGCCGTCGCAGTCACCGCTGCCGGCCGCGCTGCATGCGAGCAGTGGCGTCGCCGAACACGACGTGGGGGCCGACGAAGTGCAGTCGGGCGAAGCCCCGGCATTGCCTGCCTCTGCGCTGGCGGTGCTGCTTCCGTTGCCGTCGCAGCCGCTGCAAGCCGACTCTGCCGCCGCAGCGGGCCGCGCGCTCGCACCGGTGGTGCCTGCCGGCGGCGCTGCCGCTGTGCTGCCGTCGCTGCCGACCGAGGGAGCGCGCGCTGACGTCGTCGAGACCGTACAGCCGGCGCTGCAGTCGGCACATGGTCTGCAAGCGGCGGTCCTGCCATCGGCACCGGCGTCAGCCGAGACCGTACTGAAGCTCGCGCCGGCCTCACCGCAGAGCTGGCAGCAGCCGCTGACCGATGCATTGGGCGAACGCCTGCAACTGCAGACCGTGCAGCATGGCGAGCGAGCGGTGATCCGCCTCGACCCGCCGACGCTCGGCCGCATCGAGATCATCGTGCAGCAGGACGTGGGAGGTGCGCTGCAGGTGCATCTGAGCGCCAGCAACGGCGAGGTGCTGCGACAGCTCCACGCCATCGGCGACAGCCTGCGCGCCGATCTTGGCCAGCGCCATGCGCAGGGTGACGTCACCGTGGTGGTCGCCGAATCCGGTCGCGATGCCAACGGCCGCGACGCCGACGGCCGCTCACGCTCGGGACAACAACAGCAGGGCAGGGACGACGAGAACCCGGGTGACGCACTGGCCGAGGCACAGGCCGGGGCCGGGATGTCGAGCTTCGCCCTGGCGACGGACGGGAGCTGAATCCGATGAAGAAGGCGATCATTTTCGCGGTGGTCGGCGTCGTGCTGGCGGCGGCTGGCGGCGGCGCGGTCTGGTGGTTCGGCATGAAGGACGCCGGCGGCGCCGATGCTCAGGCTGCAGTGCCGAAGGAGGCCGTGCCGCAGAAGTACGTGAGCCTCGACAAGGTGGTCGTCATGCTGCGACGCGCGCCGGAGGAGAACGTGACGCGCTACATGTCGATGGACCTGGTGTTCACCACGGCGATCGAGAAGGAGAAGGACACCAAGGAGCACCTGCCGCTGCTGCGCAGCATCGCGGTGCGCGCGCTGGCGTCGATGACCGCGCAGCAGGTCAGCGCGATGACCATCGACGAACTGGCGGCCGAGGTCAATCGTGCTTTCACGGAAGACTACGACAAGGCGCATCGCAGCAAGCCCTTCGTCGAGGCAATGGTCGGCAAGCTGATCGTTGAATGACATGGACATGCATTCGGACTACGCCGAGGTGAGCAGCGCGGCGGCGCGCACGCTGGACGCCGCCGAGGAGCAGCGCTGGCTGGTGGAGTACGCGCCGCTGGTCAAGCGCATCGTGCGCCAGCTGCTGTCCCAGGTGTCCGGAGCGATGGACCGCGAGGACATGGAACAGATCGGCCTGCTCGGCCTGCTCGAATCGCTGCGCCGCTACGGCACACCCGATCAGGGTTTTGCCGGCTACGCGGCGCTGCGCGTGCGTGGCGCCATCCTCGATGAACTGCGGCGGCAGGACTGGCGGCCACGCACCGTGCGCCAGGACAGTCACCGCACCCGCGACGCGGTGCGTGCGCTGACCCGTCAGCTCGGACGCGAGCCGACCGAGGCCGAAGCGTGCGCTGCGCTTGGCATTGCGGCTGACGCCTTCCAGGCGCACCTGCTGGCGGAGAACGCCGAAACCATCGCCAGCTTCGACGAACTGGTCGGCCAGATGCACGAGATGGCGGCGGCCGGCCAGTCGCCGGAAGAACAGCTGATGACCCGGCGCAGCCTGGCGCAGGCGCTGACCCGGCTGGACGAGCGCGAACAGCGAGTGATCCAGCTCTATTACGAATTCGAACTCAGCTACCGCGAGATTGCGGCGGTACTGGACCTGACCGAGGCGCGCATCTGCCAGATCAACAAGGGCGCGCTCAGGAAAATGAAGGCCTTCCTCGGCTGACCGCCCGGGAAAACCAAGAGGAAACGAATCATGCAGTCCATCGTAGGCGTCGCCATCATCCTGATCAGCGTGTTCGGCGGCTTCATGCTGCATGGCGGGAAGCTCGCAGTGATCTGGGAGCCGATCGAACTGATCATCATCGTCGGCGCCGCCGCCGGCGCCATCGTGCTCGGCAACCCCGGTCACGTGCTGAAGGAGATGTGGCTGCAGCTGCGCAAGGTGATGCTGCGGCGCAAGCAGGGCGAGGAGTTCCAGCGCCAGCTGCTGCTGCTGATGTATGAACTGCTGCAGACCGCGGCCGGCGGTCTGAAGGCGCTGGACGCCCACGTCGAGGCGCCGCAGGAGAGCGAAATGTTCCGCCGCTATCCGCTGATACTCGAAGAACCCAAGCTGCTGCACTTCATCGTCAACAACTTCCGGCTGATGGCGATGGGCAAGATCAACGCGCACGAGCTGGAGGGTGTACTCGAACAGGAGATCGAGGCGATCCACGAGGAAATGTCGCAACCGGCGCGCTCGCTCGGCAAGATCGGCGAGGCGATGCCGGGCTTCGGCATCCTGGCCGCGGTGCTCGGCATCGTGATGACGATGAATGTCGTGGCCGACGGCGCCGGTACCGGCGAGATTGCGGTGCGCGTCGGTTCGGCCATGGTCGGCACCTTCATCGGCATCTTCTTCTGCTACGGCGTGCTCGACCCGATCAGCAACATGATGAAGCAGCTGGTCGGCGAGGAACTGCAGGCACTGGAGTCGGTGAAGGTGGTGCTGGTGACCCATGTGTCGGGGAAACCGCCGCTGCTGGCGATCGACGCCGGTCGTCGCCTGGTGCAGCTGAACATCAAGCCCAGCTTCGCCCGCCTCGAAAGCTGGATCAACGCGATGCAGGGCGCGGGCGATCCGGATGCCACGCCGCGCCGCCGCGCCGGAGACAAACGTGTCGAAGCCTGACGCGCACGGCGCAACCGTCGTCAAGCGCGTGTCCGGAAAGGGACACGAGGAGTCGCATGGCGGCTCGTGGAAAGTGGCTTTCGCCGATTTCTGCCTGGCCTTGCTCTGCCTCTTCCTGGTGCTGTGGCTGCTCGCGTCGCGCGAGCAGGAATCGCTGGAGCAGGTGCTGCGCGCGTCCGACAGCAGCCGCATCGACGAAGGCAGCGGCCTGATGGCGCAGTCGCTCGGTGGCCCGCGCGGCAGCCTGATCGAACGCGAACCGATGCCGCCGCGCGAGGGCATGTCGGCGCCGGGCGAAAGCGCGGCGCGCGGCGAAACCGCCCCGGCGGACGGGCCGCGCACGGCACGCGTGCGCTACGAATCCCCGGCCGATATGGAAGCGCTGGCCCGCGTGATGAAGAAGATGAGCGCGGACGCCGGGCTCGAAGGCAATCTGCAGTCGGTGATCACACCTTATGGCCTGCGCGTGATGCTGCACGACACCGACCAGCAGGGCATGTTCGACCGCGGCAGTTCCTTCGCCACCGAGCGCTTCCGCAAGCTGCTGCGTTCGCTGGGTCCGCTGTTCGCGCAGATGGAGAATCAGATGCTGATCGTCGGTCACACCGATTCGGTGCAGTATGCGAATCGTGATCACGCGGCGTTCTCGAACTGGACGCTGTCGAGCAACCGTGCGCTGACCGCGCGCTCGCAGTTGCTGGCTGGCGGCATGCCGACCAGCAGCGTGCTGCAGGTGGTCGGCATGGCGGATCGCGCGCCACTGAATACCGAAGATGCGACGGCCGGCGTGAACCGGCGCATCGAACTGTTGATACTGACCAGCAGGCAGGCCGAACTGGTGGCGGCGATGTATGGCCTGCCGAACGAGCGGCTGCCCTTTGCCGAAGGCGCGCACGCGGCCATGCCGGACCGGGATGCGCTGGAGCAGCTGCGAACGCAGCTGGTGGCGCCGTCGGCCGGCACCGGCCGCTGAATCGCGCGGACAGGTGAGCTTGAATGCGAACACGATCGAGAGGACATCAGATGAGAATCACAGGCAGCGGTGCAGCCGGCGTCAACGCGCCAGGTTCGGTCAGCGGTAACGGGCCGGCGGAGGCGCCGCAAGCGGTCGCGCCGGCGTCGCCCGCGAAGTTGCAGTCGTTGACGCTGCAGCCGGCGATGGAGGCGATGCGCGCACTGCCGGAAATCGATCATGCGCGCATCGATGCGTTGCGCGAGGCGCTGGCGCGCGGCGAGGTGCCCTTCGACGCGGACAAGCTGGCCGGCCTGATCGAACGCTTCCACGGCAGCAAGGGATGAAGCGCGGCGAGGCCATCGCCCGCCTGCTGCGCGACGTGCTCAGCGACGTGGCGGACTACGGCGCGCTGCGTCTGCTGCTCGACAGCCAGTTCGATGCCGCGCTGCGTCACGACGCGACGGCGCTGCGCATGCTGGCGGCCCGCATCACCGATGCGGTGCAGGTACTCGATGCCAGGCGCCGGCTGCGAGCCCGTCTGGTGGCCGGCCTGTACGGAACGGAGGGGCGCATGGAACATGTGTTCGCCGAACTGCCGGAGGACAACCGTGAACGCTGTCGCGCGATGTGGACCGGGCTGCAGGCACGGGTCGCCGACTGCAAGCGCCTCAATGCGCGCAACTGCCTGCTGATGACCGACCAGTACGAAATCATGCAGCGTGTGCTGCACGGCGAGGACCAGACCTATGCTCCGGCCTGAACCGGCGCGGCCGTTGGCGCCCAATGTCGAACCGACCCGTCCGGCGGCGCCAGTCGGGGTCGCCGGTCGGTTTGCGCCGCTGTTCGGCGAAGTGTCGGCCGAGGTCAACCGCTTCATCCGCCAGGGGTCGGCCGGTGCTGCCGACATCATGGGCAGCACGGCCACACTCAGTCCGGAAGCCCAGCTGCTGCGCAACGCGACGCGCACCGCGGACGTGGACACGTCGGCGGACGAGGCCGGGCGGCGCGATTTCGTCGCCGGCATCCGCCCGTGGGCGGCCGAGGCGGCGCGCCGTCTTGGCGTCAGTGCCGAGGCGGTGATCGCGCACGCGGCGCTCGAGTCCGGCTGGGGACAGAAGCCGCTGCGCGCGGCCGACGGCACCGACAGCCACAACCTGTTCGGCATCAAGGCGGGCGGCGCATGGCGCGGCGCCACCCTGGAGGCGCGCACGACCGAACATCTGGACGGCGCCGACGTGTCGGTCAGTGCGTCCTTCCGCAGCTACGCCGACGGCGCTGGCGCCTTCCGCGACTACGCACGCCTGCTGCTCGACAACCCGCGCTACACCGGCGCGCTGAATGCAGGCGACAACGTGCAGGCCTTCGCCGACGGGCTGGTGCAAGGGGGCTACGCGACCGATCCGGCCTATGCCGACAAGCTGGTGCGGCTGGCCGGACAGATCCGCACGCGAGGCTACTGAGCGGCGCGCGTGACCGGCTCGACGTCGCCCGCGCCGGTGACGCGTGCGCGCAGAACGTTGCCGGACGACAGGTTGCGCACGCGCACCATGTCGCCGATGCCGCCCGCATCAAGCGCTTCGCCGGCCACCTGGACTTCGATGCCTTCGTTGCGCGCGACGATGCGTACCGCGTCGCCACGCTTGACCAGCAGCGCGGCCGCCAGCTGGCGCTTGCGCAACAGGTCGCCGGCGCGCAGCGGACGGCGTCCGGTCATGCCGATCACCTCCGACGGATCGGCGAAGAAATCGGCGACCGCAGTCACGTCGCGCGCGTTGACATCGATGTCGGCGTCGCCGATCGGATGGCCGGGCGCGATATCGGTCGCCGCGACGACCACGTCGGCGACGATGCGGGCGCGTGCCTGCACCTTGCGCGTCCAGCCGCCGTCGTCGCTGCAGCGCGCGGCATAGCGCAGGTGCGACGGTGATTTCACGTCCAGCGCCGCGACCTCGATGCGTCCGGCGCAGGGCGGAGGCGGCTTGTAGGGCGGCTGCACGGTCACGCTGATGCGTGCGTCGGTCAGCCCCATGCGCTCGGCCTGCTGCTCGAGCTGAAGCCGCGCGGCTGCCTCAACCTGGCCGACGATCTGTGCGGTGCCGTCAGCCTGCGCGGCGGCGGGCAGGCAGGACAGTGCGACGACCACGGCGAGTGCGTGACGCATGCTGTTCGGATGAGTCTTTCGGTGCATCGGGGTCTCCTGTGGCCGGTGAAGGTAACAGCAATGCGGGCGTGAGAAATATCCGCATCCGGGGCCTCAAGTTCGCCGGCGGATTGTCGATGGTGTCCCTGAACTATACGCATACGCTTAATAAACGCCGACAGGATGAACGGCGGTGTCGCATCGTCGCGACGCCACCGGTCACCTCGTCAGCGATCCAGACAGGAGCCGACATGGGTATCGATTTCGGGAAGGCGCTCGGCGTGCATGGCCAGGCCCTGCAACTGCGTGCCGAGCGCACGCGGGTGATCGCAGAGAACATCGCCAACCAGAACACGCCGGGCTATCAGGCGCGCGACGTTGACTTCGCGTCCAGCCTGCGGCAGGCGATGGCGGGCGAGGCCGGCGGCCTGTCGCTCGACAGCGAGGGCGGCGAAACGCTCTATCGCGTGCCCTATCACGCGGCGCAGGACGGCAACACGGTCGAGCTCGGCGTCGAGCAGGCCGCCTTCTCGCAGAACACTTCGGATTTCCAGATCAGCCTCACCTTCGCCAACATGAAACTCAAGGGGCTGGCGAAAGCCATCGCCGGACAATAGCCATGTCATTCCGCGACATCACCCAGATCGCCGGCTCGGCCATGGCGGCCCAGACCGTGCGCCTCAACACCATCTCCAGCAACCTCGCCAACGCGCATTCGGCGTCCGGGTCGGAAGAGACCGCCTACCGCGCACGCAAGCCGGTGTTCGCCACGCTGCTCGGCGGCGAGGACGTCGGCGGCGCGCCGGCGGTGGCCGGTCGCGTGCAGGTGCTCGACGTGGTCGAGAGCACCGAGCCGCTGCGTTCGGTGTACGAGCCGGACAACCCGCTGGCCGACGAAGACGGCATGGTGTTCTACACCAATGTGAATTCGGTGGCCGAGATGACCGACATGATGTCGGCGTCGCGTGCCTTTGAAACCAATGTGGAGGTGCTCGGTCGCGTCAAGTCGATGCAGCAGGCCCTTCTGAAACTCGGAGAAGGGTGAGGCCATGCAGACCACTCAGGTAGTAGGCGGCAGCCAGGGCAGCGCGTCCGACGCGGTGCAGGCGGCGAATGGCGAACAGGGTTCGCCGACCGAACTGTTCACCAAGCTGCTGGTGGCGCAGATCCGCAACCAGAATCCGCTGGAGCCGACCGACCCGAGCGACTTCGTCAATCAGCTCACGCAGCTCAGCCAGGTCGAGTCGCTGCAGGCACTTGCCCAGCAGACCGGCGCCAACGCGTCGGTGCTGTCCAGCCTGCAGGTGCTGGCGCTCGGCGCGCAGGTCGGTTCGGAAATCATGGTGAATACCGACACCGTCGAGGTCGGCAGCGAGCCGGTCAGCGGCGCTTTCACGCTGACGTCGTCGAGCGCGCGCACGACACTCGTGCTGAGCGGCCCGGACGGCGTCGAGCGCCGCATCGAGCTGGGCACCCGGGCTGCCGGCGAAGTGCCGTTCGAGATCGATCCTGCCGCGCTTGGCCTGCCGCCCGGTGCGCACACGCTGCGCGTCGAGACGGAAACAGGCGAGACGCCGGCCACCGAGATTGCCGGCCGCCTGCTCAGCGTGCGCATGGCCGGCAGCGGCAACGTCGCGCTCAACGTCGCCGGCCTGGGCGAGGTGTCGCCGGCCTACATCACACGTTTCAACGGCCGTCCGGCCACGTCGGTCAACTGAAAGAGAGGATACGGTCCATGAGTTATGAAATCGCGCTGTCCGGCATCAATGCGATCAACACCCAGCTCGAAACCATCAGCAACAACATCGCCAACACCGGCACTTACGGCTTCAAGTCCAGCCGCGCCAACTTCGCCGCGATGTATGCCGGCACCCAGCCGACCGGCGTCGAGGTGGCTTCGCTGACGCAGAGCATAGACATCGGCGGCGGCGTGCTGACCACCGGTCGCGGCCTCGATGCGGCGATCCAGGGCCGCGGCTTCTTCGTGACGCGCGATACCGCGGGCGCCTCGCTGTTCAGCCGCGTCGGCATCTTCTCGACCGACAAGGACGGCTTCGTCGTCAACACCTTCGGCCGCCGACTGCAGGGCTACGAAATGCAGTCCGGCAGCACCACGCTGGGCGCCATGGGCGACCTCAAGGTGCCAGCCGGCCAGGTGCCCGCCAAGCCGAGCGACACGCTGCAGTACGTCGGCAACATGTCGGCCGACTGGGCTGCACCGGCGGCCGCGCCTTTCGATCCGGCCAATCCGCTCACCTTCAACAGTTCGCAGGTCGCGGTCGTGTATGACTCGCTGGGCGGCAAGCACAGCGTCGGCCAGTACTTCGTCAAGACCGGCACCAACCAGATCACCGCCCACTACACCTTCGACGGCGCGGCACTGCCGACGACGACGGTGATGGACTTCAACACCAGCGGTGCGCTGGTCACGCCGGCCGCACCGGTCGCGCTGGCGCTCGGTACGCCGGCGGGTGCGGCCGCGCTGAGCGTGGATATCGACTACACCGGCACCACGCAGTTCGGCGGCGACGCCACCGTGCGGGTCAACGCCGCCAACGGCTACGCGTCCGGCACGATGATCGGCGTGCAGATCGCCGAAGACGGCTCGGTCATCGCGCAGTACAGCAACAACGTGAAGGAGCCGGTCGGCCGCATCGCGCTGGCGGTGTTCCCGGACGAGGCCTCGCTGACCCCGGTCAGCGACACCAGCTGGACCAGTTCCTCGCTGTCTGGCGATCCGCTTTATTTCACGCCCGGCACCGGCATGGCCGGCGCGCTGACCGGTGGCGCGCTGGAGCAGTCGAACGTCAACATGACCTCGGAACTGGTGAGCCTGATGTCGGCGCAGCGCAACTACCAGGCCAACAGCAAGGTGATCTCGACGCAGACCGAAATGATGCAGTCGCTGATGCAGGCGCTGTAACAGAGACCCGCCATGGATGCGCTGATCTATACCGCGATGAGCGGCGCCGAGCGCGCGCTGCATGCGCAGCAGGTGCGCGCCAACAACCTCGCCAACGCGGACACGCCCGGCTTTCGTGCCGATCTCGAAATGTCGGTCAGCGAGGCGGTGCAGGGCTACGGTTACGACGCCCGCCACCTCGGCCGGCTGCGCGCGGACTCGGTGTCCAACCGCCAGGGCACGCTGAAGCAGACGGACCGCGACCTCGACGTCGCCATTTCCGGTGACGGCTATCTCGCCGTGCAGTGGGGCGACGGCGAGGCCTATACGCGGGCCGGCGCGCTCACCGTCGATGCCGAAGGCACGCTGACCGTGAACGGCCGCGCGGTGATGGGCGAGGGCGGCCCCATCGTGCTGCCGCCGTACTCGCAACTGGCCATCGGCGAGGACGGCACGATTTCCATCCGTCCGCCCGGCCAGCCGCTGATGCAGCCCCTGGAACGCCTGAAGCTGGTACGCCCCGATCCGGCAACGGTGATCAAGAACGAGGCCGGCCTGCTGGTGAGCCGCGGTCAGGACGAGTTTCCGGCCGACCCGACGGTGCGTGTGCGCGCCGGTTTTCTCGAAGGCAGCAATGTGTCCGCCGTCGAGGAAATGGTGGCGACCATGACGCTGAACCGCGAATTCGAACTGCAGATGAAGCTGTACAAGGCCGCCGATTCGATGGCCGAGACGGGCAACCGCCTGATCCGCGAATGACGAACGGCAGCACTGCCGACACAGGAGAGACGACATGAATCCCGCAATGTGGATCAGCAAGACCGGCGTGCAGGCGCAGGACGCGAAGCTGCAGGCCATCGCCAACAACCTGGCCAACGTGAATACGGTGGGCTTCAAGCGCGACCGCGTGCTGTTCGAGGATCTGTTCTACCAGATCGAACGCGAACCGGGCGCGCAGCGCGACGACAATACGGTGAGCCCGGGCGGCGTGCAGCTCGGTACCGGTACCCGCCTGGTCGCCACGCAGAAGGTGTTTACCACCGGCAATCTGCAGACCACCGGCCAGTCGCTGGACGTCGCCATCTCCGGCATCGGTTTCCTGCAGGTGCAGCGCCCGAACGGCGACATCGCCTACACCCGCGCCGGCCAGCTGCAGAAGAACGCCGAAGGCCTGCTGGTGACCGCGCAGGGCCTGCCCATCATTCCCGAAATCAACATCCCGCAGAACGCCACGGCGATCACGATAGGCGAGAACGGCATGGTGTCGGTCACCGTGCCGGGTCAGGCCGCGCCGCAGGAAGTCGGCCAGCTCACGCTGGTGAGCTTCGTCAATCCGGCCGGCCTGCTGGCCATGGGCGACAACCTCTACCAGGAGACCGCGGCCAGTGGTGTGCCGACCGAAGGCAACCCGGGCGAGGAAGGCCTTGGCAAGCTCAAGCAGGGCGCGCTCGAAGGGTCCAACGTGCAGGTGGTCGAGGAAATGGTGGACATGATCGCCGCCCAGCGCACCTACGAGATGAATACCAAGGTGCTGTCGGCCGCCGACAACATGATGCAGTACCTCGCCCAGGCGGTGCGCTGATGCGTCACCCGGCCCGCGTCCTTGCGCTGTTCGCGTCGCTGTGCCTGGCGGCCTGCACGAGCCTGGAACACAAGGCGCCGCCGCTGGCCGAGGCCGACCGCCTGCCGCCGCCAGTGCAGCCGCCCGCGGCCGGTGCTGCGGGCGGCGTGTTCCAGCCCGCCTCGGCCTGGTCGCTCACCTCGGACAGCCGCGCCTTCCGCACCGGCGACGTGGTCACCGTGGTGCTGCAGGAAACGACGCAGGCGAGCAAGGCGGCCGGTACCACCTTCGGCAAGGAGAGCGGTATCGCGATGCAGCCGACGGTGATCGCCGGCAAGCGCTTCAAGACCGATGTCAGCGTCGATGCGCAGTCCGATTTCAAGGGCAACTCGACCAGTTCGCAGCAGAACCGGCTGCAGGGCTCGATCACCGTCATCGTGCACGAGGTGCTGCCCAACGGCCTGCTGCGCGTCAGCGGCGAGAAGACGCTGTACCTGAACCAGGGCGACGAGACCGTGCGCCTTCAGGGCTATGTGCGTGCGTCCGACATCAGTTCGGACAACACCGTGTCCTCGCAGCGCGTGGCAAATGCCCGCATTTCCTATTCCGGCGAAGGCGTGCTGGCGGACGCCAACAGCCCGGGCTGGCTGCTGCGCTTCTTCGTCGGCGCGCTGATGCCCTTCTGAGGATGAAACGATGATCTTCCGCCGGACGCTTGCCGTCCTGTCCTGCCTCGTGGCCGGCGCTGCATTCGCTGCGCCGAAGGCCGCGACGAATGCCCGTGCTGCGGCAGTACCCGCTGCACCCGCAACCCAGCCGCTGCGCAATCTGGTCAGTGTCGAAGGCGTACGCGAGAACCAGCTGATCGGCTTCGGCCTGGTCGTCGGCCTGCATGGCACCGGCGACAGTACGCAGGTCAAGTCGGCCGGGCAGTCGGTGTCCAACCTGCTCAAGCAGTTCGGCCTCAAGCTGCCGGAGGGTACGCAGAGCCGCAGCAAGAACGTGGCCACCGTGATGGTCAGCGCGGTGTTCCCGCCGGGCTATCGCAAGGGGCAGAGCATCGACGTCACGGTGTCCTCGCTCGGCGACTCGAAGAGTCTGCGTGGCGGCACGCTGCTGCTGACCCAGCTGCGCGCGGCCGACGGCGAAATCTATGCGCTGGCCCAGGGCAATCTGGTGGTCGGCGGCCTCAGCGCGAGCGGCCGCAGCGGATCCAGCGTGACCGTCAATACGCCGACCTCCGGACGCATTCCGAACGGTGCAACGGTGGAACGGGAAATCATGACCGATTTCGATGTGCGACCGACCGTGCTGCTGAGCCTGAAGCGCCCTCATTTCCAGACGGCGACCAATATCGTCGGTGCGATCAACGGCCGTTTCGGCGAGGTGGCGTCAACGCGCGATGCCACCGCGATCGAAGTCGTGGCACCGGCCGATCCGACGCAGCGGGTCGCCTTCGTCGCCCAGCTCGAAGCGCTACCCGTGGTGGTCGGCGAGACGACGCCGCGCGTCGTGTTCAATTCGCGCACCGGTACCGTCGTCATCGCCGAGGGGGTGACCGTGCGTCCGGCCGCGGTGTCGCATGGTTCGCTGAAGGTGATCATTTCCGAGAGCTCGAACGTGAGCCAGCCGGCACCGCTGAGCCGCGGCGAGACGGCGGTCACGCCGCGTTCCAAGGTCGAGGTGGAGCAGGGCGACGGACGCATGTTCAACTGGCCGGCCGGTGCCAAACTGCAGACCATCATCGACACCGTGAACAGTATCGGCGCGACGCCGGACGACATCATGGCCATCCTGCAGGCGCTGGACCAGGCTGGCGCCATCGATGGCGAACTGATCGTGATCTGAGCATGAACATCCACGACATCGCATCGTCCGCAGCGCCAGTCCAGACGGAGGCGCAGACCGTGCCGGTCGCACCGCAGGTCGATCCCGCCTTGCTGAAGCAGGCGACCGAAGCGGCCGTCAAGTTCGAGAGCTTCTTCATCAGCGAGACGTTGCGCCAGATGCGCCGCAGCACGCGCGAAATGGCCGGCGAGGACAGCATTTTCAAGGACCGCGTGAACGAGGACATGCTGGACCTCGCCGACGGTCTGGTTGCCGACGCGATGGCTTCGCAGCGCGCTTTCGGCATTGCCGACATGCTGCTGCGCCAGTTGCTGCCGCAGCCGGCGCCGGTTGCGTTTAATGCGCCGGCGCCCATGGTCGCCTCCAGTACAGGGGAGCACGCGGAAAGCGCTCCCGGCCACGCAACGACCCGGAACAACCCATGAGCCTGATCAACAACGCATTGACCGGAACCCTGGCGGCGCAGGCCGCGCTCAGCGCCACCGGCCAGAACATCGCCAACGTGATGACGCCCGGCTACACCCGGCAGGCTGCGGTGCTGGCTTCGGTGCAGCCCATGCAGAGCGGCGCGCTGTCGGCCGGCAGCGGCGTGGCGGTGTCGTCGCTGCAACGTTTCAGCGACGACTACAAGAACCTGCAGATGTGGCAGGCGGCGTCGGAGCTGTCGAACCGCTCGACCCGGCAGCCCTATCTCGACCAGCTCGAACAGGTGATGGGGGACGACGCGTCCGGCATCAACAACGGTCTGGACGCCTTCTTCAGCGCGCTGAATGCGGCCAGCGTGGAGCCGAGCTCGGTGCCGCTTCGCGCGCAGGTGATCACCGCGGCGGACGCGCTGGCCCAGCGCTTCAACAACCTGACCACGGTGCTCGCCAACCAGCGCGCCTCGATCGCGCAGCAGCGCACGACGCTGGTGTCGCAGATCAATTCGAGCACCGCACTGATCGCCGACCTGAACAAGCGCATTTCGCTGGCCGAAGCGGCCGGCGTCAATGCTTCCGGTCTGATGGACGCGCGCGACCAGGCGATCGACGGGCTGGCCGGCATGGTGTCGATCCAGGTCGTGAATCATCCGGATGGTTCGCGCAATGTGTCGCTGAAGAGCGGGCAGCCGCTGGTGGTGGGCACCACGGCCTCACGCCTCGAAGTGCAGGACACGCCGGCCGGCACCCAGGCGCTGACGCTGAAGTTCGCCAGCGAGGTATTCGCCGTGCGCGACGAAGGTCTGGGCGGGCAGCTCGGCGGACTGGCCGATTTCGAGTACGGCACGCTGATTCCGCTGCGCCAGTCGATCGGCGACATCGCTTCCGAAATTTCCACGCTGATGAACGCCCAGCTCGGCGCCGGCTACACGCTGGGCGGCGCCGCGGGCGGCCCGCTGTTCGTCTATGACGCGTCGAGTTCGACCTCGATGCTGTCGGTCGCGGCCGGCGTGCTGCCGCAGGACCTGGGTTTCTCGTCCGACCCGACCAAGCCCGGCAACAGCGACAACCTGCTGGCGATGATCGCGCTGCGCAACCAGCCCATCACCGTGACCTCGCTCGGCACGGTACGGGTCGGCGACGCCAATACGCAGCTGATCGGCAAGCTGGGCATGGACAGCCAGCAGAACCAGGCTTCGCTGACCACGGCGACCACGGTGCGCAACCAGGCCGAAGAGAGCTGGAAGTCCACCAGCGGCGTGAACAACGACGAAGAGGCGGTGAACCTGATCCAGTTCCAGCAAATGTATCAGGCCAATATGAAAGTGATCACCGTCGCCAACGAGCTGTTCGACAGCACGCTGGCGATGATGGGTTGAGGAGACGGACATGCGGGTCGCCAGCACACAGTTCCACGCCACCATGAACACCGCCCTGCAGGACGCGAACACGCGACTGGAGGGCATCCTGCAGCAGATGTCGAACGGCCTTCGGGTGCAGAAGCCGTCGGACGACCCGATCGCCAGCGTGCGCATCGCCCGGCTGACGCGCGAGGAGGCGGCACTCGACCAGTATCTGGAGAACATCGGCGCGCTGCGCAGCCGACTGGGGCAGAACGAGGAACTGCTGGACGGCATGAGCCGCGACGTCATGCAGGCACGCGACCTGATGGTGTGGGCGGCCGACGGCACCAATACCTCGCAGGACCTGCAGGCGATGAGCACCTCGCTGATCGCGCTGCGCGACAGCCTGATGTACTCGGCGAACAGCATCGACCAGGAGGGGCGCTACCTGTTTTCGGGTACGGCAACCGCCACCGCACCGATCGCCTTCAATGGCGCGGCGGCGGTCGGTACGCGCTACAGCTTTGCCGGCAACACCGATCCGCAGCGCGTGGTGGTCGGCAACGGCGTGACGCAGGACGCGAACGTGCATCTGCAGGAGATGGCCGATGTGCTGAACCGGCTCGATCTGGCCATCGACGCGCTGCAGGTACCGGGTGCGACGGCCAACGATCCGGCGGTGCGCACGGTACTGGTGGGCACGCTGAACGGACTCGATACCGGGCTGGACGCGGTCAGCGCGAAGATCGCCCGCCTTGGCGGTGCGCAGACGACGCTGGAAACGCTGGAAACCAATCACGCCAACGTGAGCCTGTCGAACAAGCAGGCGATGATCACGCTCGGTCAGCTCGACTACGGCGACGCGGCGGTCAAGCTCAATGGCTACACCACCGCGGTGCAGGCGACGCAGAAGGCCTATGCCAAGGTCAGCGCGCTGTCGCTGTTCGACACGATCTGATCTTCCGTACGCACTGAATGCAGATCGGTCCTCATCTTTCGTCCGCCCGTCCGGTCGATGCGATCGGCCCGGGCAGGGCGCATGCCGCGGGCAACGCTGCGCCGCCGACGCGCGACACGCCGCGGACGCGCAATGAAGAACGCGCGCCGGCCGGATCGGCCGGGCTGAAGACATGGAGTCCGCGCTTCAACGAGCAGGTCGGCAAGGCGCAGCTTGCGGCCGACTATCTCGATCGCGGCATCGGCCAGCTGAAGTCGGTGCGCAGCCTGCTTGGTCAGCAGATCGCGGCAGGAGAAGGTGACGTCGTACTGCAGCGCCGGATCGGTCAGTTCGCGGCGCTGTGGCAGTCGCGTCCGGCGCAGACGGCCGGCAGCCTCGACCCGGCGCTGACGTTCGACGCGGTCAATCCGCCGCTGCGTCAGTTCACCGTTCGCGGACTGGACCTGGCTTCGCTGCGCGAGGGCGACAGCGAGAACCTGAGCTTTTCGGTGGCGGGAGCCGGCCGGCGCACACCGTCGGTCGCACTCGAAGCGGGTCTTCCGGACGTGGAGATCGTGCGCCGCATCGATCAGGCGCTGGCGTCAACCGGTGTGCGCGCGACTGCCGATGACCAGGGCAGGCTGGTCTTCAGCGTGGCCGAACAGGCCTGGCCTGGCGTACGCGACACGCTGATGCTGCGCGGCGGCGGCATCCGCTGGCCGACCGGCCAGTTCAGCCGGGTGCAGGCGGAAGCACTGCCCGACCGTATCGATCCCGTTCGCTGGTCGGTCGAGGACGCCGACGCCATGCGCGCGACGCTTGCCCAGGCAACCCGCGCACTGGACGCTTTCACGCTTGCCCGCCAGCGGGTCGATGAGGTGCTGCTCGACGCGGTGCACCGTACCGGTGCCGTCCTCCCGCAGAACGCCGCCGAACGCGCCGCGGGCTTTGCCGACGCCTTTGCCACGCTGGGCGAATCTCGCAGCTATCGTGCCCTGAACGAGTTCTCCGGCGCCCTGGCGGGTATCCGGCGGGAGCGCGTGCAAGCCCTTCTTGCCGCCAGGTGAGAACGCCTCCGGCATCGTAAGGCGAGGGAATATTTCCGGAATTGACGGGTGCGGAAACGATTGTTGAACAAACTGTACTGGTGTAAATCGAGGCAATTTCATTACACTTTCCCGGTACGCGCTGTCTGACCAACGTTGTTCAGCCCATGCCAAACAATTCAAAACTCGCGACCCCGGAAAAACGCTCGCGGATACGTGGCCAGGAAGGCAAGGCTAGGTTTCGCGAACAACTCCTTGCCGAAGCCAAGGACATCTACAGCCGACAAGGCTACGAAGCCGTATCGGTGCGCGCCGTCACCAAGGCGGTCGGCATTTCGCCGATGGCTTTCTATGGCTATTTCGTCAGCAAGCAGGATCTCGTCAAGCACATCTGGCTCGACTTCTTCTGCGAGCTGTTCGAGTGCCTGAAGCAGGCGAGCAACGTGAGCCAGTCGCCGGTCGAGCGGCTCAAGGCCCACGTGGATGTCTATCTGGACTACTGGGAAAGGCATCCCGAGCGCTATCGCATGGTGTATCTGTCACCAGCGTGGACGACGAGCGAGAGCGCATTGTCTTCGACGAAGAGGATGTCGTCGCGCAGCAACTGCTCAGCCTGACCCGAGAGCGGGTGAGCGACTGTGCATGTGGCCGTCCGATTGCGGCAGAGCAGATTCACCTGCATAGCGACCTTGTTTTCCTGAAGGCGCTGGGTTACCTGCACGGCGTGCTCACGGTCGGGCGTTACCCCTTCGCGGACCTCAAGCGGATGCGTGGCTGCCTGATAGACGACATCGTCGATGGCGTGGTGCGCGCAACGGCGGCATAGACGCCGCCGCGGCTGACTCACGCCGTACCTGCGGCGTACGCGCCTGGCGCGCGGAGCGGGGCGCTCGTCTGACAGAGGGATGCCCGGACGACATGTTCCTCGGGCGCTGAACAGCGCGACCGGCCTGCCTTTGGGCCATCATCGGCCGCCGTCATTCGCTGGTGCGCGGCGTCCGTCCTACACCCTGTCGGAGCACGGCTACATCCAGATGTCACGAACTTGCCAGACTGCAGGCAAGGGCATCGTCACGGTGCCGGCCAACAACAGGAGGTTCAAAGTGACTCTCAACAGATCCATGGTCGTACTTGCGCTCGCCGCATTTTCCGCGTCGGTCTACGCTGAGCCGACATATCCGAACAAGCACCAGAAGGAAGTGATTCCGGAGGCGCAGCAGTCCGACAGCCAGAAGAAGTTCGAGCCCGAGCAGGACAAGGGCAGCCAGTCCTCCCAGTATCCCAGCAAGCACTCGAACGAGACGGTGCGCGACCGCGATACGAAGAAGAAGGCGTCCGAACGCGCCAGCGAGCGTGAACAGAACGCCTCCGGCCAGACCACCCCGGAACCGCGCAACTGACGTGACCGCGGCGCGACCGGCCGCTCGCCGCTGCGGCGGTGAGCGGGCCGGTCGATCGCTATCCAGCGGGTATGCGGATTGCCACCTCCGATCCTGAGCCGCGCCGCCTCGTTCCAGCGCGTCACGGCGACGATCGATCCCGGAGGAGAGGCGCGATGGAACCGCTCGATCTGCTGCAGTGGCCAGCGATGGCGACGACCCTGATCGCGGCCTGGCTGGTCGCCTCCACGTCGGCACGCCGACGCAAGCAGGGCTTCTACTGGTTCAGTGCCAGCAACGCGCTGTGGGCAGTGTGGGGTCTGTATGCCGGTGCCTACGCACTGGTGCTGATGCAGGCCGGCCTGTTCGCACTGAACGTTCGCGGGATGGTGAAGGCGGCCCGCACCGCCCGCATGGATGCACCGATCGTCCGCGCTGACGGCTCGCCGGATGCGTCCCACTAGTGAGGAGACAGGTTCGATGGCGTCATACAGAGTTGCACTGATACCCGGCAGTCTGCGCAAGGACTCATTCAATCGCCGTCTGGCGCTTGCCATCGGCAAGCTGCTTCCAGACGGGTTCGACACCGTGATGGTGGACATCGGCACGCTGCCGCTCTATAGCGAGGACGACGACAACGCGCCGACGCCGGCGGTCAGCCGCTTCAAGGCGACGATCGCCGAGGCGCAGGGTGTGCTGTTCGTGACGCCGGAGTACAACCGCTCGATCCCCGGTGTGCTGAAGAACGCGATCGACCACGGCTCGCGACCCGCCGGAAAGAGCGTGTGGGCCGGCAAGCCGGCCGGCATCGCCGGCATTTCGCCGGGCTCGCTCGGCACGGCGCTGGCGCAGCAGCACCTGCGCAACGTGCTGTCGCATCTGGACATGCCTGCGCTCAATGCGCCGGAGCTCTTCCTACGCTATCGCGACGACCTGTTTGACGCCGACGGCGCGCTGGCCCGGGGCGCAAGCCGTGACCTCGTCAGCACCTGGGTGCAGCGTTACGCCGCCTGGGTACGGCAGCACGCCGCCTGAGTCCGGATGTCACGCCGCGTCGCGGCGCACGAACCGGATCTGCGCTCGGCAGCGCCGGCATCCACCCGAAATCGATCCGTGCGTCGTGGCCGTCGCGCTGCAATGTCGGGCACTGGAGCAGGAAGCCGAGCGACGTCGAGGCAAGCGCAAGCATCGTGTCTTCACCCGGCCAGAGATGATGCTGGCGGACGTCTCTACTGCCCTGGCGCAGGAAGGTGAATGCGGGCCACCGTCTGTCGGGCCGCGGTGAAAAATCTGCGACCGACATGTAATTCGTGCCGGCCGATCACTGTCCTTTCACGCGGTCCTTCCGTCCACGCGCCCGCCTGCTGACGGGAACCCCGGTTGCTTCGTGCCGGCGGTCACCTCTTTCAGCGGAGCAGGTCATGAGCGTGAAGCAGCATCAACAGGACAGGTCGGGCCACGAGGGCAGGCAGCGGGGCAGCCAGAAGGCGTCGCGGCAACATGGTGGTCAGTACGACGGGCAAACATCTTCGCAACCGCACGGCGGCCCGCAGCGGGCCGAGGCGCCGGCCGGGCGGCCGATACCGGATCCGGTGCAGATACGGACGTTCCTCGGCGGGCTCGATTACCCGCTCAGGCGGGCCGATCTGATCGCGCGGGCGCGCGCCGAGGGCGCGGACGAGAACATGCTGGGAGCGCTGCTGCGCATCCCCGACCGCGCGTACGACAGCGCGGTGTCGGTGTCGAAGGAGGTCGGTGATCGTGACTGAGGCCGCACGCGGCGCGGACGGACACGCCGAGGCTCCGGCGTCGGTGCCCGGCTATTCCGCAGCGGACATCATCGCCGCGCACGACGCGTATCTCGATGGTGCGCCCCTCGCTCCGCGCGAGCTTGCAGGATGGCGCTGGATCGAGGAGAACCATCGCTGCAATGCCGCCCTGTGGCGCGAGGAGGACAAGGCGCGGCGTACCGACGTGCCGGACGCCGAAATCGTGCGTTGCAAGCGCAGCATCGACCGCTTCAACCAGCGACGGAACGATGCCGTGGAAGCGCTGGACGAATGCGTGCTCGGCGCGCTGGTCGGCACTGTCAAACCGCACCCGGACGCACAGCAATCGAGCGAGACGCTGGGCGCGATCGTTGACCGCCTGTCCATCCTGTCGCTGAAGATCTTCCATATGGGCTTGCAGACGCGGCGCGCCGACGCCAGCACAGAGCACGTTGCGAGTTGTTGCGCCAAGCTCGACGTGCTTGTCCGGCAGCGGCGTGACCTGGCGACCTGCCTCGACCGTCTGCTGGAGGGATTGGCCAGCGGGCGCGTGATCTTCCGCACCTACCGTCAGTACAAGATGTACAACGACCCGGCGCTGAATCCGGAGCTGTACGGACGCAAGGACACCCCGGTCGTCGCGTCGGCGCGTGAAGAGGAGCGGACATCAGCGTCGATGCCCTCGTCCCGACCTGCAACCGTGGTACCGCACTGGCTGTCACGATGACCGCGCTGCCCGTGCAGACGCACACGCGATTGCGTGTCGGCGTGCCCAACCCGGGCGAGCGCGAGGCGGCGGTCGCCCCGGGCGAACCGAGGGCGGTGTTGCGCGCGGGCTATGCGCGGGCGTCGTGGCTCGGCCCGGCCAGGCTGCGTGACACCAGCGGTCGCGACCTCATGCCATCGGGCGCCTGCTATCGGGAATTGCCGACGACGCTGGACAGGCAAGACATCGACGCACCTCGCCTGCTGCAGGAGCAAAGCCGTTGAGCGCGGTGCTGCATCCGGCGGCGGACGATGGCCTGGACTTCGGCGCGGTGGAGCGCATCGCCGTGCTGCGCGCCAATGGCCTCGGCGATTTCATCTTCGCGCTGCCGGCGCTGCGCGCGCTGCGGCTGCGCTTTCCGGACGCGCAACTGGTGCTGCTCGGCAAGCCGTGGCACAAGCGCTTCCTTACCGGCCGCGGCCCGGTGGTGGACGACGTGGTGGCGCTGCCACCGATCACCGGCGTCGGCGTGCCGCCGGAGCAGGGGGCGCGCGAGGACCCGCGTGCCATCGACGCCTGCATCGCCGGGCTGCGCGAGCGGCGTTTCGATCTCGCCTTCCAGATGCACGGCGGTGGCCGCTACTCGAACCCCTTCATCGGGCAGATCGACGCGCGCCACAGCTTCGGCCTGCACACGCCGGACGCGGTCCGCCTGGACCGCTCCCTGCCCTATATGAGACTGCAGAACGAACGTCTGCGTCTGCTCGAAGTGGCGGCGCTCGCCGGCGCCCACACCTGGGAACTCGATCCGCGGCTGCCGGTGCTGGTGCGTGACGAGGTGGAACTGGAGTCGGTCCTCTGTCTGCCGGACGCTCCGCTGGCGGTGCTGAGCCCCGGCGCGACCGACCCGCGACGACGTTGGCCGCCGGCACGCTTTGCCCGCGTCGGTGACGCGCTGGCGGACGCCGGAGCCGTCGTGGTGGTGCAGGGTGACGCCTCCGAGCGGGCGCTCACCGCCGCCGTGACAGCGGCGATGACGCGACCGGCGATCGACGTCGGCGGCAGACTGTCGCTCGACGGGCTGGCCGCACTGCTGGGTCACGCCTGCATCGTGGTCGGCAATGACAGCGGTCCACTGCATCTTGCACAGGCGGTGGGCGCGGCGACGGTTGGCCTTTACTGGCTCGTCAATCTCGTCGTATCCGGTCCGCCGACCGCGCAGCGCCGCCGTGTCGCGCTGTCGGTCACCGCCGACTGCCCGGTCTGTGGCCGCGACAACGTCGCCGTGCGCTGCGAGCACGACCCCTGTTTCATCGAGGACATCCGCGAAGACGAAGTGCTCACGCTGACGCTCGACCTGTGGACGCAGGAGCGCCGCGATCAAGCAGTCCGCGAATCTGTCGCATGACCTCCGCCTGACCCTGATCGGTGGTCGTCCCGTCGTCCGGCGCCATTACGCAGCGATGGCGCATGCGGTCTTCCGGCGCCCAGCGTTCGAGCTCGGAGCAACGGAAGATAACGACCGACGGTGTGCGCAGCGCGGCCGCAATGTGCGACACACCGGTGTCGTTGCACACCAGCAGACGGGCGCCGCCGATCAGTGCGGCCAGGGCGCCCGCGCTGATCGGCGACGCGGCGTCGATGGCCGGAGCGTGCATCGCCTGGCGCACGCGCGCCGTCAGCGCTCTTTCCTCGCCCGATCCGGTCAGCACGACCGTCCAGCCGGTCAGCGCGTGGACGGCGTCCGCCACTGCGGCGAAGCGTTCCGCCGGCCAGCGACGCCGCGGGTCGCGTGCGCCGGGGTGGATGCACACGTAGGGGCGGCCACCGAGCGCGAAGGCGATTCCGCTGGTGGCCAGTTCCGCGTGATCCGCCGGCAGCAGCGGAAATTCCAGTCTGCGGTAAGACGACGGCGCGCCGAGGTGATCCATCAATGCAAGCAGCCGCCCGACCTCGCTGCCGCGCGTCGGGTAGGGCAGACAGCTTCCATTCTCGTCCGGCAGGCCGAAGCCCGCCTGGCGCGCAGCGCCGAACAGCGCCACCACGGGGTTGGAAAGCCGGCCGCTGCCGTGCATCTGTATGGCCAGATCGAAACCCCGCGTCTGCGTCTCCGCGACGAAAGCGGGTATCGCCGGCAGATCGGGCACCCGTTCGGGCAGGCCTGGAAAGCCGGGGAAGGCCAGGAAGTCGTCGATGTAATGCGGAAACCGCGCGGCGAGTCCGGCTGCCCAGGGCAGGCCGACCAGCGTGATCGCAGCGTCGGGACAGCGCATGCGCAGCGCGCGCAGCGACGGAATGGCGCACAGCATGTCGCCGAGCTGAAGCGCCCGGAACACGACGATGTTGCGTGGGCGGATGCGACTCAGAAGCGGTGCGTGCATGGCGGTTCTCCGGGGGCAGACCGCGATGCCTTGCAATTGGCGGACCGAGGGCGGACCGGGCCGTTGCGGGAACGCCGATTGCAAGGCTCGCTGCAGTTCCGCGCACGTCGTGCCGTCGCCTTGCGCGGTCGCGACGGTCGTGGCTCCGTGGCTTCACGCGGCGGCAAGGGCGCCGCACTGGCGAAAGGACGGGCGATGACTGAAAAACGAGAAGACACGCTGCCGGCCGGCTGGTCGCAGCTGGCGGGATTTCCCGGTGGTGGCATGTTCGGTCGTGGCCGGCGCGGCCGCCTGGCACCCTTGTCGGTGTCGCGTCCTGCCGGCGCGGCGCGGTCGCCCGGCGGCGCCGTGGGGCGTACCGCCTTCGCGCGCGAGCTGCTCGCCGGCCTGCAACAGGCGCGCAAGACCACACCGTGCAAATACTTCTACGACGCGTGTGGCGCCGCGCTGTTCGAACAGATCTGCGCGCAGCCGGAGTACTACCTGACGCGGGCAGAACTGTCGCTGCTCACCCGCCACGCGACGCGGCTGGCCGAGTGCATCGGCGACGACGCGGAATTGATCGAGTTCGGCGCCAGTTCGCCGGTCAAGGCGTCGGTGCTGCTGCATCTGATGCGCCATCCGGCCGCCTACGTGCCGGTCAACATTTCGGGCGGGGCGCTGCTGGAGACGGCGGGCGCCATTTCGACCGCCTTTCCCGGTCTCGACGTGCGCCCGCTGATGGCCGACTACACCGGCGAAACTGCACTGACGCACGCGCTCGACCCACAGCGTCGGCGCGTCGGTTTCTTCCCGGGGTCCTCGCTGGGCAACTTCGAACCGGATGACGCGCTGGCCTTCCTGGTCCGCCTGCGCAAGCTGCTGCAGGGCGGTGGCCTGCTGATCGGCGTGGACCTGGTCAAGGACCCGGCCCGGCTGCACGCCGCATACAACGATGCGGCGGGTGCGACGGCCGCCTTCAACCGCAACGTGCTGGTGCGCGCGAACCGGGAGCTGGGCGCCGATTTCAGGCCGGAGCAGTTCGCCCACTACGCCTTCTACGACCCGCTCGCCCGACGCATCGAAATGCATCTGGTGAGCCTGTGCGATCAGGACGCCCACGTGGCTGGCCGCACGCTGCACTTCGACGAAGGCGAATCGATACGTACCGAGTATTCGCACAAGTACACGGTGCAGGACTTCCGCGCGCTGGCGCTGCGCGCCGGCTTCCGCCCGCGGCTCAGCCTGATCGACAGCGAGGGCCTGTTCAGCCTGCACTGGCTGGAGTCGCCCGCCTGAGCGGGCCAAGACCCCGTTTCCCATCCATCGCCCCTGGAGCTGCCATGTTGCCGAACACCGCTGAACGCGTTCCGCTGAACACATCCGAAGCCGTGAACGAACTGATCCGCACGCGCACGCTGCGCAATCTCGACCGCGCCGCGCTCGGCGACCGCGGCACGATAGATCGCAGACTGGCCGAACTGGACAGTGAGTGGGACATTGAGCGCTGCCTCGAGGTGAATGCCGCATCGGCGTCGATTGCCGGCTGCCTGCTCGGGCTGTTCGTGAGCAGGCGTTTTTTTGCCGTGCCTGCGCTGGTCGGCGGCTTCCTGCTGCAGCACGCGCTGCAGGGCTGGTGCCCGCCGCTGCCGCTGATGCGACGGCTCGGCGTGCGCACGCTGAGCGAAATCGACGACGAGCGGCAGGCGCTGCTCGCCTTGCGCGCCCGCAAGTCGGCCGACGGTCTCGGCCGCACGCTGCGCTGAGGACGCCGCATGACGGAATCCGCAGGCAAGGCAGGCAGCAGTCTGTTCAGTGGCGACGACATCTATCTTTTCCGTGAGGGCTCGCATGCGCGGCTGTACCAGCGGCTGGGCTGTCATCTTGGGCCGCCGGCGCCGGGCGACGGCGAGCGCAGCGAGGCGCGTTTCGCGGTATGGGCGCCGAACGCCCGGGCGGTCGAGGTGGTCGGCGACTTCAACGGCTGGTCGCATGGCCACCCGCTGCAGGCGCGGCTCGACGACTCCGGCATCTGGGAAGGCTGCGTGCCGGGCGTAAGCCGGGGCGACGCTTACAAGTACCGCATCCATCGCGCCGACGGTCATGTCATCGACAAGGCCGATCCGCTCGCCTTCTTCTGTGAACTGGCCCCCGCCACGGCGTCGCGCGCCTGGCGCTTCGAGTACGAGTGGAAGGACGCCGCATGGATGACGTCGCGCGCGTCGCGGCAGGCGGCCGACGCGCCGATCAGCATCTACGAGGTCCATCTCGGCTCGTGGCTGCGGCCGCACGAGGGCACGCTGCCGACCTACCGCGACATCGCGCAGCGGCTGGCCGACTACGCCTGCGACATGGGCTTTACCCACGTCGAACTGATGCCGGTGAGCGAGCATCCGTTCTACGGCTCCTGGGGCTATCAGTGCACCGGCTACTTCGCGCCGACCTCGCGCTACGGCACGCCGGAGGACTTCATGTTTCTGGTCAACACGCTGCACCAGGCGGGTCTCGCCGTCATCCTCGACTGGGTGCCGTCGCACTTCCCGGCGGACGCGCATGGTCTGGCGGTATTCGACGGCACCCATCTGTACGAGCACGTTGACCCGCGTCAGGGCTTCCACCCGGAATGGCATTCCTGCATCTTCAACTACGGCCGGCACGAGGTGTGCGCCTTCCTGCTGTCGAGTGCGCTGTTCTGGATCGACCGCTACCACATCGATGCGCTGCGCGTGGATGCCGTCGCCTCCATGCTCTACCTCGACTACGCGCGTCGCGACGGCGAATGGGTGCCCAACCGCTACGGCGGGCGCGAGAACCTGGACGCGGTGGCCTTCCTGCGCAGTCTGACCCAGGCGGTCGCGCGCGATCACCCGGACGTGCTCACCATCGCCGAGGAATCGACCTCCTGGCCCATGGTGTCGCGCGCGGTGCACCTCGGCGGTCTGGGCTTCAGCCAGAAATGGAATATGGGCTGGATGAACGACACGCTGGCCTATTTGCGGCACGACCCGGTGCACCGTCGCTTCCATCACGGCGCTGTCACCTTCTCGATCTGGTACGCCTTCCAGGAGAACTTCCTGCTGCCGCTGTCGCACGACGAAGTGGTGCATGGCAAAGGCTCGCTGCTGGCGCGCATGCCGGGCGACGAGTGGCAGCGCTTCGCCGGCCTGCGCGGCCTGTTCGGCTACATGTGGGCGCACCCGGGAAAGAAGCTGCTGTTCATGGGGGGCGAATTCGGCCAGTGGCGCGAGTGGGCGCACGAGGGCCAGCTCGACTGGCCTCTGCTGGACCAGCCGCTGCACGCCGGTTTGCGCCGCTGGGTGGCCGATCTGAACCGCATCTACCGCGAATGCCCGGCACTGCACGAACTTGACTTCGACGCGACCGGCTTCCGCTGGGCGGTGGCCGACGACGCCGACAACAGCGTGCTCGCCTTCCTGCGTCTTGCGCGCGACGGCCGCTGCCTGCTGGCCGTCTGCAACTTCACACCGGTGCTGCGCACGTACTACAGCGTCGGCGTGCCGCACGGCGGCCACTGGCGCGAACTGCTGAACAGTGACGCCGCGCTCTATGGCGGCAGCGGTGCCGGCAATCTCGGCGGCACCCAGGCGGTTCCGGTGCCGATGCACGACCAGCCGTGGTCACTGAATCTGACGCTGCCACCGCTCGCGGTGCTGTGGCTGGTTCCGGAGGACGAACACCATGGATCATCTGTCTGATCTCCCGGCCGAGGGCCGCATCCGCGCCGTCGTGTCGGACCTGACGCCGGCGGTTGACGGCGGCCGTTTTGCCGTCAAACGCAGCCTCGGTGAAACGCTCACCGTGGAGGCGAACTGCTTCGCCGACGGTCACGACGCGGTGCTGGCGCTGCTGTGCTGGCGGCGCGACGACGAGAGCGCGACGACCTGGCACGCAGTGCCGATGCAGCCGCTGGGCAACGACCGCTGGCGCGCGACGCTGCGTCCCGATCGCTGCGGGCGCTGGTGGTATTCGGTGTCGGCCTGGGTGAACCCCTTCCGTTCGTGGCGTTCGCAGATGGCGCGCCGTACCGACGACGCCGACATCCGCCTCGCCGCGCTCGAAGGCGCTTCGCTGGCCGAGGCGGCGGCGCTGCGCGCCGGCGAGGCGCTGGCCGACCGCAACCAGCTGCTGCGCTGGGCGGAGCGGTTGCGCAACGACGGCGCGCACGCCGACGCGCCGGCGCTGAAGGCGCTCGCCCTCGACGACACCATGGCCGAGGTCGCCGCCCGCCATCCGGACCGCCGCTGGCCGGCCGTCCATGCCCCGATGCCGCTCGACGTCAACCGCGCGCTGGCGCGCTTCGGTGCCTGGTACGAACTGTTCCCGCGCTCGCTGGGCGAGGGCGGCCGGCACGGCCGCTTCGACGACGTGATCGCGCGGCTGCCGGCCATCGCCGCGATGGGCTTCGACGTGCTCTACCTGCCGCCGGTGCATCCGATCGGTCGGGTGCGGCGCAAGGGACGCAACGGCGTGGTCGTCGCCGGGCGCGACGAGCCGGGCAGTCCGTGGGCCATCGGTGCAGCCGAAGGCGGCCACACCGCAGTGCATCCGCAACTGGGCACGCTCGACGACTTCCGTCGTCTGGTGGGAGAAGCGGAGCGTCGTGGCATCGACATCGCGCTCGACATCGCCTTGCAGTGCGCGCCCGATCATCCGTGGGTGACCGACTGCCCGCAGTGGTTCCGTCGTCGCCCGGACGGCAGCGTCCAGTACGCCGAGAATCCGCCCAAGAAGTACCAGGACATCTATCCCTTCGACTTCGAGTGCGAGGACTGGCGCGGTCTGTGGCAGGCGCTGGCCGGCATCTTCCGGCACTGGATCGCGCAGGGCGTCAAGGTGTTCCGGGTGGACAACCCGCACACCAAGTCCTTCGCCTTCTGGGAGTGGCTGATCGGCACGCTGCGCCGCGAACACCCCGATCTGGTCTTCCTGTCCGAGGCGTTCACGCGACCGCAGGTGATGCACCGCCTGGCCAAGCTCGGCTTCAACCAGTCCTACACCTATTTCACCTGGCGCAACACGCGCGCCGAACTGACCGACTACCTGGAGGAACTGAGTGCCGGGCCGGGGCGCGATTACTTCCGGCCCAATCTGTGGCCGAACACACCGGACATCCTGCCCGAGTACCTGCAGAGCGGCGGTCGCCCGGCCTTCGTCGCGCGCCTCGTGCTGGCAGCAACGCTGGGCACCAGCTACGGCATCTACGGACCGGCCTTCGAGCGCATGGAAGCACGACCGCGCGAGCCGGGCAGCGAGGAGTACCTAGACTCAGAGAAGTACCAGCTGCGCGAGGGCGGACACGCCGACGGCGACGGGCTGGCGCCGCTGATCGCCACCATCAACCGCATCCGTCGCGACAACCCGGCGCTGCAGTTCCCGGGCGGCCTGCGTTTCCTGCCGGTTGACAACGAACAGCTGATCGCCTACGCGAAGCACGATGCGGCGAGCGGAAACGCCGTCGTCGTCGTCGTCAATCTGGATCCGCATCACGTGCACACCGGCTGGCTCGAACTCGATCCGGCCGCGTACGGCGGGAGCGATGACGAGGGCAGCGTGCAGATGCACGACCTGCTCGGCGGAGAGCGCTATCAATGGGCGCCGGGACGCAACTTCGTCCGGCTCGATCCGCAGCGCCTGCCGGCGCACGTGTTCCAGGTTCGCCGGCGCGTGCGCAGCGAGCGTGACTTCGACTACTACCTCTGACCGGAGGCGCCATGGACCGAATCGACGCCGGCGCCGCCGGCCCGCTCCACCCACAGCCGGCCGACGACCCGCTGTGGTTCAAGGATGCGGTCATCTACGAACTGCACGTCAAGGCCTTCTTCGATTCCAACGACGACGGCGTCGGCGATTTCGCCGGTCTGACGCAGAAGCTCGACTACATCCGCGATCTTGGCGTGGACACGCTGTGGCTGCTGCCCTTCTACCCGTCGCCGCTGAAGGACGACGGCTACGACGTGGCCGACTACCACGGCGTGCTGCCGGCCTACGGCACACGCGCCGACTTCCGCCACTTCGTGCGCGAGGCACACCGCCGTGGCCTGCGCGTGATCACCGAACTGGTGATCAACCACACCTCGGACCAGCACCCCTGGTTCCAGGCCGCACGCCGCGCACCCAAGGGGTCGTCCAAGCGCGACTACTACGTGTGGAGCGATGACCCGGAACGCTACGCCGGCACGCGCATCATTTTCACCGATACCGAAACGTCGAACTGGACCTGGGACCCGGTGGCCGGCGCCTACTACTGGCACCGCTTCTTCAGTCACCAGCCCGACCTCAATTTCGAGAACCCGCGCGTGCTGCGCGCCGTGCTGCGCACCATGCGCTTCTGGCTGGACATCGGCGTCAACGGCTTCCGGCTCGACGCGGTGCCCTATCTGCGCGAGCGCGAGGGCACGAACAACGAGAACCTGGCCGAAACGCACGCCACCATCCGCGAAATCCGTCGCGTCATCGACGAACACTATCGCGGACGCATCCTGCTGGCCGAAGCCAACCAGTGGCCGGAGGACGTGCGGGAGTATTTCGGTGACGGCGACGAATGCCACATGGCCTATCACTTCCCGCTGATGCCACGGCTGTTCATGGCGCTGGCGCAGGAGGACCGCTATCCGGTCACCGACATCATGCGGCAGACGCCGGACATCCCGGAGAACTGCCAGTGGGCCATCTTCCTGCGCAATCACGACGAACTGACGCTGGAAATGGTGACCGATCGCGAACGCGATTACATGTGGCAGTTCTTCGCCAACGATCCGCGCATGCGGCTCAACGTCGGCATCCGTCGCCGGCTGGCGCCGCTGCTGGAGAACAGCCGCGACCGCATCGAACTGATGTCCTTCCTGCTGTTCACGCTGCCCGGCTCGCCCATCGTCTATTACGGCGACGAACTGGGCATGGGGGACAACGTCTATCTGGGCGACCGCAACGGTGTGCGCACGCCGATGCAATGGACGTCCGACCGCAACGCCGGCTTTTCGCGCGCCGATCCGCAGCAGCTTTACCTGCCGCCCGTCATGGACCCGGTTTACGGTTACCACGCGATCAACGTCGAGGCGCAGGCGCGCAACCCGCATTCGCTGCTCAACTTCACCCGTCGCCTGATCGCAATGCGGCGCAGCTTGCGCGCCTTCGGCCGCGGTTCGCTGGTCTTCCTCGAACCGGGTAACCGCAAGGTGCTGGCCTATCTGCGGGAGTATGTCGACGAGCAGGGCAACGAGCAGCGCGTGCTGTGCGTGGCCAATCTCGCGCGCACGCCGCAGGCGGTCGAACTCGATCTGTCGCGGCACGAGGGCAGGGTGCCGATGGAAATCAGCGGACGCGCGGCCTTTCCGCCGGTCGGTCGTCTGCCCTATCTGCTCACCTTGCCCGGTCACGGCTTCTACGCCTTCGAACTGTCGGCCCAGGCGCCGCCGCCCGAGTGGCACGAAGACCGCATGCCGCAGCCCGATCTGCCCATCCTGGTGCTGACTCACGGCTGGGAAACCTTTGTCGGCGGCGACGGCGGCAGCACGGTGCGCAGCGACATCGCGCGGCGCAACCGCGAACGCCTGCTCGACGAAGCGATGCTGCCCTTCCTGCGCACGCGCCGCTGGTTCGCGGCAAAGTCGGCGACGCCGACACGGGTCAGTCTGGACGAAGTGCGCGAGTGGCGCGCCAACGGCGGTTCATGGCTGTTGTCGGTGTTGCGTGTCGATTTCGCGGAGGTTGCGCCCCAGTTCTACTTCCTGCCGCTGGCGACGGCGTGGGAGGACGAGCCCGATTACCCGGTGGACCGCGTCGGCGGCGCGGCGCTGGCCCGGGTGCGCGAGCAGGCGCGCATGGGTCTGCTGTACGACGCCTTCGCCGACGCGCTGTTCTGCCGAACCTTCGCCGACGCGCTCGAACGCGCCGACACGCTGCCGCTGGCCGGCGGCAAGCTGGTGTTCCATCGCGAGGCGGGCTGGGCCGAACTGCGGCCGGCGGCGGACGACGAGGTCCGGCCGGCAGCGGCCGACCAGACCAATACCGGCGTGTTCATGGGGCCGCGTCTTTATCTGAAGGCTTACCGGCTGTTGCAGCCCGGTCTGAATCCAGAGATAGAGATCGGCCGCTTTCTCGCTGCGCGCGGCTTTCCGGGCACGCCGCAGCTCGCCGGCGCAGTCGAGTACGAGGCCGCCGATGGCCGGCGTTGTGCGCTGGCCATCGCTCAGCAGCGCGTTGACAACCAGGGTACGGCGTGGGACTACGCGCTCGAACACTTCGCGCGCATGTTCTCCGGCGATGCCTGGCCGGGCAGCGTCGAGCCGATGGACGAATATCCGGGGCTGAACCGGATATTCACGCTGCAGATGATCGCGCTGGGCAAGGCTGTCGCCGATCTGCACGCTGCGCTCACCGATGCCGGAAGCGATCCGGCCTTTGCGCCGGTGCCGCTCGCCGCCGCCGAGGCGCAGACGATGCGCGAGCGCGTGCTGCTTGAACTGAAGCGCAGCTTCGCTCAGCTCGAGGGTGCGCGCGACCGCATCGACCGCCAGACCGCCGACGACGTCGCCCTGCTGCTCGCCCAGCGCGAGGTGCTGCGCCAGCAGCTGATGGCGCTGCCGCTCGACGCGAGCGCGATGCAGTGCATCCGCATCCATGGAGACCTTCATCTCGGTCAGGTGCTGCGCGCGCAGGAGGCGTTCGTCATCGTCAACTTCGAGGGCGAGCCGGCACGCCCGGTGGACGCGCGCCGCGGCAAGCAACTCGCGCTGCGCGACGTCGCTTGCATGATCCGCTCGATCGATTACGCGATCAGGACCGCTGCGCAGCGGGTGCTGCACACCCAGCCCGAGCGCGCGGGCGAACTGGCGACGATGGCGACCGCGGCCTGTGCCGACGCGGTCGCCGCCTTCCTGAATGGCTACTCGGGCGGAGATTCGCTGCCCGCGGCGGCCGGCGACTTCCTCGAACTTTTCTCGCTCGAACGCCTGCTCTACGAACTGCGCTACGAACTGGACAACCGCCCTGACATGGTCGGTCTGCCGCTGGCCGCACTGATCGAAGCGAGCGGAGCGGAAAAAACGTTTCCCGCGCTGTAATTCCTACCGGAAACGGCGCGCGGGCGCCGCACCCGCCTTAGGTCGCGGCGGGAACACCCCTTGCAGGCATCCGGACAGGCAGCGCTTCGCCGCTGCATTCCGACATGTGTTTCTTCGCAAGAAGTGGAGACCCCAGATGAATCTTCTCGACCACAAGGGCGTGCCGCTCGACAAGCAGGGACTGAGCTGGAAGGAGATGGCAGGCCAGCCCATCAGCAAGCTCGACGACGAGGCGTTCACGCGCGTCCGCATCATCCTGATGAACGGCATCGAACTGGATGCCCTGCGCCTGTCGCATATCGGGGCACGGATGAATGCCGATCTGCGATTGCCACTGGCGCGCGTGCGGCGCATCGAACAGCACCAGGCGACCGCTGTGAACTGGCTGATTGGCGCCGATCACTCGCCGCTCGAAACGACCATCGCCTACGAGCAGGTGGCCATCGAGGTGACGGCGGCGGTGGCGCAGCAGGAGCCCGATCCCTACCTGGCGCGGGTGTACCGCTTCGGCCTGCTGGAGGACTTCGATCACCTCTACCGCTATTCGGCGCTGCTGGACCGGATGGAGGGCAAGGATGCCAACAACATCCTGCAGGGCAACACCGACATCGTGCCGGGGCGCCCCACCGTGGACGAGCACCGCGCGCCGGAGGACGACCTGCGCCACCCCTATGGCGCGAAGGCCGATCTGCTGTCCAAGCTGCACGCGACCATGATCACCGCGGCCGAGTACCAGACGCACGACTACTACATGACGATAGGGCCGACCTTCGCCGACCCGGTGGCGCGTCAGCTCTACGCCGAGATCGCGTCAATCGAGGAACAGCACGTGACCCAGTACGGTTCGCTGCTGAATCCGCGGCAGAGCTTCCTCGAGCTGTGGCTGCTGCACGAGGCGGCCGAGGTCTATGGCTACTACAGCTGCGCGCAATCGGAAAGCAATCCGCGGCTGCGCGCGATGTGGGAGCGCTTCTGCGACTACGAGCTGGGCCACCTCCACCTCGTCTGCGAGCTGATGAAGGAGCACGAGCGGCGCGACCCGGCCGAGGTGCTGTCGCGCGAACTGCCGGCGCCCTTGCCCTTCCATAGCCAGCGCGAGTTCGTGCGCGAAGTGCTGGCGACCGAGGTGGACCTGCGCGCCAGCGGCCCGGACTTCGTGCCGCTCGAGCAGGAGAACCCGGCGTCGATCGCCTATCGGGAGCGCGTCAATGCCGACGGCTCGCCGTCAACCGAAGTGGCCGCCGCCTATCACTGGACGTCCGGTACCGAACTGAACCGTCCGCTGGCCCGCGCGGCGTGACCGTCCGCCGACAAGGAGTACGAAACATGGAGAACGTGACCCGCAGCGGTTTCAACCGCACCGGCGCGCAGACCTCGCTGCATACGGTGCAGAACATGCAGGCCTTCGCCGACGAACAGTCCCCGTCCGGACCTGCGCACATCGACGGCGTGCTCGAAGGGCGTTCGATAGCGGCCGTGCGCGCCGAGTTCGTGCAAGAGGCCGAGCGTATCGGCTCGGTTCCGATACCGACCACGCTGACCGGCGTGCTGGCGACCGGGCTGTCCAAGCTGACCGGCCATCGTCCGGAGGTGCTGGTGGACAAGCTGGGCGAGCGCCTCGCTTACGAACGCACCGGCGTGCGCCTCTATCAGGCCCTGATCGACAAGGCCGAGGCGGTGCAGGCGGAGGTCGCGCTGCCTTTCACCATCGCCGAACTGAAGCACATCCGCGACGAGGAACTGGAGCACATGCACATCGTGACCTCGGCGCTGGAAGGACTGGGCGCCGATCCGACCGCGCAGACCCCGTGTGCCGACGTGATCGGCGTCGCCAGCAGCGGCGCCATGCAGGTGCTCAGCGATCCGCGCACGACGATCGCCCAGTGCCTCGACACCCTCCTGTCGGTCGAACTGACCGACGGCGCCGGCTGGGATCTGCTGATCCGCCTTGCCGGTTCGGCCGGACAGGACGAACTGATCAAGCCCTTCCGCGAGGCGCTCGCCCGTGAGCAGGAACACGCGCAGCAGGTGAAGGGCTGGCTTGAACGCGCCGTCGTCAACGATCTGGACTGACGGCAACCGCGGCCCACAGGTCGCCTTTTCTCAGGAGGACGAACAGATGAGTACACCGAGCACCCGTGCAACCGAAGCCACGCCGCGCGCGACCGACGAAGTGAAGGTCTACGCCGGTGACACCGGCCACCCCATCGTCGATGACTACGGTGGCGACGCCGGCGAGGAACTGATGGCCAGCGAGTCAACGCGGCTGCAGCGCTGCCGCGAACAGCTTTCGCACGTGAGCGAGCACTGCCGCGAGCGGGTGCAGGCGCGTCCATTCACCGCCCTCGCGCTGGCGTCCTTCCTCAGCGCAGCGGTCGGCGTCTGCCTCGGCATGAAGATGCACCGCAGCGCGCGCTGGCACTGGCGCTGAGCAGCGGCGCGAAACCGGACGAGGAGAGACCCGTGATCAATGGCAACAAGCTGACAGGGGGTGTGCCTCCGCAGGAGCAGGACGTTCAGCCCGGGCAGGAAGTGCCGATGCAGCCACCGCCGCGCGACATGATGGAGGACTACCGGGGCGTGGCGAAGCTGCGCGACCGCGTGGCCATCGTCACCGGCGGCGACAGCGGCATCGGCCGCGCGGTATCCGTGGCTTTCGCGAAGGAGGGGGCGCACGTGGTGATCGCCTACCTGGACGAGCACGAGGATGCGCAGGCCACGCTGGCCGAGGTCGAGGAGCAGGGCGTGCGGGGTCTGCTTCGCGCCGGCGACATCGGCGACGAGGCCTTCTGCCGCAAGCTGGTGGACGACACGCTGGAGCACTTCGGCCGGCTGGACATCCTGGTAAACAACGCCGGCGAGCAGCACCCGCAGCCGAGCCTGACCGATATCACGACGGATCAGCTCGAACGCACCTTCCGCACCAACATCTTCGGCATGTTCCACCTGACGCGTTTCGCGCTGCCTCATCTGAAGGAGGGCGCCTGCGTCATCAACACGACCTCGGTCACCGCCTACCGCGGCAGTGCGCGCCTGATCGACTACGCCGCCTCCAAGGGTGCCATCGTGTCCTTCACCCGCTCGCTGTCGGCGGCGCTGGCGAAGCAGGGCATCCGGGTCAATGCCGTCGCGCCGGGTCCGATCTGGACGCCGCTGATCCCGGCGACCTTCGACAAGGACGAAGTCGCGTCCTTCGGAACCGACGAGCCGCTGGGCCGGCCCGGCCAGCCTGAGGAGGTGGCACCGAGCTACGTCTTCCTCGCCAGCGCCGACGCCAGCTACATGACCGGGCAGGTGCTGCATCCCAACGGTGGCGAGATCGTCAATGGCTGATCCAACCTGAAGGGAAATCCATGGAAACGAATGACGCGACGGCATCGAGCGCAGGCGCGCCGCTGGCGCCCGAAATGCAGCGCTGCATCGACACCTGCCACGAGTGCGAGCGCATCTGCCTGCACATGGCGACCGGTCATTGCCTGTCGCTCGGCGGGCGGCACGCCTTGCCCGAGCATCTGAGCACCATGCTCGTGTGCGCGCGGATGTGCGGCACGGCTGCCGACGTGATGGCGATGAATTCGACGCTTCACCGGCAGGTGTGCGCCGTCTGCGCCGACCTGTGCGACGCCTGCATCACCCGTTGCCGCGACCTCGACGACATGGACGCCTGCATCGAGGTGTGCGAGCGCTGCAAGACCGAGTGCGAGGCGATGGTCGATGCCTGATCGGGCGCGCCCGGGGCGCCGGGGCGGCGGTGTTCCGTCGCGCGCGCGGAACGCCGATTGCATGAATGGACGGCCCCTTTCGGGGCATCCCATCCCAATCGCAAGGAGCGAGCCATGGAAACGAGAACCGTTGAATCGATTCAATTCGGAGCCGAGGCGATTCCACCGCACAGCGGCATACACTGGAGCGCCATCTTCGCCGGCCTGGCGGTCGGCCTGTCCGCCCACCTGCTGATGATGCTGATCGGCATCGCCGCCGGTTTTGCCGTGTATGGCACCGGCGAGCGCCCGGACGGCGGCAGCATTTCCATGGTCGCCGCCAGCTGGAACACCTTCAACATGCTGGTGTCCGCCTTCGTCGGCGGCTATGTGGCGGCGCGCTGCAGTGCGCTGAAGCGCGGCTCCGACGGCCTGCTGCACGGCATCGTGTCCTGGGGGGCGACCATGCTGTTCTTCGCCATCCTGACCGGCTCGCTGACCGGCAACGCAGTCACCGGCGCCTTCGGAGTCGCCGCGGTCCGTTCGGCAGCTGTGGCCGAGGAGGCTGCGCCGTCGTCGATCGGCCAGCTCATCGACCGCGTCAATGCCGGCGACCGTGAAGGCGCGGTGGCGCTGATGCGCGAACGCTTCGGCCTCACCGACGAACAGGCGCAACAGGCAGTAGACGAAGCGATGGCCATGCTCGGTCCGGACGGCACGCGCACCGCTGAAGGTCTGAACGACGCGGCGAAGGCCGCATCCATCGTCAGCACCTGGCTCAGCGTGGCGATCCTGCTGTCGCTGCTGTCCGCCGCAGCGGGCGGAGCGCTGGGTGCGCGCAGCACGCGCAAGCGCTCCCTTCCGCGCGTGCAGACAATGCGGGCAACCGTGTACGGCGACGGGCAGCCGTCGCATATGCGGGGCTGAGCATGACGCAGTCCGGATCTCCGGGTGGTGGCCCCGCCGGCCACGGACCCACGCAGCCGCCCGAGGCGGGCGAGACGACGTCGATCGGCAGCGACCCGCCGGACGGTGGGGACGATGCGCTGCCGGGCAGTGCGACGAGCGTGGGTCGCGACGCCGGCGGCGGCGGAGATCGCCCCGCACCGGCGTCGTCCGGTCTGCTCGATCTGACGGCGCTGGTCGGCGCGACCGTGCTCGGACCGGCGGACGCGACGCTGGGCCACGTCGGTGGCGTGCTGGCCGATCCGCATTCCGGGCGGCTTGCCTACCTCGTGCTGACGCCGCTGCCCGGCCTGATCGACGGGCCGCGTGCCATTCCGTGGTCGGTGGTCGCCGCCCATCTGTCCGACGGGCCGCTGCATCTGCCGTACACAGCCGACACGCTCGGCATGGCGCCGGCGCTGGACAACGGGCGCGTCCCGGACGCCGACGGCGACTGGGTGCAGCAACTGCACGAGTTCTTCGGATGTCGCCCCTACTGGGTTGCCTGAACCTTGCAAGGGGTCCTGGCGGCGGCCCGCGCCTCAGCGGCCGCCACGCCTCGACAGCAGCGTATAGAAGCTGTACTCGCGCACCCGTCCCTGTCCTCCTCCGCGTTCGTCGCCATCGTCGCCGCAGGGCGCGTGCAGCGCGCCACGACGGTGAGCGGCTGCGACCTGGCCGCTGCGCTGCTGGCGCAGCAGGACGCGCGCGGCGTAGCGGTCGGCGGCGCGGGGCAGCATGAAGCTGCCGGCAGACAGCAGACGCGCCGGCGCGCCGACGTAGATGTCGCGGCGTGGCTGCGTGGCCGCGTACAGCAGCGCTTCGGCCACCACGTCCGGTGCGTACACCGGCCCAGGCAGTTGCGGCTCGACGTCCATGAAGTTCGCCGCGTGACGCGGCAGCGGCGTATCGACCGAGGCCGGCTTGACCAGGGTGAGCGACACCGGCGCGCTCGCGGCCTCGAGTTCGGCGCGCAGCGAATCGGTGTAGCCGCGCACCGCATGCTTCGATGCGGCGTATGCCGCCTGCAGTGGCAGGCCGACGTCGCTCGCCTCGCTGCCGACATTGATCAGCGCACCGCCGCGCGCCTTCAGCGTCTCGAGCGCGACGACGCAGCCATGCACGACACCCCAGAAGTTCGTCTCGAACAGTCGGCGCATGTCGGCCAGCGGCACGTCGGCGTGCCCGCCGAATATCGATACGCCGGCGTTGTTGATCCAGGTGTCGAAACCACCATGCGCATCGATCGCCGCGCGGGCGATGCGGCGCACGTCGTCCAGATGTCCGACGTCGGCGATGACCGGTGTCACCGAGTGGCCGACCTCGCGGAACTTGTCGGCAATCGCGTCGAGCGCGGCGCCATCGCGTGCAGCGATCACCACCCGGGCCCCGCGCTGCGCCGCCATCCGCGCGGTCGCCAGGCCGATGCCGCTGGAGCCGCCAGTCACCACGATCACCTGCTCGGCAACCGGCTTCAGCACGATGCGGCCCGTCATGCAGAGCCCCCCGTCGGCAGGTCAACATCAAGCGACCGCAGGAAGAGCGGGCCGCGGGCGATGACGACGACGCGCTCCGGTTCGGGCGTCGGCAACGGTTCGCGCACCGGACTGTTGCCGGGTAGCGGATCGATCACCGGGTTCGGGTCGGGAACCGGCTGTGGCGGTTGCGGCGGCTGGCCGGGTGGAGGTTCCCCCGGCAGAGGTGGCGTCGGATCGGGCTGGTGTGCGTAGCGGGCGATGCGGACGTCGTCGGGCGCTGGCTCTCTCATCGTCGTGTCCTCCGTGGAATGAACCGGCGTATGCGCAAGCGGCGTGCCCTGGCGGTGCCGGGCATCGTGCTTGCAGGCCGGAGGACGTGCAGGCAAGGAACTGCGTGAACCCATTCACTGAAGGAGACAGGACATGCAAGTGCGTGAAGCGATGACGAGCGACGTGAAGCTGGTGGATTCGCACCAGAGCATCCAGGACGCGGCGCGAATGATGGCGGAGTGCAATGTCGGTTCGCTTCCGGTGGGCGACAACGGACGGCTGGTCGGCATGATCACCGACCGCGACATCGCGATCCGGGCGGTCGCCGCCGGCAAGGCGGCCAACACCCAGGTCGGTCAGGTCATGAGCAAGGAGGTGAAGTACTGCTTCGACGACGAGGACGTGTCGCACGTCGCGCAGAACATGGGCGACATCCAGCTGCACCGGCTGGTGGTCCTGAGTCGGGACAAGCGGCTGGTCGGCATTGTCGCGCTGGCCGACATCGCGAACTGCGAGGGCGCGGGGGCGGCCGGCGAAATGGTGTGCGGCATCTCGACGCCGCAGCAGTCGGGTGGCCGGCGGGCGCCTGCCCACCACTGAGCCGGCGCGCCGGTAAGGCTTACACCGGCGCGCAAGTTTTTCACCGCCCCGACGCCCGCGGCGACCGCGTTCGCCCGGGCGCGCGCCGCCCCGCAGGTATGCCGATTGCTCAGCGGAAGGCCCAGGCGCGAGCCGACAGCGGAACGGAGTGATCATGCTTTATTACGCAGCCATTTTCCTGGTGATTGCGATCGTCGCCGGCCTGTTCGGCTTCGGCGGCATTGCCTCAGGTGCGGCGGGAATCGCCCGTCTGCTGGTCTACATCTTCCTGATCCTCTTCGTCGTTTCGCTGGTGTTCGGCGTCCTGCAGTAGAGGAGATTACGAATGAAGGTCCTTTCCATTCTTGCCCCGGTCCTTGCGGCGCTGGCGTTCGCCGGCTGCGGCGAGCGACCCGAAGCACCGCCGGCCGACAACGCCGCCGTGCTCGAACCTTCGCGGCCAGCCACCGCCGAGGCGGTGCCGGCGCCCGCTGATGGCGTGCTGAAGACGCGCGTCGTCGAGGCGCTGCGCCAGGACAGCAGCCTGCACACCGATTCGATGATCGTCACCGTGCGTGAGGGCGAAGTGAAGCTGAATGGCGTCGTGCCGGCTGAACAGATCACGCGCGCCGACAGCGTCGTGCGCAAGGTTGACGGCGTGCGCGTCGTGATCAACGCATTGCGGCCGACCACGCCGTCTTCATGACCCTGCAGTTTTCCCAACCTGAGGATTTTCACGATGAAGAAGAACGGACAAAACCTGCTGGCCGTCGCCGCACTGCTGGTCGCCCTGGGTGGCTGCGCCGCATCGGGAACGCAGAAGTCAACCGGTGAGTACATCGACGACGCGACCATCAGTACGCGGGTGAAGGCGCGACTGATCGAGGACGACCAGGTCAAGGCGCGGGAAGTATCGGTCGAGACCTATCGCGGCGTGGTCCAGCTGAGCGGTTTCGTGTCGTCCGAGGCGGAAGCGGCGCGCGCGGTCGAACGCGCACGCAGCGTGCCCGGCGTGACCGGTGTGAAGAACGACATCCGCATCAAGCCTGCTCCCTGACCGGACGCCGGATCGCTATCGGCCGGCGGCTTCGCTCGCCCGCCGACAAGGAGAGGGCGCGTGCTGCTGCTGAAGGCTGTCCACCTGGGCGCATTGATCTGCTGGATCGGCGTGCTGCTCTACCTGCCGGCGCTGCTGCATGGGCTGGCCGGACGAGACGGGGCGCTGCTGCACCTGCGTTTCGCACGCCTTGTGTTCGTCGCGGGCGCGACGCCGGCAGCGCTGCTCGCCATCATGAGCGGCACCGCGCTCTTCGTCGCCGACAAGATCGTCGCGCCGTGGCTGGTGCTCAAGCTCTGCCTGGTGGCCGGCGTCGTGCTCTGTCATCTGGTGTCCGGCCTGATGATCCTGCGCGCAGAGCAGGTTGCACCGCCTTCCGGGCGCTATGCCTCGGCCGTCGGCGTGCTCACCGTGCTGCTGGTCGGCGCCACCTTCTGGCTGGCGCTCGCCAAGCCGGTCTGAGATCAGGCGATGTCCGGTGCTGCTGCCGTTCCTTCAATGATCTTCGGCCGGCGCGACCGGGTGTACGACGCCGACCCCGTGCTCGTACACCAGTCGTCCGCCGAGCCAGGCAGCGAGACCGGTTGCCACCGCGCTGCCGAACGACAGCGCCAGCGCCGTCTCGGGCTGTCGCGCATGTTCGCCGGCGAAGCGCAGCAGCCAGTTGTAGGTGGCCAGAGACAGCAGCATGACGGCGGCCAGCGCGTGCGCCCAGGCGCTGATCTTCTCGCGGATGCGTCGCACCGCCAGCAGATCGAACAGCCCGACCGCGCTGGCCAGCCAGCCGCCGCCGGCGCCGACACCTGCCAGCCAGATGCCGGCGCGCATCCAGAACGGGTCGCGCGTGTACAGCCAGGCGAGGTCGGTCGCCACCAGCGCGAGCAGGGCGGCCACCGGAAGGTGGATGAGCATCGGATGCAGCGGGTGTTTGCCGAGGGCGGCGCGGCTGTGTATCGGTTCCGGCGATTCGGGCGGAAGGCGGTCCGGCGAGCCATCCGGCAGGGTCGCGTCCGGCGTGTGGTGGCGCGTGTCTATCGGTGGTGCGGGCGGAAGCGGTCTGCTCATCGGGTCGTCCTCGTGCTCGGGCGGAAATCGCTGATCTGCGCCGGCCTGGTGCCCGCGGTCGCCGCAGCGGTCGAGGGGCCGCTGTCGGTCCTCGACCCGGCGGCACCGGCGGCGCGCGAAGCGGCCCTGTTGTGGTGGTGGATGCTGCTCGTCGCGGTGCCGGTGTGGGCGCTGGTGTGCGGGCTTTGGCTCCGCGCCAGCCGCCGTCGGCCGACGGTCTCCCCGTCCGGACAGCAATCTTCGGGCCTGCGCTGGCTGCTGTTCGGCGGCGTGCTGCTGCCGGGCGCCAGCATCGCGGCGCTGCTTGTCTGGGGCATTCCCGCCGGCCAGCGCATGGCCTACGCCGACACCGACCCACCGGCGCTGACGGTAGAGGTGACCGCGCGGCAATGGCAGTGGGATGTGCATTACCCGGACAGCGGATATCGGCTGGTCAACACGCTCTATCTGCCGGCGGGCGAGGTGGTCAACATCCGGCTCGCCAGTGCCGACGTGATCCACTCGTTCTGGATTCCCCGTCTCGGCGGCAAGATGGACGCGGTGCCCGGTCGCGTCCACCGGCTGCGTCTGCGCGCCGACGAGCCGGGCGAGTACCTCGGTCAGTGTGCCGAGTACTGCGGCATCGATCATGCATTCATGAGGTTGCGCGTACAGGTGTTGTCGCCTCAGGCGTTCGCCGCATGGATGAAGGCGCCGGCGCCGTGAGCGGCGCGACTCCGGCTGAAAGCCTGCACGCGGAACTCGAAGCGGGCTGGGCGAACGGACGCGGCTGGCGGGCACCGGTTACGGTCAGTCACGGCGCACTCGGCCTGCGCTTCATGTACACCGGCATGGGCTTCTTCCTGTTCGGCGGCCTGCTGGCCATGCTGATACGCGCCCAGCTGGCGCTGCCCGGCCGCGTATTCATGCCGCCCGATGTGTACGCGCAGGTGTTCACGCTGCACGGCAGCGTCATGATGTTCCTGTTCGCCACGCCGGTGATGGAAGGGCTGGCGGTCTATCTGCTGCCCAAGATGCTGGGCGCACGCGACCTCGTGTTTCCCCGCCTGTCCGCCTTCGGCTACTGGTGCTACCTGTTCGGCGGCCTGATCCTGATTTCCAGCCTCTTCCTCGGCGCCGCGCCCGACGGTGGCTGGTTCATGTACCCGCCACTGACCGGGGCGCACTACAGTCCCGGGCCAAATACTGATGTGTGGCTGATCGGCATCACCTTCGTCGAGATATCGGCGGTGTCGGCCGGCGTCGAGCTGGCGGTGTCCATCCTGTACGCCCGGGCGCCTGGCATGAGCCTCGACCGCATGCCGCTGTTCGCCTGGTACATCCTGGTCATGGCGCTGATGATCATTGCCGGCTTTCCGCCGCTCATCCTCGGCTCGATACTGCTGGAACTGGAGCGGGCGGCGGGGCTGCCCTTCTTCGACCCGACGCGCGGCGGTGACCCGGTGCTGTGGCAGCACCTGTTCTGGCTGTTCGGTCACCCCGAGGTCTACATCATCTTCCTGCCGGCGGCCGGCATCGTGTTGACGCTGGTGCCGGTGTTCGCGCGGCATCCGCCGGTCGGCTACCGCGCCGTCGTGATCGCCGTCATCAGCACCGGCTTCATCAGCTTCGGGCTGTGGGTGCATCACATGTTCGCGGTCGGCATGCCGCTGCTGTCGCAGGCCTTCTTCTCGGCGTCCAGCATGCTGGTGGCGGTGCCCACCGGGGTGCAGGTGTTCTCCTGGCTGGCCACGTTGTGGCGCGGCCGGCCGGTGGCCAATGTGCCGATGCTGTGGCTGGGCGGCTTCCTGTTCATCTTCGTCGCCGGTGGGCTGACCGGCGTCATGCTGGCACTGGTGCCCTTCGACCTGCAGGTGCATGACACCCATTTCGTGGTCGCTCATCTGCACTACGTGCTGGTCGGCGGCATGCTGTTTCCGTTGATCGCCGGCCTCTACTACTGGCTGCCTCACTTCTCCGGCCGCATGCCCTCGCTCGCGCTCGGCCGCTGGGGCTTCTGGCTGGTATTCACCGGTTTCAATCTCGGCTTTCTGGTGATGCACTGGACCGGCCTGCTGGGCATGCCGCGGCGCGTACACACCTATGCGCCCGACCTCGGGTGGGATCTGCCCAACCTGCTGTCTTCGGTGGGCGCTTTCGTGATGGCTGGCGGCGTCGTCTGCGTGCTCGCCGACCTGCTGCTGCACGCGCGCTACGGTCCGCCCGCGCCGCGCGACCCGTGGGGTGCGGATACGCTCGAATGGGCGATGCCGACGCCGGCGTCGGCGTACAACTTCGTCAGCCTGCCGACAGTGAACAGCCGTCATCCACTGTGGGATGAGCCGGATCTGGCGGACCGCCTGCAGCGCGGCGACGGACTGCTGCCCGGCGCGCCGGGCGGGCGGCGCGAAACGCAGGGCTGCGATCCGGTCAGCGGCGAGGCGCGCAGCGTCATCGTGCTGCCCGGCAACACCTGGTTGCCGTTCGCCGCCGCCGCCGTCATCGCTGTCGTCTGCATCGCGCTGCTGACGAAGGCCTATGTCGCTGCCGCTATCGCGACGGTGGCCGCGCTCTGCCTGCTGTTCCGCTGGTCCTGGCAGAACGGCGTGCCCCCCTTGCCGGACGACGCCGTGCCGGCCCGGCTCCCCCTGCATCCGGTGGCCGCCGAGGGTCCGGGGCTGCGAGGCATGGGGCTGACGCTGGTCGCCGACGGCGCGCTCTACATGTCGCTGCTGTTCGGCTGGTTCTACCTGTGGGTGGTGCCGCCGTCGGCGGTCGCGCTGTTGTGCCGCAACAGCGGCCTGTGGGCGAGCGGCTCGCCGGCCTCGCTGCTGCTGCTGGCCGCCGCGGCGAGCGCGACCTTTGCTGCGCTTGCGCTGCGCGGGTCGGCGCGTCGCCTGCGGCGGGGCGAAGGCAGGCATCTGTTCGCCGGTGTGCTGGCGTCGGCGCTGCTGTGCCTGCTGGCGGCTGTCGCGCTGACCGTCGGCTGGAGCCAGGCCGGACTGGCGCCCACCGTCGATGCGCGCGACGCGGCGGCGGCGGTGGTGCTCGGCTGCAATCTGGTCCACCTGCTGCTGGCGACCGTCGTGCTCGCGCTGCAGGTGGCACGGGTGCGCTGCGGGCGGATCGGCGTGCATGCGCCCTACGAGCCGCGCGTCGCCGGACTGCTGTGCGGCTACAACGCGCTTGCATTGTGTTTGGCCTGGGTGGCGCTGGTGCCGTTTCCGCAAGCCTGGGGCGGCGCGTGATGGTCGGCCGCGCGGCATATCAGGTGGCGCTCGGGCCCTTGCTCTGGGGCGGTTGGTTCGTCGCGCTGTATGCCTTGCATGGCCTTCTGTGCGAGCGTCAGGTCGAGGAGGGCGGTGTGCGCCTGACGCTGCTTGGGCTGACCGCGTGCGCAATTCTGGCTTCAGCCGCGCTGGCCGCGCTGTGTCACCGGCGCGCGCGCGACGCGGCGCTTGCGCCGGCGTTGCGCTTCACGGCGGGGCTGGCCGGTGGGCTGCATGGGGTGGCGGCCGTCACCATGCTGGTGATCGCCGCACCGCTGTTCGGAGTGACGCCGTGCGCTGCCTGACCTCGGCACGGCTCGCGGCGATGTGGTCGCCAGCAGCACTGGCGCATGCCGAGGCCGCCCGCGGCGCGGCCGGCGCGGCGACCGAAGCGGTCGGCGCGCTGGTGCTGGCGGCCATCTGGCTCGCCTATCTGGCCGGTGTGCGACGGCGGCGTGCGTCGCCGCGCGCCGCCGCCTGCTTTCACGCCGGGCAGCTCACCGTGCTGCTGACCGCCTTTGGTCCGCTCGATCGGCTCGCCGCCGACAGCGCGGCGCTGCACATGACGCAGCACATGTGCTTCATGCTGGTCGCGGCGCCGCTGTGGGTGCTGGCCAACCCGCTGCCGCAGTTCCGCGCGCTGGCGTTTGGCCGCGCCACCGGCCTGTGGCGGCTGCTCGCGCGCACCGGTCACGCGCCGGCGGCCTGGGCAGTGGTGCACGGTGTCACCCTATGGTTCTGGCACGCGCCCGGGCCGTACCGGCTGGCGCTGGCCGATCCGTGGTGGCACCTGTTCGAGCACGCGAGCTTTCTGGTCACCGCAGCGCTGTTCTGGGCGGCGACGCTGCACGCCTACCCGCCGGCGCGCGGCGCGGCACTCGTCGCCGTGGCGGTAACGCTGATGCACACCGGATTGCTGGGGGCGCTGCTCACGCTGGCCCCCTTTCCGCTGTACGGACGAGGCAGTACCGAAGACCAGCAGCTGGCCGGACTGCTGATGTGGGGGCCGGGCGGACTGTTCTATCTCGCGGCCGGCGCCTGGATAGCGCTGCGCTGGTTCGCGATGCGGCAGGCGCCGCTGCGCGGATGAACGCCGGTCAGGGCGCCGGCGGTGCGTCGATACCCTGCAGTTCGACGTCCACGCGGGTGCGTGCGTCGCGCGCCTCGACCGGCGCGGCGATGTCAACGCGCGCGGCGTCCAGTCCGCGGAGGTCCAGTTGCTGGCGCACTGCGTCGGCGCGCTGCTGCGCCAGTGCGGCGACCGCGTCGGGCGGCGCCTGCCGCTGGTCGGCCAGGTGCACGAACAGCGCGCGGTACCGCGCAGCGGCACCGTCGCCATGGTCTGCGGGCGTGGCGTGAGGCATGCGCGCGGCGTGCAGGCGGGCCACCGCCTCCTGCACCGCCGGGTCGCCGAAGTCGAGCAGCCCGCCGTCGTCCGCTACGCCGGCGAGCTGCGCCACTTCGCTGCGCAGCGCGGCTTCGCGCAGGACCTGTCCGTCGAGCTCTTCGTCATAGGCAGGGCGCAGGCGCACGCCGACGCCTGGCCGCTGCGCCAGCGCGTCGGCCAGGCGGTCGAGCTTTTCCCGCTCGCCGGCCGTCAGACGGCTGCTGCCGGGGTCGAAATCGATCGCGCCAGACAGTTCGTCCTCGCCGCCGAGCAAGCGGCCGAGCAGGCGGAAGGGCGCGCCGACGATGCGTTTGACCGTGTTGTCGATGGCGTCCGCTACAACGCCCCGGTAAAGGAAGTGCGCGTCGTTGACCTTGCCGCGCACCGGCACCTCGACCCGCGCCTGGCCGTCGCGGTCCTTCAGCAGCGCCAGTGCCAGTTCGAGGCCGCTGTCCTTGAGTCCGCCGGCGCGCACGCGGTCGCCCAGCGTCACGTCCTGCAGCGTCACGACGTTCAGTCCGTCCAGTTCGCGATCGCGGATGCGGTAACGAAGATCGAGCCAGAGCTTGCCGGAGGCGATCTTGCGGCCGGCGAAAGTGGCGCTATAGGGCGACAGCAGCGGCATGTCGATGTTGTCGAAGCGCACGTGCAGGTCGGTCATGTCGGCCAGCGCCGCAGGTCGCACGCGCCCTTGCGCGCGGGCTTCGCCGTTCGGCTGGATGCGGCCGTGCGCCTCGACCGTGGCCTCGCCGTCGGGCCGGTTGTTGACGCCGAGCAGGCGCGCATTCACGTCGGTCACGCGGGCGGAGAAGGGCAGCACCAGGCTGTCGTCGGAAAAGTCGAGCGTGCCGCGAACGATGTCGAGGCGCTCGATGCGCACCGGCAGCCGCGCCGGCGATGCGCCCGACGGCCCACCACGAGCGGATGTCTTGGTCAGGCGCACCTGGCTCAGGTTGAGCTGGCGCGATTCGTCGATGGCGATCCGTCCCTGCGCGTCTTCGAGCGTGAGACGGGTGAGGTGGATGGCGCTCGGCTGCCGCTCCAGGCGACCTTGAGTCCGCACGCCGGCCGCCTTCAGCAGGGTTTCGCCGCTGTCCGGATCCTTCAGGTGCAGACCGGCGAGGGCCGCCTGGCCGTCAACGCGCAGCGCCGGTCGGCCGCCGTGCCGCAGTCGCAGGTCGGCGTCGAGTCGCCGTGCCGACAGGTCGAGCGGAGAGATGCCGCGCAGCAGCGGCGTCATGCTGTCCAGCGGCAGCGCATCAATGCGCAGTCGCGCGCTGGCGCCGCTGCCGTCCTGCCGTGCCTTGCCGTCAACGCGCAGCCGGCCTTCGCCGGCACGCAGGTCGGCGCTGTAGGACACCGGTGTGTCGGCGCCGCGCGCCAGACCGCTTACCGTTGCCTGGCCCTTCAGCGTGATCAGCGTCGTCTTGCGCTGCGCTTCGGCCAGCTGCAGCGTCAGTGCGTTCAGCGCCAGTTCGTCGATGCGGTAGTCCCAGCCGGCGCGGCGGCCGGTGGCGGGCGACCGGCCGCCGCCGGTGCCGGGAGACGGCACCAGAACAGGCCGTCCGTGGGCGTCGAGCTCGACCTGCAGCAGCAGGCCGTCGATGTTGACGCGGCGAGCGGACAGGCGGCGCGCCGCACTGTCGAGGTGGGCGCCCTGAAGTGCCAGCGCCGACGCGCCGACGGGCGCGGCGTCGGCCGCCTGCAGGCGGGCGCCGGCGAGCACCGCATCGATCGCGCTGGCCGATATCGCGGCCGGCGAGGTGGCGATGTTCAGTTGCAGCTGGCCAGTCAGGTGATCGGCACCGACGCGCAGCGGCAGTCTGAGGTCCTCGTAGCGCAGCGCCAGCCGTTCGGCCGACGTGTCAGCCAGTTCGATGCGCCACGATGGCGCGTCCGCCGCCCTCGTGGGGCCGGCCAGCCCGCTCCAGTTGAGCCGCCCGGCGGCGTCGCGGAGGACGTTGAGCTGTCCGGACTGCAGCCGCACGCCGTCAAGGTGCAGGCGACGAGCGCCCGCAAGGTATCGTCCGCCGGCGACCGACAGGCGCTCGACGGCGAGTAGCGGCGCGCCGCCATCGACCGGCATCAGTTCGAACGCGCGCGCCTCCATCTGCAGCGCTTCGAACACCAGCGTCTGGCGCAGCGGGGCGCTGAAGTCGATGCTGTAGTGGGCGCGCGCGTCGAGCAGCCCGCCGGTGACGCGCGCCGACGAGGCGGGCAACAGTCGTTGCCACCAGAAGCCCGCGTGCGCGCTGCTCAGCCGCATCCTGCCCTGGCTGGCCAGCGCCGCCAGTCCGAACTCGCCGTCGAGTTCGAGCAGACCGTCGTCGGGCAGCGGCGCGTGCACGCGGAAGCGCGCCGGTGCGGCGCCGACCGTTGTGGACAGGTCCGCCAGTTCCGCACGCGCGTCGCGCAGCACCAGCGTTTCGGTGAGCGGGCCGGCGCGCACGCTGAGCGAGCGGAGCGTCAGCGTCGCGCGTGCGATGTCCACCGGTGGCAGACGCGGGGTCACGCCTGCGTTCCGCGCCTTCGTCGCCGTGTTCCCCGGGGCGGCAGCCGGCGCCCGTTCGACGCGGATGTCAACGTCATCCAGAGTCAGTTGCGATATCTGCCAGCGCCGCGCGAACAGGCTGTGCCAGGCGAGTTCGGCGCGGACCCGGCCGATGTCGGCGGTGATGCCGGCTGCGGCCGACGACAGCGCAGCATCGCGTGCTTCGAGCGTGAGACGGAAAGGGTGGATGGACAGCTGGCCGATGCGCAGCGCCATGCCGTGTTGCTGCAGCACTTCAGGCAGGCGGCGCTCGACCTGCGCCGGCAGCCACAGTGCGAGCAGTGCGGCGTAAAGGGCAAGCAGCGACCCCAGGGCCGCGACCAGCAGCGCCGCGCGTCGGTAGCGGCGGCCGACACGCGCTCCGCTCATCTGCCGGCCCCGGCGGGGGCTTCGCTGCCACGCACGATGACGAGCAGGGAGGCGGCCAGCGGCGTGGCGAACAGCACACCGAGTGCGCCGAACAGCGCGCCGAACACCAGTTGCGCCGAGATGGTCGCCACCGGCGGCAGATGCACGCTGCGGAAGTCGATCAGCGGCGACAGCAGGTAGTTCTCCGCCGCCTGCACCGCGACATAGAGCAGTGCCACAGACAGCGCGGTGGACGGGCTGACCGCGAGCGCGACGATCAGCGCCGGGCAGGCCGCCAGAGCAGGGCCGATATAGGGGACGAAGTCGAGTGCGAAGGCGATCAGACCGAGCGCCAGCGCCAGCGGCATGTCGAGCAGCCACAGGCCGATGCTCACCGTCACGCCGACCAGCGACATCTTCAGGAAGGTGCCCAGCAGCCAGCTGCGCAGCGCATCGACCAGCAGGTCGATGCGCTCGGCGGCCTGGCGCCGGCGTGCGGCCGGCAGCAGGTGCAGCAGGCCGCGGCGGTACACCTGCGGCGTGGCCGCGCCGTAGAGGCCCATGAACAGCACGACGAAGAAGCCGGCGACGATGCCTATCGTGTTCGAGAACAGTCCGCGCAGACCGGGCAGCCACAGTTCGCGATCGGGTACCAGCGTGCGCAGGTTCTTCTCGGACAGCAGCACGCGACTCCAGTCATAGAGCTTGAAGCGGGCGCGCGTTTGTTCCCACGCCTCCTGCAGCCGCGGTCCGAGCTGATCGATCTGGGTCGCCGCCTCAGCGCCGAGCAGAGCGAAACCGAGGCCGAGCAGCGTCAGTATCGACAGCAGTACCACGGTCAGCGCAAGCGGGTAGGGCAGCCCGCTGTGCCGACCGAGCAGCGCCGACAGACCATGCAGGAAGATGCCGGACAGCACACCGGCAAAGATGAGCAGCAGCACGTTCGCGAGGTTCTCGATCAACAGCGCCGCGGCGATCAGCGCGACGCCCAGCAGCACCGGTCGTTTCAGGAGCGGGTCCGGCGCGTGCCGCTCCGCGAGGTCCGCTGCGCGGCACGGTAGCTGGCGCCGCCCCGGCAGCCGCTTCGCCCTCATGCGCTCAGCCGCCGTGCGCGTTCGGTCCGGATACGACGGTCGGCACCGACCGGCATGGCAGGCCGCAGCTCGCTGCAGACGCCGATCATCCGCAATGCATGAACCGACTGCGGCGCGTGCGCCAGCGCCTCGCGGGAGCGTGCTTCGTCAACACCGCCGCCGGCGACCGTCGGCGACACAGCGTCGGCACTGATGATGGCGCTCGCGGTGGCGCCGACCGCGCCTTCGCGCAGGCAGGGCATGCTGCGCGCAGCGGCTGCGTCGCCGGGGATGGTGGACTGCGGCAGCGCGGTCTGCGGCGTGTCGCCGAACGTCATCGCAGCGCACAGAAGGAAAAGCGTGCAAGGACCGGATCGCGTGGCAGGCATTGGACACTCCCGTCGAGTCAGGTGAACGAGGGTCAGCAAGCGGTGTGCCCCCGTTTGCCGCATCAGTGCAGCTTGACCCGCGGTCGGGCGCGTCGGCTCAAGCACTCGCCGAGGGTGAGCGCCGCCGTGCGCAGCGGTCCGAGCAGAACGGCGAGGTGGCGGCGATGCAGCAGCCAGTAGCCGAAGCGGGCAGCGGCGCCGCCGAGTATCGTGCTGCCGCCGCCGGCGTTCAGCGCGCCCACCGCGTGATCGCGTCCGAGCGTCACCAGATTGCCGCGTTCGCGGTAATGAAAGTCGGGCAGCGACTCGCCGCGCAGCCGTCGCTGCAGCGACTCGGCGAGCAGCGCCGCCTGCTGGTGTGCCACCTGCGCTTTCGGCGGCACCGGCGGCGCGTCCGGATCGGGGCGGCAGCTGGCGCAGTCCCCCAGCGCAAACACGTCTTCGTCGCGCAGGGTCTGCAAGGTCGGTCCGACCTTCAGCTGCCGCTGCGGCGTGAGGTCCAGTCCATCGGTCTGCGCCAGCACCTCGGCGCCCTGCACGCCGGCAGCCCAGACCACCAGGTCGGCGTCGATCCGCGAGCCATCGCGCAGCAGCAAGGCGTCGCGGCGCACCTCGGCCACCTGCTGACCGAGGCGCAGCGTGACGCCGCGATGTTCCAGATCCTGCCGCGCCCGCTCGGCCACCCCCTCCGGCAAGGCCGCGAGCAGGCGCGGCCCGGCTTCGACCAACGTCAGCTGCAGCGGCTGGGCCAGCTTCTGCAGGCGCAGACCGTAGGCGGCGATGTCCGGGGCCGCGGTGCACAGTTCGGCCGCCAGTTCGACGCCGGTGGCGCCGCCACCGACGATGGCCACCTGCACCGGCCGGCCGGTGCCGAGGTCGGCGCGCGCGCACAGCGCCATCAGGCGGCGGTGGAAGTGTTCCGCGTCGTCCGGGCTGTTCAGTGACAGCGCGTGCCGCCGCGCGCCGGGCGTGCCGAAGTCGTTGTCGATGCCGCCTACGGCCAGCACCAGCGTGTCATAGGCGACTGACCGGCGCGGCGCAATTTCCATGCCCTCGTCGTCGCACAGCGCGGCCAGCCAGATGCGATGCGGGCCGCGCTCGACCGACTGCAGGCGTCCCTGGTGAAACCGGAAGCCGTGCAGTCGCGCCTGCTGCCGGTAGTCCAGTTCGTGCTGCTGGCGGTAGCGGGTACCGGCCGCGATCTCGTGCAGCAGCGGCTTCCACAGATGGGTTGCCGCCGCGTCCACCAGCACGATTTCCGCTTCGCCGTGACGTCCTGCCGTGCGCCCGAGACGCGCCGCCAGTTCCAGCCCGCCGGCACCGCCGCCGACGATAAGGATGCGGTGGTGCTGCTGTGCCTGCCGACGCGAGGCCAGCAGGGAGGTCGGCGGAAGTGTTTCGTACGGCAGGCGGTTCATCCGCGATCCTTCGGCAGTGTCGGGGACGACCTTCCCAGCAACGGCGGTGCCCGCCGCGGCGCGCTGCCGCCCCCGCCCGGCGTTGAAAAATGTGCAGGCCGCTTGCAAGAAGCTCCGCCAGGCGCGCGACGGCGCCCGGTTCCGGCGAAGGCATCGCGCTTGCTGCGCGCTTCGCGGCCCGGACGGGTCACCCCTTCAATTTTCACGAGGACGCGAACATGACCCCATTGAGACCGGAACAGGTGGCCGCTCTCGCAGAAATGCTCGACGAGGGCGAACGCGCGTTGAAGTCGGACGTCCACGCGCACGTCGCCAACCTGCGCGATACCAGCCCGCCCGGTCTCGAAGCGCCGGCCGGCGACGCGGCCGACGTGGCCGAGGCCGGGCAGCTGCGCGAGAACGACAGCGTGGCGGTGTTGCGCGACGTGCGCGCGCTGCGCGACATCGAGTTCGCGCGCGAGCGCATCGACGCCGGGCTGGCCGGTGTCTGCGTCGATTGCGAGCTGCCGATTCCGTTCGCGCGCCTGCGCCTGCAGCCGGCGGCGGTGCGCTGCGTCGAATGCCAGGAGGTGCTCGAACGACGCGGTGCGCGCCAGCCCGACGGCTCGCCGATGCTGCAGATCTGACGCGACGTTCCGGCGTCAGCGCTGGCGCGTCGCGATGGCGCGCGCCAGTTCGACCTTGGTCATCGCCGAGCGGCCGCGCACGCCCAGTTCGCGTGCGCGCTCGTACAGTTCCTGGCGGGTGTGCCCGTACAGGTCCACGCCGCCGAAGCTCTCGCCGCTGCCGTGCGCGGCGCGCGGGTCGGACGGTCCGGCGTGATCCTTCGGTTCCCAGTGGTCGCCGACCTTCTCGAAGCGGTGCTTGAGCGAGGCAAAGGCGGTGCGGCGGGCGCGCTCGCCCGGGCCGTAGCTGCGCTCGGCGCTGGCCAGCGTGTGCGCCCAGGTGCGCTGCGCCTCGGGTGGCGAGCGGCGCAGCGTGGCCGGCAGTTCGGGTGTGTTTCTCTTGGGCATCGCAGTCTCCTTCGTACGGATGTGGCAGGACGGGCGGCGCGCGCGGCATCAGCCCTCGTGCAGCACGCTGGCAGGCGGTGCGGTGGCGGCGACGATGGCCTTCACCGGCAGATGATCGGACGCCACCCGCGCCAGTGGCGAACGGTGAGTCTGGAAGGCGAGCAGCGTGTGGCGCGGCCTCACCCACACGCGATCCAGTGCGAACACCGGCAGGCCGGACGGAAACGAGCGCTCGGCCGGCGAGTGACCGAGCATGCCGTGCAGCCAGCGCAGCGGCCGGCCAAGCGGCAGCCACTCATTGATGTCGCCGAGTACGACCACCTTCCGGTCGGCCGGCAGATCGTGCAGCAACTGCAGCATGCGCCGGACCTGGTAGCGACGTTCGGCCGGGCGCAGCCCGAGGTGGGTGACGATGACGCGCACGCATTCGTCCTCGACCTGCAGGTTGACGGCCAGCGCACCGCGCGCCTCGCGTCGGCCGTAACTGAGGTCGTAGCGCTGCACCGCCAGCACCGGTCGGCGCGTCAGCAGCGCGTTGCCGAAACTGCCTTCGTGGCGGACGATGGTGTGGCCGGCATGGGCCGCCATGCCGGTCGCCCGTGCCAGATAGTCGAGCTGCATCGATTCGTGGTGGCCGTCGGCGAGGTTGTCTACCTCCTGCAGGCCGACCGCATCGCAACCCAGTTCGAGGATGACCTGGGCGACGCGCCCAGGGTCGGCGCGTCCGTCGCGGCCGACGCAACGGTGGATGTTGTAGGAGGCGATGCGCAGGCAGTCCTGCCCGAGGGTGTTGTCCAGATTGCGCCAGTTGACGAGGCCCGGAGTGCGTGTCGCCATCAGCTCCTCTCCGCCGCCTGTCCGGCTCCGTTGCGGTGTTCCTTGACCAGCCAGCGGCGCACGAACAGCGACAGCAGCACGATGCCGAGCGCCGCCGTCAGCAGCAGGCCATAGTCGAGGCGGCCCGGGTCGTCGAGCGCGGCTTCCAGCTGGTCGCCGAAGACGGTGGTGGCCAGCGTTCCCGGCAACATGCCGAACAGCGTGCCGAGCAGGAAGGGCGCCAGCCGTATGCCGATGGCGGCCGCCACCACGCCTTCGATGGCGAACGGGGCGATCGGCACCAGCCGCAGCGCAGTGATGGCGAGCAGGCCGCGCCGGCGCAGCGTTTCGGCGATGCGCGGCAGGCGAGGGCCGGCGATGCGCTGCACCGTTGCCTCGGGCAGCAGCAGGCCGACCGCATAGGTCGCGAAGGCGGCGATCAGGATGCCGGACAGCGCGAACACGAAGCCCTTTTCCGGGCCGAAGGCGATCACCGCCGCGAGCGTGATCAGCGGGCGCGGGAACATGAGCAGACAGGCCGGCGTGTAGGCCAGCAGGATGAGCATGGGTGCCCAGCTGCTGTCGGCCATCGCGCGCGCCCAGCCGGTCACCCGCTCGGCATCGGCGACCTCGGTCAGCGGCGTGTAGCGCCACACCAGCGCCAGACCGAGCAACAGCAGCATGACGGCGCCAGGCAACGCCACCCGTGCCATGGCGGCGCGCGACCAGCGACGCCGCCCGGTGGCGGGCGCCTGCGCGGGCGTAGCGTCCTCCTCATCGTCCTCCGGGGTTACCGGCGTGCCCAGCTGCAGTTCGGGGCTGAAAGCCTCGACCAGCCGGTCGAGCGTGATCGGCTGTTGCGGGTCGCCGACGCGAGCCAGTTCGATCACGGCCTCTGGCCAGTCGGGCTGGCGGTTCAGCGGCAGCAAGGTGCGCGTGCGGCCGGACAGCGCCTCGATGGCCGGACCGAGCGCGCCATGCGTTTCGAAAGCGGCGACGACCGCCGCCACCTCGACGTCCAGATGTTCGGCCAGCAGACGATGGCGCACGTCGCGGATATAGGCCTGCACCCGCGCGTCGCCGCGCGCCTCGATCACCGCGTCGCACTCGCTGTCCATGCCCATCGAGCGGTTGCTCAGATTGGCCGAGCCGACGCGCAGCATGTCGTCGTTGACGATCATCAGCTTGGAATGCAGGTCTATGCACACCTTGTCGGCCAGCCCGTCGATGTGCGGATAGAGGATGCGGAAGCGGCCGTGCCGGTCGGCGGCGCTGAGGCGCTCGACCAGGCGCGTGCGCAGCACGTGCATCGTGTGTTCCTCCAGCCAGCCGTGGCTGAACAGGCGGACCACGACAATGACTTCCGGCCCGTCCGGCTCGGCCAGCCGCGCCGCCAGCGCCTCGCCGACACTGCCCGCCGTGAAGTACTGGTTTTCGATGTAGATGCGTTCGCGCGCGCTGGCGATCATGTCGAGGAAGAGCTGTTCGACCTCCTTGATCGGCGGCGCGTCCGCCTGCGGCGGCAGCGTGCGCGCCAGCGCCACGTCGATGTCGGTCAGTTCGGGCCGCACCTCATCCGGCCACGGGTCGCCGACGTCGCCCGCCTGCGGGATGTCGTGGCCGGTGGCGGCCAGCCAGCGCTCGCGTGCCACGTCGCCGATCGCGCGCGCGGCCTCGCCGTCGAACATCAGCATCAGGTCGTGAAAGGGCGGATAGGCCTTGTCGGCGCATTCGCGGCGGCTGTCGTCCGGACGGTGGGCGGGTGTGTCCCAGCGGCGGACGGTCAGATCGAAGCCGCCGACGAAGGCGAGCGCGTCGTCGATGACGACGATCTTCTGGTGGTGCGAGGCGCTGAGCGGATGCGTGTTGTCGTAGCAGAAGTGCACGCGCCGGTGCGGCTTCCAGCCGAGCCCGAGACGGGGCGGCAGTTCGCGGTCGGTGCCGAACACCATCGGATAGTCCCAGTCGAGGATGCGCACCATCAGGCGGTGACGCCGTCGCGCCAGCCAGTTCAGGAACTCGCCCAGCCGCGCTGGCGGTGCGCCCGGCACCGGCGGGTCGAAATGCAGCCGGGTGCGGCTGTCGAAGTCCCAGGCGAGCAGAGTGATCGAACGCTGCGCCCGTTCGGCCGCCTGCATGAAGGTGCGGAAATAGGCTTCGCCGTCTATCAGCAGCGCCAGACGGTCGGCGCGGCCACGTGCGAAACAGTTGCGACCGGGCACGCAGACGCTGTCCTGGCCGACCGGCGTCGGCGGGACCTTGTCCGGCAGCACGTCGTCGTGCGGGCGCGGCGGGGTGGTGAGGAAGGGGCGCTCGGCGTTCACGGCTGACGATGGAGTGGAGTCGCCCAGCTTCAGCAATCGACATGCCGGGGTGGCCGGCGGGGGGGCTGCGCCGCGGGAACGCCGATTGCACGCGCTGCACGTTCGCCTAACCTGTGCCGGGGCTCCGCGATGAAGAAGAACCTGGAGATCGTGATCGTCACCGATACCTATCCGCCGGAGGTCAATGGCGTCGCGCTGTCGATCACCCGCGTCGTGCGGCATCTGCGCAGTGCACGCCACCGGGTTCGCCTGGTCCGCCCGCGGCAGCAGGACGAAGCCGCCAACGAGGGCGACCTGCTGGTGCGCGGCCTGCCGCTGCCGCGCTATCCGGGCCTGCGTTTCGGACTGCCGGCCTGGCGCCGGCTGTTGCGGGCGTGGCGGGAGGACAGACCGGACGTCGTGCACATCGTGACCGAAGGTCCGCTCGGCTGGTCGGCCCTGCTGGCCGCCCGCCAACTCGGCGTACCGGTCACCAGTGATTACCGCACGCATTTCGACACCTACAGCAACCATTACGGCCTGGGCCTGCTGTCGGCTCCGGTGCGGGCGGCGCTGCGCGCCTTCCACAATCGCACTGATCTGACCTTCGTGCCGACCGCCGCACTCGAAATGCAGATGAAGCGGCAGGGCTACCGCCGCTTGGTCCGCGTGGGGCGGGGCGTCGACACCCGGCTGTTCAACCCGCAGATGCGCAGCCTGGAGCTGCGCACCGGCTGGGGGGCGAAGCCGCACGATCCGGTCTTTCTGTATGTCGGCCGGCTGGCCCCGGAAAAGAACCTGGAACTGGTGCGCGCCGCCTTCGACGCCATCCGCGGTGAGCAGCCGGACGCGCGCCTCGTGTGGGTCGGCGACGGGCCGGCGCGGCGGCGCCTGGACGACGGTCGGCCCGGTGAAATTTTTACCGGTGTGCTGCACGGAAGTGAACTTGCTGCGCACTACGCGTCGGCCGACATCTTCCTTTTTCCCAGCGTCAGCGAAACCTTCGGCAACGTCCTGCTGGAGGCGATGGCCAGCGGCCTGGCCATCGTCGCTTTCGATCTGGCCGCCGCGCGCGAGCACATGACCGACGGCGTGGACGCCTGTCTCCTCGTGCCCGCCTGCGAGGGCGACGAACTGCGCGCCGCCGCGGCCTTCATCCACGCCGCCCGCCGGCTGGCCCGGCAGCCGGATCGCCGCCGTCATCTCGGCCGCGCTGCGCGCGAAACCGCGGAGGGCCTGACCTGGCCGGTGGTGCTCAACCGTTTCGAGGCGCACCTGCATGCCTGCGCCGCGCAACCGAAAGCCGCGCTCGGTGTCGCGGCCGCCCATTAAACGACCGCCCATTGAGCGGCCGCACCCGGTCGCGGCCTTCGATGCCAGCTGTGTGCAGCGGCTCAACCGGCTGCTCGACCACCGACCCTGCCTGATCGCCGCACGGGCGATCAGCCGGCTCGGCGATGGCGAGGCCTGGCTGCTGCTGATCGCACTGCTCGCCGTGCTGCCGGGCGGCGCCGGCATCCGCTGCGCGCTGCACCTGCTGGTGGTCGGTGCGACCGGTCTGCTGATCTACGGCCTGCTCAAGCGACGTACTGCGCGTCGCCGGCCCTGCGTGTCGCTGCACGGCCTGCGCCTGTGCATGTCGCCGCTCGACGAGTTCGGTTTTCCGTCCGGGCATACGCTGCACGCCACGTCGTTCGCGCTGGTCGCGCTGCATCACCTGCCGGCGCTGGGCCTCGGGCTGCTCGCCTTCGCTGTGCTGACTGCACTGGTGCGCGTCATGCTCGGACTGCATTACCCGAGCGACGTGCTGGCCGGGGCGGTGCTCGGCGCCGCGCTCGCGCTCACATCGCTGTGGCTGCTGCCCGGCTGATCAGCGCCGTCGCGTCGCTGTCCTGCTTTCCGCCGTCCGCAGCGCCGGTGCCGAGCGCGGGCGTGCAGCCTGCGTCGGTCCGAGCAGCTGTTCGAGCGTGCTCGCGTAGTCCTGCAGCGTCATCGCCAGCCGGGTGCGAAGCAGCGTGTCGAGCAGGCGTTGCGCCTGGCCGAGCACGGCCGGGTACTGCGCGTCGGCCGGGTGCAGCGCGAGCTGCACAGGTTGCGCCGCCGGCAGCCGGCGCTGGCCCTGCCAGACCAGCGACGCTGTCCGGCGCAGCGCGCTGCGCGTGCTGTAGGTGATCACCGGCATGCGCATGGCAAGGTCGGGCTGCAACAGGTGGAAGTGCGTCGCCGTGGTCGTATAGCGGAAGGGCGTCACGCGGAGCGCACGCCAGGCGCCGGGGCCGAGCAGCCAGGCGGGGGCGACGAAGCCGTCCACCGGCCAGTTGCGCTGCTCGAACCACTGCCGGCCCGCCATCAGGCGGGCGTGAGCAGGCGCCGCGCTCAGCGTGGCGAATTCGCCTTCGTCGGCGGTGAGCACCCGTCGGCGCCACCATTCCAGCGGATTGCGCGACGGCGGACCTTCGTCGAGGTGCACATGGCCGTGCAACACCAGTTCGTGCCCGGCCGCGCGGCAGGACTCGATGGCGTCGCGATAGGCGGGCGGCGTTTCGTCCCCCTGGCCGTGGTAGTCGGGCACCAGCAGCAGGCTCACATGCAGCGGTGCGACCTCGGCGACGGTTTCGAGCAGGCGTTCGCATTGCGGCCAGGTGGACGGCGCGACGTCGTGGATGGACACGCACAGTACCGGCGGCGACAGGTCGGGCAGCATGATGGCTGACTTGCTAAGCATGGTGATCGGCTCCGCGGCAGGCGGCGCAGTAGGTGTGGCCGAGCGTCGGCAGCACGTAGCACCAGTCGTGGCGCTCGGCACGCAGGCGCGCCGCGGCGCCCAGCGCCACGCGATCGCGCGCGAGCACCGCCCGTACGCCGTCGGCCATCGCCGCGGCGAAGCGCTCGGTGCCGCGCTGCGGACTGCCGGCGTCGGTGCGGGCACCCACGGCGTCGTCCACCAGTTCCGCCTGTCCGCCGGTGCCGGCGACCACCGCCGGCACGCCGCAGGCCATTGCCTCCAGCGTCGCCAGACCGAAGGTTTCCTGGTCACCTGCGTGGACGAAGACGTCGCAGGCCGCGACCAGCGCGGCGAGCTTGCGCGGATCCGACTGGAAGGGCAGGGCGCGCACCGCCCGATGGTGTGGCGGCGTGCCGTCGCCGATCAGCAGCAGCACGTGGCCGTCGCCAAGCAGGTCGAGCATGCGGTAGAGCACCGGCAGGTTCTTTTCCGGGCCGAAACGGCCGAAATAGACGAGCAGGCGGTCGCCAGCGGCCAGACCCAGCGCGCGGCGCAGGCCCTGGTGAGCGCGGCAGGGGTGGAAGGCGCGGCTGTCCACACCCAGCGGCTGGTGCTGCACATGCTGCACGCCCATGCCGCCGAGCCGCTCGGTCATGCAGCGGCTGGGCGCGAGCACCAGATCGAAGCGCGCATACAGCCGGCGCACATAGGCTTCGGCGGCACGCTCGACCCCAGCGCCGGCCAGCCGTCCGAGCATGCGCGGCAGGTCGGAATGACAGAAGCCGATGACCGGTACCCCCAGCGCCTGTCCGGCGTCAACGGCCGCCCACGCGAAGTGGTAAGGGTCGGCCGCTTCGATCAGATTCGGTCGCAGCGTCTTCAGTGCGCCGAGCGCTGCGCGCGTATTGAGCGGCACGCGGTAGCCGCGCGAGAAGGGCAGCGGCAGGCTGGGCACCTCGATCAGCCCGTCCGCCGGTCGTGGCGATGGCCCCTGCGCGTAGCGTGGCAGCACGAGCGTGTGGCGGAACTGCTGCTGCGTCCGCAGCCAGCGCCGCTTCTCGCCGAGATAGCGGCGCACGCCGCCGCTGTGACTGGCGTACAGCATGGTGAGGTCACAGACGTGCAGCGGAGCCGGTCCGACGCACGCGCCGCTCACATCTGTCCCGGCTGCACGTGCTCGATCGGCTCGCGCGGGTCGAAGTCCACCCACTCGCCGTTGGCCCAGCGGCCCTCGGTGCGGTGCACCTCGCGCGCGCCCCCTTCGTGCAGCAGCGTGATCGCCTCGTCTGCCGCGCCAGGCCGTTCCACATTGAGCGCAATCATCGGCCCGCCCTGCGGTTCGGCCGGATGTTCGACCGAGGCCTCTTCCGGGTCCGGCGCCTGCATGCCGCGCAGCGCGCCGACCAGCGCGCCGAGGTAGGCGCCGACGCCGGCGCCTGCCAGCGCACCGACCGGGCCGCCCACGCTGCCGATGGCAAAACCGGTGGCGCTGCCTGCGGCGGCGCCGGCGCCGCCGCCGACCAGGGCACCGACGGCGGCGGTGCGGCCGGCACCGGAAGCGCCCTCGTCGCTGACGGCGTCGCCGCCCAGCCAGTAGAGCCCGCGCTGACCGGGCGGATTGAGGAAGTAGGTGGCGTAGTCGTCGGCGCCGAAGCCGTGCGCCGGCAGCGTATCGACGACGGCCTGCAGCTCTTCCACCGAGTTGAAGTGTGCGGCGATGATCTGTGTCATGTGTATGTCTCCTGTGGCTGAGGTTGGAGGGCGGCGCCGCTCAGGCGGCCCGCGGGTGCTCGGCCGCGTGGGCGGCGCGCCGCAGTTCCACGCTCGGAATGCGCATCAGTGAGCGGTACTTGGTCACCGTGCGTCGAGCAAGCTGCAGGCCTTGGCCGGACAGCAGATGAGCGAGCCGCGCGTCAGACAGCGGCGCGGCGGGGTCTTCGGCGGCGATCAGTTCCCTGATCAGCGCACGGATGGCGGTCGGCGAATAGGCGCCGCCGTCGTCCGCCGAAAGCTGGCGCGAGAAGAAATGCTTGAACTCGAACAGCCCCTGCGGCGTCGCCATGTACTTGCCATTGGTGACGCGGCAGACGGTGGACTCGTGCAGACCCAGCTCACCGGCGATGTCCTTCAGTGCGAGCGGCTTCATCGCCGCGTCGCCGTAACTGAAGAACACCCGCTGATGCTCGACGATGGCCGAAGCGACCCGCTGTATCGTCGAGAAGCGCTGTTCGACGTTGCGCATCAGCCAGCGCGCTTCCTGCAGCAGGCGCGAGAACGAACGCTCGCCCGGTTCGCGGCCGCCGGCCAGTTCGGCGTAGGCGCGGTTGATGCGCAGCCGCGGCTGTACCGCCGGGTTCAGCGTCGCCTGCCAGCGACCGCGACGGCAGGTGACGATGACGTCCGGCACGATGTAGCGGGTTTCGTCCGGACCGAAGCTGCGCCCGGGCCGCGGGTCCAGCGTGCGGATGAGCATGCGGGCGCCGTGCAGCCGGCTTTCGTTCCAGTCCAGCTGCTGCTGGATGCGCGTGAATTCGCGCGCCGCCAGCAGATCGAAGTGGTCGCGCACGAGCAGCAACGCGTCGCCGCGCCCCTGCGCTTCCTCGGGTAGCGCGTTCAGTTGCAGCAGCAGGCATTCGCGCAGTGATCGTGCGCCGATGCCCGCCGGTTCCAGCTGCTGCACGAGGCGCAGTGCGGCCAGCAGTTCCTGCGGCGCGACGTCGTGCTCGGGCGCGATCAGCGCCGCCAGTTCGTCCAGCGGCGTTTCCAGATATCCGGCGTCGGTCAGTTCGTCGATGATCAGATCGGTCAGCGCGCGGTCGCGATCGCTCATCGACGACAGCTGCAGCTGCGCCCGCAGATGGTCGCGCAGCCCGGTCGGCGCTTCCGCCCATTCCGTCCAGTCGGTTTCGTCGTCGTCGCGCGCACCGCCCGTGGTGCTGCCGTACGCGGCGTCGAACTGGATGGCCGGCTCCTCGGCGTCGTCGCGCCGGTCGGCGCCTGGCTCGGCGTCCGGCCCGTCGTCAGGCGCGGCGGAAGCAGTTGGCACGGCGCCGGTCACGGTCGGTGCCGCGGTGTCCTCTTCGAGAAAGGGGTTGCTGCCAAGAGCCTGTTCGACTTCCTGCGTGAATTCCAGCGATGACAGCTGCAACAGGCGAAGGGCCTGCTGCAGTTGCGGCGTGATGGCGATGTGCTGCCGAAGTCTGAGTTCCATGCCGAGGCTCATTCGGTGTCCTTTCGGTTTCGGGTGTCGTCGTGCTCGGTGGCGGGCTGTTGGATCAGGACACCGACCTGCAAGAGATATGCCATCGACAGCATCACGGCTGCATGGGCGATGCGCGCCGGACGGCGTGTGCAGGGCCGGAAGTATTTACATCCGGACAGTAAGAATTGCGTGCGTTTTGCATGGCGAAGCGGGCCGATATGGCGTCGCGGCGCCCTCGCGGCGCGGCCCGCAGGCGACGACCGTGGTGCGCAGTTCCGCGCTGCAGAAGGGTCGGTACGAGGTTTGGCGCTCGCTGTTCCGGCGCCGGTCTGCAGGCGCACGGGCGAGGCGGGCACGGAAACTGCAGATAGGGGGCCGGCAGCAGTCACGCGGTACGCCGCCGCATCCATTTCCGTGGTCGGCGCCAGCCGCGCCGCCACCGCTCCGAGGGAGGTACCAATGAACACATCTGCATCCACAACGCATGTCCGCACGAGGACATTGATCGCTGCGATCGCACTCGCTGGCGTACTGACCGCATGCGAACGCACGCCCCAGCCGCCGGCTTCGCCGGCAGACGCGCCGCGCGCCGAGGGCAGTGCTCCGCCGGCCGGCCTGGGCCCGGGCAGCGACGCGTCGCCGCCGCCGTCAACCGCGGCGCAGAGCGCTGCGCCAAGTCCGGAGGACAGCAGCTTCGTCACCGCGGCGGCGGCCAGCGGCCGTGCCGAGGCGGAAGCCGGGCGCGTGATGGCCAGCCGTGCCGCCAATCCGCAGGTGCGCGCCTTCGCCGACCGACTGGACAAGGACCACACCGACGCCAACAACACGCTCGAACGCATTGCCATGGAGAAGGGCATCGCGTTGCCCCAGGGCATGCAGCCGGCCGCGCGCGCGCACATCGATGAACTGAAAACGCTGTCCGGCGCCGAGGCGGATGCCGCCTTCCTGCGTCATTTCGGCACTACGGCGCATGAGGACACCATCGCCCTGTTCGAACGCCAGGCAAGTTCCGGCCAGATACCGGAGCTGCGTCAGTTTGCCGCCGACACGGTGCCCAAGCTGCGCGAGCACTTGAACCTCGCACGTCAGCTCGAACAGCAGTTGGCGACCGCCGGAGGTACGCGCTGAGTGGATGCCGCAAGCGACTTCCTGCTCCGTCATCCGTGGCTCGCGCTGCTCCTGCAGTGCGGGCTGGCGGTGCTGATCGGCCTCGCGCTGCATGCGGTGACAGACCGCATCGCGCGCCGGCTGGCTGCGCGCTACGACGTCGCCGAACGCATCGTCGTGCGCACGCGCGGTCCGGCGCAACTGCTGCTGCTGCTGCTGTTCGTCCATCTGTCGCTGGCCGACGCCGCCATTCCGCTGGGGCTGCTGACCGGCCTGCGTCACCTGCTGTCGATTGCCATCGTGCTGGTGGTCACCCTGTTCGCGGTGCGCTTCATCAGTGCGATTGCCGACGTGATCGAAGGCCGGCATCCGATGACCGGAGCCGACAATCTGCGCGCACGCAGCGTGCAGACCCAGGTGCGGGTGCTCGCCCGCACCGCGATGTTCATCGTCGGACTGCTCGGTGTCGGCTCGGTGCTGATGACCTTTCCGAATGTGCGGCAGATCGGCGCCAGTCTGCTGGCGTCGGCCGGTCTGGCCGGCATCATCGCCGGCCTGGCCGCGCGGCCGGTGCTCGGCAATCTGATCGCCGGGCTGCAGATCGCGTTGACCCAGCCCATCCGCGTCGATGACGTTGTGATCGTCGAAAACGAGTGGGGGCGCATCGAGGAAATCACCGCCACCTACGTCGTCGTGCGCATCTGGGACCAACGGCGCCTGGTGGTGCCGCTCGAACATTTCATCCTGAACCCCTTCCAGAACTGGACGCGCACCACCTCCGATCTGCTCGGCGCGGTCTATCTATGGGTCGATTACCGGGTACCGGTCGAGCCGCTGCGCGAGCGGCTGCGCGAAATTCTGGATGAGTCGCCCGAATGGGATCGCCGCGTATGCGTGCTGCAGGTGACCGACATGACGGATCGCGCGATGCAGTTGCGCTGCCTGATGAGCACGCAGAACGCCGGCGCCGCCTGGGACCTGCGCTGCAAGGTGCGCGAGCAGATGGTGGCCTATCTGCAGAAGGTGTCGCCCGAGTGGCTGCCGCAGATCCGCACGCGCCTGCTCGACAGCGCGCGCGACGACGACGGTGCGTCGGCCGGCCCGTCCCGCCCACGCATGGACGCTTACACGGAGGCGCCAGCGCCATGAGGACCTTTCTGTGCGGACGTTGCAGCAGTCCGGTTTTTTTCGAGAACACCGCCTGCGTGCGCTGCGGCGTGATGCTGGGTTTCGTCCCCGGCGAGCTGGACATGGCCGCCTTCGAGGCGGGCGCCGACGGACGCTGGGTGCGTCAGGGCGGTGGCGCGGCCGAAGGCAGTCAGTGGAAGCCCTGCCGCAACTACAGCGAGCGTCAGCGCTGCAACTGGATGATTCCGGCCGACGAAGACGCCGATCTCTGCCTCAGCTGCCGGCACAGTGAAGCCACCGATGCGACCGCCGACCCGGCCTGCGACGAACTGGTGCGTCGGCTGGAGTCGGCCAAGCGTCGGCTGTTCCACTCGCTGCTGCGTCTGGGGCTGCCGGTGCTCGATCAGCCGGGGCGGCGCGAGCCGCTGTTCCGCTTCCTGTCGCGCAAGCACATCGGCGGCGCGGTGACCACTGGTTACGCCGACGGCGTCATCACGGTGGACGTGATGGAAGCCAACGACGCCTGCCGCGAAGCGCGCCGGGTCGGGCTGGGCGAGCCCTATCGCACGCTGCTCGGTCATTTCCGGCACGAGATCGGCCACTACTACTGGGACCGCATCCTGTCGGGCGGACCGCGCCTGAACGACTTCCGCGCGCTGTTCGGCGACGAGCGCCGCGACTATGCAGAAGCGCTGCGCGACCACTACGACGAGGGGCCGGCGCCGGACTGGAGCGAGCGCTACATCAGCGCCTACGCCTCGGTGCACCCGTGGGAGGACTGGGCCGAATCGTTTGCCCATTACCTGCACGTGTCGGATGCGCTCGACACCGCAGCGCACTGGGGCTTCTCGCTGCGGCCGGGCGTGGTGACCGGTGGCGGCAGCGTGGAGGCGGCCGCGTGCAGCGACGAGCGACCCTTCCGCGACGTGCTGGTCGAGCACTGGCTGCCGCTGTCGCAGTTCCTGAACAGCATGGGCCGCAGCCTCGGACACGGCGATGCCTACCCGTTCATGGCGGCGTCGCCGGTGCTCGACAAGCTGTGCTTCGTGCACGACTTCGTCTGCGCGTCGGTGCAGCAGCCTGACGCAATGCGGAGGTGCGCATGAGCCGCGCCGACCTTGTCCGCTTTCCGCTGCTCGAAGCCGGGCGGCCCTATCCGCTGGGCGCGACGGTGACCGAAGAGGGCATCAACTTCGCGGTGTTCTCGGCGCACGCGACGCGCGTCGATCTGTGCATCTTCGACGAGGCGGGCCGCATCGAGGTGGCCCGGCGCGAACTGCCCGAGTTCACGGATGAGGTGTGGCACGGCTTCCTGCCGGGCGCCAAGGCGGGCCTCGTCTATGGCTACCGCGTCCATGGGCCGTGGCAGCCGGAAGAGGGCCACCGCTTCAATCCGCACAAGCTGCTGCTCGATCCGTACTCGCGCGAGTGGGTGGGCCAGCTGCGCTGGTCGCCGGTGCTGTTCGCCGGCGATGCGGCGCCGAGCGGCGCGCCGCTCGGCGTAGACAAGCGCGACAGCGCGTCCTACATGCCGAAGGCGCGCGTGGTGGCTGATCTGCCGCCGCTGCAGCAGCCGCGTCCGGCCGTTCCGTGGGACCGCAGCGTCATCTACGAATGCCACGTGCGCGGCATGACGCGCCAGCATCCGCAGGTGCCCGGCCGCCTGCGCGGCACCTTCGCCGGACTGGCGCACGACGCGGTGATCGCTCACCTGCTGTCGCTCGGCGTGACGGCGGTCGAACTGCTGCCGGTGCACGCCTTCGTCGACGACGCGCAGCTGACCGACCGCGGCCTGCGCAACTACTGGGGCTACAACACGCTCGGCTTCTTCGCGCTGGAACAGCGCTACCTCGGTGCCGGCGGCATCGGCGAGTTCCGCGCGATGGCCGAGCGGCTGCACGAAGCAGGCATCGAACTGATTCTCGACGTCGTCTACAACCACACGGCCGAGGGCAACGAGATGGGCCCGACACTGAGTTTCAAGGGGCTGGACAACGCCTGCTGGTATCGCCTGAATCCGGAGAACAAGCGCCACTACATCAACGACACCGGTACCGGCAACACGCTCAATCTCAGCCATCCGCGCGTGCTGCAGATGGTGATGGACAGCCTGCGCTACTGGGTCGAGCAGATGGGCGTCGACGGCTTCCGCTTCGATCTGGCGACCATACTCGGGCGCGAGGCCACCGGCTTCGACCAAGGCTGCGGCTTCTTCGACGCGATGGCGCAGGACCCGGTGCTGCAGCACGTCAAGCTGATCGCCGAGCCGTGGGATTGCGGCCCCGGCGGCTACCAGCCAGGCAACTTTCCGCCGCGCTGGGCGGAGTGGAACGACGCCTTCCGCGACACGGTTCGCTCCTTCTGGCGTGGCGACGAAATGCAGGCGGCCGCACTCGCCACGCGGCTGACCGGCTCGGCCGATCGCTTCGACCAGCGCGGGCGGCGTCCATGGGCCAGCGTCAATTTCATCACCGCGCACGACGGCTTCACGCTGCACGACCTCGTGTCGTACAACCACAAGCGGAACGATGCCAACGGCGAGGACAACCGCGACGGCCACGACGACAACCGGTCGTGGAACTGCGGCGCCGAAGGACCGACCGACGACAGCCGCGTGCTGACGCTGCGCGAGCGGCAGAAACGCAACATGCTGGCCACCTTGCTGCTGTCGCAGGGCACGCCGATGCTGCTTGCCGGCGACGAGTTCGGGCGCAGCCAGCAGGGCAACAACAACGCCTACTGTCAGGACAACGAACTGAGCTGGCTCAACTGGACAGGGCTGGACGATCCGGCGGGCGAGCAGCTCAGCGCCTTCGTGCGCCGCCTGCTGCAGCTGCGTGCCGCGCTGCCGACGCTGCGCATGGCCCGCTTTGCCACCGGCGGCGATCCGGAGAGCACCTTCCGCGACGTCGTCTGGCTGCGCTCGGATGGCGAGGAAATGCAGGCCGGCGACTGGAACGACGCGCAGATGCGCTGCTTCGGCATGCGCGTCGATGGCCGCGCGCTGCGTCTGCACGAACCCGACCCGGCTGCGGAAACGCTGATCGAGCTGGTGGTCAATGCCTCGCCCGAGGTCGTCGGCTGGACGCTGGACGACGGCGACAGCGAATACGCGTGGCGGCGCCTCATCGACACCTCGAGCGGATACGTCGCGGCGGTTGAGCGTAACAACGGTCGCGTGCTCATCGCCGGGCGTTCGCTGCAGCTGTTTGCGACCGGCCTGACCGCCGGCGGCGACGAGATGCTGGCAGCGCTGCAGCGTGCGCTCGACGGCGTTGACGCCTCGGAGGAGGTGTCATGAATGCCGTCATCCGCACCGCAACGCTGCAGAACCGCTACCTGCGCCGGCTGCGCAGGGGCGGCGGCTTCGTCTACGTGACGACCGCCGGACGCCCCTATCTCGACCGCGAAGGTCTGGCGCGCATCGCCGCGCTGGCGATTCCGCCCGCCTATACCGACGTCTATGTCAGTCCCGACCCCGAGGCGGAACTGCAGGCCTTCGGGCGCGACGCGCGCGGGCGGCTGCAGTACCGCTATCACCCGGACTTCGTTCATCGCAACGCGCTGCGCAAGTGGCGCCGCCTGTCGCGCTTCGCCGACGCGCTGCCGCGGATGCTGGCGACGGCCGGCGCCGACCTGCGGCGCAGCGGCCTGCCGCAGCGCAAGGTGCTGGCGTTGATGACGCGGCTGCTGCACGCGGTGTACTTCAGGGTAGGTGACGAAAGCTATACGCGGGCGCACCGCAGCTACGGCCTGACCACGCTGTGCAAGCGCCACGTCGCCATCGAGGGCACACAGGCGGTGTTCCGCTACCGCGGCAAGCACGGCGTGATGCAGGAACAGGTGGTACGCGACCGCGGCGCCGTGGCCGTGCTCGGCCGTCTGCTCGAACTGCCGGGCAAGACGCTGTTCCAGTACGAGGAAGACGGCCTGCGCCGGCCGGTGCGGGCGGCGGAACTGAACGCCTACATCCACGAAACGATAGGGTCTTTTTCCAGCAAGGACTTCCGCACCTGGGGCGGCACGCTCAAGGCCGCCGAGTTCCTGACGCGGCAGGGGCCGCTGGAAGACGCCCAGTCGGCGCCGCGCGTGCTGCTGCGCTGCGTGCGTTCGGTCGCCGCCAGCCTGGGCAACACGGCGCCGGTCACCCGGGCGAGCTACATCTGCCCCGTCATCTTTGATCTTTATCTGTCCGGCATCGTGCTCGAGGACTTCGCGTCCGACGAGCCGGAGGACGGACTGTCGCGCAGCGAGGCAGCGCTGCGCCGGATGCTGGCCAGCGCGCCGGCCCCCCGGGCGGTGCGTTCGTCGCCGCCCGGCGCCCGGCGCGTGCAGTCCGGCGAGGCACGCCATCTGGCGCGTGTTCCGCCGAAAAGTGCGCAATCCGATCGCCCGGTCGCGGATGCGAACTCACGTGGAGGTGAATCATGATTTCCGGGAAATCCATTCTTGCATTCGTGATGGCGGGCGGCGAAGGCGGCCGTCTCCATCCGCTGACGGCCGAGCGCTCCAAGCCTTCGGTCCCCTTTAACGGACGGCATCGCATCGTCGATTTCGTGCTGTCCAATCTGGTCAATTCGGGCATCAACTCGATCTATCTGCTGGTGCAGTACAAGTCGCAGTCGCTGATCGAGCACATCCGGCGAACCTGGGTCATGAGTCCGCTGTTCCCGAACCAGTTCATCACTGTGGTGCCGCCGCAGATGCTGCACGGGCCGGAGTGGTTCCAGGGCACGGCCGATTCGGTCTACCAGAACCTGCACCTGCTCGACCGCGTGCGGCCCGATCTGGTGCTGGTGTTCGGGGCCGACCACATCTACCGGATGGACATCCGCCAGATGGCGCGCCATCACCTCGAAACCGGCGCCGACGCGACCGTCGCCGCCTTGCCGGTACCGGTCGAGAACTCGGCCTCCTTCGGCATCATCCGCACTGATTCCACCGGCCGCATCCGCGACTTCCAGGAGAAGCCGGAGACGGCCGAGTCGATGCCGGGGCGCAAGGGCTATGCCTTCGCGTCGATGGGCAACTACATCTTCAATACCGAAGCGCTGGTCGAAGCGCTGACGCGCGCCCACTCGAAGGGCGGCCACGACTTCGGCAAGAACCTGCTGCCGGCGATGGCGGAAACGCACAAGCTGATGGCCTACGACTTCTCGACCAATGTGGTGCCCGGGCTGCGCGACTGCGAGGAGGTAGGCTACTGGCGCGACGTCGGCACCATCGACGCCTACTACGACGCGCACTTCGACACGCTGGGCGAGGACCCGCGCTTCTGCATGTTCAATTCGCGCTGGCCCATCTTCGCCGCACCCGACCAGACCGAGGCGGCTCAGGTGCTCGACGGCCACTTGCGCACGGCGTCGATCGCCGCCGGTGTGCTGATACGCCGCGCCGTCATCCAGCGCTCGATGCTGCGCCGGGACGTGGTGGTGGAGGAAGACGCCGAGGTGTCCGATTCCATCGTGATGGACCGCACCGTGATCGGACGCGGCGCGAAGATACGGCGCGCCATCATCGACCAGAACAACTTCGTGCCGCCGGGCATGCGCATCGGCTTCGACGAGGCGGAGGACCGCGCCCGTTTTCACGTCAGCGAACGCGGCATCGTCGTCGTCGGGAAAGGACAGCTGACGCCATGACGGAGTTGCGCAGCGCCGGGCCCGGCATCCGTACCGCGGAGACGCTTTCGTTCGCTCACCGCATGCCCTTCGGCCCGTGTCCGGCGAACGGCATCGACGACAGCCAGGGTTACCTGTTCAGGCTATACGCACCGGTGGCCAGCGAGGTTGAGGTGCTGCTCGCCACCGCCGACGGGCACGCGGACGCGCATCCGTGCCGGCGCAGCGACGACGGCTGGTGGACGCGCACCGTGCCGTACGCGCGTACCGGCGACCGCTACCGCTACCGGGTGGATGGCACCGAGGTGCCGGACCCGGCATCGCGCGCCAATCCGGACGACGTCGGCGGGCCCTGCCAGCTGGTGGACCCGGCGCGTTTCGAGTGGCCGGCCGCCGAAGCGCAGTGGCAGGGGCGGCCGTGGTGCGAAGCGGTGATCTACGAACTGCACGTCGGCACCTTCACGCCAGAGGGCACATACGCGGCCGCCGAGGCGCGTCTCGAAGAGCTGGCGGCGCTCGGCATCACGGCCGTTGAACTGATGCCGCTGGCCGAATTTCCGGGGGCGCGCGGCTGGGGCTACGACGGCGTGCTGCCGTTTGCGCCGGAGTCGTCCTACGGCACGCCGGACGATCTGAAGCGCTTCGTGCAGAGCGCGCACCGGCTCGAGCTGATGGTGCTGCTGGACGTGGTCTACAACCACTTCGGCCCCGAAGGCAATTATCTGCATCTGTACGCGCCGTCCTTCTTCACCGGGCAGCACCAGACACCGTGGGGCGCCGCCATCGACTACGAAGGCGAAGCCCAGGTGCGCGAGTTCTTCATCCACAACGCGCTCTACTGGCTGGAGGAGTTCCGCTTCGACGGCCTGCGACTGGACGCGGTGCATGCCATCATCGACGGGTCGAGCACGCATTTCCTCGAAGAGCTGTCGCGGCGGGTGCGAAGTGAACTTGCCGACCGGCGCATCCACCTGGTGCTCGAAAATCCGCTCAACGGCGCGCAACGGCTTGCCGGCGAGCCCGACCCGGGCCGCTACGAAGCGCAGTGGAACGACGACTTCCACCACGCGGCCCACGTCGTCCTGACCGGTGAGACCGACGGCTACTACGCCGACTTCGCCAGCGCGCCGGTGCACCACCTGGCGCGCTGTCTGCTGCAGGGCTTCGCCTACCAGGGCGAACATTCCGCCTTCCACGGCGGGCCGCGTGGCGAGCCGAGCTGCGCGCTGCCGCCGACCGCCTTCGTCTGCTTCGTGCAGAACCACGACCAGATCGGCAACCGCGCGCTGGGCGAGCGGCTGGCCGCGATGGTGCCGACGCACCGGCTGCGCGTGCTGGTGGCGGTGCTGCTGCTGTCACCGTCGCCGCCGCTCATCTTCATGGGCGAGGAAAGCGGCGCCACCAGCCCCTTCTTGTACTTCTGCGACTTCGAAGGCGATCTTGCGCGCAAGGTGAAGGACGGCCGGCGCAACGAGTTCGCCGCCTTCCCCTGGCCCGACGGGCCGCGCACCGTTCCCGATCCCTGTGATCCGGAGACCTTCGTCATCAGCAAGCTGGACTGGCGCCAGCGGGAAGAGGCGGTCGGCCGGCAGTGGCTCGCCTTCTATCAGGCACTGCTGACGCTGCGCCGCGAACGGGTGGTTCCCTGCGTTCCGCTGCTGCAGACCGGCCGCTGCAGCAGCATGCTGTTCGGCGACACCGCCTTCGAGATCCGCTGGTCGGGCGAAGGCGTATCGCTCGTCATGCAGGCCAACCTGGGCGACGTGCCCGAGGCGGTACCCGACGTGCCGGGCGCGCAGCCCTTCGCCGCTGTCGGCGGCGGTGGCGACGGCGAACCCGGTCTGCCGCCCTGGTCGATGCGCATGTACGTGCTGCATAACGGGGCGACGCAATGAGCGGCGCTTTCGCTGCGCTGTGCAGCCGGCTTGGCATCGCACCGGATTTCGAGGATGCGTGGGGACGGCGCTCCGAGGTGCCGGAGGAAAGCCGCCTGGCGCTGACGGCGGCGCTCGGGCATCCGCTTGCCGGCGGCGACCCCGACCGCGCTGCCGTCGCCGCCCTGGCGGCGCTGGACGCTGCCGACGCCGCCCGCGTGCTGCCGCCGGTCACCGTGCTGTCGCTGGGTGAAGGACCGCTCACGCTGACGCTGCAATCGGAAGAGGCGGTGCGCGCTGGCGTGCTGCACTGGCGGCTGGTACTCGAACAGGGCGGCGAACGGCGCGGGCGCACCGCGCTCGGACGTACCGAGGATGGCCGCACCGCCACCGTGGCGCTCGATTCCTCGTTGCCCGCCGGCTGGCACCGGCTGTCGCTCTATCTGCCGGGCGCAACGCCGCGCCTGCTGGTCGAAAGCACGCTGGCGCTGTGTCCCGCCGCCTGCGTCCGTCTGCCGCGCGAAGGCGAGGGTGCGCGGCTGTGGGGGCCGGCGGTGCAGGTCTATGCGCTGCGTTCGCCGCACAGCTGGGGCATGGGTGACTTCGGCGATCTGCGCCGGCTGATCGACCTCGCCGCCGACGCCGGCGCCCACTTCGTCGGCGTCAATCCGCTGCATGCGCTGTTCCCGCACGACCCCGAGCGGGCGAGTCCGTACAGCCCGTCGAACCGCGAATGGCTCAATGTGCTGTACATCGACATCGAGGCGACGCGCGACTTCGGTGAATGCGGCGCGGCGCAGGCGCGCGTCGCCGATCCGGCGTTCGCGGCACGGCTTGATGCGCTGCGCGCGACCGAGCTGATCGACTACCGCGGCGTGGCGGCGGCCAAGCTGGAGGTGCTCGAACTGCTGTATGCGCACTTCCGGCGCGAACATCTGGACCGCGGCACGCAGCGTTCCGGCCTGTTTCGCGACTTCCAGCGCGAAGGCGGACGCAGCCTGCGCCTGCACGCGCTGTTCGACGCGTTGCAGGCGCACTTCCACGCCATCGATTCCGCGGTCTGGGGATGGACGCTGTGGCCCGAGCCCTATCGCGACGTCAACGGCGAGGCGGTGCGCGCCTTCATGCTGGAGAACGAGGAGCGCATCGAGTACTTCGAGTACCTGCAGTGGCAGGCCGAAGCGCAACTCGCGACGGTGGCGCGCAGGGCGCGTGCGCGCGGCATGCGCATGGGGCTGTATCGTGACCTCGCGGTGGGCGTGAACGAAGGCGGTTCGGAAACCTGGATACGACCGCATCTGCACGCGGTCGGCGCACATGCTGGCGCGCCGCCGGACGAACTGAATCCGGCCGGCCAGGACTGGGGCTTCCCGCCGCTCATCCCGCAGCGGCTGCAGCAGGACCCCTCGTCCTTCCGTGCCGTGCTGGCGGCCAATATGCGGCACGCCGGCGCGCTGCGCATCGACCACGTGATGAGCCTGATGCGGCTGTTCTGGCTGCCGTCCGGCGGCTCGGCACGCATCGGCGCCTATGTCGCCTATCCGATGGACGATCTGTTCCGGCTGCTGTGCCTGGAGAGCGTGCGCAACGACTGCATCGTCATCGGCGAGGATCTGGGCATCGTGCCGCCGCAGGTGCGGGCAGCGATGGAGCGTTACGGGCTGCTGTCCTACCGGCCGCTGTATTTCGAAAGCCGCGACGGCGTGTTCCGCCCGGCACGTGGCTGGCCGGCCGATGCGCTGGCGGTGGTCGGCACGCACGACCTGCCGACGCTGAGCGGCTACTGGAGCGGGCTCGACCTGCAGCAACGCGACGCCCTGGGCCTCTATTCGGACCCTGCACTGCGCGTACGCCAGGCGGCGCAGCGCGACACCGACCGCAGCGCGCTGCTCGACGTGCTTGAGCAGGAAGGCCTGCGCCTGCCGGAGGACGCCGCGTCGGCGACGCACGCGGCCGACCCGGCGCTGATGCTCGCCATCTACCGCTACCTCGCGCGCACGCCGGCAGCCATGGTGGCGGTGCAGCTGGAGGACGTGCTGGGCCAGGCCGAGTCGGTCAACCTTCCGGGCACCAGCGAAGAGCGCTGGCCGAACTGGCGGCGCAAGCTGGGCTGCGACCTGGCCGACATCGCCGCCGATGAGCGCTGGTTCGCACTGGCGGCGGTGATGAATGCCGAGCGGCCGGCGTCGGCGCTGCCGCTGTCCGGCGGCCCGCCCGACTTCCAGCCGCGCGAGGCCGACGTGCCGCGGGCGACCTACCGGCTGCAGTTCCACGGCGGCTTCGGCTTCGCGCAGGCGGAAGCGGCCTTGCCCTATCTGTCCGCCCTCGGCATCAGCCACATCTATGCCTCGCCCTACCTGAAGGCACGGCCCGGCAGCAGTCACGGCTACGACATCGTCAACCACGGCGCCCTCAATCCTGAGATCGGCGACGAACAGGATTTCGACCGCTATTGCGCGCGGCTGGCCGAATACGGCCTGGGTCAGCTGCTCGACGTCGTGCCCAATCACGTTGGTGTTCTCGGGGGCAGCAACGACTGGTGGCTGGATGTGCTGGAGAACGGCACCTCGTCGCCGCACGCCCACCACTTCGACATCGACTGGAATCCGCCCTTTCCGGAGCTGCAGCGCAAGGTGCTGCTGCCGGTGCTCGGCGACCAGTACGGCCGGGTACTGGAGGCCGGCGAACTGCAGCTCGCCTTCGACGAGGCGAGCGGCGCCTTCTGCGTGCGCTACCACGAGCACGCCTTCCCGGTCGATCCGTCCGATTACCCGGCAATACTCGGGGCCGGCGTTGACGACGATGGCGACGACTGCGGCGTCGAACTGGAAACGCTGATCGTCGCGCTGGCCCATCTCCCGGCGCGCGACGCCGAGCCGAGTGCGCTGCGCGACGAACGCCTGCGCAATGCGGCGCTGTTCAAGCGCCATCTGGCGGCGCTGCACGCCCGTCTGCCGGCGGTCCGTGCACGGGTCGAAGCGGGCGTCGCCGCGTTCAACGGTACGCCGGGCGAGCCGTCCAGCTTCGACCGGCTGGATGCGCTGCTGTCGCGCCAGGCCTACCGGCTGGCGTCGTGGCGGGTGGCCGCCGACGACATCAACTACCGCCGCTTCTTCGACGTCAATGATCTGGCCGCGCTGCGCATGGAGGAGCCGGCCGTGTTCGACGCGACCCATGCGCAGATATTCCGCTGGGTGGCGCAGGGCAGGGTGACCGGCATGCGCATCGACCATCCCGACGGGCTGTCCGACCCGGCCGGCTATTTCGTCCGGCTGCAGAAGCAGTACGCCGAAGCGCGCCGTCGTGCCGATCCGGGCGCGACCGAGCCGACGCTCTATCTGGTGGTCGAGAAGATACTGGCGGAATTCGAGCCGCTGCCGGCCGACTGGCCGGTGCACGGCGGAACCGGCTACCGCTTTGCCAACCTGTGCCACAGCCTGATGGTGGATGCCGCGCAGGAGGCGCGCTTCACCCGTGTCTATCGAGCGTTCACCGGCGAGGTACGCGACTTCAGCACGGTGCTGCGCGACGCCAAGCATCTCATCATGACCCACTCGCTGTCGGGCGAACTGGGGCGTCTCGCCGCGCAGCTGCACGCGATCGCGCAGCGCGACCGGCGCACGCGCGACTTCACGCGCAGCCGGCTGCGCAGTGCGCTGAGCGAAATCATCGCCGCCTTTCCGGCCTATCGCAGCTATATCGGTCCGGCCGGTCATTCGCAGCACGATCGCCGTCTGGTCGAGCGCGCCGTGGCCGAGGCGGCGGCGCTCGGTCTGGCCGGCGACGCCAGCGTGCTGCGCTTCGTGCGCGACGTGCTGCTCGGTGCGCCGACCGAGCCCGACCCGTCGCTGCGCGCGCTCAAGCTGACTTTCGCCTGCCGCTTCCAGCAATTCACCGCGCCGGTGATGGCCAAGGCGATGGAGGACACCGCCTTCTACCGCTATAACCGGCTGGTGTCGCTGAACGACGTCGGCGGCGATCCGCGCACCTTCGGCATCGGCATCGACGACTTCCACGGCGCCAACGAGCGCATCGCCTGCACCCATCCGTTCGGCCTGCTCGCCTCATCGACGCACGACAGCAAGCGCTCGGAGGACGTGCGGGCGCGCATCGACGTGCTGTCCGAAATGCCGGGGCCCTGGCGCTTCGCGCTGCGGCGTTGGCGCGGCATCAACCAGCGGCGCAAGACCCGACTGGGCGACGGACTGGCGCCGTCGGCGGACGACGAGTACCTGCTCTACCAGACCCTGGTCGGCGTGTGGCCCTTCGACGCGCCCGGCGACGAAGCGCCGCCGCTGCGCGAACGCGTCGAGGCCTACATGATCAAGGCGGCGCGCGAGGCGAAGCGGCATACCAGCTGGATGAATCCGGACCCCGCCTACGAAGCCGCGCTGGCCGACTTCGTGCGCCGTCTGCTGGCCGGCGACGCGACGCGCAACGCCTTCCTCGCCGATTTCCTGCCGCTGCAGCGGACGGTGGCGCTGTTCGGCGGTTACAACAGCCTGTCGCTGCTGCTGCTCAAGCTGACCGCGCCCGGCGTGCCCGACACCTACCAGGGCTGCGACACCTGGTGCTTCACGCTGGTCGATCCGGACAACCGGCGGCCGGTGGACTTCGCGCGCCGCAGCCGCATGCTGGCGGACCTCCAGGCGCGCTGGCCGGACGGCGCCGACGCCGAAGGGCTGCGCGAACTGGTGGCGACGATGGCGGACGGCCGCATCAAGCTCTATCTGCTGTGGCGCGCGCTGCAGGTCCGTCGCCGCTTCGAGCGCACGCTGCGCGAAGGGCGCTACATGCCGCTGGAGGTCGAAGGTCCGGTGGCCCATCACGTGATCGCCTACGCGCGCGTGCTCGGGCAGCGGGTGATCATCACCATCGCGTCGCGGCTGCTGTTCGGCCTCACCGGTGGCGATCCGCAGCGCATCTGCAAACGCGAACTGTGGGCCAACACACGGGTGGTGCTGCCGGCTTGCAGTCCGCAGCGCTGGCGGGAGGCCTTCAGCGGCACCGTCGTCACACCGACGGCAGGGCGGGGCGCCTCGACGTCGGCCCGCTTTTTACCGCCTTGCCGCTTGCGCTGCTGGTACCGCAGGGACTGGAAGAATGACCGCCGCGACGCCGCAGGGCGGCGCTGCCCTATCGCGGCGGCAGCAGCGCTTCAACCGCGCGGGCGGCGCCGAGCAGCGGCAGCAGGCAGTCGGTCACCAGCCACAGCGGCAGCCCGGTCATCAGGCCACTGTGCCGCCCCTTGTCGCGGAAGGCTGCGAGAAAGCGCGCAGCGTGAGCCGGCAACAGCTGAGGGGCGATGCCGCCGGTCAGGAAGACTCCGCCGGCGGCCAGCACGGTGAGCGCATGATCGCCGGCCACCGCGCCGTAGCAGTTGACGAATACATCGAGTGCCCGCATCGCCTGCGGGTCGCCGGCCGCGGCGCGGCGCCACACCGCTTCGCCGTTGTCGTCCGCGCGCACGGCCGTGCCGCGGCGGTCGCACAGCCAGTCGTGAATGTGGACCAGGCCGGGGCCGGACACGATGTGTTCGGCGATCACCCGCCCGGTCTTGCGGTGCAGGTAAGCCCACAGTTCGGCCTGTTCTTCGTTGGCCGGGGTGAAACCGACGTGACCTCCCTCGCCGGGGACGATCACGCAGCCCGCGCCGGCGGGCACCCGGATGGCAACCCCCAGTCCGGAGCCGGCACCGATCACCAGCTGCGGCGCGCCGGGCCGGACCGCGCCGGTCTGCAGCGGCAGCAGCCCGTCGCTGCCCAGTTCTCCGATGCCGTGGGCGCTGGCTTCGAAGTCGTTGAGCAGCCGCACCGGTGCACCGCCGAGCACGATGCGCAGTGCCGCCTCGTCGATCGACCACTCGAGATTGGTCATGTCCACGCGCCCGTCGATCACCGGTCCGGCAACGCCGAAACCGGCTGCTTCGAGCTCGACGGCGTGGCGCAGCGTCTGCGCGGTCGCCGCAAAGAAGTGATCAAGCATGGTCGGAAGGTCGGGCCACTCGGCGTTGGTGTAGCGCTGCGTGCGCACGAAGCTGAACCGCGCGCCGTCAACCCGCTCGACCAGTCCGATCAGGCTTTTGGTGGCGCCGATATCGCCGCACAGAATCATTGCAGTCTCCTTCTATCGATTGTCGGGGCGGCTGGCGCTGTGCCCGCATGCACCCGGAGGTCATTTTCATGAAAGCCGGAAAGCCGTTCCGCGTACTGTTCGCCACGCCGGAGTGCGCGCCGTGGGTCAAGGTGGGCGGGCTGGGCGAGATCAGCGCTGCACTGCCGCCCGCACTGCGGGCCCTCGGCCTGGATGTGCGCGTGCTGCTGCCGTGCTATCCGTCGGTCCGGGCCTGCGCGCGCGGCGCGCGCAGCGTCGCCAACGTCAACGCCGAATTTGGCCTGCCGGCGGCGCGCCTGCTGCGGGCCACACTGCCGGGCGAGGTGCCGGCGCTGCTGCTCGATTGCCCCGCGCTCTACATGCGCGACGACGGGCCCTACGTCGATGCCGACGGTGCGGACTATGCCGACAACGCACTGCGCTTCGGCCTGCTGTCGCGCGTCGCGGCGCGTCTGGCCTCGGCTGCCAGCCCGCTGCGCTGGCGCGCCGACGTGCTTCACTGCAACGACTGGCCGACCGGCCTGGCGCCGCTTTACCTGAGCGGCCTGCCGGAGCCGGCAGTCAGCGTGTTCTCCATCCACAACCTCGCGTTCCAGGGCCTGTTCCCGCTGTCCGAAGCGTCGTCGCTGGGCATTCCGGCAGGCGCCTTGCACAGCGACGGCATCGAGTTCTGGGGGCAGCTGTCTTTCATGAAGGCGGCCCTGCGTCACGCCGACCGCTTGTGTGCGGTCAGCCCGACCTATGCGCGCGAAATCCTCGACGCCGAGCAGGGCTGCGGACTGGAGGGCGTGCTGCGCGAGCGGGCGGACGATCTGGTCGGCATCCTGAACGGCATCGACAGCGCGGTGTGGGACCCGGCCACCGATGCCCACTTGGCCCGGCGCTACGACGCGCGTGCGCTGGCCGGCAAGCGCGTCAACAAGCGGGCACTGCAGGCGGAAATGGGGCTGCAGCAGAACGACGATGTGCTGCTGTGCGGCATGGTGACGCGACTGACCGGGCAGAAGGGCGTCAACCTGGTGCTCGATGCGCTGCCCGCCCTGCTCGAACGACCGCTGCAGCTCGCCCTTCTGGGCACCGGCGAGGCGGCGCTCGAACGGGCCGTGGCGGACGCGGCCGCACGGGCACCGGGCCGTGTTGCCGCACACATCGGTTTCGACGAGGGACTGGCGCATCGCATCGAGGCGGGCGCCGATGCGTTCCTGATGCCGTCGCGTTTCGAACCCTGCGGTCTGAACCAGATGTACAGCCAGCGCTACGGCACGCCGCCCATCGTGCGGGCGACCGGCGGACTGCGCGACAGCGTCGCCGATTTCAGCGAGGCGGCGCTGCGCAGCGGCGAGGCGACCGGTTTCGTGTTCGACGAGGCGAGCGCCGACGCGCTCCTCGCGGCGGTGGACCGCGCGCTGGCGGTCTACGGCCGAACGACACAGTGGCGAGCGCTGTGCCGCAACGGCATGGCGCGCGCCTTCGGCTGGGATCGTCCGGCGCTGACCTACCGGACCCTGTACGAATCGGTACGCGCGCGCCGCTGAACGCGCGGGCGCAGTCAAGCGGGGCGACACGGGGCGCATCGGTTCAGCGCACGACGTCTTCGAACACGCGCTGCCAGTCGGCGACGAAGCGTCCGATCGCGAACCGTTCGCGCGCGTCGTGCCGGGCGCAGGCGCCCATCGCGGCGGCTTCCGCCGGGTCGGCAAGCAGTCGCCGGGCAGCGTCCACCAAAGCTTGCGGATCGGTGGCGAGGCAGCCTGAACGACCGTTGCGGACGACCGTCACCAGTTCGGTGGTGGCCAGCCCGACCACCGGCAGCCCGATCATCATCGCTTCGATCGCCGACAGGCCGAGACTGGTCCAGCGCACCGGGTGAAGATAGAGCCGGTAGCGGGAGAGGAAGTGGGGCAGTTCCGGGTTGGCGATCTCGCCCAGTCCGCCGCACTGTTCGGAGCCCATGCCGACCAGATCGATCTGCAGCGACGCGCGCACCTGCTGGAACACGTCCAGCCCCAGCCGGCGGCCGCGCCGCGCCAGGTTGTTCACGACGGCGATGCCGCGCGGCAGTTCGCCGGTGTAGCGCACCGCGTCCGGCACCATCACGCCATGCTCGATCACGCGGGTCGGCGTGCGCCCGCTGTCCCACATCAGCGCGTTGAAGGCGGTCACATGGACCAGCAGCACGTGCGGATCGTTGACCGGATGGCGTGTGTCGGTGGGGTGCTGCTGCGGCGGATCGTGTTCGAGGTAGATGCGCGGCAGGCGCCGCTGCGCCTCGGTCAGGCAGCGGTGCTGGCCTTCGTTCCAGGCGGCTGCGTCCTGGAACAGGATGCAGTCGAACTGCGTCGTCGCCAGCGCGTTGACCGGCACCTCGACCACGTTGTCCCCCCACGGAAGTGCGCCGGCGCGGCCGCTGAAGCCGGGGCTGCGCTGGGCATCGACCGGCAGCAGGAATACGTGCGGCACCTGACTGAGGTAGTACATGTAGTTGCCGTGCACGTGCCAGGTCAGTATGCGTAGCGGTCGCGCCATGTCAGTGTCCGTCCGCAGCGGGAGTGGCCGATGTCCGGGCGCTGTCCGCACCCTGGTCGAGCAGCTCGCGCGCGGCGGCGGCGACGCGCGCCGGGTCGAGCAGGCGCAGGCAGGCGTGATGCTGCTGCGGACAGACGCTGCGGTAGCACCAGCGGCACGGAACGTCCTCGTACAGCACGCGGTGCTCGACCTGCCACGGGGCGTGCTGCGGATTGGTGAACGCGTAGACGTCTACGACCGGCGTGCCGACCGCCGACGCGATGTGCACCGGTCCGGTGTTGTTGGCGATCAACAGCGCGGCGCCGTCGATGACGGCCGCCAGTTCGCCGAGGTCGAGCACGCCGGCCAGCGTGGCGCTGCGGGTCGAGGTCTGACGGCGCACGTCGCGTATCGTTTCGCTTTCGTTGGTCGAGCCGGTGAATACGATCTGCAGGCCGTCCTCATCGGCCGGCTCGCCGAGGTGTTCGAGCACGGCCGCGTAAAGCTCCGGCGGGTAGCGGCGCGACGGCGCGCTGGCGCCCGGATGCACGACGATGTAGGGCTGAGCCGGGTCGACGCCGGCGGAACGCAGCAGTGTGTCGGCGCGCGTGCGGTCGTCGTCGCGGATGTGGAAGGACAGGTGGGTGTCCTCCGTCCGCGCGCCGATCGCCTCGACCAGATCGAGCTGGCGGCGCACTTCGTGACGCAGCACTTCGTGCGGCTCCGGGTCGATGATCCAGTCGCTCAGCAGGTGATACGGATTTTCGCGGCTGTATCCGAGGCGCAGCGGAATGTGGGCGAGCCAGCAGAGCAGGGCGGCCGGCAGCGCGCTCTGGCTGTACACGGTGAAGATGACGGCGGCGTCGAAGTGTTCGTGCCGCAGCGTTTCCGCCAGCGCCAGCAGTTCGTCCGGCAGCAGCGTGCCGCCGGGCAGCCAGGGCGGTCGCGCCTGCAGCACCGCGTCCACCTCCTCCAGGTGGGGCTGCAGCGCCTTGCCGGCGGCGCCGGCGAGCATCGTGAGGTGGCGCCCGGGCGTGGTCTGGCGCAGCGCGCGCAGGGCCGGGGTGGTCATCAGCACGTCGCCCATATTGTCCAGCCGCACCGCGAGCACGCGGCGCGCCGTCCGCCAGGCTTCCATATCGCACTGTCCGCGCAGCGTCTGGCCGGGCGACAGCTGTCCGCCGACAGGCGGCGGTGCCGGGTTCAGGCGGTCCATGACTGCGCTCCCGCCGGCATATGCGTGCGCGGTGCAACGCGACGGTCAGCCAGTATGTGGTCTGCGGCGTCGCGCAGTGTGCGCGCGATGTGGTCGGGCCGGCGCAGCGGGCCGTCCACCCATTCGGTTTCTGAGCCGACGTCGAGCAATATCGTGCTGCAGCCGGCACGTCGCCCCGCCTCGACGTCGTCGAGAATGTCGCCGATCATCCACGACGACGCGAGGTCGATGCCGTGCACCTGCGCTGCACGCTGCAGCAAACCCGGCAATGGCTTGCGGCAGTCGCAGACGCGAGCGCCCTCGCTGACCGACGGGTGGTGCGGACAGTGATAGATGCCGTCGAGCACGACGCCGAAGGTCGCCAGCCGTTCAAGCAGTGCCGAGAACAGCGTCGCGATGGCCTGATCGTCGAACAGGCCGAGCGCGATGCCGGGCTGGTTGGTCACCAGTATCAGGCGGTAGCCGGCGCGCTGCAGGCTGAACAGTGCCCCGCCGGCGTCTTCGCGTAGGCGCAGGTGGGCGGGATCGACGTTGTGCGGCACGTCCTCGACCAGCGTGCCGTCCTTGTCGATGAATACGGCGCGGCTCAGCGGACGGCCTGGGGTGGGGCGACTTACGGCCATGACGTTTCTCCCATCGGCAGCACCGATATTTCCGCCACCACGCTCTCCGGCGGCAGCGTCAGCACATTCACCACGGCCGCGGCGACCGCTTCCGGCGCCTGCAGCACCATAGGGTCGAGGTCCGGAAAGCGCTCCAGCAGGAAGGGCGTGCGCATGCCGCCGGCGATGACGGCGGTCACCTTGATGCCGAGCGGTCGCAACTCGGCGTGCAGCGCGTGCGAGAAACCGAGCAGCCCCCACTTGCTGGCGTGGTAGGCCGAGGCATTCGGCCAGGCGCGCTTGGCCGCGGTGGAGGCGATGTTGATGATGTGACCGCCGCCGACCGCCTGCATGTGCGTCAGCGCCCGTTTGCAGAACAGGAAGGGACCCCGCAGATTGGTGGCCATCACGTGGTCCCACTGCGCGATCTCGAGCTCGGCCAGCGGCAGCGTGTAGTTGACGCCGGCGTTGTTGATCAGGATGTTGATTGCGCCGAAGCGCTCGCGTGCGTGTTCGAGGCAGCGTTCGACCTGGTCGGCGTCGCCGACGTCTACCGCACAGTGGCTGGTTTCGAAGCCGCGCTCGTTCAGCTCGCGACTCGTCTGTTCGACTGCGTGGCTGCGCACGTCGATCAGCACGACGCGCGCGCCGGCCTGGCACAGCGCCTCGCTGAGCGCCCGGCCCAGTCCGCGGGCGGCGCCGGTGATCACTGCGGTGCGGCCTTCGAGAGGGCGTACGGGCTTCATGATCCGGCCCTTTCCTCGAAGGCGGGCGCGGTACGCGCACACAGTTCTTCGTAGATGCCGTTGAGAGAGGTGGCGACGCGCTTCCAGGTGAAGGTGCTGCGGACCCGGCGCAGACCGGCGGAGCCGAAACTGCGTGCGCGCAGCGGGTCGTCGTGCAGCCATTTCAGCCGTTCGGCCAGCGCCGACGGATCGTGCGGCGGCACCAGGTAGCCGGTCTCGCCGTTGACCACCGTGTGCCGGATGCCGCCGACATCGGCGCCGACCACCGGACGACCGCAGGCCATCGCTTCCAGCGGCGTGATGCCGAAGGGCTCGTACCAGGGCGTGGTGACGAATACGTCGGCGGCGCAGTAGTAGTCGCTCAGCGCTTCGCGCTCGCGGCGGCCGGTGAACAGCGTCCGGTCGGCCACGCCTTCCTCTTCGGCGATCGCGCGCAGACGCCCGATTTCCGGCGTATAGCGAGGGTCGGGGTCGGGGTGCTCGCCGCCGACGACGAGCAGCCGCGCGTCGATGCGATGGTCCCGCTTCAGCACGCCGACGGCGCGGATCACGTTGTCGATGCCCTTGCGCGGCACCAGCCGGCCCAGCTGAAGCACGACAAAGTCGTCGGCGGCCAGGCCGAGCCGTTCGCGTGCACGACCGTCGCCCGGCCCCAGTTCGCGCGTATCGACACCGCAGGGGACGATCGCGATGCGCTCGCCATCGGCGCCGTACAGGCTGGTCAGATCGGCAAAGTCCTGCGGACACTCGGCAATGATGCAGTCGGCACGATTGACCAGGGCGTCCTCGATCGCGATTCGTTCGTCCGGGAATCCGTCGGCGCTGCCCTGATGCAGTCGTCGGACGCGGCCCAGTGCGTGGAAGGTGACGACCAGCGGCACCTGCAGCCGGTCGCGCAGGAAGAGGCCCACCTGTCCCGACATGAAGAAGTTCGCGTGCACGATGTCGTAGCGCCACGACCGCTGTTCGCACCAGCGCGCAATCCATGATGCGAAGGCCGGCATGTGTGGAAGCAGAGCCTCCTTCGGCAATGGTTGCGGCGGACCGGCATCGACCTGGATGACACGCGTGCCGGGCGCCAGCACGGTCACCACCGGTGTGGACGGGTCGTCGCGCCGCGTGAACACATCGATCCGGTGACCCAGTGCGGCCAGCTCGCGGGCGACGAAGGCGACATAGACGTTCTGTCCGCCGCTGTCAACGCCACCCTGCGCGGCAAGTGGTGAAGCGTGTTCGCTGATCATTGCGATGTGCATGGAAGCTCCCGGCCGACAAATGCGATGGGGGTGATGGGCAATCCATGTGCCCGTGCGAATCGACGTCGAGGCAGATCTGGCAGTGCGGCGCGGCCCGGTGGCTCATGTAAGTTGGGCCGGACAAGGGAAAGAATTACCCGCCACCTCGGCACCGACGGATGCCGATGAGGGGCGGGGAAACGGCCCGGACCGCAGGCCGATGTCACTCAAGGCGTAACAGGATGATGAGCGGCGTATCGGCGGATCACGGGCGTTAACAATCCGTTGGAGTCGAGCGCCGAAGGGGCAAGACAGACAGCGTTGACGGCGCCCCGATGCGCATCTGGACGTAATCCATTAACCTTATTTAACAATTACGGGGGCATGTCGATTTGGCGGTGCAGCATGCTGACAGACCGCGCCCGCTCTGGTGAACTCGCCGGACGGATGCCGATGTGAAAGTCAGGATCGGCGCCGCGGGGTCCCTTTTCACCTGTCCGCCGGAGGCCGCATGCCCCGAGTCCTGCTCGTAGATGACGATCCCGAGGCGATCGAATGGCTGTCGGAGCTGATCCGCAGCGAGGGTTACACCGTCGCTGCCGTCGATTCGCTCAAGGCAGCGCGCATACACCTCACCCGCTCGACTCCTGAGCTCATCCTGACCGATCTGATGCTGCCGGACGGACAGGGCATCGAACTGCTCGCTGACTTCGGCTCCAGACCGGCGCCTGCCATCGTCGTCGTGACCGGCTACGCGAGCATCGAGAGTGCCATCGAGGCGATGCGCGCCGGTGCCACCGACTACCTCATCAAGCCGCTCGACCATGAGCGGCTGCGCGGCATCCTGAGCCGGATGCCGAAGACCGAAGTGCTGCGCGAGGAGATCGGCGAGTTGCGCAGCGAACTGATACGCCTCGGACGCTTCGGCCACATGCTCGGAAATTCGCCGGCGATGCGCCGGATCTACAACCAGATCGACCGCGTCGCGCCAACATCTGCGACCGTGCTGCTGATCGGCGAAAGCGGGACCGGCAAGGAGGTCGTTGCGCAGACGCTGCACGATCTCAGCCGACGCAAGCGCCAACCCTTCCTGCCACTCAACTGCGGCGCCGTATCGCCGCAACTGATCGAGAGCGAACTGTTCGGCCACGAGAAGGGCAGCTTCACCGGCGCCGACCGGCAGCACCGCGGCTTTTTCGAACGGGCGCACGGCGGCACGCTGTTCCTCGACGAAGTGACCGAAATGCGCCCCGACCTGCAGGTCAAGCTGCTGCGCGTGCTGGAAACAGGCACCTTCATGCGCGTGGGTACCAACGATCCCATCGTCACCGACATCCGTCTGATCGCCGCGACCAACCGGGTGCCGGAAGAGGCGGTGGCGGAAGGGCGTCTGCGCGAGGATCTCTATCACCGCCTGAACGTGTTCCCCATCGTCCTCCCGCCTCTGCGGGAACGCGGCACCGACATCGAACTGCTGGCCCAGCACTTCCTGACGGAACTGAACGAGCGCGAGCACGAGAACAAACGCTTTTCGCCGGAGGCGATCGCGTCGCTGTATGCCCACTCGTGGCCAGGCAATGTGCGCGAGTTGAAGAACTACGTCCACCGCGTGTTCATCCTCGCCGACGAGGTGATCGAACCCGATCTGGCTCCGGACAATTTCACCAAGGCGTCGGCGGGGCCGGTGCTCACCATCCGCGTCGGCACGCCACTGGAGGAGGTGAACCGGCGGGTGCTCGAAGCGACGCTTCAGGAATGCGGCAACGTGAAACGCAAGGCGGCCGAGGTGCTCGGCATCAGCCTGAAAACCCTCTACAACCGTCTGTCGCTCTACAACTCGGCGCGAGTCGAAGAACTGGAAACCGAAGGCGATCTGGAGCACAGCGGACAGGAGGACTGAGGCGCTTTCCGGAACCGTCCGTCGGCAATGTCAGTGCAGAAGTGCCGAAAAGGAGTCATCCGATGAAACGAAACCGAGCGCGCGCACGGCGCGACAAGAAGACCTTGCACGGCAGCAACGACGTGGATCTGACCCGCCGCCGGCCGCACGAGGAAGGACTTTCTCTCCCCTACGAGCGTGACGAGTCGCCGGACGAGGCGGCGGGCAGCGAGCCGCGCGCCATCATCGATCAGGCTGCACGCGACGTCGCGCGCGGGCTGGTCGATACCGACCGGCGCGGCACGCCGTCCGATGTGCCCGGGCCGCCGGTCGAGCCGGGGCAGGCCGACGTGAGCGGCGAAGGCGTGGATGCAGGACGCTTCTCGCACACGCGCAGGCCCGGCCGCGAACAATCCTGACCGGGCGCACAGCCCGGGAACACGGTTTGCTGGACCACTGCACCGCCGCAATCGCATTCCATTTTTCCGTCGCGGCGGACAACTGCTGGAGGACGTGACCGATGAGCAATGTTACGCATGAACCCCTGATGAGCGCGGCCGAGGCCGAATCCCGTCTGGATGCCCAGGTCAGCCGCCTGAAAGGTGCGCTGGCGAGTGCTGCCGAAAGCGGCCGCAATTTTGCGCATGACCTCGCTCACGACGAAGGTTGGGTGGGCGAGGGTGTGCGGTGTGCCCGCAAACATCCGGTGGCGGCGGTTGCCATCGCCGCCGCGGTCGGATTGCTGCTCAGTCGCGTCCTGCGCTGATGGGGCAGGACGCGACGGGCCGGACCGGCGGGCGCGCGGTCGAGGACCTCGGGCAACTGTGGCGGCGGGCGTGTTCGCTGGCCGCCGACTTCAGCCTGCTGATCGCGCTGGACGTCCGCCGTTCGGCACGCCGGGCGGTCGAGGCGCTGTGCATCGCCGTGGTCGCGGCTGTGCTGTTCGCCGTGGCATGGATTGCCGTGATGGCCGCGCTGATTGGCTTTTCGGCAGAGCCGCGCGCCACATGGGCGCACGGCATGCTGGGCGCCGGTGCCATCAATCTATCGCTCGCTATCGCGATGGGGTGGTGGGTCCGCAGCCGCTTGCGGCGGCTGCCGCTCGCCACGTCAATCCGTCAATTGCAGGGCATCAAGGAAGGGGAGGTGACCGCGGATGGCTGACCCCGAAACGCTCGAACTGGCGCGCGTTGCGGCGCGCGTGAACGCGCAGCGGCGCGCGCTGCGTCAGGCCGTCAACGCATGGGCGACGGCACGCCGTGAGGCCGTGGTGTCGGTGCGGGGGCTGGCCGCCGTGGCCGCGTCAGCGTTGACGCTGGGTATCGCACTGCGCGGCCGGCGCAGCCGGGCTCCCGCCGCGGCTGGCCGCTTGTCGGCGCTGCTGGCCGTAATGCTGGCGGGGATGCGGATCCATCGCGCCTATCACGACACCTTCCCGCGTCCGGTAGCAGTGCGGCGGTGCGGTCATCAGCGTTCCGCCGGGGTGTCTCCGACCGAATGAATCGTCCGGCTGACGCGCAAGGGGCCGCGATGACGCCGACCGAACTGGCCGGGCGCGTGAGTTCGGCTGCAGGTCGTGGCATTGGTGCGATCGGCCGGCTCGGCGCGGTCAGCGATGCCAGCGCCCTGGTCGCGCTGATCGCGCTGATCGGCTTCGTCGGCTGGGCGCGAGACTTTCCGGCGCCGTCGTCGCTCACGCTGCTTTTCCCCACACTGATGCCGAGCAGCCTGTTCCTGCTCGGGCTGGTGGCGATCGCGCTGCGCGAGCTGCGCTTCGGTCACCGCGCGCGGATGCGCTACACGGTCACGCTGGCGTCGGCGGTGATCGCCTTCGTGTCGCTCACCCGGCTGGCGGTCGATCTCGATGTGCTCGACGCACAGACGGAAAGCGTGCTGGTCGGGGCATTGTTCTCGACGCAGTCGTCGCCGGTCACCAGCCTCAGTTACGTGTTGATCGCCCTGTCGATGGGGCTGGCCGCATTCGACCACCCGCTGGCGCGGCGGGTGTCCGGCTGGTGCGGTGCCGCGGTTGCCGCCATCACGCTGGTCAGCCTGTGCGTCATGACGGTGTCGCTGTTCGGCGAGAGCCGGCCGCTCGACCTGGACATGAAGTTCCCGGTGGCGCTGGCGCTGTTCGCGGCCAGTACCGGCCTGCTGTCGCTGCGCTCGGCGGACATTTTCGCGCAGCGTGACGACAACGCGCCCGGGCTGTCGGTGGTCCGCAATCTGGCGCCGCTGGCCGTGGTGCTCCCACTCGCAGCGGTGTGGCTGGAAGGCGCCGGCCGGGGGGCTGGACTGTTCCAGCGCTTCGAGGGTGTCGGCGTGGTCGTGGTAACCATCGTCATCGCCAGCCTTACGCTCATCGTATGGACCGGGCGCAAGCTTGACGACATGAACGATTCTCGGTCGCGCGCGGAACATCGCGCCGACACCCAGCAGACCTGGTTCGAAATCACGCTCGCTCATCTGGGCGAGGCGGTGATCACCGTTGACGACCAGCGTCGCATCGGTCTGCTCAATCCGGCGGCGACCGCACTGCTGGGCGTCAACGCCGGCGAAGTGGTGGGCAAACGCATGGAGGATCTGGTCCCGCTCGTCGAGGGGCGCACCGGCGTGTTGCTCGACTATCCACTACAGCAGGCGTTCGAGGCGGGCGCGCCGGTCACGCTGGAGGGGGAGCCGGCTCTGCGTAACGCCGCCGGCCGCCTGCAGCCGATCGAAATCACGGCAACGCCGATACTCGATGCGGAACAGCGGCTGGTCGGCGGCGTGCTGGTGCTGCGTGACGTCAGCGCTCGGCGTGCGCGCGAGCACGCCGAGCGCGAAGTCTATGCTGCGCTCGACCGGCGCGTGGCCGAGCGCACGCGCGCACTCGATCGCACGACTACGGTGTTGCGCGAGAGTACCGAACTGCTGCGCACGATCGCCGAAACCACGCCCGAGCAGATCATCGCCAAGAGCCGCTCCGGCGCGATCATGATGATCAACCCGGCGGCGCTGAAGCTGATGGGGCTCAGTCGTGCCCAGGTGATCGGCCGCCGGGAGGAAGACCTGTTTCCTGACTCAGCCGACATGCGGCGCATTGCACTGCACGACCAGGAGGTGATGGAGACCGGGCGCCCGGTGGTGGTTGAAGAGCGGCGCCACACCGCGGCCGGCGAACGCATCCTGCTGGTGACCAAGTCACCGCTGCGCGACGCCAAGGGCGAAGTGGTCGGCCTGGTCGGCGTGTCGAAGGACATCACCGAGCGCAAGCGGGCACATCAGGAACTCGAACAACTGCTCGACGCCGAGCACCGCCTGCGTGGCGAGGCGGAGCGGGCCAGTCGGGCGAAGGACGAATTTCTCGCCATCGTGTCGCACGAGTTGCGCTCGCCGCTGAACGCATTGAAGGGGTGGGCGCAGGTGCTGGCCGGCGTATCGACACCGGACCCCACACTGCTGGGTCGGGCCAGCGAAGCCATCAAGCGCAATGTCAACCACCAGGTGAGGCTGATCGACGATCTGCTGAGCACGTCGCGCATCATCAGCGGCAAGCTCGACCTCAACTGCGCGCGCATCAATCTGGTGGACGTCGCGGCCTCGACGCTGGAAACCTTCCGCGTGCAGGCGCACGAAAAGGGCGTCGCTCTGCGCTTTGAATCAGAACACGCCGTGGTGCCGGTCTGCGCCGATTACGACCGGATGCAGCAGGTGCTGAGCAACCTCCTTTCGAACGCGCTGAAGTTTACGCCGGAGGGCGGCTCGGTGCAGGTGTTGCTCGCGATGACCGCTGACACGGTGGACATGACGGTGGCCGACACCGGCATCGGCATAAAGCCGGACTTCCTGCCCCACGTTTTCGACCGCTTCAGCCAGGCGGACACGTCGATGACGCGCCGGTTTCAAGGCCTGGGCATCGGTCTGGCACTGGTCCGCAATCTGGTGGAACTGCAGGGCGGGACGGTGCGTGTGCGCAGCGGTGGCGAAGGGCAGGGCGCGGCCTTCGTCGTCCAGTTGCGGCGCCTCCAGGCGCACGAACATCCCTGCCAGCCGCCGACGTCTCAGCCGCCGCGGCGGCGCCTCGAAGGGGTCAAGGTCCTTCTACTCGACGACGATGCCGACGCCTGCGACTTCATGCTGCTCATCCTGTCGAAGGCCGGAGCACGCGTGCATGCCTTCGATTCGGGCGACGATCTGCTCGCTGCTTTCGGCGACGGATCCAGTTCCGTGGCGACAGTGCTCCTGCTCGACATCGCCATGCCTCGCGAGAGCGGATTCGAGGTGCTGAGGCGCGTTCGCGAGAAGTGGCCCGATCGCGCGGTGCCGGCTCTCGCCGTGAGCGCGCTGAGCTATCTGGACGACGCATTGCTGAAAAGTTCGGGCTTCGAAGCGCTGGTCAGCAAGCCGGTTGACGAGAGGGTGCTGATCGACACGATTGCCTCGGTGCTTGACCAGCAGGTGGCGGGCGACGGGGCGACCGGAACCGCCGGATGAAGCGCTCGGGTCTGACGCCGCTATACGACGGGGCGCGGCGGGTCTGGGCAGCGTTGCGCGGCTGGATCGCCCACGACGCGCCGTCGATGTCGGCCTCGATCGCGTTCTTCGCTGCCTTCTCGCTGGCGCCCATCCTGGTCGTCGCAGTGTCGGTCGCCAGCTTCTTCTTCGGTGTCGAAGCGGTGCAGGGCCGTCTGTTCTCGAGCATCGAATCGGTGGTAGGTGCGGCCGGGGCCGAGGCGGTGCAGGCCATGCTGGCCAACGCCTGGCTGAGCGGCGACCAGGGGTGGAGCGGCGCCCTGTCGCTGCTGGCGGTCTTCGTCGGCGCGACGGCGACCTTCGCCGAGCTGAACAGCGCGTTGAATCGCATCTGGAACGTCAACCCGTCCCGACGGGTCGTGATCGGACTGCTGCGCGTCCGGCTGCTGTCGTTCGGCATCGTCATCGGTACCGGCTTCCTGATGGTGGTGCTGCTGATCGCCGATGCGCTGCTCACGCACGCACAGGCCTGGCTGTGGGGCGCGCGCGGTGCCTTGCCGCTGCTGCAGCAGGTGCAGCAGTGCGTGTCCTTCGTGTTCCTGTGCGTCGCCTTCAGTGTGTTGCTCAAGGTATTGCCCGACGTCGTCGTCGCATGGCGCGAGGCGATCACCGGCGGCGTCGCCGCGGCGGTGCTGTTCGCGATCGGCAAGCACCTGTTCGCGCGCTACCTCGCCTATGTCGGTACGGCCAACGCCTTCGGTGCAGCCGGCTCGCTGGCAGTGCTGATGATGTGGCTGTTTTTCTCCGCCGCGGTTTTCCTGTTCGGTGCCGAGCTCGCCGCGGCCTCGCGACGACTGGCGGAACGGCCGGGCTACACGTCGATGTAAATGTTGCGCGCTTCAATCTGCTGATCGCCGCGCTCGGGCAGGGCACGCGGTTTGCCACTCTGCGGTAAGACGGGAGAGGTTGGCAGGCGCTGCATCGTGCGGGGCCGTCCTCTCCCGCCCGGTCTCACCGACCGGAAAGACAGAGGAGATGAAGCCATGAGATCGCAGCATTCGCGGACCATTCCGTTCGGACCCGAGGAGGACAGCACGCAGGACCGCTACCGGTCGCAGGGGGCGGAGCGCGGCATCACCGGTGCCGACTACCGGCGTTCGCGCGGCAACTGGGACGACGACGTCGAAGGCGGCCGCGGCACGGGGCAGGACACGCACCGCGGCTGGTCGGATCCCGGTCTGCCGCATGCGGACAGTTGGCGCCGTGGTCGGGAGGACTTCGAGCGCAACGGCCCGGGCGGTAGTCCGGACGAGCGCGGCGAAATGTTCGCCCGCGCCCGCAGCGGTGCCCGTCATGAAGGCGAAGCCGAGCACCCGATGCAGCAACGCTACGCCGGCTATGGCGGCTACAACGGCCCGTCCGGAAACTTCCCCGGTCGCGACTCCGGGCGTGACGACTACGGCTACGGCTGGAACCGCGCCCACACCGGCGAACGCTACGAAAGCAGCAACGACGAGTCGGAGCGCTTCTTCCCGCAAGGCGGCGGACGCCAGGCCGGCAGCCGCGAACAGGGGCACGACGAAGGTCGTGCCTGGCCGTGGCGGGCGCCGTCCGACGAGATCGGGCAGGGCCGCTCCAGCCACGGCACCCAGCCCGCCGACATCCACCGCGACCGCAAGGGCCCGAAGGGCTATTCGCGCTCCGACGAGCGCATCCGCGAGTTCATCTGCGAGCGCCTCGCGCAACAGCACCGGCTCGACGTCAGTGAAGTCAGCGTGTCGGTCAGCGACGGTTGCGTGACGCTCGAAGGCACGGTGCCGGACCGCGGCATGAAGCACGCCATCGAGGATGCTGCCGATGGCTGCTGGGGCGTCAAGGACGTCGAGAACCGCATCCGCGTCGCCTCGCATCTGCGCGGCATACAGGCGCTGGGCGGCGATGACGTCGGACGCACCATGAGCGAGTCGGCCAGCGAGGTGCTGACGGAGAACGCTGCCGCCAGCACGCCCCGGAAGGCGAAGGGCTGAGCGCAGCCCCGCTGTTCCATCCAGTTCGATCAACAACACAGACGGAGGTAACCACCATGCTGACATCCCAATCCCTTTCCGAGTCGGGCGCCCAGATCGTCGGTACGCCGAGCAGCATTCCCGACGGTCCAGGCCCCGAGGTCATGGCGGCGAGCACGCTTGAGGACGACGACGTCGTCAATCTGGCCGGCGAAGACCTTGGCAAGATCAAGGAAATCATGATCGACGTTCCGCGCGGTCGCGTGGCCTACGCGGTGCTGTCGTCCGGCGGCTTTCTCGGTATCGGTGATCGCCTGTTCGCCATTCCGTGGGGCGCGCTCAAGCTCGACGTCGAGCGCAAGTGCTTCATCCTCGACGTGGACGCGGAGCGTTTGAAGAACGCGCCGGGCTTCGACAAGGACCACTGGCCGTCGATGGCCGATCCGGTGTGGGCGAGCGAGGTGCATACCTACTATCGCCAGCGCAATTACTGGGATCCCCTTGACGAGTGAGCGTCCCCGGGCCGGTACCGCCATCGCGGTACCGGCCCGATCGGGCGCAGCCGTCGGCGACGATCATGGACCGTCGCCGACGCTGTTCGTGCTCCGCCTGCTCGGTGCGGCCGTATGGCGGCACCGACAGCGCACGCTGGGCGCATTCGTACTGGTGCTGCTGGCCAAGGCGGCAGCCGTGCTGGTGCCACTGTCGCTGAAGGGCATCGTCGACCAGTTGAGCCAGGTGCCTGCGCCCGCCGCGCTGTCGGTCGCGCTGGTGGTCGGCTACGCCATCCTGCGCTTCCTGGGTTCCTTCTTCAGCGAACTGCGCGACGTGCTGTTCGCGCGTGTCACCCAACTCACCGTATCCGGCTTCCTGCTGCGCGTGTTCGCGCACCTGCATCGTCTGGGCACCCGCTTCCACGCGCGCAGCCGCATGGGCGGGCTGGCGCGCGACGTCGAGCGCGGCTCAGCTGGGGTCGGCTTCCTGCTCGGCATCGGGCTGTTCACCATCGTGCCTACCCTGGTTGAGATCGTTGCCGTGATGGCGATCATGAGTGCCCATTACAGCCAGGTGTTCACCCTCATCATCCTGGCGACCTTCATTGCCTATGCCTGGTTCACCGTCGTGTTCACCGAGCGGCGCGCCATCTTCCAGCGTGCCCTGAACGAACTCGACTCCAGCGCCAACGGCACGCTGGTCGATAGCTTGGTCAATCAGGAAACGGTGAAGCACTACTCCAACGAGGGCTTCGAAGTCCACCGCTTCGGCCGCATCCTCGACCAGTGGGTCGAGGTCGGCGTGCAGAACCAGAAGGCGCTGTCGCTGCTGCATATCGGCCAGAGCGCGCTGATCGCGGTCGGCGTGGCCAGCGTCATGCTGATCGCGGCGCGCCATGTGTTCGCCGGAACGATGTCGGTCGGCGACCTCATCCTGGTGAACGCCTACATCATCCAGATCTGCCTGCCGCTCAACTCGCTCGGCTTCGTGTTTCGCCAGGCGCGCGATGCCGTGGTCAACGCCGAGCGCATGTTGCGGCTGCTCGACCAGAAGCCCGAGATCGAGGACTCGCCCGTGGCGCCGGCCGTGACATTGAACCGCGGCGAGGTGAAGTTCGAGCACGTGAGTTTCGGCTACGAAGCGAGCCGGCAGGTGCTGTGGGATGTGTCCTTCACGATACCGGCCGGCGGCACCGTCGCCGTCGTCGGCGGCAGCGGTTCGGGCAAGTCCACGCTGGCGCGGCTGCTGTTCCGCTTCTACGACACCGCTTCAGGGCGCATCACCGTCAACGACATCGACATCCGGGCGATGCCGCTGGCTTCGCTGCGCGCAGCGCTCGGCATCGTTCCGCAGGACACGCTGCTGTTCAACGAAAGCATCGCCTACAACATCGGCTACGGTCGTCCCGGGGCCACCTTCGACGACATCGTCGAGGCGGCGCGGGCGGCGCATGTTCACGACTTCATCGCCGGCCTGCCCGAGGGCTACGACACGCTGGTCGGCGAGCGCGGCGTAAAGCTGTCCGGCGGCGAGCGGCAGCGCATCGCGATCGCGCGCGCGATGCTGAAGAACCCGCCCATCATGGTGTTCGACGAAGCGACCTCGGCGCTGGACACGCGCGCCGAACGGTCGATCCAGGAAGAACTCGACCGGCTGGCGAAGACGCGCACGACCCTGATCATCGCGCACCGGCTGTCCACCGTCGTTGACGCCGACGAAATCCTGGTGCTCGAACACGGGCGCATCGTCGAGCGCGGCACGCACGATCAGCTGCTGTCGCTGCAGGGTCTGTACGCGCAGCTGTGGTCGCTGCAGCGGCAGCAGCAGCAGGTGGAGAGCACCGAGCGCGATCTTGCCCTGCAGCCGATCAATCTCACCGCGCTGCTTGCGGGCGTGGTGGACGGCCTGCGTGCGGAGATCGACGCCAGCAAGGCCGGTTTCTTCAGCACCATCACCGCCGACGCGCTGCGGGTGACCGGCAATCCGGGCCGGCTGCAGCAGGTGATGTGGTCGCTCGCGGCGCACGCGGTCGCGAGCAGCCCGCGCGGCGGGCGGATCGAATGGCGCATCGAGCGGATCGGCGAGCGCGCGCGCGTCAACTTCACCCACGCCGGCATGCCGCTGCCGCGCACCGGTGCAGCCGCCGGCCTGCTCGACGCGCATCGTCTGACGGCCATTCTTGAACAGCATGGCGGCCATTACGACACCATGGAGGCCGGTCCGGGGCTGATCGACGAGTACGTCGAACTGCCCTTGCGCGGCGCGACGGACATTCCGCGGATTCTCGACGCCCCGTCTGCACCTCTGCAGCCGGCGCCTCTGCCGGCGATCAGCGGGGCACGCGTGCTGGTGATCGACGACAGCAGCGACGGCCGGCAGCAGATCGAATCGGTGCTGCGCGCGCACGGCGTGCTGACGCTCGGGCACGCATCCGGTGCCGCCGCGCTGGAGGAACTGGCGCGGCTGCCGCGCGACCGCTGGCCCGATCTGCTGATCTGCGACGTCGCGCTCGGCGAAGAGGACGGACACGAGGTGATGCGGCAGTTGCGGCGCTTCGAGGCGGAGCAGGGCTTCACGCTCGAACAGCGGCTTCCGGCCATCGCGCTGAGCAGCTACGACACCGCCGACTACCGGATGCGTGCACTGCTGGCCGGCTTCCAGATGCAGCTGCGGAAGCCGGCGTCGACCGAACAGCTGGTCGGCGCGGTAGCCAGCCTGCTTGCCTACACAGCGACCGCGTCCGACCGGGCCTGGCGCGGTGAGCTCGCCGCACATGCCGAAGACGCCGACGGCGCCGGCGACATTTTCGTGAAAGGAGATATCGATGACGCATCCGCACGATGAAGCTGCCCGCGGTGGCGGCGTCTACCTGGGGCGCGCTGCGGCGCGCGAAGCGGTGGCGCTGGTGGCTCCGATGATGGAAAGCGCGCTCGGCCGGCGCGACGTCGTCGGCAGCGGATTTCTCTACGTGGTGGTGATGGACCCGGCGCGCGACGCGGGCGAGGCGAGCTTCGACGAGGCCGTGCTGTACGAGCAGGGCTTCGGCGACCGCACGCAGTGGGACGCTGATTACGCCGCCTTCGCGCGGGCCAAGGCAAGGTTGAGCTGGCTCACCGGACGTGACGGGCGGACGGTGCAGGCGCTGCTGCCGCACCTGCTGCGCGACGGCGACACGGCGCTGAGCGGTGGCGTCTGCCTGGACGGAATCGTGGTCGGCGTGAGCGGTGCCTTCCCCGAGTTCGACGAGCTGTTCGCTGGCGCGGTGGCGCTCGCGCTGCGTGCGCTGGCACGTAAGGCGCGGGAAGCGGACGACGCGACGACGCTGCGCGCACTGGCCGAAGGGAGCGACTGACATGGAAGGCCTGGCCGGCTTTGCCCTGACACAACTGCTCGACGGGCTGTGGGATCCGCAGCGGACCCTGCGCGCGTTGCTGCGCGTGCTGGTCGCCCTATGCTGCGGGGCGTTGATAGGCTATCAGCGCGAACAGGTGGGCAAGGCAGCCGGGCTGCGCACGCACATCATCGTTGCCGGCGGAGCTGCCGTCGCCGTGGCCGCGGCCTTCGAATCGGACATGGGGGACGACGCCCTGTCGCGCGTCATCCAGGGCCTGCTGACCGGCGTCGGCTTTCTCGGCGCCGGCGCCATCCTGAAGCTGCGCGAGGAGCTCGACGTGCGCGGCCTGACCACCGCAGCAGGCATCTGGATGACCTGCGCGATCGGTGTCGCGGCGGGGCTCGGACGCTTCGCCATCGCCATTCTCGCGACGGCGGCGACGTGGTACGTGCTCAACAGCCTTCAAGCGTGGGAGCGCCGCAACGGGGACGAGGACGCGGACAGGGCGCCTTGACGCCCGCTCGCCGCCCGGGGCCGGGAATGCTGCTTGCAGGATGCGGCAGGTGCCGTCGGCTGGCGGTGCGGGGGGCCGCGCGCCGCTGCAGGAACGGGGATGTGCCGGTGTCCGGACGGGACGGAGCGGGTTCATCTGCTGCGTGCCCCTCTCCTTTTTCACGCCTGTGTTTACGTGGAGACGCCCATGGGAGCGAAAACCATCATCGCCTGCGTATTGCTGGCGCTCGCGACCGTGCTGGTTGCGAACGATGTACGCGACCCCGTTGGAACGATTACCGACGCGCCCGCCGCCGCGCGACCCGGCAACGCCGGCTCCGGCAAGGCGCTGTCGCGGATCGACAGCGGCTTCCTGATCGACGCCGCGCGGCGCGGCCGGGCCGAGATCGAAGCGGCCGAACTGGAGGCGCGTGTATCCAGCCACGCCGACGTGAGACGCTTCGCCCGCCGCATGATCGAGGAACACGGCAAGGCGGCCGACGAACTGGCGGCACTGGCAAAGCTGAAGGGCGTCGAACTGCCGGAGATGCCTTCGGTCGCGCAGCGCACGGAGCTGACAGCACTGAAGGCGCTGAGCGGACATGTGTTCGACAAGACCTACGCGTCGCGCCTGGGCGTGCGCGCGCACGAAAAGGCGCTGGCGACATTCCGCACGGCGGTCAATCGGGCGCGCGATCCGGATGTGAAGGAATTCGCCACGCGCCAGCTGCCGCTGCTGCAGCGCCATCTTGAAGAGGCGCAGGCGCTGCGCGCCGCGGTGGGCAGCGACCGCTGACCGCACAGGATCGTGGGCGTCACCCACGCCAGGACGCGTGCCGCCGCCGTGCGTTGCAGTGATGGTCGAGCGTGCCCTTGCTGGCGCACTCCAGTGCCTTACCCGGATCGCACAACGGCGCCTGCGTACCGGATGGCATCCGTCCGCTCTGTCCGCCGAGCTGACCTCGCCCTGTGCGATGTGTGCGGCCGGTGAGGTTCAGGCGGCCGCGGCCGATGTTTCCCAGACATACCTGCCCAGCCGGCCCAGTTCAGAGAAGTCGGCGTCGGTCAGGCGCAGGGCGGCAGCGGCGACGTTCTCCTCGAGATGTTTCAGTCGGCCGGTGCCCGGTATCGGCAGCATGCAGGGGCTGCTCTTCAGCACCCAGGCGAGTGCGACCTGCGCCGGCGTCGCGCCGAGGCGGCCCGACAGTTCGTCGAGAAAGGCACCGGGCGCCGCCAGCTCACCGGCAGCGAGCGGGTACCACGGAATGAAGGCGATGCCCTGTGCGGCGCAGAAATCGACCACGTCCTCGTGCTGCCGCGACACCAGGTTGTAGAGGTTCTGCACGCTCACGACCGCGAAGTGCTGACGCGCGGCGCCGATGTCCTCGACAGCGACCTCGCTCAGTCCGACATGGCGGATCAGTCCCTCCCGCTGCATCTGCGCGATCGCGTCGAACTGTTCGTCGCGCGGCACCTTCGGATCGATGCGGTGCAGCTGCCACAGGTCGATCCGGTCAACGCGCAGCCGCCGCAGACTCATCAGCACCGCGTGGCGCAGGTACTCCGGCCGTCCCAGCGGTGCCCACCTGTCGGGCCCGTGCCGCACCAGGCCGCCCTTGGTCGCGACCAGCAGGCCGTCGTACGGATGCAGCGCTTCGCAGATCAGCGTTTCGCTGAACTCGGGACCGTAGCTGTCAGCGGTGTCGAGGAAGTTCACGCCCAGCTCGGGCAGGCGGCGCAGTGTGCGCAACGCTTCTTCGCGGTCGCGCGGCGGACCCCATACGCCGTCGCCAACGATGCGCATTGCACCGAAGCCGAGGCGGCGGACTTCGATGTCGCAAAGGGTGCAGCTGCCGGCCAGTGCGGCGTCGGGTGTTCTCATGGTCGGGCTCTCCGGGACGGTGACCGACGGCCGGCGATTCCGTGCCCTCGTCATTCGCCGACAGTGGCAAATCGTGTGCCCGTCGCGAGGCAGGGCGGCGCGCGGGTCGAGCGGTGAGACCGCCAGGGCAGCCGGCCGTGACGCGTGTAGCGCTTACCGTCCGGATGAAATTCCTGCACGCGAGGCGTGCTGCGCCCACGTCGGCAAGCGGTGTTTCCAGGGCACAGCGCTTGCGTGGAAGGGGCTGTTCCCGTTTGACGGGTACCGCACGATTTTTCCTAACAGACCAGGAGGTAGACATGAACAGCAGAACGCTTTTTGTTGCGCTTGCCATTGCGGCGGGAAGCCCGGGGGCCTTCGCCGCCGAAGTCCGCGGTGCACCGGTCGAGCAGCAGCCGGGCAGTTCCCGTTCGGGTGTGCAGTCCGATCAGGGCACTACCAGCAACGAAATCAACCGGCGTCCGACGCCGGTCTCGCCGGCTGCGCCCGGCGATCCCGCTTACCAGTCGCCCGATGACATGAACACGGGCAGCGGCGAGTGCGCGCCCGGCGACACGTCGCAGCGGTGCAGGGACGCCAGCGGGCAGCAGGATGGTGGCGTGACCCACCGACCGCAGCCGGTAGCGCCGGCCTCACCGGCCGATCCGCGGTACAAGAATGACAGTCGGCGCTGAAGCCGCACGGTGCCGGGCGGGCGCCGCAATCGACACCCGCCCGGTCGGGGACGCATCACCCGCTTGATGCAGCCGCTGTTCGCGGCGCGGAAGGTTTCGCAGGCCATGTGGGCTCCAGGACAACGGAAGCCGGACCGCGAAGACGAACGGGGAATTGATCACGCCGTAGTTGCAAGGGCCGCGGGCAATCAAGAGAGACACGCCGGCGGCCCGGACTTCGACCACTTCGGCCATGAATTCATGGCCAGCATGTCCCTGCAGTCCATCAGCGGCGTGTCGTCGTACGGACGAAGCCTGCGCCGCAGATCGCCGTGCTCGTAACTCGGCCGGCCATGTCCGTCGGCACTGTCAGCACTGGGTCGGCTATCGTTTCCTGGGGCACGTCGTGCCGCCCTCGTCGGGCCGGAGCTTACGACTTCATCCTTTCGTTTCTCGGCTGGAGGGATGGCGCCTTCCACGGGTCGGCCGGGGCCGCGACGACAGCAGCCAGGCGCCCACAGCGATGCCGACGCCGAAAGCCAGGTACACACCGGCCAGCGCGGGCCGCGAGAGCCGCTGCTCGAAGCCGGGTTGCAGCCGGTGCGGCGTCAGCCTGTAATCGACGAAGCAGGCGAGCGCGCTGGTGGTCAAACCGCCTGCCATCGCAGCCCGCGCATCGGCCGCGCTGTCGGCGGGACGGACGGCGGCGTGGCCGGTGGCCCAGAACGTTGAACGCAAGGTGATGGATCAGGTAGCCGGTGCCGGTGTAGCGCAGCGAGGGCGCGTTCCTGCGGAAGGCGCGGTCCTTCCACAGCCAGTGGCTGATCGCGTTGATGCCGGCGTAGGGGCTGCCGGTCTGTCGGCGGCTTGCTGCACACAGCAGCAAAGCCGACAGCACGCTGGAGAGCGCGCCGCCGATCAGACCTTCCAGTGCAACGCGTTGCATCTTCGTCATGGCGAATGTCCTGGCTGCGCCCGCGGGACCGGGCATTCAAGAGGGCTTGGCCACCATCAGATAGGTGATGGCGATGAAGGCGAACAGTGCGGGTAGGCCAAGCGCCACCCACCAGCGGAAGCATTTCCAGTACCCGGAGGGCAGCGCCATCGACGACGCGTTCGCGGAGAGGTCGCGCATGCGGATCTGCAGCCGGACCACCGGCAGCCAGCAGGCGATCGCCAGCGCATACAGCGCGATCGACCCGGCGAGCCAGCCAGCGTCGAGCGGAATGCCGGCGCGGCGGGCCAGCAGTAGGCCGGTGACCGGCTGCACGACGGCGGTGGTCGCGGTGAACACGAAGTCGGCCACCACGACCAGCCGGCTCACGACGACGACCGGCGCCACGTCACGGTTCAGCGTCGTGAAGAACAGATAGAAGGCCGAGCCGACGCCAGTTCCGAACAGGAAGATGGCCGACAGCACATGCAGGAATTTCAGCGTCGAGTAGTCCATTTCGCGGGCCGGTGCGGCGCCGGCGTGTCAATCAGAAGGAGGAGGACGAGACCGGCGAGCAGCGGCAGGTTCTTCGACAGCGGACCGAAGGGGTGCAGCCAGAACTCGGGCAGCGCCACCGCGATGACGACGCTGTAGAAGACGATCAGCGCAATCTGCGTTGCCCACAGCGGGCGACGCATCGTCGCGGGCAGCGTCACGGTGAGCAGGCCGAGCACGAGATCGAACGCAGCCGCGCCGTACAGCAGCAGATGCGCGAACAGCCCTTCGGCGCCGACGCGTGCCAGCAGCGCCAGACTTGCGTTGACCGGATACAGGCCCAGCGATACGACGGCGGTCCATATCCAGAGCGCCGCGATCGACAGCCGCAGCAGGAGCAGCAGCCAGTGGAGCAGCGCCAGTGTGCGGTCGGCGGGGCGCTCGGTCGGCCCGACGAAGCGTTCGACAGGACGGGGCGGATGCCCGAGCAGTGCGATGAAGGGGGCCGGGTCGGCAGTGCTTCCGCGTTCAAGCATGGAAAGCGCGTCGGCGCCGAGCGGAAAGCCGGTCAGGCGTGCGCCGAGTGCGATCGCCGGGCGCTCAAGCCACGTCGGCAGGGCGGCCACGACGGCTGGGTGACTGAAGCCCAGACTGTGGCGAAGGCAGGCGAGCAGCCCGGCGAAGGTGACCGCACGCGGACCGACCAGAGCCACCCGCCGGCAACCACCGCTGTCCGCCTCCGCGGCGCGCACTACCGCGTCGGCCACGTCGTCCAGGTGTACTGGCTGAACCTGCTGACGTCCGCCGCCCGGCAGCAGGACTAGCGGCAGCACGGCAAGCCGGCGGAACAGCGCCGCACTGTCGCCCGCCTGCCCATACACGAGCGACGGATAAAGGATGTGCGAGGCGACGGGCAGGGCGGCCAGATGTGTGTCGGCCGCGCGCTTGCTCAAATGGAAGGCGCTCACCGCCCGATCGTCCGCACCCAGCGCCGAAAGCTGCACCACGCGTCGCACCCGTGCCCGCGCGCTGGCTTCGAACAGGGCCTTCGGCGCGCGTTCGTGCGCGACGGAAAAGGTCTGCCCGTCGCGCTCCTCGAAGATGCCGGCGCAGTTGATCACGACGTCGATGCCGTCGAGATGCCGCTGCCACGCCTCGTGCGTCAGCGCCTCCTTCAGATCGAGCTGCACGAACTCGACACCCTCGGCGCCGGCGTGGCCGTCTCCACGTGTCGTGCAGCGTAGCCGGTGCCCGCGCGCGATCAGCTGCGCCATCACGGCGGCGCCGATGAACCCGCTGCTGCCGATCAACAGGACGGTCACAGCGGCGGTTCCGTTTTGAGTGCCTCCTGCGGGCGGCGCTTCTGCACGCTGATGCTGCCGTCCGCCTCCAGGAAGGCAAAGCGCATCTCGTCCAGATCGCAGTCCGCCTCGCGCAGCGCCTGATGTATGTCGTTGCGCGAAACGTGGTGGCGTTCGAGGACCGAGTAGTAGATCTTGCCATGGCGACCGATAAGGATGGCTTCGCCACCCAAAAGCGCCTCGACCCGCGTGCTGCGCGCGGACAGCATCGCAACGACCAGATTGAGCAGACACAGCAGCGCACAGATCAGCAGCCCGCCGACCAGCGAATCGTCGCCGCCGTTCAGCGCGTTGCTGGCGCCCTCGCTCAGCAACATCACGACCAGCAGGTCGAAAGGCGTGAACTGCCCGATCGTGTGCTTGCCGGACAGGCGGATCAGTGCAAGCAGGCCGATGTAGATCGCCACCGTGCGAAACACGAGTTCCCAGACATCCACGTCGAGGTCGAACATGTGCGCCCCTGGATCAGATTTCTCCGGGATTCCGTATCAAGCGGCGTGCCTTGAGGGCGGTGCGCGGCGGCGGCGCAGCGGCGGGAAACCGCGATCGGGCTCCGACGGCGCTCATTCCGGGACTGCCGTCAGTCCGCCGCAGCAGACGGCGGATGCCGTGCTGATCGGTGCCCGTTTCCTGCAGCGCAGGCAACAATCGACGACAGCTGCAGGCAAGCATGCACGGCAGACATTCGTGCGGGTGCCTGACCTTGATTGCCGCAGTTACGTGACCGGAAGGTGACCCGAGACAGGATTCGCGCTCACTCTGTACCGAACGATCGGTCTGGGTTATAACCCGAGTCATCAGGGACACGTAATACGAGTCTGACAGATCGGTTCAGATCTTGCTTTTACCTGTTTCAGGCCTTTGCGCAGACTGCGCAGCCCGACCGCACCGCGAGGTGTCCTCGCATCTCACGGCAGTCGGGACGACAAGCCGATTCGTTCGATTCCGGCCACTTCCGGTGGCCCGGGACGAATGTCTGGACAAGGAGGAAACGATGATTCAAAGAGCTGACGTCCTCGCAGTCGCCTACGACTCAGTCCCATCACGATCCGACGATCCGGCGGGCCCGCCCGTGTTCATGACGTCCTGTCCACGCAGGCACTGAGCCCTCATTCCCGCCACCAGGGCGGGCCGACCGCACGGCACATACGACCCCGGCGCTCAGTCGGGCATCGGCTGCTGCCGTCGATGCCATGCGCAAACGGTTCCAATGATGAAGATGCCGATGGATAACGCTCGGATGGATCTGTGTCATGCGGAGTTGCTGCATGCTTTCCCGTGGCCGACGATCATGCTCGACCCGGAAGGATTCGTTGTGGCGGCAAGCCGTCCGCTTCCGGGCATGGAAATCACCGTCATTTCGGGCGGACAGCATCTGCGCGACCTGCTTCCGGCTTACTGGGATGCGGTGTGCGAGGCCGGTCCCGGCCCTTGCGAACGCTTCCGCGACGTCGCCCGCGCGATCGACGGACGCTGGCTGCACGAGCGGGTGTGGATGAGCGCAGTGCGCGATGGAATGCTGCTGTTCATCGAGGACCGCAGCGAGCAGATGACCACCTCGCAGGCGGAACTTCAGCGTGACCGGCTGGCGTCACTGGGTTTCATGGTGGCGGGCGTATGCCATGAGATCAGCAATCCGCTGACCGCTGTGCAGTCGATGATGCAGATGCTGCTTGGGCGCGCCGACGTCAGTGCCGAGGCGCTGCAGAAGGGGTTGCGGATCGTCTCGGACAACGTACGCCGCGTGATGGACATCTCGCGGCGCATGGTCGATTTCTCGCGCGTGGGCGACGAGCCGCGGGTGCCGTTCGAGATCGACGCCTCGATCATCGAAGCCATCGTGCTGCTGCGCCAGGGACTGTGCAAGGAAGCCGTGTCGGTGGAGCACTTTCCGGAACTTGGTGCGCTGGTGCTCGGCAACGCAGGTCAGTTGCAGGAAGTGATCTACAACATCCTGATCAACGCCGCACATGCGGTCGGTGACGCCGGGCGGATTTTCGTCACCACCGCGATGACGGCAGACAGGCGGGTGCTGGTCCGCATTTCCGATACCGGTCCGGGTATTCCGGAAGAGGTGCTGCCGCGCATTTTCGAGCCTTTCTTCACGACGCGTTCCTCGGGACAGGGCACCGGTCTCGGACTGGCCATCGCCTACGAGTTCGTGCGCGAGCACGGCGGCGAACTGCGCGCCTACAACAATCCCAATGGCGGTGCGACGTTCGAGATCGACCTGCCTGCTCATTCAGCGAGGACACAGCATGAGCGCCAAAGCGAACAAGCATGAGGTGGTGCGCCCGGAGCGCATCCTGGTCATCGAGGACGACCCCGGCATCGCCGTCTGCGTCGAAATGCTGCTCAGCACCCGCGGTTATGCCTGCACGGTGTTCGACAACGGGGCCGCCGGGCTGGCCCATCTCGCCGCCGAGCAGGTCGATCTGCTGATCACCGACCTGCGGCTGCCCGACACCACCGGACTGGACATCCTGGCCGCCAGCAAGGCTGAAAGGCCGGACCTGCCGGTCATCCTGATGACCAGCTATTCGTCGCTGGAAAACGCCATCGACGCATTGCGGAAGGGCGCGGTCAACTATCTGATCAAGCCCTTCGACAACGACGAATTCCTGTTCGCCGTCGAGCGTGTGCTCGCCGAACAGCGAACTCACCGCGAGAACCGATCGCTCAGGCGCAGCCTGCGTCGTGCCTACGGCGAGCGCACCATTATTGGCGACAGCGATGGCGTAAAGCGCATGCTGGCGATGATTTCCCGTGTGGCGTCAACCGATACGAATGTATTGATCCAGGGCGAGAGCGGCACCGGCAAGGAGCTGGTCGCCCAGGCCATACACTTCGGTGGCGAACGGGCGGAGCGCCCCTTCGTCGCGATCAACTGCGGCGCCATTCCGTCCGATCTGATCGAGTCTGAACTGTTCGGCCACGTGAAGGGGGCCTTCACCGGTGCGGTCAGCACGAGCGAGGGTCTGATACGCGAGGCGAGCGGCGGCACGCTGTTCCTGGACGAAATATCCGAACTGCCGTTGAACGTCCAGGTAAAGCTGCTGCGCGTCATACAGGAGCGTCAGGTCAGACCGGTCGGCGCCACCCAGACCTATCACACCGATACCCGCTTCGTTGCCGCGACCAACCGCGATCTGCGCGCTGAAACCGAGAGCAACACTTTCCGGGCCGACCTCTTCTACCGTCTGAACGTGATCACGATCCAGGTGCCGCCCTTGCGGGAGCGGGGCGAAGATATCGAGCTTCTTGCCCGCTATTTCCTTGAGCGCCACTGCAAGCGGCTGGGCATGCGGATCCGCGGCATGTCGGACGAGTTCGTCGCCTTCCTGCGGGAGTACCCTTGGCCGGGCAACATCCGTGAGCTGGAAAACGTCATGGAGCGGGCCATCATCATGGCCGAAGGCGACACCTTGTCACTGGACGACCAGTTCGACACGCTGCCGCAGGCAACGCTGGCGCGGCCAAGCACGTCGTCCGGGGCGGATGAGGCGAGTGAAGCGCTGGGGCCCATGTCGATCGAGGATTACATCCGCCACAGCATTCTTCGCTACCAGGACAGCTACTGCGACCGCGATCTCGCCGCCTTGCTTGGCATCGGTCGCAAGGCGCTGTGGATGCGTTGACGTCGCTGGGGCCTGATGAAGGACAGGGGACGCGCGGAAGACATGCAACTGGACCACCAGATGTCGTGAGCGAAGAAGCGTCGTGTTTCGTTTTGAACCTCATCTGTGTTTCTCCTGGAAACACGCGATGCATTTCGATGTTCGATAGCGCGTCCTGAGGGCCGTCCGGACATGGTATGGATAGTGCATAGCACTGTACGGACAGGTTGAATGAGAGGTTGGCATGACCGGGGTTTCGAGTCCGCTGCATACGCCTTTCAGTGTTCTCAGGCAGGCGCCGTTCTTCACCGGGCTGAGTGATGCGCAGTTGCACGCCATCACGCTCATCGCGCGCCCCGAGGACTGGGCGCAGCACAGCCGGATCTACAACATCGGCGATCCGGTGAAGTCGCTCTACGTGCTGCTCGATGGCAAGGTCAGGTTCGCCATTGGCGTAGGCGGCAGGAATACCTCGGCGGGCGATGTGCTCGAACGCGGACAGGTATTCGGCTGGGCAGCGCTGGTACCTGAGGCGCAGGGGCGCATCGCCACCGCTTCCTGCGTGACCGACTGTCGCGTGCTGGCGATAGACGGCACGCGCCTTCTGATGCTGATGGATGCGGACCACACGATGGGCTACCGCATCATGAAACAACTCAATCTCCTGATCACGGGCACTTTCACTTCGTTCGCCGCGGGCTGAACGCCCAAGCGGCGCAAGGCTCGCATCGGGAGAGCATCATGGTGTTGTTGATGCTGATCGCACTCGTGGTCGGCACCTTGATCGGCGCGGTGGGCGTGGGCGGCATCCTGCTCATTCCGGCGCTCAACCTGATCGGCGGCCTGAGCATACAGTCGGCGATGGCCACCGCGCTGTTCACCTTCGTATTCACCGGCATCGTCGGCACCATCGCCTTCATGCGCCATGGCAGCATCGACTTGCGCATCACGGTGCCGGTATGTGCGGGCGCACTGATCAGCGGCTTCGCGGGAGCTTGGGTGAATGCGCTGCTCAATGCGTCGTTGTTGATGCTGCTGCTCGCGCTGGTGGTCTGTCTGGCCGGCGTCTACACGCTGGCTACGCGCGGCCAGCCGCGGCGTCCCGTGCTGCATGGCCATCCCGGCCTGCAGCGCGCCATGCTCTTCGGCCTCGGCGGTGTGGCCGGCTTTGGATCGGGTCTGACCGGTGTCGGTGGGCCGGCGCTGTCGGTACCGATGATGGTGCTCGCGGGCTTTGCACCCCTGACCACGATAGGGACCAGTCAGGTGATACAGATACTGGCTGGCGCGTCGGGCACGCTCGGCAATCTGCGCTTCGGCGTCATCGATTTCGGCCTCGCCGGCGCGCTGGTGCTGTTCGAACTGGCGGGTGTGATGATAGGCGCGCGCATCGTGCATGCCATCAACGCGCAGCGTCTTCGCTTGTGGGTCGGTGTGCTTTGCCTGGCGGTCGGTGGCGGGTTGCTGGTCAAGGCGATAGGCGGCTTCTGAGAAGCCTGCGCCGGGCATCCGCGTCACGCGCACCCGGCATCAGGATCGGCATCAGTGTGGCGACGGGTCTGCACTCCGTGTGGACAGTCCGATAGTGCGTGCTCGAGGCATGACGCAGCCCGACCCCGCGGTCTTTTCATGTCCTGGCCGTAAGTGAGCGATCACTCGCCGCAACGCGCGCTGTCGTCGTGCGCTGTGGTGCGCTGCGTCGAGATGGCCGGATGTTGGTGTTCCTGCAGGCGCTCCGGCGCAGCGACGCCTACGGGCAGTAGGAGGGGCGGTGGCGGGCCGAAGCCCGCCACCCACCGTCAGGAGATGGTCTGGTAGTAAAGATTCTGCGGATGATTGGCCTGCGCGAAGAAATACCAGCGCTCGGCCAGCAGACCGATGTACTGGACCGCGAAGGCGAGCCACAGCAGCGGTGCCGATGCGGTTGCGGCACCTGCGCTGAGCAGCAGAACAGGCAGCACGAAGGCAAGCAGCAGGAAGGTCCACTTCACCGAGCGGAGGAACTGCAGCGTCTTGTGATGGAAGAACTCGCGGGTGTTGAAGGAGCCGCCCATCAGACCCTGTGAACGTTGTGCGATGCGCGGATGGTGGATGCCGATCGCGGTCTGCAGCGACGAGCGCGGCCGCAGTCGTGCGTTGCGCAACAGGGACGCGCTTCGCGTGGCCAGACCGGTCAGGGTCAGCGCGATGGCCAGCGACGTCATCATCGTCATCAGTTCGGCGGCGCTGAGTGCGGCGTAGGCGCTGGCCAGCGTCAGACCGGAGGCGCAGCCCAGTACCAGATAGTTGACCACGGTGAGCGGACTGGCCCATTCCTGCAGGAACTTCAGGCATGCGTAGATCATGCCGGTACAGACGAAGAGCGCCAGCGCAAGCACTGCACCGACCGCGCCTGTCGCCAGAGTCAGGGGCCAGTCCATTGCATGGCTGAGCCCGTACAGTGCCGTCGTGGCCATGAAGGCCGGCAGCACGATGACCTCGCGGGACAGCCAGGAGGTACGCCACATCGCCGCACTGCGCCATGCCCGTTCGGGCCGACCAAGGTGGAAGAACGACGCGATCAGCCCGGCGCCCGACAACGCAAGACTGATCAGTGCGCCGACGACGTAGAAGTCGTGCCCCGGCGTCGGGGCGGACAGGTTCAGCGCATGCGCGAGCTCACACCCGAAAAGTGCAAGGAAGAGGCCCTGAGCGGCGCCGGTGAGCGTCGTGAGCAGAATGACGGAGAAGGCGGGGTTCATCGTGTCGTCCTGTTGAGTGAGGGGAGCGGCTTACCAGCTTGCGGCGTCGTCCAGCGCCGGTGTGCTGGCGTCCGGCATGGGCTTCAGCCCGTTGACTTTCAGCGGATTGTCGGTACGTACGATCTCGTCTGGCCGTATCGTCATTTCGGTTTTCCGCCGCGGCAAGTAGTGGTTGGACGGCTCGGTGCCCCATTCCGGCATCAGCTGGTAACCGCCGCGCTCGCGTATCGCCTTCGAGGCCGAAGAGTCCGGGTCGTGTACGTCACCGAAGATGCGTGCGCTGGTCGGGCACGCCAGCACGCAGGCCGGTTTGCGATCGCGCTCGGGCAGCGCCTCGTTGTAGATGCGGTCCACGCACAGCGTGCACTTGGTCATCTCCTTGCGCTCCGGATCAAGCTCGCGGACACCGTAAGGACAGGCCCATGAACAGTACTTGCAGCCGATGCACTTGTCGTAGTTGACCAGCACGATGCCGTCCTCGGCCCGCTTGTAGCTGGCGCCGGTCGGACAGACCGGAACGCAGGGCGGGTCTTCGCAGTGCAGGCACGACTTGGGGAAGTGCACTGTTTCGGTATTCGGGTAGCTGCCGACCTCGAAGGTCTGCACCCGGTTGAAGAAGGTGCCGGTCGGGTCCTCATCGTAGGGATTGAGGTCGGCCAGCGAACCGGCCGTGCCCGATGTGTTCCACGACTTGCAGCTCGTCACGCAGGCCTGGCAGCCCACGCAGACGTTGAGATCGATCACGAGTGCCAGCTGGGTCATTGCATGTCTCCTGCGCGCAGTCCGCGTTCGTGGGCGAGGGTAGGGGTCGGGGGGCTCATGAGCGCTTCTTCCAGTTGCCGACGAAGTAGGTCAGCACACCGGGGCGTGTCTTCGTGACGCCGGGCAGGGTCTTCATCGGTTCGAACTGCGGCCAGCTCTCCTTGGGCTCGTCGTCGCCAGCGCGATAGATGCGCACGCGCACGTCGTACCAGGCGGCCTGTCCGGTCACCGGGTCGGAGTTCGACATACGCCTCGAACTGCCCTGCATCGGAAGTTCTTCCGATATCAGGTGGTTCAGCAGGAAGCCCTTGCGCGCCTCGTTGGCCATGGGCCCGAGGTTCCACGCGTTGCTCGCCTTGCCGATCGCATTCCATGTCCAGACGGTTCCGGCCTCGACCGCTTCGCTGTAGCGACACATGCAGCGCACCTTGCCCCAGGGCGATTCCACCCACATCCAGTCACCGTCACCGATGCCGGCGGCACGTGCGGTGGCGGGATTCACGTGAAGGTAGTTGTGGGCGTGGATCTGCCGCAGCCAGGCGTTCTGCGAATCCCACGAGTGGTACATCGCCATCGGCCGCTGCGTCACCGCGTTCAGAGGGTAGCGCGTGGTGTCGGTGCTCTGCGATTCCAGCGGCGGGTAGTAGAAGGGCAGCGGGTCGAAGTACTTCTCGACGCGCTCGCGCAGTTCCGGCGGCGGCCGGCGACCCGGCCGTCGCCCTTGCGCGGCCAGCCGGAAGCGCTGCATCACGTCGGAGTACAGGTGGATCAGGATGGGGTCCGCGTCACGCCGCATGCGCACCCGCTGCGCCCACTCCATATAGCCCTTGTTCCAGTTGCGCATGTACTGATAGGACGCGGGCAGAACGTAATGGAAGACGCAGTTGTTCTTCGCATACATTTCCCACTGCTTCGGGTTCGGCTCGCCGCGTATGGCCTTCTGGCCGTCAACGCCGCGCCAGCCGGCGAGGAAGCCGATGCCCGATCCCGGCTCGGTTTCGTAGTTCACGATGAAGTCGGGGTAGTCGCGGAACTTGCGCGAGCCGTCCGGCCGCACGAAGGCCGGCAGACCGAGCCGGCTGCCCAGTTCGATCAGCACTTCCTGGAAGGGCTTGCACTGCCCCTTGGGCTCCACCACCGGAATGCGCACCGAGTTGACCGGACCGTCGAACTCGGAGATCGGCCGGTCGAGTATCGACATCACGTCGTGCCGTTCCAGATAGGTGGTGTCGGGCAGGATGAGGTCGGCGAATCCCGTCATTTCCGACTGGAAGGCGTCGCAGACCACGATGAAAGGAATGCGGTACTCGCCGTCCTCACCCTTGTCGTTCAGCATCTGACGCACTTCGCTGGTGTTCATGGTCGAGTTCCACGCCATGTTCGCCATGAAGATGAGCAGGGTGTCGATCGGGTAGGGATCGCCGCGCCAGGCGTTGGTGATCACGTTGTGCATCAGCCCGTGCGCCGACAGCGGGTACTCCCACGAGAAGCCCTTGTCGATGCGCACCGGCCGCCCCTCGTCGTTGACGCACAGATCCGCCGGGTCAGCCGGGAAGCCCAGCGGCATGCCATCCAGTGGACTGTTGGGCTTGACCGCATGCGGGCCCCGCGGCGGTTTGGCGATCGGCGGAATGGCGCGCGGGAAGGGCGCCTTGTGCCGGAAGCCGCCCGGGCGATCGATGGTCCCCAGCAGCGACATCAGGATGGCCAGCGCGCGTATCGTGTGGAATCCGTTCGAGTGTGCGGCCAGTCCGCGCATCGCGTGGAAGGACACCGGATTGCCGGTGACGTGGTCGTGTTCGACGCCCCACGAGTCGGTCCACGAGATCGGCAGGTGGATCTTCTGGTCACGGGCCGTCACGCCCATTTCGTGCGCCAGCCGGCGGATGGTGTCCGCTGGAACGCCGCAGATGCCCTCCGCCCATTCCGGCGTGTAGCTCTTGAGGCGATCGAGCAGCAGCTGGAACGCCGGTTTCACCGGTGTGCCGTCCGGCAGCGCATAGCAGCCGCGCAGGCGTGGGTCGGCGCCAGGCGTGTGGGTCGGTACCAGCTTGTCGGTCAGGCGGTCCCACCAGTACTTGTTGTGCGGGTAGTCCGGGTTCACCGGATCGCCCTCGGGGTCCATCGCGAACAGCCCGAAATCGTCGGCGTCGGGGTTCTGCATCACCAGCTGGCCGGCGTTGGTGTAACGCGCCAGGAACTCCCGGTCGTACAGACCCTTGGCGATGATTTCGTGACACAGCGCCAGCAGCAGGGCGCCGTCGGTGCCGGGCTTGATCGGTATCCACTCGTCGGCGATCGCCGAATAGCCGGTGCGCACCGGATTGATGGACACGAAGCGGCCGCCGTTGCGCTTGAATTTCGACAGCGCCACCTTCATCGGATTGGAGTGGTGGTCCTCCGCCGTGCCGATCATGATGAACAGCTTCGAGCGTTCGAGGTCGGGACCGCCGAACTCCCAGAAAGAACCGCCTATCGTGTAGATCATGCCGGCCGCCATGTTGACCGAGCAGAAGCCGCCGTGCGCTGCGTAGTTCGGTGTACCGAACTGCTTGGCGAACATGCCGGTCAGCGCCTGCATCTGGTCACGACCGGTGAACAGCGCGAACTTCTTCGGATCGGTTTCGCGCAGCTTCTTCAGGCGCTCGGCGAGCAGCGCGAAAACTTCCTCCCAGCTGATCTCGTCGAACTCACCGGCGCCGCGCTCGGTACCGGGTCTGCGGATAAGGGGCTGGGTCAGTCGCGCCGGCGACTGCTGCTTCATGATGCCGGATGCGCCCTTGGCGCAGATGACACCCTGGTTCAGCGGATGGTCCGGATTACCGTCGATGTAGCGCACTTCGCCGTTACGCAGATGAACGCGGATGCCGCAACGACAGGCGCACATGTAACAGGTGGTCTTCTTGACATCCAGTTCCTCCACCGGCTCGGCATGCGGGTTCGACAGACGGACTGTGCTCATCGTGACTCCATGGTGGTGATTGACGTACTTGGCGCGTGGCAGCGGTCAGCGGGGGCTGCCATCGGGTAGCCATTCCTTGCATTGCCTGAAGATGCGATTCCGGCAGTTCGCGCAGACCTGCAGATCGAAGTGCGGATAGAGCGTGCCGATCACGTCGTCGCCGATCGCGAAGAGCCTGTCCCGTCCGATGTCGTCGAGCTGGCCGCCGCGCTCAAGCGTGCTGCGTGCCTGCTCGTTCAGCCGATGGAAGTAAAGTCCGCCTCCGCGCGCGCGCCGCCGGCGTGCCTCCTCGGCGAGCAGGTCGGCACCGGATGCGTCGATGAAGTTGATACCGGGGGCCAGCACGAGCAGATGGCGCTGTTCCGGATGGACTTCCTCCAGCTGATGGAGATGGCGCTTCACGTGATCGATGGCGCCGAAATACAGTTCGCCGTCGATGAACTCCATCTTCAGCTGCGGACAATCCGGCTCGTCGCGCTGCGGAACGAAGTGGTACTGACCCTCGCCGGGCGCCGGTACGGCGGCGCGTATGCCGGGTCGTGCGGTGCGCTCCAGGTAAAGCACCAGAGAGAGAATGACGCCGGCGTAGATTGCGAACTCGAGCTGGAACACGAGCGTGGAGGCGAGCGTTGCGAACAGCACTGCGGACTCGCGCCGGCTGGTGCGCATGACGGCCCGGATGTGCTTCACGTCGATCAGCGCGTAGGCGACCATGAACAGGATGGCCGCCATCGATGCGATCGGCAGGTAACGCGCCAAAGGCACGAAGAACAGCAAGGTCAGAACAAGGAAGCAGGCCGAGAACACCGACGACAGCGGCGTGACCGCGCCGGCCTCGTAGTTGATGCCGCTGCGTGTGAACGAGCCGCTCGACACGTAACCCGAGAAGAAACTTCCGGCCACATTGGCCAGCCCCTGGCCGAAGAACTCCTGATTGCCATCAATGTGCTGGCCCGACTTGGCGCCCACGGCGCGCGCGATGGACAGCGCCTCGGTCAGCGACAGCAGGGTAACGGCGAGCGCGATCGCGCCGAGCTGGTGGAGCACCTCCATGGACAGCATTGGCGCGGAAAGCGGCGGCAGGCTGCGTGGAATCTCCGACACCGTCTCGATGCCTGCATCGTGGCCGAGCGCCGCTTTCACGGCGAGCGCGTAAACGCTGCCGACAACCATGGCCACGATCATGTAGGGCACGCGGGGCAAGTGACGCTTAGTGAGTATCCCGGCTGCGAGCGTCATCGCGCCTACCCCCGCCACCTGCCAGTTGATGTCACCCGCTGCTGCCGCAAAGCGGGACAGCGTGCCGAAGAACTCCCCGCCTGAGCCGTAGTGCAGACCGAAGAAGTTCTTCAGCTGGCTGACCGCGATCAGCACGGCCGCGCCTGCCGTGAAGCCGATGACCACGCTGTGCGAGATGAAGTTGACCAGCATGCCCATGCGCGCGAAGGCGAGCGCGAGCTGCATCAGGCCGACCATGAAGGTGAGCGTCAGGACGTAGGCGATATAGGTCGCGCTGCCCGGCTCGGCCAGCGGGCTGATGGTCGAGAACACCACGATGGAAAGCGCCGCGGTCGGACCGGATACCAGATGCCTGGACGAGCCGAACAGCGCTGCAAAGATGACCGGAATGATTGCGGCGTAGAGACCGTACTCGGGCGGCATGCCGGCGATGTGGGCATAGGCCACCGCCTGCGGCAGCAGGATGATGGTTCCGCTCAGGCCTGCCATGGCATCGCTGCGCAGCGATGCCCGATTGACCATCGGCCACCAGCGCCGCATTGGCAGCAATGACAGACCCGTTCTGTACACGCGATTGGACAGTGGATTCAAGCGTCGGGCTTCCGTGGTGAGAGTGCGCGCCGGCAGTTGAGTGAGGCGGTGAAGTGCGATGACTTGTCGGTGCGCATGGCCGACCCCTTACGCAAGTTCAGTGCCACGGCACGCGCGCGCAGGCGGCGCAAACGCCTGCGCGGCGCCGCATCAAGGCCGTACGGAAGGGATTGCGGAGCGGGCTGGCAGCCGATGCGTGTGGCGGCGCCACTCGCCGCTGTGCGCGGGCGCTGAGGTGATGTTTCCTGAGGAAACGTTGCGGTGTTTCACGAGGAAACCGCTCACGCGGTCGGCGCGGCGTCGAGGTCGCGGTGCCGCACTCAAGGCGGGCGGCTGTGGCGTGCGCAGAAGGCTTGCGCAGCAACGGTTCTGGCGCAGTGGCCCGCTTGGCTCTCAGCGGCGGGCACGCCTTCTGCTAAGTCGGGTTATCGGCGCATTACCGTCGATCCGAGCAGCTGTACGACATCACCTCGTTACGTACCGGAAAGGACCTCACATGTCTCGCAACGCAGTGGAGTGGAAGCAGACGCCGAGCTTCCCTGAATCTCACTATGTCGATACGCGCATCTATACCGAGGAGGACATCTTTCTCGACGAGCAGCGCAAGATCTTCAACAAGTGCTGGATCATTGCCTGCCACGAGTCGGAGATTCCGAACGCCTACGATTACCGCACGTTCAGCCATCCCGGCGGGCCGCCGCTCATCGTGATCCGCGGTGAGGACATGAAGGTGCGGACCTTCTACAACATCTGTCCGCATCGCGGCAACACGCTGCTCTACGAGCCGGTCGGAAACGCCAAGCGCATTACCTGCATCTTCCATGCGTGGTCGTTCAACGCGACAGGCGACTGCATCGACATCTCCCGCGGCAAAGAGGGCTATCAGGACCGCTTTGGCTGCAAGGATGCAGGGCTGCGCGAGGTGAAGACCGAACTGGGCTTCGGCGGCTTCGTGTGGGTGAACGTCGATGACGAGAGCTGCACCCTGAAGGAATACATCGGCGAGGCGATGGGAATGCTCGACGAGCATCTGGACCAGCCGCTCGAGGTGTTCCACTACCACAAGGCGGTTGTGAATACGAACTACAAGCTGTGGCACGACACGAACAGCGAGTTCTATCACGACTACATGCATTACTTCAATCGCATCACCGGCATGATCCAGCCGGGCTACTTCGACCGGAAGTACACCGGCTATCCGAACGGACACGCGTCGGTCGGCTCGATGGCGATCAAGTACGACGCCTACGAGGGCAGCAAGGCGCGCGGCGTGGGCTGGCCTGGCCTGGCGCCGGGCGGCTGGGTGCTCATCGATATCTTCCCCGGCATGACCTACAACCTGCGCACCTCGGTGCTGCGCATGGACACCGCCATCCCGCTCGGCCCGAACAAGCTGCTGATCGAGTTCCGCGGGCTCGGACTCAAGAGCGATACGCCTGAGCAACGCGCCGAGCGCATCCGTGACCACAACATGATCTGGGGGCCGTTCGGCCGCAACCTGCACGAGGACCTGCTTGGCGTCCACGGCCAGGGACTTGCGATGCGTGAGCGTACGGACAGTCGTTGGGTGATCCATGGGCGCGAGGAGAACATGACCATCCATGACGAGGGCGGGATGCGTCACTTCTACGCCGAATGGAGCCGCCGCATGGGACGCAAGGCCTATGACCCGTACGGCGAGCAGGCCGTTGCGGCGAAGTGACTCCTGATCAACCGAACCGATACGAGAGGGCAAGCGTGGATACCAGAACCGCCATTACCGAACTCATCCACAGATCCGGTCTGATCATGGACGAGCGCGATTTCAAGGGCTATCTCGACCTGTGTGCGCCGGATTACCAGTACCGCATCACCGCATACAGCCCCGAGATCCGCAAGGACATGACGTGGCTGGAACATGACAAGGCCGGAATGAAGTCGTTGTTCGAGAACCTGCATCGGCACAACAGCGACAAGTCGCCGATCAGTCGCCACATCAATGTCTGCCTGGTGGACATCGATGAAGCGGCCGAAGAGGCCAGCGTCACCAGCACGATCGAGGTGTTCCGCACCACGCTCGATGGTGGCGAGACCGAACTGTTCGCGGTGGGCAAGCTGTACGACACGGTGACGCTGGGCCATGACGGCCCGGCGCTGCGCAGTCGGAACGTGCGCCTCGATACGCGGCTGCTCGGCTACGGCTATCACATTCCGTTCTGACCTCGGCCGGGGACACGACATGAAAATCCAGGTCAACGCACGAAACCGCACGCATCTGTTCGAAGCTTCACCGGGCGAGAAGATCCTGCACGGCGGTCTGGCGCGGGGCATCGCACTTCCCTACGAATGTGCCAGTGGAACCTGTGGCACCTGCAAGGCGAAGCGGGTGTCCGGCGACATCGACGACGCCTGGCCTGATGCGCCCGGGCGCAAGAGCCTGAAGTCGGCCGACGAGTTCCTGATGTGTCAGTGCGTGGCCCGGACCGATGTCGTGGCCGAGGTACCCGCCTTCGTACAGATGATGGATACCGGCTCCTGCGTGCCTTGCGCAGGCACCGGGCGTATCGCCTCGACCGGGATGCTCACGCACGACGTGATGCTGATCGATGTCGAAACGGACGCACCGGTGGAATTCGACGCCGGCCAGTTCGTGCTGCTCGGTGTCGACGAGGTCGAAGGCATGCGCGGCTGGTCGATGGTCAATTTCGATCGCCATGCGCGCACCCTGCGCTTCGTCGTCCGGCGCAAGCCGGACGGCGTGCTCTCGAACTGGCTGTTCGACGCCTCGTCGCGCGTCGGTACCCGCGTGTCGCTGTTCGGCCCGCTGGGGCACGCAACCTTCTACCCCAGCCTTGGACGCGATTTGCTGTGCATCGCTGGCGGCAGCGGCATCGCCGGCGTCATGTCCATCCTTTCGCGCGCCGAGCAGGATGAGTACTTCAGTCGGCACGCGGGCGACGTGTTCTTCGGCGTCCGTACGTCTCGCGATGTGTACTTTCTCGACGAGTTCACGCGCCTGCGTCGTGTCTGTGGCGAGGGACTCGCCGTCACCGTCGCCTTGAGCGACGAGGACCCGCCGACCTCGCTGGTGAACGATTACCCGCTGATCCGCTTCGATCGCGGCTTCGTTCACGAGGTGGCCAAGCGGCACATGGTGGGACGCCTGGGCAACGTCATTGCCTATCTTGCTGGGCCGCCGCCGGCGGTCGATGCCTCGATCCGGATGCTGCTGCTGTCGCGCGTTACCGCGGACAACATCCGGTACGACAAATTCAGCTAGGACCGCCGGTATGCAAAAACAGCGAATCTGCAGTGCGTCGGACGTCCCTGACAACGGGATGAAGAGCTACGACATCGAGGGCATGAAGATCCTCGTGGTGAATGCCGGCGAGTGCTTCCATGCATATCAGGGGCTGTGTCCACACCAGGACGTGTGCCTCGACGAAGGGTACTTCGACGGCCAGTTGCTCACCTGTCACCAGCATCTGTGGCAGTGGGACATCGGGACCGGCGAAGCCGTCGGCCTGGCGGAGGCGCCGCTCGAGAAGTACGAGGTGGAGGTCAGCGAGGGCGAGATCTTCGTACTGCAGTCGAGTGCGCTCAAGGCAGTGGACATGTTGAAGGACGTCTCCGCTGCTTCGCTCGAGCGCCTGGAAGCGCTGGCCCGACGGGAGCAGCTCTCGGCGGGAACGGTGATCTACGAGGTCGATGATCCAGCCGACGACCTCTACGTGCTCGAGTCGGGGCGCGTGGAATTCACGATAGGGCGCGACGACCGCACGCGGCTGGCGGGCTTCATGTTGCGCAAGGGCGAAGTGTTCGGCTGGGCGGCTCTGCTGGAGCAGCATCCCCGCCGCATTGCCCGCGCCGTCTGCCATGAGGACTCGGTGCTGTTGCGATTGAACGGCGAAGCGATGCTGGATGCGCTGGAAGCCGATCCGACCTCGGGGCTGATGGTGATGCGACGGCTGGCGACGCTGGTCGCGCGCCATACGACAGGACCCCAGAACAGTTAGTGCCGGACCGGATAGACGGTCCCGACGTGTCCGGAAGGAACGGGGGCGAGGGTATGCAGATGCAGTGATGTGGCAGTGCGGAGACTTCGATGTCCATACCAACAATCAGGAGGAGAGTTTGCCATGGGTAATCTCAGGAATCGGGTATGCAGGATGGTGTTGACGCTGCTCGCAGCGGCGGCGTGTGCGCTGACAGGTGGCGTCGCGCAGGCCGGCGACATCAACTTCGGCAAGGTGGGCGAACCGGTGAAGCTGGTGGTGGGCTACCAGCCCTACTACACGGAGTCGTGGTCGGGTGTCGTCATGCGCGGCAAGAAGTTCTACGAGAAGTACCTGCCCAAGGGCTCGAAGGTCAACTTCGCGGTCGGTCTGCAGGGTGCGGTCGTTGTCAATGCGATGCTCGCAGGCAAGCAGCACATCGGTTACGTCGGCGACATGCCGGGCATCGTATCGACGACCAAGCAGCAGGTCGCCGACATCCGCATCGTCGCGGCGCTCGGCCTCGGCAAGGACCAGTGCAACATCTTTCTCGCTCGCAAGGACGCCCCGAACTTCGCATCCTCCAAGGAAGCGCTGAAGTGGCTCAACGGCAAGAACGTGGCGGTGCCCAAGGGCAGCTGCACCGACCGCTTCGCGCAGGAGACCTTCAAGAAGGAGAGCATCACTCCGGGCGCCTATCTGAACCAGAACATTGAAGTCATCACCAGCGGCTTCCGCGCCGGCAAGCTGGACGCTGCGGTGGTGTGGGAGCCGACGGCGTCCCGCCTGGTACAGGAAGGCCTGGCGAAGCGCGTCGCGTCCGGAACGACAGTGGACGAAAGTGACGGTGGCTTTCTCACCATGCGCGAGGACCTCATCCGCACCCGTCCGGACGTGGTCAAAGCCTGGCTGAACGCGGAGCTCGATGCCCAACTGTTCCTCGCTGACCCCGCCAACGCGCAGGAAATCGCCCGCATGGCGATGGAGCAGACCACTGGCTTTACCGAGCGAGCGCTCTGGTCATCGATGTTCCTGCGCTATCCGGACAGCGCGGGTGGTGTCGATCAGCGCCTGCTGCTTCCCTTCACGATCACGCCCGAGGTGCAGGCACTCATCACCGATGCCACCGCCTTCCTGTTCGCCATCAAGAGCATCAACGTCGACAAGCTTCGCCCGGAAGCCGTGATGCCCGAGTTCACCCAGGCCGTCCTGAAGGAGCGCGGACTGACCTCGCCGATCGGTGCGGTCAAGGCGCTGCCGGAATCCGCTTACAAGGGTAACTGAGCTGAGGAACGCGTTCGCATGGGGCGGACGCGTCACACGTTGAATGCGAGGGAACATGGAACAAGTCGAACGCTTGCTTAAGCGGACCTTGCCCTTCCAGGTCGTGTCGCCGGAAACGCTGGACGGCATTGCCGAGATCTCGAGACATGAGGTCTTCAAGGCGGGTGAGGTCATCTACGGGGCCGGGCAGCCGGCCGAAGAGGTCTACGTACTCGTGTCGGGCCGGGTGGCGCACCGGATAGATCCGGAAATCAAAGCGCGTGTGCATGAGAAGGAACTGCAGGTCGGGGACGTCTTCGGCTGGGCGGCGATACTCGAGGGCGAGAAGGTGCGGCTTGCCGACGTCGCCTGCATCGAGGCGGCCGAAGTCCTGAAGATCGACGGCACCCGCCTGCTGGAGCTTCTGCGCAAGGACGTCAATTTCGGCGAGGCGGCGCTGAAGAGCTTTTCCCAGCTCATCAGCCAGCAGTACTACCTGCCGCCGTCCGTGTCCGGGCGCGTGCCCACGACGCTGTCCAAGGTGGGGGATACGCGTACACCCGCCTCGAATCAGGCGGAACCGCAAACGGCCTCGGCGTGGACGCTGACCATGTACCGCGCCGGCGAGTGGCTCAGGAGCCCCGACCCCTACCTGATGATGGTGGGTTTCGCGCTGATGCTGGGCTTCTGGTACCTGACGGTGGAAGTGCTCAAGCTGCCGCGCTTCGAGGATTTGCCCGGCCTGACTACGGTGGTGAAGGAGTGGTTCGCCGAGGATCCGGTCTATGGCATGTCCATCTACACCGCTGAGTACTACCAGCACATATGGGTGAGCATACGGCGCGTCGCCATTGCCTTCCTGCTGGCGACCGCGCTCGGCGTGCCGCTGGGTCTGTTCCTGGGCTGGTCGCGCAGCTTCCGCGAGTACGTGTTCCCGGTGTTCGAGCTGCTTCGCCCTATCCCCATCCTCGCGTGGGTGCCGCTGGCAATCATCATGTTCTCCGGCAGCGAGACGCCAGTCATCTTCCTCACCTTCCTCGCGTCCTTCTTTGCGACCGCACTCAACACGATGCTGGGCGTCGAGTCGATCGACGAGTCCTACACGCGCGCCGCAGCCTGTCTCGGCGCGAACCGCTGGCAGGTGTTCAAGGAAGTGATCGTGCCGGGGTCCATGCCCTATGTGTTCACCGGACTGCAGATCTCGGTTGGGGTTGCGTGGTTCTCGCTGGTGGCCGGGGAGATGGTGTCCGGGCAGTACGGACTGGGCTACGTGATCAACACGTCCTACACGATGGTCAGATACCCCACCATCATCATCGGCATGGTGACGCTCGGCATCGTCGGTTACACGACGAGCGCGATGGTCCGGGTTGCCGGCAACTACATGATGCAGTGGCGTCTGCGTGAAATGGCTCTGGGAGGTCGGTGATGAGTGCTGTGCTTGAGAAGGTACGTACGCAGGGCAACGAGGCGCGCTACGGGGCGATCCGCATCGACGACGTGGTCAAGATCTACGACCCGGAGGGGGCCGCGGTCATGGCGGTCGATCACTGCACGCTGGACATCAAGGCAGGCGAGATCTGCATGATCGTCGGACCATCCGGCTGCGGGAAGACGTCGCTGCTGAACGCGATCGCCGGCTTCCACGACATCACGTCGGGCGCCATCTACATGGATGGCGAGATGCTCTGCGGTCCTGGCAAGCCGAGGGCGGACCCGGGTGCCGACCGCATCGTGGTGTTCCAGAACGGCGCCCTGTTTCCGTGGAAGACGAATCTCGAGAACGTCGCCTTCGGCCCGATGATGCAGGGCAAGCTGAGCAAGAAGGAGATCATCGAGAAGGCGCGCAGCATGATGGCCGATGCCGGCCTCAGCGGCACCGAGCACAACTACCCGGGCGAGGTTTCGTCGGGGCTGCGGCGGCGGGTCGAGATCGTGCGCGCGCTGATGAACGACCCCAAGGTGCTGCTGTTCGACGAGCCCTACCGGGCGCTCGACTCGCTGACCCGTTCGGTGATGCACGAGTCGCTGCTCGAGATCTACTACAAGAACAAGGTCACGATTTTCTTCATTACCCACGACCTGGAAGAGGCGATCTTCCTTGGCCACAAGCTGGTGATCATGACGACACGGCCATGTCGCCCGAAGAAAGTGCTCGAGGTTGACATACCGCATCCGCGCGACTACAGCGTGCTCACCAGTCCGCGTTTCCGCGAACTGCTCGAGGAAACCTCGTCGGTCGTGCATGAAGAGGCGCGCAAATCCTTCGCCTCCGGCGAGAAGGAGGGCTGAGCGATGAACATGAAGAAGATACGGCGTTCGCTGTTCAGCCGCACCACGCTGCGCGCCATCGTGTCGATCACCGTTTTCCTGATTCTGTGGGAGGCGGGATCGCGGTCGAAGGAATGGGCAGGCTTCACCATGCCCTGGATCGGGCTGATACCGCCACCCACCAGCGTTGTGTCCGTGTGGTGGGATCTGCTGGGTGATAGCGGCTACTGGCAGAGCTGGTATCTGAGCCTGATGCGCGTACTGAGTGGCTTCGTCGCGGCAATGGTGATCGGCATACCGCTCGGTCTGCTGATGGCGGTCAGTCGAACCTTCAATTCGATCACCTTCCCGTCGTTCGAAATCCTGCGGCCGATTCCGCCGCTTGCCTGGGTCCCGGTCGCCATCATTTTCTGGCCGACCGAAGAGCTGTCGATTGCCTTCGTCACCTTCCTCGGCGCCTTCTTCACGGTGGTGATCAACGTGCTGGGTGGTGCGCGCTCGATCGACATGCGCTTCTACCAGTCAGCGCAGGCCATGGGCTCGTCGCAGTGGGACATCTTCAAGCGCATCGTGCTGCCAGCGACCGTGCCTTCCATCGTGGTGGGGTCATCGGTGGGCATGGGCATCACCTGGAACGTGGTGGTGGCCGCCGAGATGATCTCCGGTGGTGGGGGGGGCGGTGGCTCGGGCGGCGGACTCGGGTTCTTCATCTGGAACTCCTATGTCGGTGGCTCCTATGAGCAGATCGTCATCGGAATGATCAGCATCGGCATCGCCGGCTATGCGTGCAGCGAGCTTCTGCGAGGCATCGGCGGCTTCTTCACACCCTGGCTCAGAACACGGTAAGGAGGCGGATCATGGCAAGTGCAACTCAGAGCGCGATGGCGCCGATCACCAGCAAGATCTCGATCAACGCCGGGGAGATGATCGTCAGCAATGTGTGCAAGTCATACGGCACAGGGTTGTTCGAGAAGAAGGTGGTGAAGGACTGTTCGTTCAACGTCGAGCGCGGCAAGCTCACCGTGATGATCGGCCCCTCCGGCTGCGGCAAGAGCACACTGATCAAGCTGCTCGCGGGGTTCGAGAAACCCACGAGCGGCAACATCCTGCTGAATGGCAAGCCGGTGACCGGGCCGGGGCGGGACAGACTGGTGGTGTTCCAGGAGTCGGCACTCTTTCCATGGATGACGTCCTACGACAACATCATGTACGGGCCGATCGCACGCGGTGAGGACGACAAGAAAGCGCGTGACCTCGCCGAGTTCCTGCTCGACAAGGTGGGCCTGCGCGACTTCCGCAAGAAGTATCCGATGCAGCTGTCGGGGGGCATGCAGCGCAGGGCGGAGCTCGCGCGCGCAATGATCAACAACCCGGAGGTGATGATCCTCGACGAGCCCTTCCGCGGACTCGACGCGATGTCGAAGGAACTGATGTGGGAGTACTACTCGGCGCTGTACGAGGAGTCCCGCCGCACCACCTTCTTCGTCACTACGGATATCGACGAGGCGCTGTTTCTCGCCGACCGCTTGATCATCATGAGCAATATCCCGACCCGGGTGAGAGCCACCATCGAGGTGGACATTCCGCGGCCGCGCAAGCTGGCCGACTTCTTCCTCGGCGACCGCGCCAACGAAGTGAAGATGACCGCACTGTCACTGCTGCACGAGGAGGCGATGAAGTCCTTCTCCGGAGGCAGCAAGGCGGCGGCCGACTTCGTCGAATCCTACGCAAGGAGATCACAGAGGGCGTGACGCGTCGCGCCGCACGGCGCGCGTCTCGACACCTTGACGAGCGTGCCTGACGGTGCGCCCGCAGGGAGCGCTCGCGCCAGAAAAACGCGGGGTCGCATCACCGCGACTCCGCGCAACAGCCGGACGGGGCACAGAAAGCCCCACTCTCAACGACTCAAGACAGGCGGACACCATGACCCAGACCGTGATCGACATGCGCAGCAGACCTTCCTACCTGCACGACTTCTATGGCGCGACGCCCGACACCCCCTCGTTCGAGGTGGTGAAGTGGCTGAACCGCCGGACGGGGTCGCAGGACGAACTGCATTTCACCCGCTCGAAGAACGCCAGTTCCTTCGTCAAGGAGATCCGCGCCGCCGGCATCGCCCAGGCGGTGGTGGTCGGCCGCGACACACCGGGGATCAAGCACTCGAACGACGAAATCATGAAGATGGTTTCGGAGCACAAGGAGCTCGTCGGCATCGGTTCGGTCGATCCGCACGCCAGCGGCATCAAGGCGGCGACCGACGAGATCGAGCGCGCAGTGCGGAAGCTCGGCCTGAAAGGCATCAACATCGAACCCGGCTTCTGCAACCCTCAGGTGGCGGCGGACGATGCGCAGCTCTATCCGGTGTACGAGGCCTGCCAGGCGCTGGGCGTGCCGGTGACCATCATGTCGGGTCCGACCACGCCGCGCTTCGAACTGACCGATCCCGCGTCGATCGGCCGCGTGGCGAAGAATTTTCCTCAGCTCAAGATCGTCTGCTATCACGGCTTTTGGCCCTACGTGAACGAGATGATCGGCATCGCCTTCCGCTGGGACAACGTGTTCGTCGTGGCGGACATGTACATCTTCCTGCCCGGTGGTTCGCTGTATGTCGAGGCCGCGAACGGCTTCATGCAGGACCAGCTGCTGTTCGGCAGTTCCTATCCGTTCCGTGCGATGGGTCAGTCAGTCGAGGACTACCGTACCCTCGGTTTCAAGGAATCGGTCATCGACAAGGTGATGGGCGGCAACGCGAAGCAGGTTCTGGGGCTTTGAGGCGATGGGCGAGGAGGCGACGATGAACACGATAGGGCAGCCCATATCGATACGCCGGGCCGACGATGAGGACATCGACTGGCTGCTCGACATGTACACATCGCTCGACTTCTCGCCCGAGCCCTCACTGCCGCTGACCGATGCACGCGCACGCTTCCGGCAGATCGAGGGCTATCCGGACTACCGGGTGTACGTCGCCGAGTGCGACGGCGAACGGGTGGGTACGTTCGCCCTCATCATCATCGACGGCCTTGCACATGGCGGGCGTCCGCACGCGATTGTCGAAGATGTTGTGGTCGCACCCGGGCTTCGCCGCCGTGGCGTAGGTCAGGCAATGATGCGCTTCGCCATGGAGGGCTGCGCGGAGGCGGGCTGCTACAAGCTCGCGCTGTCGAGTCACCTGAGGCGAGAAAAGGCGCACCGCTTCTACGAAATGCTCGGGTTCGAGCGGCATGGCTACAGCTTCATGATCGAGTTCTGAGCTGCATCGACGACGATGTCCAGCGTCTGCAGCCTTGCGCTTCAGGGACCGGGGGGACGCGGCGACGTGTCGGCTGCGGCGCGCCGGAAGGCTGCGGTCGCCAGGTGTGCGTCGCGCGTTGTCGGCGGGTCAGGCGAGCGCCAGCATGCGAAGGGCCATCTCGTTGAAGCGCTCGGAGATGGTCTCCGCACCGAGCGAGCCGTCCGGCCGCATCCACAGATAGCTGTAGAAATACATTCCGAGTACGCCCTTCAGGACCACCGGGTCGTAGGGCCTGAAGAGACCCTGTTCGGCGCCGGCGATGAAGGCGTCCTTCCAAACACGTTCGTAGCGCGTGTGCAGCGCAAGCACTTCCGCACGGCGCGTATCTGTCAGCGACTGGACTTCCCGAAAGCACACCGTCAGCTCCGCCTGATGGGACGCGATCATCGAGATCAGGTGGTGACCCAGTATGCAGATGCGCTTTCTCGGGTCCGCTTCCTCTTCGGCGATCACCGCGAGTTCGTTCAGATCGGTGATGTACTCGCGGGCAATGTCGTAGAGAAGGTCGTCCTTGCTGCGGATGTGGTGGTAGAGCGCTCCGCGGCCCAGCTGGACTGCGTTTTGCAGCTCGGTCATCCCCACCGCGTGATAGCCGCGCTCGGCAAAAAGGCGGGCGGCCGCCTTGACGATGCGTGCTCGCTGCGAACGGTCGTCCTTCGTGTCTACGCTCATGAGAACGGCCCCGGAGGGGCCAGAGTTCAAAGTTCTTCAGATCATAAATTACCCGCTGTGCCTTGCGTTCAAAGCATCGTGCCCAAAGCGATGCGTTGAGCGACATCCACGCGGTGGGGTGCCACCGAGCGAGTTTCGGCCACCGCCCGCATGAGTTGATTGATCCAGCCAGTACGCCGACGTAGTATACCGACCGATCGGTACAGCCCGGTCATCGGAGATTCCCAACCACCTGGAGGTCATCGTGGATCAGAAGATTGACGGAGTACGTTTGGTCGCAGCCGCGCGCGCCGAACTCGAGGCTCACAGTTCGATTACGCACAATCCGTCGCGACGTGCGCTGCTCGCGAAGACGGCAGCCGCCGCGGTGACCGGGCTGGCCGGTGTCGGTGTCGCGCGCGCGGAGCCGCTTGCGGTGCCGGAATCGAACAAGACACTCGGACGCCCACTGCCCCCTGAAGAGTACGGTGTGCCATCGAAGTACGAGTCGCACGTGAAACGACGGCGAACTGATGTGCTGGTGAACAAGCAGAACTATTCGGACTGGAGCTTCACGCCGCTGCATCAGCAACTGGGCACCGTCACGCCGAACGGGCTGATCTACGAGAGGCACCACAACGGGGTACCCGACATCAATCCCGACCAGCATCGCTTCGTCATTCACGGCATGGTCCGCCAGCCCTTGGTTTTCTCGATGTCCGATCTGATGAAGTATCCGTCGGTGTCGCGCTTCCACTTCATGGAGTGTTCGGGCAATGGCCTGACTGACTGGCTGAAGCCGGCCGCCCGCACCGTGCAGCAGACGCACGGGCTGCTGTCGTGCGCCCAGTGGACCGGCATTCCGGTATCGACGCTGCTCGATGAGGCCGGCGTCTCGCCTTCGGCGACATGGGCACTGGCGGAGGGCGGGGATGGTGCGGCGCATGCACGCAGCATTCCGATGAAGAAGCTGATGGAGGACGCGCTCATCGTCTATGCGGCGAACGGCGAAATGCTCAGACCTGAAAACGGTTACCCGCTTCGTCTGTTCATTCCGGGCTGGGAGGGGAACGTCAGCATCAAGTGGCTGCGCCGGCTCAAGCTGGGCGACCAGCCGTGGCATCTGCGCAGCGAGACTGCGCGCTACACCGATCCGATGCCGGACGGGAAGTGGCGTCAGTTCAGTTTCGAGATGGAGGCGAAGTCCGTGATCACCTCGCCATCCGGAAGCATGAAGATACGCCCGGGCCCGATCGAGATCGTCGGCTTCGCGTGGTCTGGCAAGGGGAGCATACGTGCGGTGGACGTCACGCTCGATGGCGGTCGTACCTGGCGCCAGGCGCAACTGGAAGGGCCGGTGATGGAGAAGTGCCTGACGCGATTCCGGCTGCAGTGGAACTGGACCGGTGGTCCGACAACGATAGCCAGCCGCTGCGTCAACTCGACCGGCTACGTCCAGCCGACGGTGGAGGACATCCAGAAAGTGCGCGCGATCACCGGCTTCGTGCAGCACCACAACGGCGTTTTTCCGTGGTTCATCAACGAAGCAGGGGAGGTGAAGAATGCGATCGCTTGAGACAGTGACGATGGCCCTGGCCGCCACCCTGCTGCTGGCGGGTTGCGCGGGAAATACGGTGAGTTCGGCAACTGCTTCACCGCATGCCCGCCCGGCCGCGCTCGGCACGCCCGTCGTTGAACCGGATCTCGTCGCCTGGAATATCGATGTCCGCGGTCCGGACGGGCAGGGGCTGCCGCCGGGGTCCGGCAACGCACGGACAGGCAAGGCGGTGTTCGACGCCCAATGCGCCTCCTGCCACGGCGCCGCGGCTGCTGGCGGACCGATGTTCGGCACCATGGTGGGCGGTATCGGTTCGTTCAAGACCGACAAGCGTCTGCTTACGCCGGGCAGCATGTATCCATATGCGCCGGCGCTGTTCGATTACATCCGCCGCGCCATGCCGCTGACCGCGCCGCAGTCGCTCAGCAACGACGAAACCTACGCGGTAACGGCTTACCTGCTGCATCTCAACGGATTGGTGGAGCAGGACGCCGAGATGAATGCGAACAGTCTGGCGGCGATCCGCATGCCGAACCGGGACGGCTTCATCGTCAACGACCGGCCGGACACGAGCGCTGTCCGGTGCATGCAGGACTGCAAGCCGCTGCGCACAAGCGTTGCCGCACCTTGAGGAAGCGATGGCAGATACGTTCGCCATCTACGCGGCAGACAGTGATCAGGACTGCACTAGCTGATACTGACTGATGGATTGCCGGGGTAGCGTCGGCGTGGCCGACCGCTCCGACGCCAGGAGGTGTGTCCATACCCGGCCGATCTCATCCGCCCCACGGGATCTGGTCGGCCGGGTTACGTTGGTCTCGTCCCGCAGTCCGACATCGCCCGGCGGGGCGCTACACAGGCATCCGCTTCGCCGCGGCAATCGGATTTCGCGTGTAAACGGAAAAGGCCCGCATCGCTGCGGGCCTTTTGTGTCTTGGCTCCCCGACCTGGGCTCGAACCAGGGACCTACGGATTAACAGTCCGGCGCTCTACCGACTGAGCTATCGGGGAAGAAAGAGGCCGCAACTATAGACAGCCCGCCGACGATCGTCAAGCGATTGATGCGATATTTTCTTCGGCCTGAATGTGCGGTCACTCGGCACCCGAGTCGATTTATGATCGCGTCACCGCTGCCTGCAAGACTGTCTGGCAGCCACAACCGCATGACTTCATCTCTTCAGCGTCGGTGATCGAGCCGGCGCGGCAAGGCGGCCAGCGCGCATCCATGAACGAAAATGCTGTTTACGTAAAGACCGAGGCCGGCGAAGAGGCGGTGAGCAAGCGCACCATCGTCCAGCGCAACCTGCGCTCCATCCTGATCATGATCGACGGGCGCACGCCTGTCGGCAATCTGGCGCAGCAGTTTGGCGATCCGCTCATTGTCGAGGGCCTGGTCGGCGAACTGGAGCACCGCGGACTGGTGCGCCGGATCGACGCGCCGCCACAGGGCGAGGAGGCGGACCGCGCAGAACTGTCGTCCATGCTGGTCGATATCGAGGATCTGGTCAGCCAGCCGATCACGCCGGTGTCGGACGACATCCGTCGGGCGCACGAAAAGGCGTCGGCGAAGGAGTCGCCGGTGCTCGACGAGTTCGCGATGGCCTTGCCCGAGCTGGCGGCGCCGGCCCCGGCGAATGCCCCGGCCCCCGCTGCAGCGTTGTCGGCGGCCGACGATGTACGGGGTGCCATTCGTCGCGCGATGATGTCCGCCTCGCCAGACGCCGCTGCCGCGGAGCGCAGCGGCGGTGGCCTGCAACGGGTGTTCGATCTGTTCGCGGGACGTGTCGGCGACCGCAAGGGCCCGCCAGGTTCGCTCGGCAAGAAGATCGTCCTCTCCGTGGCGGTGCTGCTGCTGCTGCTGGTCGGCCTTTTCTTCCTTTATCCCTATCAGCGGCATCTGCCGCACTTCGAGTCCCTGGCGACCGAATTGCTGGGGCAGCCGGTACGCATCGCTTCGGTTTCGCCCAGCCTGTTCCCCGAGCCGTCCATCGCACTCGAAGGGGTGACGGTGGGCGGGCCCGGGCAGCTCGAAATCGGCGCGGTGAAGCTGCTGCCGCGCGTATCCACGCTGCTGTCGGAACGCACGGTTCTGCGCGACGTGCGCATCGAGCGCGCGGCGCTGAATCTCTCCTTCCTTCCGTCGCTGTCGCGTCGCCAGGACATCAACTGGGCGTCGCGCTGGGTCACGGTCGAGCACGTCAGCATGGTTGACGCCAGCATCGTGCTGCTCGATGGTGCGATCGGCGCGCTCGGCGGCGATCTGGCGCTTGACGAGAACGGCGTGTTAACGCGTCTGTCGCTCGCCTCGGCCGACGGCGGGCTCAAGCTTCAGGGCAACAATGCCGGCGGCGTCTGGAGCGTGTCGATGACGGCGCTGGGTTGGCAGACCCCGGGCAAGCCTTCGTTGCTGTTCGATGTGCTGGAGGCGCAGGGCACGCTGAACAGCCGTCGTCTGCAATTCGACAAGCTGGATGTGAAGCTCTACGACGGTTACGCGACCGGCAGCGTCGCGCTGGACTTTGCCGACGTGGCAAAGTTCGAAGGGCAGTTGCAGACCTCCCGTCTGAGCCTCGGTGGACTGCTGAAGGTGTTCGCACCGACGCTGTTACTGACCGGCGATCTGTCCTTGTCCCTGTCGCTGACCGGCGAGGGCCGGAACTACGAGGAACTGCAGAAGAACCTCCGTGGCACTGGCACGATGGGGGTGCAGCGCGGGCAGATCGAGCGCGTCGATCTTGTGCAGGCGGTGCGCATTCCCCGGCCGGGGGGGGTGCGTGGCGGCAGCACGCGCTTCGATCGGCTGGACGCCAACGCGGTGGTTGACGCGAACGGCGTGAGCCTGAGCCAGGTGGTGATGGAATCGGGTCTGGTCGGCGCCAACGGCACGCTGCGTCTGGCTGACGACACCTTGCGCGGGCGTCTCGACGTAACGCTGCAGGGCTCTGCAACGACGGTGCGCGCGCCGGTGAGCATCGAGGGTCCGTACGCGGATCCGGTGGTGAAGCTGCTGCGCTGAGCAGGTCGAGGCACCGCGCAGCTTTCACCGCGTGCTGTCATGCCAGGCGGTAAAGTGATGGCTCTAACAATCGCACAGGCGTTTGCATCATGACCATCCTGGTAACCGGCGGTGCCGGCTTCATCGGCAGCAACTTCGTTCTCGACTGGCTGGCCGGCAGCGATGAGCCGGTCGTCAATGTCGATGCGCTGACCTACGCGGGCAACCGCGCCAACCTGACGTCGCTCGATGGCGACGCGCGTCACGTCTTCGTGCACGGCGACATCTGCGACCGCGAACTGATAGACCGCCTGCTCGCGCAGCATCATCCGCGCGCCATCGTGCATTTCGCCGCCGAGTCGCACGTCAACCGCTCGATCCACGGCCCGGGCGAATTCATGCGCACCAACGTCACCGGCACCTTCACGCTGCTGGAAGCTGCCCGTGGCTACTGGGGTGCACTCGAAGGCGACGACAAGGCCGCCTTCCGCTTCCACCACGTGAGCACCGACGAGGTCTATGGTTCGCTCAAGCCCACCGACCCGCCTTTCGCCGAAACCAATGCCTACGAACCGAACAGCCCCTACTCGGCGAGCAAGGCGGCGAGCGACCACCTGGTGCGCGCCTGGCACCACACCTACGGCCTGCCGGTGGTGACCACCAACTGTTCGAACAATTACGGCCCGTATCATTTTCCCGAGAAGCTGATCCCGCTCATCATCGTCAATGCGCTGGCCGGCAAGCCGCTGCCTGTTTATGGCGACGGGCAGCAGGTGCGCGACTGGCTGTACGTGAAGGACCACTGCGCGGCCATCCGCGAAGTGCTGGCGCGCGGCCGTCTGGGCGAGACCTACAACATCGGCGGCTGGAACGAGAAGCCGAACATCGACATCGTGCGCACGGTGTGCGCGCTGCTCGACGAAATGAAGCCGGACGCCGCCGGCCCCTACCAACGGCTGATCACTTATGTGAAGGACCGCCCCGGCCACGACCGGCGCTACGCGATCGACGCGCGCAAGATCGAGCGTGAACTGGGGTGGCGGCCGGCGGAAACCTTCGACACGGGCATCCGCAAGACGGTGCGCTGGTATCTGGACAACCAGACTTGGGTGCAGGACGTGCTCAGCGGCGGTTATCGCGACTGGGTGAGCAAGCAGTACGGCGGAGCGTCGGCATGAAAGTCCTGCTGTTCGGCAAGGGGGGACAGGTTGGCTGGGAACTGCAGCGCGCGCTCGCTCCGCTGGGTGAGCTGATTGCGCTGGACTTCGACAGCACCGGAGATCTGTCCGGCGACTTCAGTCAGCCGGAGGCCGTGGCGGCAACCGTGCGCCGTGTGGCACCGGATCTCATCGTCAATGCGGCCGCGCACACCGCGGTTGACAAGGCCGAGAGCGAAGTCGATCTGGCGCGCCTGATCAACGCGACCACGCCCGGACGCATCGCACAGGAAGCCAAGGCACTCGGCGCCCACCTTATCCACTACTCGACGGATTACGTGTTCGACGGCAGCGGTGACGTGCCGCGCGACGAGACGGCGGCGACCGGGCCGCTCAGCGTCTATGGCCGCACCAAGCTGGAGGGCGAGCAGCTGATCGCAGCGTCCGGCGCCACTCACCTCATCCTGCGCACCAGCTGGGTCTATGCTGCACGCGGCGGCAACTTCGCCAAGACCATGCTGAAACTGGCGAAGGAGCGCGAACGGCTCACCGTCATCGCCGACCAGATCGGCGCGCCGACCGGCGCCGAACTGCTGGCCGACGTCAGCGCACACGCCGCGCGCGCGCTGCGCGTCCGACCCGAACTGGGCGGGCTTTATCACTGCGTGGCTGCCGGCGAAACGTCCTGGCATGGTTACGCCACCCATGTGATCGAACGCGCGCGCGCGGCCGGTCACGCGATCAAGGTTGCGCCGGACGCCATCCTGCCCATCCCGACCAGCGATTACCCCACACCGGCCACGCGTCCGCTCAATTCGCGGCTCGATACCCGTCGGCTGCGGGAGGCCTTCGGTCTCGTGCTGCCGCCCTGGCAGCAGGGCGTGGACCGCATGCTGGCCGAAATCCTCTGAACAGAATCAGGAGCACCCTCATGACACGCAAGGGCATCGTACTGGCCGGTGGATCCGGCACGCGCCTGCACCCGGTGACGATCGCGGTATCGAAGCAGCTGATGCCGGTCTACGACAAGCCGATGATCTACTACCCGCTGTTGACGCTGATGCTGGCGGGCATACGCGACGTACTGGTGATTTCGACGCCGCAGGACACGCCGCGCTTCCAGTCCTTGCTGGGCGACGGTTCGGCCTGGGGCATGCGGATCGAGTATGCGGTGCAGCCCAGCCCGGATGGTCTGGCGCAGGCCTTCATCATTGGCGAGGACTTCATCGGTGGCGGCCCCTCGGCGCTGGTGCTCGGTGACAACCTTTTCTACGGCCACGAATTCGCGCATGACCTGAAGTCGGCCAGCGCACGCGAGGCAGGGGCTACGGTGTTCGCCTACGGCGTGACCGACCCGGAGCGCTACGGCGTGGTCGAGTTCGACGCCAACGGACGCGCGATCAGTCTGGAAGAGAAGCCGGCCAAGCCGCGCAGCCGCTACGCGGTGACCGGGCTGTATTTCTACGACGGTGAGGCGAGCACGATTGCCAAGGCACTGAAGCCGTCTCCGCGCGGTGAGCTCGAGATCACCGACCTGAACCGCGTGTATCTGGAACGCGGCGCGCTGGAAGTGCAGGTGATGGGCCGCGGTCACGCCTGGCTGGACACCGGCACGCACGACTCGCTGATCGAGGCGGCGCAGTTCATCCAGACACTGGAGAAGCGCCAGGGCCTGAAGATTTCCTGCCCGGAAGAGATCGCCTGGCGGCAGGGCTGGATCGATTCCGACCAGCTGAAGAAGATCGCCTCCCCGCTGGCCAAGAGCGGTTACGGCCAGTATCTGCTGCGCATCATCGACGAACAGGTGTTCTGATGAAGGTGATCGAAACAGGTATCCCCGGGCTGCTCGTGCTCGAACCGAAGGTGTTCGGCGACGCCCGTGGCTTCTTCATGGAAAGCTTCAACGCGCGCACCTTTGCCGAGGTGACCGGGCTGGAGCTGGACTTCGTACAGGACAACCACTCGCGCAGCGGACGCGGCGTGCTGCGCGGACTGCACTACCAGGTGCAGCAGCCGCAGGGCAAGCTGGTGCGCGTGTCGCAGGGGCGGGTGTTCGACGTCGCGGTCAACCTGCGCCGGTCATCGCCCACCTTCGGCCGCTGGCACGGCGTAGAACTGAGCGGCGAGAACCACCGCCAGTTCTGGGTGCCGGCCGGCTTCGCGCACGGCTTCTACGTGCTGAGCGAGTCGGCGGATTTCCTGTACAAGACGACCGACTACTACGCGCCGGAGCACGAGCGCAGCCTCGCCTGGAACGACCCGACGGTGGGTGTGCAGTGGCCGCTCGACGGTGAGCCGCTGCTGTCGGCCAAGGATCTGGCGGGCAAGCCGCTCGGTGAGTGCGAGGTGTTCGAGAACCTCTGATCCGGTGCCGGGGCGGCGATCGGGAGGCACGCTGCGCCTGTCGCGTGCCGGCCGGAAGCTGTCTACAACATGAACGTCATTTAATCCGCGCGGTAATCCCTGGTTAACACCCGGGATCGCGCCGGGTGGGAGCATCTTCCTCGTTCTCTATGCGGGAGGATTCCCATGAGTGACCTGAAGAAGAGGCTGGCACGTATTGCGCTGGCGGGCGGTCTGGCGACCAGCGCGTTCGGCGTCGGGGCCGCCGTTGAGGATGACCGGCTGCTGGCGTCCCAGTGCCTGGGTTGTCATGCCGCGGACGCGTCCGGCACAGGCGGCTTTGATCGTCTGAATGGTGAGACGGCCGCCGAAATTTCCGAAGAGCTGAACGAGATGCGGGCTACAAGCAAGGAGCTCGACATCATGCATATGCAGGCACGCGGCTACACGGACGACCAGATACGACGCATCGCCGACTGGTTCGTCCGTTACGCGCCGGCCGCAGGCGCACACGGCGCGGGCAGCGAGTACGAACCAGGTCGCGACGGGCACAAGGAGGCAAAGGACGCAAGCACGAAGAAGGTGTCGGCACGGAAAGCGTCAACGAAAAAGGCGGTCGCGAAGCGGCCGACCGTACGGAAATCGAGCTGAGGGCGCCGACATGACTTTCGAGACTGTGTTCAAGCAGCCGCTGGATCGTCGCGGCTTTCTGGGGGCGCTGGGCGGTGCCGCAGCATGGATGGCGGCCGGCATTCCGAAGCCGGCCCGTGCCGCCGCGGCGCGCATCGTGGTGGTGGGCGGCGGTTTTGGCGGGGCGACCGCAGCGAAGTACATCGCGCAATGGGGCGGCGCCGGCGTGTCGGTGACGCTGGTCGAGCCGAATGCACGTCACGTTTCCTGCATCCTGAGCAATCTGGTCCTCAATGACCGGATCAAGCTGGCAGGTCTGGGATTCGGCTACGACAAGCTGAAGCAGCGCTACGGCATCGAGGTGGTGGCTGACCGCGCGGTGGCGGCTGATCCGGACGCAGGCAAGCTGGAACTCGCCAGCGGCATCACCCTGGATTTCGACCGGCTGGTGATTGCACCGGGTATCGCGTTTGATCGGGTACCGGGCCTGGAGACACTCGAGCAGCAGATCCTGGTACCACATGCGTGGGTGGCGGGTCCGCAGACACAGACCTTGCGCGATCAGTTGAACGCGATGCGTGATGGCGGCACGGTCGTGATGAGCATTCCCCGGTCACCTTACCGTTGCCCGCCGGGGCCGTATGAGCGCGCCTGCGTGATCGCCGATTTCCTGAAGCGCAGGAAACCCCGGTCCAAGCTGGTCCTGCTCGATGCCAACACAGATATTCAGGCCGAACCTCTGATGTTCCGCCAGGCCTTCGCCCAGCTGTATGCCGGTCGGCTGGAGTATGTCCCGAATGCCGAAGTCAGGCGCGTGAGCTTCGAGGGCGGTCGCAAGCTGGCCTGGGTCAGCGACGGCCTCGATGGCGAGACCGCCTGGCGGGCCGACGTGCTGAACGTCATTCCACGCAATACCGCGGCAAGGCTCGCGCACGATATCGGGGTGGTGAACGTGAATGGCCGATGGGCCGGGGTGGATCCGCTGACCTACGCGTTGACGGCGGCGCCGCGCATCCATGTGATCGGCGATGCGCAGGGCACCGGTCTGCCGAAAGCGGGGCATATCGCCAACTCCGAGGCGAAGATTTGTGCCGACGCGATCGTCCGGCTCATCAATGGCTGGCCGGTGGACGAACCCGTGCGCATGCAGAGCGTAGTGGCGAATTCCGCCTGTTTCAGCCCGATCACCTACGACACGGCGTCATGGCTGAATGCCGTCTTTGCCTACGATGCAGCGAGCGGATCGATGAAGCGGGTCGATGCGTCCTTCGGTGAAGCGCCGACGCGCAGCAAGGACAACTTCGAACAGATGCTGAAATGGGCGGCCCGCCTGTTCGACGACACCTTTGCCTGAGCGCGGTCGTGGCCGACCGGTGTTGCACCGCATTCCAAGCGTGGGCCGCTACGCGCCGGATTGATGCGGTGGGCCGGGCGGTCATGCCCCGCCGCGCCACGTCCGCGCCGACGCGGCACGAACGCCTTTCCGCGGCCGCGGACAGCGGCCCTCAGGCGTTGTCGCCTTCCGCGGATGCAGCAGCCCTGGCCGCCTTCGCGGCCTTGTCCTCGGCCAGCATCTGCGCGCGGGTTTCCGGCGTTTCAAGGCTCACACGGCCGATCAGACCGTCGCGGTAATCCTGCAGCAGCGTGAACGCGGCTTTTTCCAGATCGGGTGCGCCGCCCTTGATACGGTAGCCGCGGCGCGCGGCGATGTGTTCGATCACCGCCACGCCGTCCATGTCGGGCGTGCAGCCGTAGCGCGCGGTGAGCATCTGCGGGTAACGCGCCTGCAGCAGATTGCCGAGAAAGGTGGCGACCTCTTCGTCGATGATTGCGTTGCGACCGATGGCATGGCTGGCGGCCAGCATCAGGCCATCGCTCTCGTGCTCGATCTTCGGCCACATCAGGCCCGGCGTGTCGTACAGCGTGAGCCGCGGGTTCAGATGGATGCGCTGGATGCTCTTGGTGATCGCCGGCTCGTCACCGGTGGCGGCCACTTTCTTCTTCACCAGCGCATTCATCAGCGTCGATTTGCCGACGTTCGGTATGCCCATGATGATGACGCGCAGCGGCTTCAGATTGTCGTCGCGGTGTGGCGCGAGCGATTGCGCCAGCGACTGGATGCGTCCGGCGTCGCCCGGCTTGCGCGCCGACATGGCGACCGCCTTGGTGTTCGGCTGGCTGTTGAAGAACTTGAGCCAGGCCGCGGTCACGTCGGGATCGGCCAGATCCGCCTTGTTCAGCAGCTTCAGGCACGGCCGGTTCCGGTGCGTGCGGATGGCGTGGATCAGCGGATTGCTGCTCGCCTCCGGCAGGCGCGCGTCGAGCACCTCGACCACGACGTCGATCGATTTCATCGCGTCGGTCGCGTGCTTGCGCGCGGCGGTCATGTGACCGGGGAACCACTGGATGGACATGTGAGGCGGGCGGGGCGGCGGGAAAGGTCGCCATTCTACCGGTTGACGCCGCGCATCGCCCTGAAACACCGGAACGCCTGATGTGGTCGAAGCGGACACTTCACAGGAGACCGCCATGCTCGTCCGCCTCATCTACGCCAGCAAGGTCCGCGACGGCCTCGCACCCGGCGACATCGACCACATCCTCGCCCGCTCGCAGGCGAACAACGCGCGCGTCGGCGTCACCGGGGCGCTGTGCTACACCGGCGGCGTGTTCCTGCAGTGTCTGGAAGGCGGGCGGCGGGAGGTGAACGAGGTCTATCACCGCATCGTCGGCGACCCGCGTCATCGCGATCCGGCCATTCTCGGTTTCACCGAGGTCACGGCGCGCGACTTCGCCGACTGGGCCATGGGATATGTCGGCTACACGGCCGATAACCGCGCGCTGTTCCTGAAGTACTGCCCGCGCCCCGAATTCGACCCCTACGCGATGAGCACGGCCTCGGTCGAGGCGCTGCTGCATGAACTGCTCGGCGTGGCACGCTGGAAGACGGCGCGCGCAGAACGCCCGAGCGCGTGAGGCGCACCCCCTGCCGACGGTAGCCGCGACAACGCCTGCTGCGACAGATCCCGTCCGGCGCTGGCCCGTCAGCGGATCCGGCGGCGACACATCCGCCCGACCACCGCAAGGCCGGCCATCATCGACAGCCAGGTTGACGGTTCGGGCACCGGTGCTGCCATCAGGTTGGCGGCGGCCATCTGCGCGCCGATGTAGCGGCCGACTTCGCCGGCACCGACCGGGTCTGCTTCGTCGAAGGGCTGAGCCTCATGGTCCTCCGGATTGTAGGCACCCAGATACTCGTAGAACTCGTAGCGCCGGATGACCGACTTCCGGTCGTTGACATCGGCGGCCAGGGGCTTTTCGAGCAGCAGTTCGTCACCCTCGCCGTTGTCCTTGTCTGCCGGCTTGGCCTGGAACAGCACCCACTCGATTTCGGTTTCCGACTGTTCGCGCGGCACGACCGCGTTGTCGCTCAGCAGTTCTTCAAGTTCGACTTCGCGCTCGATCTCGGTCGTGTAGACCTTGACCCACTGCGCCACCCCATATTGCTCGCGGTCTTCCGCAGGTTCCGGTGCGATCACCGCCTGTACGATCGGCGGAGCCGGCGGCAGGCCGGGGTCGGCGGGTGCGGGATCGACGACCTGCCACGCCGGCGCGGCGATCAGGACGTTGCTGCCGACCGCGCTGATCTGACCGGTGGCCGCGTCGCCCTTGAGCCAGCGGTACTGCGTACTGGTCGCATTCTTGTTGAGGCCGAGACCGAAGTGTTCGCAGCCGCTCCCCGCATAGCCGGCACCGCCACCTGACCAGCAACTGTGACCGTCGGTCGGCGAGAAACTGCCCGGCACCGGCGTTGCGGCCAGGAAGACGCCGCGGGCACTGTCATAGGCGCTGAGGTAGCGGACGAAGATGCCATCGGCGAAGCTGTCGATGCGCGGACTGCCGTAGCGGTTGTAATCGCCGCCGAAGGTGTAGCTGACGTCTGCCGCCGACACGCCATGCAACTCGATCTCGAAGCCGTGCGTCTCAGAACCGGTGTCGTTATAGACGTCGAAATTGCTCAGGCTGCCGTACAAGGTCGGGCTGGCCAGTGCGGCGCCGGTGCCTCCGGCCAGCAGCGCGGCGACGATCCAGCGCGCGGTGTTCGATGATTTTCTGTGCATGGCGCTCTCCTCGTGCCGAAGTGTGGGGGCAGCGCTTTCCGTGGATGGCTCCCCACCCGGGAATACGCTGTGCCTGCCGCGGAACGTGTCAATAACGAACGACGCGCACTGTCCGACCGGACAATGCGTGTCGTCGTCCCGTGACGCGACCACGATCTGCCGCCATCGTCCTGCACGGACAATAACCATGCATTAAGTAGGGGTTAACGCGCCGCCGGACTCCATTCGGCCGGCCGAGGCCGGGGCTCGCCGGATCGCCAGGCTTTCGGATCGGCAGCGGGCGTCGTGCGCCCGGGCGCTCAGGCGTACTCGACTGAACCATCCGATCGCGGGTCGGATGCACCTTCGACGCGACCATCCGGGTGTCGCACGATCAGCCCGGCGTGTCCGGCGCTGTCGTCGAAATCGCTGAGCGATTCGATCGCGTGGCCGCGCGCGGCCAGCTGCTCGAACACCTCGGGGGCGAAGCGCGACTCGAGCTTCAGCGTTTCACTGGCCGAACCCCAGGTGCGGCCGAGCAGCCAGCGTGGAGCCGACACGGCGTCCTGCACGCTGTCACCGAAGACGAGATGGCGGGTGAACACCGTGGCCTGAAACTGCGGCTGACCGTCGCCACCCATGCTGCCGTACACCACGGTGCGTCCGTCCTTCAGTTGCGCCATCGGTGGATTCAGCGTGTGGAAGGGCTTGCGGCAGGGGTCGAGGGCGTTCAGCGCGCCCGCCTGCAGCGAAAAGCTGATGCCGCGGTTCTGCCACAGCACGCCGGTGTCGCCGGCCACCACGCCGCTGCCGAACTCGTGATAGATGCTCTGGATGAAGCTCACCGCACGGCCTTCGCCATCGACGACGCCGAGCCAGACGGTGTCGCCGGGCGCCGTGTTGACGCGGCCGCCGGCGCGCTCGGGATCGATGTTGTCGGCCAGGGTGTCGAGGCATTCCGGTGACAGCAGCGATTGCGCGTCAACACGCATTCGCGCCGGATCGGTCAAATAGCGGTCGCGGATGCGGAAGGCCTGCCGGGTCGCTTCGACCACGCGGTGGATGTAGTCCACCGACTGTCCGTGCAGCCCCTTCAGACCGAGTCGGTCGAGTTGACCCAGTATCAGCAGCGACAGAAGACCCTGGGTCGGTGGCGGCATGTTGTAGATGCGACCCAGGCTGTGCTCGAGCTCCAGCGGCGTGCGCCATTGCGCGCGGTGGGCTGCGAAGTCGGACAGCCGCAGCGGACTGCCGGCACGCTCCAGCGCCGACGCCATGCGCCGGGCCAGTTCGCCGGTATAGAAATCGGACAGACCCTCGCGCACGAGCTGCGACAGCGTGTCGGCCAACCGCAGCTGGTAGAGCGTGCTGCCGGCCGCGGGCAACTCGCCGTCCGGCATGAAGTTCAGCGCGAAACCGGGCTGCGGGCCGACCTCGGGCTCCTTCACGCGCAGACTGCGTGCCAGGTTCTCGGTCACCGTGACGCCGTTGCGCGCATGATGTTCGGCGTCGCGCAGCAGGCGCGACAGCGGCAGTCGGCCACCGGCTTCGGCCGCTGCCTGCAACGCAAGCTGCCAGCCTGATACGGTGCCAGCCACGGTCAGTGCGGCCAGCGGGCCGCGGTTCGGGATGCGATCGCGCACGTCCTGGTCGGCGTACCAGGCGCGGCTCGCCAGTGCGGCAGAGGCGCCGCAGGCGTCGATCGCGCGCGGTGCTTCGCCCGGTTCGGCGATCAGCCAGAAGCCGTCGCCGCCGAGCGCGTTCATGTGCGGGTAGACGACGGCGATGGTGGCAGCGGCGGCGATCATTGCCTCGATCGCGTTGCCACCTTCGCGCATGACGTCGCGCGCAGATTCTGCGGCGAGGCGGTGGGGGGCGACGGCGATGCCGCCCGTGCTTGAAGTCATGTTTGGCTCCTGTTTCGGGTGGGCGCGAAGAAACGCCGTGCGCCGCTATGGTGCATCAGTCGCGTCCGCCGTGCATCTGCGGCGCGGCAAAAGGGCATAACGCCCGTGCGCAAGGGGCAGAATGGCGCGGCACGCATCTTGCGTCGCCTGGCCGAACTTGCTGCCCACCTCCGACAACGACGTCCGACATGGCCGATCAGAAAACATTGCGTGCCCGGCTGACCGCTGCCTGGCTACGCCTGAAGAATCCCATCCTGCGCCGGCGTCATTACGCCTATCTGAAGGTCTGGCTCGGGCGCCTCGTACTGTGGGGCGGCGCGGTCGGCGTCGGTCTGCTCGCGGTCGGCTTTGCGCAGCTTTCGGATCACGCGGTGCACCTGTTCCGTGACACCGCGGCGACTCACCCGTGGTGGCCCTTTCTGCTGACGCCGCTGGGCGGCGCGCTGTGCGTATGGATCACGCGTCGCTGGTTCGCCGGTGCAGAGGGCAGCGGCATTCCGCAGACCATCGCGGAAATGTCCCGACCGGAAACGCCGGGCTGGCGACCGCTGCTGACGCTGCGCATCATCGTCGGCAAGGTGTTCATCGGCGTGGCCGCAGTCGGCAGCGGCTTCTCGCTTGGCCGCGAAGGCCCGACGGTGCAGGTCGGTGCTTCGCTGATGAATGTGCTGCATCGCTGGCTGCCCGGCGCGCTGCACATTCCGCGCACCCACATGCTGGTGGCCGGCGGCGCGGCCGGCATCGCCGCCGCTTTCAACACGCCGTTGGCCGGCATCGCCTTCGCCATCGAGGAACTGACGCGCAGCGTCGAGGCGCGCATGAGCGGTCTCATCATCACCGCCATCGTGCTCGCCGGCATCGTGTCGCAGACCTTTCTCGGCAAGGCCAGCTATTTCGGTCAGATCGCCATCGCCGGCAGTGACCGCGACATGGCGCTCGCCGTGGCGGTGACCGCGCTGGTGTGCGGCGTGGCCGGCGGGCTGTTCTCGCGCATGCTCATCATCGGTTCGACCTCGTGGCGCGGGCCGCTTGCCGATCTGCGCGCTCGCCGTCCGGTACTGTTCGCCGCGGCCTGCGGTCTGCTGGTGGCAGCGCTCGGCTTCGTCAGTGGCGGCGTCAGCTTCGGCAGCGGCTACGCCGAAACGCGCGCACTGCTCGAAGGCGACACGCAGCTCGCGTGGTACTACGGTCCGGTCAAGTTCATCGCCACGCTGATTGCCTATCTGAGCGGCCTGCCGGGCGGCATCTTCGCGCCCAGTCTGGCCATCGGTGCCGGCATCGGCCACGACCTCGCACCGCTGCTCGGCCAGCAGGAGGCGCAGGGCCTGCTGCTGGTGCTGTGCATGGCCGGCTTTCTCGCCGCGGTGACGCAGGCGCCGATCACCTCTTTCATCATCGTGATGGAAATGGTCGATGGCTATTCGGTCATCATCGGCCTGATGGCGGTGTCGCTGCTGTCGGCCGGTGTGTCGCGCTTCTTCAGTCAGCCGCTCTATCACACGGTGGCGCGGCACATGATTGCCCGCAATGCCGCGCCGCCCGGGTGATCAGCCGCGCGGGAAGGACATCCACACGTGGCGGCGGTAGTCGTACATCTGGCAGTCATTGAGAACGGTCAGGAATTCCTTCAGCGTCAGCTTTACCCTCTTCACGTTGCCGCTGAAGGTCTGTTCCAGTGAAGCCTGGGTCTTGACCAGCCGGTAGAGCGGAATCTTCTTGTCAACGTGGTGGGCGGTGTGCTGGAACACGCGGGCGAAGGAGAAATCCAGCCAGGCCGGCACTTCGGTGTGGATGGAGCCTTCGACCTGGGCGCGGAAGTAGTTCCACTCGTCGCGGTTGTCGTACCAGCGGATGGTCGGGTAGGTGTGGTTCTGGATGGTCACGAAGGTCATCACGTAGTTCCACACCAGGAAGGGCAGCCCGACGCACAGCGCGAGGTTCCATGCGAACCCGGCCGCGTCGGCGGCAAACAGGTAGGCCATGAACACCTCGAAGGCGAGGAATCCGAACACCGCGACGAAGTCGGCCAGCGCGACGGCCGGCGGAATCTCCTTGCCGTTTTCCGAGCGGCGCAGGATGAGCACCTTCCACCAGATGTCGAACAGGTAGTAGCAGCCGAAGCCCCAGATGCTGCGGTAGAAGCGATGCACGCGCTTCTGCCACGGCGACAGCGCGGCGAACTCGTCCGGCGACATCGGCGGATACACCGGATCCATGCCCTTCAGATTGGTCACCCGTGATGCATCTTGTTGTGCTCGATCTTCCACGTGCACACCGGATGCAGCGAAGGCATGAAAGCCAGCGTGGCGAACAGACGGTCGAAGAAGGGGCGGTTGGTCAGCGAGCCGTGCGCGGCGTCGTGGCCGATCACGAACATGATGCCGATGGCCTGGCCGCTCATGACGCCGAACAGCGCCTTGAGGGCCAGATTGTCCATCGACAGCGACAGCGTCCACAGCCCGGCAAACAGGCTGGCCACGGTCAGGAAGAGCAGGCTGCCGAGCGGCAGGCTGTAGGCGTAGGCGATGTCGGGCAGCGTGGAACGGACATCGAGCGGGGTCGGGCAGCGTTCGGTCACGGAAGGGCTCCTGAGATGAGTGGACGGCATCAGGCGGCGACCGCGCCGGCGTCGGCCGGTTGGGTCTGCATGTCGAGGCGCAGCGTGCTCAGGCCGCGGAAGCCGAAGTTCGCCAGCCATTCGGGCCGGGTGTTGACGGCGGCGATGTGCGGGCAGCGGGCGAGCAGTGCATCGAAGGCGATCTCTGCTTCGAGCAGCGCGAGGCGTGTGCCGATGCACACGTGCGGGCCGTGCCCGAAGGCGAAGTGTGCGGTGTCGGCACGGCCGATGTCGAAGCGGTCGGCGTCGGCGTGGCGTGCTTCGTCGCGGTTTCCCGAGGCGATCAGCGGCACCACCATCTGCCCGCGCCGGATCTGCGCACCTGCGTACTCGAAATCCTCGGCGGCGATGCGGGTGAGGTACTGCACCGGGCTGTCGTAGCGCAGCATTTCGCGCACCGCGTTCGGAATGCGCGAGCGGTCGTCGCGCAGCGCCTGCATCTGGTCGGGGTGGCGCAGCAGCGCGAGCATGCCGTTGCCGAGCAGGTTGCGCGTCGTTTCATGGCCGCCGAACATCAGCATCGAACACTGCGACGCGACCTGTTCGCCGTTCAGCGCTTCCTCGTCCTCCTCGATGCGGATGAGCAGGCTGATAAGGTCGTCACCGGGCGCGTGCCGGCGTTGCTCGACCACCGCCTCGAAATAGCGCGTCATCGCCAGCAGGCTGTCACGCCCGCGATAGGCCACCTCCAGCGAACTGGCGGGGTTGCCGAAGAAGCGGGCGATGTCGTCCGACCACTCGATGAACTCCGCCTGATCGCGGGCATCGACGCCCATCAGTTCGCAGATGACCAGCGCCGGGAAGGGGTGGGCGAAGCTGCCCATGTAGTTGACGGTGCCGCCAGCGGGCAGGCGGTCTATCAGTGCATGGGCGGTGCGCGTGATCGCATCGCGCCACAGGTCCATCACCTGCGGTGCGAAGCCCTTGTTCATCAGCTTGCGCAGCAGCGTGTGTTCCGGTGCGTCCTGGAACAGCAGCCACATGCCGAAGACGCGATTGAATTCGGCGAAGGCCGGCCGGACCGGTTCCGGCAGCAGCAGACTGTAGCAATGGCTGCGCTGCGCGCTCAGGCGGCTGTCGCGCAGTGCGGGCGCGATGTCGGCGTGCCGCGGCAGCAGCCACGCACCGCCGAGGAAGTCGCCATTCCAGTGCGCGGAGCCGGCTTCACGCAGCGCACGGTAGGTCGGGTAGGGATTCTCGATGAAATTCTGGTCGAACATGGTCGGCATCTCCGGCAGGCCGATCGCGGTCCGCGGCTGCGGATGCATATCGGAAGTAAAGGGGGGCGACGAAGGGAGAGGGCGGCGCCGGCCGCGAGGTCACGGCGCCGATGGGTGCATTCCCCGAAGTGCTTCCGGCGGTCAAGACCTCATCGCGGTTTGGTTGCGACGGCGACGCAGCAGCAGCAGCACGCCGCCGGCGGCCAGCATGGACGCGGCGGACGGCTCAGGGACCGGCGCGGCGGCGACGCCGGCGAGTTCGCCGGCCAGCATCGAGTAGGCGGCGGTGGTGAGGTGGATCGAGTCCCAGAAGAAGTGCTCGTCCGGCGCACCGCAGGCGGCGAAGGCGCTGCCGTTGAAGTCGAAACAGGCGGACGCGGCGTTGGTCAGTCCGCCCGGTGCATTGCCGGCGAGCACGGCGGCGATCGTGTCCTCGTACCAGTCCTGCGCGTCGAAGCGCATCAGGTTCACGGCCGGCTGCGTACCCTCCAGCGTGTCGAGTAGTGCGTCGAGCCGGGTGTTCATCGTGTTGACGCCCTCGTGCAGCAGCGCGCGCAGCTGCGGATCGCCGGCGAAGGTGGTTGCCCAGAACGGTTCGTACTCGAGCGCGATGCTGTTGAGCACCAGGATGTTGCGGGCGCCTGCATCGATCAGCGCGTCCACGTTGCCGGCGATGTCCTGGGCGGCCAGCGTGCCTGCCTGCTGCAGCGCTGCGAGACGAGCGTCGTCACCGAGCGAGGCGGGCAGCGCCTGACCCAGGCCCCAGAAGTCGTTGTGGCCGCCCCATACGAAGTACAGCGCGTCCGGATCGGCGCTGCCGGTGGCCGACAGATGGGCGTCAACCTGATCGCGCAGACCGGTCGCGCCGAAGGCGGTGTTCACGAAGGGGAGCACGTTGCCGTGACCGCTCAGTGCGCCTGTCCAGGCGTAGTTGGTCAGACCGATGCCGAGCGTGCCGGCGAGGTGTTCCACTGCCGACGGTCCGTTGGTGGGGCGTCCTTGGAAGAAGCCATCCGCGTAGCCGGGGATCGCGAACGGCGGCCACCAGGCGAGCACGTCCTCGACCGGCCGCGTGGACAGCGCACCGACCAGGTTGCCGGTATCCGAAAAGCTGTCTCCGAACGCGTACATCGCCGAGTACGGCGACGCCGCCCAGACGGAGGACGCACCCCCGGCAATCGCGGCCGCCATGGCCAGCCGGCACATGAACCTTCTCATCAGATATGTCCTTCCATGGGTGAGGATCGATCGTTCGCCGACGGCGCACATGACCGGATTTCTGTGTGTGCGCCGCACAAATATCGATGTTCGTCCGGTCGCGGCTGCAGCGTCAGCAATACGCATGCCAGAGGCATCGGCAGTGCCGCACCAGGAGAATCGGAAGGGGAGGAAGGGGCACCCGCCGGGGCGGCGGAAATCGCCGTGACCAGGGCCTCCGCATGCTGGATCGAAGCGGGGAAAGGCTGTGGAAAACGATTTCGTGCGAGGGGCGAGGGCCGGCGATTCGTGACCGTGCTCGCGTGAATCATTTGCCTGCGAATGTCAATGCGATATCAGAAAGGCATTTATTTGACCATCGTCTTAGGCTAAAAGTAGTACATGTGTCGCAATGCTGGACAGATTGTGTCCAACTGCAAACTTCGATGCCGAAGTCATTCGTCACCCTGCGCGGGGTGAATCACCTGTCATGACATCTTGTTTCACTTCCGGAATCTGACATGCGTTTTCCTTGCGCAGCCGATGTTTCGTGTCCGTGCGCCCGGTCCGGCCGAGCGCTGGTGGGACTGCACTTCCGTGCGCCATTTCACATGTTGCAGCGAAGCATAAAAGCCCTGGCACGGTAATGGCTATTGAGCGCTCCGGCGCCGTGCGTTCCGCACGGATGAGTGTCATGAACCGGGGCGGTGATCGGCGTGGAACTGCAGAACGACAACTTGCTGGCGTGGCTCATCGATCGACTTGCCGATGTACTGGGGCATGACGCATCGCGCATTCATCCGCACGGCACGCTGGAGGAACTTGGACTCGAGTCGATGTCCGTGGTGGCCATGGCGCGCGCGCTTGAAGCGCACTTTCCGACGCTGCCCAGGACCTTCCTGTACGACTGCAGGACGGTGGCCGATGTCCACGACTATCTGCGCACGCACTTCCCCGGCGAGGCCGCGCGGCTGTCGGCGTCGCTGACGCCGGTTGCCACGCACGTCGCCCCGGCGCCGCGCTTCAGCGACCAGTGGGAAACGCTGGACGAAGTGCCGGCCGATGCCGGCGTTGCGCCGATGGATCAGGCGATCGCGATCGTTGGCGTGGCCGGGCGCTACCCCGGGGCCGCCGACCTGGAGTCGTTCGCCGCTGCCCTGGCAGCCGGCGTCGATGCCGTCGGCGAAGTGCCGTCCGAACGCTGGTCCGCCGACGGTCTGTTCAGCCGCGATCCGGTGGCCCGCACGCAGTGGGCCAGCATGTCGAAGTGGGGCGGCTTCCTGCGCGACGTCGATGCCTTCGATTCGGCCTTCTTCGGCGTGTCGGCGGTGGATGCCGACGTGATGGACCCACAGGAGCGGCTGTTCATCGAGTGTGCGTGGCACGCACTGGAACACGCCGGCCTGGGGCCGGAGCGCCTGCCGCGCTCGCAGCCCGGAGCGGCCGCGCGCGTCGGCGTGTTCGCCGGCACCACCACGCTGTCCTATCCCTTGCTCGGCGAGACGCACTGGCGCAGCGGCGGCGGTCAGGTGCCGACGGCCATGCCGTGGTCGGTCGCCAACCGCCTGTCCTGGCTGCTCGATTTCGACGGCCCCAGCATCGCGCTCGATACCGCCTGCTCGTCGTCGCTGACGGCGCTCCATCTCGCCTGCGAAAGCCTGCGCCGCGACGAATGTGCGGTGGCGCTGGCCGGCGGCGTCAATCTTTACCTGCATCCATCCAAGTATGTGCAGCTGAGCCAGCAGCGCATGCTGTCGCCGACCGGTCGCTGCCATGCCTTTGGTGACGCCGCGGACGGCTTCGTGCCGGGCGAGGGCGTGGGCGTCGTCGTGCTGCGAAGGCTGGCCGATGCGCGCGCGGCCGGTGATCGCATCCTCGGCGTGATCCGCGCCACCGGCATTGCGCACGGCGGCCGCACCACCGGCTACACGGTGCCCAGTTCGCGCAGCCAGGGTGTGCTGATCCGCGACACGCTGGCGCGCGCCGGCCTCGCAGCGTCCCGCATCGGCTATGTCGAAGCGCACGGCACCGGCACCGGGCTGGGCGATCCGGTCGAGGTCGAGGGCCTGCTGGCGGGCTGGGCGGCTGACCGGCCGCAGCGCTGCGCGCTCGGTTCGGTCAAGGCGAATATCGGTCATCTCGAATCGGCGGCCGGCGTCGCCGGGCTGACCAAGCTTCTGCTGCAGTTCCGCGCGCGCACGCTGTTCGCCTCGCTACACTCGGCGCGAATCAATCCGGCCATCGATCTCTCACGCACGCCGTTCCGCATTCCGCAGCGTACTGAGCCCTGGCCCGACGAGACGCAGCCGCGCTGTGCCGCGCTCAGTTCGTTCGGTGCTGGCGGCGCCAACGCGCACGTGATCGTCGAGGAGTGGGTCGATGTACCTGCGGACGTCGCTGGCGGCGCCATCGCCACGGTGTTTCCGTTCTCGGCCAGCGACGACGAACAGCTCGATGTGGTGCTGGCGCGTTTCCGTGACTGGCTGGCGCCGCGTCTGGCAGAACTCGATACCCCGACCGGACGCGCCCGCGTCGCGGCGACGCTGCAGCTCGGACGCACGCCGCTGCGCGTCCGGGCACTGGCCGTCGCCGCCTCGCTGGCCGAACTGTTGCAGTCGCTGTCAACCGGTGACCTGCAGCGCGCCGGTGTCGGCGACGCCCCCGTGACGGCGGATGCAGGGACCGGCGACCCGTTCGCGCTGGCCGCGCGCTGGCTGTCCGGCGCGCCGGTGCAGTGGTTGCCGCTGTGGCTGACGGCGGGGCCGGTCATGCCGCAGCCGCTGGATCTGCCCGGCTATCCGTTCCGCCGCACCCGCCACTGGATAGGCGGCGCGCAGACACCGTCCGCAGTGCGTTTCGACGCCGCGCCGGCCAGCGCAGCGCCCGCAGGTGCGGGTGCGCTGCACATTGCGCCGGACGACTGGCGCGCGCGCAATCACGTGGTCGATGGACACGCTGTCTTTCCTGCGGCTGGCTTCCTGCAGTTGCTGGCGGCGCGCCTGCCCGGCAACGACGCGATCGAGTTCCGCGACCTGATGTGGGGACGCCCACTGGTGCTGGATGCGCCGGCTGACGTGACGGTGGAGCTGGAAGCCGATGGGCGCTGCGCCGTGCGCAGCGGCGGCAAGGACAGCGGCGCGGCTCACCTGCGCGGATCGCTGCGTGCGGCAGTGACGGAGGCGTCACCGGTCATCATCGGCGGGCCGTCCGGACCGTTCGACCGCGACGCCTTCTATGCGCGCTTCGAACGGATGGGGCTGCGCTATGGGCCTGACTTCCAACCGGTACGCGCGCTGATGCGCGAGGCGGCACACGCCGTCGCCGAACTGTCGGTCACTCCGCGCGATGACGTCGGCCGCATCGATCCGGCCCTGCTCGACGGCGTATTCCAGTGCGCGGTGGCGCTGGCGCCGGACGCCGTGCTGGCGGCCGGGCGCGCCTTCGTGCCGTTCTCGATGCGCCGCTTCGTGCTGCATGCGCCGCTGCTGGGGCGCGCACGGGTGCGCATCGAGTATCGGGGCAGCCCGGCACCCGGACTGCACGCCTTCGATTTCCGGGTTCGCGGTGACGACGGCGCGCCGCTCGCGGATATCGAGGGCTTCTGCTTCCGCGCCTGGGAGGGTGCCCGCAGCGCACCGCTGCATCTGCTGCAGCGCCGCTGGTCCGTTGCCGACAGCCGCGCGCATGCGGCCGCGCCGGTGTCGCCGATGCTGCTTGCGGGGGCGGCGGGCGTCAGTCTCGACGGGCTTGCCGCCAGGCTGCGCCGCCTGCATCCGGCGCAGCCGCTATGGCGCATCGAGACTTCGCAGCGCTTCCGCTTCCATGAAGGTCATTGCATCGACATGGATGCGGCCGAACTCGCGCACCGGCGCACCTTGCTCGAACTGCTGCAGCACGGCGACGCCTTCCCGGCGACCGTCGTGTGGATGGCCGGCAATTCGCATGAAGGGGTCGAGGCCGACGTGCGGCGATTCGTCGCGCTGGCGCAACTGCTGGTCGGTGCGCTCGGCGCACGTGCGCTGCGGCTGGTCTATGTCGGCACGCCGTCCGCCGACGACGGGCGTTGCTTCCACGGGGCCATGGGCGGGCTGCTGAAGAGCCTGCACCTGGAAGCGCCGCGCGTGTCGGCCGCCGTGCTGGGGCTGGATGCAGCGACGCGCGACGACCCGGTCCGTCGCGCCGATGCGATTGCCGCCGTGCTGGCACGCCCGCTGTCGCCCGGTCAGGTGCCGCGTCTGCGCGTACGCGACGGGCGCATCGAGGAAGAACGCTTTGCCTGGCTGGACGCGCCGACGGCCGACTGGTTGCCGACGCGCGGTGCGACCTATCTGATCACCGGCGGCATGGGCGCGCTCGGACGCATCTTCGCGCGCTGGCTGGCCCGCTGTGGCGTGCATGTCGCGCTGGTCGGCCGCAGTCCGCTGGATGACGAGGGCGCACGTGCCGTAGCCGCTCTCGGTAGTGACGGCACTTCGGTGGTGTACGTGCAGGGCGACGTGACCGACGCCGCTTCGTTCAACGGCGCGCTGCAGCAGATTCGTGCAACGCTGGGCCCGGTACGCGGCGTCATCCATGCGGCCGGTGTGCTGCGCGACGCCTTCTTCGTCAAACACGGCGACGATGACTGGCAGGCGGTGCTCGCACCCAAGATCGCCGCCGCACGTCTGCTGGACGAGGCAACGCGCGACGATCCGCTCGAAGCCTTCGTGCTGTTCTCGTCTCTGGCCGGCGCGCATGGCAATGTCGGCCAGAGCGTCTATGCCTACGCCAACGCCTGGCTGGACGACTACGCCGAATTGCGCGCGCAGGCGGTGGCGGAGGGGCGGCGGCGTGGCCGCACGCTGGCACTGGCCTGGCCGCTGTGGCGCAGTGAAAGCGGCATGCAGGCGCCGCCGCCAGTCATGCAATGGATGGCCGAGCGCGGCCTCGAACTGCTGGACGCCGAACAGGGCGTGCAGGCGCTGCGCAGCGCGATGGCGAGCGGGGCGGCGGGTGTCGTCGTCTGCAGCGGCCGGCGCGAAGGCGTGGCACGGCTGCTGGAAGTCGGGCCGGCCGGGGCCGAGCGGCCGTCGCTTGCAGCGGCGCCTGTGCGCGCTGTCGCGACGGCTGCCGACACGGCAGAGGCCCTGTGCAACCGGCTGGGCGACATGCTGGCCCGCGCCTGCGGCATCGCCCGCGCCCGCGTCACGCCGACCACGCCGCTGCAGTCGCTGGGCCTGGATTCCATCATGGTGATGGATCTGAATGGTGAACTGGACAAGCACTTCGCGTCGCTGCCGAAGACGCTGCTGTACGAAGCCGACACCGTGCAGGCGCTCGCCGCGCACATCGCGTCGGCCGAGCCGGAGGCGGCGGCACGCTTCGTCGGCGTCGCCACTGCGCCGCCGGAGGAGGCTGCGCAGCCGGCTGTCGCGGGGGTGCCTGCGGTGCCGGCGCCCTGCACGCAGCCGGAAACCGGGGTCCGGGGGGCGGAGGCGGGACACGGCCTGGCCATCGCCATCGTCGGCATCGCCGGCCGCTATCCGCGCGCCGCCGACCTCGACACCTTCTGGGACAACCTGCTGCAGGGCATGGACTGCGTCGGCGAGCTGTCGCGGCGCTGGCCGGACGATCCCGCCTTCACCCGGCGCGAAGGTGAGGCGGGGAAGAGCGGTGCCTATGCACGCTGGGCCGCGCTGATCGACCAGCACGACTGTTTCGATCCGCTGTTCTTCGGCATCGCGCCGCGCGACGCCGAACGCATGGACCCGCAGGAGCGGCTGTTCCTCGAAGCATCCTGGCTGGCCATCGAGGACGCCGGCTACACCCCGCAGACCCTGCAGTCGCCGCCGTCGCGCGACGGTGCACGGGCGCGCGTCGGCGTGCTGGCCGGCGTCATGTACGGCGAGTACCAGTACTACGGCGCCGGCGGCTCGGCCACGCTGACCAATTCGTCCTATGCCTCGATCGCCAACCGCGTGTCCTACACGCTGGGTTTCAACGGCGCCTCGTTCGCACTGGACAGCATGTGCTCGTCCTCGCTGACCGCCGTGCATACCGCCTGCCTGCTGCTGCGCGCCGGCGAGTGCGACGCGGTGCTGGCGGGCGGCGTCAATGTGTCGGCCCACCCGTATCGATACCGCATGCTGAGTGAACTGCAGTTCGCCGCCAGCGACGGCCGCTGCCGCAGCTTCGGCGCCGGCGGCGACGGCTATGTGCCGGGCGAGGGCGTCGGTGTGGTGGTGCTCAAGCGGCTGGACGACGCCCTGCGCGACGGCGACCACATCCACGGCGTCATCCGCGGTTCGGCCATCGGCCATGGCGGGCGCACGTCCGGTTTCACCGTGCCGACGCCGGTCGGGCAGAGCGAGGTGATTGCGGATGCCTTCGCCGCGGCCGGCGTGCCGGCGTCGCGTCTGGGCTATATCGAGGCACACGGTACAGGCACCGGTCTGGGCGATCCGATCGAATTGCGCGGCCTGGCGATGGCGCTCGAAGGCATGCTGGATGACGCGGTGGTGCCGATCGGCTCGGTGAAGTCGCAGATCGGCCATCTCGAATCCGCAGCCGGCGTGGCCGCGCTGAGCAAGGTGCTGCTGCAGATGCGGCACGGCCGCCTGGCGCCGTCGCTACACAGCGAACCGGCGAATCCCAATATCGATTTTTCGAAGCTGCCCTTCCGCGTGCAGGCCACCGCGGCCGACTGGCCGGCACCGCGCGATGCGACAGGCCACAGGCTGCCGCGGCTCGCCGCCATCAGTTCCTTCGGCGCCGGCGGCTCCAACGCGCACCTGGTGGTCGAGGAGTGGCCGGGCGCACCGGCCACCGACGCGCCCGGCCCGCACATCGTCGTGCTGTCGGCGCGCACGCCGGACACGCTGCGCACGATGGCACAGTCGCTGGCACGCCATGTCGAGCGTGCGCTGGCACGCGGCGAGGCGCTGTCGCTGGCCGATCTGGCGGCGACGCTGCGTGTGGCGCGCGTCGCCCAGCCCAACCGGCTCGCCGTGATCGCCGATGACCTGAGGACGCTGGAGGCGCAGCTGCGCGCCAGTCTGGAAGGCGAGTTCTGGCAGCTCGACGCCTCCACGCTGCCGGCAGGGGTGTTCAAGGGCGTGGCCGACGCCGAGGGCGCGGCCGCAGAGGCGGGCAGCGAGCCCGCGGCGCTGGCGCGTGCCTGGGTCAGTGGCGCCTTCGATGACTGGAGTGCACAGCCGGTGCCGCCGCTGCGCCGGCGCGTACCGCTGCCCGGCACCGCCTTCCAGCGCCGGCGCTTCTGGGCGCAGCCGGTCGCGGCCACGTCGGCCCCGCAGATCGCCGAGCCGGTGGCGGCCTATGTCGTCACAGCGGCTGCACCGCCCGCGCCCGACATCGCGCAGCCGCTGTCGCCGCGCGACATCCTCGAACGCGTGAAGACCGGTCGCATGACACCGGACGAAGCGAAGCGCCGGCTCGCCGGCATGCGCGCCACCGCAGACCAGTAAGCGCAGACCACCACGCGCAGACCAACAGGGACAGACATGACGGATTTTGATCGTACGGTGGGCATCATCGGCGGCGGCGCCTCGGGCATCGGTGTTGCCAAGGCGCTGACCGAGGCCGGCCTCGACTACGAAGTGCTGGAAGCCAGTGGCGGCCTGGGCGGTAACTGGCAGCCGGAGGGGCCGGCGTCGAAGATGTACGCGTCGGTGCACCTGATCAGTTCGCGCCGCAACACGCAGTTTTCCGACCTGCCGATGCCGGACAGCTATCCGCACTATCCGCGGCACAGCCAGATGTACGCCTACCTGATGTCGGTGGCTGAGCGCTACACGGTCGAGGCGCACACGCGCTTCCACACCCGGGTCGTCCGCGCGCGGCCGGAGGGCGGCGGCTGGCGCTGCGAACTGGCCGATGGCAGCGTGCGCCGCTACGCCCATCTGGTCGTCGCCAACGGCCTGCTGCGCATTCCGCTGGTGCCGAAGTTCGAGGGGCATTTCGACGGCGAGAGCGTGCATTCCGGCGACTACCGTTCGGCCGACCAGTTCCGCGGCAAGCGCGTGCTGGTGGTGGGCGGCGGCAATTCGGGCTGCGACATCGCGGTGGACGCCGCACTCAATGCCGACGCGGCTTTCCATTCGACCCGGCGCGGTTATCACTACATGCCGAAGTTCGTCGATGGCAAGCCGACGCAGGAATGGCTGATGGATATCGCGCCGAAGTTCTCCGATGCCCAGGCCTATTGGGATCACGTCGGTGCGGTGTTCAAGCTGGCCGGTTTCGACGGCACCGACTTCGGCCTGCCGGCGCCGGATCACCGCATCGATGCGGCACACCCGATCATGAATTCGCAGGTGCTCTACCACATCGGTCACGGCGACCTTGCGCCCAAACCGGACATCCGGCGCATTGACGGCCGCACCGTCGAGTTCGCCGACGGCAGCCGCGAGCAGATCGACCTCATCCTGTGGGCAACCGGCTTCCGCACCGATCTGTCCTTTTTCGATGCGGCGGATTTCGATCCGCGCGTCGATCTCGATCGCCTGTTCCTGCGCATGGTGCCGCAGCGCCACGAAAACCTGCTCTTCGTCGGCTATCTGAACACGCCGTCCGGCCTCGGCAACGTACTCAACATCACTGCGCGCTTCGTTGCCGCCTGCCTGCGCGCGCGCATCGCCGGCAGCGACAACTTCCGCCGGCTGCAGCAGATGAAGCAGCAGCCGGATCGGCTGGACCTCGGTCAGGGCCGCTTCATGGACACCGACCGCCACCGCTACGAGGTCAACCTGTGGAAATACATCCGCGCGGTCAATTTCGTCACCGGAAAGCTGCTCGACGGCGCCGCGCAGACCGCGCCGGCCGAGGCGCTGCCGGCATGAGCACTGACTTCACAACGTATACCGGGGGTTCCGCATGGACATGAGCATCGCCGACGAACTGTCGCCGGAAGAGGCGCTGGCGCTGATCGAAGGACTGGAGATGGAGGAGACGCCCATGGTCGCGCCGGCCATCGCTCCGACTCCATCGACCGTTCCTGCAGCGCGCGTGGTGCCGGCTGCGCGGCCGGCACTGGAGGTCGCGCTGGAGCACGATCTGGGCGCGCTGGTCATGGACGTGCTGAAGCTCGAAGCCACCGACTTTTCGCCGACGCGCTCGCTGATGGACTACGGCATGGATTCGATCTCGTCCACCGAGATCGGCAACCGTTTCACCGCGCGCTTCGGCATCGTCATTCCGCCCACCGTCTTCTTCGAGTTCCAGGATCTGCGCGGCCTCACCCGCTATCTGCTGAAGAATCACGACGCCGACGTGAAGCGCGTGCTGGGTGAACTCGAAGGGTCGGTTGCCGTCGCGCCAGCTGCCGCCGCTGCCCGTGCCCCCGAACCTGTCCGGACAGCTCCGGCCCCGGCCCCGGTCCCGACTCCCCGCCCGGCGCCCGTTGCCGCGGCGCCGTCGCCGGCCCCGCGGGCGGTGACCGCGGCGGCCGACGCGCCGCTGTCGATCGAGGCGCTGTGGGCGGAGCAGGGCGGCGCCACTGCGCCGGCGTCCGCCGTTGCGCTCGCAACCGCTCCCTTACGAGTACCGGTCGCCCGGGCGCAGGACACCGCCGTCGAAGGCGGCGTGCGCCAGCCCTCGCGCGAACATCTGGATGCACAGCAGGTCGTCGTCGATCAGGCGCGCTCGGTCAGCGTGCAGGGGCGTTCCGGCCGCACCATCGAGGCGGCGGTCTACGGCCTGGGGCGGCCGGTGCTGCTGCTGGGCGGCCTGGTCATGCACACCTCGGTCATGTGGCGGCTGCAGTTGCGCGAACTGGGCGAACGCTACCGGCTGATCGCCTATCACATGCCGGGCTGCGGCCGCACCGACTTCTACAGCCCGCTGACGCTGTCGTCGATGGCGGACGACGTGGCCGAACTGCTGGATGGCCTGGGCATCACTGATGCGCTGCCGGTGATCGGCTATTCCTTTGGCGGCGTGCTGGCGCAGCGCTTCTGCGTCAACCATCCGCAGCGCGTGTCCGCGCTGGTGGCGACGGTCACCTCGCCGTTCGCGCAGGGCGCGAACGACTTCGCCACGCTGATGCGCGAGCTGCAGATGAGCGAGCGCTTCATGGAACTGAACCGCGGCTGGAACATTCCGTCGCTGCCGGCCTACCAGGCCGTCGTCGGTGCCTTCGACCATCGCGAGGCGCTGTCCGCCCTGCGCTGCCCGGCGCTGGTGATCAGCGGACGCGATGACCGCTACATGCAGCCGGCCTATGGCCGCGCGCTGGCGGACGCGCTGCCCGGCGCGCGCTACGTGTGCTTCCCGGGTGCCGGTCATCTGCTGGGTTTCACTCACTTCGAGGCCTACAACCGTCTGCTGCTGCGTTTCCTCGACGAGGTGGCGCCGGTGCGCGGCGAGGCGGCGGGGGTGCCCGCACTGGTGCCGGCCAGCGCCTTCGCGCCGGCCGACGCCGACGCGCTGCAGGTGCTGGAGGACTATGTGCGCCGCGGCGATCAGGGCCACTGCGCCATCCTGTCGCCGCAGTCGGCCCAGGTCGCGCTGCTGCTCAACCGCATCCAGGCGCAGAACAAGACCGGCGACGAGGACTACCGCTGCCTGTTCCTGACCTCGCAGCACGAGGCGCTCGACGCCGCACTGCGCCTGGCCCGGCACCGCGCGCGCAACCGCGACGCCGACAGCAGCGGCGAACTGCTGCTGATCGACGCCGGAGAAGGCTGGCGCCGCTACTTCGATCCGCTCGACGCAGGCCCGGACGACGCACTGGTCCCGGGTGTGGTGTTCGTGTCCACCGTGCTCGAAGCGATCGAGCGGCTGGAAGGCGGCGCCTCGCCTGTGGCGGCCGTGCTGGTGTGCGATGCCTTCACGCCAACCGAGGACGCCGACCGCCTGATCGCCACCTGCGCTGCGCGCGAGGTGCTCAGCGTGCTGGTCAACAACAACGATCCGGACACGGCGGCTGAGGCGTGGATCGCGCCGTCCTGCCGCGAGCGCGCCGACATGATCGTGCTGGGCGAATCGATGGCAGCGAGCCGGGTGCCGGTGGCCGCCTGCATGGTGCGCGCGCCGGTACACCAGACCTGGAGCATGACGCCCAGCGAAAGCTATGTGCGCAACGTGATGACCAGCTTCGGCTTCCCGCTGGCGGTGGCGCGCGAGGCACTGCTCCGGGCCTTCGGCGATCGCATCGACGCCGCTACGCACCGGCTGATGCGGCGCATCGACGCCGATGTCAACGCCTGCTACGACGCGCACCTGCGCTGGGGCAATTCCGGCTACGCCCGGGTGGCGCGCCTGCACGGCTTCGACGCGCGCTTCGAGGCGGCACGCGGCATGAAGTCACTGCTGCGCGACCGCGACGGCACCGCGCGCACGGTGCTCGACTGCTTCGTGAACGTGGGCACCAGCCCGCGCGGCCTGAACCCGCTGGACGTGATCGACGGCGTGGTGCGCGCGCACGACGCGAACACCGATTACTGGGGCGAACTGGCTGCGCTGCTGAGCGAGCGCACCGGACTGCCGCACGCCTTCCCGGCGTCGAGCAATGTCACCGCGGTCGAGGTGGCGCTGACGCTGGGCGCGCTCGCCAGTCCGCAGAAGCGCCGCATGCTGTTCTTCTCCGGCGGTCTCGGCTTCTCGATGCTGAGCGCGGTCGCTTCGCATGACGCGGTGTTCGACATCTTCCGCAAGCCCTTCGAGCCGCTGTACCGGCACAGCGTGTTCATCGACGCGCACGGGCCGGACGCAGCGCAGAAGCTCGAAGCCGAACTGCTGTCCGGCGACATCGGCCTGGTGTGGTTCGAAACCATACAGGTGGATGCCAACGCCACCCGCCCGCTGCCGCCGCAGCTGGTCGAGCTCATCGCCCGCCACCGCGAAGCCGGCGGCTATCTGGTCGGGGTGGATGAAACCCAGACCAATCTGATGACCGGCCGCCTGCTGCACAGCGCGCCGCAGGTGCCGTCGCCGGACCTGGTCGCGCTGGGCACCGCGCTGTGCGATTCGCTGGTGCCGACCGGCGTCGTGCTGTGCAGCGACGCGGTGCGGCAGCGTGCGCTGGCGCGGTCCCCGGCGCGCCTGCAGGAACTGGCCGGCCGCCAGCGCTGCCCGCTTTCGGCGCACATTTCGCTGCACGCGCTGCGCAAGGTGTTCGAGCAGGGGCTGGACGTCCGCGCGGCAGCCACCGGCGCGTCCTTCCGGGCGAAGCTGACGGCGCTGCAGCGCGAACTGCCGATGATCACCGCGGTGCGTGGCGAAGGCCTGCTGCTCACCATCGATCTCGACCTCGCCGGGGCTGATCCCTTCCTTCAGCGCAGCTTCGGCTACCTGCTGTGGGGCGCCATGCTGCGCGACCCGGTGCAGGGCGTGGCGGTCGCGGTCTGCCCGATCCACAACAACAGCCTGCGTTTCCTGCCGCCGCTGGACATCGCCGACGCCGAGGTCAACCTCATCGTCAACAGCCTGCGCCGCCATCTGTCCGGCGGCATCGCGCCGGTGGTGCTCGACTGCGCCGCGCATTCGGCGCGCATCGGCGAAGCGCGCACCGCTGCATTCCTGAAGTCCCTCGTCCCCACCGAAAACAAGGAGGTCCGTCGCATGAGTGCTCCCCGTTCACTGTCCGCGCCGCCGGTCGCACGCGAATTCACCCGCGCCTTCGTCGAACGCATTCCGGGCGGCGCACGCATGCTCGAACGCCTGCGCGGCAAGGGCCGCTCGCCGCGCCAGCTGCCGCGCGTGTGCGTGGTCGGCGCCGGCGTCGGCGGCATTTCGATCGGCAAGGCGCTGACCGAATACGGCATCCCCTTCGACTGCTTCGACGGGCGTGACCGCATCGGCGGCATCTGGGCCTTCGATCCGGATCGCAAGTTCACCTCCGTATGGCACGCGATGAACCAGAACACGCCGCGCGGCCTGTACCAGTACACCGATTTCCCGATGCCGGACGACTACCCGGATTTTCCGTCGCATCAGCAGGTGCACGCGTATCTGGAAAGCTATGTCGATCACTTCGGCTTCCGCGACCGGATACAGCTGAACACCCAGGTCAAGCGCGCCGAGCGCTTCGGCGACAAGGGCTGGCGGGTCACGCTGGACAGCGGCGAGGTGCGCCACTACGACGCGCTGGTGGTGGCCAACGGTCACCACAACGAACCGAACTTCCCGGATTACTACTACCGCGACGTGTTCGACGGCGAGTCCATCCACTCGCAGCACTACCGCTATCGCGAGGACTACCGCGACAAGGACGTGCTGGTGGTGGGCGTCGGCAACAGCGGTTCGCAGGTGGCGGTGGACATCAGCCACGCGGCGAAATCGACCTGCATTTCGCTGCGTCGCGGCGTCTATGTGCTGCCGCACTACCTGCTGGGCCTGCGCATGGACCGTGCGATGGCCTTCCTGAACGACTGGTGGTTCAAGAAGATCCTGCCCTATCCGCTGTTCAACCTGGTGCACACCGGGCTGTACAAGGCGCTGATCCAGCGGCACAGCAGCATGGGCATGCCCAAACCCGATCACCTGATGATGTCCAGCCTGCCCACGCTGTCGGAGAACTTCGCCAACCGCATCGGCGACGGCAAGCTGAAGATCGTGCCCGAGGTGAAGCACATCAAGGGCCGCAAGGTGTTCTTCGCCGATGGCAGCGTGCGCGAGTTCGACGCCATCGTCTATTCGACCGGCTTCAAGACCACCTTCCCCTTCCTCGACAAGCAGTTCCTGAACGCCGACGACAACAAGGTGCCGATGTTCAAGCGCATCTTCGTGCCCGGCGTGGACAACCTCGCCTTCATCGGCCTGTTCCAGGCGGTGACCTGGGGCTTCCTCGACATGATGGAAGCGCAGTCGAAACTGGTAGCCGAGCACTTCGCCGGTTTCTATCGCCAGCCCGACATCGCCGCTCAGAAGCGCGACATCGAGCGCGAGCAGAAGATCATCCGCCGCGAGTATCTGGCGACGCTGCGCAACAACTACGAAATGCACGGCCCGACCTATATGCACGAGCTGGCGAAGGAACATGGCCGCGGCCGTGCGCGCGCCCGCAAGGCCGGCCTGCCGATGCCTTGCCCGGCCAGCGGCGTGCCGGTGACCGACGAGAGCACGCCGCAGGACGTGCCGGCGCTGGCCGGAGCAACGGTGTGATGCACCCGTCCGCTGCCATCGCCATCGTCGGCCTTGCGGCGCGTCTGCCCGGTGCGCCGGATGTCGCCGGCTTCTGGCAGACGCTGCTCGGCGACGCTGCGGCCATCGCCGAGGTGCCGCCGTCACGCTGGGACTGGCGCGCGCATTACGCGCCGCCGGGTGGCGCGGCGAACACCGCCTATTCAACGGTGGGCGGATTCATCGACGACGTGGATGCCTTCGATCTGCGCCACTTCGGCATCGCGCCGCGCGAAGCCGAGGCGATGGATCCGATGCAGCGGCTGTTCCTGCAGTCCGCATGGACCGCGCTGGAGGACGCCGGCATCGCGCCGCGCAGCCTGTCCGGCCGGCGCGTCGGCGTGTTCGCCGGCGTCGGCAATGCCGAATACACGTCGCTGATGCGTGCCGCGCACTGCGACAACGACGCCTACCGGGCGACCGGCATGGCGCTGACCCTGGTCGCCAACCGGCTGTCCTATGTGCTGAACCTGCGCGGCCCGAGCCAGGTGGTCGATACCGCCTGCTCCGGTTCGCTGGTCGCGGTCCATCGCGCCATCGAGCAGCTGCGCCTCGGCCAGTGCGAACTGGCGCTGGCCGGCGGCATCAGCCTGATGCTGAGCCCGGAACTGCACGTCGCCTTCAGCCAGGCCGGCATGCTGAGCAGCGCCGGGCGCTGCCGGCCCTTCGACGCCGAGGCCGACGGCTACGTGCGCGGCGAGGGCGCCGGCGTGGTGGTGCTGAAGCGGCTCGACGACGCGCTGCGCGACGGCGATTTCATCCATGCCTGCATTCTCGCCTCGGCCGAGAACCACGGTGGCCGCGCACACAGCCTGACCGCGCCCAGCTTCAAGGGGCAGGCCGAAGTCGTTGCCGCGGCCTGGCAGGCGGCCGGACCGGCGGTACGTCATCTGTCGCACATCGAGACGCACGGCACCGGCACGCCGCTGGGCGATCCGATAGAGATCGCCGGGCTGAACGAGGCGCTGCGTCAGTGCCGCGGCGTCGATCCCGAATGCACGCCGGCCGGCGACATCCGGCTCGGCGCGCTGAAGGCGCGCATCGGCCACCTCGAAGCCGCGGCCGGCATCGCCGGTCTGATCAAGACCGTGCTCGCGCTGCGTCACGGGCTGATTCCGGGCCATCCGGCTTTCGTCCGTGCCAATCCGCAGCTCGAACTGAGCGGCTCGCCGCTGCGCATCGTCAACCGTCCGCAGGCGTGGGGCGAGGGGCCGCGGGTGGCCGGGGTCAGTTCATTCGGTTTCGGCGGCGTCAACGCGCACGTCGTGCTGCAGGCGCAGCCTGTGCCGGTGTGGCCAGCCGCAGCTGACGAGGCCGAAGTCGTGCTGCTGTCGGCGCGCGACGCCGATACGCTGCGCGCACGCGCGGCGCAGCTGTTCGACTACCTGTATCCGGATGTGCAGCCGCACGTGCTGCTTGCGCTGCACCGGGCCGCCGGTGTGCTCGATTTCGACGCGCAGTGGGCGGCGCTCGGCGTTGACGCCGGAACGATGGTGCGTGACGCCCACGCGGCCGCGCAGGCGCTGGGCATCGATGCCGCGCGGCTCGATCTGCGCGACTGCCTGAACTGGGGCGAGGTCGCGGCCGCACTGAGCGAAGCCTTGCCCGCGACGGATGCGTCGGCGCGGCTGTCTGCCCGCGCCAGCCTGCCGCGGCAGGTGCTGGCGCCGACGCTGCATGCGCTGGCGATGTCGCTGTTCATCGGCCGCGACCTGCAGGCGCACCGGCTCGCTGTTGCGGCAAAGGATTTCGGCGAACTGGCGCTGCAGCTGGCCGGTTGGCTGTGCGATGCGCCGGCGCCACTGGCGGTTGCTGCGCAGAGTGTGCGGGACAACGGCGACCCGCAGCCGCCGCCCGACTGGCACAGCGCCACCGCGGTGGCCGACTGGCTGCGCACGCAGTTGGCCGTTCCGGCGGTGAGCGAAGTGCTGTCCGCGCGCTATGCCGCGGGCAGCGCAGCGCGTGTGCCGCTGCCCACACTGCCGTTCCGCCTCGATCGCGTGTGGTTCCGCGCGGCCGCGCCGGTCCCGCCGCAGCCGGGCGCTGATGCGTCGCACGACGTCGCCGGGCTGCGCGCGTACTGGACGGCATTCCCGGGGGCGCCCCTCGGCGGCAGACCTGACTGCCTGCCCTCGCTGCTGCCGTGGCCGGGCCATGCCGCGACAAGCGGCGCCGTCAGCTTCGTCGATGTCGCCTGGGCCGCAGCGTCGCCGCGCCACCGGCAACTGACGGCGACCCGTGTCGGCGCCGGTCTGAACTATCGCGCACAGGCCGACGACGCCACGCAGACACTGCTGCGCGTCGAGCGCATCGACGCCGGCAGCGGTCCGGACGCGACGGCAGGTGTTCCTTGTGACGTCGTCGTGGACGCCGATCCATTCGCGTCGCAGGACCCGGGCGCACTCTGGATGCACTGGACCGTCGCCGTCGTGCGCGCGCTGCAGCGGCTGTTTCCGGGCGCCACGAGCGCGCCGCTGCTGCCTTACCGCGCGGTCCGTGTGAGCTGGGCGGCCTTGCCTGCGGCCGGGCCACAGCGCCTGCTGCTCGGCGTGGATACCGACAGCGGACGCGTCGGCGTGCGCGGCGAGATCGACGGACGCACGGTGCTGCAGATCGATGGTCTGGAATTGCGCGAGGCGCGCTGGCTGGCACAGCCATCGACGACCGGCGCGGAGATGCTGTCATGAAGGCGGTCGTCTTTCCGGGGCAGGGCGCGCAGCGCAAGGGCATGGGCGTCGAACTGTTCGAGCGCTATCCGCGGCTGGTCGAACAGGCCGATGCGTTGCTCGGCTACAGCCTGCATGATCTGTGCACCGAGGGTGCCGACCGTCTGATCGACACCCGTTACACGCAGCCGGCGCTCTTCGTCACCGGCTATCTCGGCTACCTGGATCACGCGCACCGGCACGGCGCGCCGGCCATGCTGGCCGGGCACAGCATCGGCGAGTTCGTCGCGCTGGCGGCGGCCGGCGCGCTCGACTTCATCGACGCACTGCGTCTGGTCAACCGGCGCGCCCGCATCATGGCCGCCATCCGCGACGGCGCGATGGCGGCGGTCATCGGCCCCGGGCGCGACGAGGTGGACGCGTTGATCGCGCGCCTGGGCGTCGATGGACTTGAGATCGCAAACGAGAACAGTCCCACGCAGACCATCGTCGCCGGGCTGTCGGGCGAGATCGATGCCTTCGTCGAGCGCTGTCGCCAGGCGGGCACGCGGGCGGTGCGCCTGCGCGTCAGCGGTGCCTTCCATTCGCGCCACATGCGGCCGGCAGCGGCCGAGTTCGCGCAGGCGCTGCGCGAAACGCGGTTCCAGCCCCCGCGCATTCCGGTCATCGCCAATGTGACCGCACGGCCGCACGACGCGCAGATCGCCGACGTGATGGCGGCCCATCTCTACAGCCCGGTGCGCTGGATGCAGTCGGTGCACGCCATGCTCGACGCAGGCGTGACCGAGTTCGTCGAGATCGGCCCGGCGCCGGTGCTCGGACCGATGGTCAACGAGATCCGCGCCGCCTGGCGCCCGCAGCGAGGCGCAGCGGTGGCGGAGGTGCACTGGCCCGAGTTCGCACCGCCGCCAGTGGCCGGTGCCCACGCCGCACTGGCCGCCGCGCTGCACCGGCTGTACGTCGAGCCGGCTGCCAGTGCCGCCGACTGGGCCGCGCTGTGGCCGTGCGGACTCGATGTCGCCGGCTGGCCGCCGCTCGAACTGGCGGCCACGCCGCGCGCCGTGCGCCGCCAGGTCCGCCGCGCACTGGAAACCCTGATTCCGGCGGCCGCGTCCGCGCAGCACGCCGACCCGTCTTCACCCTTGCACGGACGACACCCATGAGCACCGAACACGATATCGCGGACTTCATCACTACCTTCATCGCCGACCGCACCGGCGTACCGGCGCACGACATCGAGCCGGAGGAGAACCTCGGCAGCTACGGACTGGGTTCGATGCAGGCGGTCGATCTGGTCGGCTCGCTGGAAGACCGCTACGGCGTGTCCTTGCCGCCGGCGCTGGTGTTCCAGTACCCGACCGTGCGCGAGCTGTCGCTTGCCGTTGCGCAGCGCGCCGCCGCGACGACGGGAGCCTGAGCATGGATGCGCGCATCGAAACCGACGATCTCGCTGCAGGCCTGTACGACGAGGTGTCCGCGCTGTCGGTCACCGACATCCTGCAGCGGCGTGCCACGCGGCACCCGCAGCGGGTGTTGTTCCGCTTCCTCGACGAGCATGGCCGCGAGGAGGACGTGCTCACCTACGGCGACGCCTGGCGGCGCAGCACGGCGATCGCGGCCGTGCTGGCGGCGCACGGCGGGCCGGGCGACCGCGTTGCGCTGTTCTATCCGGCCGGTCTGGATTTCATCGTCGCCTTCTTCGGCTGCCTGCTGGCCGGGCGCGTCGCGGTGCCGCTCAACCTGCCGAGCAAGCGGCGTGTCGATCGCTGCCTGCGCATCCTGCGCGACTGCGGCTGCCGGCGCGCGCTGACCGTGTCGTCGCTGGAAGCGGGGTTGCGCGACATCCTGTCCGTCAACGCCGACCTGCCGCTGGCCTGGCTGGCCACCGACATGCTGCGCAACGAAGCCACCGCAGCCGGCATCGTGCCGCCGCCGGCCGACGAGCGCATCGCCTTCCTGCAGTACACATCCGGCTCGACTTCGCATCCCAAGGGCGTCATGGTGAGCCAGCTCAACATCACCACCAACCTGCGCATGATGCGCACTGCCTGGGAACTGGACCACACGTCGAACACGGTGTTCTGGCAGCCGCACCATCACGACATGGGCCTCATTCTCGGCCAGCTGCTGCCGGTCATGCTGGGCAACGAAACGGTGCTGATGGGCCCGAACACCTTCGTGCGCCAGCCGCTGATCTGGCTCGATGCGATCTCGCGCTATCGCGCGGTGCTGGCCGGTGGGCCGAACTTCGCCTACGAGCTCGCAGCGCAGCGCTGGCAGCCCGGCCGGCTCGACGGCTGCGACCTGTCCAGCTGGCGCATCGCGCTGAATGGCGCCGACGTCGTGCGCGCGGCGACGCTGGAGCGCTTCGCCGCCACCTTCGGCCCGCTCGGTTACCGACCCACCACCATGCTGCCGTGCTATGGCCTGGCCGAGGCGACGCTGTTCGTGTCTGGCGGCCCGGTCTGCGAAATGCCGCGCGTGCGCAGCATCGATGCACACGCCGCCGAGACCGAAGGCCGCGTGCGCGAGGACCTCGGTGCGAGCGGACGCACCGTGGTCGGCTGCGGCCTGCCGTCGGACGAGATCGAGGTCGCCATCGTCGATCCGGCGAACGGCGTACGGCTTGGCTGCGATCGCCTGGGCGAGGTGTGGGTGTCGGGCGACACCAATGCGCTGGGCTACTGGCAGTTGCCGGAGCAGAGTGCGGCCACCTTCGGCGCCGAGATCGCCGGCGAGCCGGGTCGTCGCTACATGCGCACCGGCGACATCGGCTTCATCGGTGCCGACGACGGCCAGATCTATCTGTGCGGGCGGATGAAGGACCTGCTCATCGTCGATGGCCGCAACCTGCATCCGGAGGACGTCGAATACACCATCGTCGAGTCGCATCCGCTGATCAAGCCGCAGAGCTGCGCGGTGTTCGAGGACGACCGCGGCGAGCAGCGCCGGCTGGTGGCGGTGATCGAAGCCGACCGCGAACTGAAGCGGGCACTGCCGGAGATCGCCAGGGCGCTGCGCATGCAGGTGCGGCGCGCGGTGTCGGAAGAGCACGGCGTGGCCATCGCCGACATCGTGTTCATCGCGCCGGCGACCTTGCGCAAGACCACCAGCGGCAAGGTGCAGCGCAGCCTGATGAAGCAGCTGCATCAGCAGTCTGCGCTCGACGTGATCGACGTGGCGGTGGCGCTCGATGCCGCCTGAGACCGCAGCCGGACGGCTGGTGCGCATCTGCGACGCCGATGCCGGCGCACCGGTGGTGCTGGCCGTGCCCTACGCCGGTGGCAGTGCGCAGTCCTTCTTCGCCTGGAAGCCGCTGATCGAGGGACAGCTCACGCTGCTGGCACTCGAACTGCCCGGGCGCGGTCGCTGCTACGGCCAGCCGATGCCGTCGTCGCTGCTTGCGCTGGCTGACGGGCTGGCGCAGACGCTGGCCACCGAAGGCGTGCAGCCGGACCTGCTGTTCGGCCACAGCCTCGGCGCGCTGATCGCTTTCGAACTGCTGCGCGCGCTGCGCCGTCGTGGCCGGTCGCTGCCGGCTGCGGCGCTGATGTCGGGCCGCATCGCGCCCTCGCATCCGCGCACCTTCGGGCTGCCGCGCTTCGGGCGTGAGGATCTGGTCGAGTATCTGCGCGACCTCGGCGGCACGCCAGACAGCGTGCTGAACAACGACGCGGTGATCGCCATGATGCTGCCGGTGCTGCAGCAGGATCTCGAACTGATTGCCGGCTATGACTACGCGCGGGCGGCGCCGCTGGATATCGACCTGACCGTCGCCGGCGGTTTCGACGACGGGCGTGTGCCGCTGTCCGGCCTGCTCGGCTGGCGCGAGGAATGCACCGGGCGCTTTGCGCTGCACATGCATCCGGGCGGCCACTTCTTCGTCGAAACCGAGCGTGCCGCGGTGGCTGCACTGCTGTGCGAACTGGCGGCGCGCGGTCTGCGCGCCAAGGCAGCCTGACGGTGCACAGGCTTCCCTCCGGCACGGTGCGGGTGTTCGTGTCGCCGATGGCGGCCTACGATGCCGTCAGCCTGCGCCAGCTCGAACGCGCGGTGCTGGTGCCGGAGGAACAGCGCCGCTCGCGCGCCATCCTGCGCTCGCCCAGTCGCGACGCTTTCATCGCAGCGCACGCGCTGAAGCGTCTCGTGATGCGCGCGCTGCTCGGCCACGCCCCGAGCTTTGCCTGTGAGGCGGGCGGCAAGCCGGTGCTTGCGGGCAATACGCTGCACTTCAACATCAGCCATTGCGACAGCCATGTCGCGCTGGCGCTGTGCGGCAGCGCGCCGGTGGGCGTCAACGTCGAGTCGGTGCCCATGCGGGTGTCGATGCCGCAGGTGATGCAGGCCGCTCTGACGGCGAGCGAACGCTCGCGCGTGATGGCGGAGAGCGACCCCGAGCGCTCCTTCCTGATCCACTGGACGGCGAAGGAGGCCTACGTGAAGGCCACCGGCGAAGGTCTGGCGCGCGGTTTCGACACGCTCACGCTGGGTGCAGATGCCGGGCCGCTTCATCTGCTCGGTGAGCGGGTCGCCGCGCACAGTCTGCACTGCCGCTCGGCCCGCGAGCACGTGCTGTCGGTCTGCGCCTTGGGCGAAAAGGAAGACGCTGTGCAGGAGGTGCGGATCGAGTCGGTCATCTGTTCGCTGCGCGGTGTCGAGGTCCTGCACTCGCGCTAGCAACAGTCCCGGTGCCGCGGCCGTCGGTTACGAAATGATGGGAATGATTCGTACTCCTGTTTAACCGGACTGTGGGATACTTTTGCGCACCCGAATCCGGTCCCGCACATGACAGACCCTTCCAGCTCTGCCGTCCTGACCTCGACGCTGCGTGCCGTGCTGCGCCCGGTGGTGCGCCTGATGCTGGCGCGCGGCGTCACCTTGCCGCTGGCTGTCGAATTGCTGAAGCGCGTCTATGTGCAGGTCGCAATCGAGGATGCGGGACGCGACGGACCGGTCACTGACAGCCGGGTGAGCCTGCAGACCGGCGTGCATCGCAAGGACGTCAAGCGGCTGCGCAGTTTGCCCAGCGCGCAAGCAGATCTGCCGCGCAATGTGTCGCTTGGCGCGCAACTGATCAGCCGCTGGCTGGGGCAGGCGCCCTGGCGTGATGCGACCGGCGGGGCGCGACCCTTGCCGCGGCTGGCGAGCGCCGGCGGCGGCACCTCGTTCGAAGCGCTGGTTGCGTCGGTGAGCAAGGACATCCGTGCGCGACCCGTGCTGGACGAGTGGCTGCGACTGGGGATTGCCCACCTGAATACGCGCGACGAGGTCGTGCTGAATACCGGTGCTTTCGCGCCGCAGGAGGGCGCCGACGAGCAGCTCGCGCGTTTCGCGCTGCACGTCGGTGACCACGCGATGGCGGCCGTCGACAATCTGCTCGGTCAGGGCGATTCGTGGTTCGAGCGCGGCGCGCACTATCGCGGGCTGTCGGCGGCGGCAGCGTCGGCGCTGCATGCACGGGCTTCAGAACTGGGTGCAAAGGCCCTGCAGTCGCTGGAGCGCGACGCAGGCGCGGGCGCCCGGTCAGCCGACGATGCAGGTCGGCGACTCACGGTCGGCGTCTACGTCTACGCGGAGCACGACAGGCAGCGCTGAGCCTGACGTTTCAGTACGCAGTCAGCACGCCCAGCTGTTCGACCTGTCCGGCCAATGCAGCACCGAGCAGTGCGTGCTGGTCGGCATCGAGGTGCACGCCGTCGTGCGGGCTGGCGCTGATCACGCGACCGGCGTCGAAGAAGGCGCAGCCCAGCTCAGTGCAAACCGTCTGCAGCGCATCGGCCAGGCCGACGCATTTCGTTTCCCCGCCGACGAATTTCTCTGCGATCGGGCCTTTGGGCGAACTGATTGGCGGCGGTGCGACGACCAGCACCGGCGGCACCGGCATGCCGGGTTCGATCGGCGCTTCGCGGATCGCGCGCACCAGCGTTGCCGTGCCCTGGGCCGAGTGCCAGGCGGTATGCGGGTGCATGGACTGGAAGTCGTTGGTGCCCAGCATCAGCACCACCAGCGACAGCGGTGAGTGGATTTCGATGCGCTGGGCCAGCCCCGTCAGGCCGTTGCGGCCCGGCTTGAACGGGTCCTCCCACACGGTGCGGCGCCCGTTCAGACAGTCCTCGATTACGCGCACGCGGCGCCGGTCGCCGTTCAGCACGTTCTCCATCACGCCCGGCCAGCGCAGGTCGAAGTCCAGACGCTGGCGCGTGGTCGGCACGATGCCCCAGGACAGCGAATCGGCATAGACGAGTATTTGCTGCATCAATGCCTCCATCAAAAAATTAAATGAGTGCCACTGCCAGTTTGACACGTCGCCGATGGTGCGATGCGGAAATGCCGTGCGCGTGCGTGCGGTCCGCCGGCAGCATGGCTTGATCGTCCGTGTGGAGGCGCAGAAGCCGCTGTTCCGCATGTCCATGGAATCGACTTCGCTGATTGGGTGATCCCTTTTGCAACGGCGTGCAGACGCCATCTGTCACGGATTCGGGGACAGTTCCGGGTGCTCAAGGCAGTGCGGAGGACGCCGTAAAGTCGGTCGTTGCCTGTACTGGAGGAGAACCGGCGGGCAGCGACTTCCGTCCATCACCGCTGGAGAGACAACCATGACCAAGCGCTCCACGACCTTGCCCGACAGCCTGACCGAGCAGGTGGCGCCCCCTGCGCAGCGCGTCAACCTGCGGCGGTCGAACCCCATGCGCATGGGCAGCTTTGCCTTCTGTGCGCTGTTCTTCGCCCTGTTCGGGCTGGCCGCCGCGTTTGATCTGGTGAATCCGCGCGCCGCTGCGCTGCTGGCCTGCGCCGCCGGCGCGATGATCGCCTTCGCCGACGCGCTCTACATCCGCCAGATGGACCACACGATCGCGCTGATGGCGGACGCGCTGGCCGACAGTGGGCGCGACGTGAACGATCTGTCGAGCGAGTTCGTGCTGCCGGAAAGTTCGCCGGTGAAGGCGATCAGCAAGCTCATCGCCGAGCGCGACGGGCGCGTGCGAGACATGGTGTTCCGCGTGCGCCGCGGCACGCTGGGCGCCGCCTGCCACACCGCTCACCTCACCCGCTCGCTGCGCGACACCGCAGGTCTTGCGCAGTCGCAACGGGCGCTGGCCGAACAGGTGTTCGCCGCCAGCGAAACCTCGCGCAGTGCGGTCGAACAGTGCGCGCCAGCACGCCAACGACCTCGACGAGGCGACCACGCGCCACCTGCAGGCAGCACGCGTGTCGCTGGAGGAACTGCAGTCGGCGGCCGCCCGCGTCGACGAATTCGAGGCGCGCGTGCAGGCCTTCAACCGCACGGTGCAGCAGCTGCAGAACCAGTCGGCTGAAATCAGTCAGGTGGTGCAGATCATCAGCAGCATTTCCGACCAGACCAATCTGCTGGCGCTGAACGCATCGATCGAGGCGTCGCGCGCTGGCGAGAACGGCCGCAGCTTCGCCGTCGTAGCCGACGAGGTGCGTTCGCTGGCCGAGCAGGTCAAGGCGGCGACGGAGGGCGTGAGCCAGAACATCGACCGGATGAATCGCTTGGTTGCCGGCACGCGCAGCGAAACCGACGACATCCGCGACCACATCCTGGCGACCGGCGAGGCGGTGCGCCGCGCCTCCGGACGCTTCGGCAGCATGGTAGGCGAGTACGAGGTGATGGGTGAGCGGATCGCGCGTACCGGTGATGCCATCCGCAGCCTGAGCGACACCAACGACCGCATCCACACCCTGGTCAGCGACATCCATACCGGCTGCGACCAGGTGGCCAGCCTGATGCTCGACGGCGAACAGAACCTGACCAAGGTGAGCCGCTCGACCGAACGCATCCAGGATCTGGCGGCCTCGTTCCGCGTCGGCTCCGACCAGCTCGAGTCGATAGTCGGCGTGCTCGGGCGCTGTCGTGACGAGTGCAGTGCCGCGGTGAGCGGCGCGGCCACCGTGCTGGTCAACGACGACGGCGAAGAGGTCGCGCCGCGCGCCGGTCGCGCCGCCACGCTGCCCGAACTCACGCGTGCGCTGAGCGCATTGCGCGGTGAGGTGAGCGCCCTGCGTTACGCCCTGGTGACGAATCCGGCGGGGCAGGTGCTGGGCAGTTCCGGCAACTGTCCGGCGCCGGCTGATATCGCCCAGCGCGCTGCGAAGAGCGAGCGCGCGCTGCTGATGCAGCCCTTCGCGGCCGACGATGGCACGCTGTACTTCGACATCGCCCTGCCGATCCGTCGCGGCGAGCGCAACTGGGGCACGCTGCGCGCCGGCGTGCCGGCCGAACTGATGCTGGCCGCGTAAGCGGCCGCGACCACCGAGATCGGGAGAACAGCATGCTTTCGCACGAACAGATGCAGCAGGCCGCCCAGGGCGGCCGCACGCAGCACGCGGTCTACGTCTATGAAGCACCGGTGCGCCTGTGGCACTGGATCACCGTGCTGGCGATGACGGTGCTGATGGCGACCGGCTATTTCATCGGAACGCCCTTCCTGATGCTGCCGGGCGACGATGCCGGCATGTATCTGATGGGCTATGTGCGCTTCGCCCACTTCGCCGCCGGCTACATCCTCGCCATCGGCTTTGCCGGACGCATCTACTGGGCGCTGGTCGGCAACGAGCACGCGAGGCAGATCTTCATGCCGCCGCTGTTCAAGCTCGCGTGGTGGAGCGAAGTCATGTTCGAACTGCGCTGGTACTTCTTCCTCGAGGACAGACCGAAGAAGTACGTCGGCCACAACCCGCTGGCCGCGGTGATGATGTTCTTCCTGTTCGTGCTCGGCACGCTGTTCATGATCTTCACCGGCTTCGCGCTGTACAGCGAAGGTGCCGGCCACGGTCACTGGAGCGGCGTCGTGTTCGGCTGGGTGCTGTGGCTGCTCGGTGACAGCCAGACGGTGCACAGCCTGCACCGGCTCGGCCTGTGGCTGCTGCTCAGCTTCATCCTCGTCCATGTGTATGCCGCGCTGCGCGAGGACATCATGAGCCGACAGAGCATCATCTCTACGATGATCAGCGGCTGGCGCTCGTTCCGCGATTGATCGGCGCTGCGCGTCGGCGGCGGTGCAGCGCGACGCAGGACGCTGATTCAACTGAAAATTCCGTGCCGGATTTTTGCTGCCGGGCGGGCGCTGTCCATTCCTTCGACCTGCGCCCGCCCGCTGCACGCAGAATCAGGCGCCGTCCGGCCGCACCTTCGGAACGCTGCCGTCGGAGCGTCCCTTGAGGTAGGCGTACAGGTCGTCGAACTTGTCGGCGAGATAGGGGTGGCTGGGCATGCCGCGCTCCAGCCGGCCATCGATGACCGCGTGCCGCACTTCGTCCTTCGAAAGTTTCTTCAGCGACTCGATCAGCGACGGTCCGACCATGCCCTCCTGGGCGGGGCCGTGGCAGCGCTCACAGGCAGCCGAGCGCCAGGTCTTCCAGCCCTTCACGATATCGCCACCGGCGACCGCCGTGCCGTCCGCCGGCGCGGCGCTCGATGCCGGCGCAGGGGCGGGCTGACCGGACGGAATGGGACGTGCGTTCTCCGTGGTGTCGGGCGGGGTTTTGCCGTTCGGCGTGGTCGGTGCGTTCTGCATCGTATCGGCCGGGGAGGGCGGTGTTGCACCCGGGCCGGGCGCATCGGGCAGCGGTGACGCGGCAGGTGGCGAGGGTAGTGCCGGGGCGGCGGTATCAGCCGCGGGTGCGGCGGCATCGGCCGACGGGGCCGTGATGGGTTTCGGCGGGTCCTGCGGCTTGTCGCAGGCGGCGAGCAGCAGGGCAATGCTAGCGACGACGAGATGCTTGGTATTCATGGCGATCCTCCAGTCTGTTGTGGGTGGGAATCGATCCCTGTAAACGATGGTAGGCCGGATATGACCGGCTTGTGCGCGGTGTAGTCCTGTGCCGACGGTGCGCATGCTTCGTGGCATGCTGCGCCTTCCACAAGAACAGCCGGAGGAGACGCATCCGTGAGCAGACTGTACGACCCGCAGCACCGCAGCTTCCAGGACGAGTTCGGTACCCGCGCGATGGCCGACCGCATCGAGGAACTGGCCTGCCGCACCGAGTTCGACGATGACAGCCGGGGCTTCATCGAGGCGATGGACATGTTCTTCCTGTCCACCGTCGACGCGCGTGGCCGACCCACCGTGTCGTACAAGGGTGGCGACCCCGGCTTCGTGCGCGTGGTCAACGAGAAGACGCTGGTGTTCCCCAGCTACGACGGCAACGGCATGTTCTATTCGGTCGGCAACATCGCGCAGCACGCCGAAGTCGGCCTGCTCTTCATCTCCTTCGAGAAGCCGCACCGTATCCGCGTTCAGGGCAGGGCCACGGTGTCGCGCGACGACCCGATGATGGCCTTCTACAGCGAAGCCGATTTCGTCGTACGCGTCGAACTGTCCGAGCTCTGGCAGAACTGCCCGCGCTACATCCACCGCTATCAGCGCGTCAACCGTTCGCGTTACGTGCCGCGTGCCGACTGCGAAACGCCGCTTGCCGAATGGAAGCGCATCGACCTCGTGCAGGACGTGCTGCCTCCGGCCGACGCGGCACGTGCCCAGGCCGCCGGCACGGTTGCGATCGAAGAGTGGATGGAAAAAGTGAAGACCGGCCACCCCGAGGCCTGATCACGCACCGACACGCGCCTGCGTCCGCTCGCAGGCACGCTCAAGCGGCCGCAACCGTCGGGCCCGAACACGCGACAACTGGCGTGTCGCGGCGGGATTGCGGTCGTCCAGCGGTCCCGGCTGATGTGTCCTCCCGCCCGGGTGGCGACAGTCGCTGACCGGCCGCTCACGCTGCGCGACCTGTCTCGCGGGCCCCGGGGACACCCTCAGGGCGCCTCGCCCTCTTTCCGTTCGACGAATTCCCGGGTGTTTTGGGAGAGGCGCCTGAATCGACCGGGAGTTCCTCACCGCATTGCCGGGGAATCCAAACGACCTCAATTGTGCAATTGAGTGCCGATAGTCCTCGCTCACATACTCGCGCCACGTTTCCGGGGGGTATCCGGAATCGTTCATATATTTGTCATCCAATTATTCTCAGGGCATCGTGATTGCGGTTCTGGACGGCCGTATGTCGTGTCGTGGAAGAAAGGAGGGCAAACAAACAAAGAGCCGAGATTGAGGAGAGGAAATGATCAAGCCATGCGTTGGGGGCGTTTGCAGTCTGTCCGCTCTGTGCCTGATGGGAGCGGTCGGAAATGCATCGGCCGAGGTGATAACGCTACCGTCCGTCAAGGTGGAAGCCGAATCTCTTGCCCACGAAACCTATCTGAAGAATGAGTTGACCACCGCCAGTCGTGCCGATCTGACGATCAAGGAGACGCCATTCTCGATCACCGTTTTTCCTAAACGGATCATAGAGGAACAAGGGGCCAGAGATCTTTCGGATGTGCTGAGGAATTCCGCCTCACTCAATCAGGAGAGCAATAACGCCGGCCGGCAACCCGCGTTCCGTTCGCGCGGTTTCCTGCTTAACGATTCATATGGCTATCTGTGGGACGGGCAGCCGCTGTTCGGCCTGCACTCGCCGTCGATCGAACTGATCGAACAGGTGGAATTCTTTCGCGGTCCCGCCTCGTTGCAGTACGGGCGTGCCGAGCCGGGTGGTCTGGTCAACCTGCTGCGCAAACGTCCGACCGACGAGCGGTTCGCGACGCTGCGCCTGAATACCGGGACACACGGCTACAGTCATCAGCATCTCGATGCAGGCGGACGCTTCGGCGAGGATCGCCGTTTCGGCTATCGCGTGAATGTCGCCAGCGAGAACAGTGACAATTATCGCGACGGCATCTACACGGATCGCCTCGTTGGCGGCGCATCATTCGACTGGAAGATTTCTGATTTCGCGAAGCTGACGCTGTTCGCGGATTACGCGAAAATCGATGTGCCCTACGATACCGGGCATGTCATCTACAACGGTCGCCCGGCCGATATCCCCTGGAAGCGCAATCTGGATCTGCGCAACGGTCACCATGATTCGGAGAATCAGACCTTTGGCTACGACCTGAATGTCATTCTGTCGCCGAACTGGAAAATCCGAAACCAGTACACCTATCAGGATTACTACATCGACCGTCTGGAGTCGTCAAAAGCCAACCTGAATCAGAACAATGGCAATTACACATTGCGTCAACGCCGTCAGACCACCGATGCCTACAGCCACAATTTCAGCTTCGACCTGATTGGCGACAACCGGCTGTTCGGCATGCGTCACCGCACGGTGCTCGGCGTGCAACTGACCGAACTCGACCGCACCCTGTTCGCGAGCAACCAGATCAGTTACGCCAGCAACATTTTCAATCCGGCGACGATCAATATCCTGCCGGTCACGCTCAATACCGCTCCCACGCTCAACGATACGAGCTACGGTGGCATCTATGCCGAGGATTTCATCGGACTGACCGACCAGATCGACTTCATGGTCGGTGTGCGCGCCGACAAGTTCCGTGAGACGACGATCAATCTGTCGGCTGCGACGCCGGTTCGCGAAACGGTCACGGAAAGCGCCGTGACGCCACGCTTCGGTGTGGTGTATCGACCGATCGAGCCGCTGTCGCTCTACGTGAGCAGGAGTCGCGGCTTCAAGCCCAACGGGCTGGCGTCGCAGGGGACCAACGCGGGCGAGATACTGGCTCCGGAGCGTTCCGATCAGATCGAGGGGGGCTTCAAGCTGTCGTCGCGCGACAACCGCTTGCAGTTCAATGCCGCGGCTTACGAGATCAAGCGGGAGAACGTGGCCTTCTACGATGCCGGCGACAACTTCACCCGGCTGATTCCGGGTCAGCGCCATCAGGGCCTGGAGTTCGAGCTGATTGGCGAGCTGATGCCCCGCTGGCGCGTGTTCGCGTCGTATGCGGTGATCGACGCCGACGTGATCGGCGGCGCCAACGACGGGCGCAAGCCGCAGACGGTGCCGGCCAAGTCGGCACGGCTGTGGACCTCGTACGACTTTGCGGGCGCACTGTCCGGGGTGTCGGTATTCGGCGGTGTGTTCGCTCAGGAAAGCACCTTCGCCGACGCGGCCAACACGGCCGAGTTGCCCGGCTACGCACGTGTCGATGTGGGCGCCACGCTGCGACACCGCGTCGGCGAACGGTCGGTGCTGTGGCGCCTGAACATCGACAATCTGTTCGACCGCCGCTACTACTTCGGCAACAACCTGCTGTCGATCACGCCTGCGCAGCCGCTGACCGCGCGCATCGGTCTGGAGATTCCGCTGTGATCGCGGGGGCCCTGCGTCCGCTGCTTGCCGCGCTGGGAATCCTTGCTGCAGCTTCGGCCTCCGCCACCGGTCCGCTGCCGCTGATCGACATTGAACTGGTCGCCGATGGCAGCACGGTATTTGCGGGAGAGGGCGGCGTATTCACCGAGTTTCCGTTTGCGCCATCGATGGACGGGGACGCCATCGTCTTCGTGGGTCGCCGTGCCGATGGACGCATCGGCATCCATCGCAGTGTCCGCGGCCGGATGAGCACCGTGGTCAACAGCTCGACCGCGATTCCCGCGGGTGAGGGGCGATTTACCGGCTTTGGCGGCGCCCCGGTCGCCGTCGGCGGCGTGACCGCCTTCAGCGGGCTGGGGGCTGACGGCCAGCAGGGCATCTATCTGGCGGAAGGGGGGCAGGTCCGCCGCATCGCCGATCTGACGACAGTGATGCCGGGCTCTGACCTGCGTTTCGCCTATCTGAAGCGCCCGGCCTTCGACGGTCAGCAGCTTGTCTTCATGGGGCGCGCGTCGGACAAGGGGCGTGCCGATGCCGAAAGTCCCTATCAGGGCAGCTATCGTTACGATCTGCGGTCGCAGCGCCTGGACGCCGTCGCGAGCTGGCTGCAATCCGTTCCGGGCGGCGATCAACGTTTCGGCCGCATGGACGACACCTCGACCGCGGGAGGACGATCGCTGATCACCGCCTACTCGGCCGATGGCCGCCCCGGTATATGGAGCGGGGAGGGCGAGCAGCTGGTCGCGCTGCTGGATACCGGCAGTGCGGTACCCGGGCGCGCCGGCGAGACCTTTCTCGGCTTCAACGACGCAGCGTTCGAGCGCTCGTTCGAGACGGGAAACTTCGCCTTCCGTCTGACAGTGGACGGCAAGGCGCAAAGCGGTGTCTATGCCCGGGTCAACGGTCAGCTGCAGAAGGTGATCGACGTCAACGCCGAATTCTCCGGCGGCGCCGAGAACTTCAGTGGCTTCCGTGCACCGGCCATGCACGGCGATCGTGTGTTCTTCATCGGCGAGAGCCCGAGCGGTCGCCAGGCCATCTACGCATGGCGCAAGGGCAAGCGCTTCCCGGTGATCTCGCGCGACATCGAACTCGGCGGCCGCAAACCCAAGGCGTTCAAACTCAACCAGGAAGCGGCTGGACCGGAAGGCGTCGCTTTTCACGTTACCTTCGAGGACGGCGCGACGGCAATCTACTATGCGCGCCTGCGCGAGAAGCCCGGCCGCGTCGTGCTGTTCGATGCGCTTCACGGCCGCAGCCGTGGTCAGGTGCAGGGCGGGCAGTTCGTGGAGGGTGGAGGGTGGACGGTGCTCAACGATCACGATCGCATCGTCTGGAAGCTGCCGCCTATGCCGCCCAATGGCATGCTGGAAGTCGATGTCCGCAACTTCGACCCACGCAGTCAGCTGACGGCGGACAAGAACATATTCCTTGGTCTGTGGGGCACGCTATTCCAGAACCACGAACGGATGGGCCTGCCCGATACGGACAACTGGGAGTTCCGCGTCGGGACCGCACACCCGCAGTTCAAGGTCGAGTACCACGCTCGCGGTTTCGGCAAGGCCGCTGAATGGGTGCCGTTCGATGGTCCGTTCGATCCTTCCCATACGTACCGCATCCGTGTCGAGTGGCAGGATGGTCGCGTGCGGACCTCGGTTGACGAACGGGTGCTGTACTTCGAGGGTTTCACGCATGAAGCGGTCGATCGCTTCAATTACCTGCACCTCGGCACCTCGTCCCATTTCGCCGGCAAGGCCACCCGGGGCCCGGTCTATTCGAACGTCAGATTGATCGCCTTCGACGACTGAGGTCCCCACGCGGACGGCAGTGCCGTCCGCGTGGGGCGGTTGACAGCGCCGCCGTCCGTGGGCGTCATGCCTACAGGCGGAAACGGCCGGTCAGTTCGTCGAGGCGGGAGGACAGAGACTGCAGATGGGTGACCGAACTGGCGAGCGTATCGACGGCCGACTGGTTCTGCCCGGACATGCTGGCGATATGCTCGACGTTGCCGGCGATATCGCTGGCGGCGCGGCTCTGCTGTTCCAGCGCCTGATTGATGGCGCGCACCTCGTCGGCGGCAACCGTTACGGCGCGGTGCGCGACGGTGATGACGCCGGCGGCCGAGTCGCTCGACGACTCGGCGACACCGACGGCGTTGCGCCCCTGCGTCAGCGCATCCGACAGGCCGGCGGCACGCTCCGACAGCGAGCGGGTGATGGTGTCGATCGCGGCGGCCGAGGTTCCTGATTTCTCGGCCAGCTTGCGCACCTCGTCGGCCACCACGGCGAAGCCGCGGCCCTGTTCGCCGGCGCGTGCCGCCTCGATCGCTGCGTTCAGCGCGAGCAGATTGGTCTGGTCGGCGATCTCGCGCACTTCGCGCGTCATCTCGGTGATCTGGCGGGCGTTCTCGACAAAGGCGTCGGCAGCGCCCGACACCTCGTTCATCACGCTGGCGGTGCGGCCGATCGAGCCGCGCAGTTCGGTCAGATGGGTCTGCGCCCGGGTCAACTGATCGAGCGACTCGTCGGCCTGCCGTGCCGCGTTGCCGGCGTTGTCCGCCACCATGCGGATGGCAGCGGTCACGTCCTCGATCGACGACGCGGTCGAACTGGCCGCCTGGGTCTGCGCGCTCGACGCGGCGGCTACCCGCTGCGATTCGCCGCCGACCACACCTGAAGCCTCGACCAGCGACTGCGCCGACTGCTTGAGCTGCAGCACCAGCGCGCCCAGATCCTTGCGGATGCGCTCGGCGCTCTGCGCGATCGCGCCCAGTTCGTCGCGCGTCGTGCAGGCGACCGGCTGATGGAAGTCGCCGCGGGCCAGCCGTTCGAGATCGGACGAAAGGGTCTTCGCCGGGCCGATGATGGTGCGCTGCAGTGCCCACAGGAAGAGGCCGAAGGCGACGACGACGACGACCGCGAAGGCGGCGCCGGTCAGCATGAGCTTGTTCAGCGTGGCGGCGCGGATCGCCAGCGCCTCGGCGCGCGTGATGTCGCCGGTCAGCGTGTCGATGGCCGACCACTCGACGCCGAGGCCGACCACTGCGGCGACCAGCAGCGCCGCGGTGCCGCCACCGCAAATGACCAGAAGCTTGTTGCGGATGCTGCGAGAGATGAAGTCCATGTGCGTTCCCGGCGGAAAATTGGTGTGCGGATCAACCCCCGGTTTAACGACCGGTTTCGCGCAAACTTGTGCCGATCGGACGGCGCTTCTGCGGACATTTGACCTGTATCAGTCCGGCGTGCCGTGCCGGCGCCGGCCGTCCGGGCGAACCGGTGGCTGTACATGCGGTCTGTCCCGCGTCGCGGCGCGTTCCAGTCGCCGCAGTTTGGGGAGTCATTCATGTATTGGCGCATCCTGCTCATGCTGGCCGCCGCCGCAGCCACGCCCTTGAGGGCCGAGGACAGGCCGGCGCAGGCCGGAGATTTCATCGAGGTGTTCCAGGGCCTGTTCGGCGAGCACAGGGGCGAGCGCAAGGGCCACGCCAAGGGTGTCTGTGCGATCGGCAGCTTCACCGGCAGCGCCGAAGCCGCCCGGATGTTCAGTGCGCCGCTGTTCTCGGGTACGCGCTGGCCCGCGCAGATCCGCTTCTCGATGGCCGGCGGCGACCCGGCGGTCGCCGACAACGCACGCTCGCCACGCGGGCTGGCCGCGCAGTTCGAGCTCGGCGACGGCCGCGTGCATAACATCGCCACGCTGAGCACACCGGTGTTCGGTGCGGCCACGCCGGAGAGCTTCCTCGGCCTGCTGCGCGCCTCGCTGCCCGGCCCGGACGGCCGGCCCGATCCCGACCGGGTGGCCGCCTACCGCGCTGCGCATCCGGACACGCTGCCGCAGTTCCGCTGGCTGCAGCAGAACCCGCCTCCGTGGAGCTACGCCAGCGCGCAGTATTTCGGACTGCATACCTTCCATTTCGCGACGGCAGATGGCGAGCGCGCGGTGCGCTGGCGTCTTCAGCCGCGCGACGGCGTGCGCGGCCTCACCGATGACGAGCGCGGCGCCGCCCCGCGCGACTTCCTCGCCGCCCGGCTGGGCGAGCGGGTGGCTCGCGGTCCGGTCCTGTTCGACTGGATCGTCACGCTCGGACAGCCGGGCGACAGCGAGTCCGACCCCTCACTTGCCTGGCCGGAGGGTCGCACCGAGCTGGTGGCGGGCACGCTGTCGGTTACGGCTGTCGGGGGCGACGCGTGCACCGCTCTCAACTTCGATCCGAACGTGCTGAGCGAAGGAATTCGTCCCGGCGATGATCCGATCCTGAAGATGCGCTCGCCGGCCTACGCCATCTCCTTTGGCAAGCGTCTCGGCGGGCGCTGAACCGTCAGCTGCCGCACGTTCATTCAGTGACAGGCGAGGTTCGCAGCGCACCTCGGTCAGCACCGAGTTGGCGATGAAGCACTGCTCGTGCGCCGCGTGGTGCAGCGCCGTCAGCTCGGCAGCCGTCGGTGCGCCCTCTCCGCCGAAGTGCACCGACGGCCGCAGCGTCACCCGCGCGATATACATCCTGCCGTCGGCGTTGCGCGCAAGTTCGCCCTCGGCCGCGTCCTCGTAACGATCCACGACCAGCCGTTTGAGCGCCGCCAGTTGCAGGAAGGTGAGCATGTGGCAGGCTGCCAGCGCGGCGACGAAAGCCTCTTCCGGATCGACCGCGTCCGCCGCGGAATAAGGCAGCGGCACCACATGCGGCGACGACGAACCGGCCACCTCGATGCCGCCGTCGAAGCGGATCAGGTGGCGGCGGCTGTAACGCTTGTCGATGAAGGGCTGGTCCCCACGAGTCCAGAGGATTTCGGCGGTGTGAAGTGACATGGCTGCGGCGGACGATGGTCGTGCAACAAGCGTGCGGTCATCGGCCACGGCGTGCAAGTGCGGCGCGCTCACTGCCAGCGGCAGCCGCGCTCGTAGATCAGCGGCGCGTCCACCAGCACCCCTTCGGCGACCGTGTCGTGCTGCATCGCGTCGATCAGCACCGGACGTCGCGGCGCACCGTCCATCCGCAGCAGGTAGCGGGCGCCGGCGGTCAGGTCGGCGTGCATCAGGTAGCACTTCAGGTGCTGCGGAAGGAAGGGGAAACCATAGGGCACGTCACTGAGCCACAGCACGCGCTCGCCGGGATGCAGCACATAGCTGAAGGCGCGGGCGCGGCTGGACACCTGCACGCCAGGCAGCGGCTTCTCGTCAACCGCGCGCAGCAGCACGGGGTGGTCGGTATCGATGTCCAGGCGCACTGCGCCGGTGTCCGCCAGGTCGGCACCGTCAACCGGCACGATACCGCGGGTCAGTGCGACGCAACCGTGCAATGCGAGGGTCAGTGTCAGCAGAACAAAGCGGCGGAATCGCATCGCCGGGTGTACTCAGCTGCGGCGCTGGCCAAGCAGCCGCAGCGTTTCGCCGTCCGGCTGCCCGTCGTAGAAAGCCGCCAGCGCAGCGCGGAAGCAGGGCCGGTCCGGCGCCACTTCGGCAAACAGGGTCAGGCAGGAGCGGAACTTCAGCGCATCGACTTCGCCGAGGATGTCGTCCGGGCGACGCCCGGCGTGGGCGAGGAGGGCGTTGACGCATTCGACCAGTCGCGCGCCCAGCAGCGGGTGCGCGATGTAGGCCGCCGCTTCGCTGCGGTCGGCGATGCCATATTCGCGCGCCATCTGGCTGCGGCCGAGGGCGCGCAGCTGCGGCAGCACATACCAGATCCAGTGCGTGCGCTTGCGGCCGTCCTTCAGTTCCTGCAGCGCCTGCGCGTAGTCGCGTGCCTGGGCCTGCACGAAACGTTCGAGCGGATCGGTCGGGGCGGAAGGCATGTCGGCGGTTCCTGTCGAGGAGTAACGGCAGCATGACATGCCGGCCCTGTACCGGGGTGAGGGGGCGGCAGTCCGCGACTCCAGAAAATCCCTAGCGGGCGGAGGGTGATTTGCACTGGAGCGACCGTGCCCGGCGGCTCTACGCTGCACGCCTGTTCATCCCGGATGTGCCCTCATGGTCCGTATCGCCCCTGTTGCGCTGGCTTTCGCCGGCGCAGTGTTCAGCGCAGTCACGTTCGCGGCTTCGCCGTGGGCCGGCGACCTGGCCCCGATTGCCGCGGCCGACTGGAACCGCGCCCGCGCCGCACACCTGCTCGAACGCGCCGGCTTCGGCGGCACGCCGGCCGAGGTCAACGCCTTCGCCCGGCTGACGCCGGCCCATGCGGTGCGTCGGCTCGTGTATTTCGAGGGCGCGCCGGCGGCGGACCTGCCGCCCTTCGATCATTCGGGCGTGTTCGAGGCGGGGCTGGACCCCTTCCCGGCAAGCCGTCCGGCCACCACCGATCTCGCGCGCGACAGCGGCGAAGCGCTGGGCGTCACTGTGAAGGCCGGCGGCAACCGCCGCATGCAGCCTGTGGTGAACAAGTTCTTCTACTGGTTGCGCGCCAGCAAGCTCGAAACCGACCGCGTCGCCTACTGGTGGGCGAACCGCATGCTCACGTCGCCGCGTCCGCTGCAGGAGAGGATGGCGCTGCTCTGGCACGGTCACTTCGCCACCAACGAAGACAAGGTGCGCGACTACCGCAAGATGCTGAACCAGCTCGAACTGTTCCAGCAGAAGGGTCTGGGCGACTTCCGCACGCTGATGATCGGCGTCGCGCAGGACCCGGCCATGCTCGCCTTCCTCGATGCCGCGGTGAACGTGAAGGGCGCGCCGAACGAGAACTTCGCACGCGAGATCATGGAGCTGTTCACGATGGGCGTCGGCCACTACAGCGAGCACGACATCCGCGAGGCGGCGCGCGCTTTCACCGGCTGGAACTACCAGGGCGTCGCTTTCCACATCGACACTGCCAAGCACGACGGCGGGCCGAAGGATGTGCTGGGCCGGCGCGGCAACTACGACGGCGTGCAGGTGATCGACATCATCCTCGACCAGCCGGCCACGCCGCGCTATCTCGCCAGCAAGCTGTATCGCCACTTCGTGCGCGAGGAGGTCGATCCGGCGCTGGCCGAAGAACTGGGCCGGCGGCTGAAGGCGGTCAATTATGACGTCGCCGCCTTTCTCGAAATGCTGTTCATGTCGCGCGATTTCCATGCGCCGGAATCGGTGGCGACGCGCATCAAGGGGCCGGTCGAACTGGTGGTGTCCACCTACCGCAAGCTGGGCCTGACCGAAGTGCCGGGCGTGCCTGACTTCAACGAAACCACCACCGCTTTGGGCCAGCGCCTGATGCACCCGCCGACCGTGGCCGGCTGGGCGCAGGGCCGCAGCTGGATCACGCCGGGGCTGCTGCTGGAGCGCGGCAATTTCGCGCTCGACGTCGCGCTGCCCGACATCAACTACATCCCGGGCGACCGCTACCCCGGCGCGCAGGCGGGCTACGAAATCCGCAACATCCACGAGCGCGTGCGCAGCGGCCTCGATCTGAGCACCGCGACCAAACCCGGTGGCGCCGACGGCGGCGTCAACATGATGGCGATGTCGAGCATGAACGGCGACCGCGACGAGGATTTCAACACCCGTTACGGCAGCTACCGCGGCTGGCAGATGGCGGTCGAGCGGGTGAAGCCCATCCCGCGCACGGTGGCGCGGCTCGACCTGACCGGCATGGTGCTGAAGGCTGGCTGTCGCACGCCGGAAGAGGCCGTGACCTATCTGGAAGGGCGCTTCCTGTCGGTGCAGCTCGACGGCGGCACGCGGGGCAAGCTCGCCGCCTTCCTCGAAAGGGAGCTGGGTACGCGCGACCTGCCGGCCGCGGCCAGCTACGCCGAAGATACGCTGCGCCTGCTGCTGCACGTGCTGCTGAGCCGTCCGGAATATCAACTGGGTTGAGGCGAGGGCAGGGCGGGTGCCCTGCCGCTTCGCCGGAGAACGCATATGAACATCGATCACAAGCGCCGCAGCATCCTGAAGGCTTCCGCCGGGCTCATGGTTCCCGGCGTGTTCGGCACCATCGCGCGCGCGGCTGCCGCCGCCGAAGCGGAGGACCGCATCCTCGTCGTATTCGAAATGTCCGGCGGCAACGACGGCCTGAACACCGTCGTGCCCTGGGCCGACGACCGCTACTACCGACTGCGGCCCAACATCGGCATCCGCCCGGACAAGCTGCGCAAGCTCGACGAGCGCTTCGGCCTCAACCCGGGCATGGCCGGCTTCGAGCGGCTGTGGAAGGCCGGCCAGCTCGCCGTCGTGCATGGCTGCGGCTACGACAACCCGTCGTTCTCGCACTTCACATCGATGGCCTACCTGCACACCGCCGCGCCGAACAGTGGCGACGACTACGGCTGGGTCGGCCGGCTGGCCGACACCATGTCGCCGGCGCCGGTGCCGAACTACCTGCTCAACATCGACGCCACGCAGTCGCTGGCGGTGCGCAGCCGCATCCATACGCCGGTGGTGTTCGACGAGCCGGAGCGTTTCATGCGCAGCGCCCTGCACCCGACGCGCGCACTGCTCGACGACGTGAGCGTGGCGAGCACGGACAACCCGTCACGCCGCTTTCTCGAACAGGTGGCGGTCAGCGCGCGCGAATCGTCGCTGGCGGTGCGCGAGGCGTGGTCGAACTACAAGACGAATCAGGATTACGGCATCGCGCCGCTGGGTCTGCCCAAGGTGGCCGCCTGCATCGCCGCCGGCCTGCCGACGCGCCTGTACTACGTCGGCTACCGCAACAACGCCTTCGACACCCATGTGCAGCAGGCCGACCTGCACCAGCGCCTGCTTACCTATACGTCGGATGCGATCAGCGGTTTCCTGCGCGACATGGAACGCCTGGGCCAGGCCGACCGCGTGAGCCTGCTCATCTTTTCCGAGTTTGGTCGCCGGGTGCCGGAGAACACCAGCCTCGGCACCGACCACGGCACCGCCAACGTCATGTTCTTCGCCGGCAAACAGGTGAAGGGCGGCCACTACGGCACGCCGTCAGACCTCGGCGCGCTGGACGCCGGTGACAACCTGGTCCACACCACTGATTTCCGCTCGGTGTACGCCAGCGCGATCGACGGCTGGCTGAAGCTCGGCGCCGCCGACAAGGTGCTCAAGGGACGCTTCGCGCCGGTGCCGGTCTTCGGCTGACCGCCTTGGCAGGGAGTTGCGGGAACGGCGTCGGCCTCAGGCGGCGTGCCCGGCAACCCGTCGACGACGCGTCGCCCACAGCCCGGCCGCGCCCGCGGTCGCCATCAGCACGACGGCCGACGGCTCAGGTACTTCGTTCGTCGGCCGGAAGTCGAAAGTCGCGGCAAAGGCGAGGTCCTGCCCGGCCGTGAACCGCCACTGACCGGAAAGCAGCCCGTCGAGATCGCTTTCGGCATCCCAAGGAATGTTGTAGGCGCCGCCGCCCAGATCCGTATTCGCGGTGGCGAGGCGCAGGCGCGAATCGTCCGGAATGCGCAATTCATAGTTGTTCGCGAACAGGAACATCATGTAGGTGCTGCCGGCCGTCACCTCGGCGTCGATGTCGAAGGTGTAGGTGTCGAAGTCCGGACCCGCCGTCAGCGGCACGGTGACCGGCGCGCTCGAATAGAGCAGCGGCCCGACGACGTAGCGCGTGAAGGGGTTGTACTGCACCAGATGCGCCGTGAAGGTCACCGGAACGGGGTTGGTGTTGCTGCCCTTGAGCGCGTCACTGAGCAGGAAGGTGAAGTCGAGCAGGCGGTTGCTGCCGGTCGGCGCCACCAGGAACTGCCCCCAGCCGGAAAAGCCGGACGAACCGAAGTCGCCGATGCTGCTGCTGCCGTCCCACGACGACAGCGTGCTCACGACGATGGGCGCCGCCAGCGCTGGCGTGCCGCCCGTGACGCCGAGCAGCAATGACGCGATCAGAACGATTCTCTTCATGTGGTGATCTCCCGGTCAGAACGGTCCGCGACCCGCTGCCGCCCGCAGGCGCAGCGCAGTCTGGCCGGAGGTCGTGCCCACGATCACGCGGACGTGGCCTCCGAAGTGCGGCGCTCATTCTGGTCGGGTGGCTCACTTCAACGCAATACGCATATGCGCGTAGTGCGCGCCGAGGGTGGTGATGAGGTGGCGGCGCGTTCAGCGCGCGTCCGGTTCGCTCCGGTTCGACGTCATGTAGGCGATCAGCGCCATGCGCATGGCCTCTTCGACCGACATGTTGACCGGCGTCACCCAGGCGCGCGGCACGAACACGGTGTAGCCGCCAATCATGTAGCCCATGGGCAGGTACACCGCGACCTGGTCCGCCAGTTCCGACAACCCGGCCGGCAGTCCGTCCATCGACTGCCGCGTCACCAGGCCGACGATGCCCATTTCGTTGCCGGGCATGCGCAGCAGCACCACCTGCTGGGCGGATTCACCGGTGTGCGGCGCGAAATAGTCGGCGAAGTTCTTCAGCGACGAATAGATGCTCTTGACCACCGGCAGATTGGTGAAAGGCAGTTCCACCAGCGACAGCAGGCGCCCGGTCTCCGGTCGCGACACCAGCATGCCCAGGCCGACGATGAGCACGGCGCTCAATGCTATTCCGAGGCCGGGAAGGTAGAAGTCGCCGGTGATCGGCCGCACCATCATCATCGCCAGACTTTCGGTCCAGGTGACGAACAGCACCAGCACATAGACCGTCAGTGCCAGCGGCAGGAAGGTGATCAGGCCGCGGAAGAAATACTGGTAGAGGCGATGCTTGGTCATGGCGGGAAGGTCGGAACGGAGGCGTGTGGAGCATACCGCGTGCCATCCCGACGCGGCGAAGCGTCCCGCCCGTCGTTTCTTCCGGTCAGGACGTCGCTACCCAGTCCTCGACGCGCAGGCCGGAAACCCGCTTGAACTCCCGAGTGTTGTCGGTCACCAGCGTAGCGTCGTCAGCCAGCGCGTGACATGCGATCCACAGGTCGTTCGCGCCGATTGGCGTACCCGCCTCCTTGAGTCGTGTCGCCTGCTCGGCATAGTGCCGGCAGATGGCGGGGCTGACCGGGTAGCGCACCGGCACCTGCAGCGCCAGCGATTCAAGCCGGCGTACCACCTCAGGCTTGCGTGTGCTGCGCTCGGCGCCCTTGAGCAATTCTGCCCACGTGACAAAGGACATGCCGAGGATGTCGTCAGAGGGCAGAGCATCGATGCGCCGCGCGATGGCGGGCGGCTGATTCTTGATCAGATAAATAAGGATGTTGGTGTCGAGCAGGTAGATCACAGCCCTTCACGCTCCTGAACCGGCTGCTGACTATCGCGATCTGCCTCCAGGGCGGCGACAAAATCGGCGTCCGCCTTGCCAAGCGCATGCAGGGCCTGCATCAGTGCATCACCGCGTTGCGCCCGGATAGGGTGAATGATCAGATCGCCTGCCTCGTTGCGCGAAATGCTGACCTGGTCGGTATCGAGCCGGAATTCGGCAGGAATGCGAACAGCCTGGCTGTTGCCATTGTTGAACACCCGCGTAGTCAGTGTTTCCATGGGTGCCTCCATGTATGTACGAACGTGTGTGTATGTTGGGTTGCACCGTCGGGCACGGCAAGTCCGATCTCGCGCTGCGGGCGCTGTAGTCGGGGTCAGAAAACCCCTCCCACAGAAACCTGGCTCAGGTGCCGGCCGCGGATCGGGCGCGGTCCTTGTAGGAGCGGTCTTCTGACCGCGACAGGGCCGGTGATCTCGCGCCACCGCGCGCTCGGGCGCCGCAGTCGGGGTCAGAAGACCCCTCCCACAGAACGCGGGCTCATGCGCCGGCCGCGGATCGGGCACAGTCCCTGTGGGAGCGGCCTTGGCCGCGAAAAGGCCGGTGATCTCGCGACAGCGTGTGCTTGAGCGCCGCAGTCGGGATCAGAAGACCCTTCCCACAAGAACCCAGGCTCCATCGCGCCCCGTCACGCCCTGGTGATGACCACCTCCAGGTACTCGCCCGGTACCACCAGCGCATCCGCGCCGCCGACATTGAGTTCGTCCAGCAGTGCCAGGATGTCGCGCTCCAGCGCCGGGCGGGCGTCTGGCGCGACGGCGCCGAAGGCCTTGTGGATCGGACCGTAGAAGGCGCGGAACACCTCCAGCCAGTGGGTGGCCGAGCGATAGCGGAAGTTGAAGTGCCGGCGCTCGCATTTGAGCTGCGCAGCGCGGGGGCCGAACAGTTCGATCATGTGCGGCTCGGTGCCCCACAGTGAAGGTGACTTCACGCCCGGCGGCGGCGGCACGTAGGCGCCGATGATCTTGAACAGGCGCCCGATGAAGCCCCCGGGCGTCCAGCTGGCGAGTGCGATGCGGCCGCCGGGGCGCACCACGCGCAGCATTTCGCTGGCCGCCGTCGCGTGATCGGGCGTGAACATGACGCCGAAGGTCAACATCACGACGTCGAAGCTTCCGTCGTCGAAGGGCAGCCGCTCGGCGTCGGCGACGCGGAACTGCACGCTCAGGCCGTCGGCGGCGGCGCGGATACGCGCCTTGTCGAGCAGCGCCTCGACGTAGTCGGTCGAGGTGACCTGGGCGAAGCGGCGTGCGGCGGCGAGGGTCGCGTTGCCGTTGCCGGCGGCGACGTCGAGCACCCGTTCGCCGGCGCGCAGGTCGGCGGCCTCGGCGAGGGTTTCGCCGACGATTTGCAGCGTGCTGCCGATGACGGCATAGTCTCCGCTCGCCCAGGTGGCATGCTGGCGTTGTTTGATGGCATCGAAATCGGGCGCGGCATTCGGGGTTTCAAGTACGGCTGACATGGCGATCTCCTGAGCGGATTGAGGGCGCGCCGCGCACGCCGTGGCCCGACGGTCGGGCCGCGCTGGCGGTGAGCGACGACCGTGCCATTCTTCATATCCGGTCTGCCGGGCGATTCACCGCGTGTCGTTGAAACTTGCTCGCGGCTCCGCGATCGCGCGACCCCTTGACCAGGCGTCCGCGCCGCTTGATCGGGACGCCGCCGGGGAGGGGCCATGCAAGGCGATCCGTTGTCCGATGTGCTCACGAGTGTGCGTCTGCGCGGCGCGATCTTCTATTACGTGAGCTGCGACGATCACTGGGTGGCAGACACGCCACCGTCGCCGGAACTGGCCGACGCGCTCAGTCCGGGCGCCGAGCACGTGATCGCCTATCACATGATCCTGCGGGGAAACGGTTGGGTCGGCATGGAAGGCGAGGCGCCGACCAGGCTGCAGGCCGGCGACATCGTCATGTTCCCGCGCGGCGATGCCCACGTGCTCTCCAGCGCGCCCGGCATGCGCGCGGCCGGCGGCGATCAGTCCTGGCGCGCAACGACGCGCGACCACCCCCAACCCGTCCTGATCGCCCTGCACGACGGCGTGTGCGAGCTCGATGCCGAAGTGCCCTCGAGCCGGGCCAGCAGCACGATGGTCTGCGGCTTCATCAGCTGCGATCTGACGCCCTTCAACCCATTGATCCAGGCCCTGCCGCCGATGCTGCACCTGCCGTCGAGCGGGGTCGGCGCCTGGGTGGCACCCATGCTCGAACAGGCCGTGGCCGAGTCGCGCCACCGGCGGGCGGGCAGCGCGGCAGTGCTGGAGCGCGTCAGCGAAATGGTGTTCGTCGATGCGGCACGCCGCTGTCTCGAAGCCTTGCCGGAGGAGGGCGGCAGCGGCTGGCTCGCCGCGCTGCGCGATCGCTACATCGGCAAGGCGATCGCGCTGATGCACGCGCGCCCGGCGGAGGACTGGACGGTCGATGAACTGGGCCGACAGGTCGGCCTCTCGCGGTCCGCCCTGCACGAGCGTTTCGTCAACTGCGTCGGCATGCCGCCGATGCAGTACCTGACCCACTGGCGCATGCAGCTCGGCGCCAACCTGATGCGCGAAAGCCAGGCCTCGGTCGCCACCATCGCGCAGGAGATCGGCTACGACTCCGAAGCCGCGTTCTCGCGTGCCTTCAAGCGACTGACCGGGCAGCCACCCGCGACATGGCGGCGCGCGCAGCGCGGGGCGGGGTAGCGGGAACGCTCTTCACAACGTCGCCACGTGAGACTTGGCAACGCAGTGCTCGCGGAGGAGTCAATCGTCCTCGTCGTCGCGGCTCAGAAGTACCCTCAGCATGCGTTCGGGATTGGCGAGGAAGTTGCGCGTGACGAGGTAATGCTCCGTGTCTTCGTACGCGACCGCCTCGATGCCGTCGGCGGTGAGCTGGAGGATGCGTGCGTCCGGGTAGGCCATCAGGATGGGCGAGTGCGTGGCCATGATGAACTGCGCGCCTTCGGCCACCAGGTCATGAATCCGGGAGAGCACCGCCAACCGGCGCTGAGGTGAGAGCGCCGCTTCGGGTTCGTCGAGGATGTACAGACCCTCTCCGCGGAAGCGCTGGGTCATGAGCGTGAGAAAGGATTCGCCATGGGACTGCTCGTGCAACGAGCGCCCGCCGAAGCCATCGATGACGCGCGCCCCGGCCATCGGCTCGGCGTCGAGGTTCTCGATCTCCGTCGCCACATTGAAAAAGCTCTCGGCACGCAGGAAGAAGCCGTCCCTGGGGCGCCGGACGCCTCGGGCAATGCGCAGGAAGGCGTGAAGTTCCGAGTGGGACGCGCGTGTGCCGAAGTTGAAGTTGCGGCTGCCGCCCTCGGCATTGAACCCGAGCGCGACCGCGATCGCCTCAAGCAGGGTTGACTTCCCGGAACCGTTCTCGCCTACCAGGATCGTCATCTTCGGATGAAGATCGATATGGTCGAGCGCCCGGATTGCCGGTAGCGCAAACGGGTAACGGTCAAAAGAATCGACCTTGTCGCGCTGAAGGGAAATCCGCGAGACGAACTGACTTGTGATCATGGCGCCGAAGAGTGCGGTTGGAGGACGGTCGCCGCATTCTGGCATGCAAATGGATTACATCGACCGGCCACGACGACGGAATCGAGGCGGATGCAGACCGCCGGTGCAGCCGGATCAGGGCGTGGCGACCCAGGGCCACAGCCACTTCCGCGGCGCACTTCGGGTTGCCCAGTACGAAATTGCCTCGCGTGGCGTCGAGAATGTCCTCCAGTACCTGCTGGGCTAACTGTTCGCGGAACAGCATGCGATAGCGCTGCTGTCTCTCGTCCGGGTTCGTACCCAGGGCGAGATACGCGGCATGTGGCGTGAGCAACGTGTCGAACGCGCCATGCGCATGCGCCCGGTAACTCGACCAGCGGTAATCGGCGGGCTGCTCGACCATGCTGGCGCGCACCGGGTTCATCTCGACACAGCGCAGGCAGGCGAACAGACAGTCGTCCTGCTGAACCAGACAGGAACGGAAACGGCCTTCCCACAGTCCGCCGCTGCGCCGGTAAGTCCTGTTGATGTACTGCACATAGCACTGGCCCCATCGGCTTCATCGCAGCTCACGTTACGGACATATCCGTTAGAATGTGTAGAAATCTGTTAGGAGATACACATCATGCGTACCAATATCGAAATAGACGACCAGTTGATGCGCGACGCCCTGCGCCTGACCGGCGCCCGGACCAAGCGTGAGGCCGTTGAGATGGGGCTGCGCACCTTGTTGCGCCTGCGTCAGCAGGAGGAAATCCGTCGCTTCAGGGGCAAGCTTCAGTGGGAAGGTGATCTCGACGCGATGAGGACCGACGCTTGATCCTGGTCAACTCCAGCGTCTGGATCGACTATTTCCGGGGCTCCGCCACCCCGCAGGCCGAAAGGCTGGACGCACTGCTGGGCAGCGAACTGCTGATCATCGGCGACCTCATCCTGACCGAAGTGCTGCAGGGCTTCGGCAGCCAACGGGATTTCGATCAGGCGCGGAAACTGCTGACAGGGCTGGACGCTGTTGACATCGGCGGTCAGGACATTGCAATACAGGCGGCGCGCAACTACCGCGCGCTACGCGAGCGTGGCATCACGATCCGCAAGACGATAGACACGTTGATTGCCACACGCTGCATCGAATCGGATTACGCACTGCTCTACAGCGACCGCGACTTCGACCCTTTCGTCGCACATCTCGGGCTGAGCTCGGCGATGAGCTGAACCGGGCCGTGGTGGAAGAGGGTGGAGAAATCGGGGGAAATGTCGCTGCGTCCCCTATTGTTTTATTTTAGCGCTATTACCCCTGCCAATTTTCACCAAACTTACTCGCCCCGAATTTCTCAATTTCGGCAAGTAATTCACTTTTTGGGAAGGGCCAAACAGACGGCAGTGACATCAACTTACTGTTTAGCAAAGGGTGATCACCGCTAAACGTCAAACTCATGCCGGTACAAGATTCATAAACATATTGAAGAGAAAATAACTCGAAGGGCAATAGCGCCTCCCACCCTGGCCCATCGAATATCGAGCTGGGAAAGGACTGATGCGACTTTCTCGGTTTGCGCGCATCAACTTCGTCCCACCCCCAAGCATTGCACAATCGGAAGTCACAATAGTCCTCTAAGACCCTTCCGAATTTATTTAAATCCCCGATAAATTGCAGTAACGGCGCAAACCCCTTTAAGGTGGCTCTGTCAATTTCTTCCGGCCATTTGCGCACAATTTGAGCCTGCAGTAGCAGTCGCATGAATTCGACAAAGGGCTCGTCAATTTGACGCAACAGATCGCTAGCCTTTCCATTCAACAGCTTTAGCACGTGGGGTGCAAACCACTTGGGCATGACGTTACCCCCAACTTTTGCCAAAACGCCGTGAAAAATTATCAAGTGCTTAAGAACTGGATTTTCAAAATCGAAACCGCCTGGGCTGAGTTTAAGATCACAGAAATCCAGGCGAGCCGCCAAATACATGCTCCCTGCGCCGTTTGCAAGCAATTGAATGCCTTGGGTATCGCCATGCCAAAGCTTAGGAATTGCTAACGACATTTGATCGTAGAAGACTCCCGCGCACGCGCCCACCACTCCTCCAATATCGTTATTCGGTAGCCAATGCTCATTACATATTCTTTCATTGTGTGCAATCAAGGAATGACGCTTTGTCTCGCCACGAAGTATCTCTTTTAAGGTGGCCGAGATAACCTCACCCCGATTATCTGGACCTGGATGCAGATGCTTTAGTGCCATAGCCATTTCCTAACTATTTCCACTCTGAAACAATAGGGGGTGTGCCGCGAAAGCCTATTCTGGACATAAAAACCGTAGTCAGTCTCCTATGGTTCCCCTGGAAAGCTCTCGGGCAGCGCCCCCGACGATCTCGGGAAATGTTGCTTCGTCCCAAGTATCTCCCACCCATTTGTCGAACAGCTCGGGCTGAGTTCGGCGATAAGCTGAACCGGGCCGTGTTGGAAAAGGGCAGAGAAATCCGGGAGTATGTTGCCGCGCCCCCTATGGTTTCACATTCGTGGTGCGTCCCCCGTTGTTTCTGGCTATTGCTCATCTTTTTTTATTTGGGTGATGCCATTTGGCAGACAGCCCCTTAAGTATGTTGTAATGCTTTTCAATTGGCGGAGCATTAGGGGGTGTGCCCCGAATAGCCTATCCCAAGCATCAAAATCGTGGCCTGTCCGCTATTGCTCTCAACTCCCGTGAGGAGTTTTTCAATTCATCATCCGCGTTTGATGTTTTTGTCATGCAGCTGTGTTTAATGGAATATTAGGATCGCACTAAGGTTTGTTGTATTCGTCTGAAATTGGGCGGGTTCCTATTGAGCATAAACGAAAAGAATATGAGTCGATGCTTTCTCGTGGTCTTCCACATCCAACTACCGTCGCACCCTCCGGCATCTCCATATCTTCCGTCATGGGGAGGGGCCAAGTGTTTTTTGATACTCTGATTGCGCAGACCTGGCTGGGGGCCCTTTCGCTGCCGAGTTTTGCGTGAAATTCGTAGATGTACCCCGGTTCTGATTCAATCGGAACCCAGTAGATTGCACTAAATTGGCGTACTGTGAGTGGGAGAAGGGTTACTAGGCTTAGTGAAACGCCAACTTCTTGTGTGCTTGGTAGGAATGCGTAAGCGTGTGGGGAGCCCCATATGATGTCAAATTCAGGTGTGTTGCCATTGAATTTCCATGCGGAAAGTACGATGTCTGGGTTTCGATCCTTTCCTTTGACAACACTCATGACGCGAATCATTGAGACTTCATGATCCGGTCGTTGATCACCCATATAGTGATAAGAGATTCTGTTGCACCCCGTAAGAGCAACTCCGAGTGATGTAATGATTGCAAATCGAGCTGCATTCCTGTTCATGTGCGCGCGCGGACTCTCGTTCAAATTTCTGTTACCGTTTTTTGGCGATGCTAATTTTCATGCTTGAAAAGGAAAAGCCGCATGCCCTCCCGGGTCATGCGGCCTCAATATGACCGGCGCGTGCCGCGCCGGTCAAGCACTTCACATCAGTAAGTTCAGTACGTCTTGTACGGCAAGAACTTCCCACTCATCGTGATGCTCACCCGATCCCCCGCCGGGTTCGCTTCGCGCGCCAGGTCCATCTTGAAGTCGATCGCGCTCATGATGCCGTCGCCGAATTCTTCATGGATGAGTGCCTTGAAGGTGGTGCCGTATACGTTGATCAATTCGTAGAAGCGGTAGATCAGCGGGTCGGTCGGTACCGAGGTGGGCAGCGAGCCCTTGTAGGGCACGACCTGGAGCTGGGTGACGGCTTCGGCCGGCAGGTCGAGCATTTCGCCAATGGTCTTGGCCTGTTCGGCGGTGAAGGTCATCTGGCCGAGGAGGCCGGCGGTGACCCATTCCTTGCTGAGGCCGATGGCCTTGGCGAGGTCGGCCCACTTGAGGCCCTTGGCAACCTTGCGTTCGACGATGAGATCGGTGACGTCTTCGCGTTTCATGTGAGTCTCCTTTGAGGTGGTGTTCAGGCGGGTTGGCTGGATTGGCCGGGGTGGACGAGAGGCGGGTTCTTCGCATCCCAGCCGTGGCCGGGCTGAAATTCGCGCGAGCGCTTCACCAGGAAATCGACCAGGTGATTGCGCAGCGTGTAGAAGGCGGGCTGCTGGTGCAGGGTTTCGCGCACGCGCGGCCGGGCCAGCGGATTGACGACGATTTCGGCGATCTTGGCGCGCGGGCCGTTGGTCATCAGCACGATGCGGTCGGCCAGCAGGATGGCTTCGTTGACGTCGTGAGTGATCATGAACACGGTCTGCTGCGTGGCTTCGACGATGCCGATCAGTTCGTCCTGGATGCTGCCGCGGGTGAGCGCGTCGAGCGCGCCGAAGGGCTCGTCCAGCAGCAGCATCTTCGGTTCGATCGAGAAGGCGCGGGCGATGCCGACGCGCTGCTTCATGCCGCCGGACAGCTCGGCCGGCTTCTTGTCCAGCGCGTGGCCGAGGTGCACCAGTTCGAGGTATTTCACCGCGTGCTCGCGCACCTGATGCGCCTTCCAGTCCGGATGACGGCTGCGCACGGCGAACTCGACGTTCTTCAGCGCGCTGAGCCAGGGCATCAGCGCGTGGCCCTGGAACACGACGCCGCGGTCGAGCGAGGGGCCGCGCACCTCGCGGCCGTCCATGATGACGTGGCCGGCCGTGGCTTCGTCGAGCCCGGCGAGGATGTTCAGGATGGTGGTCTTGCCGCAGCCGGAGTGGCCGAGCACGCAGACGAACTGGCCGCGCTCGATGCCGAAATGCACGTCTTCGAACACCGGCGCGGGGTCGGGGTTGCCCGGCTGCGGAAACTGCCGTTTCAGGCCCTCGACCTTGAGGAAGGGTTGGGTGCTCATTGTGATGGGGCCTTTTTTCTCTGCGGACGACCCGGACGAGGGCAGCGATGCGGCATCCAACGGGTCGCGGGTCTGCGTCTTCAGGGGGACGACGGGGGCGAGGGCTGCGCTCATGCTCATTTCCTCCAGGCTCATTCGCGCCACGAAATCGCGCGCGCCACCCAGGCCAGCAGGTGATCGAGCAGCATGCCCACCAGGCCGATCAGCAGGATGGCGGTGATGATGTTGGTGATCGACAGGTTGTTCCACTCGTTCCAGACGAAGTAGCCGATGCCGGTGCCGCCCACCAGCATTTCCGCGGCGACGATGACCAGCCAGGCGATGCCGATGGAAATGCGCATGCCGGTGAGGATGGTCGGTGCGGCCGCCGGCAGGATGACCTGGAAGGCCTTGCGCAGCGGGCTCACTTCCAGCGTGCGCGCCACGTTCAGCCACTCGCGCCGTACCGATGCGACGCCGAAGGCGGTGTTCACCAGCATCGGCCACAGCGAGCAGATGAAGATGACGAAGATGGCGGAAATGCCCGAATCCTTGATCGTGTAGAGCGCGAGCGGCATCCAGGCCAGCGGCGAGATCGGCTTCAGGATCTGGATGAAGGGGTCGAGCGCCTTGTAGATCAGCGGCGACATGCCGATGACGAAGCCCAGCGGGATCGCCACCAGCGCCGCCAGCAGATAGCCGCCGAGTACGCGGGCGATCGAGTAGGCGATCTGGATGCCCAGCCCCTTGTCATTGGTGCCGCGGTCGTAGAAGGGGTCGCTCAGGTGTTCCCAGATCTTGGCCGCGACCTCGCCCGGGCCGGGCATGGCGGACTGTCCGCCGGCCTGGGCCTGGGCGCCCATCAGCGCCGCGTACTCCGGGTCCATCGCCGGAGCGGCGGCACCGCCGCCGGCCGACGCGGTGGTCGCCAGATACCAGGCGCCGACGAAGAGCGCGAAGAACAGCGCCGACAGCAGCGGCGCCAGCCATGCTTTTCTCATGCCGTCACCTTCCGGATCTTGAAGCTGTTCAGGTATTCCTCCGGCTTGGCCGGGTCGAATTCCTTCTTCATGACCGAGAACTTCTTGGTCGTCGTGCTCGGCACCGGCAGGCCGACTTCCTTCATCAGCGCGGCGGCGTCGGTGGCGAGGAACACCTCCTTGGCGATCTTCTGGTAGTCGATATCGCCCTTGATCTGACCCCAGCGCTTCATCTGCGTCAGGATCCAGATGGCGAAGGACTCCCACGGGAAGGGCTCGAAGCCGATGCGGCCCGGCACTTTCTGCACGCCGCCCAGACCGTCGGCATAGGTGCCGGTGAGCACCTGCTCGACCACCGTGACCGGCTGGTTCAGGTAGTTGGCGGGCGCGATCGCCTCGGCGATCTGCTTGCGGTTGGTCGGGTTGCTGGCGGTCGCGGTGGCGCTGATGATGGCGCGCAGCAGCGCCTTGTAGGTGTTCGGCATCGTCGTGACGAACTCCTTGCTCGCAGCGAAGGCGCAGCAGGGGTGGCCTTCCCAGATGTCGCGGGTGAGCGTGTGGATGAAGCCCACGCCGTCATACACGGCGCGCTGGTTCACCGGGTCGGGTGCCAGGAAGCCGTCGATGTTGCCGGCGCGCAGGTTGGCCACCATTTCCGGCGGCGGCACCGCGCGGATCTGCACGTCGGTGTCCGGGTCGATGCCGTGCTCCGCCAGGTAGTAGCGCAGCAGGTAGTTGTGCATCGAATAGTCGAAGGGCACCGCGAACTTGAAGCCCTTCCAGGCCTTCGGGTCGCGCTTGTCCTTGTGCTTGACCGAAAGCGTGATCGCCTGGCCGTTGATGTTCTCGACCGCCGGCATGGTCCACGGGATGGGGTTCGAGCCGGCGCCGATCGAGATCGCCAGCGGCATCGGCGACAGCATGTGCGCGGCGTCGTATTCCTTGGCCAGCGACTTGTCGCGGATGACCGCCCAGCCGGCGGTCTTCACCACTTCGACGTCCAGACCCTGCTTCGAGTAGTAGCCCAGCGGGTGCGCCATGATGATGGGCGTGGCGCAGGTGATCGGGATGAAGCCCACCTTGAGCTTGGTCTTTTCCAGCGGACCGGGCGAGGCGAAAGCGTCCTTCACCGTGCCCAGCGGCAGGAAGGTCGAGATCGCCGCCATCGCCGTGCTGGCGCCGACCGCGCGGATGAAGTTGCGCCGCGTTTCGTCGTGCGGGAACAGCGCGCGCATCACCGCGCCTTCGACCACGCGGTCCAGCATCGCCTCTTCGGACAGCGCTTCGGCCTGGTCGTGCTCAGCCTGGCTGTGATGGCGGCCGCAGGCGCAGCCATTCAGTTTCACGTTGGGGTCGAAGGGGTTGCGGAAGGTGCTCATTGCGGGACTCTCCTTGTTCTGGAAACTTCAGTGGGCGAAGCAGGGGACCGGATTCGGGGCGTACTCGATGTCGTGCGCGTAGGTGTCGTAGGCGGCGCTGTATTCCATGCAGCGCGCCACGTCGCGGATGAAGCCCTCGTCGTAGCCGGCGCGGCGCAGCAGGTGGAAACCCAGCTCCATGCCGGAGGCAATGCCGCCGGCGGTGACGATGCGGCCGGCATCAACGACGCGGGCGTGCGAAATGCGGCAGGCCGGCGCGATCTCGGCCAGACGGTCGATCGGCAGCTTGCCCAGGTGCGAAGCCTCGACCCGGTCCGGCTCCTTGCGGTTGGTCGCCGGAATGCCGTCGAGCAGGCCCATGCGGCCGTAGATCCACGAGCCGGTGCACACGCTGGTAAGCAGGCAGCTGGCGGGCAGGGCGTCGATGAATTCGTGCAGCCGGCTGTTCCAGGTTTCCTGCCGCGTGCCGGCGCCGCCGGGAATCAGGAAGGCATCCATCGCCGGACGGTCGGCGAAGCTGTAGTTGGGCAGCACGGTGAAACCCGCCTGCGCCTGCACCGGCCGCTGCGCGTCGGCGATCAGGAACACCTCCAGTTCCGGGTCGAAGCGCCGCGCCACCGAAAACACGCCGTGCGGTGCGGTGAAGTTGACGATCTCGGCGTCCTTGAAGACGTAGATGCCGAGCCTGAAGCCGCGCTTGCGCTGCGATCCCACCGTGTAGATCTCCCGTGCGTTCATGGGACGAATGCTAGGGAGCGGGGTGAGGGGCCGGTATCACTACGGATGTGATTGTCGTGTAGTGCGGGCACTACACGGCCGGGCGGACACCTGCGCGCTTGCAGGGCGACTGTCGCGATGCTTTACACCCGGCGGTTGGTCGCGGACGAAAACGCTTTGTGCTCAAACATTTGGCATGCGAGGGCCGAATCTTGCTTGGGTCGCCGCCGTATCGATCCAACAGGAGTGTTTGATGGGCTTTCACCGTATTCCGACTGTTTTCGCCATGCTGGGTCTGAGCGCGCTGCTGGCATCCGCGCCTGCTGTCGCGACCGATGTGCTGCTCGATTTCTCCGGCAACATCTGCGGCGATGCCACCAATGCGGCCTGCACGAACGGCGCCGGCATCGGCCAGGGCTATGGCGACGTCGCCGGCTTGCTCGACGTGTCGCATCGTTCCTTCGTGACCGCCACCGGCACCACCGTCAACAGCAGCCTGCTCTACTGGTCAACGTCCTACTCCGACCTCATGGATGTAGCCTGGGGCGGCAGCAACCCGGACACCCACAGCGCCGAATTCGTGTTCACGCCGGGCGCCGGCTACGTAGTCACGCTGAACTCGATGGATTTCGGCGATTACCTGAACCGTAACGACGGCTCGTCGGCCGTCGTACTCGACCTGCTCACCGGCCAGACCCTGTGGAGTTCGGGCGCATTCGACGCCGGCACCACGCGACTGTCCTTCATGCCCGGCGTGTCGAGCGCCAACGGCCTCGTGCTGCGCTTCGGCCCGGACAGCTACAACACCGGCATCGACAATATTTCGCTGACCGTCACCGCGGTCCCCGAACCGGGCACCTGGGCGATGCTCGCCGCGGGACTGGGCGTGGTCGGTGCGCTGCGCCGCCGGCGGGAGACGGTCTGACCCTCCTGCGGTTCCGGGACAGCTCTCTGTGGGAAGGGTCTTCTGACCCCGACGGCGAACTGTACCGAAGCCCTCGGACCGCAACGGCCGCATCGCGGCCAAGGCCGCTCCCACAGGGATTGCGCTCTATCCGTGGCCGGGGCCGGGGTTTCTGTGGGAAGGGTCTTCTGACCCCGACAGCGGCCTGTACCGAAGCCCGCGGACCGCAACGGCCGCATCGCGGCCAAGGCCGCTCCCACAGGGATCGCGACCTATCCGTAGCCGGGGCCGGGGTTTCTGTGGGAAGGGTCTTCTGACCCCGACAGCGGCCTGTACCGAAGCCCGCGGGCCGCAACGGCCGCGTCGCGGCCAAGGCCGCTCCCACAGGGATCGCGACCTATCCGTAGCCGGGGCCGGGGTTTCTGTGGGAAGGGTCTTCTGACCCCGACAGCGGCCTGTACCGAAGCCCGCGGACCGCAACGGCCGCGTCGCGGCCAAGGCCGATCCCACAAGGATCGCGCTCTATCCGTGACCGGAACCGGGGTTTCGGTGGGAAGGGTCTTCCGGCCCCTATAGCAGACGTTCGGCGAAGCGCGCGAAGTCGTCGTCGATCGCCGCGGGCCGGATGTCCGGGTTCTGTTCGTCGGCGGGGCTGTACTTCCCTGTGCGCACCAGCACGCCGGCGATGCCTGCTGCTTGTGCGCCGCCGATGTCGTCGCGCAGGTCGTCGCCGATCATGATGGCTTCGTCGGCGCTTACGCCGGCGGTGTCGAGGGCGGCCTGGAAGAAGGGGGCGGCGGGCTTGCCAGCGACTTCGGCCTGCACGCCGGTGCTGTATTCCAGCCCGGCGACGAAGGCGCCCATGTCGATCGACAGGCCGTCCTCTTCCTTGAAGTGACGATTGCGCGCCATCGCGATGAAGGGCAGGCCGCGCATGACGAGGCGGAAGGCGGTGTTGAGTTGCGCGTAGTCGAAGCAGTGGCCGGCGTCGCCGAGCACCACCGCATCGGGTTCCGCGGCGTCGGGCCCGACTTCGTCGCGCAGGTCGGGATGCACGATCCAATGCGGATGCAGGCCGCGGCTGCGCACCAGATTCATTGTCGCGCCGGGCGCGGTCAGTAGCTCGTCGTCGCGCACGTCCAGCCCCAGGGCCTGCATCTTCGCCACCAGCGTGCGCCGCGGCGTGCGGGTGGTGTTGGTCAGGAACACGAGCTTGAAGCCGGCGGCGCGCAGTCGCGCAAGCGCCTCGATGGAACCGGGGATCAGCTGATCGCCGACGTGCAGCACGCCGGCGAGGTCGATCAGCAGGGCTTTCGGGTTTGCGGGCAGAGACATGGCGTTCTCCTTCGTTCGATGCGGCGCGCCATCCCTGTAGGAGCGGTCTTCTGACCGCGACCACAGCGGAGGTCAAGGAGCCTGTGCGTGATCACAGGCTCTGTCGCGGTCGGAAGACCGCTCCTACAGGGCCACCAGCTGATGTCGCGCAGCGAAGCTCACCAGTTCGACCGGGTTCTTGATGTCGAGTTTGTCGAACAGGCGTGCGCGGTATGTGCTGATGGTATTCGCCGACAGCGACAGTTCCCGTGCGATATCACCGACCGTGTGACCGCTGGCGAGCAGCTTCAGCACCTGCATTTCCCGGTTCGACAGACTGTCGAGCGGGCTGGCCGGCGTGTCCGCGCGCACGCCGAAGGCGAGACGCTCGGCCAATTCCGGCGTGACGAAGAGGTGACCGGCGGCGACGCGGGCGATGGCGTCGAACAGCTGGTCCGGCGAACAGCCCTTGTTCAGGTAGCCGGCGGCGCCACTCTTCAGTGCGCGCACGCCGAACTGCGATTCCGGGTAGGTTGACAGCATCAGCACGGCGACCTTCGGAAATTCGACGCGCAGCTGCTTCAGCACGTCGAAGCCATCACGGTCGCTCAGCGCAATGTCGAGCAGCACGACGTCGGCGCCGTCGCCGCGCAGCAGTCGCATCAGGTCGGGCCCGCCCGCTGCTTCGCCGACCACGGCGATGGCCGGGTTCTCGCCGAGGATCTGTGCGATGCCCCGGCGCAGCATCAGGTGATCGTTGACGATGACCACGCGTACCGGCTTCATCGCGTTGACTCCGGTACGCGCAGATGCACGGTGGTGCCGGCGCCCGGCATGCTGTCGATGCGCAGTTCGCCGCCGAGGGCGCGGGCCCGTTCGTACATGCCGAGCAGGCCGAAGGAGGTCGGTTGCGCCGGCACCTGCATGCCGCGGCCGTTGTCGCGGATGCACAGTTCGATCGCGCTGGCCTGGCCGGTCACCTCGACATTCACCTCGCTGGCTTCGGCGTGCCGGGCGACGTTGGTGAGCACTTCCTGCACGATGCGATAGACGGCAATTTCGGCGCTGCGGCCGAGGCGTCGTTCGGGTTCCGCATCGTTCAGCGTCAGCGTGCAGCGCAGGCCGCGGCGCGACTGCATTTCCTGCAGCTGCCATTCGATCGCGGCCCACAGCCCGAGGTGGTCGAGCACGCCCGGGCGCAGGTCGGTCAGTATCCGCCGCACCGCGCCCAGCGCCTGCTGGGTGACCGACATCATGTCGTTGACCTTGCGCTCCAGCGCGCTGTCGTGCGCGAGACGGGGGCGCAGCCAGTTCAGGTCGAACTGCAGCGCGGTCAGCGAGGCGCCCAGTTCGTCGTGCACCTCGCGCGCGATGTGCGTGCGTTCGTCTTCGCGCACCTGCTGCAGGTGGGCCGACAGCCGCTGCAAGGCGCTGTGCGACTGCTGCAGTCGCGCGTTGGCGTCCTGCAGCGCGGCGGTGCGTTCTGATACGCGGCGCTCCAGTTCCACCTGGTTGGCGCGCAGCACGGCTTCGGCACGCTTGCGTTCGGTGATGTCGGCGAAGGTGACGACGGCGCCGACGATCTGGCCGGCGTCGCGGATCGGGTAGCTGGTGTATTCGGCGGGGAAGGCGCTGCCGTCGCGCCGCCACAGCACTTCGGATTCGATGCGCACGCCCTGGCCTTCCTGGAAGGCGCGGAAGATCGGGCACTCATGGACGTCGTAATTGCGTCCGTCGGAATGCGCGTGGTGGATCAGGTAGTGCATGTTGCGGCCGAGCACTTCGTCCGGCTCGAAACCGATCAGCTCGGCGCCGGCGCGGTTGATGAAGATGCAGCGGCCGTTCTGGTCCACGCCATAGATGCCTTCGCCAGCCGACTCGAGCAGCATTTCGAGCTGGTGGCGCCAGGCGGCGTGATGCGAAAGATGGTGGAGATTGGCGAACACGTCGTTGCGTCGGCACAGGGGTGCCGCTGCCTTGCATCAAGCGTGCCACGCCGCCCGCCACGCCGACATCACCGCGCGGCGCGGGTTTGCGCAGGGCGCGGCCGACGGGTGCCGGTGCCGCGCCCCGTTGTGGTGCGCTCAGGCCGGCACGTCGCGCACGCGCAGTGCGCCGTCGGCCTCGTCGGCTTCGATCAGGCCCTGTTCCTCGTAGCGGCGCAGCTTGCGCCACAGCGATACGCGGTCGATGCCGAGCAGGCGGGCGGCCAACGCGCGGTTGCCGCCGACGCCGGCCAGTACGTCGAGGATGTGGTTACGTTCGACCGCCTCAAGCGTGCGCACCTCGTTGCTGCCGCGACCGGCGCCGTGGCCGGCCGGCGCGCCAAGACCGGGCGGCAGATCCTCCTCGGCCAGCATGGTGCCGCCGGCCAGCGCGACGCCGCGCTCGATGATGTTCTCCAGTTCGCGCACATTGCCCGGGTAGTCGTAGGCGCACAGCTTCTGCATTGCCGGCGGCGCAATGGCGGTGACCTTCTTGCCCATGACCTGCGCCGCGCGGCGCACGAACTGCTGGGCCAGCAGCGGGATGTCGTCGCGCCGGTCGCGCAGCGGCGGCAACTGCAGCGTCACCACGTTGAGGCGGAAGTAGATGTCCTGCCGGAACTGGCCGGCTTCGACCGCGGCGCGCGGCTCGCGGTTGGTGGCAGCGAGGAAGCGGACGTCGGCGCGCACCGGCTCGGTACCGCCGACGCGCAGGTATTCGCGCTCTTGCAGCAGACGCAGCAGCTTCACCTGCATCGCCGCCGACATTTCGGTCACCTCGTCGAGAAACAGCGTGCCGCCCTGAGCCGCTTCGACCAGACCGCCGCGCGACTGCTGGGCGCCGGTGTAGGCACCTTTCTCGTGACCGAACAGTTCGTTGGCCAGCAGTTCCTCGTTCAGCGCGCCGCAGTTGATCGCGACGAAGGGGCCGCTGGCGCGCCGGCTGTGCGCATGCACGTGGCGGGCGAGCAGTTCCTTGCCGGTGCCGGTTTCGCCGACGATGAGCACATTGCAGTCGGTCGGCGCCACGCCGCGGGCGATGTCGAGAATGGCGCGCATGCCTTCGTCGCGCGTGATGATGCGTTCGTCGGCGGCGTGCTCGACCAGCTGGCGCAGGCGCTGGTTCTCGGCGCGCAGCTGCGCCTTGTCGGCGGCCTCGCGCACCAGCTTGCGCACTTCGCCCAGGCGAAAGGGCTTGGATACGTAATAGAAGGCGCCGGTGCGCATCGCCTCGACCGCCGATTCGGTGGTGGCGAAGCCGGTTACCACCAGCACCTCCATCGCGGGCCAGGCTTCGCGTGCGCGACGCAGCAGTTCGAGCCCGTCCATGCCGGGCATCTTGACGTCGGTCAGCAGCACCTCGTAATCGTTCTGGCGCAGCAGCGCCAGCGCGGCGTCGCCGTTGTCGGCGGTGGTGACGTCGAGGCCGTCGCGGCGCAGCGCGGTGGCCAGGCCCTCGCGCGCGACCGCTTCGTCGTTGACCAGCAGGACATGTGCAGTGCTCATGCTTTCTCCTCCGCCGGTATCCAGAGCGTGACGCAGGTCCCGCCGTCCGGTTCGTTGTGTATGCCTGCCTTGCCGCCGTGTTCGGCGGCGATTTCATGCACCACGAAAAGCCCGAGCCCCGAGCCCTTGCCGACCGGTTTCGTGGTGAAGAAGGGGTCGAACACGCGCGGCAGGTTGCGCGGTTCGATGCCGGGGCCGTTGTCGCACACCGAAATTTCGGTGCCGCCGTCACGCGCGCTGCCGCGTACCGTGATGTGTGGCGCGATGCCTGCCTCGACGCAGGCTTCGAGCGCGTTGCGGATCAGGTTCAGCAGGGCCTGCTGAATGCGCTGGCCGTCGGCGTGGATATGCAGTTCGGGCGCGATCTGCAGTGTCACCGCGTCGGCCGCATCGGGACGCTCGGCGCGCAGCAGCGCGACGGTTTCCTCGACCAGCGGCCGCAGCGGCTGCCGAACCAGCGCGAAGCGGCTGTCGCGTGCGAAGTCGAGCAGGGTGCGCACGATGCGCTGCGCGCGCTGCACCTGGTCGTCGATCTGTTCTACGAACCCATTGATCTGCGCCGGGTCGCACACGTCGCGCTCTTCCAGAAGCAGCTGCGCGTTCAGCGAAATGTTCGAAAGCGGGTTGTTCAGCTCGTGCGCGACGCCGGACAGCATGGTGCCGAGCGAGGCAAGCCGCGCCGTGCGCAGTACCGCGAGTTGACGCTCTTCGAGGTCGCCGAGTGCGCGGTTGAAGGCGGCGACCAGGGCGGCGATCTCGTCGTCGCGGTCGCGTGGCGTCAGGCGCGCGAGATTGCCGGTGCCGATGCGCGCCAGATCGCTTTCGACCTCGCGCAGCGGTGCCACGACGCGTCGCGTCACCAGTTGGCCGATCACCAGCACCAGCGCGACGGCGGCGATCATGATCGTGTACAGCTGCGATTCCTGGCCGGACAGCGCGCGCCGCATTGCCTCGCGCGCCTGATCGGACAGACGTTCGCTCTCTTCGAAGGCCTGCTTGCCGACCTCGGTCATGCGCTCTTCCAGTGGCGAAATCGGATCGGTCGGGCGGATGCGGCGCTGCAGCCGGTCGTCGAGCAGGTCGCGCCAGTCGTGCAGCGACTGTTCGAGCTCCTCCAGCGCAAAGCCGGGCGCGGCGCGCTGCATCAGCGCGCGGTCGCGGGCGATCAGCGTGAGCGCCTCTTCCGCCTTGCCGACCGCGGATTTGAGCTCGGACGGCTTGCGGAACAGCAGGTAGTTCTTTTCCAGCCGCCGCGCTTCACGTACCACGTCGTGCATGCGCGTGACGTGGTGTTCGTCGTTGACGCGCGACAGCAGCAGGCGTACCTGTTCGAGGGCGGCAAACACCAGCAGCACGAACAACGCGCCGAGAACGATGTAGCCGAGCAGGATCTTGCCGTGCAGGGAACGGGGCAGCAGTTTCATGAATTGCATGCTGCAACGTCGCGTTGCGAATTTCAACAGCGACCACATGTGCGCAAGCGCCTGTTTCATGTGGACTTTCGGCGGGCGGTCGCAGGGGCGAGCGTGCACGCGCTGCAAGTTGCAACGAGTGCTGGCGGTCCATACGAGGGGTGGGTTGTAAAGCATAAATAAATCAATGCTTTGCGTTTTTCGCTAGAGGTGGCACAGCGCCTGCTAGGAAATCCGTGCCAGCCTCGCAGTGACGATTTTGAAGGCTCCTCGGGTCGTTGCTGCGGCGAGGCTTGCAATGGGGAGGCCGGTTGACCTAGCGGACAGCACCGGTTCTTTTGGCGGCTCGCGAGCAATCGCGAGCCGTTTTTCTTTGCGCCGCACGCCGCCTGGCGGATTCGGCGATAATTCGCCGCCTTTCACCGCCCCGCACCCCGCCTCCCGCATGGCCGATCCCGCTGTTCCGCTGATTTCTACGCACGCACTGGCCTGCACGCGCGGCTCGGCACGTCTGTTCGCCGGGCTGGACCTGGCCGTCGGTGAGGGCGAGCTGCTGCACGTGGCGGGCGCCAACGGCAGCGGCAAGACCAGTCTGCTGCGCATCCTGTGCGGGCTGTCGGAAGCCGAATCGGGCGAGTTGCGCTGGTGCGGGCAGCCGGCGGGCAAGGTGAAGGACGAGTGGCGCGCCGGTCTGCTCTATCTCGGTCACCGCAACGCGGTGAAGGATGATTTCACGCCGCTGGAGAACCTGCGTGCCAGCGCGGCCATCGCCGGCGAGGCGATGAACGAGGACACTGCGCTGCGCGCGCTGGTTGACATCGGCCTCGGCGCCCGCCTTGACGTGCCTGCGCGCAGCCTGTCGCAGGGGCAGCGCCGTCGCGTCGCGCTGGCACGTCTGCTGTGCGGCACGCGCGCCCGGCTGTGGATACTGGACGAGCCCTTCACCGCGCTCGACGTGCGTGCGGTGGCGCAGCTGGCCGAAGCGATGGCGGCGCACATCCGCCGCGGCGGCGCCGTCATCTACACCACGCACCAGCCGGTGGACATCGACGTGCCGCGCCGCGCGCTGCTCAATCTGGACGATTACTCATGCTGAGCGTGTTCGCCGCCGTGCTGCGTCGCGACCTGCTGCTGGCCTGGCGCCGCCGTTCCGACGTGCTGACCGCGCTCGGTTTCTTCCTGCTGGTGACCAGCCTGTTTCCGCTCGGCGTCGGGCCGGAACCGGACCAGCTTTCGCACATCGCGGCCGGCGTGATGTGGGTCGCGGCACTGCTCGCCACGCTGCTGTCGGTCAGCCGGCTGTTCGAAGCGGACGAGGCGGACGGAACCCTCGAGCAGATGCTGTTGTCCGTGGAGCCGCTGGCAATCATCGTGCTGGCCAAGGTGTGCGCCTACTGGCTGCTGACCGGATTGCCGCTGGTGCTGATCGCTCCGCTGATCGCGCTGCAGTTCAGCCTGACGCCGGACGAGACGCTCATCGTCTGCGCGACGCTGCTGATCGGCACGCCAACGCTGTCGCTGCTCGGCGCAGTCGGCGCGTCGCTGACGCTGGGGCTGCGCGGCGGTGGAGCGCTGATCGCGCTGCTGGTGCTGCCGCTGTACGTGCCGGTGCTCATTTTCGGCGCTGGTGCGGTGGACGCCTGGCGCGCCGGTCTGGGCATCGATGCGCACCTGGCGCTGCTCGGTGCCTGCCTGCTGGTGGCGCTGGCCGTGGCGCCGCTGGCGAGCGCGGCCGCATTGCGCATCGCCCAAGATTGATAGGGGGCCAAACCGCACTCGGTTAAACTTGCGGTTTTGCCGTCGGCCCCCGCCGAGACACGCGCGTTGTATCTGCGCACACCGAGTAATCAGAACCTGGGCTAGCCGCTTCGTTGATGTCCGAATCACAGTCTTCCGCCGCGCGCGCGCCGTCGTCCGGCTTCAACTTCTTCCACTACGCCAGCCCGCAGACCTTCTTCCCGCTCGCCGGCAAGCTGCTGTGGCCGAGCTGGATCGCCGCCGTCCTGCTGACGCTGGCCGGCCTCTACATCGGCTTCTTCGTCGCACCGACCGATGCCACCCAAGGCGACAGCTACCGCATCATCTTCATCCATGTGCCGGCCGCCTGGATGTCCATGGTGGTCTATCTGGCGATGGCCTTCTGGTGCGCGGTCGGGCTGGTGTTCAACACGCGTCTGTCCTTCATGATGTCGTCGGCGCTGGCGCCGACCGGCGCGATGTGGGCCTTCGTCGCGCTGTGGACCGGGGCGCTGTGGGGCAAGCCGACCTGGGGCACCTACTGGGTGTGGGACGCACGGCTCACCTCCGAACTGATCCTGTTCTTCCTCTACTGCGGCTACATGGCGCTGCAGGCGGCCATCGACGACCCGCGCCGGGCTGATCGCGCCGGTGCGCTGATCGCCATCGTCGGCGCGGTGAACGTGCCCATCATCTATTTTTCGGTGAAATGGTGGAACACGCTGCATCAGGGCGCGTCTGTAAGCCTGACGGCCGCACCGACCATGGCCACTACCATGCTGACCGGCATGCTGGTGATGGCGCTGGCGGCCTGGGCCTACACGATAGGCGCGGCGCTGGTGCGCGTGCGCGCCATCATGATCGAACGCGAGCGGAACACCGACTGGGTGCGCCAGCTCGCCAGCAACGGAGACAGCAAGACATGAATTGGGAAAGCGCCAGCCATTTCTGGGCGATGGGCGGCTACGGCTTCTTCGTCTGGGGTTCCTACGGCGTGACCGCTGCGGTCATTGCAGCCGAGCTATTCGCGCTGTCCCGCCGCATGAAGAAGGCGCGTGCGCAGGCCCGGCGCGACGTCGCGCTCGAGCGCATCGACGCCGACAAGCGGGGCCGCGCATGAAACCCCGCCACAAACGTTTTGCACTGGTCGCCGCCGGCATCGCGCTGCTGGTTGGCGCGGTCACGCTGGTGCTGAACACCTTCAGCGACAACATGGTGTTCTTCTTCAGCCCGACCCAGGTGGCGGCGAAGGAAGCGCCGCAGGGCCGAACCTTCCGCATCGGCGGCATGGTTCAGGACGGCAGCCTGGAGCGCGGCGCCGACGGTACGTCGGTCCGTTTCGTCGTCACCGACACCGCCAACACCATCACCGTCACCTACAAGGGCGCGCTGCCGGACCTGTTCAAGGAAGGCAAGGGCGTGGTCGCCCAGGGCAAGCTCGGCGAGGACGGCGTGTTCGCTGCCAGCGAGGTGCTGGCCAAGCACGACGAGAACTACATGCCGCCTGAAGCCGCGCACGCGCTGGAACAGGCGAAGAAGGCGCAGAGCACGGTCGTTCAGTAAGTCGCATCCACTCCGCTCCGGCGTCTTGGCCCGGAGCGCCACGTTTCACGGGCAGGAGCCATCATGTTTCCCGAACTGGGCAATTTTTCGCTGTCGATCGCGCTGGCGCTGTCGGTGCTGCTGGGCGTCGTTCCGCTGGTCGGTGCGCAGCGCGGCGACGCGCGGCTGATGGCGGTCGCGCGACCGCTGACGCAGGGAGTATTCGTATTCGTCGCCTTCGCCCTGTTCTGTCAGATCCAGTCCTTTGTGCTGAACGACTTTTCGGTACTGAACGTCGCCACCAATTCGAATTCGACGCTGCCGCTCGAATACCGCGTCGCCGCAGCCTGGGGCAGTCACGAGGGTTCGCTGCTGCTGTGGACCTTCATGCTTGCGCTGTGGGCGCTGGCGGTCAGCGTGTTCTCGCGCCGTCTGCCGCCCGAAATGGTGGCGCGCGTGCTGGCCGTGCTGGGCTGGGTCGGCGTCGGCTTCCTCGCCTTCATGCTGGCCAGCTCCAACCCCTTCGACCGCCTGCTGCCGGCCGCCGCCGATGGCCGCGACCTGAATCCGCTGCTGCAGGACCCGGGCATGATCTTCCACCCGCCCATGCTCTACATGGGCTACGTCGGCTTCTCGGTCGCCTTCGCTTTCGCCATCGCGGCGCTGATCGGCGGCCGCCTCGACGCCGCCTGGGCGCGCTGGTCGCGGCCATGGACCACGGTGGCCTGGATGTTCCTGACGCTGGGCATCGCGCTCGGCAGCTACTGGGCCTATTACGAACTGGGCTGGGGCGGCTGGTGGTTCTGGGACCCGGTCGAGAACGCCTCCTTCATGCCCTGGCTGGTCGGCACCGCGCTCATCCATTCGCTGGCGGTGACCGAAAAGCGCGGCGCCTTCAAGAGCTGGACCGTGCTGCTGGCCATCGCCGCCTTCTCGCTGTCGCTGCTCGGCACTTTCCTCGTGCGTTCGGGCGTGCTGACCTCGGTCCACGCCTTCGCGACTGATCCCGAGCGCGGTGTGTTCATCCTGGCGCTGCTGGTGTTCGTGATCGGCGGCTCTCTGCTGCTGTTCGCGATCCGCGCGCCGTCGGTCGGGCTGGGCGGCGGCTTCGCGCTGCTGTCGCGTGAAACCTCGCTGCTCGCCAACAACGTGCTGCTGGCGGTGGCCACTTCGGCGGTGCTGCTAGGCACGCTGTACCCTCTTTCTCGACGCGCTGGGCATGGGCAAGATTTCGGTCGGCGCGCCTTACTTCGACGCCGTCTTCGTGCCGCTGATGACGCCGGTGCTGTTCCTGATGGCCATCGGTCCTTTCGTGCGCTGGAAGAAGGACGAGGCGCCGGGGCTGGTGGCGCGCCTGCGCTGGGCCTTCGCGGTGAGCGTCGCCGCCACGCTGGCGACCATGGTGGTGACCGGGCACTACACGGCGATGCTGGGCCTGGGCGCCTTCACCGTCGTGTGGATCGTCGCCACCAGCGTGCAGCACCTGATCGAACGTCTGCGCGGCCGCAACGGCGACGGCAGCTGGATGGCCCGCGCCCGCGCGCTGCCTGGTGGCTGGTGGGGCATGTGGCTGGCCCACCTCGGGGTGGCGGTGAGCATCGTCGGCATCACGCTGGTCAAGGGCTTCGAACAGAACGCCGATCTCAAGATGGCGCCGGGCCAGACCGCGACGCTGGCTGGCTACACCTTCAAGTTCCATGGCGCCTTTGAGCATGACGGCCCGAACTACGACGCCGCCCGCGGCCGCATCGAAGTGACGCGCGACGGCAAGCCCGTGGCGATGATGCACCCGGAAAAGCGCATGTACCGGGTGTCGCAGATGCCGATGACCGAAGCCGCTATCGATTCCGGTTTCACCCGCGACGTCTATGTGTCGATGGGCGAGCCGTTGCCCGACGGCAACGCCTGGATCGTCCGCATCTTCTACAAACCCTTCGTGAACTGGATCTGGGTCGGCGCGCTGATCATGGCGCTGGGTGGCATCATCGCCGCCGCCGATCGCCGTTACCGCAAGCTTGCCCAGCGTGACGCGAAACAGGGCGCGCGCGATGGCGTGGCGCCGCCGGTACGGGAGCAGCACGCATGAAGCGCTATCTCTGGCCGCTGGGCCTTTTCCTGGTGCTGGCGGGCTTCCTGTTCGCCGGCCTCTACCTGAACCCGCGCGAGGTGCCCAGCCCGCTGATCGGCAAGGCTGTGCCGGCCTTCTCCATTCCGCAGCTGGCGGCACCCGAGAAGACCTTCTCGCCGGCCGACATGAAGGGCAAGGTGTGGCTGGTGAATGTGTGGGCGTCGTGGTGCGTGTCCTGTCGCCAGGAGCATCCGCTGCTGGTCGAGCTGGCAAAGACCGGGCTGGTGCCGATGGTCGGCCTGCACTACAAGGATGAGCGCGAGGCCGGCATGAAGTGGCTGGCCGAACACGGTGATCCCTATCTGCTGTCGGCGCACGACCGCGACGGCCGCGTGGCCATCGATTTCGGCGTCTATGGCACGCCGGAAACCTTCATCGTCAACAAGACCGGCGTCATCCGCTACAAGCACACCGGCCCGCTGACGCCGCAACTGCTGCGCGACGACATCCTGCCGCGCGTCAAGCAGCTCGAGGCGTCCTGACATGCGCAGTCTGATCGTGTTGCTGGCAGCGCTGATGCTGCCGATGTCCGCGCTGCACGCTGACGAAGCGAAACCGCTGGCCGACGACCCGGCCGTCGAGGCGCGCGTGCAGAAGCTGGGCGAGGAACTGCGCTGCCTGGTCTGCCAGAACCAGAATATTGCCGACTCGCACGCCGACCTGGCGATGGACCTGAAGAAGCAGTTGCGCGAGCAGATCGCCGCCGGCCGCAGCGACGGCGAAATCAAGGACTTCATGGTCGAGCGCTACGGCGATTTCGTGCTCTACCGTCCGCCGCTGAAAGCCACCACCGTACTGCTGTGGGGTGGCCCCTTTGCTTTGCTGCTGATCGTCGTCGTGCTGCTGCTGCGCCGCCTGCGCAGCCGTGCCGAACGTGCCGCAGTTGCCAACACACTGAGCGCCGATGAACACGAGCGCGCCCGCGCGCTGCTCGCCGGCGAGGAGAACAAGGTTTGACCACATTCATGATGGGCGCGGCGGCGATGCTTGCCGTCGCGCTGGCTTTTGTCGTCCTGCCGCTGCTGCGCGGCCGCAGCACTCAACCGGCGGACGCGCAACGCGCGCTGACGCTCGCCATCCACCGGGACGCGCTGGCGGAACTGGACCGTGATCTGGCGGCCGGCCTGATCGACGACGCGCAATACCGCATTTCCTGCGCCGAACTGGAGCGCCGGGTGCTCGACGAGGCCGGTGCTGCAAAGTCGCGTTCAGCGAAGGGCAGCGGCCGCTGGGTGGCGGTGGTGTCGGCGTTGATGGTGCCGGTGATCGCTGTTCCTGTGTATCTGGCGCTCGGTCACCCGCAGGCCATCGATGCGCCGCGCAGCAGCCCGCCGCAGGCCGAGGGTGAGGTGACGCCGGAACAGATACAGGCCATGGTCGCGCGACTTGCCGAGCGGATGAAGGCGGAGCCGGACAACGCCGAGGGCTGGTCGATGCTGGCGCGTTCGTACTTTGCGATGGGGCGCTTCGACGAAGCTGCCGACGCCTATTCCAGACTGGTGAAGATCGTCGATGGCGACGCCCAGGTGTGGACCGATTATGCGGACGCGGTCGCCATGAAGCAGGGGCGCAATCTAGCCGGCGAACCGGAGCAGATGCTGAAGAGGGCGCTCGAACTGGACCCGGACAACGTGAAGGCGCTGGCTCTGGCCGGTAGTGCAGCGATGCAGCGGGGTGACGCCGCCGCCGCACGTGTGCATTGGGAACGTCTGCTGAAACTGCTGCCGGCGGATTCGCCGTTGATTCAGCCGATCAGGGAAAGCATGGGAGAGGTGCCGCCTGCGCCAGCGAAGTGATGGTAGCGGTTCTGCTTGCATGCACGCGCATGGCGTTGCAGGCGCAGAAATGAAAAAAGCCGGCAGAGCCGGCTTTTTTCATTCTCGCGGGAGAAGAATTACTTCTTCTCTTCAGCCGGAGCGGCCGGGGCAGCAGCGTCAGCCGGAGCGGCCGGAGCAGCAGCGTCAGCCGGGGCAGCAGCCGGAGCCGGTTCAGCGGCCGGGGCCGGAGCGGGTTCAGCAGCCGGGGCCGGGGCAGCAGCCGGAGCGGGTTCAGCAGCCGGAGCCGGGGCTTCTTCCGGCTTCGAGCAAGCGGCCAGGGCAGCGGCGAGGATGGCGGCGAGGAGGAGGGACTTTTGCATTTTGGTTTCCTTGGCTGTTGGCTACAACGTGAATTCGGTACAACACCTGATCGAGCTAGCGACCTCGATCAGCCCAAAATAGTAGCACGAGCGTCACGGATCAAGTTGCAGCGCTGGAAACAAGGTTTTACAAGCCAAGTTTTGTTGTGCTTATGCAACAAGAACAGGCCTCCCAGATTTCAGCAAAACGACCTGCGTACCCGGCAATCTCGCTGGCATCGGCGCGTACGTGTTTGCCGCGCCAGTGCGCGTGATGTGTGCGGATCACCGCTTCGCCCGATCCGTTCAGCATGAAGGTTTCGCTCAGATGACGCAGTGTTCGAGGCGTCTGGCGTATGCGCACACGATGCGCTTGTGCGGTGCACAGCGTCCACAGTCGGGGCATGCGGTGTTGCAGCGGTCCGGCGTCGTGCAGCACGACGCGCACCTCGGCCCGCGGTGATTGTGCGAGGGCCCGGGTGAGTGTCTCGACCGCGAGGCGCGAATCGAGCGCAGTGTCGCGCAGATCGGTGTCGAAGATGTCGAGCGAGCGATCGATCTGCGCGATCAACGCACCGATCGCTGTCTGATAGCCGGCGCGATCGTCGAAACGGAAGACACCCGTCTCCTCAGTCAATGGCGGCTCCGGTGTGCAGGAAGCCGTCGCAATACCAGTCGTAGAGCAGGTCAAGCGTGCCCTCGTGGTCGGCGATCCGGGCGACGCTGCGGGCGCTGGCCAGCTCGCGCAGGGTGTCGATACTGCCTGCAGGCAGTTCCACTGGCTCGCCGTTGATCCAGAACTGGCGGCCGCTGCGCAGCAGCAGGGTCCGGCCGTCCAGCCGCGCGCCGTGCTTTGACACCTGTTGCGCAAAACGCTTCAGTGACAGCAGGTCATCCGGCGGATCGAAGAACACGTGCGGTTTCGGTTCGCTCAGGTAACCGCCGAGGAAGGCCTCGACGTCCTTGCGCGACCACTTGATGGTGTTCAGCACCGCCTCGACCCTGTCTATCATCGCCACCGGCAGCTGGGCCGGATCGGCCTGCAGTGCGAGGTCGGGGTCGGCGTACATGCCGGGCATGCAGATCTCGTCGCGCAGGTAGTCAAGGAAGCCGGTCGCCAGCTCCTGCATCGACGGCGTGCGGAAGCCGATCGAGTAGGTGGTGCATTCGCCTTCGGCGATGCCGTTGTGCGCACACTTGGGCGGCAGGTAGAGCATGTCGCCCGGTTCCAGCACCCACTCCTGTTCGGGCACGAAATTCTTCAGGATGCGCAGCGGTGCGTCCTCTATCAGCGTGAGGTCGGTCTGTTCGCTGATCTGCCAGCGGCGGCGGCCGGTGCCCTGCAGCAGGAACACGTCATAGGAATCGAAGTGCGGGCCGACGCCGCCGCCATCGGTGGCGTAGCTCACCATCACGTCGTCCAGCCGGGCGTAGGGCACGAAGCTGAAACGGCGCATCAGTGCGTCGGCTTGCGGCAGCAGCATGTTCAGGCCCTGCACCAGAACGGTCCACGGTTTCGTTTTCGGGCGCCGGATCAGCGAGGCCGGCAGCGGGCCTCGCTCCATTTCCCAGTTGCGGCCGTCGTGCGCGATGAAACGCGATTCGACGTCTTCGTCGCGTGCGAGATCGAGCAATTGCTCGCGCGGCAGCAAGCCGTTGAAGCCGGGGATGGCGCCGCGGATGAGCAGCGGTTTCTTCTGCCAGTAGTCGCGCAGGAAGGTACGCGGGCTGAGCCCGCCGAGCAGTGTCTTGTCCATGGGTGCGGATTATCCGCGATGGCGCGGCCGCGGCGCACGCAGCAGGTAAAATCGCGCCCTTTCGCTCTCGCAGGACACGTCATGCCGGTCGCCCGCATCGAATCGCTGGACCACGAAGGTCGCGGCGTCACCCACTACGAAGGCAAGGTCATCTTCGTCGATGGCGCCTTGCCGGGCGAAACCATCGATTTCTCGCCCTACCGCAAGAAGGCGTCCTACGAACTGGCGCAGATCAGCCGCATCGTGAAACCGAGTGCGCAGCGCGTGACGCCGCGCTGCCGCCATTTCGGCAACTGCGGCGGCTGCAGCATGCAGCACCTCGACGTCGCCGCGCAGGCGTCGGCCAAGCAGCGCGTGCTCGAGGACGCCTTGTGGCACGTCGGCCGCGTCAAGCCGGAAACGGTGTTTGCGCCGCTGGTCGGTCCGGGCTGGGGCTATCGCTACCGCGCGCGGCTGTCGGTGCGCTACGTGCCGCGCAAGGGCGGCGTGCTGGTCGGTTTCCGCGAGAAGAAGTCGAGCTACGTCGCCGACATGGACTCCTGTGAGGTGTTGCCGCCGCACGTGTCGGCGCTGCTGCTGCCGCTGCGCACACTGATCGACGGCTTTTCGCTGCGTGACCGACTGCCGCAGATCGAGGTCGCCATCGGCGGCGAGCGCGAAGAACAGATGACGGTGCTGGTTTTCCGCATCCTCGAGAAGATGACCGCCGACGACGAGGCAGCGCTGCGCGCCTTTGCCGACGCGCACCGGCTGTACATCTACGTGCAGCCGGGCGGCCCGGACACGGTGCTGCCGTTCTGGCCGATTCCGATGCCCGAACTGGCCTATTCGCTGCCAGATTTCGGCGTGAAGCTGGCGTTCGCGCCGACCGAATTCACGCAGGTGAACCACGGCATCAACCGCTCGTTGTTGCGTCGCGCGATGTCGCTGCTGGCGCCGCAGAAAGGCGAGCGCATCGCCGACATGTTCTGTGGCCTCGGCAATTTCTCGCTGCCGATCGCTTCGCTCGGCGCCGACGTGGTCGGTATCGAGGGCGCCGATGCGCTGGTGAAGCGCGCTGCGCGCAATGCGGCGGCCAACGGGCTGACCGAGCGGTCGAGCTTTGCGGTCGCCAATCTGTTCGAGATCACACCCGAGTCCTACGCCGCGCTCGGCCGCTTCGACAAGATGCTGATCGATCCGCCGCGCGAGGGCGCGATGGAACTGGTGAAGTCCCTGCCGCACTCGGCCGACGACACGGCACCGTCGCGCATCGTCTACGTGTCGTGCAACCCGGCCACGCTGGCGCGCGACCTCGAGGTGCTCATCGTGCAGAAGGGTTACCGCCTGCGCGGCGCCGGCATCGCCAACATGTTCCCGCAGACCTCGCACGTCGAGTCGATCGCACTGATCGAACGCGCCTGACCCCGCCGCGGCTTCGCGCACAGCAAAGAAAAAAGCCCCGCAGGGCTCGCGCCCGCGGGGCTCTCGGCTGAGGGGTGTTTCGCTTATTCGCGCTGACCGGTCAGTGCCATCAGCAGATTCAGCAGGCTGACGAACATGTTGTACAGGTTCAGATAGACCGACAGCGACGCCGATACGTAGTTGGTCTCACCGCCGCGCACGATGCGCTGGATGTCGTACAGCATCCAGGCGGCCGAGATCAGCACGATGGCAGCGGAAATCGCCAGATGCAGGCCCGGCATCTGCAGGAAGATGTTGGCGACGATGGCCAGCAGGATGACGATCATGCCGATCATCAGGAAGCTGCCCATGTTCGAGAAGTCGCGCTTGGTCGTTGCGGCGACCGACGACAGCACGAGGAAGGTAACCGCCGTACCGCCGGCCGCCATCGCGATGATGGAGCCACCGTTCGAGAAGCCCAGCGCCACCTGCAGGATGCGGCTCAGCATCAGCCCCATGAAGAAGGTGAAACCGAGCAGCAGGGCGACGCCGAGGCCGCTGTTCTTGTTCTTCTCGATTGCCCACATGAAGCCCCAGGCGATGCCGAGGAAGAGCACGAAGGAAATGAGCGGGCTGCCGGAGAAGAAGCTGAAACGCATCTGCACGCCGACCAATGCGCCGAGCAGGGTCGGCACCATCGATACGGCGAGCATCATGTAGGTATTGCGCAGCACGCGGTTCTGGCCGGCGGACAGCGAACCGGTGGTCTGCATGCTCTGGAATTGCGGTTGCATCAATGTCTCCCGAAGGATGATTAGTGTTCTAAAGACTATCGCACAGGGTGCGAAGTTTCAACGCTGCTCATCATGCTAGACTGCGCGCCTCATCCGTAACCCTTGTCTGGCGCCATTGTGCGCATGACAGGCGGCATCCAGGAAGCGTGGCAGAGTGGTTGAATGCACCGGTCTTGAAAACCGGCAACGTCGCAAGGCGTTCGTGAGTTCGAATCTCACCGCTTCCGCCAAATCTCCCCAGCACCGCGTTACTCCTCGCCGCGGCCGCGTTGTGCCCGGCAAGCGCTCAGGAAGCGTCTCGCACCCAACCGACGCCCCATCGATCCCCCTGGTCCGTCCCCTCGTGGCTTGGCGCCGGAGAGAGGCGCAGCGTGAAATCTCTTCACAGGGTACCTGTGCGTGCCGTGTCTTCGCTTTGGCCGCGGGCTGGGAAAGAGCTCTCGCCGCATCATCCAAAAGGCTGAGCGAGCGACGCTGCGCGCGATTCCGCGGAGCGCTCAGGGCATTATGCGGGCAACAAGGCTCGACAACTGAGCTCACGCGAACGGGCATCAGCCCGCCAGGAACACGGAGACACGGCATGAGCGCCATGGAGCGCATCTACCGCATCGACCAGCTACTCGCCGGCCGCACGGCCGTGCCGCGCGCCGAACTGCAAGAAAAGCTCGGCGTGTCGTGGGCGACGCTGAAGCGCGACCTCGCCTACATGAAGGACAGGCTGCACGCGCCCGTCGTGTTCGATCGCGATCTGGGCGGCTACCGCTTCGAGAGAGAATGTCAGCGCATCGGTCCGCAGCGCGAACTGCCCGGCTTGCGGTTCTCGGCGGAAGAGATCCACGTGCCGCTCACCCTGCAGCACCTGCTCGCCAACCTCGATATCGGCGGCCTGCTCGGCAGTGCCTACAACCTGGCGGAAGAGGTGAAGAAGCGCATCCGCATCGAAACAGTCGGCGCGCGCCGCTTCCAACTCAGCCACTTCCAGGCGGTCGGCTCGGCCCTGCTGCGCCGCAAGCGCATGGTCATCCGCTACCACGCACGCGGCACCGATCAGGAAACCGAACGCGAAATCTCGCCGCAGCGGCTCATCTACTACCGCGACAACTGGTACTTCGGAGGGTTAAGTGCGTTCGCTGTTTGATTCTCACGATGCTAAGGAACTCATGCCTGCATCGGCCTGGGTTCGATTTCTGCGCAGTTATGGCCCGACGCCGAACAACCTGACGATGTTCGACGAATACGTGTCGGGCGCGCTGCGCCGCGCCAACGTCCAGCCGATCAGCCTGTCAACGCCGCTGCTCGATGACATGGTCACGCACATCGAGTCCAGGGTGCCTGGATCTTTGTTGATCGCCGGAACAGCTGGAGACGGCAAGACCTACCACTGCCGGGCTCTGTGGGCTCGAGTCGGCGGCGACCCGAAGGTCTGGGCGGGCAAGGAGAACGTCAAGGAACATCGCCTAGCCGATGGCCGCCTGGCGGTTTTCATCAAGGATCTCTCCGAATTCAACGGCCAGGAGAGCGACCTGCCACTGCAACGCCTCGAAAAGTCGGTGCTGGGCGGGGACGACTCTGAGATCGTGATCTTGGCTGCCAACCATGGCCAACTCCTCGATCGCCTTCGCGACTTGGGCCGGCGGCAGGACCGCGTCCATCCGCTTCGGAAGCCTTTGCAAGAGAGCTTCTTGCAAGCCGGTCCAGCGCCCGAACGCCTGGCCGTCTTCGACCTCAGTCGCTCCACCAGCCGAAAGACGCTCGATGAAGTCGCCAGGGCGGTCGCGGGGCATCCCGATTGGGACAACTGCTCGCGTTGCTCATTGACGGCCGGCGACAAGGTTTGCCCGATCGATGAGAACCGTCGCCGCCTTCTTGGCGAAGCAGATGGAGGGCAGCTCGCCGGCCGACTCGGCGACCTAGTTGAGATCGCCCGCCTCAACGGGTTGCACCTGCCCGTGCGCGACCTTTTGGCGCTGTGCTCCAACATCGTCTTGGGCTTCGCGGATGCGAAGCTGGCCAAAGAGAACCTGATGACCTGCGCGGATGTGCCCAAGATCCAAGAGAGCGGGAATATCGGCAAGGCCAGCGTCTACGCCAACGCCTTCGGCGCGAACCTGCCCAAGCGCAGGGCCTCCGACCGCCCGGTCTTCAAAGCCATGGCGAGCTTCGGCGTGGGCGAGGAAACGACCAACGCGGCCGACGGGCTGCTGGTCTATGGCAAAGACGACTCGCGGCTGCAAGAGGATTTCGCTCGCCTAGTTGCCGTCAACCCGGTCTACGGCGCGACCGCGGATTTCCGCGCGGCCCAAGACGCCTACCTCGAGGGCCACGAAGGCGCGCGCCTGGAAGGCGGATCCACCGAGTTCATGGAGATGTTGGAGGACCAGCGCCGCCGGCTCTATTTCTCGCTGCCCGAGTCCGAACCAGGCTACCCCCGATGGTCGATGACGGCCTTCCGCTTCGCGGGAGACTACCTGGACATCATCGAATCGCTCAAGGTCAAGAGGCCCGTGAGCGACACCACGCGCGGGCGCATCGCCCGGGGCTTGAACCGGGTCATGACGGGACTGCTCTTGGAGAACGTCAACCGCATCTTTATCGCCAGCTCCGGCGGCTTCACACAAAGCCGTGTGAGCGTGCTCTGCGACCACGAGACGCCTTCGCGCAGGCAGGGCGGCGTGGGCATGGCCATCAAGCTCGACGAGGAGACCGGTCGCCCGCAGCTCGATGTCTCGCTCTCGCCTGGCCCTGGCAACTCGGTGGCCTTCGACCTCACGCCCATCCGCCATGAGTTCCTCGCGCGCGTCGCCGAAGGCGCGCTGCCGGCGAGCTTCTCCAACGAATGCCTCGAAGACCTGCTGGCCTTCAAGGCGAAGCTGCTGCGCAAGGCGGAGATTGTTCGCAAGGCCGGCTTTGCCAGCGACGACGACGAGGTCGGAGGAGAGGCGTCGGCCTTGACGCTCAATTTTATCGACATCGAGCCGGGAGGCCGCGGCTTCACCCGCCCCGTGACCGTGAGGGCCCCGGCATGAGCGAGATCTTCAAACGCCCCGAGATCAAGAGCGTCGATTTCACCGTCAACGAGAACATCTGGGGCCACCGCCTCTACGACGAGCAGCTCCCTCATTTGACGGTGCTCGAGTTCCTCGGCGCTTTGGGCTCGAACCTGGACAAGCCGCTGCGCCCGCACGAGGGCCTCGGTGGAGCCTTCAAGTTCCAGCCTCAACGCCAGATCCGCCTCCGAGGGTTGCTCTTCAACAACCCCTACGTCGAATCCATCTCCGAGAGCGCCCACCCCGACGAGGAGAAGTGGCGGCAGTGGTTCGAGAAGTTCGCCCAAGGCTCGACCGGCAATGGCGATGGCGCCGACGACATGGCCTACCTGCGCGATTCGTTCGCGAGCTTCGATGATTTCGCCAAAGCCGTTGAGCTGCTGCGCTCGTCTTCCTTCGAGTCGCGTAGCAACAAGCGCTGGAGCTCAAAGTTCGTCTTCCCTTTTGGCCCGGACGCCCTCTACGAGGACTTGGAGATCGACTCCAAGGGCAAGATGAGCAACGACCGGCGCTTTTTCGCCCGCACCGGCGAGCTGCTCTACATCATGCTCACGCGGGCCAAGCGCGGCGCCGAACTTGGCGATCTGCTTTCTAAGCGCCTCTTCGATCGCGAGGCGCCGATGAATCGGCTCGCCCGCGCAATGCAAGGCGCGCCGCAGCGGGCCGAAGACTCCCGGCAGTCGGGCTACCTGCCCGAGGCCGCCAACCCGCGCTTCGACCAGACCTGCGAAGACTGGCTGTCGATCCTGGGCAAAGACATGCCGATCTACGACGCCTTGGAGCATCTGATTGCCATCTCCGGCCTCAACATGCTGCTCTACTTCCTGGAGCGGGCCAAGCGCGTGGCAGGCGACGACGACCCGGTCGAGATCGTCTGCGAAATCGTCTCCAAGGAGCGTACGAAGGTTCGGGCGCTCTCCGGCGACAGCTACCAGCTCAACCAAGGGCTGCCCGCTAAGGCGGTGCGCGCCTATGTCGAGTCGATCCGCATGGACGCTCTCTGGGCCAAAGCCGCCTCCAGCGAGTTTGCAGAAGCCGAGCGAGTGAGGCTCATGCGCGAGCGCTTCCAGTGGCCGACGGCCGATGACGGAGACGATGAGGACTATTCCGGCGAGAGCCCGGACGTGTTGGTCGGCAAGCTCGTTGAGCTGGCTCTGGCTCGTCATGAGCAACACGTCGGCAAGATCCACGCGTCCTGGTCGCGGGCGATCGGCCTGAGCTCGCGCCGCCTTTCGCGGCGCACGCGCTACGCCCCCAACGACCGGCTTTTGAAGTCGATCGTGGTGGCCATCGTTGACGACCGCATGCAGTTCGACGAGTTTCTGGCCGAAGCCAAGCGTCGCTACGGCTTGGTCCTTGGCGACGCTGAAGGCGCGCGGCTGCTCGACGCGAAGCTCGTCGACCAAGAGGAGCTCAGCGAGAACCGGGACAACCTGGAAGCCCGTCTCGTGGGGTTGGGCCTGGTCCGCAGGCTCTCCGACTCCTGCTCGTTCGTTGAAAACCCGTTCGCGTTCCAGGGAGAGGCCGCATGCTGACCGACCGAATCATCGGGCGCGTCGGCGCGGATATCCTCGCGAAGCGCATATTCAACTCGGGGCAGCCGGGGGATTCCGCCGCGCTTTTCCGGCTCGACAAGCTGTCGTCAAACCAGATCGCGTCAGTGGCACGGGCGATCCTCGCCAATCCCGATCTGCTTGCCCACGTGGATCTCATGATTCCCGAGGCTTTGGTCGATGGACAAGGCCTTCCGCCCGAGATCCTGATCTCGCACAACGCCGGCTACGTCCGCAACAACGCCACGACCGCCAAGGCGGCGATCCTCACGGCCAACGGAAACGAGCACAACTTGGCCGACACGCTCGGCCACGTCATGGCCATTGGTGCCAAGGAAATGCGCGCCGACCCGGAGCCTTGGGTCGAGGCCGCGCTGCATGCCGGCGGGCTGTCGCCCGTGCCGGACGACCGCCTGGTGTTCCAGGCGGCCCTAGGCGGCTTGCTGACTTCTTCCGAGCTCTCCCTCGTCCAGCTCGGCGAGTTCTGCGCCGAGATTGTCGAGGCCATGTGAACCCGGGGCCTGGCTATCCGTGACGCCGTGGGCTTCGCCTTGCCGTGCGCGGGCCTGCCCCGCGACAGCGCGCTGTTCTCAAATACTAAGACCTTCGGTGCGCTTCGGAAGCCTTGGCAGAAGGCCTTCGCCAAGCTCTACACGCAGCGCGCGCCGCTGCTCAAGAAGCTCCGCCAAAACGGCCAGCCGCTGGATCCTGAGGAGTTGAACGAGCGCATAGCCGCCAACGCAGCCGAGATCGACGAAGCCGCTCGCTTGGCGCTCCAAGCCTTTGCCGCGGCCCCGGCGGGGGACCAAGAGGCGGCGTCCGCACTGGCCCAGTTCGAATGGGAAGCCGAAGGTGTCTATCTGGCCTTCGACAAGCCCAAGGAGAAACAGCTCGGTTTGGCCGACGCCACAGTCCGCTTCTTCGACCACGACTGCGACCAAGAGAACTCGCTCGATCAGGAGGGCCGGAAGCTCCTGGAGGACTTGAAGTCGCGCGAGCGCCGCTCCGACTTCACCGAGGACGACGAGGAATTCTTCGTCAAGCACCGCCGGCTGCTCGAACAGGACGCCAAGCTCTGCGCCCGTTGGGAGAAGGCGCTCTACGGCAAGCCGATCGAGTGCAACGACTTCTTCGATGGCTTCGCCCGCGTGGTCAACAGCCTGCATGCGGGCCTGCGCGACGCCGAGGGCGATCGGATCCTGCGTTTCACCGTGGCCAAGGGCCGCAAGGAGTGGCGCGAGCGCTTCAACTACGATGCCGGCAGCTACTTCTCGGCTATGTATCGCGGCTTGAAGGAGCTCATGGGCTCCAAGGCCGAATGGAAGGTGGAACGCCTCGGCAACGCGAGCCTGCCCGACCCGCTCTTTGACTACGAGGCCTTCTTCGCCAAGGAGAAGGAGCTTCGCAACGACAAGAAGAACAAGGTTCGGCCGAATTCGTCTCTTTCGCGCGTGGCCTTGCAGATCAAGTTCGATGTGGCCCTGGTCCAGGTCTCCAAGGACAAGGAGACGGTGCTGGCCAAGACCCAGCTTCTGTGGAGCTACAAGCCCACTTCCATCGGCTTGTCGATGGTCGCCGACATGCGCCGCCTGTTGGAGAAGGGCGCGGTCGGCTGCACGGAAGTCCCGCGCCGCCTAGTGAGCAAGAAGGGCGGGGTGCAGAACGTCTCGCTGCTCGATACCGGCACTTTGGAGGCCACTTACTCCACAGACGCCGGATCGCTCGTGCCGGCCGCCAACAAGCTGCGCAGCCTGAGGGCCGACATCAAGTCCCGGATCAAGGATCTGGCGGAGGGCGGATACCTGACCCCGTCTCAACGCGACGAGGTCAAGGCGTCCTGGGACAAGTTCGAAGAGGACTACATCAAGGCGATGGAGGACTTCGTGTCCATCGGGCTGCATGGCGAGGCCGTTATGCGCCAAGCTGAGTCCTTCGGCGCGCTGATGTCTACCCTCATGTCGCAGGCCCGGGGCGACGTCTGCCGCTCGCGCCTGGTTTCGGAGATCTTGTCGGTGGGCACGGCCCGGGTGGCCGGCGACAACCCTGCCTTGATCATCCCGCCGTGGCATCCCGAGCGCATGAAGGCGCTGGCCGTGAAGTCCCGCCGCGTGGCGGGTTTCGCGACCCATCTACTTTCGAGCGGCAACATCCTCTACGGCGACCGCGAGATCTTCATGCGCGAGCTCTCCGATGAGATCTCCCACCCGTTCTATCCGGAGATCGCCGTGCATAATGGGGCCGGCGCGCCGACGCTGGTCTCGGAAAGCAGCACGGTCAACGGCTACAGCCTCTTTGAGTCGCCCACGCGCGGCGCGGATGACGCCATGACCGACGTGGATCCGGCCGCCGCCGCCAAGCAGGCGCGCGAGCTCTTGGAGCGCTATGTCGGTTTGCAGCCCCATGAGGCCTCGAACCTCAGCGTCGTTCTCTACAACGCCGACGCAGCCGAACTGCCGCTGGCGATGGTGCGCGAGCTTTCTTCGATCCACGAAGAAGAGAAGCTGCAATGCAGTGTGTCGGTCCGCCACTCGGATCCTGCGAAGCTTCGCAGCGTTTATGGCGAGCTGGTCAACAAGGTCGGCGACGACCCGGATCTGCCCGTGGTCAGCGAGACCAGCGACAACTTCATCTCGAAGCTGCGCATTTCGGTCACGCCGATCTCGGCGACGCCTGGCGAGAGCGCTCAGGGTTTCAAGGCCTTCGACGTGGCTTTCCTGCACGACGTGGTCTCGCGCGCAGCACGGTCCGAATGGCTCTCGGTACCTTGGACGAACGATCGGCCGAACCTCGACCATGCCCCCTCGCGCTGGTCCTATCGCAGCGTCTCGGGCGAAAACGAACTCAAGTCCACGACGTTCTTGGCATGTCCCTGGCAGACGGCTTCCGGCTGGGCCTACGTGTCCGCCGTGGCCGCCGTATGCCGCCAGCTGGACGCCTTGCCTGGAGAGCGTTATCTGCCGGCTCGGCGCATCTCGCTGCAGAACCCCGCCCTGGCCGGGATGATCAAGGACGCCCACGACTTGGCCGAATGGGTCGCCACCTACGACGAGCTGCTCGACAAGCGCCAACTCCAGCACAACGGCATCACGGTCGTGCGCTACCGCCGCGGCTCGACTAATGGCCGCAACATGATCGTGAGTTCGACCTCCGAGCTGCGCCTGTTGGGTGTGCTGGTGCGCCGGCGGCTGGATGAGTTGAATTTGCAGCTCGACGCTTCGGAGATTCAAGCCGCCGCCGACAAGGCCAAGCGCGATGCGCTGTCGGTCTCCGGCGACATCGTGCTGCGGGCCGCCAAGCGCGGCGTCTCCGCGGGCGAAATGATCGGCCTGGTGCTCAGCCGCCATCTACTCGCCGAGGAGTTCAGGGCGGCGGCGGGCGGTGGCCAGGTCTTGACCGCCTACTTCCTGCTTGACGACTACGCGAGCTGGCTCTCGCAGCCCGAGAGCCGCATCGCCGACATCCTTGCCCTCAATGTCGAGGAGCGGGAAGAGGGCGTCCGCGTGGTCATTTCGATCGTCGAATCGAAATACGTCGCAGCCGATGGCCTCGCTAAGGCGCGGCGTGATTCCAAGGATCAGCTCCTGGCCACGCTGGGCATGTTCCGCGAAGCGCTCTTTGGCGACCCTGGCCGGCTCGACCGCGACGTGTGGCTTGCCCGGCTGGCTGACATGCTCATCGACGCGGACATCCCGCCGGGGATGACCGGTCTGATGGAGCGCGCCCGAGCGAAGCTTCGCGAGGGCGACGTGGAGATTTCCCTGCGCGGCTACTCGCACGTCTACGTTCACACCTCGGACGCCGGTTCGCCCTCGGCCTCCGAACAGGAGCTCCTAGAGGAGTTCGATGGGGTGAGGGCCTGGCAGGAGGTATTCGACCGCCCAGACCTTCGCAAGCTCGCCGAAGCCTATGCCAAGGGCGCGGGCGGGCTCAACGCCCGCGCTGGACTGGGTGCTCATCAACCCTGGGACGGGCACGGTTTCAAGAGGCCAGCGCCCCGCGTGCCCTGGCTAGCCGCCATGGGCCAGCTCGCCAGCGGCGTTGCTGACGCCTTTGTCGAAGCTGCTCCAGAGCCCGAGGGGGCCGTCGCAATGTCGCCGGCCAGCAGCCCTGCGCAAGAGCTTGCCGCTCCTGCGGATAACGTGTCCCAAGCCGACACCGCGGCGCCCGCTTCGGCCAAGGGGGCGGCGCCATCGCCTGCTCCGTCCGCGAACTTCGGCACTGCGCTCTCCGAGCTCGTCGCCTCCAAATACGCAGGCGGCGCGCAGTCCGACGCCGAGCGGGAGGGATGGTCCCAGGAAGTCACCAAGAAACTCAAGGCCGCCCTCAACGGCTACGGGCTGCAGGCCGCGATCCTCGGGACGCGGCTGACGCCCAATGGCTGCTTGGTGCGCCTCGCCGGCTCCGACCGGTTGCGCGTCGAGGACATCGAAAACAAGCGCACGCAGCTCCTGACTACGCACGCGATCAACCTCGTCACGGTCCAGCCCAAGCCCGGCGAGATCGTGGTGACGGTCGCCGGCTCCAAACGCCAAGCCGTGTCGCTCTGGGAGCTCTGGTCCCGCCGTGAGTTCAACCGCAATGTCGCCGGCATTAACACGTCCTTCCTCTTGGGCCTCCAAGAGATCAACGGCGCGCTGCTGTATCTGAACCTCGGCGCGGAGTTCGGCGGACTCTCGTCCCACGAGCCGCATACGCTGGTGGCGGGGGCGACCGGCAGCGGTAAATCGGTGCTGATCCAAGCTTTGATTTTGGACATCGCAGCGACGAACTCCAAAGATCTGGCCCAGCTCATCTTGATCGACCCCAAGATGGGTGTCAACTACGCTCCCTTGGCGGACTTGCCGCACATGCGCGACGAGATCGTGACCACCAAGGAGAAGGCCAGCGAGGTGCTCGAAGCCTTGGTGCAGGAGATGGAGGACCGCTACCGCGCATTCGCCAAAGCCCGCGCGCGCGATCTGCCGACCTACAACGCCAAAGTCTCGGCCGAAGAATGCCTACCCATGGTCTTCTTGGTCCACGATGAGTTCGCGGACTGGATGCTCGACGATGCTTACAAGGGCGCGGTGGGGGCGGCCGTGCAGCGGCTGGGCGTGAAGGCCCGCGCGGCCGGCATCCATCTGATCTTCGCGGCGCAGCGCCCCGACAAGGACGTGATGCCGATGCAGCTTCGCGAGAACCTGGGCAACCGATTGATCTTGAAGGTCTCCAGCGAGGCTACATCCAAGATCGCGCTGGATCGTCCGGGTGCAGAGCTGCTGCTAGGTCGTGGGCACCTGGCCGCCAAGCTCAACGGCGAGCAGGGCTTGGTCTTCGCGCAAGCCCCGTTCCTGTCGGACCACGACATCGAAGCGGCTGTGGCCGCCATTTGTAAAGACAACTCTAATCAGTAACCCAGGGAGAACTTCGTGGCGCAGCCTTTCAAACACGATGCCGCCAGCCTGCTCGACTTCTTTTCGCAGAGCGGGCGTGGCTTTTATGTGCCCTACTACCAGCGCAACTACTCGTGGGACGAAGAGAACGCCACGAAGCTGATTGAGGACATTTTTTCGAGCATCAAGCGGACGCTGACCAAGCCGGAGAACAGCATTTTCCTCGGCACAGTCATCTTGCACGATGAGAAGAACGTGCAGACGGGCGTCCACTCGGATACGCCTAACCTTTTAACCAAGGTTGCGAATGTCGTTGACGGCCAGCAGCGCATAACCTCAATCGCCATGCTTGCCTGCGTGATCGCGGAACAGATCTCCCAAACGGTGCCTAAGCTCAAGGCTTTGGCCGGCTCGGCGACGGAGTTCGACGCATTGGCGACCGAGCTCACCGACGAGCTGCCCAACATCCGGAAATTCTTCTCGGTGGAGATCACCAAGACCGGGGCTCAGCCGGCCTTGAAGCCCAAAATCATCAGGGCAGGCGATGTTTCCGCGAATCCTGTGTCTGATCAGTGGACTCTCAGCGGCCTCATCGACAACTTCTACCGCTCCAACACGTCGAGCTTCCTCTCGAAGTTCATCGCTGGCATCGCCATCGACTCGATCCCGACTGACGAGCGTGTTGGCTCAGTGCTTAGGGTCTTTCGAGAGAAGATCAGCGAAGAGGTCCAGGCGGCCGACGCTTCCCTCGCCATCGGCCTGCTTTTGGCGAACAGCGTCGCCGACGGAAGCCTGTTCAGCTTCATGGCCTATCCGCCCACTTGGTCGAATATCGGCTCGCTCGACTTGGAAGAGCAGTCCGCTTACTACGGTGGGATGTTGCTGCTGGCCGTATGCGCCTTCTTGAAGAACTCGTGCCACCTGGTCGTCATCGAATGTCTGGACCTGGGCTTGGCGTTCGACATGTTCCAGTCGTTGAATGCGACTGGCACGCCGCTGACCGCGTTTGAAGTTTTCAAGCCGCAGGTCGTCAAAGCATGGGGCAATGGGTATTCGACGGCCATCAAGCCTCAGGTCGATCGCATCGAGAAGGTGTTTGAGACCGAGAGCAATTCATCTGACAAGGAAGAGCTCACGGACAAGGTGATCGTGTCCTCGGCGTTGGTCTTCAATGGGATGGAGCGCAGCCGCAGGTTCAGCGAAGAACGCGATTGGCTGACGGACACCCTCGAGGGCTCGTTGTCCGCAGGGGTTCCAACCCAGAAGTCGGTAGACTTCGTCACGACCATCGCAGACCAGGCCGAATATTTCCTGACGTTCGTGAAGCCTCGGAGGTCGCCGAAAAACTCGAACACCTTTGGTCTCTGGGACCGCTTGATCCCCTTGGGGCTGTCGCAGCAGCAAGCTGACCGCGCCGCGCTGTGCGTTTTCTATCTCAAGGACGCTGGTCACCAATTCGCGCATGCTGTGCTGAGCGTGTTCTATTCCAAGCTGCTCCGATCGCAGTCGAATGCAGCGAGCAGGGCTGCGGCGGCAGCCGAATTCGTTTCAGTGTGCGAGGCGACGGCTGCCTTTTTCACGCTCTACATGGGCGCGCAGCAAGGCCGATTCCCGGACTCGGACTATCGGGCACTGTTCCAGTCAACCGCAGGCAATATCTCTTTTGCCAATGGAGGGGCCAACCAATCCGTGGCGTTCGTCAAGGCGGCATTTCGACAGGCATTGGAGAACCAGAAGATCTACGACGCCTCCAACGCGGTCGCCGCGCGGCAAATCTGGGTGGACGTAGCCAAAGAGAATGCTTGGTATTCCCGCAAGGCGGTTTGCCGTTTTGCGCTGTTCGCCTCGGCTCACGACGCGGCGCCCGACCTCACCCCAGGCAATGAGGGCCTGTTCACAAATGGCATGGCGAGCTCGGCTGATCTTCTGAACTGCCGCGCTTGGCACCTGACGAGCTACGAAGTGATCGAGCACGTTGCCACCCGCGACCAGCCATCGACGATCAAATTCCCTGGGCACTTCGACGCCACGATCTACCCAGGCAATTATTCGATCGTGGACAAGCTCGGCAACCTGACACTGCTCTCGACGGCCGTGAATTCTTCGATCTACTCGGAGTGGCCTGACAAAGTCTTCTACTACTGGAACCTCACAATGCCGGGATCGACGGCCGCAGGCCCTACTGGTGCCGCATTGGCAGCCGCGCTGGGCATCGGCAGCGTTCCGCCGTCTCTCTCAACGTTGGTCGCGGCTTCGAATTACCAATCCCATCTAGCCCCGCTCGCGTTCCGTGGCCAAGGTGGGCATCGCTGGGATGCAGCCTTCATCGCCAAGCGGTCGGAACACCTGTGCCAACGCGTCTTCGACAAGCTCGATCCCTGGCTGCGGTAGCCGGATTTGATTTGGCGTGGGCCTCTTCCGATCTAGGGTGACGTTGGGGCGATTCCAGGTCGATAGACGGTGACTTCCACGTCGTCGTCGTCGATCCCGTAGTGGTCTTGGTGCAGGGCAAAGTCGCTTTGCAGATGAAGGTTCAGGACGTAGTCGAGGGTGCACTTGCCAATGAAACGAGCGAACTCTTTGCCGCGGGCTCTCTTTGCGACGTTGTAGTCGTAAGACTCAAATCCTGGACTGAACGAGCGGAAGATGATCTGAATGTATAGGGCCGCGACACGGCATGCATGCCGAAGCATGAGGATCAGTTCCTCGCTGTCCTCGTAGCCGCCATAGTCCGCTGGTGGCCCCAAGGGGAATGTTCCGTGTGCCACATGGTTTCGAAGGTTGCGCACGAGTTGAAGTGCGAACGTGGGCAGCTTCTCTGCGCCGGCCTCGATTCCCGCGACTGACGCGTTGTGCTCAACCTTGTATCGGTTGAAGAGGCTGATGAAGTTGCCGCAGTGGTGTTCGAAATCTTGCGGAGTGCTCCTTGGGCCCGCCCGTTCGAACAAATCATCAAGCAACGCGATGGCCCGCATGCTGGTGGTTCGCTTGAGATCCTTCTTAGCCACACCGTTTGCCGCAGCCAGTGGGGCGTAGAGATGATCGATGAAGCGATATGCCTCTTCAAATCCATTACAGACGAACACGAAGCGAGTTAGCGCCGTAGCGTGACTTGTGTAGTGCTCCGAATGCGCGTCGATATTGTCGGCGGCTGTGCCGCAATAGAAGCCCGCGTCTGAGGATTCAAACTTCCAGGTGTTGACTTCGACCTTCTCGAGCTGGGCGGCTAGCTTCAACCAATCTCCAATGGTCTCCGTCCGTATGGTCGCCGTGCCATGTTCACTTACATAGGTCGAAGTGTTCCCTAGGTAGTTTGCGGCCAGGCCCACCTCAATGAGGTGCTCGGACAGCCTGCGGGTCTTGGAGCAAATGGGGCAGGGGTTGGGAGGATTCGATTTCGGGTCGTCCACGCTCATCGGCTGCTCCCTCTCCTGACTACTTGTGGCAAACGGCGCAGGAGCCGTTGCCCTCGTGAACCCCGTAGATGTCGTCGATGTCGTCCGGGCAGGCCTTCACAGGCCGCAGCGGATTGATGGGGATGGCTTTGAGCATACGGGCCCGGCGGATCCCGTATTCAGCTTGGATCTCGGCGATGCGTTCCGGTCGCTCCATGTCGGCCAGCGATTCGCCCTTCGACCAAGTGAAAGGCGAGCCGTGCTCGAGTGCATCCTTCTCCAGGGCCTTGGCGGCCTCGTAGGCATCAGGGTGCTTTTCGCGCAGGCGTACCCACTCGATCTTCTGTTGGAAGAAGCAGAAGGTGCAGCCGCTGCGCGATCTCCATTCGTAATACTTGGGATAGCCGACGCCGGAGTTCTCCAAGATGTCGATGACGCCGGCCTTGTCGATGCCGGCCTCGCGGAACGGCAGCTTGACGAAGAGGTTCTCGGCCTTGGCTGCGTAGCCCTCGCGATAGTCCTCATCGGCGCGGATGGCCACATAGGAAGTAACTTTGTCGCCAGCCGCCAGCATGGGCCTGACCCAGTTCTCGAATGGGGCCAGCTTCAACTTCCGGGTGCACCAGCGGGTGTTAGGGTTGGGAAGAAAGTGGTTGTATTGGCGGAGCCAAAACTTGAAATCTCGGTCGGGGTTTAGCCGAAGAATGGGCTTGCCGAGCTTTCCTTCGAGCTTTCCGAGGAACTCATAGACCTCGGGCAGCTCCTCGCCGGTGTCGGTGTAGAAGTACTCGATATCGAGCTCTGGATGGCGCTCGCGCATGTATACAGCCAGCGCCGCGCTGTCCTTACCACCGGAAATCCCCAAAACGTGCCGCTCAGCCATTGGCCTCCTCCTTGTCGATGGACACCAGTTTCATCCCGGCCTTGGCTAGGATCGCCAGCAAAACGTCAGTCCCCAAGCCTTGGCCTTCGAGCATCGAGGCGAGCTCGTTGGCTTTCGTCTCCACGGTCTTGCGATGGCGATCCGAGATCGCGAACGAGCGCGAAATGGTCTTCGTGTCTGATCCAGCGCCGATGATGACGGCGATGGCTTCGCTGTGCGCTTCGCGCCCTTGCACAGCTGCGAACGCTTCTGACTCGCGGAAACGACGCGCGAACTTGACTAGTTCCAACACAGCTGCGTCGATGTGACGGTCAAGCCAATCGCGAGGAGGCTTCTCAGCTGCAAAGGCCAAGATGCCTTCGAGAGAAGCTCGCGAGCCGTCGTAGTTGGCTAGCCGCGTCGCGAAGGCGTCCATTCGGAAATCGCCCGAGATGCCTGAAACTGATTTGGCTCTCTCCTGAAGGGCCTCGAGGTCGTCTCGGCTCGCGTCTAAGGCAGATAGCATCTTGGCCTCGACTTCCGAGAGCATCTTTCCGTAGGCTCCGGCGAGCTCTTGCAGCGGCGCGCGCAGCGCCTTCACATAGTCCTTGCCATTGGATGCGCCTAGCAACGAAGCCAGATCGACGAACAAGACCTTGTGCGGGTCACTGGCCTTCAAGAGCATGTCGCGCATGTCCTTGGCCATTTGACCTAGTCGGGCGGTCCGCCGTGCCCAGTCGGGCAGGTTGAAGACCATTGCAACCAGGCCGCGAGCGGCCTCGAGCGGGTCCGCTGCCCCGGCGCTCTCGCCAATCTCGGCCAGCAGCTTCGAGATGCCTTCGAGGATTTGGCTCTTGTCGTCGTCAATGGCCACCCAGCGTAGCGAGAATCGATCGGGGTCTTGCAGGCACTCATCGATGTCGAAGTCGGTCAGCCGTGGCAGGAACATCCCGTCCTTGTAGACGGCGATGTTGGCCTTGTGGGCGAGCAGGAAGGCCGTGAGGACCACCGGCTGTATGCCCAGCTTCATGCCGAAAGGAGGAGCGCTCCACAGGGCGTAGATCTCGTGGGCGCTAACGCGGGTATCGGCGTCCGAAAAGAGGGCGCGCGTAGCGTCCCAGAGGTTGTTGAAGCCTTCTGCAAATCCATCGCCGGGCGGCATGAAGCGCCAGGTCTCCGCTGCATCTTGGCGATGTAGGCCCGTCCTCTTTAGCAAAGTCTCATAGAGACCGCGTTCGGCAGGGAAACCTTCGAATCCCAAAGCCTCTTGGCCCTCTGCGTTGATCATTGCGTGGAGTAGTTCACGGCGCGCCTTCACGCTGTTGCTCGACACGCTATCTCGATTGACCAGCTCGCTCCACACCGGCGGCGAATCACTGAACAGAGCGTCGGCCAGGTTCGATGCTACGGGTGAGAGTTTCGAGCCGGGTTCTACGATTTGATCAGTTCCGTCGTGCCACTTTGCCAACGAAATGGCGGCTTGAAGTTGATCTTCCAAGTCAGCGCGAGTGGCGGCGAGTCGAGCGTGCACCTCGCGGCGGGCGACGCTGTCGCCGGCAAGCTGGTGGAGATCCTTCACATGTTCCAACGCCACCAGTTCGTTAGAGAGCGTGGCAATGCGTGCGTGATTTTCGGGGATGCCCACCATCACTGGCCACGGGCGAAGTTTGGAGCAAGCCTGGGCACGCATGCGCGCGTCTCTTGGCTTCATGCCTTTGCTCGGCAAGGCAAGAATAAAGGTCCCGAACTCGCCCTTCTTGGGTTCGAAGCTGGCGGCGATTTTCTCAGCCTGCTCGATGTTGCACAAAGAGAGCTCCATCCAGCGCATAGAGCCGGTCTCGTGGTAATGCCGTTTGGCCACGACCGGATGCAAGCCCATGAGCTGAGCCAAACGGCCATAGTCGATGCCCGGGGAGGCGGCCAAAGTTTGTGCAATAGCCGCATCGATGTCGAAGTCGCTGCCTTCGAACACCGACCACGCGCCAATGTAGCTTTTGTAGAGGATGACTTTCAGCTCTGAAAGCTTTTTGAGCGCCGCATCGAGCTCTTCGCGCGTCTTGTCGTAGAAGAGCGCACCGATCACTGCTGCGTCGGCTGCGAGGCCCGAGCCATTGCGGAACATATCGATGACCGCGATGTTTTTGATCAGCGAAACGAGAAAGGCATCGCCTGTCTTGGCCTCGGCTCGCTCTACTGCCTCGACGGCCTGTGACCACCGATGGCCATCTGGAGAGGCCAAGATCGCGGGTTCGAGATTCGAGCGGAGGTAATCCCAGTAGTCGCATGGGCGATACCCGCTCGCGTCCTCGAAAGGTGTCGAGTTCAGATACGAGCGGAAGCCGTATGGCTCCACCGACGACAAGAAACCGAAGGTGCTGCGCTCGTTTTGCCCAAATTGCCGCTTGGAAATTGGACCCAGCAACGCCGCCATCGCCGGATGCAGAGGCCAGCAGGCCTTTAAGGCTTTCGCGAAATCCTTACCCACGGCGGGGCGGCGCGAGCGGATCGCTTCTGCAATCGACTCGGAAGCGTCGTGCATCCAGGGTTGTGAGACATCAGTTTCGATCGCCCGACCAATCAGCTCGACCACCTCGTCGCTTGCGGCGACGAAGGGCAAGTCAACATAGCGGCCTTGAACTTTGGCCCAATCGTCGCGGGTGTCGATTCCTAGGCGGGCCGAATACTGAGCGAAGGATTGATGCAGCACGCCGACAACCACGAGGCGGCCTTCGGAGCGAGCCGCGGCTTCCGCGAGCTCTTGGAAGAAGTAGACGTCATCCCCTAAGCCTAGGGCGGAGGCCTCCAAGAACTTGCCCATCTCGTCGATGATGACCAGCGCGCCGTCACGCGGGCGGCTCTTGGCCTCCTCCAGTAGATCGGCGATCAGCGACTGAGCGTTGGGCTTGCTGCGCCCGTCAACCGTTTTGCCTTGGGCTTTGCGAAGTGCCGCATGCAGTTCCGCCACGACGCTGCCGCGCCGTCCAACCGACGGAACGATTAGCCACCCGCTTTTTACGGGAAAGGCCTTGTCGAAGGCCGTGTTGGAGTTCAACTGCAGTACTTGGCGGGCCTTTGTCCGCAGTGCCTTTTCGGGATGGAGCGCGCTTGCTAGGGCTACAGCAAGCGAACTTTTTCCACCACCGAACGGGCCCGTCCAGGTGAAGCTGCGTTGGTTCGTGGCGATGAGCTGCTTGCACATACCGTCAACCATAGCCGCCGCGGTCGCATGGCAGATGTAGCCGGCGAGCGCATCTTCGCGACCGATGTCTGCGTCTACGCGAATGGAGCGTTGGTAGTGGCGCGAAATCTGAACAACGTCCGACAGAGCGTACTGCTTCATGTCAGTCATAGGCCCGCCGAATCATGTTCCTAACATCTTCCTTGGACAGTTCCCGGCGGTGGACTTGTCTCAGTCCTGCGGAGTCCGTCCACTCAAGTTTTCGCTGTGTGAAATCAGAAAGAGCAATCAGTCTTTGGGCGATCGACTCTTCATCGAGTTTGAAGACCCGTCCGGGCGATCCTTCCGCGTAGGCAATGGTTTCAAAGGCAAGCGAGCTCTGTCCGTCAGCGTTGCGGTTCCAGAAGTTGACAAGTGCATAAGCAAAGACACCGTCATGAAGTGAGGCCTTGGGGCCTCGGCGGAAGGCGTATTGGCCCTTGTGGATTTCCTGCAACAGACCCAACTCGCCGAGAAGTGGCTCTGCGAAGTCCTCGGGCGAGCCTCCGCCCGCGCGAGGTGCATAGCTTCTGAGGCAAGTCTCCAAGTCGCGCGAGATCGTTGAGGCTGAGAGTCGGTGCTTCGGGTCTAGCTCGCGGGCGTGGCGCGCAAGCGGCTCTTCAAGCTCTTGGCGAGTAAAGGTTGGAGCGGTGACATGATTGAACAGCCAAAACCATGTGGTGGAGCGGAAGCAATGCCCTGCAAGATTCCAATGGGCGAACCACGCAGTCGAGGGGTTCTCTGCATAGGGGTCAAGACCACCGTCTCGTAGGATTTCGCTGGCGAGAGAGCCGACCTTGTATCCCTCGTCGCTGTCATACATGACCCCGCATGCCAGGGCCCAATGCCGTATTGAGGCCACCATGTTTTTTCCAACACCAAACGCCGCGATAGCAGCTCCATCGGTGAAGGTCGATTTGCGGATCAGATTGCCCTCGATCACCTGATCGAAGGCTTTCTTAAGCCACATTTGCCGGAGTGGGAAGGTCTCGTGCCCGGAGAAGTGGGCAGACTTGTCTTTAACTTGTGTCGATGCAGTACCCATAAGACAAGTATTGTACTGGTGGTAGCCACCAGTCAGGTAAGCGTTGCATCTAACTGTACAAAAATACAGTTAGATGTAAAGCCGCACCAATCATGTAATGGGTGCATCTTGTTGCAAGAGGCAGTCAGTGCAGGCCATGCGCTGTGGAGTTGGACCTTACCGAAGAGACTATAAAAAGACTATATTAAGTCCAATTCAAATCTGGAGGCTCGCCATGCGCTACTCATCACAAGTCAAGCCCATCAGCTATCTCAAGGCCAACGCTGCCGAGGTTCTCACTTATCTCGCAGAGCGCCGTGAACCGATGGTCATCACCCAGAACGGTGAAGCGAAGGCGGTCCTGCAAGATGTCGCGTCATTCGAAGAGACGCAAGAAACACTGGCCTTGCTGAAAATACTTGCGTTGGGTAATCAGGATGTGACCGCCGGCAAGGTCAAACCCGCAGCCGAAGTCGTTGCCCGCCTTCGCGGAAAGCGCACCACTGATTGATGGCCCGCGCACCTGCCAAGTTCGGAGTCCTGCTCACTGCGGGTGCGGAGCAGGACCTGGAGGCGATCCACGACTACATCTCCGAATTCGACTGTGTGGCGAACGCCAACCATGTATTGGATGCGTTGATGGACGTGGTAGAGAGCCTGTCCAGATTTCCGGAACGAGGTAGTTTTCCGAAGGAACTGGTCAGTCTCGGTATCAAGGAATACCGCCAGACTTTCTTCAAGACCTACCGAGTGATCTACCGCGTCACGGGCAGCCAGGTCGTCATCCACCTGATTGCAGATGGGCGCCGCGACATGCAATCCGTGCTTGCTCGCCGCCTGTTAGGCGCGTGACCCTCCCTCAGCACACCTGCGCCAGTGCTCAGCAGATCGGAAGCGGAGCTGGCTCGAAGATGGCGCGCTTCAGCACTCGCGTGCGATCTGTTTCTGCACTGCGGCCCCGCGCGCTCTGGCGTCCTCGTATTGCCACTGCGTTGCGCCATTTCTCATGACGGCTTCCGCCGCGTCCTGCTCGGCCTTCAGTTCGTTGCAACGGCGAGACTTGCGTTCTGAAGCCAGAGCCTCACGTTGCCGGTCGGCGTCGCGGAGTTTTCTCGATCGCTGTTCGCTCTCCGCCTCGGCGCGCTCGCGCTGCTTCAAGTCGTTTAACTGGCGCTCCCAGGCGTCGTCTCGCCATCCGTCGGGTGTTTCTCCGCGCGGCGGCTTGACGTTGACCGTCTGCGCGCCGGCTCCGCAGGGCATGTCAGAGAAGACCTGCTTTCCGCTTCCGTCCTTGCATTTGTAAACCTGACCGAAAGCCGGCGAGGCGATCAATGTCGCCCCCAATACGCACCATTTCAGCATGACCCCGTCCCACAGATGACTGAAGACGGGAGCATAGGCTGGGAGAGCAGTCGGGTGACCGTCTTCCTATTACCTTCGTCGTCGGTCAGAAGGATGAGGCGAGGACAGGGTGGCAGCAACCGATCCGTCCGTCACCCCCAGGGCGACGGGCGGAGACGGCTCCCGCGTCAGCGTTTTCCGCTGCCGCCGAGCAGTGCGGCGACCTGACGCTTGCCGCTGCGCTTGGCCGGCGTCGGTGCCGATGTGCCGTCGCCACCGTCAGCGGGGGCGTCAGGCGTTGCCGATTCGTAGGGCTTGCTGAAGTCGAAGCCGTCGGCGGCGACCGTGGATGCGCTGGCGCGGGGCGCACGCGGGGCGCGGGGCGCGTCACCGGCCGACGGACGGCTGCGCCGTTCGCCACGCTCACCGCGTTCGCCGCGCGCTGCACGCTCCGGACGCTCTGAACGCGTTTCGCGCGTTCGCGCACGCGCCGGGTCGAAACCTTCCGGCACGACGATTTCGATCGGCTTGCGGATCAGCTTTTCAATGTCCGCAACGCGCCCTTTCTCTTCCGGTGCGGCGAGCGAGATGGCTTCGCCCGAGCGGCCGGCACGGCCGGTACGGCCGATGCGGTGCACGTAGTCTTCGGCGTTGTGCGGCAGTTCGAAGTTGATCACGAAGGGCAGATCTTCGATGTCGAGGCCGCGGGCGGCGACGTCGGTCGCCACCAGCACGCGCACGCTGCCGTTCTTGAATGCTTCCAGCGCTTCGGTGCGCTGCTGCTGGCTCTTGTCGCCGTGGATGGCATCCGCGGCCACGCCCTGGCGTACCAGGTGGTGAGCAAGCCGGCTGGCGCCGAACTTGGTGTTCACGAACACCAGCGCCTGGCGGTCGGCGTAGCTGTCCTGCGTGAGCAGGTGGGTGAGCAGCGCGCGCTTGTCGTCGGTGCCGCAGGCGTGCACGCGGTGGGTGATGGTTTCCGCGGTGGCGTTGCGGCGTGCGACCTCGATCAGCTGCGGGTCGCGCAACATGGCCTGGGCCAGCTTCTTGATCTCTTCCGAGAAGGTGGCCGAGAACAGCAGGCTCTGGCGTTGCGCCGGCAGCAGCGCGAGGATGCGCTTGATGTCCGGGATGAAACCCATGTCCAGCATGCGGTCGGCTTCGTCCAGCACCAGCATCTGCACCTGGCTCAGGCTGATGGTCTTGCCTTCGACGTGGTCGAGCAGGCGGCCCGGCGTGGCGACGACGATTTCGCGGCCCTGGCGCAGTTCGGCGACCTGCGCCTTCATGTCCACGCCGCCGTAGATGCACACCGAGCGCAGCGGCAGGTGCTTCGAATAGGTCTTGACGCTCTCGTGCACCTGCATCGCCAGTTCGCGCGTCGGGCAGACGATGAGCGCGCGCACCGGGTGGCGGGCAGGCGAGGGCGAGCTGCTGGCGTGCGGTGCGAGGCGCTGCAGCAGCGGCAGCGTGAAGCTGGCGGTCTTGCCGGTACCGGTCTGGGCGCCGCCCATCACGTCACGGCCGGCGAGCACGATGGGGATGGCCTGCGCCTGGATGGGGGTGGGCGTGGTGTAGCCGGTATCGGCCACGGCACGCAGCAGTTCGGGAATCAACCCGAGTTCTTCAAACGACATGGATGCGAAGCTCTCTTGTGCAGAAGCGCGCGCCGGGCACAGTGCCGCGGTGCATGTTGCTTCTGTGGACTTCCGCCTGGCATGCCGGTTCAGGCTGGGGAAATCGGTTCCGGAAAACCCGGCGCGAGGCGCGCGGCGAGGGTGCCAGCGCGAATGTCGTGCCCGGGGGCGCAGGCGCCAGGGCGGGGGAAGTGGGGATCGGCCGTGGATTCATGGCCGGATCGGAAACTCCGGGCCGCGCCATAACCGGCGAGGCGACTGCGCGCGCATTATCGCACAGGCGGGGCGGGCGCTTGTGGCTGATCTTGAGGCCGGGCGGCGGCCCGGCCTCACAGCGCCTCAGCGCTTGCGCTTGCGACCGCCACCTGCCTTGCCCGGCACGCCGAGGTAGCAGGTCACCTCCTCGCGGTCGTGGTAGAGCTGTCGGCAGCGCAGTTCGTGCTTCTTGTCGACCGAGGCCAGCGCCTCGCCAATCAGGTCGGTACAGAGCTGCAGCTCGTCATAGCGCCGCTTCATCGGCAGCTTGAGGTTGAAAATGGCGTGCTGGCACAGGCCCTGCGCAATCCAGCGCGCCACCAGCGCCGCAACCCGGCGAGGCTGTTCGACCATGTCGCACACCAGCCAGTTGACCGGCTTGCGCGGCACGAAGCGGAAGCCGTCCTCGCGTTTGTGGATCACCAGGCCGGTTTCCAGCAGCTCCGGGTTCATGCGACCGTTATCGACCGCGGTTACGTGGATGTGGCGCGACACCAGCTGCCAGGTCCAGCCGCCGGGCGCTGCGCCGAGGTCAACCGCGGTCATGCCCGGCTTGAGCAGGCGCTCCTGTTCGTCCTCGCTCAGCAGCGTGTGGAAGGCTTCGGCCAGTTTCAGCGTCGAGCGCGACGGCGCTTCGCGCGGCATGCGCAGGCGCGGTATGCCGTTCAGCCATTCGCTGCGGCGGTTCGGCCAGCTCAGCGCGACCGTCGCGCGGTCGGCGGCGGTGAACAGCACGTGCAGGCGTGGCGCCGACGGATCGTCGGTGAAGGCGCCGGCCTGTTCCAGCGCCTCGCCCATGTGCGGCTCCAGCTTCTTGGTCATCGACGACAGCGACTTCGCGCCGTCGGTGTCCGGCGTTTCGATCAGGAAGTCGCTGTAGCCGTCGCACAGCGCGCGCGCCGCCTCGACGATGGGCGTCACGCGGTCACCCGGGCTCATGCCCTCGACCGTGCGGCCTGACCACAGCAACTGGCGGGCGAAACAGAGGTCCTGCCAGCGCAGCACGCGGGTCAGTGCCCACAGCGCGCCGCCTTCGGCGCGCGCTTCGACCCAGCCGCTGTTGGCTTCGGCCTGCACCTCGACCAGGTGGCCGGCCTCGCCGCAGCGGTCGGCGATTTCCTGCGCGCATTCGCGCTCGAAGCCGGGGCGGCAGTACAGCAGCAGGCCGTGAAGATTAGTTTTCAAGGTATTTCCGATCAGCGGGAATCGACGTCGCAGGTCGCGGTCTGTGGTACACGTCTGGCCTTCGCCTGACGACACACCGTCTCACGACAAGCGACGAAATGAACAGCAAGGATATCGCGCGACGCCAGCTCGGGTGCTCGACGCTCGAAGTGCCGGCCATCGGCCTCGGCACCATGACCTTCGGCCAGCAGGTCAACGAACGCAGCGCACACGCGCTGATGGACGAAGCCTTCGAAGCCGGCATCGATCTGCTCGACGCGGCCGAAATGTACCCGGTCCCGGCGCGCGCCGAAACCTCCGGCGCCACCGAACGCATCGTCGGCAGCTGGCTGGCGAAGAAGCCACGCGACAAGGTGATCGTCGCCACCAAGGTGGCCGGACCTGCGCGCGGCATGCCGTGGATACGCGGCGGTCCGCTGGCGCTGGACGCGGCGAACATCCGCGAGGCGGTGGAAGGATCGTTGCGCCGCCTGGGCACCGACTACATCGACCTTTACCAGATCCACTGGCCGGCGCGCAACGTGCCGATGTTTGGCCAGTACGAGTACGACCCGTCGGCTGAGCGCGACGCGGCGTCCTTGCGTAGTCAGCTGGAAGCGATGGCAAAGCTGATCGACGAAGGCAAGGTGCGCCACGTCGGCGTGTCGAACGAAACACCGTGGGGCCTGATGAGCTGCCTGCGTCTGGCCGACGAAGGCCTGCCGCGCGTGGTCAGCATCCAGAACGCCTACCACCTGATGAACCGCACCTTCGACATGGGGCTGTCCGAAGTGTGCGAGCGCGAACAGGTGTCGCTGCTGGCCTATTCGCCGCTCGGCTTCGGTCATCTCAGCGGCAAGTACGTCGCTGACGCGCAGGCTGACGGGCGCATCACCGCCTTTCCGCAGTTCGGCCAGCGCTACTTCAAGGACAATGTCGCGCCGGCCTCGCGTGCCTACGCCGAACTGGCGCGCGCGCACGGCCTGACACCGGCGCAGCTCGCGCTGGCCTTCTGCTACCGCCGGCGCACCGTCGCCTGCACGTTGATCGGCGTGACGTCGGCGACGCAGTTGCGCGAAAATATAGGCGCGTGGACAGTGGTACTGACCGACGACGTCATCGCCGCCATCGACGCCATCCATCTTCGCTACACCAACCCGGCACCCTGACCGGGCGCTGCAGCCGTGTCGCACGGCTGCGAACAGGAGAACAACTGATGCTCAAGAAGTCGTTTGCCGCGCTGCTCGCGGCCAGCGTCGTGTCGTGGCCGCTGATAGTGCATGCGGCCGCCGAAGTGAAGAAGCCGGCGGCGAAGGCGACCAAGCCCGCCGCCAAGTCAACGGCAAAGTCGGCCGCGAAGCCCGCGGCACCGCAGGAACCGGCGGAGATCGAACTGGCGCACGGGCTGGACGAAGCCGGCGCGTCCGCGTTGCAGACGCTGGTCGATGAATTCAACGCCAGTGGCAAGGGCAAGCAGAAGATCGTGCTGGCGCCGCTGGGCGGCACCGGCGAGAAGCCGCCGGCGATGCAGGTGCTCGACGACGAGGCGCGCCAGCTCTTCCTCGAAGGCAAGCCGCGTTACACGCCGCTGCACGAGGTGATGACCAAGGCGAAGGAGAAGTTCGCTACCGTGCCGATCCCGGCGCCGATGCCGCCTTACCTCGCAGGAACCAAGGGCCGTCTGAATGCGCTACCGATCGGTCTTACCACGCCGGTCATGTTCTACAACAAGGACGCCTTCGCTCGCGTCGGCCTCGACCCGGCCGCGCCGCCGGACCACTGGTTCACGCTGCAGGCCGCACTCGGCCAACTGCGCGACGGCGGTTATGCCTGCCCCTACACGAGCGCACGGCCGACGCAGATCCACGTCAACAACATCAGCGCCTGGCACAACGAGCCCTTCGCCCGCAAGAACGGCAAGAAGGGCGAGGCGCTGGCGATCAACGGCCTGGTGCAGGTGAAGCACCTGGCGCTGATGTCGTCCTGGTACAAGAGCCGCTACCTGCACATTTTCGGCCGTGGCGATGAGGCGGTACCGATGTTCTCCGGCGGTCAGTGCCAGGTGCTCACCGCGCGTTCGTCGGCCTGGCCGCAGATCAAGCGCGACGCCAAGTTCGAAGTCGGTGTCGCGGCGCTGCCCTACCACGACGACATCCGCCAGGCGCCGCGTCACACGCTGGCCGACGGCGCCAGTCTGTGGGTGAGTGCCGGCCGCAGCGCGAGCGAAACGCAGACCATCGCACGCTTCGTCACCTTCGTGCTGGACCCGGACCGACAGGCGCAGTGGGCGCGCGCCACCGGCTTCATTCCGCTGAACCGTGCCGGCATGGTGGCGATCAGCCCGGTCAACGCGCCGACGATAGACGGCGTGGCGCGCGTGGCGCTGCGTCAGCTTTCGAGCAAGCCGGGCACCGCCGAGTCGCACCAGAGCCCGGTGGCCGACAACCCGAAGGTGCGCGCCGTGCTCGATGAGGAGCTGGAAGAGCTGTGGGCCGACCGCAAGCCGGCCAAGGCCGTTCTCGATACCGCAGTACAGAGGGTGGGGCCATGTGCGGCAGCGACCAGCTTGTCCTGCTGATCCGCGCAGCGCGCGAGGACGCGTCGGTGCGAGAGCCGCTGCTCAAGCTGCTCGCGCTCGATGACGCCGCCCGTGTGCGGGCGATCGAGAAGTGGGTGAAGGAGGGCGTGGCCGCCGGGCAGTCGATCGAGCTGCTGTCGGCCATTGCCTGGCTGACCGACGACGACGTGGCGCGCGAGGCGCGCGAGGTACTGGCGCAGTCGTGAGCACCTGGCCCTGGCCGCTGTGGATCGCCCACCGCGGCGGCGGGGCCGCCGCACCCGAGAACACGCTGGCCGCCATCCGTATCGGCGCGGCGGCGGGTTTCCGCATGGTCGAGTTCGACGTGATGCTCAGTCGCGACGGCGTGCCGCTGCTGATTCACGACGAAACGCTGGAGCGTACGACCGACGGCGATGGCCGCGTCTGCGAGCACGACTTCGCAGCCCTGCAGCGACTCGACGCCGGCAGCTGGCATGGTCCTGCCTTCGCCGACGAACGCCTGCCCTCGCTCGAACAGGCACTCGACCTTCTGCTGGCGCTGGATTTGGACGCCAATATCGAAATCAAGCCTGCCCGCGGTTTCGAGCAGGCGACGGGCGAAGCGGCGGCCCGTCTGATCGCGGCGCGCTGGCCCGCCGACCGCCGCCCCCCCTTGCTGTCCTCCTTCGACTTTCCGGCGCTCGACGCCGCGCGTCGCGTCGCGCCGCAGTTGCCGCGCGGCCTGCTGTTCGAAGAGGTGCCCGAGGACTGGCGTGCACAGATGCACGCGCACGAAGCGGTGTCGCTGCACTGCGACCACAGCCGGCTGAGCGCCGACAGCATGCGCGACATCGTGTCGGCCGGCGTGCCGTTGCTCTGCTACACGGTGAACGACGCCGCGCGTGCAGCGGCGCTGGTCGCGGCCGGCGTCAGCGGACTGTTCACCGACCGGCTCGATCTGCTGACCTGACGCCTACAGCGGCGGCATGCGGGTGACCGCGTGCTGCTTGAAGATGCGGTCCAGCGTGCCGTCGCGTTCGAGTTCCGCGAGTGCCGACTGCAGCGCCTGCGCGAGCGCCTCGTCGTCGGCGCCGACCGCCAGGCCGAGCGCCCATCCAGCCTGCGGCAGGCCGGGCAGCGGCGGCGGCATGCTCATCGTGAAGCGCTTGCCAGTGGCGGCCATCATCGGTTCGACCTGGCTGCGCATGCCGAAGAAGCCGGCAATCCGGCCCTCTTCCAGTGCGCGGCGGGCGTCGTCCATCGAATGGAAATGCTGCACCTGGCTGCGCAGCCGGCCCGCGTTCGAGGAGAGCAGCGCCATCGACATGATGGATTCGCTCTCCGCCCCCAGCGCCTGACCGTCGATGTCGGTCACCGCGTCGAGCTTGGGCAGCAGCTCTGTCGAGCGGATGGCGGCCAGGGTTTCGCGGTGGTATGCGCCGAAGATCTTCACCTGCGGATTGCGTGCACTCATCGTCGCATCGACCGGCACATGCATCATCACGTCGGACACGCCCGGGCCGAGGACGGTGCCTTTCCAGACGATGTTGCGCAGGTCGTCGTTCATGTTCTCGTCGGCGTCGTAGCTGCGCACGTCGGCCTTCACGCCCAGCCGCTCGGCCAGCGCGCGGCCGAGGTCAACGTCGATGCCGCGCCCGGCGTCGGCGTAGGGCGAGAAATCCTTGTAGACCCCGATGCGCAATGTGCCGCTTGAGCGGACTTCAGCGAGGTCGCGCGCCTCGGCGTGCGTGCTGGCGAAGGCGCAGACGGCGACGATCAGTGCGGTGGCGAAGGGCAGGGCGGGCATCGGCAGACTCCGTTGGTGAGGTGGGTGGAGCTTAGATGCCGGCCCGACTGCAGGCACCGGCGTTCTGCAGCGGGCCAGCCAGTCAATTTGCCCGCAGTGCGTTCCGGGCGTCCGGCCTATCATTGCCGCCGCTGCCGCCCTGTTCGCCGACAGCGTGCCCCGGTCACCCTCTCGATTGTCCCTGCCGATGAAACGCGTCAACCTCAAGCGCATCCTGCTGCTGCGCATCACGCTGTTCGCGCTCGTGCTGCTGCTCTGCGCGATTGCCGTCACGCTGAAACAGACCCGCGACCGCCTACACGCCGACCTGCCGCGCACCGGCGGCACGATGAAGCAGCTGATCGAAACCGAAATCGCGCGCGCGACGCCGCCCTTCGTGCGCGATCTGCACGGCATCGAACTGACCGGGCTGGAAGGGATAGGGCGGCTGGTGCACTTCTGTGCAGCGGTGACCGATATCTACAGCCGGCCGGTGGTGCAGCGCTGCTTCGGCGACGCCGAGGCGCCGCGCTGGCTGCCGGCGTCGCTGATGCGCAGCGTGGTCGGCGAGGAGGCGCGCTATATCGGGCCGGTCGGCAAGTATCCGGGCATCAAGGTGGGCGAACTGACGGTGACGCCGAATTTCGCCAGCGTCGCCCAGTCGGTGTGGTCGGACATCCGCAACCTGCTGATCATCACCGCCGGTGTGCTGCTGCTCAACGTGCTGGTCTATCTGCCGGTGCGCCGCGTGCTGCGGCCGACCGACGACATCCTGCGCGGACTCGGGCGTATGGAGGCGGGAGACCTGTCGGTGCGCTTGCCCTCCTTCGAACTGATCGAGCTGCAGCGCATCAGTGACGTGTTCAACCACCTTGCGCAGCGACTTGAACACACCATGGGCGAGCAGCGCGAACTGGCGCGCCGGCTGCTCGAAGTGCGCGAGGAAGAGCGGCGCCGGCTGGCGCGCGAACTGCACGACGAGCTGGGGCAGTGCCTCACCTCGATACAGGCCGAAGCGGCCTATGCGCGCGAGCTGGCGCACGACCAGCTGCCGGCGCTGACGCCCAGCGCTGAGGCGATTTCGCGCATTACCGCGCACATGATGGAAGTGCTGCAGCTCATCCTGCGCGAACTGCGGCCGGTTGGGCTGGAAGCCTTCGGCCTGGCGGCCAGCCTGGAACAGCTGATCGACAGCCGCAACCGCAGCAGTCACGGCCGCTGCCTGCACACGCTGAAGATAGACGGCGACGTCGGCGGACTGGCCGATAACCTGAACGTGAGCCTCTACCGCATCGTCCAGGAAAGCCTGACCAATGCGCAGAAGCACGCCGACGCGCGCCACATCGCGGTGACCCTGCGCTGCGACGGCAACGAACTGCGGCTGTGCGTCAACGACGACGGCCGCTCGGAACCCGGGGCGACCTTCGACGGCGGGCTCGGCGTACTCGGCATGCGCGAGCGCGTGCAGGCGCTGGGCGGCCGGCTGACGCTGACGCTGCGCGACGAGGGCGGCCTGCGCGTCGAAGTCATCGTGCCGGCCGACGCCGGACGGCCGAGCCCGGCCGCCAACCTGCAGGAGGTGCCCGCATGATCCGTCTGCTTCTGGTCGATGACCACGCCGTGGTGCGCGAGGGATACCGGCGCCTGCTCGAACGTCGCGCCGACCTGCGCATCGAGGCCGAAGCGGCCACCGCGAACGAGGCGCTGACCGCCTTCCGCGCGGTGCAGCCGGATGTCGTCGTGCTCGATCTCGGGCTGCCCGACATGGGTGGCGTCGAACTGGTGCGCCGGCTCGTGCAGCGCGACGCGCGTGCGCGCATCCTGGTGTTCAGCATGCACCGCGACCCGCTGTTCGCGTCGCAGGCGCTGCGCGCCGGTGCGCTTGGTTACGTCACCAAGAGCTGCGCGCCCGACGTGCTGATCGATGCGGTCTATCAGGTCGCGGCCCGCCGCCGTGTGCTCAGCCCGGACATCGCGCCAGAATTGGCGCTGGCATTGCTGAACGACGCCGACAATCCGCTCGACGCGCTGTCGCCGCGCGAATTCGAGGTGCTGCGCATGCTGCTCGACGGCCGCTCGGCCGACGAGATCGGCCAGGCGCTGCACATCAGCCCTAAGACCGCGCAGAACACGCACTACCAGATCAAGGCCAAGCTCGGCACGCGCACCGACATCGATCTGGTGCGGCTGGCGATGAAGTGGGGGCTGGGCGCATCGGAGGGGGCGGCCGACGCGTAAGCGCCGCTCAGCCGGCTGCGCGCGCGTAGGCCAGTGTGGCGGCGATGGCGGCCTGCCAACGCGGCGCCAGGTGATCGTAAAGGTCCGTTTTCCTGACCTCGAAGATGCGGCCGTCGCCTTCCGGTGTCGACATGTCAACACCGCAGCCGCGCGCCGCCAGCATTGCCGCACCGAGTGCCGTCGTTTCCTGTGTCGGCGCCACGCGCACCGGGCAGCCGAGCAGGTCGGCCTGCATCTGCATCAGCAATGCGTTGGCGGTACCGCCGCCGTTGACGCGCAATTCGCGCAGCGCGGCGCCGGCGTCGGCTTCCATCGCCCGCATCACGTCGAGCGTCTGCAGCGCGATCGATTCGAGCGCCGCGCGCGCGATGTGCGCGCGTGTCGTGCCGCGGCTGAGGCCGAACATCGTTCCGCGCGCAGCGGCCGACCAGTGCGGTGCGCCGAGCCCGGTGAAAGCCGGCACGACGGTCACGCCGCCGCTGTCCGGCACGCTCGCAGCCAGCGCCTCGACGTCGCACGAACGGTTGATCAGTCCGAGGCCGTCGCGCAGCCACTGCACCAAGGCGCCGGTCACGAAAACGCTGCCTTCGAGCGCGTACTCGATCGCGTCTGTCGTCTGCGCGGCGCAGGTGGTGAGCAGGCCGTGGCGCGAGGCGATGACTTCGCGGCCGGTGTGCATCAACATGAAGCAGCCGGTGCCATAGGTGTTCTTCGCCAGACCGGGCATGCTGCAGCCCTGGCCGAACAGCGCCGCCTGCTGGTCGCCGGCGATGCCGCTCACCGGCAGCGCGCGGCCGAACAGCGCGGCGTCGGTTTCGGCCAGCAGGCCGCTGGAAGGCACGACCTCGGGCAGCAGCGCACGCGGCACGCGGAACAGCGCCAGCAGCTCGTCATCCCAGCGCCCGCTGCGGATGTCCAGCAACTGGGTACGGCTGGCGTTGGTGAGATCGGTGATGTGACGGCGACCGCCGGTGAGTTGCCACACCAGCCAGCTGTCCATCGTGCCGCAGGCCAGTTCGCCGCGTTCCGCCCGTTCGCGCGCGCCCGGTACGTGGTCGAGCAGCCAGGCGATCTTGCTGGCCGAGAAGTAGGGGTCGAGCACCAGTCCGGTCCGGTGGCGTACGAAGTCCTCGTGGCCGTCGGCGCGCAGGCGGTCGCAGGTGTCGGCGGTGCGCCTGTCCTGCCAGACGATGGCCGGCGCCAGCGGGGTGCCTGTTGCGCGCTCCCACAGCAGCACGGTTTCGCGCTGGTTGGTGATACCGATGGCGGCGATTCCGTCTGCCTTCACCGCGGCGCGCAGCAGGGCTTCGTGCGCGCAGGCGAGTGTGTCGGTCCAGATGCGCAGCGCGTCGTGCTCGACCCAGCCCGGTTGCGGATAGCTTTGCGGCAGTTCGCGCTGAGCCATCGCGACGACGCGGCCGTTGGCGTCGAACACCAGCGCGCGCGAACTGGTGGTGCCCTGGTCGAGGGCGAGAATGAAGCGCTGTGCAGTGTTCGAAGAGGCGGTCACGGCGGTCATCCTCCATTCGCGGGTCGATGTGACTGGGGCGGGTACGCGCGCGCTGGCGGCAGGCCCGACGATACCGGGCCGGCGCGTGCTTGCAAACTTTCGCGCCGCCCCGATATCCACTGACATGCCGGCGAGCAGCGTAGGCAGGGCGCGCCGCGCCGACGCCCGCCTTCACCGCAGTACTTTCAAGCTGGAGTCCCGATGTCCGAACCGTTCACCATTCCACTGTCCATGCTCGATCTGGTGCCGGTGCGCCACGGCGGCAGCGTGGCTGATGCCCTGCAGGAATCCGTCGCACTGGCGCGCCACGTCGAGCAGCTCGGCTTCCAGCGATACTGGCTGGCCGAGCACCACAATATGGACGGCATCGCCAGCGCGGCGACCGCCGTGCTGATCGGCCACGTGGCCGGCCAGACCTCGCGCATCCGTGTCGGCTCGGGCGGCGTCATGCTGCCCAATCACGCGCCGCTGGTGGTGGCGGAAAACTTCGGCACGCTGGCGACGCTGTACCCGGGGCGCATCGATCTGGGTCTCGGCCGAGCGCCGGGCGCCGACCGCGCGACCATGCGTGCGCTGCGCCGCGATCTGTCGAGCAACGGCGACGACTTCCCGGAGCAGGTGGCAGAGCTGCGTGACTTGCTGGCCCCGGCGCAGCCGGGTCAGGCCGTGCGTGCGATGCCGGGCGAAGGCACCGAAGTGCCGGTGTGGCTGCTCGGCTCCAGCCTGTTCAGTGCGCAGCTGGCGGCCCAGCTGGGCCTGCCCTATGCCTTCGCCGCCCATTTCGCACCGCGCATGATGCTGGAGGCGGCCCGCATGTACCGCGCACTGTTCCGGCCGTCAGCCGTGCTCGACCGCCCGCACCTGATGCTGGGTGTGCCGGTGGTGGCCGCCGACAGCGACGACGAGGCACGCTGGCTCGCCACCTCGACGCAGCAGCGCGTGCTGGCGCTGCTGCGTGGCGAATCGCTGCGGCTGCGCCCGCCGGTGGCCGACATGACGCCGCTGTGGGCCGGGCACGAGAAGGCGTCGGTCGATGCCTTCCTCGCCGAAGCGGTGGTCGGCGGGCCCGATACCGTGCGCCGCGGCCTTGCGTCGCTGGTCGAGCGCACCGGCGCCGACGAACTGATGGTGGTGACCGATATCCACGACTTCGCGCTGCGCCTGCGTTCCTGTCGCATCGTCGCCGAGGTGGCCGGCGTCAGTGCGGAGCCTGCCGTCGCCTGAACGCTGCTACGGCCATCGGGCCGGCGGCGGCGCGAATGCTAGAATCCGCGACTGTTTTCGCGCCGCAGCGCGCGCCCTGAAATCCTGATTGCCGACCATGAACAGCGCCGATATCCGCTCCGCCTTCCTGAATTTCTTCGCTTCCAAGGGCCACCAGATCGTGGCTTCCAGCTCGCTGGTGCCGCACGAGGACCCGACGCTGCTGTTCACCAACGCCGGCATGAACCAGTTCAAGGACGTGTTCCTCGGCTTCGACAAGCGCAGCTACAACCGCGCCACCACCTCGCAGAAATGCGTGCGCGCCGGCGGCAAGCACAACGATCTGGAAAACGTCGGCTATACCGCGCGTCACCACACCTTCTTCGAAATGCTGGGCAACTTCAGCTTCGGCGACTACTTCAAGCGCGACGCCATCGCGTTTGCGTGGGAGCTGCTGACCGAGGTGTTCAAGCTGCCGAAAGACAAGCTCACGATCACCGTCTATGCCGAAGACGACGAAGCCTTCGACATCTGGACGAAAGAGATCGGCGTGCCGGCCGAGCGCGTCATCCGCATCGGCGACAACAAGGGCGCGCGCTACGCCTCGGACAACTTCTGGATGATGGGCGACACCGGCCCCTGTGGCCCGTGTACCGAAATCTTCTACGACCACGGCGCGCACATTCCGGGCGGGCCGCCGGGTTCGCCGGACGAGGACGGCGACCGTTTCATCGAAATCTGGAACAACGTGTTCATGCAGTACAACCGCGACGAGGCGGGTGTGCTGCATCCGCTGCCCAAGCCCAGCGTGGACACCGGCATGGGTCTGGAGCGCATCGCCGCCGTGCTGCAGGGCGTGCACAGCAATTACGAGATCGACCTGTTCGTTGCGCTGATCGCGGCGGCCGCGCGTGAAACGCACACCACCGACCTCGACAATCCGTCGCTGAAGGTGCTGGCCGACCACATCCGCGCCTGTTCCTTCCTGATCGCCGACGGCGTCATCCCGGGCAACGAAGGTCGTGGCTACGTGCTCCGCCGCATCATCCGCCGCGCCATCCGCCACGGCTACAAGCTGGGCGCGCGCGCCGCCTTCTTCCACCGCATGGTGCCGGACCTGGTGGCGCAGATGGGCGCTGCCTACCCGGATCTGGCGGCAGCGCAGCAGAAGGTGATGGACGTGCTGCGACAGGAGGAAGAGCGCTTCTTTGCGACCATCGCCAACGGCATGGACATCCTTGAATCGGCACTGGCCGCGCTGGCGCAGGGCGCCGCGCTGGACGGCGAAACCGCATTCAAGCTGCACGACACCTACGGCTTCCCGCTCGACCTGACCGCCGACATCTGCCGCGAGCGCGGCGTGACGGTGGATACCGAAGGCTTCGACGCCGCGATGGCGCGACAGAAGGAACAGGCGCGCGCCGCCGGCAAGTTCAAGATGGCGACCGCGCTGGAGTACGACGGCGTACAGACCACTTTCCGCGGATACGACACGCTGGACGCGGCCGGCAAGGTGGTGGCGCTATACCGCGACGGCGCGCCGGTGAGCGAACTGCACGAGGGCGAACTGGGCGTCGTGGTGCTCGACGAAACCCCGTTCTATGCGGAATCTGGTGGTCAGGTCGGCGACCGCGGCGAACTGCGCGCGGCACAGGGCATCTTCAAGGTCGAGGACACGCTGAAGATACAGGCCGCGGTGTTCGGTCACCACGGCGTCGTCGGTACCGGCCGCATCGCGGTCGGCGACAGCGTGAGCGCGCGCGTCGATGTGCGCGCCCGCGCCGCGACCGCACGCAACCATTCGGTCACTCACCTGATGCACAAGGCCTTGCGTGAGGTGCTCGGTGATCACGTGCAGCAGAAGGGCTCGCTGGTCAACGCCGACAAGACCCGTTTCGACTTCGTGCATACCGCGCCGATGACCGACGACGAGATCACCCGCGTCGAGCGCATCGTCAATGCAGAGATTCTCGCCAACGCCGCCACCCAGGCGCGCGTAATGGGGATCGAGGACGCGCAGAAGTCGGGCGCGATGATGCTGTTCGGCGAGAAGTACGGCGACGAGGTGCGCGTGCTGGACATCGGTTCGTCGCGCGAACTGTGCGGCGGCACTCACGTGGCGCGCACCGGCGACATCGGCCTGTTCAAGATCACGGTCGAAGCCGGTGTGGCCGCCGGCATCCGCCGCGTCGAGGCCATCACCGGCGAGAACGCGGTGGCCTTCGTGCAGCGTCAGGACAGGCTGGTGTCGGAAGCGGCCGCCGCGTTCAAGGCGCCGGCCAATGAGCTGCCGGCCAAGATCGCCCAGGTGATCGACAACGTGCGCGCGCTGGAAAAGGAGATCGCCCGCCTGAAGAGCAAGCTCGCCGCCAGCCAGGGCGACGAGCTGGCGGCGCAGGCGGTTGCGGTCGGCGGCGCCAAGGTTCTGGCCGCGGTGATGGAAGGTGCCGACGTGCCGGCGCTGCGCGAAACGCTGGACAAGCTGCGCGACAAGCTCGGCTCGGCCGCCATCGTGCTGGCCGCGGTGAGCGACGGCAAGGTGAGCCTGATCGCCGGTGTCACGCCGGATCTGACGGCGAAGGTGAAGGCGGGCGAACTGGTCAATTTCGTTGCTGCGCAGGTCGGCGGCAAGGGCGGCGGCAAGCCGGACATGGCGCAGGCGGGCGGCACCCAGCCGGACAACCTGCCGGCGGCGCTGGCCGGTGTCGGCAAATGGGTGGAAGGAAAGCTCGGATGAAAATCGCAGCAGTGTTGCTGATGGCGCTGGCTTCGGCGTGCGCGCTGGCCGGCGAGGGCGCGGTGATCGAGGCGACCACCGCCGCCGGCGAAAAGGTCGAACTGATGCCGGACGGCCGCTGGCGCTTCGTCGATGCGGCGAAGCAGGCCGAGGCGAAGAAGGTGGCCGACACCTACCCGCAGAATCATCTGCGACCGGAAGGTGCGCAGGGCGGCTGGTTCGGCACCCGCACCATCCTGCCCGGCGACAAGGACTACAACCGCGGCACGCTGAATCCGAAGATGCGCTGAACGCCGTAACGAAAATGCCGCCCGCGGGCGGCATTTTTCATTGCAGCGCGGGCGTGGCGCCTTCAGTCCGCCTGTTGGTCACCGGCCGCACGCTCGGCGCAGCTGCGGATGTCCTGCAGGATGCCGGCGGGGTCGAGTCCGCACATGTCGGTCACCGTGTTGTCGAGCCGCTGCACGATGTCCTCGGGCGCAGTCTGCTGTTCGAGTTCGAAGGCGCACTGCGCGGCCAGATGGGCCAGACGGGCGAGCAGACTGGCGTCCGGATTGCGCGGCTGGCAGTAGTACTCGAGCGCGGCTGCAATATCGTCCGGGAAGTTCCAGCGCATTGCCAGTTCGGCGCCGACCTCGCAGTGATGGGTGTTCAGCTTGTGCTGTTCCACCGTCGCGCGCTCGCTCATGCCCAGCCCCTGACATTCGCGCAGGATTTCGTCGGCGACGCGCGGGAAGGCGATGTGGATCATCAGCTGGCCGACGCGCAGCATCAGACCGGCGCTGTAGGCGCGCTCGGCGTTCTCGCCGGCGCGTCGCGCCAGCTGCGATGTGATCGACGCGGTCAGCAGTGCGTGACGCCAGAACGACTGCAGGTTGACGCCCGGCACCTTGGGAAAACTGATGCTGACGCCGGCCGAGATCACCAGCGTGCGCATCGCGCGCGTGCCGATCAGCGACACCGCCTCGTCGATCGACCCCACTGCACGGCGGCTGCCGTAGTAGCCCGAGTTGGCAAGTTTCAGCACACGCGCGGAAATGGTCGGATCAGTGCGGATCTCACCGATCAGTGGCAGCAGATCGGCGTCTTCGTCGCGCAGTGTCTCGATCATCTTCTGCACGACGCGCGGAATGCTCGGCAACTGGCCAGCCGCGGCGAACAGGCGTTCGATGGCATGTGTACGGGAAATCATTGCTGCGTCTTTCCGGCAGTCATTGTCCGAGGCCGGCGGCCCACCCCATGGCTTCGGACACGGCAACGGTGAAATCTTCGCCGCTCAGCGGCGGCAGAGCGGCCAGCGTGGCGGCGAAGTCGGTCGTGGCGTCTTCCTCCCAGCAGCGCAGCAGCCGGAGCAGTGAGCCCAGCGTGCCCGAGCCGTCGGTCAACGCGCTGTGGATGCTGCGATCGACAGTCAGCGTCTTCAGCACTTCGTCCATTGACACGCCAAGCAGCGCCGGCAGCAGTGACAGGATGCCGGTCAGGAAAGCGCTGTCGGGGTCGCCGTCACGCATGTCGCAGCGCTCGGCCAGCAGTTCCATCGTGCGTGCGCGGGTCGCCACCATGTTGAGCAGCGGCGTGTGCGCCTTGCCGCTGCCCTGCGTACAGAACAACAGCAGCTGCAGCCAGCGCTGCAGCTGACGGCGACCGAGCAGCGTGATCGCCTCGCGTGCGGTCGATATCTGACGCTTGCTGCCACTGCCGACCGAATTGGTGATGCGCATCAGGTTCACCAGCAGCGCCGGCTCCTGCTTGATCAGCGGTTCCATTGCCGACGTGTCGGCGTCGCCGATCACCATGCCGAGCAGGCGCAGCAGGGTCGTTTCGCCTGCGCTCAGCGTGCGGGTGCTCAGCACGCTCGGGCGGGCGAAGAAATAGCCCTGGAAATAGGCAAACCCGAGTTCGTGGCAGCGCCGGGCCTGTTCGGCGCTGTCGACCTTTTCGGCCAGCAGCTTGGCCGAGTAGGGCCGGAAGCGTTCGACCAGATCGGGCAGCGCGTCGGGGGCGACGCCCAGCAGGTCGATCTTGATGAAGGAAGCGATCTCGATCAGAGGCTTGTAGTTCTCTTCCAGATCGAGCACGTCGTCGAGCGCCAGCCGGAAGCCTTTGCGCACCAGTTCGCGCGCCCGCGCGATGACTGCAGGCTTTGGCGGAACGGTTTCAAGCAGTTCGATGACGATCTTGTCCGCCGGCAGCAGTTCGAGCGCCTCGGACATCAGCATGTCCTCGCTGACGTTGATGAAACCGAAAGCGTCGCCCAGCGCCTGTTCGAGACCGAGTTCGTTGAACACCGAGGTGATCACCCGCGCGGTGGCGCTGACGTCGCAGTGAAATTCGGCCTGTTCGACGTTCCCGGAGCGGAACAGCAACTCGTAGGCGTAGAGCGCCTGGCTCCGGTCCAGTATGGGCTGGCGGCCTACATAGATGTTGTTTGTGGCGGCAGTGAGCATGCTTCTGTTGTCGGCATTCCGGCCGCCACATTTAGGGTGCGAGCGGGGTTTATTTCATGGCGATGACGGCTTCGGCCGAGCGCCGGAAACCGGCGCCCGACCGGGCGCCGGGGAACGGTGCGTTCAGAAGGGCAGGGCGAGGTCCGGGCGGGCGCTGCCGAGCACGCGGCGGAAATCCGCCTGGATGCGTTCGAGCGCCGTGGCGTCGTCCGCCTCGAACCGCAGCACGACCACCGGCGTCGTGTTCGATGCCCGCATCAGCCCGAAACCGTCGGCGTATTCGACGCGCAGGCCGTCGATCTTGATGATGTCTCGGGCGCCGTCGAAAACCGCCGATTTCTGCATCTCGGCGATCAGCGCGTGCGGTTCGCCCTCGTTCATCTTCAGGTTCAGTTCGGGCGTCGAGGTGGCGGTCGGCAGCGCCTTCAGCACCGCGTTGCCGTCCGGCGCCGCAGACAGGATCTCCAGCAGACGGGCACCGGCGTACAGACCGTCGTCGAAACCGAACCAGCGCTCCTTGAAGAACATGTGACCGCTCATCTCGCCCGCCAGCGCGGCGCCGCTCTGCTTCAGCTTGGCCTTGATCAGCGCGTGGCCGGTGTTCCACATGACCGGCTCGCCGCCGTGTTCGCGGATCCACGGTGCCAGCAGGCGGGTGCATTTGACGTCATAGACGATCTGCGCGCCGGGCTGGCGCGACAGCACGTCGGCGGCGAACAGCATGAGCTGACGGTCCGGGTAGATGATTTCGCCGTCGCGGGTGACCACGCCCAGGCGGTCGCCGTCGCCGTCGAAAGCGAGGCCGATTTCGGCGTCGCCAGCGGCCAGCACGCGGATCACGTCTTCCAGGTTTTCCGGCTTGGACGGGTCTGGGTGGTGGTTCGGGAAATTGCCGTCCACTTCGCAGAACAGCGGCACCACTTCGCAGCCCAGCGCTTCGAACAGGCGCGGTGCGATGTCGCCGGCGACGCCGTTGCCGCAGTCGATCACCACCTTCATCCGGCGCTTGAGCCTCACGTCGCCGGTGACGCGGGTGATGTAGGTGTCGCGCACGTCGGCGTGGCGGGTGGTGCCCTGGCCGTGCACCAGATCGTTGTTGACGATGCGGCGGCGCAGGTCCTGGATCATGTCGCCGTAAAGCGTCTGACCGCCCAGCACCATCTTCAGGCCGTTGTAGTCGGGCGGGTTGTGGCTGCCGGTCACGCTGACCGCACTGTCGGTGCCGAGATCGAAGGCGGCGAAGTAGGACAGCGGCGTCGGCACGCAGCCGATATCCAGCACATCGACGCCGGCGGCATTGATGCCTTCGGCCAGCGCACCCGCCAGTTCAGGGCCGGACAGGCGGCCGTCGCGGCCGACGGCGATGGTGCGCTGACCGCGCTTCACCGCCTCGGAGCCCAGTGCGTGGCCGATGGCGCGCACCGCGTCGGCGGTCAGCGTCTTGTCCACGATGCCGCGGATGTCGTAGGCCTTGAAGATTTCGGGTGCCGGGAAGGACATCGGTTTTCCTTTCTGCGTTCTGTTCTGTTGTAGGCCCGCACGGATGCGGCATTGCATCAATTATCCCGTGCGAACGATGACGGCCGCGCGGCATTGTTTTGCAAAATATCAACGACCCGTGATCAGGTTGGCGATGAACTGGCGTGCCGCCGCCGGTCGCGCCGTGTCCCGCGGAACATCCATCATGCCCAGGCCGAACACATAGGCATACAGCAGCAGGCTGCGATTGATCGCTTCGTCGGCGTCGCAGCCGGCGGCGCGGAACAGCGCTGCAGCGCATTCCAGACGCACGCTGTCCACTTCGTTGACGGCGGCGCGCGCCGCTTGGTCGTGGCGCGCCCAGTCGCGCAGCGCCAGTTCGACCTGCATGCCGCGGCGGTTGCGCGCCAGGCTGTAGGTGTCGATCACATGCTGCAGTTGCGCGATCTCGTCGCCGGGCGCAGATTGCGTGCGGTTGCGGATGTCGTCGATGCGGCCGTCGCGCCAGTGCTCCAGCACGGCATCGAGCAGGGCGCGGCGGTCCTTGAAGTGCCAGTAGAAGCTGCCCTTGGTCAGGCCGAGACCGCGCGCCAGCGTCTCTACCCGTATGCCGTTGACACCGCTGTCGGCCAGGGTCTGGGTGGCCGCTCGCACCCAGGTGTCGCGGTCGGTCTGTGGGCGGGCGGCGGTGTCGGGCATGGCGGTATTCCTGCGGCGTTGTTCACCTCGAAGTGAAGCATACGCTAGCGTATGGACTGAACATACGCATCCGTATGGGTGCGTGCAACCGTGAGCGGCACACAGGAGGCACAGGCATGAAGATTGTGGTCCCGGTCAAACGGGTGATCGATTACAACGTGAAGATCCGCGTTGCCGCCGATGGCAGCGGCGTTGAAACCGCGAACGTGAAGATGTCGATGAATCCGTTCGACGAGATCGCGGTGGAAGAGGCGGTGCGGCTGAAGGAGGCGGGCGTGGCGACCGAGGTGGTCGCGGTCTCCTGCGGCGTCGCCGGCTGCGTCGATACGCTGCGCACTGCGCTGGCGCTGGGTGCCGACCGCGCGATCCATGTGAATACCGATGTCGAACTGCAACCGCTGGCGGTGGCCAAGCTGCTCAAGGCGGTGGCCGGTCGCGAACAGCCGCAGCTGGTGATCTGCGGCAAGCAGGCGATCGACGACGACGCCAACCAGACCGGCCAGATGCTGGCTGCGCTGCTCGGCTGGGGGCAGGCCACCTTCGCATCCAAGGTCGGCGTCGCCGACGGTCGGGCGACCGTGACGCGTGAAATCGATGGCGGCCTGGAAACCGTCAGTGTGGCGCTGCCGGCGGTGGTCACCACCGACCTGCGGCTGAACGAACCACGCTTCGCCAGCCTGCCCAACATCATGAAGGCGAAGAAGAAGCCGCTCGACACGGTGACGCCGGACGAACTGGGCGTCGATGTCGCGCCGCGCCTGAAAACGCTGAAGGTGGCCGAGCCGCCGAAGCGTCAGGCCGGCATCAAGGTGGCCTCGGTGGTCGAACTGGTCGCGAAGTTGCGCGACGAAGCCAAAGTGCTGCGCTGAGGAGCCCCATATGAGCATTCTGGTCATTGCAGAACACGACAACGCCGGCCTGCGCCCCGCCACGCTGAACACCCTGGCTGCCGCGGCGAAGATCGGCGGCGACATCACCGTGCTGGTCGCTGGCAGCGGCTGCGCCGGCGCAGCCGCTGCGGTGGCAGCGGTGCCGGGTGTTGCGAAGGTGCTGAGTGCCGATGCCGCACATCTGGCTCACCCCACCGCGGAAGACCTCGCCGCAGCGGTGCTGGCGGTCGCCGCCGGACACAGCCACGTGCTGGCACCGGCCGGCAGCTTCGGCAAGAACTTCATGCCCCGCGTCGCGGCCACGCTCGACGTCGCGCAGGTGTCGGACATCGTCGAGGTGGTGTCGGCCGACACCTTCGTGCGACCGATCTACGCCGGCAATGCGCTGGCGACGGTGCAGAGCGCGGATCCGGTCAAGGTGATCACGGTGCGCGCGACCGCCTTTGACCCGCTGCCGGCGAGCGGCGGTGCCGCGCCGGTCGAGGCGGTGACACCGCCGGCGGCCAGCGGACTGTCCGCCCATGTGTCGCAGGAACTGTCGCAATCGGCCCGCCCGGAACTGGGTGCAGCGCGCGTCGTCGTGTCGGGCGGGCGCGGACTGGGCAGTGCCGAGGCCTATCACAGCGTGCTCGAACCGCTGGCCGACCGGCTCGGTGCCGCACTCGGCGCCAGCCGCGCCGCCGTCGACTCCGGTTACGCACCGAACGACTATCAGGTCGGCCAGACCGGCAAGATCGTCGCGCCCGACATCTATATTGCAGTCGGGCTGTCCGGTGCGATTCAGCACCTGGCCGGCATGAAGGATTCGAAGGTGATCGTCGCCATCAACAAGGACCCGGACGCGCCCATCTTCCAGGTGGCCGACTACGGTCTGGTCGGCGACCTGTTCGAACTGGTTCCGCAACTGGTGCAGGCACTGGACTGATCCGCAGCGGGCGGCATCTGCCCGCTGCCGTCACTGATCAATTTCGAGGGCCGCCAGAGCCCGATGGAGGAGAGCCTCATGAGCGAATACGTCGCGCCGCTGCAGGACATGCGTTTTGCGCTGGAACTGGCGGGTCTGAACGAAGTGGTGACCTTGCCAGGGTACGAGGATGCGAGTCCGGATGTTGTTGACGCCGTGCTGGAGGAGGCCGCCCGCTTCACCGGCGAGGTGCTGTCGCCGCTGAATCGCACCGGTGACCGCGTTGGCGCGAAGCTGGGTGAGGACGGCAAGGTCAGCATGCCCGACGGATTCGCCGAGGCCTATCGCGCCTATGCCGACAACGGCTGGAACGGCATGGGCTGCGACCCGGCGCACGGCGGCGCCGGCATGCCGCACCTCGTGGTGGCGCAGATCCAGGAGATGGTGATGGGCGCCAACATGGCGTTCTCGCTGTGTCCGCTGCTGACCGCGGGCGCCATCGAGGCGCTGGCGCTGTGCGGTTCCGACGAGCAGAAGGCGCTCTACCTCGAACGCATGGTGAGCGGCGAATGGACCGGCACCATGAACCTGACCGAGCCGCAGGCCGGTTCCGATCTGGCGGCGGTGCGCAGCCGCGCCGAGCCGCAGCCCGACGGCAGTTACCGCGTATTCGGGCAGAAGATATTCATCACCTTCGGCGAGCACGAACTGGCGTCCAACATCGTGCATCTCGTACTGGCGCGCACGCCGGGTGCGCCTGACGGGGTGAAGGGCATTTCGCTGTTCATCGTACCCAAGTTCATTCCCGATGCCGATGGCAACCCGGGCGCGCGCAACGACGTGCGCTGCGTGTCGCTCGAACACAAGCTGGGCATACACGCCAGCCCGACGTGCGTGATGGCCTTCGGCGATGCCGGCGGCGCCACCGGCTGGCTGTGCGGCGAAGAGAACCGCGGCATCGAGTACATGTTCATCATGATGAACGCCGCGCGCTACGCGGTCGGTCTGCAGGGCATCGCGGTCGCGGAACGCGCGTTCCAGCAAGCTCGCGAGTACGCCAACGAGCGGCGTCAGGGCGGCGAGGCGGGCGTGAAGGGCGGCGGCAGCGTGGCCATCGTGCGCCACCCGGACGTGCGCCGCATGCTGCTGCGCATGAAGTCGCAGGTCGAGGCGATGCGCGCGCTGGCCGCGGTCACCGCGGCGGCACGCGACCGCGCAGCGCGCCATGCAGACGAGGCCGAACGTACGCGCGCCCAGGCCTTCGTCGAACTGATGATTCCGCTGGTCAAGGGCTGGAGCACCGAAGGCGCGAACGAGATCGCCTCGCTCGGCGTGCAGGTGCACGGCGGCATGGGCTATGTCGAGGAAACCGGCGCCGCGCAGTACCTGCGCGACGCGCGCATCACCAATATCTACGAGGGCACGACCGGCATACAGGCGAACGATCTGGTCGGCCGCAAGATCGCGCGCGACGGCGGTGCGGCCGCGCGCGCGGTGATCGCCGACATGCGCGATGTCGTCGCGGCGCTCGATGCCGCACGGCTGCAGGTGCTGTCCGTGCCGTTGGGCGAGGCGGCGTCGGCGCTCGAACGCAGCGTCGATTTCGTCGTCGCGCACTGGCGCAGCGATGTGCGTGCCGTGCTGGCCGGCGCCGTGCCGCTGCTGATGCTGTTCGGCCGCGTGGCGGGCGGCTGGCAACTTGCGCGCGGCGCCCTGCTGGCGCAGCAGCGGCTGGCCGCTGGCGAGGGCGACGCCGATTTCCTGCGCGCCAAGATCGTTACCGCGCGCTTCTATGCCGATCATGTACTGAGCGAGTGCGGCGGTCTGGCGCACATGGTGTGCAGCGGCGCCGCCGCGACGCTGGACGACGCGGCGGGTCTTTAGTCCGGCCCCCATCCCGGAACCGGGATTCCGTGGGGGGCTTCTGACCCCGACGGCACTCTGCGTCGAAGCCAGCGGGCCGCAGCGGCCCTGTCGCGGCCAAGGCCGCTCCCAAAGGGCTTGCGCCCGACTCACCGCCGGAGCCTGGACCGGAGTTCTGTGGGAGGGGGCTTCTGACCCCGACAGGGGCGATGAAGGTGCGCGGCGCTACTTCCTGGCCGCCAGTACCTGCGCCAGCTCCACAGCCGAGCGCACGCCCATCTTCTCGAAAATTCGGGCGCGATGGACTTCCACGGTGCGCATCGTGACGCCGAGGTCGCTGGCGATCACTTTGTTCATCTGCCCGGCCAGCACGCGCTCCATCACCTCGATCTCGCGTTGCGTGAGCTGGGCGACACGCTCCTCGATGGCCTGCGCCGCGGCGCGCTTCGACAGCTGTTGCTGGTGCATGTCCAGCGCAGCCAGCGCGCGGTCCACCAGTTCGTTGTCGTTGAACGGCTTCTCGACGAAATCGAAGGCGCCCTGCTTGATCGCGCCGACCGCCATCGGCACGTCGCCGTGGCCGGTCAGGAAGATGACCGGCATGTCGTGGCCGTGCTCGTGCAGCCAGCCGAACAGCTCCAGCCCGCTCATGCCGTCCATGCGGATGTCCAGCAGCAGGCAGCCGCAGTGAGCAATCTCGCCACTGCCGATCAGCGCCTCGGCCGACGGCCAGGTGCGCACGGTATGGCCGCGCGAGCGGAACAGCCAGCCCAGCGCGTCGCGGATGGCTTCGTCGTCGTTGACGATGAAGATCTGGCTCATCGGCTTCACTCCCCGGCCGGCAGCTTCAGGATGAACACGGTACCGCCGCCGTCTGCGGATTCGAACCACAGCCGGCCGCGGTGCAGTTCGACGATGGAGCGGCAGATGTTGAGACCCATGCCCATGCCGTCCGGCTTGGTGGTGAAGAAGGGGGCGAACAGCTTGTCCGCCACTTCCGGCGGGATGCCGCTGCCGCTGTCGCGCACCGACACCTGCACGCCTTCGGCGTCGGCGCTGGTCTGTATCAGCAGTCGGCGTCGTTCCAGCGGGCAGGCGGCCATTGCGTCCATGCCGTTGCGGATCAGGTTCAGTAACACCTGCTCGATCATCACCCGGTCGGCGCTGACCGCGGGCAGGGCGCCGGCCAGCGAGCTGGAAATGCGGATGTCGCGCTTGCGCGCGTCAGCCTCGATCAGGCCCAGCGCTTCCTCGACCACGTCGTTCAGAGAACAGGCGACGCGCTTCGGCTCTGAGCGGCGGACGAATTCATGCACGCGGCGGATGATGGTGCCTGCGCGGCGCGCCTGCGCGTTCATTTTCGCCAGCGGCTCCTTCAGGTCGGCCAGCGAGCCGCTGCCGTTGTTGACCATGTTGAGGCAGGCCGTGCTGTAGCTGGCAATGGCCGACAGCGGCTGGTTCAGTTCGTGCGCCAGCGTCGATGCCATTTCGCCCATGGTGATCAGGCGGCCGGTGAACTGCAGCTTTTCCTGCTGCTGCCGGTACAGCTCCTCCGCCTGCTTGCGCTCCGTGATGTCGAGTACCGAGCTCATCCAGCCGACGTGACGGCCGTCGGCGTTGACCAGCGGCGCCTCCGAAATGAGCACGTCGAAGCGTTCGCCGTTGCGGCGGATGAACTTCAGTTCCAGCGCTTCGTGTGAAGTCGCGCCGCCGGCCAGGATGCCGTCGTGCAGCGCGCGGATGTGTTCGGCCTCTTCCGGCGCCCAGTAGGGCATGGGTGGGCGCATCGCCATCAGTTCCTCGGCGCTCCAGCCGACCATGCGACAGAAGGCCGGGTTCACGTGGGTGATGCGGCCGCTCAGGTCGCGCGCGCGCAGCCCGATGCTGAGCGAATTTTCCATCGCCGAACGGAAGGTGTGTTCCTCGCGCAGCGCCTGTTCGGCTTCGAGCCTGCGCACCAGGTGACGACGCAGCGCCCACAGACTCCACAGCATCGTGAACGCCAGGCCGACGATGGTCACCACCAGCAGCGCCGGCAACAGACGGGTTTCGCTGCGGTAGGCGGTGACACGCAGCCGCAGGCCGTGACCGGGCGGATCGAACACCAGCGCATAGTTCATTTCGTCGTGTTCGGCCGCCACCTTGGACTTGCTGGCCAGCACGGTTTCGGTGTTGTCGATCACGTCCAGCTTGTAGCGCTCGGCGAACCACCAGGGTACCGATTGCGACAGCATCTGCTCGATCGAATAGGTGCCGCGCATCCAGCCCTGACCGCCGCCCAGCGGCACCAGCACGTCGAAATGCACGTCGCCGTCGGCCGTCGCGTAGGGCGGCAGGTAGGCGGCGCGGCCGAGCTGCTCCGCCAGCCGCGCGGGGCCGGACAGATCCGGGTCGTCGCCGTCGATGTGCGCGATGGTGTTGACGCGCAGCAGGCCGTGGCCGTTGGCGATCATGTTGCGCTGGCGTGCCTCGATCACCCGCGCATCGAGCCGGCCGTCGGCCGCCTCGCGCCCGATCTGTGCCATCTGCTCGGCATTGCGGTCGAGATGGAAGCGCAGGTCCTGCTCCATCCACAGCACGTCGTTGATCATCGTTGCGCGCTGCTCGTCCAGATCGTTGCGGTGCAGCCACCACACCAGCGTGCCGATGGCCAGCAGGAAGAGCGGGATGGCCACGCGCGGCACCATCCAGTACCAGCCCGGACCGGCGTGGTGAGAAGCCGCGTGCAGCGGTGAGGAGTGAGGGAGGGTGGTCATGGCGACGGTGCGTGCGATGGGCACATCATATAAGTGCACACGTGGCGCTGGGGACTTCGGTTTTCCACAGCGGCCGCGCGGTTGCGGATATCCACAATGGCCGCAGCCACCCCCGCCGACCACAATCCAGACATCACATTGGCCGTTCGCGCCGTGTGGCCTTCATACACAAGAGGAGACACCATGAAACTTCATTCCATGCTTTTCGGCCTGCTCACGCTCGGCCTGACTCCGTTTGCGCTGGCGCAGCAGCCCATCGTGATCAAGTTCAGCCACGTCGTGGCGACCGAGACACCGAAGGGCAAGGCGGCCGATTTCTTCAAGAAGCGCGCCGAGGAACTGACCGGCGGCAAGGTGAAGGTCGAGGTGTATCCGAACAGCCAGCTGTACAAGGACAAGGAAGAGATGGAGGCGCTGCAGCTGGGCGCGGTGCAGATGCTGGCACCGTCGCTGGCCAAGTTCGGCCCGCTGGGCGTTAAGGAGTTCGAGGTGTTCGACCTGCCTTTCATCTTCGACAACTACGCCGAACTGCATAAGGTGACCCAGGGGCCGCTCGGTGCCAGCATCCTGAAGAAGCTGGAACCCAAGGGCATCGTCGGCCTGTCGTTCTGGGACAATGGTTTCAAGTCCTTCTCGGCCAACACGCCGATCAAGACGCCGGCCGACCTGCGCGGCAAGAAGCTGCGCATCCAGTCGTCCAAGGTGCTTGAAGAGCAGATCCGCACGCTGGGTGCGCTGCCGCAGGTGATGGCCTTCTCCGAGGTGTACCAGGCGCTGCAGACCGGCGTGGTTGACGGCACTGAGAACCCGCACTCCAACATGTACACGCAGAAGATGCATGAAGTTCAGAAGCACATGGCGGTGACCGATCATGGCTATCTGGGCTACGCCGTCATCGTGAACAAGAAGTTCTGGGATGGTCTGCCGGCTGACGTGCGCACGCAGCTGCAGACGGCGATGAAGGAGTTGACCGACTACGCGAACAAGATCGCCAAGGAAGAAAACGACGCTTCGCTGGAAGGCATCCGCAAGAGCGGCAAGACGCAGATCTACGTACCGACGCCGGAGGAACGCCTGGCCTTCAAGAAGGCGCTGGTGCCGGTGCATAAGAAGATGGAAAGCCGCATCGGCGAGCAGATCATCGCCGACATCTACAAAGAAACCGCATTCGACCCCACCAAGCTGTAATCCCCGCGCGGTGACCGTGCTTCCGGCCACCGCGACCTCACTCTCCGTACGGAGGACCCCATGAAATTTCTCGATCACCTCGAGGAGTGGCTCATCGCCACACTCATCGGTGCCGCGACGATCATCGTGTTCGTCGCCGTGGTGCACCGTTATCTGGCTGGTTACGCCATTCCGGGCGTGCAGGACTGGCTGCTGTCGATCAACCTGAGCTGGGCGCAGGAACTGACGATCATCATGTTCGTGTGGATGGCCAAGTTCGGTGCCGCCTACGGCGTGCGTACGGGCATACACGTCGGTGTCGATGTGCTGATCAACCAGTTGAGTCCGAAGAACCGCGGCAAGTTCGTCGTCTTCGGCCTGCTCGCCGGCGCGCTCTTCACGGCGACGGTGGGCACGTTGGGCGCGCAGTTCGTCTGGGAGAACGGCGCCCATTACGCCGTGTTCAGCGCCCTCGGTCTGGATGTGACGGATATCCCTGAAGGCCCGACCACGCCCGATCTCGAATGGCCGACCTGGATTGTTACTCGGCCATCCCTTTCGGCTCCTTCCTGATGTGCTTCCGCTTCCTTCAGGTGACCGTGGGTTTCCTGCGCACCGGTGAACTGCCGCATCACGATCACGGCCATGTCGATGGGCTGGACGAGGACGAAATCGTCACTGCCGCCAAGGAGATGCGCACATGAACGCATTGATCATTTTCACGCTGCTGTTCGCGCTGATGCTGACCGGCATGCCGATCTCGATTTCGCTCGGCCTGACGGTGCTCACCTTCCTGTTCACGATGACAGAGGTGCCGCTGGAGTCGGTGGCGCTGAAGCTGTTCACCGGCATCGAGAAGTTCGAGATCATGGCGATCCCGTTCTTCATCCTCGCCGGCAATTTCCTGACCCACGGCGGGGTGGCGCGGCGAATGATCGCCTTTGCGACCTCACTGGTCGGACACTGGCACGGCGGTCTGGGGCTGGCCGGCGTGGTGGCGTGTGCGTTGTTCGCGGCGGTGTCCGGCTCCAGCCCGGCAACGGTTGTGGCCATCGGCTCCATCCTGTTGCCGGCCATGGTCAAGGCGGGCTTCCCGAACCGTTTCGGCGCCGGTGTGATCTCGACCTCGGGCGCGCTGGGCATCCTGATCCCGCCTTCAATCGTGATGGTGATGTATTCGGTGGCGACCAACACCTCGGTCGGCGCGCTGTTCATGGCGGGCGTCATACCCGGCCTGGCGCTGGCTGGCGTGCTCGGCTTCGTCACCTGGTATCGGGCGCGCAAGTACAACTATCCGCGTCAGCCGAAAGCCACGACTGCACAGCGTCTGAAGGCTTTCCGCGAGTCGGCCTGGGGCCTGCTGCTGATCATCGTCGTGATGGGCGGCATCTACACCGGCATTTTCACGCCGACGGAAGCGGCGGCCATGAGCGCGGTGTACGCTTTCATTGTCGCGGTGTTCGTCTATCGCGACATGGGTCTGCGCGATGTGCCCAAGGTGTTGCTGAACTCGGCCAACATGAGCGCGATGCTGCTTTACATCATCACTAATGCGGTGCTGTTCAGCTTCATCATGACCAACGAGAACATCCCGCAGACACTTGCCGAATGGATGCTGGGTCAGGGCCTAGGTCCGATCGCTTTCCTGCTCGCGGTCAACGTCATCCTGCTGCTGGCGGGCAATGTGATGGAGCCGTCGTCCATCGTGCTCATCTTCGCGCCCATCCTGTTTCCGGTGGCGGTGAAGCTCGGCATCGACCCGATCCACTTCGGCATCATGATGGTGGTGAACATGGAAGTCGGCATGTGTCATCCGCCTGTCGGCCTCAACTTGTACGTGGCGTCGGGCATCACGAAGATGGGCATCACGGAACTGACGGTCGCCGTCTGGCCGTGGTTGCTCGCGATGCTGGGATTCCTCGGCCTGGTGACCTACTGGCCGACGCTGTCGCTGTGGCTGCCGCGGACGCTGGGCATGATCAGCTGATGCGTACCTGACACCACTGCCACCCGCAGTTCTGACGCCGCGTGAAGTTCTGCGCGGCGTTTTTCTTTTTTGCAGACACCCTGCTCAAGTCCGCAGTGCCGACAGTCGTAAATGGTCCTACGAGGAGATCGACGGTGCGCTTTCGTATAACTAAAGTCTTATAAGCACCTGTCGATATTGGCCATGTAGTGAACCGAAAACAGGGAACAGACACATGAAGAACATGCTGAGCATCCGCAAAGCCTTCCTTTTTCACTCCATCTTTGCGTCCGTCGTCTGCATCGCAGTGTTCGGCTCGCAGCAGATGCTGTTCCCGGGAGTGACCGGACTGATTGCAGCCGGTGTGGTATGTGCCACTGTCATCATGGGCGTTGGTATCTGGTTCGGCACTGGCTTCGGCCAGCGCGCCGAACTGCTGGTGAACGCCATGCACAGCCTTGCCGAAGGCAAGCTCAATCACAAGCTCAGCCTGTCCGGCAAGGACGATTTTGCCTGGCTGGGCTATGAGTACAACCAGGCCTGCAAGTCTTTCCGCAAGCTGATCGAGAAGATGACGACCCTGTCGTTGACGCTCACCAGTTCGGCTGAAGAACTGTCCAAGCTGACCATCGCCGCCAACGAGACCGGTTCGCGCCAGGCTGACCGCATCCGTACCGTCGCCGAGGCGATGGAGCAGATGACCGCCTCGGCCCGCCAGGTCGCCGACCTGTCGGCCGACATGGACAGCATCGTGCGCGCCGCGGGCGACAGCACGCGCAGCGGCAAGACGGACCTCGAAGTGTCGATGGAGGGCGTCAGCCGCATCGCCAAGGAGATGGAAGAGTCGCTGCAGGTGATCGAGCGCCTGGTCAAGGATTCCGAAGAGATCGCCAAGATCAACGACGTGGTGAAGGACATTTCCGACCAGACCAACCTGCTGGCACTCAACGCGGCCATCGAGGCGGCACGGGCCGGCGAGCAGGGTCGCGGCTTCGCTGTGGTTGCCGACGAGGTGCGCAAGCTTGCGCAGCGCACCCAGGGTTCGACCGCGGACATCGAGCAGATCGTCGCCAAGATCCGCCACGACGCTCAGGAAACGGTCGAGCGCGTCGGTCAGGCCAGCGAACGCGTCAGCGGCGCCGTGACCACCTCGCGCGGCGCGGTGGAAACCTTCGAGTCCATCCTGCACCGCATGGAAGAACTGGTGAACAAGTCGGGTGAAGTGGCGACCAGCATGCGCGAACAGGACACCACGGCGCACGCCATCCTGCGCAACGCGGGCGAGTTGTCCGCGCTGTCCGAGGACAACGCACGCGGCGTGGCGCAGACCGCGTCGCAGGGCGAATCGGTTGCCGGCTCGGCGCGCGAGCTCGAAGCCAGCCTGCGCACCTTCCAGATCTGAAACGCTTCGATTCCGACCATGAAAAAGCCGGCGCGATGCGCCGGCTTTTTCATTTGCCGCGGGTGAGGTTCAGCGTGCCGCGGTCTTCCCCGGCGTCTTGATCCGCGCGTCCTCGTCGATGCGGGCCTCGATGAAGGTCTTGATCGCCCACACTGCCTCCTGCGTCAGCACCTTGTCCCACGGCGGCATGTGCTGCACGTCGAGCACCCGCTTGCCCTTGCGGACGGTCTTGACGAAGTAGTGATCGACGTCGCTGAGGCAGCGTGGCAGCAGTTCCGGCTCGGTCACCTTGCGACAGCCGCGGTGCAGGCGCAGCAGATTGGGGCCGACCTGGTTCTTGTGATTGACATCGGTGCCGTGGCAGACGGCGCAGGATTCGTTGTAGAGCGCGCGACCGGTATCGACGACGGCGGTGTTGCCGCGGTAGGGATTGCTGTCCTTCCATGCATCGCCGACCGGCGGCAGCGCCGAAATGTCGGTCTTGGGCGGGTGCGCCTCCATCGCAGGGTCTCCTGCGTATGCCGACGCGATGCCGAGTGCGGCCGCCAGCACCAGTGGTGCAGCCACTTTCCTGATCATGTCTTTTATCTCCTTGTGCGGACGGTGCTTACCAATCGACTGGACAACCCTTGCAGTCGTCGAAGTTCGCGTCGAGGAAGACGGTGTAGCGCGTCACGCAGCCTTCCATGATGGCGTTGCGGAAATCGGCGCTGCCGAACTTGGTTTCCTGCAGGTTGGCGTTGATCAGCCGGGCATAGTGGAAGCGCGCGAACATCGGGCGGGCTGCTTCCAGGTTGGCGGCGGTCAGGTCGGCGTAGCTGAAGTTGACGCGGAACATGCGCGCGAACTCCATGTCCGTGCCGACCAGCCGTGCGCCGCGCAGGCTGGCGGCGGGAATGTTGGCCTTCTGCAGGCGGGCCGAGCTGAGATCGGCGCGGTCCAGTATCGCGCCGGCAAGATTGGCGGCACGCAGGTCGGCGCGCACCATGTTCGCACCGGTGAAGTCGGCGCCAGCGAGGTCCTTTGCCGACAGGTCGGCGTGGCGCAGGTCGGCACCCGGGCAACGGGTGTAGGGCCAGATCGGGCAGCCATTGACGACCAGTGTTTCGCTCGTCGGTGCGTCTTCGGCGACGACTGGCGTGCTCAAGCCGAGCAGTACGAGCAGTGTTGCGGGGAAAAGTCTTCGCATCCAGGACTCCGGACAGAAAGAACCTGGCAACCGCGCGTCATGGGCCGACGCGGACGCGACGGCACCGGAAACCCTTGGGAGACCTTATCGCAGTTGCCAGGCAAAGGCCGGCCACGCAGGGCCGGCAGGAGGAGTGGCCGGCCCCCGCCGGGCGGCGGGGGCGCGCCGTCGATCAGCGCTTCGGCAGCTTGAAGGCCCAGAACGAGCCGCCCTGGCTGACCTGCTTGGTCAGCTCGGCCATGTCGCCGCCCCACAGCGGCACGGCGCCGCCGTAGCCGGAAGAGATGCCGATGTACTGTTCGCCATCCTGTTCCCAGGTGATGGGCACCGACACCACGCCGGAGCCGGTCTGGAATTTCCAGACTTCCTTGCCGGTCTTGGCGTCGAAGGCCTTTACGTAGCCATCGGAGGTGCCGGTGAACACCAGGCCGCCGGCGGTGGTCAGCGTGCCAGCCCACAGCGGGAACTGCTCCTTGTGTTCCCAGGCGATCTTGCCGGTCTTCGGATCGATCGCGCGCAGTACGCCGACGTGGTCGTCGAACAGCTTCTTGATCCGGAAGCCCTGGCCGAGGTAGGCGGCACCCGGCTTGTAGGTGACGTTCTCAGTCCAGTAGTCCATTGCCCAGTGGTTGGCCGGGATGTAGAACAGCTCGGTGTCCGGGCTGTACGACATCGGCATCCAGTTGGTGCCGCCGAGGAAGGGCGGCGACACGAAGATGGATTCGCCCTTGTCCGCACCGGCCTTGGGCTTCGGTGGATACTGGCTCTCGACCACATTCGGCAGGCCGGTCTTCGGGTCAAAACCCTTGGACCAGGTGATGCCGTTGACGAAGGGCCAGGCACCGATCAGCGCGGTCTGCTTCCACGGGTAGCCGGCGCCTGTGGCCAGCTTTTCGCGGTCGGTCACGAAGAAGTAACCGTTGCGGTCGGCGTGCGCCGATGCCTTCACCAGCTTGCCGGTCTTCGGATCCTTGTACTCGAACAGCAGCACCGAGTTGTTGCCGGAGAAGTCCCAGGCGTCGTTCGGCGTGTGCGAGAAGAAGCCTTTCAATTCGCCGGTCGAGGCATCGACATAGGCCTGACCGGAGGTGAACAGGCTGGGCCACTTGGTCGGGCTGTCGCCTTCCTTGGTCCGTTTCCAGGTGTTCCAGGGGGCCGGGTTGCCGGTGCCGATCACGACCATGTTCTGTTCGACGTCGAACGAGGCGGTCTGCCACGGGGCCCCCCCGCCATGGCTCCAGGCCTCGACCTTGCCGGTTTCGCGGCTGGGGTCATCGGGCCACGACGGCGCCTTGGCGTCGCCGGTCGTCGTGCTGTCCTTGCCGTTCAGGCGACCCATATGGCCCTCGACCATCGGACGCGCCCAGATTTCCTCGCCGGTATCGACGTCGCGCGCAAACAGATAGCCGATCACGCCGAATTCGTCACCGGACGAACCGTGCACCAGCATCACGCGACCGGACTTCTTGTCCTTGACGATGAAGGGGGCGCCCGACATCGTGTAGCCGACCTTGTGATCGCCCCACTTCTTCGACCAGACGACCTTGCCGGTGTCCTTGTTCAAGGCCACCATGCCGGCGTCCAGCGTGCCGAAGTACACCTTGTCACCGTAGATGGCGGCACCGCGGTTCACCACGTCGCAGCACGGACGAATGTCGTCCGGCAGCCGATGTTCGTACGCCCACAGACGTTTGCCGGTCTTGGCGTCGATGGCGTACATGCGGGAATAGGAGCCGGTGATGTAGATGACGCCGTCGTGCACCAGCGCCTGGCCCTCCTGGCCGCGCTGCTTTTCGCCGCCGAAGGAGTAGGACCACGCGGGGCTCAGCGATGCGACGGTCTGCGTATTGATCTGCTTGAGCGGACTGTGACGCTGGGCCTTCATGCCCAGACCGTAGGTCAGCACGTCCTTGGTCGTCTTGTCGTCGTTGACGATATCTTCCCAGCTCACCGTCTTGGCGGCGTGCACCGGGCCTGCTGCAAGGATGCCCAGCGCGATCAGCAGTGCCGGGTTCCTGAGGGCAAACGTTTTCATCCTGACTCCTCTTTCAGTGTTGATCTGTCGTGTCGTCATCGCGGCCCCGCTTGTTTAGCGGACACAGGGCCGTGATGCGCACTGCAGGTTAGGCAGCACATGGAGGTGTCGAAGGTTCAAAGCTCCCGCAGAATCAGGGAGTCGATCCCGTTTTTCAGGACTGTTTCAGGGATGGACACTGAGTTGTCGAGGTCTGTAACAGGTGGAGGTTCGGCAAGCTTTATGCCGGATGCGAGGCCTTCCGCCTGTTGCGGGCGGCGATGGTCCTCGTCTTGCTTGCCTTGCTCCGCGGGGACCGGTTTCTGGCGCCGCTTACACATATAGAAGATGCAATGGAGGAGTTTGTCCCGATGAAGAAGGTGATTGCGGCCCTCGGGCTCGCGCTTGCGTTGGCCGGCAACGTGCAGGCGGCCGATGCCGATCCGCTGAATTCCTCGCGCTGGCCGGATCTGCAGCGCGAATATCTGAACGATGCGCCAGTGGCTTTCGATCCGCGCATCGAAGTGCTGGCGCCCAAGGTGGCCGAGGATTCGATGAACGTGCCGGTGACGGTCAGGCTGAAAGGCTTGCCGGACGTCAAGCGCGTGCTGGTGATCGCCGACTTCAATCCCATCGTCAAGGTGCTCGACTTCCAGCCGCTGCTGGCGCAGCCCGGCCTGTCCTTCCGCATCAAGCTGCAGCAGGCGAGCCCGATCCGCGCGCTGGTGCAGACCGGCGACGGCAACTGGCTGGCGGGCGGGATCTGGGTGGATGCTGCCGGCGGCGGCTGTACCGCACCGAGCACCGGCCGCAGTGCGCCGGACTGGGCGCAGAAGCTCAATCAAGTGCAGGGCAGGGTGTGGCGCGACGGACAGAACCAGCGTGTCCGTCTGCGCATCATGCATCCGATGGACACCGGTCTTGCGCCAGGCATCCCGGCCTTCTTCATCGAGCAGCTCGCCATCGTCAACGACAAGGGCGACGCCATGCTCAAGCTCGAGACGTTCGAGCCACTGAGCGAGAACCCGGTGTTCTCGTTCGATCTGCCGGACACCGGCGCGGTGGCGCTGCGCGTCGTCGGCCGCGACAACAACGGCAATCGCATCGACGCCAAGGTGCAGCCATGATGGCCCGCCTTCTCGCTGCACTGGTCGCCTTTGCGCTGAGCTTCGCCGCATACGCGGCGGCGCCTTTCGACTATCGCCTGAAGCCGGAGAAAATCGCGGACGACACTTGGGTGCTGATCGGCAGCACCGAGGACATCACGCGCGGCAACGGCGGCAATATCGTGAACACCGCCTTCGTCGTGACCAAGGAGGGCGTGGTCGTGATCGACAGCGGTCCGTCGCGCCGTTATGGCGAACAGATGAGGGCGGCCATTGCCCGCGTCACCGACAAGCCGGTCGTGCGCGTGTTCAATACGCACCATCACCCCGATCACTTCCTCGGCAATCAGGCTTACGCGGATGTTCCGATCGCCGCATTGCCCGCCACGCGCGCTGGCGAGCGTGACGACGGCGGGGCCTTCGCCGACAACATGTACCGGATGGCGGGGGACTGGGCATCCGGCACCGAGCCCCGGATTGCGCAGCAGGATGTGCAACCCGGACGGCTGACGGTGGGCGGACACGAGTTCGAACTGATTGCGCTGGAAGGGCACACCGCTGGCGATCTGGCCATCCTCGATCACCGGACCGGCGTGCTGTTCGCCGGCGATCTGGTGTTCCTCGATCGTGCCCCGACCACGCCGCACGCGTCGGTGCAACGCTGGCTGAAGTCGCTCGACGCGCTGGCGGCGCTGGGCGCGAAGAAGACGTTGCCCGGCCACGGTCCCGTGCATGCGGGTAACGCCGGCATCGAGCAGACGCGTGACTGGCTCAAGTGGCTTGATCAGACCCTGATGCAGTCGGCGGCAAACGGTCTCGACATGGCCGAGGTGATGCGCCTGCCACTGCCCGAGCGCTTCGAGCGCATGCCGCTCGCCCGCAGCGAGTTCGAGCGTTCGGTCACCCACCTGTACGGTGCCTACGAGCTGCGGGCGCTGGACAGTGTTGCACTGCCTGTGTTGCAACAAAAATGAACACCTGACCCGTTTCGCATCGCAGGAGTGCGGTGCGAACGGGATTTTCTCCTTGTTTTGGGCTGGCCCGTTTTTTGCGGTCGGTCTCCTGCCGAAAAAGGGAACCATTCCCTTCGTGCAAGAGAGAAATTCACCAACGAGGAGGAAGTATGAAAGGCTTGCGTAATTCCACGCTGTCCAGCCTGCTGGTTGCGGCGTTCGCCGCGATGGCAGCACCGCAGGTCATGGCCGGTGTGACCGACCGTGACATCGAAAACGACGCGAAGACGACCGGCGATGTGCTGTCGTGGGGCATGGGCACGGAAGGCCAGCGCTACAGCCCGCTCGACAAGATCAACGTCGGCAACGTCAAGAACCTGGTTCCGGTTTGGTCGTTCTCGTTCGGCGGCGAAAAGCAGCGCGGTCAGGAATCGCAGCCGCTCGTCGTCAATGGCAAGATGTTCGTTACGGGTTCCTACTCCCGCCTGTACGCACTCGATGCCAAGACCGGCGCCAAGCTGTGGCAATACGAGCACCGCCTGCCGGACGGCATCATGCCGTGCTGCGACGTGGTGAACCGCGGCGCCGCCGTGTATGACAACCTGGTCATCTTCAGCACGCTGGACGCACAACTGGTTGCTCTCGACCAGAACACCGGCAAGGTCGTCTGGAAGGAAAAGATCGACGACTATCAGGCTGGTTACTCCAACACCGCAGCCCCGATCATCGCCAAGGGCCTGATCCTGACCGGCGTGTCCGGTGGTGAGTTCGGCATCGTCGGCCGCGTCGAGGCGCGCGACGCCAAGACGGGCAAGATGGTGTGGAGCCGTCCGACCGTCGAAGGCCACATGGGCTACAAGTTCGACGCTGCCGGCAACAAGACGGAAAACGGCGTCAGCGGCACCACCAACGCGACGTGGCAGGGCGACCTGTGGAAGACCGGCGGCGCAGCCACCTGGCTCGGCGGCTCCTACGACGCCAAGACCGGCCTGGCCTATTTCGGCACCGGCAACCCGGCTCCGTGGAACAGCCACCTGCGTCCCGGCGACAACCTGTACTCATGCGCGACCGTGGCCATCGACGTCGCGACCGGCCAGATCAAGTGGCACTTCCAGGGCACGCCGAACGACGGCTGGGACTATGACGGCGTGAACGAATTCGTCACGTTCGACATGAACGGCAAGCGCATGGGCGGCAAGGCCGACCGCAACGGCTTCTTCTACGTGCTGGACGCGAACACCGGCAAGTTCGAGCGCGGCTTCCCCTTCGTCAAGAAGATCACCTGGGCCAAGGGCCTGGATGCAGCCGGCAAGCCGATCTTCGATCCGGCCAACCGCCCTGGCGACCCGTCCAAGGGCGCCGACGGCAAGAAGGGTGAAGTGGTGTTCTCCGCGCCGTCCTTCCTCGGCGGCAAGAACCAGATGCCGATGGCCTACAGCCCGGATACCGGCCTGTTCTACGTGCCGGCCAACGAGTGGGGCATGGAAATCTGGAACGAGCCGATCACCTACAAAAAGGGTGCTGCCTATCTGGGCGCCGGCTTCACCATCAAGACCATCGACGACAAGTACATCGGCGCGCTGCGCGCGGTCGATCCCAAGACTGGCAAGATCGTCTGGGAAGTCACCAACAACGCTCCGCTGTGGGGTGGTGTGATGACGACCAAGGGTGGTCTGGTGTTCTGGGGTACGCCTGAAGGTTTCCTGAAGGCCGCCGACGCGAAGACTGGCAAGGAAGTGTGGTCCTTCCAGACCGGTACCGGCGTCGTGGCGCCCCCGATCACCTGGGAACAGGACGGCGAGCAGTACATCGGCGTCGCTGCCGGCTGGGGTGGCGCTGTGCCGCTGTGGGGCGGGGACGTGGCCAAGAAGGTCAACTACCTGAACCAGGGTGGTTCGATGTGGGTGTTCAAGCTGCACAAGTAATGACATCGACGACCTATGCTGGCATAGCGCTTGCATATGTCGTATATCCCGGCGCCTGTGGGCGTCGGGATAAAGGAAACAAGCGGGCAGGTCGCGGCGGACTGGAGCGACGTACTGGAACTTCAGGCCGAGCCCGCTTCCGGTGGTGTGATCCACCCCCGGTTTCGCGGCCGTATCCGTTCCGTTACAGGCAGTTTCGGGGTGGTGTTGTTCTCTTCAGTTAGACATGGCTCTTTGGCCGGCTTACCCAAGCCGGCCATTTTTTTGCCTGTCCGAAACGGACGCTGAGACACGTGCGGGAGCGGTTCCCGCCCGCTGTACAGGTGGAACGTTACTGTACGAAGTGTTCAGTTCCGTGGCTGCCGTCCTGGCAGTGCGGTGGCCGGAGTCTGATCAGCCTTCCTTCAGCTTGCGATAGAGCGTGGTCCGGCTGATGCCGAGCTCGCGCGCTGTAGCGGCCACGTTTCCTTCGTTGCGCGACAGCGACTCGCGTATTGCGCGCAGCGTGAGGCTGTCGAGGTCACACGGTGCCTGGGCAGCGACTGCACGGAACTCCGGTTCGCTCGGTGCGAACGTCGGCGCTCCGCCCAGTTCATCGATGAAGTCGTCCGGGAGGTGGGTCTTGCGGATGCAGCCATCGTCGGCGGCCATCACGCCCGCGGTGCGCAACAGATTCGCCAGCTGGCGCATATTGCCCGGCCACGGATGCCGCTCGAACAGCGCGACCACTTCGTCGTCGATGCGCAGCCCCTGCGGAATGGATTCCTCGCTGGCGAGAATGCGATGCACCAGCGCGCGCAGATCGTTGCGTTCGCGCAGCGGCGGCAGCATCACGGTCAGACCGTTCAGGCGGTAGTAGAGGTCGGCGCGGAAGCTGCCCTGGGCGACCAGGTCGCGCAGCTTGCGGTGGGTCGCGCAGATGATGGACAGATCGACCGGTGTTGCGCGGCCGCTGCCGAGCGGTACCACGGTGCGTTCCTGCAGCACGCGCAGCAAGCGCGCCTGCAGTGCCAGCGGCATGTCGCCGATTTCGTCGAGGAAGAGGGTGCCACCGTCCGCCTGCATGATGCGGCCCGGGTAGCCTTTGCGACGCGCACCGGTGAAAGCACCTTCCTCGTAGCCGAACAGCTCCGACTCGATCAGGCCGTCGGGGATGGCGGCGCAGTTCACGGCGACGAAGGTCTGGTCGCGGCGCGGGCCTTCGTCGTGAATGGCGCGCGCGAGCAGTTCCTTGCCGGTGCCGGTCTCCCCCTGGATCAGTACCGGGATGTCCCGCCCGAGCACGCGACGAACTTTTTCTACGACCGCATCCATCTGCGCGTCGCCGGTGCTCAGCCGAGCCAGTCCGCGGTCCTTGGCGATCTGCACCCGACTGACCGACTGACCGGATTCCGGACGCTGGACGTCCATGCTGATCACACGGGCCGGTGGACGGCTCTGATTGCCTGCTTGCGGGCGACCGAACAGCGTGCGCCCGCCGAACAGACGCAGCTCGAGCATGTCGGTGCCGCGCAGCAGCGGGTCGTACAGCGCACCCAGCGGCTTGTCGAACATCGAACTGAAGGTGTGCGTCAGCAGTTCGGCGTGGCTGCGGCCGATCAGCCGACAGGCGCTGCGGTTAGCGGACAGTACGCGGCCGTCCTGGTCGAAAGCGAGCAGGGCCTCGAACACGGTGCCTATCAGTTCCTGCTGGACATGACAGTGCAGCAGGAAACCGTCCGGGAAGGCGTGCGCGAACATCTGGTTCTCTATGGTCTGCACCGCCAGATTGATCAGCGCCAGGCTGTGATGCGACGGATTGCGCGAGTCGCCGGTGACGTCCAGCACGCCGAGCATGCGGCTGCACGGGTCGAAGATGGGCGAGGCCGAACAGGTGAGGAAGTGGTTGGCCGAAAAGAAGTGCTGCGAACCGTGCACCGACACCGGGACCTTTTCTACCAGCGCGGTGCCGATGGCGTTGGTGCCCTTGCTTTCCTCCGACCATTCGACGCCGGGCGACAGCGCGACCTTGGAGGCGCGGTCGAGGAAGGTCTGATCGCCAACCGAGTGGATGATGAAGCCCGAGGCGTTGGTCAGCACGATCATGCTGCCCGAGCGGGCGATTTGCGCGTACAGGCCGTTCATCACCGGCGCCGCGTGCTTGAGCAGCGACTCGTTGCGCTCGCGTTCGGTCAGCAGCAGGTCGCGGCGGGCTCTTTCGACTTCGCGGCTGTTCTTGTCGGCGTCGAGGCCGCGGCTGATGCAGCGACTCCACGACGTTTCGATCAGTGCCGGCAGGACGCCTGCCGGCACTTCACCGGCGCTGCGCATGATTTCGTGTGCCTGCTCGCTGCGCGCGATGTCGGCGGGGCTTGATTCCATGGTCTCCTCCGAGCCCGTTTCCGGGATGCACGGCCGGTTGTACCGGCTCTCGCCTCCGGCAGGTTGGCGGCAGCTCGTGCCTGCGCCATCGTCCCACCGGACTGTCTCAGCTTTATAACGTGATTCGTCTCGCCGCGCTACACCTGTCTCAAAGTGAGGCCGAACTTGGCACGATTCGTGCAAACAGGCACACCCGCAAGCTGACTTGCAGCATGTGAACATCCACGGAGGAGTTATGAAAGCAGGAGCCGCAACTTTGAAGACGACGGCCATCGTCACCGCGCTGATCGCACTGGGCAGCATGACTACGATGCGTGTCGAAGCTCACGGCGACGTCGTGCCGCAGGCCGTCGATGTCAGCACGCTGAAGGCGCTGGGCGCCGAGTGGCGCAAAGAGAATCCCTACCGCGGCGACAAGGAAGCGATCCGCATCGGCAGTTCTGCCTACAACCAGAACTGTGCGCGCTGCCACGGTCTGGAGGCCGTCAGCGGCGGTATCGCCCCGGATCTGCGCATGCTGCCGATCGACGCCGAAACCGACGACTATTTTCTCAACACCGTGCGCCGCGGCCGCGTGCGCAACGGCGCCGTCTACATGCCGCCGTTCGAGGAAGCGCTGTCGCAGGAAGCCATGTGGGCGATCCGTGCCTACATCGAAACCCGTCATGAAGAGTGATTCCGCGTCGCAGCGGCGCCGTTTCCTCCTCGTCGGAGCTGGCCTGGCATTGACGGGCCTGCCCGCATGGGCGGAGGGCGACGAGGTGTGGGCCGGCGTAAAGAAGTCCGGTCTGCTGCGCGTCGCCTTCTATAAGGACTTCGCGCCGTTCTCGAACGAGGGCAAGGGTTCCGACGTCAACATCGCCGCCGCGCTGGCGGCGCGCATGGGGCTGAAGATGTCGCCGATGTTCTTCGACGCCGACGAGAACATGGGCGACGACCTGCGCAATATGGTCTGGAAGGGCCATTACATGGGTTACGGCCCGGCCGACATGATGATGCACGCGCCGGTCGATCGTGAGTACATGGCCCGACAGGACAAGGTGGAATTCATCGCGCCGTATCACCGCGAACGCTATGCCGTCGCTTACGACAAGCGCCGTGTGGATAACCTTGAAACGATGGCGCCGTTCGAAAAGCTGCCCTGTGGCGTGGTGGTCGATACGCTGCCCGATTCGCTGATGCTGTCGGCCGACGGCGGGCGTTATCGCAGTCAGCTCAAGCATTACAAGACGCTGACCGAGGCGATGGCCGCCTTGCGCTCAGGCGAGGTTGCCGGGGTGATGGCGCTACAGGGCGAACTGGAAGGGGCTGTCGCGGGTGACGCGAACTTCCCGGTCGGCCCGGCTCCGATCGCATTGCTCAATACTCGCCAGTGGCCGGTCGGCATCGCCATCCGCAAGGGTGAGCAGCAGCTCGGGCGCGCCATCATGGAGGCGATGAATGCGCTGGTCGCCGACGGCGAAATCGAGCGCATCATGGCGCGGCACAATATCAAGTGGCGTGCACCCTGAGTGTTCAGGTGTCCAGTTTATGGACACCTGGACACCTGTCTCGCAAATAAGGATTTTTTGAGACAGCGGAAGCACACAGGCGCCAAATTCCGAGCGCTAAAATATGAAGTGTTTTTCATAGCGGGGCGACTTTCCCGCCAAAAGAACCCTGCGAACCGTGTCACGCCCAGAACGTGGAGGAGCGAATCAACATGCAGAAGTCCCTACACATCGATCCCTCGAAATGCACCAGCTGCCTGCAATGCGAAATGGCCTGTTCGTTCGAGAACTACGGTGTATTCAACAACTCGCTGTCGCGCATCAAGGTGTTCGACTTCCACCACACGGGCGCCAAGGTTCCCTACACCTGTACGCAGTGCGATGAAGCCTGGTGCATGCACGCCTGTCCGGTCGAGGCGATCAAGCTCGACAAGACCAACGGCGCCAAGGTCGTGTTCGAGGACGTGTGCGTGGGCTGCAAGGTGTGCACCATCGCCTGTCCGTTCGGCACCGTGAATTACGTGGCCGAGACCGGCAAGGTGCAGAAGTGCGATCTGTGCGGCGGCGACCCGGCCTGTGCGGAAGCCTGTCCGACCGGTGCCATCACCTATGTGGACGCCAACTGGACCGGTCTGGACCGCATGCGCCAGTGGGCCGACAAGCTCGGCAACCAGCCCGCCTGATTTTCGGAGGAACACAAAATGGCATGGACCCGCAAAATCCTGCGCGTTAACCTGACCGACCGCACCTGCAAGAGCGAGCCTCTGAACATGCAGTGGGCTCAGGACTATCTCGGCCAGCGTGGTCTGGCGACAAAGTATCTGGTGTCGGAAATCGATCCCAAGGTCGATCCGCTGTCGCCGGAAAACAAGATCATCTGGGCGACCGGTCCGCTGACCGGCACCATGGCCTCGACCGGCGGCCGCTACTCGGTTGTCACCAAGGGCCCGCTGACCGGCGCCATCGCCTGTTCGAATTCCGGAGGTTACTTCGGCGCCGAGCTGAAGTTCGCCGGCTGGGACATGGTCATCATCGAAGGCCGTGCGTCGAGCCCGGTCTATCTGTCAATCGAGAACGACAAGGTCGAAATCCGCGACGCGTCCCATCTGTGGGGCAAGACCGTCTGGGAAACCGAAGAAGCGATCAAGGCGGCCCATCAGGATCCGCAGGTGCGCGTGTCCTGTATCGGCCGTACCGGCGAAGCCGGCGTGCTGTACGCCGCCATTGTCAATGACCTGCATCGCGCGGCCGGCCGTTCCGGCGTCGGCGCGGTCGCCGGCTCGAAGAACCTGAAGGCACTCGTGGTGCGTGGCACCCTCGGCGTCGGCAATCTGGCCAACCCGAAGGAGTTCATGAGGGTTACTTACGAGAAGAAGAAGATCCTTAAGGAGAACGCGGTCACCGGTCAGGGCCTGCCGACCTACGGCACCCAGGTGCTGATGAACGTGATCAATGAGATCGGCGCCATGCCCACGCGCAACCACAAGGACGTGCAGTTCGAGGGCGCGCGCAAGATCTCGGCCGAAGCGATGCACGAGCCGCGCGAATCCGACGGCAAGGCGCAGCTGGTGAACAACCAGGGCTGCTTCGGCTGCACCATCGCCTGTGGTCGCATCTCGAAGATCGACCAGACCCACTACACCGTGGTGAACAGCCCGAAGTACTGGGGCGCCTCCGGCGGTCTCGAGTATGAAGCGGCGTGGTCGCTCGGCTGTGCCAACGGTGTCGATGACATCGAGGCGCTGCAGTACGCCAACATGCTGTGCAACGAAGACGGCTTCGATCCGATTTCCTTCGGCGCCACCATCGGTGCGGTGATGGAACTGTACGAAATGGGCGTGCTGACCAAGGAAGAGATCGGCATCGAGGCGCCGTTTGGTTCGGCCCGCGCGCTCACCTTTCTGGCCGAACAGACGGCCCGTGGCGAAGGCTTCGGCAAGATCGTCGGTCTCGGCTCCAAGCGCCTGTGCGAGAAGTACGGCCACCCCGAGCTGTCGATGTCGGTCAAGGGCCAGGAATTCCCGGCCTATGACGCGCGGGGCGTGCAGGGCATGGGCCTGACCTACGCCACGTCGAACCGCGGTGCCTGCCACCTGCGGTCTTACACGATTTCGTCCGAAGTGCTTGGCATCCCGGTCAAGACCGATCCGCTGACCACCGAAGGCAAGCCGGCTCTGGTCAAGGCCTTCCAGGACGCGACCGCAGTGGTGGACTCGTCCGGCCTGTGCGTGTTCACGACCTTCGCCTGGGCGCTGTCGGACATCCAGCCGCAGCTGCAGGCCGCCTGCGAGGGCGACTGGTCGATGGAGAAGCTGGACCTGATGGGCGAGCGCATCTGGAACATGGAGCGTCAGTTCAACAACGCCGCCGGCTTCACCCGCAAGGACGACGATCTGCCGCCGCGCCTGAAGAATGAAGCAGCTACGGTCGGTCCCGCCAAGGGCCTGGTGTCGGGCATCGACAAGATGATTCCCGAGTACTACGAACTGCGTGGCTGGGATACCGAAGGCCGTCCGACGGCGGAAACGGTCGCTCGCCTGGGCCTCTGATCGAAGTCGTCGCATGAACACAGCGCGCCCTCCGGGGCGCGCTGCATTTCAGGAGCATCACTCATGAAGCACGTCATCATCGGTAACGGGCCGGCCGGTGTGGTCGCCGCCGAGGCGATCCGTCGCGCCGACCGCAGCGCCGACATCGTCATGATCGGCGATGAGCCCGAGCCGCCGTACTCACGCATGGCCATCCCCTATCTCCTGGTCGGCAATATCGACGAGAAGGGCACATGGCTGCGCAAGACCGACGGTCACTTCGCGTCGCTGAACATCAAGGAAATCATCGGTCGTGCCAAATCGGTGGATACGACCGGACGCAATGTCCATATGGAAGACGGCACGGTGCTGCCGTACGACCGCCTGCTAATCTGCACCGGTTCGCATCCGCTCAAGTTGCCGGTGCCGGGCATCGACTCGCCGAACGTGCACAGCTGCTGGACGCTGGACGACGCCCGCCATATCGCTGCCAAGGCAAAGAAGGGCGCGCGCGTGCTGCAGATCGGTGCCGGCTTCATCGGCTGCATCATCATGGAAGCGCTCGCCTCGCGCGGCGTGAAGCTGGACATCGTCGAAATGGGCGACCGCATGGTGCCGCGCATGATGACGTCCAAGGCGGGCGGCATGATTGCGCGCTGGGTGAAGCAGAAGGGCGTCAATGTGCACACCAGCGCCCGCGTCACTTCGATCCGCCAGAACGGCGACGAGTTGATCGCCACGCTGGGTGACGGCACCGAAGTGGTGGCCGACCTCATCATCGCGTCGGCCGGCGTGAAGCCGAATGTGGCCTTCCTGCAGGGCAGCGGCATCGCCTGCGCGACCGGCATCCTGATCGACGAGCGCTGCGAAACCAACATCCCGGGCGTTTTTGCCGCTGGCGACGTGGCCGAGGCCGTCAACTTCTCGACCGGCGAGCGTCTGGTCAATGCGATCCAGCCGAATGCGGTCGATCAGGGCCGTGTCGCGGCGATGAACATGATCGGTCGCAACACGCGTTCGCAGGGCACGATGGCCATCAACGTGCTCGACACGCTGGGCCTGATCTCGGCTTCCTTCGGGCAGTGGTGGGGTGCCGACGGCGGCGATTCGGTCGAGTTGATCGACGAAGAGCGCTTCCGCTACATCAGTCTGCAGTTCAAGGACGACGTGCTGGTGGGCGCGACCTCGATCGGTCTGACGGACCACGTCGGCGTGCTGCGCGGCCTGATCCAGACCCGTACGCCGCTGGGCAGCTGGAAGCAGCGCCTGATGCACGACCCGCTGCGGGTGATGGAGGCCTATCTGTCGATGGCCCAGGCGCAGAGCGCGCCGCCGCTGGCCGAAGCGCTGCACTGAAGATGCGCGTGACGCTGAAGTTGTACGCCTCGCTGTCCGATTTCTTGCCGGACGAGGCGAAGCGCACGAACGAGTGGCCGATGGACGTGCCCGAAGGAACGACGGTTGGCGATATGATCGCGCGCCATCAACTTCCTGCGCGGCTCGTCCATCTGGTTCTCGTGAACGGTCATTTCATTCCTCCTGCCAGCCGTGATGCGCGCGCTCTGGTCGATAACGACGTACTCGCCATCTGGCCGCCGGTGGCGGGCGGATGAGCGCCGCCTTTCCGCTGAAGCCGGAAGAGATCACCGCCGGGCAAGTCGTGCGCGTGATGAGCATAGGGCGCGAAGAGTTCTTCCAGATGCTGCCTGGCGCGGTCGAATTGCCTATCGTCCATCGCGGTGACAGCGTGAGCGGCCGTGGCTGGACGGTATCCGTCGAGGTGCTGCCGGCGCTTCACATTGCGCTGCTGAGCCTGCCTCGCCTGCGGGTGCAGATCGACTTCACGGTTCGCGATGTCGATTTCATGGCCGCCTTCATGGCGCGCTTCGACCGGCATTTCCAGCGCGGCGGCGGCTGAGTCCGGCCAGAATTTCAGGTCGGGCTGGTCGAGAGGGGACCTCCCGGGTTAATATTCGGCGTGGCGGGTCTCCCCGCATCGTGGCGCGGTGAACCTGGTCAGGTCCGGAAGGAAGCAGCCACAGCTGCTCACCACGAGTGCCGGGGGTCAGGCTCGCCACCCCTCCCTTTTCTGCAGTTCGCACAGCCGTCCTCTTACGCCAGCGTCCAGATGACTTATCAGGTTCTTGCGCGCAAGTGGCGTCCCCGCAGCTTCGAAACCCTGGTCGGCCAGGATCACGTCGTGCGTGCGTTGACGCACGCGCTCGAACAGCAGCGCCTGCATCACGCCTATCTGTTCACAGGCACCCGCGGCGTCGGCAAGACGACGATTTCCCGCATCCTGGCCAAGAGTCTGAACTGCGAAACCGGTATTACCGCGAAGCCCTGCGGTACCTGCGCCGCCTGCACCGAAATCGATTCCGGCCGTTTCGTCAACTACGTTGAAATGGACGCCGCGTCGAACCGCAGCGTGGACGACATGGCCGCGCTGCTCGAAAAGGCGGCTTACGCGCCGGCGCGCGGGCGCTACAAGGTCTACATGATCGACGAAGTCCACATGCTGACCGGGCATGCCTTCAACGCGATGCTGAAGACGCTCGAAGAGCCGCCCGAGCACGTGAAGTTCATCCTCGCGACCACCGATCCACAGAAGATTCCGGTCACCGTGCTGAGCCGCTGCCTGCAGTTCAACCTGAAGCAGATGCCGCCGGACGCCATCGTGCGCCACCTGTCGGGCGTGCTCGACGCCGAGGGGGTCGAGTACGAGCCGGCCGCACTGCGGCCGATCGCCAAGGGCGCCGCCGGCTCGATGCGCGACGCGCTGTCGCTGCTCGATCAGGCCATTGCGCATGGCGCCGGCCGGCTTGTCGAACAGGACGTGCTCGACATGCTGGGCACGGTGGGCGATGAGCATCTCTACCTCATTCTCGATGCGCTGCTCGCCGGTGACGGCTCGGCGCTGATGACGCTGACCGCGCAGATGCGCGCGCGCAGCGTCGATTTCGACCAGGCGCTGCGCGAACTGGCCGTGCTGCTGCACCGTGTGGCGGTGGCGCAGAAGGTGCCGGACGCGATCACCGACGAAGGCGAAAAGGCGCGGCTCGAGCCTTACGCTGCGGCGATGGACGCCGAATCGGTGCAACTGGCTTACCAGATCGTCGTCCAGGGCTGCAATGATCTGGCGCTGGCGCCGGACGAAGTCACCGGATTTTCGATGACCCTGCTGCGCCTGCTGGCCTTCCGCCCGGAGACGCCGCCGGCACTGGGCACCACGCCGCGCGGCCAGAGCGCTGCGCTGCAGGTGCCCAACCGTGCCGCGCGCATCAGCGCGCCGGTGCCGCCCCTTGCCGCGGCAGCGGTCGCCGCGCCGCTGCCGCGTGAAACGCCGTCGCCCGCGGCGCCGGTGGTCGATGCGAATCCGGCACCGCCGCCGTGGGAGGACGACGAGCCGGTCAATGTCGCGCCGCCCGCCGCGGCGGCAGCAGCGATGCCGCGCACCAACGCCGACTGGCATGCGCTGGTCGATACGCTGGACGTCGCCGCGCTGAGTAAGCAGCTGGCGCACCAGAGCGAGTGGCTGGCCAGCGAAGGCGAGGCGATCCGCCTGCGCCTGTCGCGCGACATGGCGCACCTGATCACTTCCGGCCAGGACAAGCTGCGCGCCGCGCTGCAGACCCGCCTTGGCGTCAATGTCCGGCTGCATTTCGAGCAGGGCGATCCGGTCGGGCAGACCGTCGCCCAGCGACTGAACGCAGAACAGCGCGCGCGCCATGAACAGGCGTGTGCGTCGATGAAGAATGACCCCTTCGTGCAGCAGGTGATTGAACAGTTCGGCGCCCGGCTGATCGAAGACTCGATCAAACCCCTTTGAGGACAGCACCATGATGAAAGGTGGCATCGGTGGCCTGATGAAGCAGGCCCAGCAGATGCAGGAAAACATGAAGAAGATGCAGGAGCAGCTGGCCAGCGTCGAAGTCGAGGGCCAGTCGGGTGCCGGCATGGTCAAGGTCCTCATGACCTGCAAGCACGACGTGCGCCGCGTTTCCATCGACCCGTCGGTGATGGACGACCGCGAAATGCTGGAAGACCTGCTCGCGGCCGCCGTGAACGACGCCGTACGTCGCGTCGAGACGACGACCCAGGAAAAGATGGCCGGCTTCACGTCCGGCCTGAACCTGCCGCCGGGCTTCAAGCTGCCGTTCTGAGTCCGGTGCTGCGCCCGACATGAGTACCGGTGTGCTGGACGAGCTGGTCAGCGCGCTGCGCTGCCTGCCTTCGGTCGGCCCGAAAAGCGCGCAGCGCATGGCCTTCCATCTGCTGCAGCGCGACCGCGGTGGCGCCGAGAAGCTGGCGCGCGCGCTCGGCAATGCGCTGACGCGGCTGCACAACTGCGCGCGCTGCAACACCTTCACCGAACTCGAGGTATGTGAGCGTTGCAGTTCGCCGCGTCGCGACGCCAGTCTGCTGTGCGTGGTCGAAACACCGGCAGACATGCTCATGATGGAGCAGACGCATAGCTATGCCGGCCTGTATTTCTGTCTGATGGGGCGCATCGCGCCGCTCGAAGGCGTCGGTCCGAAGGAGCTGCGGCTGGATCGCCTGCTCGACCGTGCCGCCGATCCCGCCGTGCGCGAGGTCATTCTGGCCACCAATTTCACCAACGAGGGTGAGGCGACCGCGCATTACCTCGGTGAAATGCTGCGCGCCCGCGGCCTCGCCGTCAGCCGTATCGCCCGCGGCCTGCCAGTCGGTGGCGAACTGGAACACACCGATATCGGCACCATCGCCCAGGCGCTGTCGGAAAGGCGGCCGGCGTGAGCACGCAGGCTCGTCCGCTCGACGGCCTGAAAGTGGTCGAACTGGGCACGCTGATCGCCGGCCCGTTCGCCTCGCGCATCCTGGCCGAGTTCGGCGCCGACGTGATCAAGGTCGAGTCGCCCGACGGCGGTGATCCGTTGCGCAAGTGGCGCCTGCTGTACGAAGGCACCTCGCTGTGGTGGTTCGTGCAGGCGCGCAACAAGAAGTCGGTCACGCTGAACCTGAAGCACCCGGACGCCATTGCGGTACTGAAGAAGCTTCTGGCCGACGCCGACGTGCTGGTCGAGAACTTCCGCCCGGGCGTGCTCGACAAGCTCGGTTTGCCGGAAGCGGTACTGAAGGACATCAATCCGTCGCTGGTCATCGTCCGTCTGTCCGGTTTCGGTCAGACCGGGCCGATGGCGCAGCAACCGGGGTTTGGCGCCATCGGCGAATCGATGGGCGGGCTGCGCTACATCACCGGCTTTCCCGATCGTCCACCGGTGAAGGTGGGCATTTCGATCGGCGATTCGATCGCTGCGCTGTGGGGAGTGATCGGTGCGCTGATGGCGCTGCGTCATCGCGACGCCACCGGCGGGCGCGGGGCAGGGCAGGGCCAGGCCGTCGATGTCGCGCTGTACGAGGCGGTTTTCGCGATGATGGAGAGCATGTTGCCGGAGTTCGACGTGTTCGGTTTCATCCGTGGCCGCACCGGCAACATCATGCCCGGCATCACGCCGTCGAACACGCACACCGCGCGCGACGGCCGTCACATCATCATCGGCGGCAACGGCGACGCTATCTTCCGTCGGCTGATGACCGCGATGGGGCGGCCGGATCTGGCCGACGATCCCACGCTGGCCGACAACGCCGGGCGCGACGCGCGCCGCGACGAGATCTACGGCCTGATCGACGCCTGGGTCGCCGCGCGCGACGGCGACGAGGTGCTGCACCTGCTCGGCGAGGCCGACGTGCCGGTGAGCCGCGTCTACTCGATCGAGGACATCGCCTCGGATCCGCAGTATCTGGCACGAGCGGTGTTCGAAACCGCGCGCCTGCCGGACGGTCGCACGTTCAAGACGCCGGCCCCGATGCCGAGGCTGTCGGAGACACCCGGGCGCACCGACTGGATCGGGCCGGCGCTGGGTGAACACACAGACGAAGTGCTGGCTGGGCTCGGATACGGCGCCGGGGACATCGCCGCGCTGCGTGCCCGCGGCGCGCTTTGAAATCATCGGAAATCGGCTTCTCTCGCCGCTTCCGCGTTGTTTGCAGTGCAGCAGGGCTTTAAACGGGGCACCGCTTGAGGGTATAATCGCAGGTTGTGCAGAATCAATTGTCTAGACGGGATAAAGCATGAGTGGCAATGAACGGAAAGCGGATTGCGGCCGGCGCAATCTGCTCGTGGCAACAGCCTGTGCTGGCGGTGTGGCCGGGCTCGCGGTGGCAGTGCCTTTTCTCACCAGTCTCTCCCCTTCGGAGCGCGCGAAAGCGGCCGGCGCTCCGGTCGAGGTGGACATTTCCAAACTCGGTCCCGGTGAAATGACCACCGTCGAGTGGCAAGGCAAGCCGGTGTGGATCATGCGCCGTACGCCGACCCAGCTCGAAGCGCTGGCCAAGATCGAGGACAAGCTGGCCGACCCGAAGTCGGAGCGCAATCCTTCCGAGTTCACTCCCGAATACGCACGCAACGTGCAGCGCTCGCGTGAAGACCACGCTGACGTGCTGGTCGTCGTCGCGATCTGTACTCACCTCGGCTGTTCGCCGTCGGGCCCCTTCGAGTCGGGCTCCAACGCGCAGCTCGGCGACGTCGCCGGCTTCGTGTGTCCGTGCCACGGTTCGACCTTCGACCTGTCCGGTCGCGTGTTCAAGGCCATGCCGGCCCCGGACAACCTGAAGGTTCCGCCGTACATGTTCCTGTCTGACTCGCGCATCCTGGTCGGCCAGGATTCCAAGGAGGGTTGATCGAATGGCTGGCGAAAAGGTAGTGACCACCACCGGCCTGCTCGGCTGGATCGACGAGCGCTTCCCGCTCACATCGCTCTGGAAGGAACACCTTTCGGAGTACTACGCACCGAAGAACTTCAACTTCTGGTACTTCTTCGGCTCGCTGGCGCTGCTGGTGCTGGTGATCCAGATCGTGACCGGCATCTTCCTGGTCATGCACTTCAAGCCGGACGCGTCGCTGAACGCCTCGGGCGTGCCGGTGGCCTTCGCCAGCGTCGAGTACATCATGCGCGACGTGCCGTGGGGCTGGCTCATCCGCTACATGCATTCGACCGGCGCCTCGGCGTTCTTTGTCGTCGTTTACTTGCACATGTTCCGCGGCCTGCTTTACGGTTCCTACCGCAAGCCGCGCGAGCTGGTGTGGATCTTCGGCTGCCTGATCTTCCTGTGCCTGATGGCGGAAGCCTTCATGGGCTACCTGCTGCCGTGGGGCCAGATGTCGTACTGGGGCGCCCAGGTCATCATCAACCTGTTCTCGGCCATCCCGCTGATCGGCAACGATCTGTCAACCTGGCTGCGTGGCGACTTCGTGATCGGTGATGCGACGCTGAACCGCTTCTTCTCCTTCCACGTCATCGCCGTGCCGCTGGTGCTGATCGGCCTCGTCGCCGCCCACATCATCGCGCTGCACGAAGTCGGGTCGAACAACCCGGACGGCGTCGAGATCAAGAAGAACAAGGATCCGAAGACCGGCATCCCGCTGGACGGCATCCCTTTCCACCCGTACTACACGGTGAAGGACATCGTCGGCGTCGTGGTCTTCCTGATCTGCTTCTCGGCCGTGGTCTTCTTCGGTCCGGAGTTCGGCGGCTACTTCCTGGAGTACAACAACTTCATCCCGGCTGACCCGATGAAGACGCCGCCGCACATCGCGCCGGTGTGGTACTTCACGCCGTTCTACTCGATCCTGCGCGCCAACACGATCAACTTCTTCTGGGTCGATGCGAAGCTGTGGGGCGTCATCTTCATGGGCCTGTCGGTCATGGTCTTCTTCGCGCTGCCCTGGCTGGACCGCTCGCCGGTCAAGTCGATCCGCTACAAGGGCCCGATCTTCAAATCGGCACTGGTGGTGTTCGTGATCGCCTTCCTGATCCTGGGCTACCTCGGCATGCAGGCGCCGACGCCGATGGGCACGCTGGTTTCGCAGATCTGCACGGTCATCTACTTCCTGTTCTTCGCGCTGATGCCTTGGTACACCGCGATCGACAAGTGCAAGCCCGAACCCGCGCGCGTGACCGGTCACTGAGAGCCAGAGAACCATGAAACAACTCAAAAAACTGTTTCTCGGCGCGCTGTGCGCGCCCCTGCTGGCGATTGCCAGTTCCGAACCGGTGCAGCTGGATCGTGCGCCGACCGAGAAATTCCGCGACGCCATCGCTATCCAGCGCGGCGCCCAGGTTTTCGTCAATTACTGCCTGAACTGCCATTCGGCGTCCTACATGCGCTACAACCGCCTGAAGGATGTCGGCCTGACCGACGAGCAGATCAAGGACAACCTGATGTTCACCGCCGACAAGGTCGGTGAAACGATGAAGGTGGCCCTGACCCGCGAAGACGGCAAGGCGTGGTTCGGCGCAGCGCCGCCCGACCTGACCGTGATCGCGCGTTCGCGTGCCTCGGCCGATGGCAGTGGCGCAGACTGGCTCTACACCTATCTGCGCAACTTCTATCGCGACGAGAACCGTCCGACCGGCTGGAACAACACCACCTTCGCCAATGTCGGCATGCCGCACGTCCTGTACGAACTGCAGGGCGAGCAGACGGCCAAGCACGTCAAGGTGGCTGACGGTCACGGTGGCGAGAAGGAAGTCATTCAGCTCGAGCTCACCAAGCCGGGCAAGATGAGCAAGTCCGAATACGACTCAATGGTCGGCGATCTCGTCGCCTATCTTGTCTACATGGGCGAACCGGGCGCTGAAAAGCGCCGTCAGACCGGTCTTCTGGTCATCATCGGTCTTTCCGTTCTTCTCGTTCTGAGCTACCTGCTCAAGCGCGAATTCTGGAAAGACATTCACTAATCAATACGCCCGAAAGTCATGCAAGCTCTCGGTCATCGCGAAGCGACCTCATCACGCGTCAGACGCGTGGTGAGGGATGCCGAGTACTCCTGGGGTGTTAACACCATGATGAATCTGTACTCGGGGACTACCGATCCCTTTTCCCATCGTTGCCGGATCGTGCTCTACGAAAAGGGCATGGATTTCCAGGTCATCGATGTCAACCTCTACAACAAGCCGGAAGACATCGCGGTCATCAATCCCTACAACCGCGTGCCGGTTCTGGTCGATCGCGATCTCATCCTGTATGACTCGAACATCATCAACGAGTACATCGACGAGCGCTTTCCGCATCCGCAGCTGATGCCGCCGGATCCGATCATGCGCGCGCGGGCACGCCAGTTGCTGCATACGGTCGAAAACGAGCTGTTCTCGCACATCGAGGCACTCGAGAAGAACGCACGCACGGCCGACAAGTCGCGCACCCACCTGCGCGACCGCCTGACCGAGCTGACCGCGATCTTCGCCAAGCAGAAGTACATGCTGGGCGAGGAATTTTCCATGCTTGACGTGGCCATCGCTCCGTTACTATGGCGCCTTGACCACTACGGTATCGAGTTGCCGAAGTCGGCTGCACCGCTGATGAAGTACGCTGAGCGCATCTTCTCCCGTCAAGGGTTCATCGATGCGCTCACGCCGTCCGAAAAGGTGATGCGTCGCTGACCCGCGTCGGCTCTGCGCGAAAGTCTTCATGGACGTCATGAGTTCCGTTTCCACCAAGCCCTACCTGTTGCGCGCACTGTTCGACTGGTGCGCCGACCAGGGGCTGACGCCGTACATCGCGGTCGTTGTCGACGACCGCGCCGGCGTGCCTCGCCAGTATGTGAAGGATGGCCAGATCATCCTGAACATCGGCCGCGAGGCGGTGCACCAGCTGGTGATGGGCAATGAGCTCATCACCTGTTCCGCCCGCTTTGGCGGCGTGGCGCAGGAACTGACGATTCCGGTCGAGTGCGTCGCCGCGATCTACGCGCGCGAAAACGGCCACGGCATGGCGTTCGAAGTGACGCCGGGCCAGCCGGTCCGTGCCGATCTGGCGCCCAACCCGGTCACCGACCGGGTCGAGCATCCGGTGCTGACGACACCGGAAAAGCCGGCGGCGCGACCGCATCTGCGGCGAATCAAGTAGAAAAAAACCGGCGCAAGCCGGTTTTTTTCTTTTCATCTAATTGATTTATAAGCGCAATCTATCTGCCGCGGCCGCTTGCACGCGGCACGAGCCGTCGCGCCCTCGACGCGCTAGAATTGCGCACCTTTGTTTGTGGTCCGCCTGATGAAAACAACCTTTCTCGATTTCGAACAGCCGATCGCCGAGCTCGAAGCCAAGATCGAAGAGCTCCGTTTTGTCCAGGATGACTCCGCTGTCGATATATCCGAGGAAATCACGCGACTCGAAGGCAAAAGTCAGGCGCTGACCAAGGACATCTACGCCAAGCTCACGCCGTGGCAGATCGCCCAGGTGGCGCGCCATCCGCAGCGCCCTTACACGCTCGATTACCTGCGCCTGATGTTCTCGGATTTTCAGGAGCTGCACGGGGATCGCGCTTTCGCCGACGACCACGCCATCGTTGGTGGCATTGCCCGTTTCAATGGCCAGTCCTGCATGGTGATCGGTCACCAGAAGGGCCGCGACACCAAGGAAAAGATCCTCCGCAATTTCGGCATGCCGCGCCCGGAGGGCTATCGCAAGGCGCTGCGCCTGATGAAGCTTGCCGAGAAGTTCGGCATTCCGGTGTTTACCTTCGTCGACACGCCGGGCGCCTATCCGGGCATCGACGCCGAGGAACGCGGCCAGTCCGAGGCGATCGGCCACAATCTCTACGCGATGGCCGAACTGCGCGTGCCCATCGTGTCCACCATCATCGGTGAGGGCGGCTCCGGCGGCGCGCTGGCGATTGCCGTGGCGGATACGCTGATGATGCTGCAGTACTCGACCTACTCGGTCATCTCGCCCGAAGGCTGTGCCTCCATCCTGTGGAAGAGCGCCGACAAGGCGGCCGACGCCGCCGAAATCATGGGCATCACCGCCTCGCGCCTGAAGACGCTGGGCCTGATCGACAAGGTCGTGAACGAGCCGGCCGGCGGCGCACACCGTGATCACGCGGCCGTGGCGGCTTCGCTCAAGCGCGCACTGGCCGAATCGCTGCGCCAGTTGGCCGACCTGACCCCCACCCAGCTGGTCGAGCGCCGTTTCGAGCGCCTTATGTCCTATGGAAAGTTCAAGGAGCAGGCGGTCGCCTGACCTGTACGCCCGCATCGCCGCCAGCGCGGCGGCGCATCTGGCCGACGGCGCCCAGCTGCTGATCGGCCTCAGCGGCGGGCTTGATTCAACAGTATTGCTGCACGCACTGGCGGCTGCCCGCGATGACCATCGCTGGCAGCTGGCGTGCGCACACGTTCACCACGGCCTCAGCCCGAATGCCGACGCCTGGGCCGATCACTGCGCGGCGCAGGCGGCCGCGCTCGGCATTCCGTTCTCGCTGCATCGGGTGCAGGTTGACACGGCCAGCCCGGACGGACTCGAATGCGCCGCCCGCGACGCCCGTTACCGTGCCCTCAACGCGCAGGCGCAAGCCCTTGCTGCCGACGCACTGCTGACCGCCCACCACGCCGACGACCAGGCGGAAACGCTGCTGCACAACATGGTGCGCGGCGCCGGGCTGCTCGGCCTGGCCGGCATGCCGGTATGGCGCCCAGCGACTCCGGCGCGTCCGGCCCAGTTGCGGCCGCTGCTCGGTCTGGCGCGTTTAGCGCTCGAAACGTGCGCGATCGAGCATGGCCTCGCCTGGATCGACGACGAATCGAACGCCGACACCCGCTACGCGCGCAACTACCTGCGCCGCGAGGTAATGCCGCGACTGAGCGCGCGCTGGCCGCGCAGCGCCGAAACCATGTCCGGCGTCGCCCGCCGGCTGGCCGAAGCGCAGACTCTTCTCGACGGTCTGGCTGACGCCGACGCGGCAGAGCTGGCGACGGCGACCGAGTGGGGCACCGCCTGGTCGATCGACGGCCTGCGTGTGCTCGATGACGCGCGCAGCCGCAACCTGCTGCGTCGCCTGCTGCGCATGCACGGCGCCCGCACGGCACCGACCGAAGCGTGGCTGGACGAATGGCTGCGCCAGATCCGCGCCTGGCAGCCGGGCGCCGAATGCCCGGTGACACACGCCGGCGTCGCCGGCTTCTGTCATCGCGGCCTGCTGTGGCTGATGCCCGATCAGCCACCGCCCGCAGCCGTCGTCTGGCAGGGCGAAAACGACATCGCCTGGGGTCCAGGCTGCCTGCGTTTCGACGCCGTGATCGGGCGCGGGTTTGCGCCATCCGCACTGCCCACGGGTTCGCTCACGATACGTGCCCGCCAGCCCAAGGACCGCGTTTGCCGCGGTCCCGGTGACCGCGTGCCGGCGTCAAGCAGATCGCGCAGGAATGCGGCCTGCCGCCTTGGCTGCGCGATCGCGCTCCCATCCTTGCGGTCGGTCGCGAGGCGCTGTGGATGCCCGGCTGCGAGCCGGCGCCACCCTGGCAGGCCGCGCCGGGCGAACCGGGATGGCTGCCCGTGTGGACGCCGGTCGTGGCGCAGTTGACACCCGGGTGACGTTGTAACGGTTGGTGACATTTCCATGTCGCATGGCGGCCGTATGATCCGGCCATTCCGGATCTTCCCGCCACGGCCCTGATGAGCCCGACCACCGCAGCGTCCAGGCGTGCAGTGCTCGCACGCGTACTTCCGTTCGCCCTCTACATCGTCTTCCTTGTCATCTCCGCGCCGCTGGCCGATCTGGCAGGCATCGACGGGCGCTGGATGTATGCGGTGCAGATCGCCTGCGTGATCGCCGCTCTGCTTTACTTCCAGCGCGACTACGTGGAACTGCGCGAAGCAGCGCCGCCTGGGCCGCTGGCCGGTGCCGCCGGCTGGGTAGCGGCGCTGGTGTCCGGCGCCGTCGTCTGGGCGATCTGGATATGGCTCGACTTCTCGCCCTTCGCCTTCGCGCCGGGCAAGGGCTACCAGCCACTGGACGAGGCCGGAGCGCTCATCCTGCCGATGGTCGTCATACGCATCTTCGGCGCGGCCGTCGTCGTGCCTGTGATGGAAGAGCTGTTCTGGCGCTCCTTCATCCAGCGCTGGCTCGATTCCCCGAATTTCCTTGCGGTGGCCGCGCGCTCGGTCACGCTGCGCAGCATGCTGTTCTGCTCGATCGCCTTCGGCTTCGAGCATGGCCAGTGGGCGGCCGGCATCGTCGCGGGGCTGGCCTACGGTCAGTTGTACCGGGCGAGTGGGCGCCTGTGGCTGCCCGTCGTTTCGCACGCGCTGACCAATCTGCTGCTGGGCCTGTGGGTGGTGCACACGGCACAATGGCAGTTCTGGTAGCGCCCGCTCCGCATCAAGGCGGGGCAGGGCACGACCGTTAAAGGAGAACTGTCCTTTGCCCTGTCGCCATGACACCGTTGCCCGCCCTGACTGTCGTGCTCTCCCGTCCGCGCCTGATCGCCTGCCTGTTGCTGGTGTTCATGGCGGCCCAGGCGACTGCGTTCACCTACCAGGGTTATCTGCTCACCGTGCGCACTGATCTGCAGCACAAAATGACGGCGCGTTTCGGTGACAAGGCCGGGCCGCGCATGGCCGAACTGGCCGAAGCGCTGAGCGCGGCCGGTCGCATCGCCGACGAGGCGATACGCGTCGAACGGATCAACCAGATCGCCAACCGCGCGCGTTACGTGACCGATCCGCAGCTCTGGCAGTCCGAAGACTATTGGGCGACGCCGGTGGAATTCGCAGCGCTGTCTGCCGGCGACTGCGAGGATTACTCGCTGGCCAAGTATTTCGCGCTGCGCGAACTGGGCATGCCGGCCGACAAGCTGCGCATCACCTATGTGCGCCTGCTCCGCCAGGGCCGCCTGGAAAACCATATGGTGCTCGCCTACTACCCGGAGCCCGGCGCCGAGCCCTGGGTGCTCGACAATCTCGAAAAGCGTTTCATGCTGGCGCGCGACCGGCCCGACCTGACGCCGGTCTACAGCTTCAATGACGACCGCGTGTGGAAGGTGCAGAGCGGCGGCGACCGCGAACTGGGGTCGCCGCAGCAACTGCGCAAGTGGCGCGAGCTGCTCGACCGGGTCGAGGCCGAGGCGCGCGGATGAACAGCCTGCGCCTGCGTCTGCTGGCAGCGCTGCTCGGCGTCGGTGTCGTCGCCTTCGCGGCGGCGCTGGCCACCGCGCTATGGGTGTCGCGCGACCGGGTCGAGGCGCAGATGGCCAGCCAGGCGCAGTCGATCGCGCTGTCGCTGACGGTGGCGCTGACCGCCGGCGGCGAACCGGCGCTGCAGAATGCCGAAAGCCTGGTCGAGCCGGTGTTCGACCAGAGCTACCTTCGCCGCATCGAGGTGCGCGACGCCAAGGGGGCGGTGATCGCCGCGCGGCAGGCACCGGCGCGGCTGGCCGGTGGTGCGCCGCAATGGTTCATCGACCTGCTGCCGCTGGCAGCCGGCGCGCAGAGTGCCGACATCATGCATGGCTGGCGCATTGCCGGCAGCGTCGTCGTCGAGCCGCATCCGCACTGGGCACAGCTGCAGCTGTGGGCCGTCGCCGAAACCCTGGCGCTGTGGATGGGCGGCGGTCTGGCGGTGGCCAGTGTGCTCGGCCTGATGGCACTGCGCTGGGGTCTGCGCCCGCTGCGCCGCGTGCAGCGCTCGGCGGTGGCGGCGGCATCGCGCAAGTTCGTGCCCATCGATGAGACGCGCATGCCGGTCGAGCTGCAGCCGCTGGTCGGCGCCTTCAACCGCATGCTTACCGCCATGGCCGGCGCACTCGAAAGCGAAGCCGGGCGTGCTGCGCAGTTCCGCGACCAGGCATTGGTGGACGAACTGACCGGCCTGCCGAACCGTCGCGGCTTCCGCGCCGCGCTCGAAGCGCGCATCGAAGCCGGCACGCGCAGCGGCTGGCTGGCCTTGTTGCGCGTCGAGGGGCTCGAAGACCTGAACCATCTGTACGGTCGCGAGGCGGTCGATGACCTGCTGACCGAATCGGCCGGCTTCATGGCGGCCATCGATGCGGTCGAACTGTGCGGCCGTGTCGAGGGCGCCTGCTTCGCGCTGCTGTTCGATGCCGACGAATACACGACGCACGACGCGCTGAAAGCATTGCTGGCGCGCCTCAACAGTCTGGCTGCCGCTGCGGGCGCGGGTCAGGCCTACGCCTGGCGGGCTGGCGCGGCCGACTGCGCCGGTGACGGCGACGCTGCGCGCTGGCTGGCGGCGGCCGATCGCGCGCTGCATCAGTGGCGCATCGAAAGCGGTGCGGCGCCGGTGCTGGCGCACGCACGTGCCGGCGAAGCCGGCGGCGGCAGCCTGCGCACCCTGGTGCGCGAACTGATCGGTGCCGGGCGTATCGCCTTTGCCGAACAGACCACGCGGGTGCTCGAAGCCGAGCGCATCGGTGCGCCGCTGCATGTCGAGCTGCGCGCCGCGCTGGACGACGGCCAGCGTCTGATCCGCGCTGCCGAGTACATCGCCTACGCCAGCGAAACCCGCGTGTCGGCGGCGCTCGACGGCGCCTGTCTGATGCGCGCGCTGGAACATGCGAAGGCTCGTCGCGACGGCATTGCCACCGTGGTCAATGTCGGCGCGGCGACGCTGACCGACCCCGACATCCAGCGCTGGCTGCGCGGCTACCGGCACGACCCGCGCGTCGGCACGCTGGTGCTCGAGTTCCCCGAGTCGGCACTGCTCGGCGACCCGGACGCCGCCGAGGCCTTTGCCCATCAGGCGCAGGCCAACGGTCTGGCGCTGGGCATCAAGCATTTCGGCCTGCATGCGAACGCGCTTACGCTGCTGCGCCGCCTGCGTCCGGCGCACGTGAAGTTCTCGGTCACGCTGACGCGCGAAGCGCTGCTGAACCCGGACTCCGGTGCTTACGTGAGCTCGCTGGCCGGCATTGCGTCGGCGCTGTCGATCACGCCGATGGCGGTGGCGGTCGAGCACGCGGAAACGCTGACCGGGCTGTACGCGCTGGGCATCCGTGCCGTGCAGGGCGAGGCGGTGTCGGCCGAAAAGGTGCCGGCGCCGGGCAGCGGCGGCCGCTGAGCGGCCGCGAGCGGTCTCATTCAGTGCAGCGGGGTTCGCGGGTCGTGCGCGAGGCAGGCCGGCGGCACGACCATGTCCAGATGCAGCAGACGTGCGGGCGCGCCGACGCGTTCGCAGGTGCGTTCCGGTCCGCACTCGCGGAAACCGAATTCGCGCCGGTAGTAGCGCGCATGGCGCGGGTTGACCTCGATTACGCAGTCGGTGGCGCCGAGTGCGACGTGCCCCAGCAGCAGCGCGCGGCGCATCAGTTGCGGTGCGAGATCGTCCGGCAGCGCCCGCTCGCGGTCGATCGCGAAACGAGTGTATTCGACCAGACGGCGCCCCTGCCGGCGCAGTTCGCCCACGTGTTCGGCATAGCCTGCTTCCGCCTGCAGACGCAGCCGCGTGCCGCAGCGCACGGTCAGCGTGCCGACCACTTCACCCTCCAGCCGCGCCAGCAAGGTCGTTTCACCCTGCCGTGCGGCGCGCTGCTCGACGCCATAGCCACGCCAGCCGTAGCAGCGCACGACGAGCGCCTCGGCCGCCGCCAGGTCTGCCGCATCGGCGGCAATCGTGAATTCGATGGCGACCGGCAGCGCCGCCGCGTGTCGCTGCGCCGGCGGCGCGACGGCGCGTAGCCGCGGTCGCGGGCGCAGCAGCGGGAAGGGGCGGAAGAGCGCGTCGTTCGCGGCGTCGTGCAGAGTGCGGGGAGACATGGGGAGGCGCCTCGTGTATCGGTGACCGGTATGCAAACTTCGGCAAAGAGATCCTGTGCCGTGATCTGCTTCCTTGCCGCGTGCGAAGCCTGATCGATGCTGGTTGCAGCGAGTTGATGCGGACTTGACGTTTTCATGTCGCCGACAGATGGTCCGGCGATGATCCGCAGCGCGGGACCGCGTGTGCGCTCGAGCAGCCGCAGGAGCGGTCTTCCGACCGCGACGGCAGTGGTGGATGGTGCGCGGCGAGGGCTAGAGATGCGGTCCGCAGCGATACGGGCGGGGGGCTGTGACCTGCTGCGCGAGCGCGCAGCGCCAACGATCAGTGCAGCGTGCCCATGCGCGCCACCGCGGCGGCGGTGGCTTCGGCTGACGCGTCGGCCACGTCCATCCAGACTGAACCGTCCTCGCCCAGGCGCGCGGTGAGGCCCATTGCGCCTAGCACGGCGATCACCCGGGTGCGCAGCATGTCCAGCTGCAGCGCGCGCGCCTCCCCTTCGCTGGCGCTGGCGCCGGCCAGCAGCGCGGCGATGCGCGGCCATTCGCGGCCGAGCAGCGAGGCGTCGATGCCCGCCTTCAGTTCGGGGGCGATATCGGCAACGGTACGGCCGAGACCGGCCAGGTAGCCGAGGCTGAAGGCGGTGGTCTGCATCAGCAGCGCCAGTCGCGCCATCGAAACGCCGGCCAGCGCGTCGAGATTGCCATCGAGCCGGTAGTCGGCCAGCGCCCGTTCGCAGGCAGCTGGCAGTTCCTCCAGCAGGCCGAGCAGATGCGGCAGCAGCAAGTCGGCCTTGGCCGGCAGCGACCAGGCACTGGCCCGATTGGCGCGGTATTCGTCGAACATGCGCGCGACGATGGGTGCGAACTGCGCCGCCAGCGCGTCCGCCGGTGCCGCGGCGACCGGGTCGAGCGTCAGCTGGCCGCGCCACAGTTCGCGGTGCAGCAGGTGCACCAGCTGCAGCAACTGGTCGGTGTCGCCGCCCAGCGCCTGTTCGACATAGGGCGCGGCCAGCGTGATCGTGCAGCCGTCGGCACGGTCCTCGCGCACCAGCGGTGGTGCTTCGGCCTGGCCCTGCGCCGGCACGGCGACGTCGTCGGTCACCACCAGCGCCGTCAGGCGTGATGCATCGAGCGCGCTGTCGCGTGCGTACAGGCGGTCGAGCAGGTCGGCAAGCGTCGTGCGCAGCGTGGCCGCGCCAGCGGGGCGGGCGCCGCGGAGTTCTATCGTGGGCATGGCGGTAAGGCGTTGATTCGTCAGGCCGCGCAGCATAGCGGCGAGCACCGGGCGCGTCCACGCATGGACTGATGCGCGTCGGCCCTCGTTGCCGGACGACGGGCGGGCGCTTCGGTCTCAACTGCTATCGCGAGCAAGCTCGCTCCCACAGGAATTCGTCTTCGGCAACGAATCTGGCGTGCTTGTCCGTGGGAGCGAGCTTGCTCGCGATAGCGGCGCCGGTTCGGGGAAGGTCGGCGCCGCCGCAGTGTGGAGAACGACGCCGGTGTTGCGCATTCGTCCGCCATTCCGCCACGGCAGCGAGGATAATCCGACGCGTCATGACATACGGGCGGTCCGCGATGGCGAACGGGAAGGTGGTCGGATGGTTGGCGGCAGCGGTCGTGGTGGCCGCATCGGCCGGTGCATGGTGGCAGTTCGGGCGTACGCCCGGCGCGGACGTGGCGGCGATCGGTGACGACCCGTCAACGCCGTTTGCGGTCATGAACTGCACTGCGCGCAGCCGCGACGAGGGGCCGGTGCTGGCCGTCACCTTCAGCCGGCCGCTGGCCGCACGGCAGACACTGAACGACCTGATGAAAGTGACCGACCTCGGCGAAGCTGACGCCGGGCGCGATGATGCCGACAAGGTCGCCGGTCACTGGCGCGTCGGCGACAACCCGCGCGTCGCCTTCTTTTCCGGCGTGCTGCCCAAGCGTCGCTACCGCATCGACATCGCGACCGGCGTGGCGGCGCGTTCCGGCGATCAGCTGGCCGGCGTCCACCAGTGCGAAACCCTGGTCGAGGACATGCCGCCGGCGCACTTCTTCGCCAGCCGCGGCACCGTGCTGCCGGCCGGCCAGAACGGGGGGCTGCCGGTGGTCACCGTCAACACGCCGGAGGTCAACGTGCAGTTCCTGCGTGTCGAGCCGGCGCAGCTACCGGCTTTCCTCGACAAGGTGTACGGCATCCGCCGCACCCAGGCCGAGGAGGGCGCAGATGGCGAAGGCGAGGTCTACGACGAGGAGTACTACGACGGCGGAACGGTGGATCTGCGTGGCCGCACCTCGGGCTGGTACCTGGACCGGCTGAAGGAGCTGTCAACCAGCGTCTATCTCGGCCGCTTCCTGACCGACGACAAGAAGGACCGCCGGCACGTGAGCTTCCTGCCGGTCGAGAACATCAAGGAACTGAAGGAGCCCGGCGTTTACATCGCCGTCATGAGCGCGCCCGGCAGTTTCGCGGGCGACTACCAGACCACCTATTTCTACGTCAGCGACATCGGCCTGCACTTGCACCGCAACGGCGGCCGCATCGACGCCTTCGCCACGTCGCTGAAGTCGGGTACGGCCCTCGACGGCGTCGAATTCGAACTGCTGGACGGCGACGGCAAGCGCGTGGCCACGGTGAAGGGCGACGGCGACGGTCGCGCCACCTTCGAGGCGGCACCGGCCGATGCGCGGCTGGTGATCGCGCGGCGCGGGCGAGAGCTGTCGGTTGTGTCGCTGGCCGAGGCGGCGCTGGACCTGTCGGAATTCGACACGTCGGGTCTGCTGCCGACCAGTACCAAGCTGTTCGCGTACAGCGGCCGCGACCTCTACCGGCCGGGCGAGACTTTCGATGTGTCGGTACTGGCACGCGACGCCGACGGCCGAGCGATCGAGCCGCTGCCGCTCACCGCGGTGCTGAAGCGGCCGGACGGCCGCACCGTGAGCCAGCGCGTCTGGAAAAGTTCGGGCGAACAGCCGGGTTACTACCGGCAGCCGCTGGCCATACCGGCCGACGCGCAGACCGGCGCCTGGACGCTCGAACTGCGCGCCGACCCGGCGGCGAAGCGGCCGGACGCGGTCATGCGTTTCAAGGTCGAGGAATTCCTGCCCGAGCGGATGAAGCTCGCGCTGAAGTCCGATGAGCGCGTGCTGACCGAAGGCGCACCCTTCGACATCGGCGTGCAGGGCGACTACCTGTTCGGCGCGCCGGCCTCCGGCAACCGCCTGCTCGGCGCGCTCGCCACCGAGCGGCAGCGTTTCGCCTTGCCGCAGAAGAAGCCGGGCTTCATCTTCGGCGACTTCGCCGACGATGCGCTGAAGGGCCGGCGCGAGCTGGAAGAAACGGCGCTCGACGACAGCGGCGCCGCGACCGTCGAAGTGCCTTACGACCCGGGCGCCGCGCGCTCGCCGCTGCAGCTGCGCGTCAGCCTGAGCCTGCTCGAATCGGCCGGCCGGCCGGTCGTGCGTTCGGTCGAGCGTGCGTGGTGGCCAGCGCCGGCGCTGATCGCCGTGCGTCCGCTGTTCGACAGCGACGTCGCGCGCGAATCGGCACTGGCCGAATTCGAGGTCGGCCGCTTCCTGCCGGACGCCGCTTTCGCGCCGATCGACAAGGCCAATGTGCGGCTGTTCAGGGAAGAGCGTCAGTACTACTGGCGCTTCGACGACCAGCGCGGCTGGCATTCCGGCTTCAGCGAGAACGACGAGCTGATCGACAGCCGCAGCGTCGCGCTGAAGACGCAGACCAAGCTCGGTTTCCCGGTCACCTGGGGGCGCTACCGGCTGGAGATCGACGACCCGCAGACCAAGCTCACGATGCGCTACCGCTTCTACGCCGGCTGGGGCGCGCAGGACAACGAGGCGCTCGGCAACCGGCCGGACCGCGTGCAGGTGCGGCTCGAAGGCGCGCCCTACAAGGCGGGCGACACGGTGAAGGCGCACCTGACGCCGCCGCACGACGGCGAGGCGCTGGTGCTGATCGAGGGCGACCGCGTGCTGTGGGCCAAGCGGGTCAAGGTGAGTGCCGCCGGCACCGCCATCGACCTGCCGCTGGACAAGCGCTGGAACCGCCACGACCTCTACGTGTCGGTGCTGGCCTTCCGGCCGGGCAGCGAAGGCAGCCGCGTCACGCCGGCGCGCGCACTCGGGCTTGCACACATTCCGCTCGCGCGCGACGACCGTCGGCTCAAGGTGGCGCTGGACGCGCCGGCCAAGGTCGAGCCGGAAACGAAAACCACGGTGAAGGTGAAGGTCGATGGCGCAACCGGGCAGGCCGCCTGGGTGACGCTGTCGGCGGTGGATCAAGGAATCCTCAACATCACGAAGTTCGCCACGCCCGACCCGCACGGCTACTTCTTCGGCAAGCAGCGTTACGCACCCGACCTGCTCGACATCTACGGCCGGCTGATCGAGAAGATGGACGGCTCGCGCGGCAAGCTCAAGTGGGGCGGCGACGCCGGCATGCGCGACTCGCAGAGCATGCCGAAGAAGGTGAAGCTGGTCGATCTGTTCTCCGGCCCGGTGAAGCTGGACGACAAGGGCGAGGCGGCGATCACGCTGACGCTGCCCGACTTCAACGGCAGCCTGCGCCTGATGGCGGTCGCCTCGACGCCGGAGCGCTACGGCCACGGCGAGCGCGAACTGACCGTGGCCGCACCCATCGTCGCCGAACTGTCAACGCCGCGCTTCATCGCGCCCGGCGACAGCGCGAAGGTCGCGCTCGAAGTGACCAACCTGACCGAGTCACCGCAGCAGATCCGCCTCACGCTGTCGGCCGAGTCGCCGGCGCGCATCGCCGACGGCGCGCGCACGCTGACGCTGGCGCCGAAACAGCGCGAAACGCTGCGTTTCGACGCCGAGGCGGTCGAGGCGGAAGGGCTGGCGCGGCTGAAGCTGGTGCTCGACGCCAGTGGCGGCGCCAAGCCCATCCACATCGAGCGCGAAGCCGCGCTGCAGGTGACGCCGCCGGTCGCGCTCGAACGCAGCGTGCTGCGCATGAAGGTCGAGCCGGGCGCGCGTCAGACCATCGACGCCGCGCTGCTGGAGAAATTCTGGCCGGCATCGGCGACGCTGAACGTCAGCGCCTCGACCAGCCCGCCGCTGAACATCCGCGAGAGCGTGCGCGGCCTGCTGCGCTATCCCTATGGCTGCGCCGAACAGACGGTCAGCTCCGCCTGGCCGCACGTCATCATCGACGAGGCCTACGCGAAGGAACTGGGTCTGAAGCAGTACTCGCGCGCCGAACGCGCAACCATGGTCGAGGGCGCCATCGGCCGGCTGGCCGGCATGCAGGGCGCGTCGGGCGGCATGACAATGTGGGGCGGCGGCGAGTACGAATACTGGATCAGCGCCTATGTCGCCGGTTTCCTGATCGACGCCAAGGCGGGCGGTTTCACCGTGCCCGAAGCCTTCCAGAAGAAGCTGGGCGACTGGATGCTGAAGGAGTTCCAGCTCGCGCCGTCGCAGATGCCGCGGCTGCCGGCGCAGGCAGGCAACCAGCCCGGCCAGATGGACCTCGTGCGCGGTGCCCACCTGCGTTTTGCCAACGCCGCCCACCTCGGCTATGTGCTGGCGCGCGAACAGCGCGCGCCGCTGGCCACGCTGCGCCTGCTGCATGACGAGCACCGGCAGCTGGCGAAGTCGCCGCTGGCGCTTGCCCACCTCGGCCTGGCGCTGAAGCTGATGGGCGACGAGGCGCGTTCGCGCGTCGCGCTCGACGAAGCGCTGGCCAAGCCCTACGGGCTGCGCGGCAACGACGCCGAATACGAATGGCTGGGCGACTACGGCAGTCCGCTGCGCGACCGCGCCACGCTGCACGCGCTGCTCGCCCGTCACGAGGTGAAGCTCGACCGCGCCGCCAACCTGTTGTTCGAGCTGTCGAATGACACGGCGAAGCGACGCTGGCTGTCAACGCAGGAACAGATCTCGCTGGTGATGGCCGGTCGCGCCGCCGGTCTGGGCGCTGGCAAGCCGTGGGCGCTCACGCTGGAAGGCGGTGCTGACTTCAAGGGCGACAAACCGGCGCTGCTCCCCATCGACGCGGCGGCGGCGCGCAAGGGCGCAGCGATCAGCAACACCGGCGACGCGCCGCTCTATGTCGAGATCGAAGGCGCCGGCTATCCGAAGATCGCGCCGCCGGTCGACAACGGTCTGGGCACGGCGCAGCGCACGCTGTTCGAAGCCGACGGGCGTCCGTGGGGCGGTCGCGCGCTGAAAGTGGGTGAGCTGATGCTGGTGCGGGTCGAGGTCAGGCCGACCCGGCGTGCTGACGACGCTCTGGTCGTTGACCGCCTGCCGGCCGGTCTGGAAATCGAGAACCAGAATCTGTCGCAGGGGCCGCAGGCGACTGAATTCACGCTGCAGTTGCCGAACGGCCAGTCGCTGCGCGTGATGGACACGCTGATGGACAACCGGGTGAAACACCGCGAGTACCGCGATGACCGCTTCGTCGCCGCGGTGAAACTCGATTCGGCGCCGATGAACCTCGTGTACATGGTGAGGGTCGTCACCCCGGGCCGCTACACGGTGCCCGGCACCTTCGTCGAGGACATGTACCGGCCGGAACTGCGCATCGTCGGTGAACGCGGCGCGATGCTGGACGTTATAGACGGCGGACCGGCCCGCAAGTGAGTGCGGCCGGCAACGGGAGGAAAAACATCATGACGCGAATGCGTTCGGTACATCGGGTGGCCGTTGCAGCCCTGATCGGCACGCTGGCGTGTGCGTCGCCGGTGTGGGCGGACAGCCGTGCGGATTTCGACGCCTGGTCAACGGCGGCGCGCAAGCAGTGCGACGCCGACGCCCGCAAGGGCGGACGACTGGACGGCGTACTGTTCCATCGCTGCATGGTCAACGCGCACGAACGTGGCGGCTGGGTCGCGCAGGAACGCATCGAGCGCTGTCGCGAAAAATCCGGTGCCTTCTGGGGCAACCGCGAAGGCGAGAGCGATGAGTCGCTGTGGAACTGCCTGGCCCGCGAAGGCAAACGTCACGCCGACAGCGGTGGCGTGTCCACCGCGACCGGTGCCGCCGCGCTGCAGGGCCACGATTCGCCTGAACGCGCCAAGGCGCGCCGCCCGGCCTGCGAGGACTGGGCGCGAGACAACCTGGAACCCGGCGCCTCGCATCTCGACTACATCGCGCGCTGCATGTACTCGACCGGCTCGCCTGCCGCGGTGGGCGCGACGATGAGACGTGGTGGCACGAATGACGCGGTGGGTCAGGACGCTCCCGCGCTGCCGGGTGCCGCCGTCGGCGACAACCCGGTGCGTGCGAAGAACCGTGCCTGGTGCGCCGAGCAAAACGCAGGCGGTGATCGTACCGGTCTGCTGCGCTATGACTGCAGTTGCGTTGACAGCAGCACGGCGATGCAGCAGCGCACCAAGAAGCTGGACGATACGGCGATCGCCGCTCGCAAGTTCGACCTGAGCACCTGCGTCGATCGCAGCGCGACCGCCGAGCGCGTCGTCGCCGACATGGGCGGCCGCACCCTTGGCAGCCTGTTCGACAGCGACGACGACATCCGTACGCGCGAAGCCTGCTACCGGCGTGCGGTGGGCAAGGATCTGAAGACGGCCGATTTGTCCGACGACGCGCGGCTGCGCAACGCCTTGAAGCGGGTCTGCAAGTAGGCCGTCTGCTTCGCGCGTATTCCCTGTGGGAGTGGCCTTGGCCACGACTGGGCCGCGGCATTCCGCCCTCGTCGATCCAGACGGGTTGTCGGGGTCAGAAGACCCCTCCCACAGACTTCTCGCTCCGGCCGCAGATAGGGCGCACAGCCCGTGGGAGCGGCCTTGGCCGCGATGCGGCGGGTGATGCCACGGCGCCTGTATCTATTCTCAGGCGCCGCCGAAGTAGTGCCGCATCGCCTCGTTCGAAGTCTGGGTGTTCAGTTCATCGACCTGCATCGGCATCATCACGCTGCCGCTCGACCACATGTAGTGCTTGCGAAACCACTCGCGCAGTTCGGGTGAGCATTTTTCCATCGGGCCGTCGCGGCCTGCTTCGATCAGGTAGTGCAGCACGCGGTCGGCGCCCGGCGTGTCGCGGGTGACCATGCGGTGCTTTTCCAACGGGTGGAACAGTCGGCCGACGTCGTAGGCGGTGACCGTTGCCGGCAACTCGGTGAGGCGCCGGTCCAGGCGGTCGAGCGCACCTTCCCACGCCGGATCGAGGCGGAAGCGCTGTTTCAGGCTGGCCACCCAGGCACGCAGCAGGCGCACGTAGTCGTGTTCTGTCGCTCGTTCACCGTTCATTGATGTTGTCCTTCGTCGGCATACGGAACTGATGTGCTATCGGCATCGGCCCGGCCGGCTTGAGAATGCGCATGGGTGGCCGTTATTGGATGGACGCAGCCCATGCACTCATCGCCCCCGAATGCCGATACCCGACTTCCTGACTGAAATCTTCGCCACCCAGCCGCCGCTCGCCCGCGCGCTGTGGGCGGCCGTCGCGCTCGCATTGCTGATTGCTGCTCTGGCCGTGCTGCGGCTGGAGCGACGCATGTTTGCGGCGCGCGGCAAGGGCGCGTCGTGGTGGGTGGTGCGGCTGGCTTCGCTGCCGGCGCTGGCGGTCGTCGTGGCGGCAGTGCTCGGGCCGGCGCGCGCGGTGTCCGGCATGGAGGGGCTGGCGGTGTTCTACCTGCTGCTGCTCGTCGTCGCGCCGCTGCTGTGGTTCGGCGTGCACCTGCTGGCCGGCTGGCTCGCCTCGCCGCGCTTGTCGCGCGGCGAATCGGCGTGGATCGCCGGCAGCGGCCTGATGCTGCTGCTGTGTCCGCCGGCGGTGTTCACCGCGCTGCAGACGCCGGTATTCATGATTTCGCGCCAGTTCGACGCCGCCGCCCGCGCCTCGCGTCCCGAAATGCCGTTGCCGCATCGCGCCGATGCGGCGCAGCGCTTCCGTCTCGGTGACGCCGGCGTGCTCAATGCGCATTCGCTGATCGCGCCACCCGGCGTGCAGGTCGAGCGCGTCGAGGCCCTGCACGGCGGGCTGTGGGCCGACACCGCAACGCAGATGCATCCCTGGCTGTGCCGCAACGGCGACGACCTGCATCTGGCCTGGGCCGATGGCAGCGAACCGCCGCTGCTGCGCATCTACTGGCGCGACACGGCGGGCAAGGCGTGGCAGAGCCGTGTCAAGGTCGCACCTGCCGCTGTGCCGGTGCAGGATTTCGTTGTCGCCTGGCGCAACGACGGCTTCGACCTGCCGGTGCCGCTGTCGCGCGATCTCGTGCAGCCGGGCTGGCTGAGCGACGGACGGCTGCATTACCGCAGCCTGAACGGCGTGCTGCAGCCCGGTGAAAGCGCGCGCGACGACTGCGTCATGCGCGGATACAGGCGTGTAGCCGTTGACACCGAGGGGCCGGTGGCCGCCGTGCTGCTGCGCATCCATCGCCAACCACCGGCCGGCACCATCGAGCACCTGCTCGTTCGTCCCTGAGGGTGCGCCGACCTCCGTCCGCGCGGGGACGCTGCCACGCATGACGGCGGCAAATTGCCTGCCCGGAGGCGGGTACTCCCGGCCTACCATCCCGTCGGCATCGATGACGGAGATGGGTGAATGATCAGGACGTACGGAATGCGCCGGCACGCCGGCCACCTGCTGGCCACGCTGACGCTGGTGACGAGCGCTGCGTATGGCGAGGGCGGCAACACCGGCTGGCCGCTGCACGGCAATGACGCCGGCGGGCAGCGGCACGCGCGGCTGGAGCAGATCAACCGCGACAACGTGGCGACGCTCGAACCGGCCTGGACTTGGCGCAGCGGCGTCAAGGCCACCTTCCAGGCCACGCCCATCGTGGTCGGCGACACGCTGTATGTGTCGCTGCCCTTCAGTCACGTTGCCGCGCTCGACGCGCGCAGCGGTCGCGAGCGGTGGCGCTACGAAAATCCGCGCCCAGCGGGCCGGCTGTGCTGCGGGCCGGCCAACCGCGGTGTGGCAGTGCGCGACGGCCGCGTCTTCGTCGGAACCGTCAACGCCCGCCTGATCGCGCTCGATGCGCGCACCGGCGCGCCGCTGTGGAACGTAGCGGTGGCCGACGCAGCACCTGCGACCGAACAGGCGGCGCAACTGCCGGACAGCGACCCGCTGAGCCGACGCGAAACCCAGGGCTCGACCGGCGTCGGCATCGCAATGGCGCCGCAGGTGGCCGGCGATCTGGTCATCGTCGGCATCACCGGCGTCGGCTACGGCCTGCACCCGGAGAACGCAGTGGTCGGGCTGCCGGGCCAGTACGGCCGGCCGGGGGTACTGGCCGCCTTCGACGCCGCCAGCGGCCGGCGCGTGTGGCAGTTCGAAGTGACCGGCCCCGGCTGGGAGGGCGACTTCGCCGCCCGCACCGCAGACGGTCTGGATCTCGGCCGCGATCTGCCGGCCGAGCGCGCAGCGCTCGCCCGCGAGGGCGGGGCCTGGCGTCACGGCGGCGGCTCGCTGTGGGCGACGCCCGCCATCGACGCCGAACGCGGGCTGATCTTCTTCGGCACCGGCAACCCGTCGCCGCAGATGGCCGATGGCTCGCGCCCTGGCGACAACCTCTACACCGCTTCGCTGGTCGCACTCGACCTGCGCACCGGTCGCCGCGTCTGGCACCACCAGCAGGTGCCGCACGACCGTTGGGGCTATGACGTCGCCAGCCCGCCGGTGCTGTTCGAGCTGCAGCGGGGCGGCGAGCGCATCCCGGCGCTGGCGCAGCCGAGCAAGCTGGGCTGGGTCTACGTACACGACCGGCGCGACGGTCAACTGCTGTTCCGTTCCGAAGCCTTCGTGCCGCAGCAGAACCTGTTCGCCGCACCGAGCGCCGAGGGTGTGGTGATCGCGCCGGGCATCGCCGGCGGCGCCAGCTGGTCGCCGTCGGCGCTCGACCCGCAGCAGGCGCTGCTGTTCGTGCCCGGCATCCATCTGCCGACCCGCTACACGGTGCGCGAGGCCGAGCGCCCGGACGGCAGCCGTTTCCATTACGTGGTCAGCGAGCCGGAAGGTCCGCGTGGCGGCGTGCTGGCGGCCGTGGACCTCGCGCACGAGGGACGGCTGCGCTGGCAGGTGAAGCTGGATCAGCCCATGGTCGGCGGCGTGCTGTCGACGGCCGGCGGGCTGGTGTTCACCGGCATCGGCGAGCGCAGCTTCGCCGCCTTCGACAGCGGCAGCGGCATGCGGCTCTGGTCGTGGCAGGTTGACGCCGGCGTCAATGCGCCGCCCGTCAGCTACGCCATCGACGGTCGCCAGTACGTCGCGGTCGCGGCCGGCGGCAACGCGCTGTTCGGCTTTCCGCAGGGCGATGCGCTCCACGTGTTCGCGCTGCCCCAGCCGGCTGTCGCAAGCGGGACCGGCCCCCGCTGAGCGACCCGCGCCGATATCGGTTAGATTGCGGGCCTCGACCGCCGGTGCGCCGGCACCCCACCGCCCGCAATGAAAGCCCTCGCCACCATCGCCAACGGCCTCGACGCCCGCATGCTGCGCGACGTGCTCGCCCTCGAAGGGCTGCACGTCAAGCTCGCCGCAGCCAGCGCTGACGCGCGGCAGGGCGGGGCGGTCACGCTGCTGATCGAGGACGCCGAATTCGAGCGTGGTCAGGCGCTGCTCGCGCGCTGGATGGCGGAACACCCGGCGCCCGCGCCCGATACCGCTCCACCTCCGCGCGCTGAATGAAGTCGGCCAGCGCGGCGCGGCGGCGGCGAATCGTCGCCGGCATCCTGCTTTTGCTGGCCGCACTGTGGCTGCTTGATCGCATCTTCCCGCCGCCGCTGCCGTCCGGTAACGATGGCTTCATCGTGCTGGCCCGCGACGGCAGCCCGCTGCGCGCCTGGCCCGGCAGCGACGGCGCCTGGCGCTATCCGGTCACGCCGGCCGAAGTGTCGCCGCGCTATATCGACGCGCTGCTGGGTTACGAAGACCGCTGGTTCCGCTGGCACCCGGGCGTCAATCCGGCCTCGCTCGCGCGCGCCGCGTGGCAATGGGCCACGACCGGCCGCATCGTGTCCGGCGGCTCGACGCTCACCATGCAGGTCGCGCGCATCCTCGAGCCGGTGCCGCGCACACCGCGCGGCAAGCTGCGCCAGATCGTGCGCGCTCTGCAGCTGGAATGGCGGCTGTCGAAGGACGACATCCTGACGCTCTACCTGAACCATGCGCCGATGGGCGGCATCGTCGAGGGCGTCGAAATGGCCAGCCGCGCCTACCTCGGCAAGCCGTCGCGCGATCTCAGTCACGCCGAAGCGGCGCTGCTCGCGACGCTGCCGCGCGCGCCCAGTCGGCTGCGGCCGGACCGTGCGCCGCAGGCCGCACAGACCGCGCGCGACCGTGTGCTGGCGCGGCTGGAACACTTCGGCATCTGGTCGCCGGCGGTGGTGGCCGATGCGCGTGTCGAACCGGTGATCGCGCAGAAGCTGCAGGGTGCCTGGCTTGCACCCTTGGCCGCCGAGCGCCTGCGCAGCCGCACGCGCAAGGCCGGCGCCGCCGGCCTGACCCGGGTCGCCAGCACGCTGGACCGCGAACTGCAGACCACGATCGAGCGCCTGCTGGCCGACCGCGCCAGCGTGCTGCCGCCGCGCGTGTCCATCGCCGCCCTGGTGCTCGACACCGCCACGCTGGAGGTGCGCGCCTACGCCGGCTCGGCCGACTTCAGCGACAACGCGCGTGGCGCCCATGTCGACATGGTGCGCGGCGTGCGCTCGCCCGGCTCGGCGCTCAAGCCCTTCCTGTACGCGATGGCGCTGGACGACGGCCTGATCCACTCCGAGAGCCTGCTGATTGACGCGCCGCAGGCCTTCGGCGGCTACCAGCCCGGCAACTTCCAGGCGGATTTTTCCGGGCCGGTCAGCGTGTCCGAGGCGCTGCAGCGATCGCTCAACGTGCCGGCGGTCAACCTGCTGGACCAGATCGGCCCGGTGCGTTTCGCCGCCCGGCTCACCGAGGGTGGCATCAAGCCACGCATCGCCACGGGCGAACAGCCCAACCTCAGCCTCATCCTCGGCGGCGCCGGCGTCACGCTGGAAGAACTGGTCGGTGGTTACCGTGCGCTCGCCGCCGGCGGTCTGGCCGGCAAGCCGCGGCTGACGCCGGACGCACCGGTCGAGGAAATGCGGCTGATGAGCGAAGGCGCGGCCTGGATCGTGCGCGACATCCTTGAAGGAGGCGGCCACCCGGACCGACCCTTCGTCGAGGGCGGTGGCGCCGCGCCGCTGGCGTGGAAGACCGGCACCAGCTTCGGTTTCCGCGACGCCTGGGCGGTCGGCGTGTCCGGCCGCTACGCGCTGGGCGTGTGGCTGGGCCGGCCGGACGGCACGCCCAACCCCGGCTTTTTCGGCGCCAATGTCGCCGCGCCGCTGCTGAAGGACATCGCCGCCGCACTGCCGCGCGATGTCCTCCCGTCCCGTGAGCGGCCGGCCTCTGTGCAGCCGGTTGACATCTGCTGGCCCTTGGGCACGGCCGCTGCCGACACCCCCGCGCCGCTGTGCCACCGCCGCCGCGCCGCCTGGTCACTGGCTGGTGCCGTGCCGCCCACCCGTCCGGACCGCATCGACGGCAGCAGCCTGCGCCAGACCCTCTGGATAGACCCGGCCAGCGGACTACGCACGGTGCCCGGCTGCGGCCACGGCCAGCCGCGTGACACCGCTCGCTGGCCCACGCTGCTGCAACCCTGGCTGGCCGGCTGGCTGCCCGCCGACCAGCGCATCCCCGACTGGCAGCCCGGCTGCGCCCCGACCGGCGGCACGCCCGCCGCCACGTTGCGCATCGTCGGCCTGAACGAAGCCGGCCGCCTGCGCCCGGCCCCGCACCAGCGCCACGTATCGCTGCAACTTGCCGTGCGCGGCGCGCAGGGGCCGGTGTACTGGCTGCTGGACGGGAAGAGGGTGATGCCGGACGCGGGTGGCAAGCTGCTGCTGAACGAAGCGGGTGCGCACCGGCTGACCGTGCTGGACGAAGCGGGGCGGCATCACAGCGTCCGCTTCACGGTTAACGCGCCGCCGGGCATCTAGCCGGAACGAAGGAGCGCTTCCGCCGACGGCGGGCGGCGTGGCTCCTGCTCGTGCGGGTGTCCGGCAGTGTTCCGTTCCTGACATTCCAACGGGCAAGGTCTGCGCGTACGGTGACGATGTGGTCCGATTCGGCGATGCCGCGCCGTGTCGCCTTGACCCGCGCGCTGGACGCCGCGAGCATGCAGTGCTCGGACGCGGTCACGCTGCGCTGACCGCCCATCGTTCTTCGCGCCACCGACTCCACGCTCGGCGGTCCCGTCTTTCGTTTCAACCTCCCATCCAATCAAGGAATAGCCATGACTCAAATCGTCGTCGATCACAACCCGACCGAAGAGAAGCTGAAGGCGCTGGGCGTGTCCAGCTGGTCGATCTGGGAAAAGGAAGTGTCGAAGTTCCCGCTCGACTTCTCGATGACCGAAAGCGCCTACCTGCTCGAAGGCGAGATCCACGTGACGCCGCAGGGTGGCGACAAGGTGGTGATCAAGGCCGGCGACTTCGTCGTGTTCCCGAAGGGCATGAAGTCGATGTGGGAAGTCGTGAAGCCGCTGCGCAAGCACTACAAGCACAGCTGAGCGCACTCGCTTGCGCGACGAAAGGGCCTTGATGTTTCAAGGCCCTTTTTGTTTTGAAGGTGATTGGCTCCCGTGTGGTGGCGAAGTGCCACATAGTTGTCAGGTGCCATGGATTGTTCAGGCGGATGATGCGCGAAGTCCTGAACGCGGATGGCGACTTTCCGGGTGCATCCGCTTGCGTCGCCCGCGTGTAGAGGATGGAACGAGACCGGTTGCTGTTCCGGTCAGTCTGCAGCTTTGGTCTGCGCCGTCGTCCGCCAGGGAGAACGGATTGAATCCATCGTTCAGCGCCACGATGCCCTCCGTCGCCACGCACGACTTCGCGCAGGCGCTGTCGCCGGCTGACGACAGCGCCCGCTCCTTCGACCTGCTGGCGGAACTCGCGCGCGATCTGCGGCCGGGGGTGATCTTTCCGGTCTGTTTCGATGCGCTGCTGTGTGTGCGCCAGACGCTGCGCACGCCCGAGGTGACGACACCGCATCTGGCCGGTGCAGCGCGGGTCGATCCGCTGCTGTGCGCACGGCTGTTGCGGCGCGCGAACCGTGGGCGGCGCGCCGAGCCGGTCACCGGCGTGCGCGATGCGCTGGCCCGGCTGGGCGTCGAGCGCGCGCAGCGCGTGGCGCGCGCCGTATCCTGTGGTCAGATCGGCTGTGCGCGGCAGCTTTCGCACGTCGATGAGATGTCGCGCCGGCTGTGGCTGCATACGCTGCGCACCGCCGCCGGTGCCTATGTGCTGGCGCGCCGGCTCACGTCGCTCGATCCGGACGAGGCGATGACGGCCGGGCTGCTGCACGACATCGGCGCCTTCTACCTGCTCGACCGCCTGGCCCGGCGTCCGTCGGCGGCGTTCGACGCGCAGGACATCAATGTGCTCATCCTCGAATGGCACGAAAGCGTGGGCGAATCGTTGCTGCAGTCGCTGGGCGTGCCCGAGGTGCTGATCGACGCGATGCGCGACCACGAACAGCCGCGCGCACGCACCGGCATGCCCCGCTCTCTGTCGGATCTGGTGTTCTCCGCCAGCGTGCTGGCCGGCGGCGCGACCGAGCTGTACGACGATCCCGTGTGTCACGTGAGCCAGCGCCCAGCGCCGACACGCGAGCGATTCGCCGGGCTGTTGCCGGAGATCGAACAGGTTTTCGGTGTGTTGCGACGCGGGGCGATGCAGGGATAGGGCGGGTTTCTTGTGGGAGCGGCCTTGGCCGCGACACGGCCGTCGCTGTCCGCAGGCTTCGATGCTGGCCGCTGTCGGGGTCAGAAGACCCCTCCCACAGAAACCCGGCTCCGGCCGCAGGTCGGGCAAGATCCTTGTGGGAGCGGCCTTGGCCGCGATGCGGCCGTCGCTGTCCGCAGGCTTCGATGCAGGCCGCTGTCGGGGTCAGAAGACCCCTCCCATAGAAACCCGGCCCCGGCAGCGATCAGGGAGCGCTTCTTGTGGGAGCGGCCTTGGCCGCGACCCGGCCGTCGCTGTCTGCAGGCTTCGATGCAGGCCGCTGTCGGGGTCAGAAGACCCCTCCCACAGAAACTTGGCACTGGCTCAGCCCGCGAATCGGGCACCCATTGTGGGAGCGGCCTTGGCCGCGATGCGGCTGTCGCTGTCCGCAGGCTTCGCTGCAGATTAAGAATAAGCCCGCCCCGCGGATGCGGAGGCGGGCCTTTTTCATGCCGGCCGGACGACTTCAGGCGAGGTCGTAGCGGTCGGCGTTCATCACCTTGGTCCAGGCCGCGACGAAGTCGCGGACGAACTTTTCCCTGTTGTCGTCCTGTGCGTAGACCTCGGCGTAGGCGCGCAGGATGGAGTTCGAACCGAACACCAGATCGACGCGGGTGGCCGTCCATTTCACCTGACCGGTCTTGCGGTTGACGATTTCGTACAGATTGCTGCCGACCGGCTTCCAGCGGTAGGCCATGTCGGTCAGATTGACGAAGAAGTCGTTCGTCAGCGCGCCGACGCGGTCGGTGAATACACCGTGCGGGCTGCCGCCGTGATTGGCGCCCAGCACGCGCAGACCGCCGATAAGCGCGGTCATCTCGGGGGCAGTGAGGCCGAGGAGCTGGGTGCGGTCGAGCAGCAGTTCTTCCGGCTTCACCACATAGTCGCGCGGTTGCCAGTTGCGGTAGCCGTCGGCGGCCGGCTCAAGCACTTCGAAGGATTCGACGTCGGTCTGCGCCTGGCTGGCGTCGCCACGGCCGGGGGCGAACGGCACGGAGACATTGAAGCCGGCCGCCTTGATCGCCTGCTCGACACCGACATTGCCGGCCAGCACGATGACGTCGGCCACGCTGGCGCCGGTCTCTGCGGCGATGCGTTCGTACACCGGCAGCACTTCCGCCAGGCGGGCCGGTTCGTTGGCTTCCCAGTCCTTCTGCGGCGCGAGGCGGATGCGGGCACCGTTGGCGCCGCCGCGGAAGTCGGAGCCGCGGAAGGTGCGGGCGCTGTCCCAGGCTGTGGCGACCATGTCGCCGATGCTCAGGCCGGCGGCGGCGATCTTCGCCTTGACCGCGGCGACATCGTAGTCGGTGCGACCGGCGGGTACCGGATCCTGCCAGATCAGGTCTTCGGACGGCACCTGCGGGCCGATGTAGCGCGCCTTCGGGCCCATGTCGCGGTGGGTGAGCTTGAACCAGGCGCGCGCGAACACGTCGCTGAAGTAGGCGGGGTCGGCGTGGAAGCGTTCGGAAATCTTCCGGTAGGCCGGGTCCATCTTCATCGCCATGTCGGCGTCGGTCATGATGGGGTTGCGGCGGATGGACGGGTTTTCGGCGTCAACCGGCTTGTCTTCCTCGCGGATGTTGACCGGTTCCCATTGCCACGCGCCGGCCGGGCTCTTCCTCAATTCCCAGTCGTAACCAAGCAGCAGCTTGAAGTAGCCGTCGTCCCATCGGGTCGGGTTCGTGGTCCAGGCGCCTTCGAGGCCGCTGGTGACCGCCTGATTGCCGACGCCGCGCGTGCTGTGGTTCATCCAGCCGAAGCCCTGTTCCTCGATCGGCGCGCCTTCGGGTGCGGGGCCGAGCAGCGCCGCGTCACCGTTGCCGTGCGCCTTGCCCACCGTGTGGCCACCGGCGGTGAGCGCCACGGTTTCCTCGTCGTCCATCGCCATGCGGGCGAAGGTGACGCGTACATCGTGGGCGGTCTTCAGCGGATCCGGCTGGCCGTCCACGCCTTCCGGGTTCACGTAGATCAGACCCATCATCACCGCGGCCAGCGGATTGGCGAGGTCGCGTTCGCCCGAGTAGCGGCTGTGCGGGTTGTCAGACTTGGCCAGCCATTCCTTTTCCGAACCCCAGTAGATGTCTTTTTCCGGGTGCCAGATGTCTTCGCGGCCGAAGGCGAAGCCGTAGGTTTTCAGGCCCATCGATTCGTAGGCCACGGTGCCGGCGTACAGGATGAGATCGGCCCAGGACAGCTTGTTGCCGTACTTCTTCTTGATCGGCCACAGCAGGCGGCGGGCCTTGTCGAGGTTGCCGTTGTCGGGCCAGGAGTTCAGCGGTGCGAAACGCTGGTTGCCGGTGCCGCCGCCGCCGCGGCCGTCGGCGACGCGGTAGGTACCGGCTGCGTGCCAGGCCATGCGGATCATCAGGCCGCCGTAATGACCCCAGTCGGCCGGCCACCAGTCCTGACTGTCGGTCATCAGCGCGGTCACATCCTGCCTGAGTGCGGCGAAGTCGAGTTTCTTCACCTCTTCCCGATAGTTGAAGCCTTCGCCCATCGGATTGGTCTTGCGGTCGTGCTGGTGAAGGATGTCCAGGTTCAGCCCCTCGGGCCACCACTCCATCACGTTGATGCGGCCGTTGGTCGCACCGCCGTGCATGACCGGGCATTTGCCGATCGTGTTCTGGTCTCTCGTGTTCACATCGCTCTCCTTGTTTTTCGGGACGCCAGCGCGATGTTCTCCGCCGGAGTCAGGTAAGCGCCCGGAACAACTTTCGCGGGCAGTTCGTGGTGCAACGGAGGTGCGGGGGAGCAACGCCCCGCCTTCAGCCCTGCATGCTCTGTTTTTCTGGGTGCTTGATCATCATGCTGCGTCGATCGTGCGAAACGGATTCTGCTTCGCCACCTGCGGTGCCGTGATCGTTATTTTCTTTATATTTAGACAAAGTCTAAAAGACCCTCCAAGGTGCAGTGCGACATGGGCGTCAAGGGCTGACAGGACGTTCGATTTCGCATCGGCGATCCATGCGGCAGGCGCGCGATCGAAATGTTCCCGTGGTCGCGTCAATCAACGCCAGCGGCCAGCGCCGGCCGCGTCGCGGCCAGGGCCGCTCCCACAAGGGCGGCGCCCGATCCGCGGCCGGAGCTCGGGCGGGGTTCTGTGGGAGGGGTCTTGACCCCGACAGCAGCCTGCATCGAAGCCTGAGGACCGCAGCAGCCGAGTCGCGGCCAAGGCCGCTCCCACGGGGCCGGGCGCCAGACCCGCGGCCGGAGCCAAGGTTTGTGGGAGACGGTCTTTTGACCCTGACCGTCGCGTCGAACTAGAACGGCGAGTCGGCGTGGGCGAGGCGAACGTCGATGTTCGCCCAGGCCGCGATCTGCGGCAGATGCGGGTTGACGATGCCCTGTGCGGCCAGTGCCGGGAGATCGCCTTCCGGCAGGGCACAGGACTTCACCAGCAGCACGGCCGGGCTGCCGATGCGGGCAGCCAGCCAGACGGCGATGCTGTCCGAGGTGACCGTCCAGTCACGCGGGATGTCGGTACTGAAATCGAGCTGGCGGGAGGGCAGCCACACTGGCGTGCGGCCGGCGGCGCAGTGGTCGGCCAGCGCGTCGATGTCGTCGCAGGCGACCAGCGACGGAAACAGGTCGCACAGCATGAGCCCGCACTGGTCCATTGCGCGCAGCGCCATGCGGTGCGCCGCGTCATCGGAAAAGCGCCAGTGCGTCTGGGCGTCGCGTACGGCGTCGGCATACGCCCCGCCGCCCGGCACGATGACTCCGCTGCCTGCCGCTTCGCCGGCAAGCCGTTCGCACCAGCGCTGCAGTCGTCCGTCGTGCGGATCGGACAGCAGGCTGCCGCCGAGCTTGATCACCACCGGTGCGCGGGTCACGGCTTGTCGTGGCGGTCGATGCGGCGGTCCAGCACCTGGCCAAGCAGGCGCAGCGCCAGCAGATAGACGATGGCCGACGCGAGCATCTGCGCACCGCCGCCGGTCAGCGTCTTGAACGGCGTGTAAAGCAGGCCGAAGGCGACGACACCGACCAGATGGATGACGGCGGACGGTTTCATCGCCCACCCTCGGCCAGCAAGGCCACGGCGGCCGCGGGTGCGCAGGTGGTGGCTTCGTCCGCGCAGTCGGGCGCGAGGCCGGCGATCAGCTCACCCAGCGTGACGGCCGGGCGGCCGAGCGTGCGGGCGAGACCGGCGGCGACGAAGCGGCCGGCGCCGGCACAGACCACCGGTGCGTCGGGCGCGAGCGCGGTGATGCCGGGCAGAGTGCGGCAGGCGTTGACCAGGGCGTCGAGCTGGGCGTCGGCAAACGCGCTCGCGAGTGCGCGCCAGTCGTCCATCGAGCCTTCGGCGAGGTCGCGACCTATCATGCGCGCCAGCCGGCGGGCGCTGGCTTCGGCCGTCTTGGCGCCGCCGTCGGCCGCCGTGTACTGGTCGGCGTGCTCCGGTAGCGCCCCGAGCAGGCGCCACACGTCCGCCGTGGTGGCGAAGTACTCGGCCATCAGCCGGTGGCGCCGGCCTCTGAAGTCGACCGCCGGCGCCAGCGCCATCAGCGGCGTGCGGACGACGCCGGCATAGACCAGCTCGCCGCTGATCAGCCGGTCGGCGTCGGAGCGGCTGGTCGTGGCGACGCCGCCATCGATGACGATGAGGTCGCTGGTGGTGCTGCCGACGTCGGCCAGCAGCGCCTGCGGCAGACGGGTGGCGATCCACGCCGCGGTGGCGAGCCAGTTGGCCGAGGCGATGTCGTCGGCGCGCACGCGCGCGTCGTTGACCTGCGCCCAGCCGGCGCGACCGGCGTACAGCGAGATGTCGCCGGCCAGTGCCGTGCGCATGCGTTGCGCAATGCCGGCCACGCCGTCGGCGCGGGTGTCAAACAGGTCGGTCATTTCGCCGGTCATCGTGATCGCGTGACGCGGCGCGGCACCCAGTGCGGCCAGCGCGTTGGCCACGGCGGCGTCGAGCTTGTCCAGCCCCTGCCACAGCGGGCAGGCCACCTGCACCACGCCGCTCACCCGGCCGCCGTCGATGCGCGCGGCCTTCACGTGAGCGCCGCCGATGTCCCAGCCGATCAGCGCGGCATCAGACGGTTTCTTCATGGGCTTCAAGGGTCAGGGTGTGCGGACGCGGAGCGTCGGTTGACGGCAGCGTGCCGTCGCGTGCCGCGCTCAGTGTGGCGGCGACCAGATTGAGGCCGGTCGCCGCGCGCAGCGCGCAGGCCGAGGTACTCATGCGCGGATTGATTTCGACCACCACCGGCCCGTCTTCCGTTTCGATGAAATCGACGCCGACCGGCCCGAGCAGGCCGGGCACGGCGGCGGCGATGCGCTGTGCGAGCGCAGCGTGCTGTGGCGTGGCGTCAACGGCGCCGACGGCGAGCGCTGAGAGGCGCACGCGTTCGCCGCGGTGTTCGAGCACTTGCCGGTTTACCGACAGCAGGGCGGCGCGGCCGCGCGCGCACAGCAGGTTCATGCTGCGCGCCTCGCCGTCCAGCCAGGGCTGGGCGATGTGATGCGGCCCGGCCGCCCGCAGCGCGCGGGCGGCGGCAGCGCGGTTGACCAGGCATTGCAGGCCGTCGCAACCGGCGCCGTCGTCCGGCTTCACCACCCACGCGCCGAGAATGTCCGGCAGCGCATCGGCGTCGCTGTAGTGCAGCAGCACGGCGACGCCGGCCTCGGCCAGCACGCGCGCGGTGCGCGATTTCGACGTGGCGACACGGCAACTCGCGGCGTCGCAGCCGAGCAGGCGGCTGCCGCTCGCTTCGACGCGGGCCGCTAGCGTGACCAGCAGATCGCCGGTTTCCGGCGCGACGATGAGCGCCGCGTCGGCAGCGGCCAGTGCGGCGTCGAAGGCCGTGTCGAACGCGCCGGCCTCGTTGGCCACTGCAATCGAGTCAGGCAGCGGCGCTTCGAGCCGGGCGTCGTGCAGCGTCACCAGTTCGGCGCCAGCGATGTCGGCGGCGTCGCGCAGAAGCGCATCGCGCATCAGGCGGCCTTCGCGCGCGAGCGAGCCGGGCAGCGGCTGGCCGGCCAGACCGCCGCCGGTGATAAACTCGAACACGAAAATTCGTTGATTCATATAAGGTTTTCTGTGCCTGAACTGATACCCGTGATCGACCTGATGCAAGGTCGGGTGGTGCACGCGCGCCGTGGCGACCGGCAAGCTTACCAGCCGCTGCGCTCGCGTCTGGTCGAGGGCTGCGCGCCGGCCGACGTGGTCAACGCACTGCTCGCGGCGACCGCCGCCCGCAATATCTACATCGCCGACCTCGACGCCATCCGCCGGCTGGGCGGCGACCACGCGGCGGGGATCGCCGCACTGGCCGAGCGTTATCCGCAGGTCGAGTTCTGGGTGGACGGTGGTTTCGCCGATGCCGATGCCGCGCTGGCGCTGCACCGCGCAACCGGTGCGACGCCCGTGCTGGGCAGCGAAAGCCTGACCGAGCCCGACGCGCTGGCGAAACTGTCGGCGGCGGGCGTGCCGGCGCTGCTGTCGCTGGATTACCGAGGCGGCGTTCCGCTCGGCCCGGACTGGGCGCACGCGCCGGCCGGCTGGCCGGCGCGGGTGATCGCGATGGAACTGGCGCGTGTCGGTTCGGAGGCTGGACCGGAACTGGCACTGATAGACCGCCTGCGCGCCCGGCGCCCGGACGTCGCGGTGATTGCCGCCGGTGGCGTGCGCGACGCGGCCGACCTGGCGGCGCTGGACGCCGCCGGCGTACCGGCCGTGCTGGTGGCGAGCGCTCTGCACGACGGCCGGCTCGCGGGCTGCTGAGGCTGCGTGCTGCGGTGCGGAACTGGCGGTGTTTGAAACGCCACGATTTTTTACCGACAGATCAATCGCAAGGAGTAGATTGCATTTCGATAAAGCACGGCTTGATCACGGGCAGATCCGGCGCGGCGTGAACAGCTCAGGGAAATGAAAGCCCGCCGAATGGCGGTCCGGATCCCTTGCATGGGTCCGACATAACGAACTGGCAAGAAAATGCCATACGTATCGACAGACGACAGCCCGGAATTGCTTTCGACGCATGCGGCCGGTCCGCGCGAACGTCGGCTGGTCAGTCTCGTCGTCATATTTTCGCTGCTGCTTTTTGCAATCAGCGTGCCCTACGCGAAAATGCCTTTGCCACATATTCCGGCATTTGTCGCGGTCTACGATTCCGCATTGTTCGTCGTCTATCTGGTCACCGCCGTACTGCTTTACGGGCATGGCGTGACGCTGCGCTCAAGCGCCATGTTCCTGCTGGCGGACGGCTTTCTCTACGCCTCGGCGATGATCGCGCCACATCTGCTCACCTATCCAGATGTGTTCTCGGCGGAAGGATTGCTCGGCGCGAATCACCAGACCACCGCCTGGATATTCCAGTTCTGGCATGTCGGATTTCCGCTGTGCGTGATCGGCTATTCATTGATGATGCCGAAAGAATGCAGCAAGGGTCCCGGAATACGCTCGATATTCGGCAGCGCGGGTCAACATGTGTCATGCACGTTGCTGCTGGCCGTATTATCCACGCTGCTGGCGATACACGGCACGAATGTATTGCCGGACATCATGAAAGGGACATTCGGATATACCCACCGAATGTTCTGGATCGTGTCCGCAATATGGATTCTGAATGGCTTTGCGCTGTATGTGCTGTGGCGCAAGACTCCACGCGCCGCGCTCGATCTGTGGCTCATCGTCACCATGGTGGCCTGGCTGCTGGAGGTGGCGCTGGTGGCCGTGTTCAACGCCGGGCGCTACGACCTCGGCTTCTACGTCGGGCGCGTCCACGGGCTGCTGGCGGCCAGTATGGTGCTGGTCGCGCTGGTGATCGAGAACGGGCGCCTGTACGCCCATCTCGGCCGTGCGCATGAGCGGGTGAGGCTGAAGGCTTCGGAACTCGAACGCCTGAATGCGACCGATGCGCTGACCGGTATCGCCAATCGCCGGGTGTTCGGCGAAACCCTGGGTCGCGAATGGCATCGCAGTTTGCGCAGCGGCCGGCCGCTGTCGCTGCTGATGCTGGATGTCGATCATTTCAAGCCCTACAACGACACGCACGGTCACCTCGGCGGCGACGACTGCCTGCGCGGTGTGGCGCAGGCGCTGGCGTCCTGTACGCGGCGCGCCTCCGATCTGGTGGCGCGCTACGGCGGCGAGGAGTTCGCCATCCTGCTGCCGGACACCGGCGAGTCGGACGCCTCGGCGGTGGCGCAGTCGGCCTGCCGCGCCGTGCTGTCGCTCGGCATTCCGCACGGCAAGTCGTCGGCGCACGACTGCGTAACGATCAGCGTCGGCGTCGCCACCTTCGTACCGCCGCCCGCCTTTGTCGGCAAGCTCGCCGGGCAACCGTCGTCGCTGATCGATGCGGCCGACCATGCTCTGTACGACGCCAAGCAGCAGGGCCGCAACCGCGTCGTCGTGCAGGTGCAGCCGGTGAGCTACCACACCAGCGGATTCACCCGGTAGTAGGACGACAGTTCGGCGTAGGCCTCGGGCAGCGCCGCGGCGAGATGCTGCGGGCGCTCGAAGAAGCTCTCTGTGGCAACGGCAAAGAACTCGGCCGGACTGTAGGCCCCGTAGGGGTCGAGCGCCGGCGGCTCGTGCGCCGCGACCTGCTGGTGCAGCATGGCGTAGGCGGCGCCCATCACCGCCGCCCAGCGCGCCACGCGCGCCGCACCGCGCAATGGCGGGGCACCGTTCGCCTCGCCGTTCTCCTGGTCGAGTTGGTGCGCGAATTCGTGAATGACGACGTTGTGCCCGTCGGTCGCGTCGGCGGCACCGGCCAGCACCGCGTCCCAGGCCAGCACCACCTGGCCGCGCGACGACGATTCGCCCAGATGCACGCGCCGCCAGGCGTGCTGCACGCCGGCGGCGTCGGTTTCGGTGCGGGCCACCGCGAAGGCGCCGGGATAGACCAGGATTTCGCGCAGCCCGGCGAAATAGTCGGTCGGTCGGTTCAGTATCAGCAGACAGGCCTGGGCGGCGATCAGCACCCGCACCTCGTCGGTGATCACCATGCCGTCGCAGCCGATGAAGCGCTTCTCCGCGACGAATACCTGGATGCGTCGGCGCAATTGCTGCTGCAGGTCAGGCGGCAGTGCGCGCCAGGCCGGCATGTTCTGCTGCAACAGACGGCGCCACGCGGCAGGGAAGGGACGCGCCCGGATGCGGCGTCGGCGCAGCGCAGTACGCAGCGGATCGGCGAACAGCCACAGTGCGGCAGACAGCAGTACCGCGATCAGTGCCGCCAGTGCGAGGGTGGAGGTGAGCGGAGTCATCGTTTGCAGATCGGGGCAGCGGCGGTGGTTTCAAGCCGGGCAGATATCCTGCGTCGGCGCGGTCCGCTTCGATGCGCTGTCGGGGTCGGAAGACCCCTCCCACACAGCCGCTCCGGCACCGGCCAGGGGTCGGGCGTACTCCGTGTGGGAGCGGCCTTGGCCGCGACGGGGCTGTTGCGGGCCGTCGGTTTTGATACAGGCTGGTTTGGGGGTCAAAAGACCCCTCCAGCAGGGAGGTATGGAGGCCGGTGCGTACGCGCCTTCTTCCGACCCCGACCGCTCGCCATCGCACACGCTCGACGACGTGCTACGGTGGGCGACCGTCATCGCCCCGGGCTCACCATGCATGCCGACTGGAACGCCTGCCACCCCGGGCAACTCGCCTGTACCGGCGCGCATTTCCTGCACGCCAAGGATTTCGTGTTCCGCAAGTGGTGCGAGTTGGCGGTCGAACGCAATGTGGTGGTGCCCGTCAACCTGTCCGGTTCATGCCGCTACGGCTCGCTGTTCATGAACCGCGTTTTCGGCGGTTCGCTGCGCGGCCACTTCCAGCACCAGTACAACTACATCGATCATCGTGTCGTCGATCTGAGTCACGACGCGGCGGACGTGGGCGCGATGACCCACCCCTATCTGCACGAGCCGGACTACTTCGAACTCGATTCACTGCAGGACTCGCTGGCCGGCTGCCTGCCGCGCGTCAACCGCTGGGTGCTCGAATTCCTGGCTGAGGTTGACGCGCGACAGCAGTGCCCGGCCGGCTCGGACCCGGCAGCGGTCGTGCTCAGAGCCTGACAGGCGTCGGCGGCGTGCCGCCGGTCAGCGCGGCTATCAGGTTGTCGGCGGCGAGGTCGGCCATGGCCTTGCGGGTGGCGCCGGTGGCGCTGGCGATGTGCGGCGTCAGCACAACGTTGGGCACATCGAGCAGTCCCGGATTCAGCTTCGGTTCGCCTTCATAGACGTCGAGCGCGGCGGCACCGATGCGGCCGCTGCGCAGCGCCTCCACCAGCGCGGCGTCGTCAACCACGCCGCCGCGCGCGATATTGGTCAGCGTGGCGCTCGGCTTCATCAGCGCCAGTTCGGCGGCGCCGATGGCGTGGTGCACGGCCGGCGAATAGGGCACGACCAGCAGCAGGTGGTCGGCTTCGCGCAGCAGCGTGTCCTTGTCCACCCAGCGTGCGCCGAGCGGGGTTTCGATGGCGGCCGGGAGCGGGCTGCGGTTGTGGTAGATCACCTTCATGCCGAAGCCGAAGGCGCCGCGGCGGGCGATCGCCTGGCCGATGCGGCCCATGCCGAAGATGCCCAGCGTCTTGCCGTAGACGTTGACGCCATTCATCAGCGTGTAGGTCCAGTGCGTCCACCGGCCGTCGCGCAGGAAGCGTTCGCTTTCGGTGACGCGACGGGCGGCCGCCATCATCAGCGCGAAGCCGAAGTCGGCGGTCGATTCGGTCAGCACGTCCGGCGTGTTGCTGACCAGGATGCCGCGCGCCGTGCAGGCGGCGACGTCGATGTTGTTGTAGCCGACCGCCATCGTGCATACCGCGCGCAGGCCGGGGCAGGCGTCGAGCAGTGCGGCGTCGATTTTCTCGTTGGCAGTGATGAAGGCGCCGGCCTTGCCCTGCAGCCGCGCGATCAGTTCGGGCTGCGTGAACACGCGGTCTTCCTGGTTGGCGTCAACGTCGAAATGCTGCGACAGACGGTCTATCAGTTCAGGCAGGACATAGCGGGCGACGAGAATCGAGGGGCGGCTCAAGACAGGCTCCGGTGATGTGCAGGAGCGCCGAATCTAGCGCGCGGCCCGCCGTCAGGCGAGCCGCAGCGCACAAGTGTTACGCGGCACGCGGCAGCACAGTTGCCGCGCGCCGGCGGCTTACCAGGGCAGCGCTTCGCCCATGTGGAAGAAGCCGCCGGTCGGGCCGTCGGCCGGCAGCGTGGCCAGCTGCACGCTGGTCTTGCCGCCGTCGGCGATGTCCATCGGCGCGTTCGGGCCGCCCATGTCTGTCTTCACCCAGCCCGGGTGGGCGGAGTTCACCTTGATCGGCGTGCCGGCCAGTTCGGCCGCCAGGTGCACGGTGTAGGCGTTCAGCGCGGTCTTCGACGCGTTGTAGGCCACTTCCTTGGCCGGCGCGATCGGAGAATCCGGTGCGCAGTGCGTGCCGAGCGAGCCGAGGATGGATGACAGGTTCACGATGCGGCCGGCCGGTGCCTGGCGGATCAGCGGCAGCAGGATCTGCGTCAGTTCGATCACGGCGAAGAAGTTCACGTCGAAGGTGCGGCGCAGGACGTCCTGCGACACCGTGCTGGCGTTCGGCGCGAAGAAATCGCCGAGCGCGATGCCGGCGTTGTTCACCAGGATGTCGAGCCGGCCGTACTGGCTGGCGAAGTGGTCGTACACCGCCTGGAAGGTCAACGGCTTGGTCGCGTCGAAGCCGATGGCCGAGGCGGTGATGCCTTCGTTGCGGAGGGCGGCGACGGCTTCTTCGCCCTTCTCCGGATCGCGCACGCCGATCACCACTTCAATGCCGAGGCGGCCAAGACCGCGCGCGGTTTCGAGGCCGATGCCACGGTTGCCACCGGTGATGAAGGCGACTTTCTGTTGCGTGTTCATGCTCTAGCTCCTCAGGGATTGCGGGCGTGCAGGGGCTGGTCCGGCCCTGCGTCGGAAATGTCTGCGGGCATGCGGCTGTCCCAGCCGCCGCCCAATGCACGGATAAGACCGACCGCGGCGCGCGCGCGTTCGCCTTCGAGCTGCGAGGCGACACGTCGCTGCAGCAGCACGCTGCGGTCGGCATCGATCACGTCGAGCTGGCTGACCGATCCTTCGCGGTACTGGATCTGCGACAGCTGCGCGGCGCGCGCGGCGGCGCGTACTGCTTCGTCCTGCGTGCGCGTCTGTTCCGCCAGGATGCGCAGGCCGGCCAGGTTGTCCTCGACCTCGCGGAAGGCGGACAGCACCGTCTGACGGTAGGCGGCGACTTCTTCGTCGTAGACGGCGCGGGCGCGTTCCAGCCCGGCTTCGCGCGCGCCGCCGTCGAAGATCGGCAGCGTCAGCGCGGTGCCGACCAGCGGCCCGAGCACGAAGCTGCGCGTGCTCCACTGGAACAGATTGCCCAGTTCGGACGACTCGTAGCCGAGTGCGCCGGTCATGTTCAGGCGCGGAAACCAGGCCGCCTGCGCGATGCCGACGCGGGCGTTGGCCGCGGCCATCGCGCGTTCGGCGGCGGCGATGTCGGGTCGCCGTTCGAGCAGTGCCGAAGGCAGGCCCGGCGGGATGTCGAGCGTGACCCGTTCGAGCGGCTGCGGCTCGAGCGCGAAGTCCGCCGGTGCGCGGCCCAGCAGCAGCGCCAGTGCGTGTTCCGCGTTGGCGCGACGGCGCGACACGCCGAAGGACTCGGACTGCGCCGACGCCAGTTCGGTCTTTGCGCGCGCCAGTTCCAGCTCGCTCACGTCGCCCTCGTCGAAGCGCCGCTGCACCAGGCGCAGCGTTTCGGTGCGTAGCTGCACGGTGCCGGTGTAGAGCGCCTGTTCGGCGTCCAGCTCGCGGATCAGGAAATAGGTCTGTGCGACGTCGGCCTGTAGCGCGAGCTGCAGCGAGCGGAACAGCGCCTCGCGCTGCTGTGCGGTGGCGCTGGCCGCATCGACGCCGGCGGCCACGCGGCCGAACAGGTTGACCTCGTAGGCGACGGTGGCCTGCGCGCGCCACAGCGTGAGGGCGCGACCGTCCGCGCTGTCGTCGAGCCCCTGTGCCGCTGGTGACTGCCGTTGCCGCGTCGGCCCGAAACCGGCGCCGACCTGCGGCGATTGCTGTGAACGGGCGTCGCGCACCAAGGCACGAGACTGGGCGAGGCGTGCGGCGGCGGCCTTCAGGTCCTGGTTGGCGTCCATCGCCTGGGCGACCAGCGTGTTCAGGCGACCGTCGCCGAACACCGTCCACCACTCGCCGCGCGCCAGTTCTTCCGACGGCCGGGCCGGCTTCCAGTCCTTGTTGCCGGACGGCACTTCCTTGAAGGCCTGCGGCGTATCGACCGCCGGGCGTTCGTAGGTCTGCATCACCGAGCAGCCTGCCAGCACCAGCAGACTTGCGCTCAGCGCGGCAGTGCGGCGCAGGGTATGGAAATCGAATGCGTTCATGTCTTGCTCCGGATCAGTGGGCGACGGCTGCGACATCGGGCAGCGGCGTGTGGCCGGCGTGGGTGAGGCGCTTGCCCGAGGCCTTGCGCAGCAGCACGTAGAACACCGGGGTCAGGAAGAGGCCGAAGAAGGTGACGCCCAGCATGCCGGAGAACACCGCCACGCCCATGGCATGACGCATTTCCGAACCGGCGCCGCTCGACGTGACCAGCGGCACCACACCCATGATGAAAGCGATCGATGTCATCAGGATCGGGCGCAACCGCAGCCGGCTGGCTTCGATCGCCGCCTCGACGATGCCGCGTCCGCGCAGTTCCAGTTCGCGGGCGAATTCGACGATCAGGATGGCGTTCTTCGCCGACAGCCCGACCAGCACCATCAGGCCGATCTGCGTGAAGATGTTGTTGTCGCCGGCGGTGAGCCAGACACCGGTCAGCGCGGCCAGGATGCTCATCGGCACGATCAGGATGACGGCCAGCGGCAGCGTCAGGCTTTCGTACTGCGCGGCGAGCACCAGGAACACCAGCAGCACGCTGATCGGGAACACCCAGACACCGGCGTTGCCGGCCAGGATCTTCTGGTAGATCAGGTCCGTCCATTCGTACTTGACGCCGCGCGGCAGCACTTCGTCGGCGATGCGCTCGGCCGCGGCCTGCGCCTGGTCGGACGAATAGCCGGGCGCCGGGCCGCCGTTGATGTCGGCCGAGGTGTAGCCGTTGTAGCGCACCACCATTTCCGGGCCGAAGCTCTGCTTCACCTTGACCAGCGAGGACAGCGGCACCATGTCGCCATTCGCGTTGCGCGTCTTCAGCGCCAGGATGTCGGCGGCTTCGGCGCGGAAGGGCGCGTCGGCCTGGGCACGCACCTGATAGACGCGGCCGAAGCGGTTGAAGTCATTCACGTAGAGCGAGCCGAGGTAGATCTGCATGGTGTCGAACACGTCGGTGATCGGTACGCCGAGCTGCTTGGCCTTCACGCGGTCGAGATCGACGTCGAGCTGCGGCACGTTGATCTGATAGCTGGAGAAGGTCGGGCCCAGTTCCGGCGCCTTGGCGGCGGCGGCGATGAAGGCCTCCTTGGCCGCTTCCAGTTCGGCATAGCCGAGCGCGCCACGGTCCTGCAACTGCAGCTTGAAGCCGCCCAGCGTGCCCAGGCCCATGACCGGCGGCGGCGGGAACACCGCGATGTAGGCGTCCTTGATGTCGGCGAACTTGGCGTTCAGCGACGCGGCGATCGCACCGGCCGACAGCTCCGGGCTCTTGCGCTCGTCGAAAGGCTTCAGCGTCGCGAACACGATGCCGGCGCTGGAGCTGTTGGTGAAGCCGTTGATCGACAGCCCGGGGAAGGCGACCGCGTTCTCGACGCCCGGCTGGGCGAGCGCGATCTCGCCCATGCGGCGGATCACGTCTTCGGTGCGGTCGATGGACGCGCCGGCCGGCAGCTGGGTGAAGCTGATCAGGTACTGCTTGTCCTGCGCCGGCACGAAGCCGCCCGGCACCAGATAGGACAGGCCGACCGTCGCGCCGAGCAGCACGGCATAGACGCCCATGGCCGCGCCCTTGCGCTGGATCATGCCGCTGACGCCGCGCCCGTAGCTCTCCGAACTGCGATTGAAGAAGCGGTTGAAGCGCGCGAAGAAGCCGCCGAACACGGCGTTCATCGCCCGCGTCAGCGCGTCCGGCTTGGCGTCGTGACCCTTCAGCAGCATGGCCGCCAGTGCCGGCGACAGCGTCAGCGAGTTGAAGGCGGAGATCACCGTCGAGATGGCGATGGTCATCGCGAACTGCTTGTAGAACTGGCCGGTCAGGCCGGTCATGAAGGCCAGCGGCACGAACACGGCGACCAGCGTCAGCGCGATGGCGATGATGGGGCCGCTCACCTCCTGCATCGCGCGGTAGGTCGCTTCGCGCGCCGACAGCCCCTCGGCGATGTTGCGCTCGACGTTCTCGACCACGACGATGGCGTCATCGACCACGATGCCGATGGCGAGCACCATGCCGAACAGCGACAGCGCATTGATCGAGTAGCCGAAGCCCAGCATCAGCGAGAAGGTGCCGACGATGGACACCGGCACCGCCAGCAGCGGAATGATGGAGGCGCGCCAGGTCTGCAGGAACACGATGACCACCAGCACCACCAGCGCGATCGCTTCGAGCAGCGTCACGATGACCGCCTTGATCGACGCGCGCACGAACTGCGTCGGGTCATAGACGATGCGGTATTCGACCGAGGGCGGGAAATCCTTGGAAAGCTCGGCCATGGTTTCGCGCACCGCCGCCGACACGTCGAGCGCGTTGGCGCCCGGTGCCTGGCGGATCGGCAGCGCCACCGCCGGCTTGTTGTCGAGCAGCGAGCGCAGGCCGTATTCCGACGCCGCCAGCTCGACCCGTGCGACATCGGCCAGCCGTGTGATGCTGCCGTCGGGCGAGGACTTCAGGATGATGTCCGAGAACTCCTCGACCGTCTGCAGCCGGCCCTGCGCGTTGACGGAGAGCTGCAGCGGCACGTCGGCCGCGTTCGGCGAGGCGCCGATGACGCCGGCCGCCACCTGCACGTTCTGTTCGCGGATCGCGCGCACCACGTCGCTGGCCGTCATGTTGCGCTGGGCCACCTTCTGCGGGTCCAGCCACACGCGCATCGCGTAGTTGCCGGAGCCGAAAAGGCCGACCTCACCGACGCCCTTGATGCGCGCCAGGCGGTCCTTCACGTTGATGACGGCGTAGTTGCGCAGATAGGTGGTGTCGTAGCGGTTATCCGGCGAAATCAGGTGCACCACCATGGTCAGCGTGGGCGAGCTCTTGAGCGTGGTCACGCCGAGTCGCTGCACGTCTTCCGGCAGCCGCGGCATCGCCTGCGACACGCGGTTCTGCACCAGCTGCTGTGCCTTGTCCGGGTCCATGCCGAGGTTGAAGTACACGGTCAGCGTCAGGTTGCCGTCGCTGTTCGCCTGCGACTGCATGTACAGCATGTCCTCGACGCCGTTGATCGCCTCTTCCAGCGGCGACGCCACGGTTTCGGCGATCACCTTGGGGTTGGCGCCCGGGAACTGGGCGCGCACGACGACCGATGGGGGCACCACTTCCGGATACTCGGAAATGGGCAGCTGGAACAGCGACAGCGCGCCGGCCAGCAGGATGAGCACCGACAGCACGCCGGCGAAGATGGGCCGGTCGATGAAGAATCTGGAAATGTTCATGGCATCAGGCCTTCACGTTCGGAGCACGCCGGGCCGGTTGCGCGGGCGCACCGACCAGGCTTTCGCGGTTCATCGGCACGCTCTTCGGTGCCACGGTGTCGCCCGGGCGGGTGCGCTGCAGACCGCTGACGACGATGCGCTCGCCGGCGTTCAGGCCGTTCTCGATGATGCGCAGGCCGCTCTGGCGCGCCCCCAGCCTCACCTCGCGGTAGGCGGTGCGGTTCGTTTCGTCGACCACCAGCACGAAGCGCTTGTCCTGGTCGGTGCCGATGGCGCGTTCGTCAATCAGCACCGCTTCGCGCGGGGCGCCTCCGCCGAGGCGGATGCGCGCATAGAGGCCGGGCAGCAGCAGGCCGTCGGCGTTGTCGAACACGGCGCGCACGCGGATGGTGCCGGACGAGGTGTCGAGCCGGTTGTCGACCGAGGCGACGGTGCCGCGGCGCGAGTGGCCCTCTTCGTCGGCCAGGCCGAGGAAGACCGGCACCGGCTCGCCACCGGCGGCGCGGGCCGGATTCACGTACTTCAGGAAGCTCTGTTCGTCAACGTCGAAGGCGGCGTAGATCTTGTCCATCGACACCAGCGTGGTCAGCGGCGTGGTGCCGGCGCCGGCGGCGACGATATTGCCGACGGTCACTTCGGCGCGCGAAATGCGGCCGGACACCGGTGCGGTGATGCGTGTGTATTCGAGGTTGAGTTTCGCCGCAGTCAGCGCGGCCTGCGCCGCCTGGACCTGGGCGGCGGCTTCGCGCGCGGCATTCTGCTTCTCGTCGAGGTCGCGCTTCGCGATCGCGTTGTCGGCGGCGAGGCGCTGGCCACGTGCCAGTTCGGTCGCGGTATAGGCGGCGCGCGTTTCGGCGGCGGCCAGCTGCGCCTGCGCGCGCTCCACTTCGGCGGCGTAGGGGCGCGGGTCGATGGTGAACAGCACGTCGCCCTTCTTCACGCGGGCGCCGTCGCGGAAATGCACCGCGGTCAGCGTGCCCGACACCAGCGGGCGGATTTCGACGCGGTCCACCGCCTCCAGCCGGCCTGAGTAATCCTGCCAGTCGATGATGGTCTGGCGGCTGACTTCGGCCACCTCGACCGGGGTGGCGGCCGGCGCCGCAGCTGCGGCGGGCGGCGTGTCGGCCTGTGCGCGCAGCACGGCGAAACCGCCGGTGGCGATCAGTGCGGTAATGACGAGGGCGAGGGCGGTGCGCGTATGCGGGATGGACATGGCGGCTTCCTTGCTGGAGGGTTGGATGGAATGAGGGGGCATCGGGTCGGTGTTCAGACGGCGTGCTGTGCGTCGTTGTGACCGGCCTGCGCGCGGCCGAGCCGGCAGCGCAGGAACTGGACGACGCCGTCGAGCAGCGGCGGATGGGCGAGCAGGGCGGCATGCGTGATGCCAGCGAAGCGCTCGACCTGCGTGTGCACACCGGCGGCGATCAGCGCCGCGGCATATTTCTCGGCTTCGCAATGCAGCAGGTCGCGCCCGGCGGTGGCGATGTAGGCTGCCGGCAGACCGGCCTGGCGGCAGGATTCCAGCGGTGCGGCGTAGGGGTGCAGGCGCTGCGACAGCTGCGGCAGGTACTGGCGGTAGCAGTCGGCACAGTCTTCGGCGCTGAGGTCGGACTGCAGCCGCGCGGCGTCTCCGGTGCGCGTCATGCTCGGGTCCAGCATCGGCCCGATCAGCACCTGCACGGCGATGTGTACGTCCTGCCGGTCGCGCGCGATCAGCGCCAGGCTGGCGGCGAGGTTGCCGCCGGCGTCGTCGCCGGCGACCGCGATGCGCTGTGCGTCGGCGCCCAGCGTGGCCGCGTTGTCGGCGGCCCACAGCGTCGCCGCGTAGGCGTCCTCGGGCGCGGCCGGAAACGGGTGTGCCGGCGCCAGCGCGTAATCGACCGACACCACGACCGCGGGCAGCGTCGCCGCGATATGGCGCGCCGGCACGTCGGCGTCGTCCAGCGATCCGCCGACGAAGCCGCCGCCGTGCAGGTAGATCACCAGCGGCAGCAGGATGTCCGAACGCGGCTGGTAGATGCGCAGCGGCAGGCGGCCGTGCGGGCCGGCGATGTCGATGTTGCGCACGTGCGGTGCAGCGGTGCCGTGCGCGTCGGGGTACAGCAGATTCATGCGGTCAGTCCTGCCGGCCATGCCGGGGTCAAGGTGTGACCGGATTCTGTATGTTGGCTCACTGTGGATAAACTGGTCTAATCTGGTAACACTGTTCGCTGAGTGCGAATAATCGGACGGGGTCCGGTGCGCACTCGCTTGCCCACCCTCGTCCGGAGTTGCGCCATGGATCGTTTCCAGGCCATGCAGGTGTTCACCCGCGTCGTCGATTCCAACAGCTTCACGCGTGCCGCCGACAGCCTCGGCCTGCCGCGCGCCACCGTCACCACCGCGGTGCAGAACCTGGAAAACCTGCTGCAGGTTCGCCTGCTCAACCGCACGACGCGGCGCATCAGCCTGACGCCCGACGGCGCCGCCTATTACGAGCGCTGTGCGCGCATCCTGGCCGACGTCGAGGAGGCCGAGGCGTCCTTCCGCGAGGTGGCGCGCGGGCCCAAGGGCCGTCTGCGCATCGACGTGCCGGCGCCGGTCGGGCGGCTGGTTCTGATTCCGCGCATGTGCGAGTTCCACAGCCGCTACCCGGACATCGAGCTGGCCATCGGCATGGGCGATCGTCCGGTCAACCTGGTGCGCGAAAGCGTCGATTGCGTCATCCGCATCGGCGAACTGCAGGACTCGACGCTGGTCGCGCGACGCATCGGCACGATGGAGACCGTCACCTGCGCGTCGCCCGATTACATCGAGCGCCACGGCGAACCGCTGGCGCTCGCCGACCTGCAGCAGCACCGCGCCGTGCACTACTTTTCCAGCCGTACCGGTCGCATCTACGACCTCGATTTCGTCGTCGATGGCGACGTGACCGAGGTGAAGGTGCCGGGCAAGGTGTCGGTGAACGACGGCGACGCTTATGTCGCCTGCGGGCTGCAGGGATTCGGCCTGATCCAGCCGCCGCGCTTCATGGTGCAGGCCCACCTGCAGTCGGGTGCCTTGCGCGAAGTGCTGCCGCAGTGGCGGCCGTCACCGATGCCGATTTCGGTGGTCTATCTGCAGAACCGTCACCTGTCGCCCAAGGTGCGCGCCTTCGTCGACTGGGCGGCCGAACTGTTCGGACGCTGCCCGATACTGGGCGGCTGCGACCAGACCTGCGGCAAGGCGGAGCCGAAGGACGGCGACATGCGGCAGGCGATACTGGGCTTGCAAGCCGTGGAGGCCGGCAGCTACTGATCGCGGCATGGAAGTTGTCGGGTCGCAGGCTTCGCTCCGGGCCGCTGTCGGGGTCGGAAGACCCCTCCCACAGAACCTCGGCTCCGGATAGGGCTGCGGGTCAGGCGCAATACCTGTGGGAGCGGCCTTGGCCGCGACGCGGCGGGTGCTGGCCGCTGGCTTCGCCCCGCGCAACTGCGGTGCCTGGATGTTCACCTGCCTCGCCGCGGCGGGAAGTACCACCATGCCGCCAGCACCCCCAGCGCGAACAGCGAATAGGCGAGCGTGAACACCCAGAACGGCGCTTCGTAGTAGAGCAGGCGCTGCACCCAGTGCTCGATGAAACTGGCACGGTAGGTCGCTTCGCCGGCCTGCCGGCGCAGCCACATTTCGAGCGTGGTCAGCGGACAGGCCTGACCGAGCCACGCCTGAGCGACGACGATGCCTATGGCGGCCAGATGGGCCAGCCGGAAGGACAGCGCGTTGACCCAGCGCCAGCGCAGCCGGTTACCCACGATCACCAGCAGCAGTCCGCCGACGACGAACAGCACGACGGCGAAGTGCAGCAGCAGTACGAGATCGGCGAGCAGCGGGTAGGCGGGCGGGAAAGTCATCCGGAATCCTGTTCCAGAAGGGTGGGCGGTCTTGCGATCACCAGTCTCGCAGAACTTCACTGCGTGGACATCGATGGCCCCGTCTCCCGCCCGGACATGGCGCTCCGCCATTGCACGCGGATAATCGTGCGGCACGACAACAGACCGGAGGACGCATGAAGGACGTGAAGGCGGTGGTGTTCGACGTGTTTGGCACGCTGATGGACTGGCGCACCTCGATCGCGCGCGAATTGCAGGCCGTGTTCGGCGATCGCGCCGATGCTTTTGCGCTGGCCGATGCGTGGCGGGCCGAGTACCAGCCGGCGATGGAGGAAGTGCGCGCCGGGCGCATTCCGTTCTGCAAGCTGGACCGGCTGCATCGGCGCAACCTCGACATCGTGCTCGCCCGCGCTGGGCTGGACGACTGCGACGAGGCGACGCGCGTCGCGCTGAACCTGGCCTGGCACCGCCTCGATGCCTGGCCTGACGTGGCGGAGGGGCTGCAGAGGCTGCGTCGTGATTACCGGATCGCGCCATGTTCGAACGGTCATATCGCACTGATGGTGAATCTGGCGCGACGCAATGGCTTCATCTGGGACGCGGTGCTCGGTGCCGAGCTGGCGCGCGACTACAAGCCGCGGCCGGTGGTGTATCTGGCGGCGGCCGACGCCTTCGATCTGGCGCCGGCGCAGACGCTGATGGTAGCCGCGCATTCGTCCGATCTGGCAGCCGCCGCCGCGGCCGGTCTGCGCACCGCCTTTCTGGCGCGACCGGACGAGTTCGGGTCCGGGCGGGGCGAGAAGACGGCAGCGGTAACGGTCAACCTCTCGGTAGCCAGCGTGCCCGAACTGGCGCAGGCGCTCGCCGCATTGCGCTGAGTGATTAGCGCGCGTCGGCGCCGGCCGCGGTTCCCGCCGGTGCGCGCAGGATGCGCGCAACGAGCAGGCTGGCGCCCGCCACCAGCACCGCGCCGCAGGCGGCGGTGAACTGCAGCGCGTCGGTGAATGCGGCACGCGCGGCCGACAGCAACGCAGCGCCCGCGGGCGTCGGCAACTGCGCGGCGGCGGAAACCGCACCGCCTATGGTTGACAGCGCACCGGTTGAACAACGCGGCCGGCAGATCGTCCGGCATGCTTCCGCTCAACAGGTGACGATAGATCAGCGTGCCCAGACTGCCGAACAGCGCGATGCCCAGTGCGCCGCTGAACTCGGCACTGGTTTCCGACAGTGCCGCGGCTGCGCCGGCGCGTTCCGGCGGCGCCGAACCGACGATGATGTCGTTGCCTATCGTGAACACCGGCGCCATGCCCAGACTCATCACGACGGTGGCGGTGACCAGCACGGCGAGGCCGTGCGGGCCATCGATCAGCGTCAGCAGGGCGAAGCCGACGGCGGTGATCGCCATGCCCCACACCAGTATCGACACCGCTGAAACGTGACGCGCCAGTCGCGGCGACAGCAGCGAACCGAACACGAAGCCGAGCGACCACGGCAGGATGGCGACGCCCGCTTCGAGCGGAGACAGGCCGAGCACCAACTGGAGATGCTGGGCGATGAAGATGTAGACGCCGAACATCGCCAGGCAGGACAGCGCGTAGGCGGCCACTGTGGCGCTGAAGGCAGGGCGGCGGAACAGGGCGACGTCGAGCAGCGGGTAGGCGATGGTCCGCTGACGCCGCACGAACAGCACGCCGAGGCTCACGCCGGCCAGCACGGCGATGAGCGCCAGCGCATCGGGGCCGAGCGTCGCCGCGTGCTTCAGACCGTAGATCGTGCTCAGCACGGCGGACAGCGACAGCGCGACGCTGGGCAGGTCGATGCGGCCGGCGTGTTCGTCGCGGTATTCCGGCAGCAGAGAGGGGCCGAGCAGCAGGAGCAGTGCCATCACCGGCACCGCCAGCAGGAAGGTCGAGCCCCACCAGAAGTACTGCAGCATGACGCCGCCGATCAGCGGACCGAGCGCACTGCCGACCGAGAAGGCGGTGATCCAGATGCCGATGGCGAACTGTCGTTCGTGCTCGTCATGGAACATGTTGCGGATCAGCGAAAGCGTGGACGGCGCCAGCGTCGCCCCGGCCACGCCGAGCAGGGCACGCGCCGCGATCAGCGTGCCGGGGCTGCTGGCGAAGGCGGCCAGCACCGAGGTCAGCGCGAATGCGGCCGCACCGGCCAGCAGCAGGCGTCGGCGGCCGATGCGGTCGCCCAGCGTGCCCATCGTGATCAGCAGGCCGGCCACCATGAAGCCGTAGATGTCGATGATCCACAGCATCTGAGCGGCGCTGGGCGCAAGGTCGGTGCTGATCGCCGGCAGCGCGAGATTGAGCACCGTCAGGTCCATCGCGTAGACCAGACAGGGCAGGGCGATCACCGCCAGGCCTGTCCATTCGCGACGGCCGGCTTTCGGGGCGGGTTGAACTGGAGTCATCGGGGATAAGTGTGTCTGCGCAGGTCAACGACGCGACAGGTATCGCGATATCGACAGTGCCGGACGCTGCAAAAGAAAACGCCCCCGGCCTTGCGGCCGGAGGCGTTCGTGCTAACCGAGCGGTGAAGCTTAGTTGGCGGCGAACGGGTGAGCAGCGGAACCCTTCTTGGCAACCACTTCAGCAGCGGTCGGGGTGCCGGCAACTGCACGGGCGATCGATTCCTTGACAGCGCGGTAGTTGAAGTCCTGGATCTTCGCGTCGTCGTCGGCCAGCCAGTGGATGAACACGCCAACGCAGATGAACAGGTTGTCGGCTTCGTCAGCCGGGATCGTGCCGTCAGCAACGCTGTCAGCCACGGCCATTGCAACGCCGCGCTGCGCCGGGCCAAACATCTGGACGGCTTGCTTGGCGCCCTTGATGGTGACCTTGTTGAACATGACGGTGGCCGGCTTGCAGACCAGGTTCGGAGCGACAACGGCCAGCAGGGACGTGAAGCCGTCCTTGTTGTTCACCAGTGCGTTTGCGAACGCGGCTTCAGCGGCGCTGCCACGCGGGCCCATGATCAGATCGATGTGAGCAACTTCGTTGCCGTCACCAACCAGGGATTCGCCAACACACAGACCGTTAATCTTCGCCATATTGAATCTCCTCATTTACAAGGCAGTTATAGGGGGTAGATCCCCCCGGGGTGGTAACCCATGTTCCGGGGTGCGAAACACAGGATCAAAACTTCTTCTTCTGCTGCTCTTCACGCCGCCCTTCGATCCAGTCGAGCACGTCGGCCACGAAGGCCGTCACGACGGTCAGGTCGGCACTTGTACCGGGGTTGATTCCGGCTGATTTGAGCTCTGCGTCCCATGCCATCAGCGCGTCTTGCATCATAACCGGATCACGACATTGTTCAAGCCGAACGTACATCTGGACGCCCTTTTCGCGTATCGAGCGCGCCGTTTCCGCACCATGTTTGCGCGCGATATGGGTGTCGGGAATCAATGCGAGACAGAACATGAACACTGTGGTCGCTGCCCATGCTTCACTGCACCATCGACGACGCGCTGCAACATACTTTGGCAGCAGGTGATCGAACACCAGAGCATGACCGCTTGCGTATAGCGAGGCGATGCTGTCCCGATGCGCCGCCAGCTGCATCGCTTCGAGCAGCGTGATCACCGGGGCTTGGGCAACGTCGTGCTCGGCGCGTTCCCCGATGCCTGCCGGATGCGCGAGGCGGATTGCCGCATACGTGTGTGACGCGTCGATGACCGTCAGCCCGGCCAGTGTGCGCTGCAGCGATGCGCGCAGCGTTTCGTCGCTGTTTCGATGCAGTGCGGCATGCACTATCGGCGCACAACCGAGCACGATGCCCAGATTGGTGTTGCAGCCGACGGCCTGCCAGGTGGCGCGCATCGCGTCCTCGATGCGCTCGCCGACTGTGGCGTCCGGGCGACACAGCGGCGCCGACGCCGCCTGTGCGCTGGCGATGAAATCATCGACCTGCATGCGGTGACCGTCGCCGTGCAGGCCGACGTTGCCCGGTTTGAGCGCCTCGACATCGAGCCGGCAGGCGCGCTCGAACAGGGTGGCGAGCTGCGCGGCCGCCGGCGTACTCAACATGCGATCACGCCGGCGCCCGGAATGCGGCGCAGCAGGTCGTCGGCCAGCAGTTGCGCGATGTTCAGCGGTGTCACGCCCTGCAGGCCTTTCCAGGCGGGAATGCTGTTGACCTCGAGCACGGTGAGCTCGCCGTGGTCGTCGCGCAGGATGTCGATACCGGCGTAGTCCATGCTGCAGGCGCGGGTGGCGTCAACGGCCAGCCGCATCAGCGCGTCGTCCGGCGACACCGGTATCGCTTCGCAGACACCGCCCTGGGCGACGTTGTTGAGCCAGCTCTTGCCACGGCGCAGCATGGCGGCGACCGGCTTGCCGTCGATCACCATGACGCGCCAGTCCGACCACTCGCCGACGCTGTCGCGCGAGCGCGCGCTGTAGCGCTGCATGTACCAGACATTGCCCAGCGTTTCCGCCGCCGGCAGCGCGTCGCCGGCTTTCAGCCGCACGATGCCTTCGCCCTGCGAGCCGAACAGCGGCTTCACCAGCACGTCGTGCCCGGCCGCGAATTCGCGGATCAGCACGGCGCGCGCCTCGGCTTCCTGCTCGGTCACCCAGGTCGGCGGCGTCGGGATGCCGGCGCGGTGCAGCAGCACGCTGGTCATCGCCTTGTCCACGCTCTTCTCGATCGCGCGCGCGTGGTTGTACACCGGGATGCCCAGTTCGCCCAGGTAGTGCAGGAAATCCATGCGCAGCACGACCTGCTGCAGCGAACCGCCGGCCACGCCGCGCACGAATACCGCCTGCGGCAACTTCTGTTCGAAGCCCGGCATCACGACGCCGGAAATGCCGCGCTGCAGGTCGATGTGGCACTCGCCGAGGCTGACGTAGCGGGCCAGCAGGCCGCGCGCGCGGAAGGCCTCGCGCAGCCGGGCGCCATGCCAGCCCGGCTCGTCGGTGACGATGGCGATGTCCGCCTGCTGCACGTTCATGCCGATTACTTGCCCTCGCCGAAGGATTTGGCCAGCAGTTCGGTATTGATCTGGCCGGCGCGGAAGCTCTTGCCGGTGCGCAGGTTGCTCACCACCACGCGGGCCGGTGCGAACAGCATCGGGTCGATCTTGTAGAAGTCGTACTTCACTTCCTTGAACACTTCGGCGAACGGACGGCCGTAGTCGCGCGAGGCGGAGGAGGGCAGCTTCTGCGCCAGATCGGCCGCGGCGTCGTCTTCGCAATCGACATAGAGCTGGGCGACGCCGCCGAACAGGATGGCGTCGTTGGTGCGGCCCATCGCGTTAAGGAAGTCGGGCGCCGGCGGTGCGATCGGTGCGCTGGCCGAGCCGTTGACGATGTGCTGCAGCGGGAAGCCGAGCGCATGCACCTTGTGCAGCGCCACTTCGAGCACGCGGCCCACCACCTGCACGGTGCCGGCGAGGCTGCGCGTCGGCGTCAGGATGAGCGTCACGCCGTCGTCCGGCACGTTGCAGTCGCGGCGGATCTTGGCCAGCACTTCGGCCGGCGGCTGACGGTCGACTTCGAGCACCAGCACGGCGTGCTTCGCGTCGTCCTTGTAGCCCAGTTCCTTGTACAGCGGTTCCTTCACCGCCAGCGCGCGGCCCGGACCCGAACCCAGCGCGTGGAAGGCCTCCTTGCCTTCGCCGTGCGACAGGCTCCAGCCGGCGTACTGGCTGGCCAGACAGGCGACGACCGGGTGCGTCGAATGCACGTTGATGATGAGCGGCCAGTGCGCTTCGCGCGTGTTGAAGGTGGCGGTGCCGAGACCACCCATGCAGATTTCGGTGATGCGGCGGCCGGCTTCGATGCCGCCCGGGCAGTTGATGCCGGCGTCGATGACGCGGCCGCCACCGGGCAGCGGCTCGACCTTGATGCGCAGCGCGTCGGCGTCGCGCACCAGACCCTCGACCAGGGCCATCACATGCTTGCCCACGCTGGGCTGTGCGCCGGTCAGCACCGGGCCGTGTTCAGGGTTGCTCATCTTCAGTTCTCCTCACGAAAGGGCTGTTGTCGTCATCTGTCCGGCGAAAAGGCCGGGCGTGTCCAGAAGTTGTCGTTCGCGCTGCCGCAGTTGCCGGCTGACGGTGGTGCCGTCGCGGCCAGCGGCGAGCACCGTGCACAGCGGCATTGCGCGCTCCGTCGTGCTGCCGGCTGGCGGCCGGTCGGCGCTCCAGGCCGGCCATGCCGCATCGTCGCCGATCCGCAACGTGTCCGGCGCATACACCACGCGCAGTCCGCGTATCTCGTCGCCGGCCAGCAGTTCGACCTCGTCGAGCCGGCCTTCGCAGGCTGCGACGTGGGCGGCGAACAGGCCGCCGGCCGCGCGCTCTTCATAAAGCATCATCGTTGCGGTGGGCCGCGGGTTGATCTCTATCAGTACCGCGTGCTCGCCGTCGAACACCAGATCCGCGCCATTCAGACCGCGCAGACCGAACTGCTGCGTCAGTGCAACGACATCGCGCGCCAGCCGCGCCTGCTGGGCGGGACTCAGCGGCAGATCGCCGACCGCCTCGCACCAGGCGTAGGGACCGGCCACGCTGCCCGGATACTGGCGCGTGACGCCGACGATGCGCGCGTCGTGACCGTCGGCGAGAAACAGCACCGACGCCGGCACGCCGTCGATACGGCGCTGTGCGAACCAGCCTTCGACGATCTGTTCGCCCGCGCGTGCGGGACGCACGCCGATGCCACCACAGCCGCCGACGGGTTTCATCAGCCAGTCTCCGTCAGCCACTGGACCCGACACGGCGACCTCCGCGCAGCGAATACCGGCCCGGTGCGCCGTCTCCGCGAGATCCATCGGTGCCTTGCAGCGGGCGACCGTGGCGGCGTCGTTACCGACCACCGGCGCGATCGCATCGAGTTCGTCGAGCATTGACGGGATGGCCTCGAAACCCGAACCGGCCACAATGCCGCGCCAGTTGCCGGCCATCGACCGGACCAGCGCCAGCAGTCGCTGATCAAAGTGATCGCCCGACAGAGCGCCGCGTTCCAGCCGGCAGGCCAGTCGTGCAGTGTCGCTGTCGGCGAATGGATCGATCACGTCGCACTGCCAGCCGGCGTCAACGCAGGAACGCGCAAGCGCCCGCGCGCTGCCAGCGACGATGAGCCAGTGCGACACCGGCCCGCGCTCCGTCGGCGATTCCGCCTCAGGCGACCAGATCGCGTGCGGTAGCGAAGGCGTCGCGGAAATCGAGATAGACCGGCTTGTCGGTGTTGATCATGCGCTGGAACAGACCGCGCTGGCACAGGTACTTCACGTTGCCGATGGCCAGTGCGCCGATGCCGACGGCCTTGCCCGATCCGGCGCCGAGCGGCTTGCCGTCGTCCATGACACCCAGCCCCTCGATGCCCGCCGGCGGAACGGCGTTCACGTCCGCAGCGACCAGCAGCGAGCGCGCGTTCTGGAGCTGGGCCTTGCTCAGCACCTGGATGCCTGCCTTCGCCGTGCACAGGATGACGTTGGCCTGGGGCATCAGGCTTTCCTTCTGTTCGTTCGAACCCGCTTCGACCGGCTCGACCGACGAACCGTAACGGGTATTCACGACTTCCGAGGCAACGCGGGCGCGCATCGCGCTCGAATGACTGCCGACCAGCACCTTGGCGCCAGCACTGGAAGCCAGCACTGCAGCGGCGGTGCCGACCGGGCCGGTACCGCCGAGCACCAGCACGGTCTTGCCTTCGAGTTCGGTGTTGTGCGCCTTGCGCAGCTGACGCTCGACGCAGGCGACGAGGGCGGCAGCGGTGGTGAAGGCGCCCGACGGGTCGGCGAACACCGACACTTCGAACGGCGGCACCATGGCGCCACGGCAGGCGTCGAGCATGTCGGCCGCCAGACCGATGTCACGGCCGCCGATGAAGATGCCGGTGCGCTTCACGCCATTGGGGCCGCGCGAGAAGATGGCGTCCTGGGTGAGGCCATAGATCTGGTCGAGGCCGACGCCGGAGTAGGGCATCAGCACCTGGAAGCCGGCGTCGCACGCCATGTTCACATCGAAGGGGCTGATGTTGTTGGTGGGGCTGAACATGTGCAGGATGTACGGGTTTTCCATGATCTCTCTCGCTCTTTCCGCCCGAAGGCTGGCTGCTCTCTTACGTCGTTATGGGGTGCGGTGACGCACCTCTCCTCTAATTCCCGGTCTGCACCTGCGGCATCAGCCCGGCAGTTCCGTCCACTGCGCACCTTCGTTGCGCGCAGCGCACACCATCAATTCCAGTCCCTCCGCCTGCGCGAACCGTGTGCGCGCAGCCGCCACCATGGCGTTCGCTTCGGCTTCCGACGGCGCCAGCGCGAAGCCGGTCGGTCCCCAAGAGCTCTGACCGATGCAGGCCGCACCGAGCCCGGCCATGTGTTCCGCGACGCTGCTCACCAGCGCGCTGGTGTAACGGCCACCCTGTGCCGGCGCGAAATAGTCGCCGACACAGTGCTGCAATTCGTTGATCGCGGCACCGAACATGTCGATGTCGCGCTCGGCCAGAGCCGGCAGGGCACGCATCAGCACCAGCCGGCTCAGGCGGTCCGCCAGCCCCGCCTTGTAGGGCGGCAGCACGCGGAATGCCTCCTTCTCGGCCGCCCCGTGCAGACCGCGACAGGCGTGATCGAAGATCAGCACCATGCGCCACTCCGCCGGGAACGGCATTTGCGCGACGATGGGCGGTGGGGCGTCCAGCGCACCGCGGCCGCCATCGACGATGAAACCGCCGCCATCGAAACTGCCGATGCCGATGCCCGAACGCGCACCCCGGTCGAGCAGGCCGGCAACGTCGCGCGAACTCAGCTTCAGCCCATGCAGACGCGCCAGCGCCATGCCGACCGCGAGAGCAAGTTGTGTGCCGGAGCCCAGTCCGGAGTGCGACGGAATGGCGCCGTTGATGTCGATGCGGGCGGGGGGGAGATTGAAGCGTTCGCAGATGGTTGCGGCGTAGCGGCGCGCACGCTCGGCGTCGTGGCCGCTGACAGTCAGCGCCGTGGCCGGGCGGATCTGCAGGGTGGTATTCAGACCTTCCAGCGTCAGGCCGACGCTGCCGAAGCGTCGCCCGAGACTGCCATCGAGGTTGACGAACCCCATGTGCAGGCGAGCGGGAGCCCGGACTTGCAGGGCGGCGGCGGTCGCGTGCGAGGCGTTCATCCGATGGGTCTGTCGTTGCGAAGGCGCGGATTATCCCAAATTCGGCGGCCTCGCTGGCAAAGGCTTTTGCGACGGTGCCGGAAGCCGTTCAAGACAGTCGGGTGACGGTCGTTTACGGATCGCGCTGTCACGCATGTGAAACAGGTTGACCGCGGTGCGGTCTGTCCTGCCGGATGCTGCAGTGCGGTGCGCGAAGGCGCGCCCGTCGCAGGTTTGCGCTTGTTGTATCGTTGCGGGCTGCGGGTTCTATCAACCGGATGAAACGGATGACTCATGACGAATGAAGCGACTTCGACCGTCGTCACCGAAGTGGCCTGTCCGCTGTGCGGGCACGCCTGTGACGACCTGAGCGTCGATACCGCGGGCAGCGGCCTGACGGTCGTGGCCAACGGCTGCGACAGGGCGCGCGACGGATTTGCTCGACTCGGTGGTGTTCCGACGAACGCTTCCGCCCGCATCGACGGCAAGCCGGCATCGCTGGAAGAGGCCTGTGCGGAAGCTGCGCGCATCCTCGCGGGGGCGCAGCAGCCGGTGTTCGGCGGCATGGCGCTGGACCTGAACGGTGCGCGCGGCGCGATGGAACTGGTCGATCTGGCGGGCGGCATCGTCGAACACATCAACAACGAATTCGGCTGGCGCGCGAGTCGCGCCGTGCAAGACGGCGGCGGCATCAACACGACGCTGGCCGAGGTGAAGAACCGCGCCGACCTCATCGTGCTGTTCGGTACCGACGCGGTGTCGCGTCAGCCGCGTTTCTTCGAGCGCACGGTGTGGGTGAAGGAGTCGATGTTCGACTTCGATACCACCAGCCGCCACATCGTCTATCTGGGCGCCGGCCTGAACACCGCGCCGGGCGTGTCGCCGGACGGCCGCCAGCCCGACGTGTTCGAATTCGACAAGAAGCGCATGCCCGAGGCGCTGTCGGTGCTCAATGCGCTGCTGGCGAAGCAGCCGGTGGCCGGTGAGGCGCCGCTGGGCATCGCGCTTGCTCGCTGGCAGGCGCTGGCGGACGCATTGCTGGCGGCGAAGTACAGCGTGCTGGTGTGGACGGCGTCCGCATTCGACACGCCGCAGGTCAACATGAACGTCGGCGCCATCGCGGCGATCGCCCGCAAGCTCAATGTGACGACGCGCTGTAACGCGCTGCCGCTGGCCGGCAACGACGGCGATTCGACGATGGGTGCGGTGCATCTGTGGCAGACCGGCTTCCCGATGCGCACCAGCTACGCCAGCGGTACGCCGAAGTTCGACCCGCTGCACAACGGCCTGTCGCGCCTGGTCGCCAATGGCGAAACCGACGCGCTGGTGTGGTTGTCCAGTCTGAATGACACGGTTGCACCGCCGGCGACCGGCCTGCCCACGGTGGTGATCGCACCGCCGACGCAGAGGCTCGATACGGAGCCGCATGTGTTCATTCCGGTGGCCACGCCCGGCATGCACCTGACCGGGCATTTCGTGCGCACCGACAAGGTGGTGTCGCTGCCGTTGCGGGCGCTGAAGAAGTCGTCGCTGCCCGCGGCGGAGCAGGTGACGGCCGCCATCGTGGCCAAGATGAAGGAGGTGGGAGCGTGAGTCTGATCAAACTGACCGGTGGCCGCGTGATCGATCCGGCCAACGGCGTGAACGACCAGGTGCGCGACATCTACGTGCGCGACGGTCGCATCGTCGCCGGACCGAACGAGCACGAGAAGATCACCGCCGAGTACAACATCGCCGGCCGCATCGTCATGTCGGGGGCCATCGACATGCACAGCCACATCGGTGGCGGCAAGGTGAATATCGCGCGCGAAATGCTGCCGGAAGATCACCGCGGCGATCCGCTGGAGCGCACCGAACTGACCCGTTCGAGCTGCGGTCACGCAGCACCCGGCACGCTGGCGGCCGGTTATCGCTACGCCGAAATGGGCTACACGGCCGCCTTCGAGCCGGCCATCCTGCCGATCAACGCGCGCCAGGCACACATGGAAATGGGCGACACGCCCATTCTCGATACCGGCGGTTACGCCATGCTGGGCAGCGACGATTTCTTCCTGCGCATGATGGCGGCCAAGGAAGATCAGAAGGCGATCAACGACTACGTCGCCTGGACGCTGAACGCGACCCAGACTGTCGGCATCAAGATCGTGAACCCGGGCGGCATTTCGGCCTTCAAGTTCAACCAGCGCAAACTCGATCTCGACGAACAGAACGCCTACTACGGCATCACGCCGCGCGACATCGTCAAGGTGCTGTCGCGCGCCGTACATGATCTCGGCGTGCCGAAGCCGCTGCACGTGCATGCCAGCAACCTCGGCGTGCCGGGCAACGTCAACACCACGCTGGGCACCATGGACGCGGCCGAAGGCCTGCCCATCCACCTGACGCACATCCAGTTCCACAGCTACGGCACCGAAGGCGACCGCAAGTTTTCCAGTGCCGCGGCGCGCATCGCCGAGGCGATCAACCAGAAGAAGAACGTGACGGCCGACGTCGGCCAGATCCTGTTCGGTCAGACCGTCACCGCCTCCGGCGACAACATGGTGCAGTACCGTAACGCCGACCACGGCTCGCCGAAGAAGTCCGTCATCATGGACATCGAGTGCGACGCCGGCTGCGGTGTCGTGCCCTTCAAGTACAAGGACCAGAATTTCGTCAACGCGCTGCAGTGGGCGATCGGCCTCGAAATCTTCCTGATGGTCGATGACCCGTGGCGCGTGTTCCTGACCACCGACCACCCGAATGGCGCGCCGTTCACGACCTACCCGCACCTGATCAAGCTTCTGATGGACCGCAGCTTCCGCAACGCGATGCTGGACACGATCAACCCCGATGCACGCGCGATGAGCAACCTCGCCGGCCTCGACCGCGAGTACTCGCTGTACGAGATCGCCATCATGACGCGGGCCGCACCGGCGAAGCTGATCGGCCTGGCCGATCGCGGCCATCTGGCGCCGGGTGCTGCGGCCGACATCGTCGTCTACAAGGAGGACGCCGACCGCGAGCGCATGTTCGAGAAGCCGGAGCTGGTGTTCAAGGACGGCGAACTGGTAGTGCGTGACGGCCGCATCGTCAAGGTGGTGCGCGGCAACACGCACGCGGTGAAGCCGGAATTCGATCGCAGCATCGAGAAAAAGATCGAACCCTACTTCCAGCGCTACCACTCGGTGCGCATGAACAATTTCAAGATCAGCGACGACGAACTGTGCGAGTGCGGCGGTGGCAGCAAGCTGATTGCCCATGCATGCAAGAAGCGGGGTTGAGCAGATGATCATCAACGGTGTAGCGATCGACGACACTTTCGCCGAAGCATTCGGCATGCGGGGCATCCGCCTCATCATCACCGCGTACAACGAAACCTGGGCGCTGCATTCGGCCAACGCGATGACCGGCTTCGCGACCTCGGTCATCGCCTGCGGCGCCGAAGCGGGCATCGAGCGCATGCTGTCGCCGGCGGAGACGCCGGACGGCCGTCCGGGCGTGTCGGTGCTGGTGTTCGCGGTGTCGAGCAAGGAACTGATCAAGCAGATCGAGCGACGCGTCGGCCAGTGCGTGCTGACCAGCCCGACCAGCGCCATCTTCGCCGGTCTGGACGAAGGCGATCCGGTGCCGCTGGGTAAGACGCTGCGCTATTTCGGCGACGGCTTCCAGACCTCGAAGCAGATCGGCGGCAAGCGCTACTGGCGCGTGCCGGTGATGGACGGCGAGTTCCTGGTGCAGGACACCGCGCGCATGGTGAAGGCGGTCGGCGGCGGCAACTTCCTGGTGCTGGCCGACACCCAGGTGCAGGCGCTGGAAGCTTGCGAGGCAGCCATCCGCGAAATGCGCAAGCTGCCGGAAGTGGTGATGCCCTTCCCGGGTGGTGTCGTGCGTTCGGGCTCCAAGGTCGGCTCGAAGTACAAGGCGCTGTCGGCCTCGACCAACGACGCCTTCTGCCCGACGCTGCGCGGCGCGACCAAGTCCGAGCTGGACGAGCGCATCGGCGCCGTGCTCGAAATCGTCATCGACGGCCTGACCGATGCCTCGGTCAAGAGGGCGATGGAGGTCGGCATGCGTGAAGTCTGCAAGATCGGTGCGGCCGGCGGCATCCGCCGCCTGTCGGCCGGCAACTACGGCGGCAAGCTTGGCCAGTTCCAGTACCACCTGCGGGAGATCCTGTCATGAGTGCATTGGTACTCACTCTGCGCAACGCGCCGGCGCAGCGCGTCAACGCGGGCGCCCTGAACCCGACCGCGTTCGCCGGCATGTCGGTGGCCGACATCGCGGCGCTTACGCTGCAGGTCGGCAAGCGCGCCGTGCGCGTCGATGAGTTGTTCGCGCTGAGCGGCGACGACACGGCGGACCTCGTGTTCCGCGGTGACTGCGGCAAGTTCGAGCGCATCGGTGCCGGCATGAAGTCGGGCCGGGTGACGGTAGAGGGCAATGCCGGCGCCTATGTCGGTCAGGGCATGCTCGGCGGCACCATCGTCGTCGGCGGCAACGCGGGCGCCTTCTGTGCGACCGGCATGAAGGGCGGTCGAATCGAGGTGGCCGGTGACGTCGCGGAATTCGCCGGTGGCGCGATTCCAGGTGAGATGAAGGGCATGGCCGGTGGTCTGCTGCTGGTCGCCGGCAACGCCGGCGAGCGTCTCGGCGACCGCATGCGCCGAGGCCAGATCCTGGTCAGCGGCAACGCGGGCGACTACTGCGGCGCGCGCATGATCGCCGGCACCATCGCGGTGGCGGGCACCGTCGGCGCATACCCGGGCTATCTGATGAAGCGCGGCACCTTGATCGTGAACAGCCTGCCGGCGCAGATGCTGCCCGGCATGGTCGATTGTGGTCCGCACCGTCTCGGCTTCCTGAGCCTGCTGTACGCGAGCTGGAAGGGGCTGCCCGGCGCTTTCGGTGCGCTCGACGCCAGTGCCTGCACGGTCCGCCGCTATATGGGCGACATGGGCGTGGTCGGTCGCGGCGAACTGCTGGTCCGCGCTTGACGGCGCATCGCTGGTGGCCGGAATCGCTGCACCCGCTGGTCGGGCGCAACGCGGCCGGCCGCCTGCTGGTGACCGAAGCGCTGCTGCGCAGCTGGATGTCGCGCCCCGAACTGGCGCTGGTCAACGACAGCTGCGTGGCCGAACACGCGCTGGCGTCGTCGCTGGACGCCGCGCCTGCGCGCATCGTCGAGCACGGTGAGATCGCCGCGATCAAGGACGAGGACGCGCGCGACAACTGGTTCGCCTACGTCGCCTTCCGCGATCGCGTGCTGGCGCAGCCGGACATCGAGTCGGCCTGGCTGGAGCTTTTCCTCGACGGCCTGTCCGGCATCGCGCCGCTGTTCGTGCCGCAGCTCACCGAAATCATCCTGCACGCGCTGCTTGAAGACTGCGACGACCCGCTGATGTGGCGGGCCGCGGAGCTGTTCTTCCGCAATCAGCGCGCGACGCCGCAGTCCGGCCGCGTGCTGATGGCGGACGCCGAAGTGCTCGGCGACTACGCCGAAACCGGCGGCTTCGGCAATATCGGCCGACTCATCCTGCAGGCGGGGGCTGCGCCGCGACCGGCGGAACTCGATGTGCTCGATCCGGCCAATGCGGCGGAGCTTTACGCGCGGGCAGGGCGTCGTGCCGTGCTGCCGCTGAACGTCGGCCAGCCCGGGCTGGAGGCGCTGTGCCGGGTGATGGAGCGCTGGATCGCGCATTTCTACGGCTGCGCTGTCCGCATCGCACCGCAGAAGGACATTCACGACGATCGCTGGGCCTGGCACATCGGCCTCGACCGCGAAGCGATGGACCTGCTGAACACGCTGTACGAGGGCGGCGAACTGGCGCCCGACCGCATGGCCCGCATCGTCGCGCTGTTCCGTCTCGACTTCGTCGATCCGCAGGAAATGCGCGCCGAACTGCGCCGCGACGGCGAAGCGCGTCCGGTGTGGATGGCGCTGGCGATGGACGAAGCGGGGCTGGTGCAGATGAAGCCACAGAACCTGCTGCTGAACCTGCCGCTCGCCGCGGCGAACTGAACGGCACACTCCAGGGGCCGCCTGCTGCGCCGCAATGCGGTGGCGGGCTATACTCGCCCGCTTTCCCTGCATCCCCCGTATTGCGCCATGACTGTCGCCAAGCCCGAAACCCGTCCGGCCCGCCCGTATTTTTCGTCCGGCCCCTGCGTGAAGCGTCCGGGCTGGACGCTGGACGTGCTCAAGGACGCCTTCATCAGCCGTTCTCACCGCGCCAAGGATGGCCTCGCCAAGCTGAAGGAGGTCATCGTCCGCAGCCGCGAGGTGCTCGGCATTCCGGATGACTATCGCATCGCCATCGTGCCCGGTTCCGATACTGGCGCGGTGGAGATGGCGCTGTGGACGCTGCTCGGTGAGCGCGAGGTCGATTGCCTTGCCTGGGAAGCCTTCGGCGCCAACTGGGTGACCGACGTCGGCCCGGTGCTGAAGCTGGCCAACGCACGCCTGGTGGTGGCGCCCTACGGCAGCCTGCCCGACCTGTCGGCGGTGAGCTGGGAGCGTGACGTCGTGTTCACCTGGAACGGTACATCGGGCGGCGTACGCGTGCCGGACGGCGACTGGATCGCCGACGACCGCGCCGGGCTGTCTATCTGCGACGCCACTTCGGCCGCCTTCGCGATGGAACTGCCCTGGCACAAGCTGGACGTGACCACCTGGTCCTGGCAGAAGGTGCTGGGCGGTGAGGCCGCGCACGGCATGATCGTGCTGAGCCCGCGCGCGGTCGAGCGGCTGTATCGCCACACGCCGGCCTGGCCCATCCCGAAGGTGTTCCGCCTGATGAACAAGGGCAAGCTCACCGAGGACCTGTTCGAAGGAAATACCATCAACACGCCGTCCATGCTGTGCGTCGAGGACCAGATCGACGTGCTGCGCTGGGCCCAGGAGATCGGCGGTCTGCCTGCCTTGATCGCGCGCAGCAAGGCCAGTTTCGCGGTGCTCGAGAGCTGGGTCGCGAAGACCGGCTGGGTGGACTTCCTGGCCGACCGCGAGGACGTGCGCTCACACACCTCGGTCTGCCTGAAGATCACCGATCCGTGGTTCGAGGCGCAGTCGCTGGACGCACGCTGGGCCATCGTTCAGCGCCTGTGTGCACTGCTGGAGGCGGAAGACGCTGCCTATGACATTTCCGCCTACCGGGACGCGCCGCCGGGACTGCGCATCTGGTGCGGCGCGACCGTCGATACGGCCGACGTGGCGGCGCTGACGCCGTGGCTGGACTGGGGCTACGCCACCGTGAAGCAGGAGATGAGCCGGTGATGCGCACCATCCTGTTCGACTGCGACAGCACGCTGTGAACGATTGAAGGCATCGACGTGCTGGCCGAACAGGCCGGCGTGGTCGATCAGGTGGTACCGCTGACCAATGCGGCGATGGAAGGCCGCCTCAAGCTGGAAGAGGCCTATGCCGCGCGGCTGGACCTGATCAAGCCCGACGCATCGACCATCGACGCGGTCGGGCGCCAGTACATCGAAACACGCGTCGAGGGCGCCGCCGAGGCGATCGCCGCGCTCGGCGCGCTGGGCTGGCAGGTGCACGTGGTGAGCGGCGGCATCCGCCAGGCGGTGCTGGCTATCGCGCGCTTTCTCGGCGTGCCGGACGAGCGCGTGCATGCCGTCAACCTGAGGTTCGACGCGAATGGCCACTATGCCGGCTTCGATCCTGAATCGCCGCTGGCGCGCAGTGGTGGCAAGGCGGAAATCGTCCGCCGGGTCGGCGCCGGTGCCGAACGCGTGGTGATGGTCGGCGACGGCATCACCGACCTCGAAGCGGCTGAGGCCGGTGCGCTGGTGATCGGCTTCGGTGGCGTCGTGCGGCGGGAGATTGTCGCCAGCCGGGCGCCGCATTTCATCGATCGCGCCGATCTGCGCGAGGTGGTACGCCTGCTGGCGACGCCAGAAGAACTGACGCGCGTCGAGTCGCTGCTGCGTTGAGCGGGTTCAGCGCGTCGCGACGATGCGCCGGCCGTCGCCGGTGACCATGATCAGCGTGCGCGCGTCCGGCCTGTCCTGGCGCACCACCTTGTCCATCATTTCGAACAGCCGGTTCTCGACGTCCATCGCCGGGCCGGCGCATGCCATGCGCGTGGCGGCGATCCGCCCGAAGCGCATTTCGTGGCCCTGGCGCGCCCAGTTGCCGGTGTAGCGGTTGCATCCGGCGCGCCCGGCCAGCCGGCCGTCGGGCAGGAATTCGATGTGGGCATCGACACCCTCCGGCACCGTCATCGCACCGATTTCGCGGATCTGCCAGCGCCCGTCCGGCGGTCCGCCGCCGCCGTAGGGCGCGCAGGCGGCGAGCAGCAGAACGCCCAGCAGCGATGCGAGGCGCGCGCTCATGTCAGAAGCGGGGCAGGGCCTGCCGGTAGAGCGGGCCGAAGCACTGCGTCACGTCCGGGCGGTAGCACACGAGGTGACTGTCCTCGCCCTGGCGGAAATGCACGAACACGCGGTAGGTTTCGCCCGAATCGTCGGCGTTCTGCCCGAGGCAGTCCTTGCCGCCGGAGTTTTGCCGGATGGTCACGTTCAGTTCGAAAAAGTCGTCGGCGACCGGCACGCTGGAAAACACGTAGCTCACGTCGGTCTGTTCGTTGCCGCTGCTGACGCGGCCGGTGCCGTCGCTGCGATATTCGTAGCTTTCGACGCACTGCGACTCGTCGGTCCAGCTCCACAGCCCGACGATCTGCGGCGCGGCCAGCGGGCCGGCGGTTTCGACGCGCGCCGCCTGTGTCGCCGGTGCTGCGAGCAGCGCCGCGCAGAACAGCAGGGACGGGCGGGTGAGCCTCAATCGATCGGCGTTCATGACGGCCTCCGCGGTGCACCACATGTATCGATTGTAGGCCGCCGCTTCAGATTCCGTTTGCCGCCTTGCGGCGCAGCGGGCCGAAACAGTGCTTCAGTTCCGGTTCCATGCAGACGATGTGCTGGTCGCCGTCCGGGTGGAATTTCAGATAGACGGTGTAGCGCTCGTTGGTGTCGTCGCTGGCGGCACCGGCACAGTCGCGACCGCCGTTGTCCTTGGTGATGGTGGCCTGCAGCCGGTAGAAGCCGTCCTTCAACGGCGCCGGATCAAAGATGTAGGCCATTTCGGCGCGTTCGTCGCCGCTGCTGACACGGCCGCTGCCATCGGCTGCGTACTCGTAGGTTTCGCTGCACTGCTGTGGGTCGGTCCAGCTCCAGCTGCCGGCAAGCCGCGGCGACGCAGCGCTTACGCCGGGCTGGGCGGAATCGGCCGGCACGGCCAGTGCGTTGCCGCAGGCGAGCAGGGAGGTGACGATCAGGCAGGTGGACAGGCGCGGTGAAATGGGCATGACGGGCTCCGGTCGGACGGCTTGCGGGGACGCTGCGGCCGGCGCATTCTGGCACCGGGCTCGCGATGGGACACGGGCAGCGTGCCCGAGTTCTGCGCAAACCTGTGCGGAAATATCTGGCGCCTGCGGTGTCGAAGCCCCCGACCACACCGCATCGCGCAAGGGAGCGCCGCCATGGCCGACACCGTCCTGCTGTCCTATCTGTTCAGCGCCGCCGCTGCGCTGTCGGGCTATCCCGAACTCCCGCTGTCCGAACTGCCGACGCTGCGCATGATGGCGCCGGCTGCGCTGGTCGAGGAAGCCTGTCCGGACGATCCGCGCGAGTGCGACAAGCTGGTCGCGCTGTACGACCACGACCGCGAGCAGATACTGATACGCGCTGATCTCGACCTGCAGGACCCGACCGACAATTCGTTCCTGGTGCACGAGTTTGTGCACGTTCTTGAGGCGCGACAGAAAGGTGCGCTGTACCAGCACGACTGCAATGCGACGCTGCGCTCCGAGCGCGACGCCTACCGCGTGCAGAACCGTTACCTGCAGCAGGAGGGGCGCAGCGAGCGCTTCGGCACCCAGCTGGCGACCGTCGTCTGCGCGCGCGACCAGCGCTCGGCCGGCAACGGCACCATGCGCCTCGAAGTGGCGCCCGGTGTCGCGAACGAGGAGCAGGTGCTGCAGAACTTCATGCAGGAACTGCGCGACGGCGCGGCCGCGGCGCAACGCCGCTGACCGCGTCGCTGCACCGCCTTACAGCAGCACGCGCTCGATGCCACCCGCGTTGGCCTGCTCGACGTAGCGCGCCGCCCAGTCCTCGCCGAGCAGGTGGCGCGCCATCTCGACCACGATGTAGTCGGCCTGGGTGCTGCTGTCGTTGTCGTAGCGCGACAGGCCCTGCAGGCAGGACGGGCAGGAGGTCAGTATCTTCACCTCGCCGGCAAAACCGTCGGCGCGCAGCACGTCCGCGCCCTTGCGCATTTCCTCTTCCTTGCGGAAGCGCACCTGGGTCGAAATGTCCGGCCGGCTGACCGCCAGTGTGCCGCTCTCGCCGCAGCAGCGATCGTTCAGCGCCACCTTCGTGCCGTCGGCCGTGCCGACCAGCTGATTCACCACCTTCAGCGGCGCGTGCGTCTTCATCGGCGTGTGGCAGGGGTCGTGATACATGTAGCGCACGCCCTGCACGCCTTCGAGCTTGACGCCCTTTTCCATCAGGTACTCGTGGATGTCGAGCAGCCGGCAGCCGGGGAAGATCTTGTCGAATTCGTACTGCTGCAGCTGGTCCATGCAGGTGCCGCAGGACACGATCACCGTCTTGATGTCGAGATAGTTCAGCGTGTTGGCGACGCGGTGGAACAGCACGCGGTTCGAGGTGCTGATCTGCTGTCCCTTTTCCGCGTTGCCGCCGGCGGTCTGCGGATAGCCGCAGCACAGGTAGCCGGGCGGCAGCACGGTCTGCGCGCCGACGTGATAGAGCATGGCCTGGGTGGCCAGACCGACCTGCGAGAACAGCCGCTCGGACCCGCAGCCGGGGAAGTAGAACACCGCTTCCTGGTCTTCGGACGCGCGCTTCGGGTCGCGGATGACCGGCACGATGGCGGCGTCCTCGATGTCCAGCATCGCGCGCGAGGTGCGCTTCGGCAGGTTGCCCGGCATCGGCTTGTTGATGAAGTGGATCACCTGCGCCTTGATGGTCGGCTTGCCCAGCGTCGGCGGCGGCGCCTTGGTCTGGCGGTTGACCAGGCCGAGTGCCTTGCCCACGCGATGCCCCAGCCGCTGCGCCTTGTAGCCCACGCCCATCATGGCCACGCGCAATGTCTTGATGGTGGCCGGATCGGTCGCGTTCAGGAAGGCCATCGACGCGGCCGTGCCCGGGTTGAACTTGCGCTTGCCCTGCTTGCGCAGCGCATTGCGCATGGCAATCGACACGTCGCCGAAGTCGATGTCCACCGGACAGGGCTTCTCGCAGCGATGGCACACCGTGCAGTGGTCGGCCACGTCGCCGAATTCGTCGAAGTGGCGCAGCGACACGCCGCGTCGCGTCTGTTCCTCGTACAGGAAGGCCTCGATCAGCAGCGAGGTGGCGAGGATCTTGTTGCGCGGCGAATAGAGCAGGTTGGCTCGCGGCACGTGGGTCGAGCACACCGGCTTGCATTTGCCGCAGCGCAGACAGTCCTTGATCGAGGTCGCGATCTGGCCGATGTCGCTCATTTCCATGATCAGCGATTCGGTGCCCAGCAGCGAGAAGGAGGGCGTGTAGGCGCGCGACAGATCGCCGCCGGGCAGCAGCTTGCCGGCGTTGAAGTGGCCGTCCGGATCGACCCGCTGCTTGTAGTCGATGAAGGGCGCCAGCTCCTCCGGCGTCAGGAATTCGAGCTTGGTGATGCCGATGCCGTGCTCGCCGGAAATGACCCCGCCGAGCGAACGCGCCAGCGCCATGATGCGGGCCACCGCGGCATTGGCCTCCTGCAGCATGCCGTAGTTGTCGGAGTTCACCGGAATGTTGGTGTGCACATTGCCGTCGCCGGCGTGCATGTGCAGCGCGACGAACACGCGGCCGCGCAGCACCTCCTTGCGGATTGTTTCGATGCGGTCGAGCACCGGGCGATACATCGCACCGTCGAAGATCTCGTCGAGCAGCGGTTTGAGTTCGCGCTTCCACGACACGCGCACCGAATAGTCCTGCAGCCGGTGGAACAGGGTGGGCTTCTCGGCGCGGTTGAGCAGCGGGCCCATCTCCACGCCAATCGACATCAGCAGCGGTTCGGCGCGCGCCAGCGGCATGTCGAGGTTGTCCAGCAGCCACTGCCAGCGGCCGCGCACCGCCGCCACCTGTTGCAGCGCCTGGGTGCGGCGGTCACCGATCAGTTCGTCGGTGTCAACATTGGCGTCACCGGCGTGCAGCGGCAGTTCGCCGCGCAGGAAATCGACCAGCGCGTCGCACAGGCGCAGCTTGCTGGCGATCGACAGTTCGATGTTGATGCGTTCGATGCCGTCGCAGTAGTCACCCATGCGCGGCAGCGGGATGACGACGTCCTCGTTGATCTTGAACGCGTTGGTGTGGCGGGCGATGGCGGCGGTGCGGGCGCGGTCCAGCCAGAAGGTCTTGCGCGACTCGGCCGACACGGCGATGAAGCCTTCGGCGCCGCGCTGGTTGCACAGGCGCACGACTTCCGACGCGGCGGCCATGACCGTCGTTTCGTCATCGCCGACGATGTCGCCGATCAGCACCATCTTGGGCCGGCCGTGGCGGCGCGCCTTGGTGGCGTAGCCGACTGCGCGCACGTAGCGCTCATCGAGATGTTCGAGGCCCGCCAGCAGCACGCGCGCGTTGCCCGATTTCGGCAGGCCGTCGAGGTAGTCCTTGATCTCGACGATGGCCGGCACCGCTTCGCGCACCTGGCCGAAGAATTCGAGGCAGACGGTGCGGGTGACCGGCGGCAGCTTGTGCAGGATCCAGCGCGCGCTGGTGATCAGGCCGTCGCAGCCTTCCTTCTGCACGCCGGGCAGGCCGGCAAGGAATTTGTCGGTGACGTCCTTGCCCAGGCCTTCCTTGCGGAAGCGGGCGCCCGGCACTTCGAGCAGTTCGGCGGCGCCACGCGGCGTGCGGCCATCGGTTTCGAAGCGCTGGATCGAGAAGCGCACGACGGGCGCGTCGTGGATCTTGCCGAGGTTGTGGTCCAGGCGCGTGATTTCCATCGGCCAGCCGTCGGCGTTGACCATGCGCCAGCTCGCCAGATTGTCGAGCGCGGTGCCCCACAGCACGGCCTTCTTGCCGCCGGCGTTGGTGGCGATGTTGCCGCCGACGCAGGAAGCGTCGGCCGAAGTCGGGTCACAGGCGAACACCAGACCGGCGTTCTCGGCGGCGTCCATGACGCGGCGGGTCACCACGCCGGCACCCGTGCGTATCGTCGCGTAGGGCTCCGACAGGCCGGGCAGTAGCATGGGCTCGACGGCGCCGAGATCGATCAGCTTTTCGGTATTGATGACGGCCGATTTCGCCGACAGCGGCACGGCGGAACCGGTGTAGCCGGTGCCGCCGCCGCGCGGCACGATGGTCAGGCCGAGCTCGATGCAGCCGCGCACCAGCGGCGCGATCTCGTCCTCGGTGTCCGGGTAGAGCACGACCAGCGGATATTCGACCCGCCAGTCGGTGGCGTCGGTCACGTGCGACACACGGGCCAGACCGTCGAAGGCGATGTTGGCTTCGCGCGTGTGGCGGCCGAGCACCTTGCAGATGCGACTGCGCAGCTTGCGGGTCTCACCGAAGCCGGCGGCGAAGGCGTCAACCGCGTTGCGGGCGGCGGCCAGCAGTTCGCCCACCTTGCGGTCGCGTTCCTGCGAGGCGGCGTCGCTACCGGGCTGACGACGCTGTTCGATCTCGCGCAACCGATGGCGCATCGCACCAACGAGCGCGTCCTGCCGCTTCGGGTTGTCGAGCAGGTCGTCTTCGAGATAGGGATTGCGCTGAACGACCCAGATGTCGCCCAGCACTTCGTAAAGCATGCGGGCAGACCGACCGGTCATGCGCTCGTCGCGCAGGCTGGACAAGGTGTCCCACATGCGGGCGCCCAGCAACCGGATGACGATTTCGCGGTCGGAGAGCGAGGTGTAGTTGTACGGGATTTCGCGCAGTCGGGTAGGGTCGCGCGAAGCTTGCAAATCGATGAGCGCGGTAGCGGATTCCATCAACAAGCCATGAAGCGAATCGGAGCGGCATTATACGCCTGCTTCTTGTGCACTGCGCCACAATTGGCGCGAAGTGCGCCGGGGTGTTGTCCTTGCGACGCATCCGACCTGTCCTGAACGGAAGAATCGATTGGATACCCTGACCCACGCACTGTCCGGCGCGCTGCTCGGCCGCTTCATGGCACGCACGCCGGCCGACGAACGCCACCCCAAGGTCTGGCAGACGGTGCTTGCCGGCGGTCTGGCCGCCACCTTTCCGGACCTCGACTTCGTGCTCGGCTACGTCTCCGAGCTCACCTATCTGCGCGGCCACAGAGGTGTCACGCACTCTCTCATTCTGCTGCCTTTGTGGGCGCTGCTGCTGGCATGGCTGATGCCGCGTCTGCTGCGCGCGCGCAGCGTCGGCTGGCAGCGCTTCTACGCAGTGGTGTGCGCCGGCATCGCCATCCACATCCTGGGTGACCTGATCACGCAGTTCGGCACCATGATCCTGGCGCCTTTCTCGGATCAGCGCTTCGGCTGGGGCACCACTTTCATCATCGACCTGCCACTGACCGGGCTGCTGATTGCCGGCCTCGTGGCGAGCGCGCTGTGGCGGCGCAGCCGGCTGCCAGCTGCGCTCGGCCTGGCCGCGGTATGCGCATGGGTCGGCGTGGGTGCGGTCGGCAAGTCGGAAGCCATCGAGGCCGCGCGGCGTCATGCGGTGGAGCAGGGCATCGCCTTCGTCGCGATCGACGCGATTCCGCGGCCGGCTTCGCCTTTCAACTGGACCGCGGTGATCGACGACGGCCAGCGTTACCACATCGCGCACATCAATACGCGGCGTACCGAACTGCTGGGGGCGGGGCCCGACGACAACCTGATTCGCCGTTTCTCCGCCCACTACCGGCCGGTCGCGCTGGCGCAGTGGCAGGTGCGCGAGCACTTCGGTAACGGCGGCCTCGGCGAGGTGCGGGAGCAGGTGCGTGCCGTGTGGTCGGCACCGGACTTCGCCTTCTTCCGCTGGTTCGCGATGTTTCCGGTGCTGGACAGCGTGGGCAGCGCAGGCGGGGGCGCTTGCGTCAGCTTCCGCGACCTGCGCTTCGAAACGCCGGGGCGTGACACGCTGCCGTTCCGCTATGGGCTTTGCGAGAACGGGGCGGGATGGGCGCTGGTCGAGCGGACGATGGCGGGCTGGCGCGCTCTGAGCGGTCGCTGACGTAAAAAGGGCCGGGCCGGCGGTCCGCAGACCACCGACCCGGCCCTCATCGCTGCAGGGCAATCAGTACTTCACTGCCACCGTCAGCTGGAAGGCGCGCTCGGTACCCGGCACGGCGAAGCCGCCGTTCTCGTAAAGCGCTTCGTAATAGCGCTTGTTGAACACGTTGAGCACGTTCAGGCGGACGTCGTAGCGCGGCTGTTCGTAGGCCAGCATCAGATCGGTACGCACGAAGCTCGGGGCACGGCCCTGAGCGATCGGCGCGCAGGCGCTGTAAGCCCAGGCATTGCTGGCGTTGGCAGCTGCGGAGTCGCACTGGCCGATACCGTAGGCAAGGCGCGAACCTTTGCCTTCGATGCCGACGCCAGCGCGCCAGTTAGGCATGAAACGGTAGGTCGTCCACAGATTGAAGGTGTAGTCCGGCGTGTTGCGCGGTGTGGCGCCCACACTGTTCGGATTGTACTTGCCGCGATAGACGAGGCGGTTGGCGTTTGCCGCCTGACCGGCCTGGAAAGTACCGCCCGCTGCTGCTACGACTTGGCCGAAGGTACCCAGTAGCTCGCCGTCGAATTGATCGTCAATTTCGGCGCGCATCAGCGCAATGCCACCGAACACATCCCACTGCGGTGTGATACGGCCGGCCGCCTCGATCTCGAAACCATCGGTATGGCGTTCTTTCGACAGCACGGCGGAGTTCGCCTGTTCGAGATCGGTGTTTCGCTCGTTGAACTTTGTCGCGCGATACAGCGCGGTACGCAGAGACAGTGCGCCGTCGAACAGCTCCCACTTCGTGCCCAGTTCGACCGTGCGGCTGCGCTCGGCGTCGTACTTGATGTTGGCCGGCGACAGCTGATAGAGGTCAGCGGTCGGGTTGAACGAATCGCTCCACGCAAGGTAATAGGTTGACAGATCGGTCGGCTGATACAGCAGGCCGCTGCGATAGCTCCACTCGTTGTACTTCAGATTGAATGCCGTGGTGACGCCGGTCTGCGATGCGAGCGAGGCGTAGTCGGCGTCCATGCGGTCATGACGCAGGCCGAGCAGCAGCTTCCATTTCGGGATGAACTCGATCTGGTCCTGCGCGTAGAAGCTGTAGGAGTCGCCCTCGTAGCCTGCGGGGTTGAAGCGCGCACGATTGCCGTAGGCCGCGGGAACGGCGACGTCCGGGTCCGGGTTGCCGACCGTGGTCGTCGGTGCGGTCACCGCGATCGACGTGTAGCTCCAGCGATCCGCCTTCTCGCGCAGCAGTTCGACGCCGAACAGCGCCTCGTGCTTCATGCCTGCCAGTTCGAACTTCGTCGTCAGGTCGCTCTGCAGCGTCACGGTGTGCTCACGGCCACCGCGAGCCTGACGACCGCGGGTGATCACCGTGGCGTCGGTGACGGTGGAGCTGTTCACGTTGGCAGGCAGCCGTGGCGCGACTGCCCACAGGTCGCGCTTGTAGTCGGCGAAGCGGGCGACCGTGCGCAGTTCGGTGTCCTGTGAGAAGCGGTGGGTCCAGATGCCGGTACTGATGTTGGTGTCGTTCTGTTCGTAGTCCGAAGAAGTGCCGTAGAAGGCGCTGGCGGATACGTCCAGAGGACGGCGAGTGACCTGGGTGCGCGTGATCGGCGTGGCGAGCGCGCGGCTGATGAAGGGCACGCCATAGTCCGGCACGTTCTTCGTCGTGTAGTAAAGATGACCGATCGAGAATTCGTCGGCCGTGCCGATGCCCCAGCGCAGCGTCGGCGCGATGCCCTCGCGTTCGGATTCGACGCCGCGGCGCGAACTGCCGGCGTCGGTCTTCATCGCGCTGATGCGCAGTGCAGCGTTCTCGCCGACCACCTTGTTCACGTCGGCGGTGACGCGGCCGTAGTCGTAGCTGCCGACGGTGGCCGACACTTCGGTGCGGTTGACGAGGCCTGGCTGCTTGCTGACCCGGTTGATCACGCCGCCCGCCTGACCGCGACCGAACAGCATGGCGGCCGAGCCGCGCAGCACGTCGATCTGTTCGACGTGGAAGGTTTCGCGGTTGTACTGAGCCACGTCGCGAATGCCGTCCAGGTACAGGTCGCCGAAGGAATAGAAGCCCCGCAGCATGATGTTGTCGCCGATGCGACCGCCCTCGCCAGAGTTGAAGGTGAGGCCCGCGACGTGGCGCAGCGCGTTCTTCATCGTGTCCGAGTTGCTGTCCAGCATCAGCTGCTCGGTCACCGTGGTGATCGCCTGCGGAATGTCCTTGGCCAGCTGCTTGGTTTTGGCCGAGGTGACGATGCCGGTCTGGTAGCCGCGGTTCGGCGAGTTCGGGCGGTCGTATTCGTCGCGCACCTTCACTTCCGGCAGAACCGGAACATTGGAGTCGGTGGCGGGCTTCTGTTCTTCGGCGCCGGCGGTGGACGACAGGGCCATCAGCATGGCCGCGGCCAGCGTCAGCGGCTGCTGCGGGATCGAGCGTTTCATCAGTGCAAGTCCAGTAGGTTGATATCGGGGGCTGGACTGGCTTGCTGCGACGCAAAGAGGCTGGCTGGTCCGCTGCCCGGCGCGTGCGAGGAACACGACAATGGGCAAGTGCGGCGCAGTGTAAATGAGAACAGTTATTAGAAACTGGATGTTGCGGCATCGCAACAATCGATTCGTGTGCAATCAAAATTCCGCGCGGGTAGGTGGGTTGCGCGGACTGCCTCTGTGAGGTCCCCTCAGGTAGAATGAAAACTGTTCTCAACATCTGAACCACGGATATTGCAATGCCGACGCCTTCCGACGTGGAATCCCCGACGCCCGGTCCGACCGCCGGTTTCGCGCTCAGCAGCGCCACCGTTGGCGTGCCGATGACCGTAGTCGAGGTGCGCGCCGACGCCCGGGCGCCGGAGTGGGCCAGCCGGCTGCGCGAACTCGGGTTCATCACCGGCGAGCCCGTACGCGTGCTGCGTCGCGGTCAGCCGGGCGGCGAGCCGCTGGCGGTACGGGTCGGCGTGTCAACGTTTGCGCTGCGCCGCGCCGAAGCCGACTGCGTACTGGTGCGAGCGGCCGATGGAGCGGCAGCGTGACGCAGACGGTGGTCGATAGCAGCCGACTCGGCCCGGCCCTGCTGGCGCTGGTGGGCAACCCGAATTGTGGCAAGACCGCGCTGTTCAACCTGCTCACCGGCAGCCGGCAGAAGGTGGCGAACTATGCCGGCGTGACCGTCGAGCGCAAGGAGGGCGTCCTGCGCACGCCGTCCGGTCGCCGACTGGCGGTGCTCGATCTGCCCGGGACCTACAGCCTGACGCCGCATTCGCCGGACGAGCAGGTCACGTGTGATGTGCTGGCCGGGCGTCTGTCCGGCGAGCGCCGTCCCGATCTGATACTTGCGGTGGTCGATGCGACTCACCTGCCGCGTCAGCTCAGGCTGGTGCTTGGTCTGATGCGCCAAGGGCTGCCGGTGGTCGTTGCGCTAAACATGACCGACCTTGCCCGGGCGCGTGGCATCCACGTCGATGCCGAGGCGCTGTCGAAAGCGCTCGGCGTGCCGGTGGTGACCACGGTGGCGGTGAAGTCGGGCGGTGCCGACGCGCTGCTCGAACTGCTCGAGGACGTGCGACCGGGTGCCGCGCTGCCGGCAGCCGAGGCGGGCGACGTCGCTGACGACCACAGACGCGTGCGCGACATCCTCGCTTCGCTCGGGCTCGATACCGTTCAGGCGCACGCCTTCAGCGACCGCGCCGACCGCGTGCTGCTGCATCCGCTCGTCGGTCCGCTGCTGCTGTGCGCGCTGCTGTTCCTGATCTTCCAGGCGGTGTTCGCCTGGGCCGAGGCGCCGATGGGCTGGATAGAGGCGGCGACGGCCGCGATCGGCGAAGCGGTCGGAGCGGCGCTGCCGGATGGTCTGCTGCGCAGCCTGCTGGTCGATGGCATTGTGGCCGGGCTGGGCGGCGTGCTGGTCTTCCTGCCACAGATCGTCATCCTGTTCTTCTTCATCCTGCTGCTCGAGGAATCGGGCTATCTGCCGCGCGCCGCCTTCCTGCTCGACCGGCTGATGGGCGGCGTCGGGCTGTCCGGCCGCTCCTTCATTCCGTTGCTGTCGAGCTTCGCCTGCGCGATCCCGGGCATCATGGCCACGCGCACCATCCAGAACCCGCGTGACCGCTGGGTCACCATCATGATCGCACCGCTGATGACCTGTTCGGCGCGATTGCCGGTGTATGCGCTGCTGATCGGCGCCTTCATTCCGTCGCGCACCGTTGCCGGCGGGCTGGAACTGCAGGGGCTGGTGCTGTTTGCGCTCTACCTGGCGGGCATCGTGTCGGCCATCGCCATCGCGTGGCTGCTCAAGCGCTTCGGTGCGCGCGACCTGACGCAGACGCTGATGATGGAACTGCCTGACTATCACTGGCCGTCGGTGCGCAATATCGCGATCGGCCTGTGGCAGCGGGTGCTCATCTTCCTGCGCCGGGTCGGCGGCATCATCCTCGCGCTGACCGTGCTGCTGTGGTTCCTCGCCACCTTCCCGTCGCCGCCGCCCGGCGCCACCGGGCCGGCGATCGAGTACAGCTTCGCTGGCACGCTGGGGCGCTTCCTGCTCCCGCTGTTCGAACCGGTCGGTTTCAACTGGCAGATCGCCGTGGCGCTGGTGCCCGGCATGGCGGCACGCGAGGTGGCAGTCAGTGCGCTGGGTACCGTGTATGCGCTGTCGGCCACTGCCGACGACACGGCACAGGCGCTGGCGCCGCTGATTTCGGCCAGCTGGGGGCTGCCCACAGCGTTGTCATTGCTCGCCTGGTTTGTGTTCGCGCCGCAATGTCTGTCAACGCTGGCGACCGTGCGGCGTGAGACCGGTGGCTGGCGGGCGCCGCTGCTGATGGCGGGCTATCTGTTCGGCCTGGCCTGGCTGGCGGCCTTCCTGACCTACCGCATCGCATCGGGAGTGAGCGGGTGATCTTGCTGACCGACTTCGTTGCGCTGTGTGCCGTGGCGCTGGCCGCGCTGGTGGCTGGTCGGGCGCTGCGCCAGTGGTGGCGCGCCCTGCGTGCGCCGTCTGCCGGTTGCGGCGGATGCAGCGGCTGCAGCCGGCCGTCCGCGCTTCAGACGCGCCCGGACGGCGAGTCGAGCAGGTGCTGATAGACGTAGCTGCGCAGCAGTATCCAGCTCTGATTGTCCAGTTCGGCAAACTCGATGCCGCAGGCGATACCGCCGTCCGGCAGCGGATGGGCGTTGCGCACCGTGCCTTCGCACTGCACCTCGATGTTGACGAAATGCAGATTGAGCGGCAGCGTGAAGCTCAGCGTTTCCCCCACTTCGCCCGCGGCGGCGCTGCTGCGCAGTTCGGCCCCGGTGGCGCTCAGATTGGTGACGCGCACGGCGCGCGCGTCAGCGCCCTTGAGCTGTACCGCGATGTCGGTGCGGACGCGTTCTGCGCGGCGGATGCGACGGCTCGAGACCGCTGACGGAAACTCCAGGTGCAGGTATTCGTAGGGACTGACTGCGCGTTTGAGCACGCGGCTGTTGAAACTGAAGGCCTTGCGTCCGGAGAAGGTGCGCACCAGCACGGTGTCGCCCTCGATCAGCGAGCCGCTCCAGTTCTTTTCGTCGGGCATGGTGACCAGCAGCGAACGGTCTTCGGTATAGCCGACCAGCCTGACGACGCGTGCGCCGCCGGTGATCTTGGCCGGTGGATCGAGCTGCATGCGGTCGCCGACCTTCAGGCCCATGCCGAGGAAGGTCGAAGTGCTGGATTCGATCGGATTGCTTGCCATCGGAGGATATCTGCCGTGTCGTGTGCCTGTCATGCCGCGCGCACTCGTGGTGCGCGAGCATCCGGGTTTACGGCGTGCCGATGGTCTCCTGAACCCCTCTCTACGCTTTTTTACCGATCAAGCCGGCTCGGCGATCAGCACGGTCCCGCCATCGTGCGCGTCATGCAGCAAGCGGCAACGCAAGCCGAAGGCCTGTGCCAGTTCGGGTGAGGCCAGCACGGCGGCGGGTGCGGCGTCGGCGCGGATGCGGCCGTCGGCCAGCAGCACCATGCGGTCGGCGTAGCGCGCGGCCAGATTCAGGTCGTGCACGATGGCCAGCACCGCACAGCCTCGACGCTGGGCGAATTCGCGTGCGCAGGCCAGCGTGCGGTGCTGCCAGGCGATGTCGAGCGCCGCCACCGGCTCGTCGAGCAGCAGCGCGTGCGCGCCTTCGGGTGCCGTCCAGATCTGCGCGAGCGCGCGCGCAAGGTGCACGCGTGCCTGCTCGCCGCCGGACAGCGTGGCGCAGATGCGTGCCGCCATGCCATCGACGCCGGTCAACGCCATGGCGGCACGGGCGATCTGCCGGTCTTCCGCGCCGGGGTGGCCGCGGTGGTGCGGGAAGCGGCCAAGCTCGACCACCTGGGCGGCGGTGTATTCGAGGTCAGTCCGCTGGTGCTGGGCATGCACGGCGCGCATCTGCGCCAGCGCAAGCGGTGCGATGTCCTGCAGCGCGGCGCCGGCACACAGCACGCTGCCGTGTGCGACGTCCATATCGCCGGCCAGTGCGCGCAGCAGCGTGGTCTTGCCGGCGCCATTCGGGCCGACCAGCGCCAGCAGTTCGCCCGGTTTCAGCGCGAGGGTCACGTCGTCGAGCAGCCGCCGACGGCCGGCGCGGACGGTCAGGTTGCGGGCGGCGAGCATGTCAGGTGCTTTCGTGCGCGGCGCGGCGGCGCAGCAGGGCGATGAAGAAGGGGGCGCCGAACAGTGCCGTCAGCACGCCTATTGGCAGTTCGGCCGGTGCTACCCAGGTACGGGCTGCACTGTCGGCCAGCACGACCAGCGCGGCGCCGCTCAGCGCGCTGGCCGGCAGCAGTCGGGCATGTGCCGGACCGACCAGCCGACGAGCGAGGTGAGGGGCGATCAGCCCGATGAAGCCCAACGTGCCGGTCAGCGCCGTGGTGGCACCGACCGCCAGCGCGATCAGCAGCACGCAGCTGCGGTTCAGGCGCGCGGTGGCCACGCCGAGGTGTGCCGCCTGCGACTCGCCCAGCGACAGCGCGTCGAGTGGACCGGCCTGACGCAGCAGCGCGCCCAGCGCCAGAGCGACCGCCAGAGACGCCGCGACCACGCCGGGCCAGGTCGCGCCTGCGAGGCTGCCCAGGGTCCAGAAGGTGAACTGCCGCACCTGCGCGTCGCTGCCCATGAACATGAGCAGACCGATGCCGGACATCGCCAGCGCATTGATGGCGATGCCCGACAGCAGCATCAGCGTGACCGAACTGCGGCCATTGCGGCGCGATGCCGCATAGACGACGGCGGTGGTCAGTGCGGCGCCGGCGAAGGCGGCCAGCGGCAGTGCCGAACTGGCCAGCCAGCCGCCGGCGCTCATCGCCCGTTCGCCGAGTACGACGACACAGGCGGCGGCCAGTGCCGCGCCGCTGCTGACGCCGACCAGCCCCGGGTCGGCCAGCGGATTGCGCATCAGGCCCTGCATCGCCGCACCGGCGATACCCAGACCCGCGCCGGCGATCACGCCGAGCAGCACGCGCGGCAGGCGCAGCGTGCGCACAACCAGTTCGGCTTCGCTGCCGACGTCGGCACCGAACAGCGCGCCGAGCACCGCCATCGGCGACAGACTGACTGCGCCGCTGCCCAGTGCGAGCACGACGACGCAGAACAGCGCCAGCGCGAGCGCCGGCAGTGCCAGCGAAGCAGGTGCGCCTGCTGACAGCGTGAGTGCGCGCGTGTTCACGGCGCGCGCATCCGCCGCGCCAGTTCGCTCACCGCCTGCGGCAGACGCGGGCTGAAGCCCAGCATGCGCAGTGCGTCGAGGCTGACCAGCCGGTTCGCCCGCGCGGCCGGCAGCGCCGACAGACCCGGGCGGGCGAGGAAGGCCTTGGCGCCACCGGCGGCGGCGATGGCCTCGTCGGTCGTCACGATCACGTCGGGCGCGGCCGCCAGCGCCGCTTCCAGTGTCAGCGGCCGGTAACCGCGAAAGCGCCCGGCCATCACGTTGACGGCGCCGGCATAGCCCAGCATCGCGTCGGCCGCCGTGTCGTCGCCCGCCACCATCGGACTGCTGCCGCCGTGGTCGAGGATGAACAGCGCGCGCGGCCGGCCGGGCAGGGCGCCGACCTCGCGTTGAGCCTCCTTCCAGTCGCGATCGAAACGCTCGGCCAGCGCGCGACCGGCGTCGTCCATCGCCAGCGCGCCCGCTACCGTGCGGATGGCGTTGCCGACCTGCGCCGCGCTGTGTTCCGGCGGCAGCTGGATCACCTGCACGCCGGCGCCGCGCAACTGCGTCAGCGTGACCGGCGGGCCGGCGTCGGCGGTGGCGATCAGGTGGGTGGGTCGCATCGACAGCACGCCCTCGGCCGCCAGCGCGCGTTGGTAACCCACCTTCGGCAGCGCCTGCGCGGAGGCCGGCCAGGTGCTGGTGGTGTCGGTCGCGACGATGCGGTCGGCCGCGCCGAGCGCATGGACGATTTCGGTCACCGCGCCGCCGACCGTGACCAGCCGCTGCGCCGGTGCGGCGACAACCGCCCCGGCGGCGAACAGCAGCACCACCAGCGCGCTGCGGAGCAGTCGGCGGCTCATGCCGCGAGGCTGTCGGCGGTGCCGAGCTGGGCCACCAGTGCACGCCAGTCCTCGCGCTCCGGCTTGCCCGGTTTGCGCTCGCCAAAGAACAGCGCAATGGTTTCGCCGGCGGCGTCGAGCAGTTCGACCGAGGTGACGACGCCGTCGGCGGTCGGCTTGCGCACGATCCAGGTCTGGTCGACCAGATCCTGCCGCAGGTGCAGATTGAAACCGGGGTCGAGCACATTGAGCCAGGGCCCCATCACTTCGATCCGGTGCACCGGCCCGGTGTGGATCTGGATCATGCCCGGGTTGCCGACGAAGCACATGACCGATACCCCATCGGCGGCCGCGACTTCGAGCAGCGAACGCGTCAGTCCGTTGTCGATCCGGTTGGCGTGACCCTCGGGCGCGATCTGCATGGCCTGGCGGCGCGATACCTTGTGCCGGCGCAGCAGCGGGAAGAAGTCGTGCGTGTCCTGCATGCCCAGCCAGTCGCGGCGGAAGGCGACGGCGTCGATGGCGTCGAGTGGCGTCTCGTCGTCGGCGGGCGCGCTGCGCGGTGCGACCTTTTCGCCGGCGCCCTGGTCGGCGGCGGTGAACTCGGCGACCAGCCGGTCCCAGGCGGCGAGATCGGTGCCGGCGCGCGAGAACACCTTGTGCACGGCGTCGCCGTGCACGTCATAGAACTGCAGGCTGCGCGACTCGCCCTTCGGACCCTGTTCGGTCACTGCGTAGCCGTATGCCCAGCGACCGTAGAAGATGCGCAGGTCGATGGCGCTGCCCAGCGCCAGACCGACCTTGGCGTCGCCGGACATCTGTTCGAAGCACCCGGTCTTTTCGTGGACGGCTGCTTCGTTGCGCGTCAGCGCCATCACCTCGCCCAGCTCGGGCATGCGGCGGAACAGCGTGTCGAAGGGCGCGCTCAGGCGCACGGCGTCGCGGCCGACGCCACTGGCAATCGCTTCGCCCTCGCTGATGCCGAGGGCTGCGGCGGCGTCGCGATTGCGCAGGCGGCGCTCCGCCTTCAGCGCGTGGAAGGTGTGATAGAGGCTTTCGGGATCGGTGTGCGGTGTCATCGCGGTCTCCCGGTATCAGGCGCGACGACGTGCCAGGGCGCCGAGCAGGCCCAGACCGGCAGCCAGCGACATCCAGGTCGCCGGTTCCGGCACCGGCTGAGCGAGTACGGCGAGCTGGTCGAGGCTGAGGTGCGCTTCCGAACTGGTGAAGCTGAACTGCAGCGACAGCGGATCGGTGACCACCCAGGTCCAGTAGGCCTCTTCCTCGCTGCCACCGAAGCCGCCGAGCGCGGCGCTGTAACTGACCACCTTGTTCGCGGCGATGCCATTGAGCGTGGCGACGGTGTCGGCCGCCGTGCCCTGGGTCGCAATGCGCAGCCACACACTCCAGGTACCGCTCTGCGCAACGTCGAGGTTGACCAGGAAGGACGCTGCGCCGGCGGCGCTGTACAAGTTGCCGCTGCCGGTCAGGAAGCTACCGGCGCCCGGGTTGAGCTGACTCACGCTGCCACTGCCGGCGATGTCGGGCGTGGCGTCGGTGGTGAAGCTGTCGAACACGTTCCACTCGGCATAGACGCTGCCGCTGGCCCACGGCGTGGCGGAGGTGGCGCCGTTGCCGTCATGACCGGCGAGCGGGGTATCCCAGCTGGCGCTGGTGGCGAAGGCGGCGGTGGATGACAGTGCGCACAGGGCGCCAGCGGACAGCAGAAGGCGGAAAGACATGATGGACCTCGTTCTGAGCCATCCATCCCTTCCCCGCGAAGGCGATCGATCAGGCGGTTTCTGTGATTTGAAAACCTGCTCCGCGGCCCCGCGCCGCCGGAGTGTGCTGCGTCGCGCTGGCCTCAGCCGGGCGCGAAATCGATGACGTACCGATACTGCTTGCCGCAGTCGATGATGACTTCCTTCTGGCCGCGCTTGAGCAGACGGACCTCGACGCTCAGCGAGCCGAAGCCGTCGTGCCGGATCAATTCATCCAGCAGGGCGGACAGGCGCACCTTCAATGCTTCGGTCGGTTCGTTGCCTGAGGCGGACATGGATGCTTGCGGTCTGGCCGCGGACGGTCGATTTCTTTAAATGATAATGATTCGCAGTATGGTGTCAAGCCTCAGGCATGACGACAGCGCTGCGCAGCATCGCGGCGTGGGCGAGCGAAGGGGAACGAGATGAATGCAAGGGCCTGGAGGCGGCCGCCAGTGAGGAGCGGGGCGACGTTGCGCCGCCCCGCTGGGTGATCAGTTGCCGACCTTGCGCAGAACGAAGCGGCTGGCCAGCCCGGTGGCGTCACCGCGATCTTCCAGCACGTCGAGCAGCAGGGCGCCTGAGCCGAGCTGATCGAGCGCCGACGGTGCGATCCAGTACTCGCAGCCGGCCACTTCGCCCAGCTTGACGTCATGATCGTCAACCGGCAGCGAGCCAACCGGGCGGCAGCGCGGCTGCAGTACGTCACCGGTCGCGTCGTGCAGGAACATCAGCGGCCCGTAGCGTGCCGACAGCCGGATGATGAGCATGACGGCATCGACACTGGCCGCCAGCCCCGGAAGTTCGGACGGGTCGGGCATGAGGCCGAGGCAGTAGGGGTCGGATGGGTGTGGCATGGTGCGGTCATTCAATGGAGGTGGCGGCCCGTCCGCTGCCGCGCGTCGGCGCGTGGCGCCGCGTTCCGGGCGGGGCGTGCCGGCGCGCAGTCTTCGACAGCTTTAGAACGGCCATGCTGGCAGACATCGGGCGTGACTCCTGTGCGGAAAGACAGGATGGGCGGGGCGCCCCTCGCCGGGGCGTCGCGGAAACAGGCCGTCCCAGCAAGAGCCGAGCCAAGTACGGTGAATGGCGTTGGAGCATGATTAGGAATGGTTTTTCCCGCAGGGCGTACATTCAAACGCAGTGATGTGTCCATTTACGGTGCATGACGGTGTTCATGCGTGCAACGCATGTTTCATTTGCATGTCATTGATTGGGCGCGGAAATCCAGTACAGGAGCGCATTCTTGCAGTACCGCACCGTTCTCAACATATGAAATATTGTTCAGAACCTCATCGTCACCGACAGCTTCGCCGCCCGCCCCGGCGCCTGTATGCCGACCGCACCGGCGAAGCCGTCCTGCAGGCAGTAGGTTTCGTTGGTCAGGTTGTCGAGGTTGAAGCGCATTTGCGTGTCACGCGTCATCTGCCAGCTCGCGAACAGGTCGTACAGGCGCACGCCGTACTGCGTGCCTATCGTGCCAACGCCGGGCACGACCAGTGTGCCCGGGCGCGAGCACACGGTGGCCGTGGTGCTGGTGGCCGCTCTACGGTCCGCGATGTCGCGCATTCGCACGCCAGCCTCGACCCGCCCGTCGAAACCGCGCACGCCGGCGCTGATGCTCAGCGTGTCGCCAGGCACGCCATAGAGCGCGTAGTCGGTGCCGGCCACCGCATTGGTGATGCGGCCGTCAATCTCCGACCAGGACAGTGACGAGAAGGCGTGCCGTCCGTCGTAGCTGATTTCGAGTTCGGTGCCTTTGCGCCGCTCCTTGCCCGGCTGGCCGACTTCGCCGCCGATATTGCTCAAGGACGTGAGCAGATGACGGGTGTGGATGTCGTAATAGGTCACCCGCGCCTGCCAGCGGCCGTCGCGCGGTGAGGACGGCTGCGGCATCCAGGCCAGCGTCAGTTCGTGGTTCGACGATTCCTGAGGCCGGTAGAGCGCTCCGCAGATTTCGTTGTCGGGTGCGAGGTCGAGTGCAGGATCGTAGGTCTGACCGTAGCCTGACGGATCGTACAGCGGTTCCGGGTAGAGCACCGGGTTGCCGGGCAAGGCCCAGCCGGCGCTTTTTGCGCAGCGACTGGCGAAACTGCCGCGTGCGAAGTACTCATCAACCAGCGGCGGGCGGAACGCTTCGTGGTAGCGCACGGTGGCCGACCAGTCGCTGCGCGGGATGCGCCAGGTGAGCGCCGCTGCGGGCGACAGCTTGACGAAGCGGATGTCCGGCGACTGTCCGGCGGCGATCATGTTGGTGCGTGTCTGGCCCTCGGCGCTGACGTGGTAGCGGTCCAGCCGGGCGCCCGGCGTGAAGGTGAAGGCGCCGAGCGTGAACGCGTTCTCTACGATCAGCGCATCCGACACCTTGTCGCCCGGCGGTTGCGCTTCGTTGAAACCGTTCGGGTAGACCTGCTGGTTGGTCAGCGCGCGCGAGGTGACGCGCGAAATGTCGCGGCTGTTGCGTATGCCTTGGTAGCCCACGCTGAGTACGCCCTGCAGTTCGCCGATTGCATAACGCGTGTCATTGAACACTTCGGCGGTCCAGATCGAGTATCGCCAGGCGTCGTCGCAGCGGTCGATGCGGAAAGCCGCCGGAAAGGCGGTCGATGGCGATACGCAGATGCGGCTCTGCGTAATGCGGTGTACATCGTCCAGGTCGGTCGTTTCGTAGGCGAGGGTGCCGCGCAGCGCGATCCACGAGTCGGCTGGCGCGTAGTTCACGCGCAGATTGGTGGTGGTGTCCTCGATGCTGCGTTCGACCACGCCGAACTGGCCCGCACTGCCGGCCGTCGCGTCATAGGGCGCGCGCTCGGGGCCACCGGTGTAGTAGGTCTGGCTCAGTTCCAGCGTCAGGTCGTCGCTGGCGTAGAAAGTGGCCTTGGCGAAGCGGCTTTCCGAATGGACGGCAGTCAGGTCGAGCCGGCTGCGGTCGGGCAGGCGGATGTCGTCGGAGTCGCGCCGGGCGATCGACACGACCAGATCGAGATAGCCGTTCGGCCGACCGTATACCGTCACCATGCGCAGCCGCTCGCTGCTGTTCGCGTTGTAGCCGTACTTGATCTGGCTGCCGAAGCGTTCTCCCGGCCGCAGGTAGTCGGCGGCGGATTTCGTGGTGGCCGAGATGGTGCCGCCGAGCGCACCCGAACCGGATTTCAGCGACGGCCCGCGCTCGATTTCGATGGCTTTCAACAGTTCGGGTTCGATGAACACGCCGCTGCCGAAGCGGTACTTCTCGAAGCCTTTCACTGCGCCGTCGATCTTGAACAGCACGTCTTCGTTGTCGGAGAAGCCGCGCAGATTGAATTTCATGCCGCTGGCACGAGGGCCGCCGTTGACGGCGACACCCGGCACATCCTTCAGCAGGTCGAATATCGTGCCCGCCTGGCGGCGTTCGATCGCCTCGGGTCCTATCGTCGTGACTGGCCGATCGGGCGTCAGTTCGACCGCGGGCGGACGGACGTCCTCGCGTGTGTCGCGCACCTGGATTTCCGGCAGCGTGACGACGTCCTCCTCGGACGGCGCACCGTCCTGCGCGGCGCACGCGAGCGGCCACATCAGCGCCAGCAGCAGCCGCGGACGCGGGGGAATTCGGTGTTTCAAGATGTCTTGACAGTCTGGATGGGCGAACGCATGCGGGCGGCACCCGCGAGGGCACCGCCCGCACGCGGCGAAATAGACTCAGTGCTGACGCGTACGCCGGCGGGCGACCAGCGTGATCACCGCCATGCCGCCAAGTAGCAGGGCCGCGGTTTGCGGTTCCGGCACCGGTGCGGCAACCAGCTGGTCGATCTGGAAGGCCTGCGACTGCGCGTGGTTGTCGGTGGCGAAGGTGATGCGGAAGCTGTCCACCGGCACCGTCACGCCGAGGCTGGCCAGGTTCCAGGTGAAGGTGAGGTGGTTGGGATTGTTCGGGTCGGAGGCGACGAATTCACCGGTGAAGAAATCGGTGTAGCCCAGGTTCTCGCTCGCCTGCGCGCTGGAGAGCAGGAACTGCTCGCCGCCGTTGAAGCTGAGGCGCGGCAGGTTGTTCGGCGCCAGCACGCCGTAGATGCCGTTGCTGCCGGTGCTCACGTTGATATAGGTCTGGAACACGATGCTGGTCAGGCCGTCGGCCGCATCGCTGACCACCATTTCGAAGGTCGAGCCGTTGCCGGCGAACTGGTACAGGCCGGAGGAGGCCGGATAGGCGCCGCCGGAGGTGCGTCTGAGCACGGCGCCGCCTTCGGTTTCGCTGTTCGACGCGATGCCGGCAGCCAGTTGCGTGGCGGTGATGCGGGCGGCGGTCAGGTTGTTGAAACCGTCTGTAGCGACCGAGCCTTCGATGTCGTCGAAGGCGCTGTGGGTGGTGTTCGCGTAGGCGGAACCGGCGAGTGCGAAGCAGGCGGCCGCGAGCAGCGGCTTCGCGAACGGACGCAGGCGATGATGGATCATGGGTGACCTCTCTCGATGAACGGACGATGGGGTGCGCGGCCTGAAAACAGGCCTCGCGTACAGGACGCCGCATCGCAAGAGGGGCGCCGGGCGGTATGCGGGCAGGTCATGAATGCTCCATGCGTTGCATGACTGGCTGGCCGCGGTTGCCGGCTGGCTGGCAGGTGGGCCGGCCCGGAGGCCGGCGGGAAATCCGCGCGTCAGACGCGCAGGGCGTAGAACTCGACCACTTTCTGAGCTTCGAACGCGAAGGGCGTGGCGTCACCCGGCGGCAGGTGAGCCAGACGCAGGCTCAGCGCCGATTCGTCGAAGGCGATCCATTCGGCACGTTCCAGCGCCGGCGTCTGCAGTGCATCGACCACGCTCTGCACTTTGCGACCCTTGTCGGTCAGCGTGATGGTGTCGCCGACGCGCACGCGGATCGACGGGATGTTCACGCGCCGGCCGTTGAGCAGCACGTGACGATGGCGAACCAGCTGGCGGGCAGCCGGAATGGTCGGTGCCAGACCGCCGCGGAACACGATGTTGTCGAGCCGGCGTTCCAGCAGTTCGACCAGCTTTTCGCCGGTCGGCAGCTTGGAGCGCTCGGCCTCCTTGAACACCGCGCGCAACTGGGTTTCGGTCAGACCGTAGTTGTAGCGCAGCTTCTGCTTTTCCATCAGCTGGGCGCCGAATTCCGACTTGCGGCGGTTCGGGCGGTTGCCGTGCTGGCCCGGGGGCGCAGTGCGGTTTTCGGCCGTCTTGCGGGTCAGGCCGGGGAGGTCGGTGCCGAGTGCGCGCAGCACGCGCAGGCGGGGGCCGGTGTAGCGGGACATGGATGCTCCGGGGCAGGGGTTTCAGTGCGCGGCACGCACGGCCAGATCGCCGACCGTGTGCAGCGTCCAGCGGTTGATCAGGGCGCCGCAGACCTCGCGCATCAGCGGGTCGGCGCGTTCGTCGTCGGCCACCACTTCGAGATGGCGAATCACCATCTGCGCCACTTCCGGGCAGGGCCGTTCGGCGAAACGGGTCATCACGAACAGCGTGGCAGCGGCGAGCGTGCTCGGACTGGCTTCGCCGGCGTGCTGGTGTTCCAAGGTCATGGTGCATCCTCCGTCTGGGCGGCGCCTGGGCTGCCTGGCGCGGGTGCCGCGGGTGCTGTCGGGGAAGCTGGCGGGTGTCTGCGGGGACCTGCGGTGCAGACGGTGGCTGGCGCGCGTCCTCTTTTTGATGAGAACGATTCGCATTACATCATCGGTGCAGAGGGCTGTCAAGCATCGTTCGCCGACGGATGCAAAGAAAAACGGCCACCCCGCAGGGTGGCCGTATCGTCGTGCGGAGGGTGCCGATCTACTTCGCCGCGGACGGATCGGTGACGAAACCGATGCGGGTGAGTCCGAGGCGGGCCGCCTCGCTCATCACGTGCGCCACCGAACGGTAGGGCACGTTCTGGTCGGCGCGCAGCTGGATCTCGGCGTTCTTGTCCTTCGCCGCGGCCTCCTGCAGCTTGGCTTTCAGCGTATCGGTGTCGATCTTCTCGCCGGCCCAGTAGAGCTGCTCGTCGGGGCCGATGGCGATCTGGATGTTTTCCGGCGGCAGCGTGTTGGCGCTGGTCGATTCCTTGGGCAGGTCAACCTTGACCGCGTGCGTCAGCAGCGGTGCGGTCACCATGAAGATGATGAGCAGCACCAGCATCACGTCGATCAGCGGAATCATGTTGATTTCCGCCATCGGTCCGTCGTCGTCCTGCTCGAAACTTGCAAATGCCATGTCCGGGCTCCCGATCAGTGCGCGTTGCGCGCGGCTTCGCGGCCGCGTTCGACCAGCGACAGCACGCGGTCACCGGTGGCCTTCGGATCGTTCGAGCCGCTGTCCTTGACGCCGGTTGACAGCATCACGAACACGTCATGCGCGAAGCTGTTCAACTCGGCCATCACGTTGCGCGTCGAGCGGGCGAAGAAGTTGAACGCAAGTGCTGCCGGGATGGCGGTCGCCAGACCGATGGCGGTCATGATCAGCGCCTCGCCGACCGGGCCGGCCACCTTGTCCAGCGTGCCCTGACCCGACATGCCGATGGCCAGCAGTGCGTGGTAGATGCCCCAGACGGTGCCGAGCAGACCGATGAAGGGCGCACTGGAGGCGACCGAGGCGAGGAAGGTCTGGCCGTATTCCATGCGGCTGCGATCGCGTTCGATCGAGCGCTTCAGCGCGCGGGTCAGGAACTCGTCGGCGCTGCCGGTGGCGATCAGGCCACGCGTGCCGGCATTGCCACTGCGCAGGGTTTCGACCGCGCTGAAACCTTCGTGCACCAGGTGCGAAAACGGGTCGGTCACGCCGTGCGAACGCATGTCGCGCGCCACGTCTTCCAGCGACGAGGCGTTCCAGAAGCGGTCGAGGAAGGTGCCGCTCGCGCGACGCTGGCGGAAGGCCACGATGCCCTTGAGCACGATGAGGAACCAGGTACCGATGGAGGCCAGCACCATCAGCACGAGGATGGTGGTTGCGACACCGTCTGCATTCGACAGAAAGTGCGCAAAGCCGAGGGACTCATTCATTCAAATTTCTCCTGATGGAAGCCTGATGCAAAAGTTGGCCGCCGCGCAGTGTACGCCTGACGCGGACGGGAACAAATCACGAGTTGAGACCGAAGTCGATCGGTATGTCGGCCAGACCGGCAACCGGTTCTTCGCCGCGCCGGGCGGGAACGAACTTCCACTTGCGCACCGCCTCGAGCGCCGCTTCGTCCAGACGCGGGAAACCGCTGGACTTCCGCACCTCGACATTGGTCGGCAGACCATTCACGTTGACCATCACGCGCAGCATCACGCGACCGGCTTCACCCAGGCGCTTGGACATCGGCGGATAGGCCGGGCGCGGGTTCTGCAGATAGGCGACGTTGAATTTTGGCGGGGTGACCGGCGGCGGCGCGACCGCCGGCGCCGCCGTGACCGGCGCCGGTGACGGCTCGCTGACAGGCGGTGCATCGATGGCGACCGGTTCCGGCGGCGCCGGCGGTTGCGGTGCAACGGTGGCACTGGTCGGCGCGTCGGCGGCGGCCGCGATCTGCGGCAGCGGCTGTTCCTTGCGCACCGGTTTGACCGGTTTCACGACCGGCTTCGGTTGTTCGGGCTCGACCCGCTTCACTTCCTGCGGAGGTTCCGGCGGCGCCATCGGCAGCGGTTCAGGGGCGATCAGCGTGGCCTGCATGATCATCGGCGGCGCCTCCAGCGCCGTCGGGTTGTGCACGATCCACAGCAGTGCGGCGGCGTGCAGCAGCACCGCGCCGGCGAGCGACATGCCGCGCAGCGGAAGACCCACCGACGGGGTGCCGGAAACCGTCTCGCGACGGACGACGCGGCTGGCGGGGTGTGTCAGGCCCGCCCCCGCGGACTGCACGAAGGAAGCTTCGGAAGGAACGAATGCGGCGCTGCTCATCGGGCCGCTCCGACGGAGAGGTGGGGCGTGAAGTCGTGCATCGATCGTCGGCGTTCTGTGAGTTCAGGAATGCGGTGTGCCGGCCTGCGCGGGCGCAGGCTGGGCGGATGCTGCGGGGGCGGCCGTGAGCTGATCGAACAGGCGGGTCGCCGGGAAGGCGGTCAGCAGCCACAGCGCGGCGACACTGAGCAGTGCCGACAGTGCGCTGCGCAGCAGGGGTGTGCGCGGCGTTGCGGGTTCGGCGTGGCGGCTGTTCATGGCGGTTGTACGGACTGCGCCCGGGCGGAACCGACCCGTCGCGGACGGGCCGGCATGGCAGTTCCGTCGGGAAACCGCCGCGTGCGTCAGCTGCCGAGTTCTCCCATTGCGGACTGCGTGTAGTTCTGCAGCCCCATCTTGTCTATCAGGTCCAGCTGGGTTTCCAGCCAGTCGATGTGTTCCTCGGTGTCGGCGAGGATCTTGCGGAACAGGTCGCGCGAAACGTAATCGCCCGCGCTTTCGCTACAGGAGATCGCGTCCTTCAGCGTCGCGTGCGACTGCTGTTCGATCTTCAGATCGGCGCCGAGCATTTCCGGCACGTTCTCGCCGATCAGCAACTTGTGCAGGTCCTGCAGATTGGGCAGGCCTTCCAGCAGCAGGATGCGTTCGATCAGCATGTCCGCATGCTTCATTTCCTCGATCGACTCGTGATACTCGTGGTCGCCGAGCTTGGTCAGGCCCCAGTTCCGGTACATGCGCGCATGCAGGAAGTACTGGTTGATCGCAGTCAGTTCGTTGACCAGCTGCTTGTTCAGGTACTGCAGAACCTTCTTGTCGCCTTTCATGAGACTTCTCCTGGTCAGGCGGTGCCACAACGGTGACGCCTGACCGAATTCTAGGCCGTCGCAAGGCGAGTGCGGCGACCTGTTTATGCGAGGTATCAGGCCGCGGCGGCTTCTGCGTGTGCCCGGTGAAGACGGATCGGCTGCAGTTCGGCGCGGGCGGCGTCAATCACTTCCTTGGCGGCGCGCACGCAGCGCCCGCAGTCGCGGCAGCAGCCGAGCTGGCCGGCGACGTCGCGCACGGTGCGGCATCCGGTATGCACTGCGGCCTTGATGTCCCGGTCGGTCACCGGTTCGCACAAGCAGATGTACATGGCTCTATTTGGTCAGGATGAGTTTTCCGTTGCGCGTCAGCCGCAGCGAGTACATCTCGCCGCCGTGATTGATCGCGACCTGTTTGCGCCCGCCCAGCAACTGGCTCGAATCGAGCGCAGGCGGCGTCGGAGCAGCGGCGCTCTGCGTTGCCGGTTGCGGTGCCTGCGACGGAGGAGCGGATTGAGTCATTCGCCAATGGGCATAGAAATGAGAATGGTTCGTATTAGTACAGAAGCGAGGGGCGGTGTCAAGCGCGGCATATGCGCTTCCCGCACATCGAAGTGCAACGATCGGTGACGCCCGCCCCTACAATCGCGGGATGGACAGAAACGCCCCTGATCACATGCCGGCCGACGCACCGTTCTGCCCGGTTCATCACCCGGACTTCATTCCCCATCCGGACCATGCCGAACAGGCGGTCAGCCGCGTGCTGTGGCTCAGCGCCCTGGCCATGGTTGCCGAGATCGTCACCGGCTACCTGTCGGGCTCGATGGCGCTGCTGGCCGACGGTTGGCATATGGGGACCCATGTGGCGGCGATGGCGATCAGTGCATTCGCCTACACCTATATGCGCGCTCACCGCGGCAGCGCCCTTTACAGCTTCGGACCGGGCAAGGTGTCCTACCTCGCCGGCTACTCGTCCAGCCTGCTGCTGGCCGGCGCAGCGCTGTTCATGATCGTCGAGTCGGCGGCGCGGCTGCGTGCGCCGCACGCGATCCACTACGACGAAGCGTTGCTGGTGGCGCTGGTCGGTCTGGCGGTCAACCTGATCAGTGCCTGGCTGCTGCACGGCAAGGGCGGGCATGCGCACCACGGCCATGCTCACGGTCACGACCACCCTGACGACCATGCTCATCATCAGGGCGAGCACGACGACCACAATCTGCGCGCTGCCTATCTGCACGTGGTGGCTGATGCGCTCACCTCGATCGCGGCGATCGCCGCGCTGGTGGCAGGCAAGTGGGCTGGCATGAACTGGCTGGATCCGCTGGTTGCGGCGCTGGGCGGACTGCTCATCCTGCGCTGGGCCTGGCATCTGGCGCGCGACAGCGCCACCGTGCTGCTGGACCGTCAGATCGAGGGCAGCGTGTTCGACGCCGTGCTCGGTCATGTCAACGACTGGGGCGGCCGGCCGCTCGACGTCCACCTCTGGCTGCTGGCGCCGGGGCGGCACGCGCTCGCGCTGACCGTGGCGGCGTCGCCGCGGCTTGACCCCGAGGCGCTGCGCGCGCGTCTTGCCGGCGAGAGGACGCTTGCGCACGTGACGCTTGACCTGAGGGTGATCGACGACGCTTCTGGTGCGGCGCAACAATCGCTATAATCGCGGGCTTTTCACAAGGAGCGAGACATGGGTCTGGAACGAGTTCCGTCGGGCAAGGATCTGCCCAACGATTTCAACGTTGTGATCGAAATCCCGATGCATTCGGACCCGGTCAAGTACGAAGTGGACAAGGAGTCGGGCGCCGTCTTCGTCGATCGCTTCATGTCAACCGCCATGCACTACCCGTGCAACTACGGCTACATTCCGCACACCATCGCCGGCGACGGTGACCCGGTCGATGTGCTGGTGATGTCGCAGTTCGCGCTGCCGCCGGGCGTGGTCGTGCGTTGCCGTCCGATCGGCATGCTGAAGATGGTCGATGAGGCCGGTGAGGATGCGAAGCTGCTGGCCGTGCCGGTGGACAAGCTCACTCCGATGTACCGCTCGGTGCAGAGCCCGCGCGACCTGCCGCAGATCCTGCTGGACCAGATTTCGCACTTCTTCGAGCACTACAAGGATCTCGAGCCGGGCAAGTTCGTCAAGGTGCAGGGCTGGGGCGATATCGAGGACGCCAAGAAGGAAATCATGGCAGGCGTCGAGCGCTATCAGCAGGCCGAAGAGAAGCCGAACTACTGAGTTCGAACTACGGCGAGTCCGGCGCCCCGCCGCGCGTGCGGTAGGGCGTGCGCTCCTCCAGTTCGTTGATGTGCAGTGCGATGCCGGCGCGCTCCCGTTCGAGGTAGCGCGCCACCGCATCGGAAAAGTCCTCGTCGCGCAGCCAGTGCGCCGACCACGTGCGTACGGGCGTGAAACCGCGCGCCATCTTGTGCTCGCCCTGGGCACCCCCCTCGAAAGCCTGCAGGCCGCGTTCGATCGCGTATTCGATGCCCTGGTGGTAGCAGGCCTCGAAATGCAGGCAGGGTACGTATTCCATTTCCCCCCAGTAGCGTCCGTACAGCCGCGTGTCGTCGCGCAGGTTCAGTGCGCAGGCGACGTCCAGCCCGTCACGCGACGCGATCACCAGCATCAGTGATTGCGGCGTGCGTTCGCGCAGCAGCTCGAAGAAGCAGGCATTCAGATATGGGCGCTGTCCGCGCACGCGGTAGGTGTTGCGATAGCAGGCGACAAACAGGGCCAGTTCCGCGTCGCTGATGTCGGCGCCGTCGATGCGCCTGAGCGTGACGCCGGCGTCGCGCACGCGTTGACGCTCCTGGCGGATCTTCTTGCGCTTGTCGGCACTCAGCGTGGCGAGGAATTCGTCGTGGCTGCGGTAGCCGGCGTTGTGCCAGTGGAACTGTACGGATTCACGCAGCAGCAGCCTCGACGTGTCGATCGCCGCCAGTGCCGCGGCGTCCGGAAACAGCAGGTGCGCCGACGACACGCCGAGCGTACGTGCGTGTGCGATCCAGGCGTCGAGCAGCACAGCGCGCGCGGCGGTGTCCTGCGCCAGCAGTCGCGGGCCGGGAACCGGCGTGAAGGGCACGGCGCACAGCAGCTTGGGGTAGTACTCGCGTCCGCTGCGCTCCAGCGCCTCGGCCCAGGCCCAGTCGAACACGTATTCGCCGTAGCTGTGCGACTTCAGATAGCCGGGCAGGGCGGCGACCAGACGCTCGCCTTCGTATAGCGCGAGGTGATCCGGCTGCCAGCCGGTATCGGGCGACACGCAGCCGGACGCCTCGAAAGCGTCGAGCAGTGCGTGCGACAGCGTGGCGTGACCGCCGGTGAGCGCGTCCCACTGTGCCGCGTCGATGTCCGCCATCGACGCATGCCGTTCGACGCGCAGGCTGTCGCGCTTCATGCCTGCGATCAGTCGTACTTGATGTACTTGAAGCGCGGATCGTCCGGCGTACCGGCGAGCGCGCTGCCTTCTTCCGCGCCCGGTTGCCACATGATCACGTCCTCGATCTTCTTCGCCAGCTGGAAGTCGCGCTCGGTCACGCCTTTGGCTTCGTGATTGACCAGCTTCACGATCACGAAGGCATAGGACACGGCGAGATCCGGGTGATGGAAGGCGGCCTCGGCCAGATGACCGACCGTGTTCACCACCATCAGTGTGCCCTTCCAGCCGCTGGTCTTGTACTTGCGGCGGATCCAGCCGTCCTCGTAATACCACTTCGGCAGTTCCGCCTTCAGGCGGGCATCGATTTCCTCCGGCGTGAAGGCTTCGTTCGGGCCGGCTTTTCTCCACTGCGACATATCGGTCTCCTTGAGTAACGCCACTCCGACCGCTGCAAGCTGCATGCGTTGCGTACGCCGGAATGAAAAAACGCGCTGCATGCACCAGACGAGCCGGGCCGTGCAGCGCGCGCGGGATTCGGCCGGACCCGGGGGCCCGGCCGGTCGCTCAGGACGCGAAGTTCGCGGCGGCGAAGTCCCAGTTCGCCAGGCTGGCGAGGAAGGTGTCCACGAAATCCGGGCGACGGTTGCGGTAGTCGATGTAGTAGGCGTGTTCCCACACATCGATGGTCAGCAGCGGCTTGGCGTCGGAGGTCAGCGGGGTGCCGGCGCCGCTGGTGTTGACGATGTCCAGCGTACCGTCGGCCTTTTTCACCAGCCAGGTCCAGCCGGAGCCGAAGTTGCCGACGGCCGAGGCCTTGAAGGCCTTCTTGAACTCGTCGAAGCTGCCCCACTTGGCGTCGATGGCGGCCGCCAGGGCGCCGCTCGGGGCGCCGCCGCCAGCCGGCTTCATGCTGTTCCAGAAGAAGGAGTGGTTCCACACCTGGGCCGAGTTGTTGAACACGCCGCCGGCCGGGGCCTTCTTGACGATGGCTTCCAGGTCGAGGTTCTCGAACTCGGTGCCCTTGATCAGGTTGTTCAGGTTGGTGGCGTAGGCTTGATGGTGCTTGCCGTAGTGAAATTCCAGCGTTTCACGAGAAATGTGCGGTGCCAGTGCGTCGAGCGCGTAGGGCAGCGGAGGCAGGGTGTGTTCCATGTTTTTTCTCCCAGTCGGTCGGTTCAAAGCCAAGTCCATGAGTGTATGGCCGGCCATCGGTCAGCACAAGGCGAGTCAGTCGGCGGCGCCGGAATCCGGGTATGAATGGCTGACTTCGACGTCCGCGTGGCCGCGAGCGAAGTCTATGCGCAGCGGCTGCCTGTGCATCAGCGTGGCGGCGTCCCGGACGATGCGGCCCTCGGTGTCGCGCACGATGGAGTAGCCGCGTGACAGCACTGCGGTCGGATCGAGCTGAGCGAGTTGCGTCGCGCCGAGGTGCGCGCGCTGGCGGGCGTGATCCAGGCGGGTGTGCATGGCGTGGCGCAGCTGTTCTGCCAGCCGCGACAGGGTTGCCTGCCGCATCGCCTGCGTCGGACGTGCGAGCCGCAGGCGCATCGCCAGTGCTTCGGCCCGCCGCTGCGCCTGTGCCCGCTGTGCCGCATGAGCGCGACGCAGCCTGTCGTAAAGGCCATGCAGCCTGTCGTGTGCGATGCCCATCTGTCTTGCAGGCGGCCGCAGTCGGGCGGCGAGGTCGTCGAGTTTCTGCCCGTGTGCATCGAGCCGGCTGCGCAGCGCCCGGGCAAGACGGGCACTCAGCGTGCGCAGACGTCCCGCCGCTTCGACGTGGCCGGCGCTGACCAGTTCGGCGGCTGCGGTCGGCGTCGCTGCGCGCACATCGGCGACGAAGTCGGCAATCGAGAAATCCGTTTCGTGGCCGACGCCGCTGACCACCGGTACCGGACAGGCGGCGATGGCGCGCGCTACACGCTCGTCGTTGAAGGCGGCCAGATCCTCGGCGGAACCGCCGCCGCGCACCAGCAGCACGACCTCGGCGTCGACGCTGCCCGCCTGACCGATCGCGGTAGCGATCTGCCGCGGGGCGTCTACGCCCTGCACCAGACAGGGCAGCAGCACGATCTCCAGATGCGGTGCGCGCCTTGCCAGCGCCGCCAGCACGTCGCGCAGTGCCGCCGCGCCCGGTGAGGTGACGATGGCCAGCCGGGCGGGCAGGGCGGGCAGCGGCCGCTTGCGCGCCGCGTCGAACAGGCCTTCGGCCGCGAGGTGCGCCTTCAGCCGGAGGAAGGCTTCGTACAGATCGCCGACACCGGCGCGGCGCATGGCGTTGACGGTGAGCTGAAAATCGCCGCGCGCCTCGTACAGCGACACCTGGGCGCGCACCTCCACCCGCAGTCCCGCCTTCGGTTCGAAGGGCAGCAACTGGCTGCGGCCGCGGAACATGACGCAACGCACCTGCGCCGCCTCGTCCTTCAGCGAGAAGTAAAGATGGCCTGATGCGGCCCGTGTCACACCGGACAGCTCGCCACTGACCCAGAGCACCGGAAACTGGCGCTCCAGCGCGAGACGCGCGCGTCGCGCGAGCTCCGACACGGCGATGGCGGCAGAGCCCTTGCTGTCTTCATTGACTGTATTCATGAATCGATTTTCGCGACGTCGTCAACACCGACGCGGCTGTCATGGAAGCTTAATTTTTGATCGGCGTAAGGAAAACGCTTACCCCGAGGCGAGTTAGCAAAGCCGCTCAGACAAAACCCACACAGTTATCCACAATTTCTGTGGATAACCTCGTCGGCCGCATCGCCGGCGATGTCCCAGGGTTGCCGCCCCTCGTCGTGCAAGCTACAGTTCGCCGCTTGTTCACGAAGGGGCTCTACGTGTTTGAGATCATCCGCGCGGCCGGCTGGCCGATCTGGCCGCTGATAGCCGCCTCCGTCATCGCCGTCGCGCTGATCATCGAACGTCTGGCCAGCCTGCGTCGAAGCAAGGTCGTGCCGCCGGGTCTGCTCGAATCCATCGCCACCGACCTGAAGGGCGGTCAGCCGAACGCCGACATGATACGCCGCGTTGCCGCGCACTCGCCGCTGGGCCGCGTGCTGGCCGCCGGCCTGCGCAATGTGCGCAGTTCCCGCGAGGTGATGAAGGAGGCGATCGAGGAGGAGGGGCGCGCGGTTACGCATGACCTCGAACGTTATCTGACCACGCTGGGCACCATCGCTGCGGCGGCGCCGCTGATGGGCCTGTTCGGTACGGTGGTCGGCATGATCGAAATCTTCGGTTCGCAGACCGCCACCGGCAGCAATCCGCAGCAACTGGCCAGTGGCATCTCGATCGCGCTGTACAACACCGGCTTCGGTCTGCTGGTGGCGATTCCGGCGCTGATTTTCCACCGCTACTTCCGCGGTCGCGTCAACGACTTCATCGTCGATATGGAGCAGCAGGCGATCAAGCTGGTCGAGGTGGTGCACGGCGAGCGCGCCGCGAAGTAAGGACGCCTCATGAATTTCCGACGCGGCCGCGGGCGTGAAGAGCTCGAAATCAATCTGATCCCGCTGATCGACGTGCTGCTGGTCATCCTCATCTTCCTGATGGTGACCACCACCTACTCGAAAACGGCCGGCCTCGAAATCACGCTGCCCAGTGCCGAAGCACCGGAAGCGGAGGCGACTGATCGCGAGATCAATGTGCTCATCACCGCGCGCGGCGACATCCTGATCAATCGCCTGCCGGTGGCGGCCGGCAACGCCGACGTGCTGGCCGAGGCACTGGCGAAGGCGGCGTCGGGCAAGCAGGAGCCGGTGGTCATCATCTCGTCCGACAAGGACGCGCGGCTGCAGTCGTCGATCGACGTGATGCAGGCAGCGCAGCGCGCCGGCATCGCCGGCATTTCCTTCGCCACCCAGTCCGACGCGTCCGGCGGCCGATGAGCACCGCGCCCGCGCTGTGGCGCAGCCGCGGCGTCGCGGCCTGGCTGCTGTGGCCGCTGTCGCTGCTGTTCCGTCTCGTATCTGCGCTGCGACGCGCCGCTTTCCGCGCGGGACTGATGCGTGTAGACCGTCTGCCGGTGCCGGTGATCGTCGTCGGCAACCTCATCGCCGGTGGTGCCGGCAAGACGCCGCTCACGCTCTACCTCGCTCGCGCGCTCGCCGAGCGCGGCTGGCGCCCCCTCATCGTCACACGCGGCTACGGCGGTCGCGCCGATGCCGTGCATGAGGTCAACGCCCGGGCCGACGTCACCCAATCGGGCGACGAACCGGTGCTGCTGGCGCGGCGCAGCGGCCTGCCGGTGTGGGTCGGTCGCCGTCGTGCCGATGCCGCACGGGCCGGGCTGGCGGCTCATCCCGAGTGCGACCTCGTGCTGTGCGACGACGGCCTGCAGCACTACGCGCTGGCTCGCGACGTCGAGATTGCGGTACTCGACAGGCGCGGTGTCATGAATGGTTTCCACCTGCCGGCAGGGCCCTTGCGCGAACCGCCGGCTCGCCTGCGTACGGTCGATGCGGTGGTGCTGAACGGCTTGCCGACGCCGCCTGAGGGTGTCCGCACCGCCTTCTGCATGCGTCTGCACGGCGAGCGCTTCCATCGGCTCGATCGTCCCGGACAGCAGGCGGCGGCGGCCGATCTGGGCGGGCTACGCCTGCATGCGGTCGCCGGCATCGGCGAGCCGGCACGCTTCTTTGATCACCTGCGCGCGCTCGGGCTCGAGTTCGTCGCGCATCCGTTTCCCGATCATCACGTGTACTCGGCGCAGGACCTCGCCTTCCCCGGCTGCGATGCGCTGCTGCTGACGGAGAAGGACGCGGTAAAATGTCACGGATTGTCGGACACCCCGATGTGGGTATTGCCGGTCGAGGCACACCTCGACCCTGATCTGGCGGGTTACATCGCGACCCGTCTAGCGGAGTTGAAGCATGGATCCACGTCTTCTTGAAATTCTCGTCTGCCCGGTCACCAAGGCCCCGCTGGTGCTCGACCGCGCACGCAACGAGCTGCAGTGCAAGGCCAGCCGCCTGGCGTATCCGATCCGCGACGGCATTCCGGTCATGCTCGAAGACGAAGCACGTGAAATGAGCGAGGAAGAAGTCGCCGCGCTGCGCGAGCCGGCTGGCCGCAACGGCTGAGCGACGGGGAGGTCATCATGTTCAAGGTCGTCATTCCCGCCCGCCACGCATCGACCCGGCTGCCGGGCAAGCCGCTGCTCGACATCGGTGGTCTGCCGATGGTGGTGCGCGTGGCGCAGCGCGCCGCGCAGAGCGGCGCCGAGGCGCTGGTGATCGCCACCGACCACGAAGCCATTGCCGATGCGGTGCGCGCCCACGGCTACGAGGCGGTGATGACGCGCAGCGATCACGCCACCGGCACCGACCGCATCGCCGAAGTGGCGGAGAAACTGGGCTGGTCGCCGGCTTCCGTGGTGGTGAACGTGCAGGGCGACGAGCCGCTGATCGATCCCGATCTGATCCGCCAGGTCGCGCTCGCGCTCGATCAGGACCCCGAGTCGTCGATCGCCACCGCCAGCAGCGCCATCGCGGAAGCGGCCGATTTCTTCAATCCGGCGGTGGTCAAGGTGATCTGCGACATCCACGGCCGCGCGATGTATTTCTCGCGCGCGCCGATTCCGTGGGCGCGCGATGATTTCGCCACGTCGCGCGACACGCTGCCGGCCGCGCTGGGTGCGCAGCGCCACATCGGCATCTACGCCTACCGCGTGCGTTTCCTGCAGCGCAACGCGCGCCTCGATCCGGCACCGATTGAGCAGGTCGAAGCACTCGAACAACTGCGCGCGCTGTGGCACGGCTACCGCATCCGCGTGGTGGCCGACGTACCGATGCCGCACGCCGGTGTCGATACGCCGGACGATCTGGAGCGCGTGCGCGCGCTGTTTTCCACCGGCACGGTCTGACGCATTGCCGTTTGACCGCGCTTCCCGTTGGCGGTAACGTCGCGCCCGCTGGCATTGCGTTTGCCGCGGCGCGCGCACTGTTCCACCAGAATCCAAAAAACAGACTCACATCAGGAGAGGACATGCGTCTCATACTTCTGGGCCCGCCGGGCGCAGGCAAGGGCACTCAGGCGACCTTCATCAAGGAACGCTTCAACATCCCGCAGATTTCCACCGGTGACATGCTGCGCGCCGCCGTCAAGGCCGGCACGCCGCTGGGCATCGAGGCGAAGAAGGTGATGGACGCCGGCGGCCTCGTGTCCGACGACCTCATCATCAATCTGGTCAAGGACCGTCTGAAGGAAGACGACTGCAAGGCCGGCTACATGTTCGACGGCTTCCCGCGCACGATTCCGCAGGCCGACGCGATGAAGGCGGCCGGCGTGCCGATCGACTTCGTGCTCGAGATCCAGGTGCCGGACCAGGACATCATCACCCGCATGAGCGGCCGCCGTGCCCACATCGCGTCGGGCCGCACCTATCACGTGGTGTTCAACCCGCCGAAGGTCGAAGGCAAGGACGACGTGACCGGCGAACCGCTGGTGCAGCGTGACGACGACCGCGAGGAAGTGGTGCGCAAGCGTCTCGACGTGTACCACTCGCAGACCCGTCCGCTGGTCGAGTACTACTCCGGCTGGGCGCAGCGCGGCGAGCCGGGCGCACCGAAGTACCGCGCCATCTCCGGCGTCGGTCCGGTCAACGAAGTGAAACAGCGCGCCTTCGACGCGCTGGCCTGATCTGCATGGCCGCAAACCTGTTCTACGCGCAGTCCGGTGGCGTCACGGCGGTCATCAACGCGACCGCCTGCGGCGTCATCCAGGCGGCGCGTGAGCATGGCGACGTGATCGGCAAGGTGTTCGCCGGGCGCAACGGCATCCTCGGTGCGCTGCACGAAGACCTGATCGATACCTCGCTGGAAAGCGACGCGTCCATCGCCGCCCTGCGTCACACGCCGGGTGGCGCTTTCGGCTCCTGCCGCTACAAGCTGAAAGGCCTCGAAGAGAGCCGCGCGCAGTACGCGCGGCTGATCGAGGTGTTCCGCGCGCACGACATCCGTTACTTCCTCTACAACGGCGGCAACGATTCGATGGACACCGCGTGGAAGGTGTCGCAGATCGCCGAGAAGCTGCATTACCCGCTCACCTGCGTCGGCATTCCGAAGACGGTGGACAATGATCTGGTCGAGACCGACAACTGCCCGGGCTTCGGCTCGGTGGCGAAGTATGTCGCGGTGTCGATGATGGAAGCCGGTCTGGACGTCGCCTCGATGGCGCGCACGTCCACCAAGATTTTCGTGATGGAAGTGATGGGCCGCCATGCCGGCTGGATCACTGCCGCTGCGGGTCTGGCCGCGCGCACGCCGGCCGAGGCGCCACATATCCTACTGTTCCCCGAAATTCCGTTCGACGAGGCGGCCTTCCTGGCGCGCGTCAACGCCTGCGTGCGTGAGCACGACTTCTGCGCCATCGCGGTGTCCGAGGGCCTGCGTGGCGCCGACGGCAAGCTGCTGGCCGAGTCCGGCACGCGTGACGCCTTCGGTCATGCCCAGCTGGGCGGCGTCGGTCAGCAGATCGCCGAACTGATCAAGACGAAGCTCGGCCACAAATACCACTGGGCGCTGCCGGACTACCTGCAGCGCAGTGGTCGCCACATCGCGTCGGGCACCGATGCAGAGCAGGCCTATGCGCTCGGCCGCCGTGCGGTCGAACTGGCGATCGAGGGCCGCAATGCGGTCATGCCCGCCATCGTGCGCGTGTCCGATACGCCCTATGCATGGAAGATTGACGTGGCGCAACTGCAGGACGTTGCGAACCGCGAGAAGATGATGCCCAGGCATTTCATTTCCGACGATGGCTTTGGCATCACCGAGGCCTGCCGGAAATACCTGCAGCCCCTGATCGAAGGTGAGGACTATCCGCCCTACGTGAATGGACTGCCGGCCTATGTCAGCCTGAAGAACGAAAGCGTGCCGCGCACGCTGCCGCCGTTCTCGGGCTGACCGGGTCGAAGACGCACCGCTTGTAGCCGCACGCTCCCCGGCGTGCGGATGACATACCAGGGCAGGCGCCGCAGGGGCGCGTGTCCGGCAACCCACAAGGTTGCTCGCTGCTTCCGGGGCGGGGTCACGGCGCCGCCCTTTCGTTGCACGCAGTCAAAACAAGAGGAGGGGTGATGTCGTCGTTCGGTCTGTGGTTCGCACTCGTGTGCGCAGTGGTGGCCATCGTGTATGGCGCCGTATCCAGCAAGTGGATCCTTGCCCAACCTTCCGGCAATCCTCGAATGCGAGAGATTGCCGACGCCGTGCAGGAAGGGGCGAAGGCCTATCTCAACCGTCAGTACCGCACGATCGCCATCGTCGGTGTCGTCCTGACCATCCTCCTCGCAGTCACCTTGGGCATGTCCACCGCGGCCGGTTTCGTCATCGGCGCGGTGCTCTCTGGTGCAGCCGGCTACATCGGCATGAACGTGTCGGTCCGCGCCAACGTGCGTACGGCGGAAGCCGCGCGCAAGGGCATTTCCGAAGCCTTTGACGTCGCCTTTCGCGGCGGAGCCATCACCGGCATGCTGGTGGTCGGCCTGGGCCTGCTGGGGGTGGCAGGCTACTACGCGATCCTGAAGGGCTCGGCGGCGCATGACGCGACCATAGACCAGATCATCCATCCGCTGATCGGCCTCGGTTTCGGCTCGTCGCTGATATCGATCTTCGCCCGTCTGGGCGGCGGCATCTTCACCAAGGGGGCCGACGTCGGTGCCGACCTGGTGGGCAAGGTCGAAGCCGGCATTCCGGAAGATGATCCGCGCAACCCGGCGGTGATCGCCGACAACGTCGGTGACAACGTCGGCGACTGCGCGGGCATGGCGGCCGACCTGTTCGAAACCTACGCGGTGACGACGGTGGCGACCATGCTGCTTGGGGCGCTGATGCTGAAGTCGAATGCCGAGGCGGCGGTGATCTACCCGCTGGCGCTGGGCGGCTTCTCGATCATCGCGTCCATCATCGGCTGCATGTTCGTCAAGACGAAGCCGGGCCAGAAGATCATGAACGGCCTCTACCGCGGCCTCATCGTCGCCGGTGTGCTGGCGCTGATCGCGTTCTACCCGCTCACCACGATGCTGATGCCGGACGATGCGCTCAATGCGTCGATGGGCATCTACGACGGTGCGCAGATGCGGTTGTACGGCGCGGCGGTCGTAGGCCTCGTGCTGACCGGCCTGATGGTGGTGATCACCGAGTACTACACCGGCACCGATTTCAAGCCGGTGAAGCACATCGCGGAGGCCTCGACCACAGGGCACGGCACCAACATCATCGCCGGCCTCGGCGTGTCGATGAAGTCCTGCGCCTGGCCGGTGCTGGCCGTGTGCGCGGCGATCTGGGCGGCCTACACGCTGGGCGGCCTGTACGGCATCGCCATCGCAGCGACTTCGATGCTCAGCATGTCCGGCATCATCGTCGCGCTCGATGCCTACGGCCCGATCACCGACAACGCCGGCGGCATCGCCGAAATGTCGGAACTGCCGGATTCGGTGCGCGCGGTGACCGACCCGCTGGACGCCGTCGGCAACACCACCAAGGCGGTGACCAAGGGTTATGCCATCGGCTCGGCCGGTCTGGCCGCACTGGTGCTGTTCGCCGACTACACGCACGCGCTGGAAGCGGTCGGCCACAGCGTGGCTTTCGATCTGGCCAATCCGGCGGTCATCATCGGCCTGTTCATCGGCGGCCTGATTCCCTACCTGTTCGGCGCCATGGCGATGGAAGCGGTTGGCCGTTCAGCGGGTGCCGTGGTGGTCGAGGTCCGTCGCCAGTTCAAGGAAATCCCCGGCATCATGGAAGGCACGGCCAAGCCCGATTATTCGCGCGCGGTCAACATGCTGACCGTGGCGGCGATCAAGGAAATGATGATTCCGTCCTTGCTGCCGGTTCTGGTGCCGGTCGTCGTCGCCTTCGGCATCGCCTTCCTGATGGGGCCGCAGGCCGGTGTGCAGGCGCTGGGCGGCGTGCTGATGGGCACCATCGTGACCGGCCTGTTCGTCGCGATTTCGATGACCACCGGCGGCGGCGCCTGGGACAACGCGAAGAAGTACATCGAGGACGGCCACTTCGGCGGCAAGGGCTCGGAGGCGCACAAGGCTGCGGTGACCGGTGACACGGTCGGAGATCCGTACAAGGACACCGCCGGCCCGGCGGTGAACCCGCTGATCAAGATCATCAACATCGTGGCCTTGCTCATCGTGCCGCTGCTGCCGTCGGCCACCGGCGCGACGCACGCCGCAGCGCCGGTACAACCGACCGCTCAGGCGATACAGGTGAAGCAGGTGGTGCAGCTGTCTCAGGCGCAAGCTCCGTTGCAAGCTCAGGTGCAACAACTGACGCAGACCAGATAAGGCCACTGTGCAGGGACGAAGAAAAGCCGGCCCCGCGGGGCCGGCTTTTTTGTACCTATCGTTCAGCGCAGCGGCGGCAGCTGGCTGGCGCGCACCGCAGCCTTGATCGCGGCGCTGTTGTTCGGTTCGGCTTCCACCCACTCCTTCGCCACCGCCTGCAGGCGGCCCCAGTCGCCGTCGTTCTCGTGCTGGATGGCGCGCAGGAAGTAGGGCTTGTCCTCGTCGGCGGCGGCCCAGAACGGCGGGGTGGCGTCGCGCAAGGGCAGTCCTGACGCGGCGATGCCGCTGTGCACCCATTCCACCGGCACCGCGAAGTGACGCTTCATGCCCGGAATGAAGAAGGTGAGCACACCGACCAGACGGCCGTCGGCATCGAACAGCGCGCCGCCGGATGCACCCTGCTGGAAGGAGGCGTCGGTTTCGATCACCAGCGCGCCATCCATTTCGTGCAGCGCGGTCACCTGGCCGTCGCTCATCGACAGCGCCTTGCCGCCGGAGAAGCCGACCGCGTGCACCGTGTCGCCCACCTTCAGTGTGCGCGAGGTGGCCATGTCCACCGGTCGGCCCATCGCGTGCGGCGTGGTCATCACGCACAGGTCGTGGCGCGGATCGACCGAACTGGCCTGCGCCGGTACGCCGCTGCTGCCTCGGGCCACGATCACGTTCGTTGCGATGCCGACCACGTGACAGTTGGTGATCACGTGCGTGTCGTCGATCTGCACGCCCGTGCCGGTGTTGATGCGTCCGTCGGCGTTCGCCGCCAGCACCTTCACCACGTGCATCGACAACTGGATGTATCGCTCGGCACTGGCGTGTGAAGCCTGAGCGACGGTGAGCAGAAACAGCAATCCAAGGGCACGCATGACGATCTCCTTGCTGGCTTCCGGATCCTGGCCGGACCCGGTGGCGATGAACTGACTAACGGAACATGGCTGTGTATGTATGAGGTTGTAGGTGTGTCAGCTGACGAGCGGTATCAGCGAGAAGCGTGCCAGCGCCGTCGCCGAAGGGCGCTTCAGGCGCTGCGGTGGAGGCGGGGGACGGTCCTGTTGCGGGCACGACGACGTGGAAACCCGCATCGGGAAAGCTTCCCGATGTTGCGTTGCAACAAAAGACTGTGGCCCCGATGCGGGAGATCGTCGCGGATCGGGCGTACGACGACGCGACGTCCGGATGGCCGGAATGTGGAAGGTCGTGACCGAAAATGAAGCACTGCAAACACATCCATCGCACCGGACTGGTGCGATGGATGTGTTGCAGATCGACGTCAGGCCTCGATCAGGCCGTTGCGAAGTGCAATCAGCGTCAGTTCGGCCTGGTTGGATGCGCCGAGTTTCTGCTTCACGTTGTAAAGATGGGTACCGACGGTGGACGTCAACAGATGCAGGGTTTCGGCGATCTGGTTCACCGACTGCCCGCGGGCGAGGTGGATGAACACCTCGAACTCACGCTCCGACAGCGCCTCGACCGGATTCTGCGTGCCGGTCACGTCCTGCATCGCCAGCTTCTGCGCGATTTCGGCGTCCAGATACATGCGGCCGGCGGCCACCGTGCGCACCGCGTCGATCAGCGCCTCCGGCGCGCCGCGCTTCGACAGGTAACCGGTGGCGCCCGCCTTCAGCACCCGTTTCGGATGCGCCGTGTCCTCGTGCGCCGACAGCGCCAGGATGCGCACGCCCTTGTCGCGTGCGGTCAGTCGCCGCACGGCCTCGATGCCGCCCATGCCGGGCATCGACAGGTCCATCACGATCACGTCCGGCTTCAGTTCGGTGTAGCGCTGGTAGGCCACTTCGCCGCTGTCTGCCTCGCCGATCACCTCGATGTCCTCGCAGGCGGCGAGCAGCAGCTTGAATCCCATGCGGACGACCGCGTGGTCGTCCACCAGCATGACCTTGATCGGTCCCATTGTTGTTCTCCCCCTCAATCCATCGGCAGTCGCGCGAACACCCGGGTACCCCCACCGTCGCGCGGCTGCAGTTCAAGTTCGCCGCCGAGTGCCTGCGCGCGCTCGCGCATGCCGCGTACGCCGTGGTGTCCGCGCTTCTGTGCCCAGCCCTTTTCCAGACCGGTGCCATCGTCCTCGACCGACAGCTCCAGCGACCGTTCCGACCCGTGCAGCGAAATCATGATTTTCCGGGCGTGCGCGTGCTTGAGTGCATTGGTCACCGCCTCCTGCACGATGCGATAGGCGGCCAGCTTGAAGGAGTCACCCGGCGCCTCCGGCAGGTCATGCATCTGCAGTTCGAACTGCATGTCCGGATGGTGGCGCCGCCACTCCGACACCAGATCTTCCAGCGCATCCTCCAGCCCGAGATTGTCCAGCGCCAGCGGTCGCAGCTTCGGGATGATGCTGTGCATCACGTCGTAGAGGTGATTGGCCGTCTCGACGATCAGGTTGGCCGCCTCCGCACTGCGCGGATCGGACTGTGCGTCGCGTCGCGCGATCGACAGGCCCATGCTCTTGATCGCGGTGACCGCCTGGCCCATTTCGTCGTGCAGCTCGCGCGCGATGTCGCGTCGCTCCTCCTCGATGCGACTCTGGATGAACTGCGTCAGTTCGCGGTTCTCTTCCAGATTGCTGCGCGCTTCGAGCGCTTCCTGCCGGGCATTCATGTTGTCCTCGATGGCCTGTGCCATCCGGTTGAAGGCCAGGGCCATCGATCGGGCTTCCTTGCCGGGCAGCGGCGGCAGCCGCGTGTGATAGTCGCCGGCACGCATGTGTTCGAGCCCGCGCACGATAGTGTTGAACGGACGGGTCTCGCGGCCGACCAGCCAGAACACGATGCCGTTGCCCAGCAGCAGCGCGATCGATCCGGCGATCAGCAGCTGCACCGCCTCGTCCCAGCCGTCGAGAATGGCGCGCGAAGCGTCAGCCTCGACCACCAGTCGCGCGCCGTCGTTCAGCGTGATTTCCTGGCGTGGCCGCTTGGGCAGTATCGCGTTCGAGTACCACTCGGGTGCGTCGCGGCCGGCCTTGTAAGGCGAGGGCGGCGAGGTGTAGAGCTTCACGCCGCTGCTGTCGACCAGATGGATTTCGGTGGCGCGCACGCGACCGAGCCGGTACAGGAAATCGACCAGCGCCGGCGAACCCATGTTGGCGTAGACCAGCGCCACGCGCGACAGCAACTGGGTGGCCACCCGGTTCGCCGCCTCGATTTCTTCGCCGACGGCGCGCCGCGTGCCCATCAGTTCCATCGTCAGCATGGTGCTGGTGAAGGTCAGGATGACGGCGGCGATCAGCAGGTTCAGCTTCAGTCTGAGACTCACGACGGTTCTCCCGGCCAGGCGTCGAAATGTCCGTCCCGCGCGTGCGCGGCCAGCGCCGATCCGAGCAGCCTGAGGCTCGCCGGATGGAAGGGGTCGTGGCCGGCGCCCTGTGCCCAGGCCAGCCGGCTGCCCGCCAGCGTGCGGTGGGCACGCCAGGCGTTCTGCGGCCGGCAGATCAGGTCGTTGGTGCCGTGCACTAAGGCGACCGGCAGCCCGTGCAGACGGGCGATCGCGTCCATCACCTTCGCTTCGCCGATGAAGCAGCGGTGCGCCAGATAGTGCGACTGCACGCGGTAGCGCGCACGCAGCAGCGGCCACTCGTCCGCGCTCGGCTCGGCCGGCACGGTGCGTTCCGGCCACGCACCGAGTGCGTGTTCCCAGGCGCGCCAGGCCAGTACGGCGCGGTCGATGCGCGCGTTGTCGCCGGACGAGAACACGCGGTCGAGCCAGACGACGACACGGCTGCGCCAACGCGCCGGGACGACCTGCATGAACTGCTCGTGCGCTTCGGGCGCCAGCGTCGCAGCGCCATGGAAGAAGCTGTCGATGTCTTGGCGTCCGCCGAGGAAGAGGCCGCGCAGCAGCACGCCACTGCAGGCCTCACGGTGGCGCGCGGCATAGGTCGCCGCCAGCGTCGCGCCCCAGGAGCCGCCGAATACCAGCCAGTGCTCGATGCCCAGGTGGCGGCGCAGCGCCTCGATGTCGGCGATCAGCGCATCGCTGTGGTTGTGCGCGGTATCGCCCAGCGGCGTGCTGCGGCCGCAGCCGCGCTGGTCGAACAGCACGGCGCGGTACACCGCCGGATCGAAGAAGCGGCGCTGGCGTGGCGAGCAGCCTGAGCCCGGGCCACCGTGCAGATACAGTGCCGGCTTGCCCTGCGGGTTGCCGCACTGTTCGTAATAGACGCGATGGCCCTGACCGACGTCGAGCCAGCCGTGATCGAAGGGTTCCATCGGTGCATGCAGCATGGGGTGGGGCAGGGTGTGGGTGCGGGGCGCTGATGGTAGCCCATGCGTGGGCGAGACACATGCTGCGCCGGCGCATGGGAGCCATGGGACAATGGCGGAATGAACGAAAGGAACCACCGGGTCGAGATCCTGGGACAGGTCTTCACCCGCGACGATGTCGTCGAACGCATGCTGGCGCTGCGCCGCAACCGCGGCCGCACGCTTGAACCGTCGGCCGGTAACGGCGCATTCGCGTCGCGCATTCCGGGCTGCGTGGCCATCGAGATCGATCCGACGGTGGCGCCGGCCGGCGCGCAGGTGATGGATTTCTTCGCCTACCCGGTCGACGAGCAATTCGACACCGTGATCGGCAATCCGCCCTATGTGCGGCACCAGGACATCCAGGCGGACACGCGGGCGCAGCTGCGCAGCGATCTGTTCGACCGCCGCAGCAACCTCTATCTCTTCTTCATCGAGAAGTGCGTGCGTCATCTGAAACCGGGTGGCGAACTGATTTTCATCGTGCCGCGCGATTTCATCAAGCTGACCGCCGCGCGCCGGCTGAATGACTGGCTGTTCGCCCAAGGCAGCATCACCGACTTCATCGAGACCGGCGACAGCCGCGTGTTCGGCCCCTATGTGCCGAACTGCGCGGTATTCCGTTTTGAGAAGGGGCGCATGGACCGGCGCATGAGCGACGGCCGGCGCTTCCACTGCGAACGCGGCCAGCTCATGTTCCTGCGAGGCGATTACGGCGTGCCGCTGGCTTCGCTGTTCGACGTGCGGGTCGGCGCCGTGTCCGGGGCGGACGACATCTTCGTGCACCCGCAGGGCAATGTGGAGTTCGTCTGTTCCAGCACGGTCAACACCGGCCGCACGCGGCGCGCCTTCTTCGATGTGCGCAACGACTGGCTGGAGCAGCACAAGCCGCGGCTGCTGGCACGGCGCGTGCGCGAGTTCGGCGAGCACAACTGGTGGCAGTGGGGGCGTCTGCACCACCGCTCGGGGGGCCCGCGCATCTACGTGAATGGCAAGACGCGCAAGCCGCGCCCCTTCTTCCTGCACGACTGCACGCACTACGACGGCTCGGTGCTGGCGCTGTTCGCCCGACCCGAAGTGGCGGATCTGGCACGCGCCGCCGAGCTGCTCAACGACGCCGTGGACTGGCAGGAACTGGGTTTCGTCTGCGACGGCCGCTTCCTGTTCTCGCAGCGCAGCCTGCAGACCTGCATGCTGCCCGACGTGTTCGAAACGCTGCGCTCAAGAAAATCCTGAGTCGTCTTTCCAGAGTGGCACGAGGTGGGCCGTACCGGACCGGCGCAGTATTCGATCCATGCACTGCATTTCGCAGTGAGCCAACGAACCACCATCAGGAGACTGCCATGAACTGGGAAACCCCGAAGGCCACCGACCTGCGTTTCGGCTTCGAAATCACCATGTACGTCGCCAACCGCTGATCCTCAGCGTTTGAGCAAACAGAAAAGCGGGCATTGCCCGCTTTTTTGTTTTGTACGCCCGGTTTCTGTCAGCCGCCCGCGGGGCGGGGACGAGTGGCGCGCCAGCACAGCAGCGAGCCCGTCGTCACCAGTGCTGCGCCCAGCCAGAACGGCGCCGTCAGCGCCGTGCCCAACCAGAGCGCCGCGAACACGGTTGACAGCAGCGGTGTCGCATACGAGGCGGTCGTCAGCAGAGGCATGTCGCCGCCCAGCATGCCGACATTCCACAGCGCGTAGCCTATGCCCAGTGCCGCGCCGGCGGCGACCACTTCGAACCAGACCTGTGCTGACGCTGCCGGCAGCGGCGACGACTGCGCGGCGGCGAATGCCCACAGCGTCGCCGCGGTTGCCGAAAAGAACAGCGTGATGCCGTTGTAGCCCCGCGCGAAGCGCCGGGTGACATTGCAGTACAGCCCCCACAGCACAGCGCCGGTGAAGGCCAGCAGGTAGACCAGCGGATTCGACGCCACGCCGGCCGCCAGCGAGGACAGCGACAGTTCGCGGCTTCCTCCCATCACCTGGATGACGCCGGCCAGGCAAAGTGCCAGGCCCGGCGCGATCCACGGGCGCAGCCGCTGGCCGTTCATCGGTACCGCGAGCAGGATGGTGAAGCAGGGCCACAGATAGTTGATGATGCCCAGCTCCATCGCCTGCACGTCGCTCGTCGCCAGCCCCAGCGCCTGCGACAGGCAGAGCTCGTAGGCGACGAACAGAGCACCCCCCAGCAGCAGGTAGCCCGGTCGGGCGGTGTGCAGCGGCGCCGGGCGGAAAAGCAGCCAGAGGAAGACAGCGCCGGCGGTGTAGATCGCCGCCGCGCCGACGATTGGGCCGAGCGCGCTGCTGACGCTGCGCACCATGCCGATCATCGTGCTCCAAAGCAGAATGGCAGCCAGGCCGCAGAGGGTGGCCGTTGACGAGACCGGGCGGGCAGGCATGAGCGTTGGGGAAACGAGAGGCGGAAGGTCGGCCGGATGCTATCAAATGAAAACAAAGTTACCTATAGGTAAACTTTTCGCCATCGACGATTGAACCTGAGCGCCTGCCCACGGGCGGGCGTCAGCCGCCCTGAGCGTTGCGCCACTGCCGTGGCGACAGTCCGGTCTGCGCCTTGAAGGCGCGTGACAGCGCCGCCTCGCCGGCATAGCCCACGTCGTCGGCGATCAGCTTCAGCGCGCGGCCCTGGCGCAAGGCGCGTTGCGCGATGCCGATGCGCCAGCGCTGCAGGTAGGCGCCGGGCGTGCAGCCCACGGTGTCGCGGAACGCGTTGGCGAACACGCTGCGCGACATGCCGGCGCGCTCGGCCAGCGTGTCCAGCGTCCATTCCTGCGCCGGGCTCTCGTGCATGGCCACCAGTGCCAAACGCAGGCGAGGGTGCGACAACCCGGCCAGCATGCCGGCGCCGGTCTGGCCGCCTTCCATCAGGTGCCGCAGCACCTGCACCAGCACCACCTCGAACAGGCGGTCGAGCACCGCCTGCCGGCCGCAGTACTCGTGCGACGCCTCGTCGAACAGCAGGTCGAGCACCGGCTTCGCACCGAGGATGTCGTCCAGCGCCAGGCAGCTGAAGTCGGGCAGCGCCGACGCGATCGGATTGGCCGCACCGCCGGAGAAGTGCAGCCGTGCGCAGGCGAAGTCGGCACCACGCTCGGCATCGGTGACGAAGCGGTAGGGCGTCGGTCGCGGAAACAGCAGCAGGCTGGGCCGGGTCACGTGCTCGATGCCGGCGGGATGGTGGATGGCCACCTCGCCGGCGCGCACGAGATGCATGCGGCCGCTGTCGCCGGCGTCCAGTTCGGTGATGCCGCACAGCGCACCGGTGTTGAACACGCGGGCGCTGACCGAGAAATGCTCCAGCAGGGCTTCGAGGCGGTCAACCATGGCCTGGATACTCAAAGGTAAGTTTTCAGGATTATACGTTGCGTATGGTCTTGCCAATCGGCGCAAAGTTCGTCCTGCCAACAGGCACTGACGCAAACCTCACTCACTGCACAGGAGTTCATCATGTCGATCGAAAAGGTTCTCTACACCGCCCAGGCCACTGCAACCGGTGGCCGCGAAGGCCGCGCCGCGTCGTCCGACGGCGTGCTCGATGTCCAGCTGTTGACGCCGAAGGAACTGGGCGGCGCCGGCGGCCCCGGCACCAATCCCGAACAGCTGTTCGCCGCCGGCTACTCGGCCTGCTTCCTCGGCGCGCTGAAGTTCGTCGCCGGCCAGAACAAGGTCGCGCTGCCCGCCGACACGCAGATCACCGGTCGCGTCGGCATCGGCGCCATCCCGACCGGATTCGGCATCGAGGTCGAACTGACCATCGCCGTGCCGGGCCTGCCGCGCGAACAGGTCGAGTCGCTGGTCGAGAAGGCGCACATCGTGTGCCCGTACTCGAACGCCACCCGCGGAAACATCGACGTCACCCTGGTCATCGCCGACTGAGTCATCGGCCTGACGGATAGCCACCGTCCCCAACCCGTTACTTCAAAGGAATCCATCATGAATGCAGTCCGCCGCACCCTCGCCCTGTCCGTACTTGCCGCCGCGCTTGCCGCACCGACCTTCGCCGCCGAAGCGGCCAAGCCCGTCGCCCGTCAGTCTGTCGCGGTCAAGAAGACCGAAAACTACGTCACCACGCGTGACGGCGTGCAGATCTACTACAAGGACTGGGGCCCGAAGAACGGCCAGGTCGTCGTCTTCAGCCACGGCTGGCCGCTCAGTTCCGACAGCTGGGAAGCACAGATGCTCTTCCTCGCGTCGCAGGGCTACCGTGTGGTGGCGCATGACCGGCGCGGCCATGGCCGTTCGTCGCAGCCGTGGGACGGCAACGACATGGACCACTACGCCGACGACCTCGCCGCGGTGATCCAGGCGCTCGATCTGAAGGGCGCCACGCTGGTCGGCTTCTCCACCGGTGGCGGCGAGGTGGCGCGCTACATCGGCCGTCACGGCACCAGCCGGGTGAAGAAGGCGGTGCTCGTGAGTGCGGTGCCGCCGCTGATGCTGCAGACCGCCGACAATCCGGGCGGCCTGCCGATCGAGGTGTTCGACGGCCTCCGCAAGGCGTCGATCGAAAACCGCTCGCAGCTCTATCTGGACATCGCGTCGGGTCCGTTCTACGGCTACAACCGGCCCGGTGCCAAGCCGTCGCAGGGGCTGATCCAGTCCTTCTGGGCGCAGGGCATGCAGGCGGGGCACAAGAACACCTACGACTCGATCGCGGCGTTCTCGGCCACCGACTTCCGCGCCGACCTGAAGAAGTTCGACGTGCCGACGCTGGTGATCCACGGCGACGACGACCAGATCGTGCCGCTCGACCTGTCGGGCAAGGCATCGGCCGCGCTGGTCCGCAACGCCGAACTGATCGTCTATCCGGGTGCGCCGCACGGCATCACCGACACGCACAAGGACAAACTGAACCAGGACCTGCTGGACTTCCTGCGCAAGTAAGGCAGAACGCAACCCGGTCCCGCGCAGCGGGCCGGGTTGTGTCTTTCAGTGATGGACGAACAGCAGCAGCGACAGATAGATCAGGTAGGCGCTGACGAAAAGTCCGCCTTCAGTGCGCGACACCCGGCGCTCGCTGCGGAACACCGGCAGGCACACGATAGCCACCAGTGCGGCCAGCGGCAGGTCGATGCGCAGCACGTCGCTGCCGACCTCGATGCCATGTGGCGCGATGGTCATGGTCAGGCCGAGGATGACCAGGATGTTGTAAATGCTGCTGCCGATCAGGTTGCCGATCGCCACATCGCGGTCGTTCTTCAGCGTCAACAGCACGGTGGTCGCAAGCTCGGGCGCCGAGGTGCCGATGGCGACGATGGTGAGTCCGATGAAGGCGTCCGACACGCCGTAGGTGCGCGCGATGCTCGACGCGCCATTCACCAGCAGGTCGGCTCCGAACAGCGTGAGCGCCATGCCGGCCAGCAGCAGTGCCGAATTCCACGCCATGAACAGCCGCGCCGAACGCAGCGTCGCGGGCATCACGTCGGCCACCTCGCGCGCGAACTCGCGTTGCATCGCCGCGCTTTCCTCGCGGCTGAGCCGCACCAGCGCCGCCGTGTACAGCACCGCGCCGATCAGCAGCACCACACCCTCGCTGCGGTCCAGCCGCCCGTCCCAGGCCATCGCGATCAGCGCCAGCGCGGCGGCGATCATCACCGGCACGTCGAGCCGCACGCTGAGCATGCGCGTCGGCAGCGGTCGCATCAGCGCGCTCAGGCCGAGGATGAACAGGATGTTCAGGATGTTGGTGCCGGCGATATTGCCGACCGCCAGCGGCCCCTTGTCTTCGGCGACCGCGGCGATGCCGACCGCCAGTTCGGGCACGCTGGTGCCGACCGACACCACGGTGAGCCCGATCAGTATCGGCGGCACACGCAGCCGCACCGCCACACGCGACGCGCCGCGCAGCACCATTTCGGCGCCGGCCAGCACGATCACCAGCCCGGCAACGAAAACGAGGGCCGGGTGCAGCGTCAGCCCGGCGGTCAGACGAAGTCCTCGCCCGGCATCGCTGGAATCTCGGTCGGCCCGCGGCGGTCAATCACCACCAGCACGTCGCAGTCGGCCTCCGACAGCACATGCTTGGTCACGCTGCCGAGCAGCAGTTCTTCGGTCACGTGCGTACCGTGCTTGCCCATCGCGATCAGGTCGCAGTTGCGCTGCGACTGAACGTCCAGGATGTGGCGCGACGCGTTGCCGTGCTCGACCATCACCGTGTACAGGCTGCGCTCCAGCCCGGCGCGCTCGGCCAGCTCGTGCAGCAGGCGCAGCGAGCGCTCGCGTGCCTCCATCCGGTAGCCGTTGATCAGGTCCTGAGAAATGCCGGCGTACTGCAGCATGCCTTCGAACGGCACGTCGAAACTGTGCAGCAGCAGCAGATCGGCCTCGGGCGCCACGTGGCGCGCCATGCGGATGGCGGCCAGCGAACCCGGCGAGAAGTTGACCGGCACCAGTACGCGCCGGTACGGTGCGGTGCAGGGCTTCTTCACCACCAGCACCGGACTGCTGCTCTTGCGCAGCAGGCGCGATGCGGTGGAGCCAAGGAACAGCCGACTCAGCACGCTCTCGCCACGAGCACCGACGATGACCAGATCGGCCTGCACCGATGCGGCATAGGCCGGCAGGAACTGCGTCGCCAGCCCGGCTTCGACCTTCAGTTCAGCCACCACGCCGCGATTGTGCAGGGTGTCGCCGGCGATCGCGGCGAGTGCGTCGTACTGGTGCTGCACCGCCTTCTCGGCGACGATTTCGGCTTGCTCGCCGAGCAGGTTGCGTAGCGGTCCGAGGGCGTCGAGGCCCAGTGCATGTACCAGCGTGTAGTGCGCGCCGCTGCGGCTGGCCAGTTCGAAGCCGCGGTTGACCGCGTCGAGCGAGGCGGGCGACAGATCGGTCGCGGCGATGATGCGTTGAAGATCCGGCATGCGCAGTCTCCCGAAAGATGTGTGCCGGCTCACAGCCGGGCGACGCGGAGGTGACGAAGGACGGCTTTCTCGATTTCGACCGCGAGGAACACGACGGCGCCGAGACCGACAATGACCGTCCAGGACGAAAGCGGCAGCGCGGCGCTCCTGAACACATGCTGCATCGGCGCCGCATACGTGAACAGCAGCTGCAGCACGATCAGGATGGCGCTGACCAGCAGCGCCACGCGGTTGCCGCTCAGGGTTTCGAGGCGGAAGGCGTGGCGGGTGAATTGGCGCACGTTGAACAGGTAGAACAGTTCGCACACGACGATCATGTTCACCGCGGCGGTGCGCGCCAGTTCGATGCTGCTGCCGCGCGCCAGCTCCCAGTTGAACACGGTAAAAGTGGTCGCCACCATCAGCGCGATGACGAACAGGATGCGCAGGCCCAGCGCGCGGGTGACGATGGGCTCCTGGGGCGGGCGCGGCGCATGCGACATCACGTTCTGCTCGGCCGGCTCGAAGGCGAGCGACAGCGCCAGCGTGACCGAAGTGACCATATTCACCCACAGGATCTGGCCGGCGGTCACCGGCAGCGGCAGGCCGCCGAAGATGGCCAGCAGGATGATGCCGGCCTGGCCGCCATTGGTCGGCAGCATGTGCATCAGCGACTTCTTGATGTTGTCGAACACGACGCGGCCTTCGCGCACCGCACGCGCGATGGTGGCGAAGTTGTCGTCGGTAAGCACCAGGTCCGAGGCTTCGCGCGCCGCGTCCGTGCCCTTGTCGCCCATCGCCACGCCGATGTCGGCCGATTTCAGCGCCGGCGCATCGTTGACGCCGTCGCCGGTCATCGCCAACAGGTGGCCTTCCGCCTGCAGCGCCTCGATCAGCCGCAGCTTGTGCTCCGGGCTGGCGCGGGCGATCACGTCGGTGTCCAGCGCGCGCTGGCGCAGCGCGGCGGCGTCCAGCGTGCCGATGACGTCGCCGTTCAGCGTGCGATCGGCCTTCAGCCCGAGCTGGCGTCCGATGGCGGCGGCGGTGACCGCGTGGTCGCCGGTGATCATCTTCACCCGTATGCCCGCTTCGCGGCACTGTGCCACCGCGGCGATCGCCTCTTCGCGCGGCGGGTCGATGATGCCGACCAGACCGATCAGTTCGAAGCGGGTGTCGATGTCCTGCAATTCGACCGAATTCCGCTCGCCGGGGAAGGGCGCCTGCGCCAGCGCCAGCACGCGCTCGCCCGCACCACCGGCGCGCGCGATCGCCGCCGTCCAGCAGTCGTGGTCGAGCGGCGCGCCGCCGTATTGCGTCGCGCACAGCGCCAGCACCCGCTCCGGCGCGCCCTTCAGCAGCAGGAAAGCGTGGCCCGCGTGGCCCGCGTGGTCGCGGTGCAGCGTGCACATGAACTGGCGCTCCGACTCGAACGGGATGGCGTCAACGCGCGGGAAGTGCTGCGCCTCGTCCTGCGGGTCCAAGCCGGCCTTGTGGGCGAAGGCGACCAGCGCACCTTCGGTCGGATCGCCGATCAGCGTCCAGCCGGCGTCGCCGTCGTGGCGGATCTGCGCGTCGTTGCACAGCAGCGCGCAGCGGGCCGCTGCAGCCAGTTCGGGCACGTCGCCGGGCGTGATCGGCTGACCGTCGCCGTGGAAGCCGCCTTCCGGCGCGTAGCCGCTGCCGCTGACCGCGATCTCGCGGTCGGCGAGCAGCAGTCGCACCACCGTCATTTCATTGCGGGTCAGCGTGCCGGTCTTGTCGGTGCAGATGACGGTGACCGAACCCAGCGTCTCGACCGCCGGCAGCCGGCGCACGATGGCTTTCTTGCGCGCCATCGTGCGGGTGCCGATGGCGAGCACGATGGTGACCACTGCCGGCATGCCCTCGGGGATGGCCGCGACGGCGAGGCCGACCACGGCGAGAAAGAGGTCGAACGCCGGCATCTGTATGACGAAGTGGCCGTAAAGCACCGTCAGCGTGGCGACGATCAGGATGAAGCCGGTGATCTGGCGGGCGAACTGGTCGAGCCGGCGGGTGAGCGGCGTGGCCAGCGTCGCCACTTCGCCGACCAGCGTGCCGATGCGGCCGATCTCGGTGCCGATCCCGGTCGCCACCACGATGCCGCGCGCCTGGCCGAGCGCGACCAGCGTGCCGCAGTAGCACATCGAACGGCGGTCGCCGATGGCCGCCGCTTCCGCGACGGCGGCGCTGTCCTTGTCGATCGGTGCCGATTCCCCGGTCAGCGCGGCTTCGGTCACGCGAAGGTTCTTCGCGTGCAGCAGGCGCAGGTCGGCCGGCACCTTGTCGCCGGATTCAAGCAGCACGATGTCGCCCGGCACCAGATCGGCGGCGTCAACCTGATGGCGCTCGCCGTCGCGCAGCACAGTGGCGCGCGCGGCGAGCATGCCGCGCACCGCGTCGAGCGCGCGCTCGGCCTTGCCTTCCTGGATGTGGCCGATCAGCGCGTTGATCAACACCACGCCGAAGATGACGGCCGAATCGACGTGGCCGCCCAGCGCCAGCGTTACCGCGCCGGCCACCAGCAACACATAGATCAGCGGGTTGTGGAACTGCTGCAGGAAGCGCAGCCAGGGCGGGCGCTTTGGCGCCTCGGGCAGTCGGTTCGGGCCATGCTTCACGAGGCGCGCGGCCGCTTCGGCGCGGCCGAGGCCCGACTGCGCCTGCACATCGAACAGCGCCGGCAGCTCGTCTGCGGGCAATGCGTGCCAGGCCGCGGTGCCGGTGGTGGGATCGGTGTGTGGAGTGTTCATCAGGGACGTCAGTGATGCGGCCAGCTGGCGCCGCCGGGCGCGCCGCGCCCGAAATGCCGCACGACGTGCTCAGCCATGCCGCGCGCAAGTTCGTTCTCGCCAAGGAACACCGTGCCCAGGCTCTCGCGCTCGAGCAGCTCGGCCTCTTCCTCGTTGTGGGTGCGCAGCACGACGGCGATCCCCGGGTTCAGCGTGCGTGCGATCTCGACCATCTTTCGCACGTTCACCGTTTCCGGAATCGCGATCACCAGCATTGCGGCCTTGGCGATATGCGCCTGGATCAGCACCTCCGGCGTCTGCGCGTCGCCGAACACCGCCGGCACGCCCTCCCGCCGCAGCTGGTCAACGCGCTCGCGGTTCTGTTCGGCGACCACGCAGGGAATGTGCTGTTCGCGCAGCGCGTCGGCGATGCGCCGGCCGACCCGGCCGTAGCCGACCAGCACCACCTGTTGGTGCAGCAGCCGTGCGTCGGTGGTCATCGGCAGCGCCGCCAGCGGGTCGTCGCGCTGTTCCAGCCGGCGGGCCAGCGACGAGCGCGCGATGGCCCAGGCGCGGAAGGGCTCGATGGCGGAGAACAGCGCGGCGTTGGCGGCGATCGAGATCAGCGCGCCGGCCAGCACCAGACTCTGCCCCTCGGCCGGCATCAGCCCGAGGTTCACGCCCAGCCCGGCGAGGATGAAGGAGAACTCACCGATCTGCGCCAGGCTGGCGCCCACCGTCAGCGCGGTATTCAGCGGATAGCGGAAAGCGAGCACCAGCAGCACCGCGGCGATGGTCTTGCCCACCATGATGATGGCCACCACCAGCAGCAGCTTCAGCGGTTGCGTCCAGATCACCGCCGGGTCGAACAGCATGCCCACCGACACGAAGAACAGCACGGCGAAGGCGTCGCGCAGCGGCAGCGACTCGTCGGCGGCGCGGTGGCTGAACTCCGATTCGCGCATCATCATGCCGGCGAAGAAGGCGCCCAGCGCGAAGGACACGTCGAACAGCGCGGCCGCGCCGAAGGCCACGCCGACGGCGATGGCCACCACGCTCAGCGTGAACAGTTCCTGCGATCCGGTGCGTGCCACCCACCACAGCAGGCGCGGCAGCACGCGGCGGCCGACCACCAGCATGAGCACGATGAAGGCGATCACCTTGGCCAGCGTGATCGCCATCGCCAGGCCAAGTTCGCGGCCCGATGCGGCGACGGCATCGCCCGACAGCACGCCGGCCAGCGCCGGCAGCAGCACCAGCACCAGCACCATCACCAGATCCTCGACCACCAGCCAGCCGACCGCGATCTGGCCGTTGATCGACTTCAGCAGTCCCTTGGCTTCGAGCGCGCGCAGCAGCACCACGGTGCTGGCCACCGACAGGCACAGGCCGAACACGATGGCGGCGCCGATATCCCAGCCCCACATCGTCGTGATCGCCATGCCCAGCAGCGTGGCGACCGCGATCTGCACCACTGCGCCCGGCACCGCGATGCGCTTGACCGCCATCAGGTCGTCGAGCGAGAAGTGCAGACCGACGCCGAACATCAGCAGCATCACACCGATCTCGGCCAGCTGGCTGGCCAGTCCGATGTCGGCGACGAAGCCCGGTGTGGTCGGACTGATCACGATGCCTGCCATCAGGTAGCCGACCAGCGGCGGCATGCGCAGGCGTACCGCGATCAGGCCGAAGATCATGGCGAGGCCGAAACCGGCCGCGATGGTGGCGATGAGGGTGATGTCGTGTGGCATGGCGCGTTCTGGTTATGGTTCGGCAGGCATGCAGCGCGCATGGCGAACTGAAGCGCGACGGCCTGCCGGTGAAGACACCGACAGCGCTCAGTCTGACGGATGCATCCTTAGTGTGCTCAGTATTAGATCAAACTTTCGTCGCCTGAATGGCGACCGGCCGCGCTGCGTGCGATGTCCCGGTGCACAGTGTGCCGTGGGTTTCGCGGGTTGGCGCAGCCTGTCCGCATACGATATGTCGCTCAGCTTGGCGCTGTGCGCACCGAACGGGCTTGCGTCAGTGTGGATGCGTGTGATGCGCATCCGGCAGGTGTGGATGAGAGTGGCTCATCGGCTCATGACGGTGCATGTGACTGTGCGATCCCTGAACCGGCGGGTCGTGCTTGTGGAGGTGATGCCCGTCGTCGTGCGTGTGCGCGTGCTCGTGTTCGAGCACGCCATGTTCGTGCCGGTGCTGGTGCTTCTCGGTGAGGTGAAGGATCACCCCGACTATCATCAGCACGCTGGCGACCCGCAGTCCCGCGCCCGCTTCCCGCTCGCCCATCAGCACTGCCCCGAGTGCGCCGATGAACGGAACGAAGGCGAACACCGAACCGGTGCGCGCCGCGCCGAAGGTTCGCTGTGCAAGCAGATAGAACTTGAGGCTCAGGCCATACCCGGTAACACCCACCAGCAGCAGACCGGCGATCTGGCCGACGTCGGTGAGTCGGGCGCCAGCGGCCAGTGCCATTGCGCCGGTCGTGGCGGCACCGGCGGCGCCCTTGACCAGGATGACCTGGCCCGGGTCACGGTCGGCCACTGCGCGCGACAGCGCATCGTCCGTCCCCCACGCCATCGTCGCCACGACGACGGCGATCAGCCCGAGCGTCTGGCTCGTACCTGTCTGCGCTGCGTCGAACAGAAGCGCGATGGCGCCGGCGGTGAGCAGCAACAGGGCCACCCATGCCCGCAAGCCGATCTGTTCGCGGTAGAGCCAGTGCGCGAGCAGCGCTGTGAACAGGGCCTCCAGCGCCAGCATCAGCGACGCCGAAGTCGTACTGCAGCGCTGCAGCCCCCAGGCCAGCGCGACCGGTGCGACGACGGCCCCGCTCAGCGTGATCCATGCCAGCGGCACGGCGTCGGTGCGGCGCAATCCGGCTTCGCGCGCCCGGCCCCTGATCATCGTTGCGCCGGCGAGCGCTGCGCCGGCATAGAGCAGTGCGGCCGTCAGAAAGGGATTGATTCCCGATGACAGTCGGGCGATCAAGGGCGTGCTCATGCCGAACAGCACGGCCGAGAGCAGTGCAAGCATGCCGCCCCTGAAGGCCGGTCCGGCTGTGGACATCGACATCGCCTACTTCAGCGTGAACCGCACGGTGGTGGTTCGGCTGTTGCGGTCGGTGAGCACGGCAACGGCGATGGCGCCCGGCTGCAGCTTGATCCCGTCCGCCACCAGGGTGTTGTCGCTGCCCGGCTTTAGCGCAGCGTCCGATCGGTTCGAGCCCGCCAGTACCGTGAGCTTTCCGGCGAAACCGGAGGTGCTGACGGGCTTGCCGTGGTCCTCAATATAGATTGCCGCGCCGCTGTCGAGCGCGACCAGTTCGAAGGACAGATCATTGACCGATCGGGTCACGCCGCCGTGACGCGGCGTGGCCTCGCCGTGGGCCAGTGCCGCGGTGCTGGCCGCTGCGACGGCCAGGGTAATCAGTGTGGCCAGCAGATGTTTGATCATCGTGTGCACCATCGTCAAAGCGTCCGGAATGCGCGGGGGCGTCGTCGAACGGCTCATGGCAGTGCCTCCAGGCGTTGTTCTGTCGGAGAGCTGTCGTCGGCCGCCGCAATCAGTTGCCGCGTCGCGGCCTCGCCGAAGCGCCAGTACAGCACCGGTGTGAGCAGGGTGTCGAGCAGCGTCGCGCTGATCAGGCCGCCGAAGATGACCACCGCCACCGGATGCAGGATTTCCTTGCCCGGCGCATCGGCGGCGAGCAGCAGAGGCGTCAGCGCGAAGGCGGCTACCAGCGCGGTCATCAGCACCGGCGTCAGGCGCTCCAGCGAACCGCGGGTGATCATCGCCGTGCCGAAGCGTTCGCCCTCGTGCTGGCACAGATGGACGTAGTGGCTCACCTTCAGGATGCCGTTGCGCGTCGCGATGCCGGCCAGCGTGATGAAGCCGACCATCGAGGCGACCGACAGCGTCACGCCTGCCAGCCACATCGCCAGAACGCTGCCGATCAGGGCCAGCGGGATGCCGGCCATGATGATGCCGGCCAGCACTGCCGAGCGGTAGCGCGTGTACAGCACCAGAAAGATCATCGCCAGCGAGGCCAGCGACAGGCCGGCGATCAGCAGGGTCGCCTGCTCCTGTGCCTGGAACTGGCCTTCGAGGCTGATGAAGGTGCCGGTAGGCAATGCCGTGGCGCCGACGATGTTGCGGATGTCGCCGACGATGCGCCCCATGTCCGAACCGTCGGTGTTGGCATACACCACGATGCGTCGCCGGCCGTTCTCGCGCCCGATCTGGTTTGGGCCGTCGGTCTGTTCCACCTGTGCGATCGCCGCCAGCGGCAGACGGCCGGCCGGCGTGTCGATCAGCACGCGCTCCAGATCGACCGGCCCGCGCGCGTCGTCCGGCAGCCGCAGCACCAGACGGTAGCGGCGGATGCCGTTGACGATGAGGGCGCCGTCGTGCGCGCCGTCGGTCAGCACGTGCAGCGCCCGGGTCGCCTCACCCGGCGACAGACCGGCCTGCGACGCGCGCGCGTGATCGATGCGCACCGTCACCTGCGGAATCAGCACCTGCTTTTCCACGCTCAGGTTGACCAGACCGGGGACTTCGGCGAGGCGGGCGCGCAGCTGCTCGGCCTGGGCGCGCAGCGTGTCGGTGTCCTCGCCATAGATCTTCAGCACGATCTGCGCGCGCACCCCGGACAGCAGATGGTCGAGCCGGTGCGAGATCGGCTGGCCGATAGCGACTGAGGCCGGCAGCACCGACAGCGCGTTGCGGATGTCGGCCATCACGGTTTCGCGGTCGCGGCCGTCGCGACTGAGGTCGATATCGATCTCGGTGGAATGTACGCCTTCGGCATGCTCGTCCAGTTCCGCGCGGCCGGTGCGGCGGCCGACCTGACGCACTTCGGGCACGCCCCGGATCAGCGTCTCGGCGAGTGTCCCCATGCTGCTGGATTCGGCCAGAGAAGTGCCCGGCGTGAACATCAGCGACAGCACCAGCGAGCCCTCGTTGAAGGCCGGCAGAAAGGCGCGCGGGAAGAAGGGCACGCTGGCGGCCGCGGCAAGCACCGCCAGCAGTGCTGCCAGCACGAGCCCGCGCGCCCGCGGGAAGGACCACGCCAGCACGCGGCTGTCCAGTCGCTTGAGCCAGGCGACCAGCGGGCTGTCGCCGTGGTCGAGCCGCTTCATGCCCGGCAGCAGCAGGCTGGCCAGCACCGGCGTTACCGTCATCGACACCGCCATCGACGCCAGGATGGACACGATGTAGGCCACGCCCAGCGGCGCGAACAGCCGGCCTTCGATGCCGGGCAGCGCGAACAGCGGCACGAACACCAGCACCACGATCACGGTGGCATAGACGATGCCGGTGCGCACCTCGACACTGGCCTGTCGCACCACCTCCAGCACCGGCAGCGGTCTGTCGGCCTGCCGGTTCTGGCGCAGGCGGCGCAGGATGTTCTCGACGTTGACGACCGCGTCGTCCACCAGCTCGCCGATGGCGATCGCCAGTCCGCCCAGCGTCATCACGTTGATCGATTGCCCCAGCCAGTGAAACACCACGGCGGTGACCGCCAGTGACAGCGGGATGGCGATCAGCGAAATGAGCGTGGTGCGCGCCGACAGCAGGAAGGCGAACAGCACGATGCCGACCATCACTGCGCCGTCGCGCAGCGCCTCGGTCACGTTGCCGATCGACGCTTCGATGAAGTCCGCCTGGCGGAACAGCACGCGCGGCTCCGCCAGACCGGGCGGCAGACCCTGCTTCAGTTCGCCGAGGGCGGCTTCGACTGCCGCCGTGAGCTTCAATGTGTCGGCGGTCGGCTGCTTCTGCACGCTGACGATGACCGCCGGCGCACCGTTGTAGCCGGCGTCGCCACGCTTGAGCGCCGGCGCGAAGCCCGCGCGCGCGACCTGATCGAGCCGTATCGTGCGTCCGTCCTTCCAGCCGACCGACAGGCTCTGCAGATCTTCGATACGGTGCGTGCGGCCGATGTGGCGGATCAGGTATTCGCGGTTGTTGCGGTCGATGAAACCGCCGCCCGCGTTCTGCGCGAAGCCGCGCAGCGCCTGCTCGAGCTGCGTCAGTGAGACGCCGAACTGCGCCATGCGTGCGGTGTCGGCCTCCACCCTGAGCTCGCGCACGTCGCCGCCGATCGGGATCACCTGCGACACGCCGGCGATGGACAGCAGGCGGGGGCGCAGTACGAAGTCGGCGTATTCGCGCGCCTGCATCGGCGAGGCGCCGGCCGCACCGTCGGCCGAGGCCAGCGGCAGCGCGATCAGCATGATTTCGCCCATGATGGACGACACCGGTCCCATCACCGGCGACACGCCTTCCGGCATCTGCGTGCGCACCAGCGCCAGCCGCTCCGCCACCAGCTGGCGATTGCGGTAGATGTCGGTGCCCCAGTCGAATTCGGCGTACACGATGGACAGGCCGATGCCCGAGGTCGAGCGCACGCGCGTCACGCCGGGCATGCCGTTGAGCGCGGTTTCGAGCGGGAAGCTGACGAGCTGTTCGACCTCTTCGGGCGCCATGCCGCCGGCTTCGGTCAGCACGGTCACCAGCGGCTTGTTCAGATCGGGAAACACATCGACCGGCGTGCGCCACGCGGTATAAGCGCCATAGGCCATCAGCAGCGTGGACAGCGCAAGCACCAGCAGCCGGTTGTGCAGGCTCAGGCGGACGATCCAGTTGAACATGGGTGGCCTCCGTTCAGCGGATCTGCGCGATCAGCGACGCGCCCTGCACGACCACGCGGTTGTCGGCGGACAGCCCGCGCGTCACCACCACCGTCTGCGCATCCAGCGTCTGCACCTCGACCGGCTGCGGGATGAAGCGCTCCGCGCCCGACTTGATCCACACCACCGGTTCGTTCGACGCATTGCGCGTCAGCGCGCGGGTCGGCAACACGATGCCCGGGATGCGCTCGGCCAGTTGCGCGACCACCGACACCGGCTGGCCGACCGCGAGCGCGGGCCGGGCGCCGGCCTTGCCCTGGGTGCGGAACAGCACCGGCAGCACGCCGTCGCGCAGACTGCCGCCGGCGCCGAGGAAGCTGAGCGCCACGTCGGGCACGTCCTTCAGCGCCGCACCGGCGAGGCGGGTGGCCAGTGCCGCGTCGGCCACCGTCGCCTCGACCAGCAGACGCGCCGGATCGACGATCTCGAACAGCGTGTCGCGCGCGTCCACCACCTGACCCGCAAGCATGTCGGCACGGGCGAGCACGCCACTGACCGGGGCGCGCAGCGCTTCACGCGAGCCGATGCCGGCGGCGATGCCGGCTTCGCGTTCGCGCAGTCCGGCCAGTTCGGCGCGCGCCGACTCGATGTCCTTGCGCGGGATAGAACCTTCCAGACCTTCCAGCCGCGCCACCCGCTGTTCGACCAGCAGGCGCGCGGTGCGCAGTTCGGCGCGCAGCGCCGTCTGGTTGGCCTGGGCGATCGGATCCGGGTTGTGGCGCACCCAGGCGAGGATGTCGCCCTGGCGCACCGTCTGCCCGATTACCGGCAGGCCGCGCGGTCCGGCTTCGAGGCGGCCACCGTAGAGGGCCTGCACGCGTCCGCCGGCATTCGGGTCGGCGATCACGCGACCTGGCAGCTCGACCGTGCGCGCGGCCTCGCTCGTCGTGACGACGCGGGTGCGGATGACCATGCGCCGCTGGGCGATCTTGGGCACGTTCACGCTGCCGTCCGGCAGCCGGGCCAGACCGGACGCTGTGGCGTGCGCCGCTTCGTCCAGGTGTTCGCCACCCGGGCCGTGCGCGCCCGGACCGGCAAGGGCGACGCTGGCGAACAGGGCGGTGGTGACGATGTGGAGCAGGCGTTTCATGCGCGGACTCCCTTGTCGGTGCGGCCGCGGCGTGCGAGCAGCAGCGCCGCAGCCAGCGCGATCACGGCGGCGGCGATCCAGGCCGCCGTGGGAACGCGGGACAGCACCGACGCGTGTTCGTCAGCCGCCACCTCGGCATCGACATGCAGCACGGCGTCGAGCAGGTCCGCCTCTTGCGGTTCGGCCCCCTCGCCGCGGCGCACGGTGAACACCAGCGCGTGATCGCCCGGCCGTGACAGGGCAGCCAGCAGGGCCGGGTCGGTGAAGGCGTAGTCGCCGTGGTCGGCGTGGAACTGCGCGGTCGCGCGCACGCCGTCGCTCTCCACGTCGACTGTGGCGCCCAGTACCGGCTCGTTGCTGTCGTAGCGGTCGATCATCACCGACAGTTCGCCACCGCCGAGCCGGGCGACCAGTTCGAACAGTTCGGAATGTGTTTCCGTGCGCGGTGTCGCGCCGGTCGCGTGGGCGCCGGCCGGCGCGTTGAGGTGTTCGCCGTCCGGGCCATGGGCGCCCGGCCCGGCGACCGCCGGCAGATGGAACAGGAAAGCCAGCACGAAGGCGGGCAGGCGCAGGCTGCGCAGCAGGTGAAGCGGGTTCATGGCAGAAGTCCGATCGATTGGTTGAGTCGGGCGCGAGCGAGCCCGAGCATTGCCAGCTGGCGCCGCACGCCCTGCTGTGCCTGGGCAGCGGCGGCACGCACCCGCAGCAGTTCGGGCAGGCCGCTTTCGCCGGCGCGGAAGGCGCGGTCGAGCAGGGCGGCGCGCTCGACCAGCAGCGCGGCACGCAGGCGTCCGGCTTCCAGCGCGGCGTGCGCCGTGTTCAGCGCCTGCTCGGCCAGCGCGACGTCGGCGCGCAGCCGCTCGCGTGTCCGGTCGAGCTGCACCTGGGCGCGGTCCAGCTCGACCAGCGCGGTGGCGTCACGCTCCAGGTTGCGGTCGGCCGTGCCGAGCGGAATGCGCACACCGAGGCCGATGCTGTCCTGCGCCGGCATGCCCGCGCCCGGCTCGTCGTGGCGATAGCGCACCGTCAGTTCGGGCGGCGCGCGGCGGTCCAGTTTCACCGCGTCCAGCCTGCGGCGGGCCAGTTCGAGGGCCGCCTGCGCGGCTGTGAGTTCGGGGTGGCGCTCGATGTCGGTCGCGGCGCCCGGCTGTTCGTCCGCACCGTCCGGCAGCGGGAGATCGCCGGTCAGCACCTGCCAGCGCGATTCGACGGCGCGCAGCTGCTGCGCGGCCTCGATCGCGTCAGCGCGTGCCAGTTCGGCCTCGGCGCGTGCGGCCAGCAGGTCGGCATGGGCCAGTTCGCCGGCATCCACCCGGCGGGCGACGTCCGCCGCCAGTCCGTCGAGACTGTCCGCCTGCAGCCGGCTCTCGTCGCGCACGGCACGCAGTGCAGCTGCCGCCCAGGCCAGTTCGCGCAACTCTCCGGCCAGACCGAGCCGGAGCTGTTCGGCGGAGGCACTGGCGAGATCCACCTCGCCGCGCGCCGCGCGCTGGCGTGCGTCGCGCTGGCCGGGCAGCCACAGCGGCCAGCTCACGCCCACTTCGGTTTCGCGCTGGCCGGTATCGCGCAGCAGCCGGTTTTCGCGCTGGGAAATGTCGATCGAGGGCGGTGCCGCCCACGGGCTGGCCGTGGCGGCAAGGCGTGCTTCGGCGATGCGGCTGCGGCCGCTCGCCTCGCTCGCCGCGAGCGCGCGCTGCCAGGCTGATTCGAGCGCCGCGGCGAGCGCGGGCGAGCTACCCGCGAGCGCGGGCCATGCGGGGGCGGCCAGCAGCAGGCCGCACAGAATGCGTATGCAGGAATGTTTCACCGTCGGCTGTCCATGAGCGGACGCGTGCGACCGCCGGGCATGGGCCATGGGCAGGCGAAGGCGTCCTGACGAGCGGATTCCGGTTCGCGTACGAACCGGCCTGGTCTATGGATCAGACCTGCGGTCTGGGTGGCCTGCGAAGACCTTCGAGGAAAGGATGGGGGAGGGGGCCGCCACTGAAGGCGGGCAGGGGATCATGCGGACTGTCGAACAGCAGGGCCGAAGCGGCGCCGGGCGGTATGAAGGTCGTCAACGACACGCAGTCGGCATGCAGGTGCTGGATCGATTCGGGAGAATCGTCGAGGTGGACGTCTTCCTCGTGGTGATGGTGCGGCTGGCCGCTCAGGTGCAGCAACTCATGGCTCACGTCGCTGGCCACCGCGGCATCTTCCCAGTGCGCCAGGGCGGGCGCGCTGAAGGCGAGCGTCTGCCAGATGAGGCAGAACACGAGCAGCAGCGAGCAGGCGTTTTTGTGGCGGCGCATGCGTAGAAAGGTAGCACAGGACCCCGGCGGCGCAAGCAGGCGCACCGGCGCTTTCCGGCGCCGCGGGGCGGTCAGTGCGCGCTCGTGCGCAAGGGAAGTCGGTTCAAAACAAGGCTTAATGAAAATCCTTAGACTTGGTTCAGATCAGATGCGAGGCGCCGGGGCGGCCGGCTGACGATACTGGCAGTGCAGGTCAGGCAACACGATCACCGGGATGCAGGGCCTGCGGAAGAGCCATCCACCAAAACTGAGGAGATAGACATGAGCTGGGAAACCCCGAAGGCCACCGACCTGCGTTTCGGCTTCGAAATCACCATGTACGTCGCCAACCGCTAAGTTCTGCGGTGGCAAGGAAAACGGCGGGCCTTGTGCCCGCCGTTTTTTTCGTCTGTTTGCAGTGAGTTGTCGGTGTTGGTCGCCTCGGTTTCGGGCGGAGGGGTGCCTAATAAGCCAGGAGCGATTCATCCCCTGTTTCGGAATTCTTTACAGCACCCGAACAGAAGGGCGCAGCCCGGATCGGCTGGGAATCCGTGCTTAACCTCCTGTACCCCGGTCCACAGGGGGCGAGTTTCGGTACGACATATAACCTTCGTCGTATTTTTCGCCCGGAATATATATTTTATATTTGGCATGTTTAATGGCACTGGTTTTACATTGCTTATGCGAATGACGTTTCCGGTTATTCGTTGCACTTACTGTTCAACTCGTCGAAATTTTTGACACCTGACGGAAACCAGCGTGAGTTTCTCAACGGTTAGCCGGCCAGCGGATTGCTTCTGACGGCGTGCGCTTTGAACGTCTGCGGAATTTCCGTATGCCTGACGGCCCGTCAACTTCGGCTGCTTTCATTCGAAGCAACGCGGTGCAGGGGATGCCGAGTATGGATTTCAGGCCATTGGCGGGGATCGGGACTGAGCCGTCCTGACACGCAAAGGCAACGCTGTGTCTTGCTTCGGAACTCGGGACTATCAGTTCTTCCCGCAGAAGGAAGTGCAGCAGCAGGGAAATATCAATGGCGAGTGGGCTTGATGGCGCTGTTCTTGCTCGGACTCTCGCTCCGGTGTTCAGGCCGGATGTCCTCACAATTTTCATTCTCCTGTCACATTTTCAGAGGGAACAATGCGTCAATTGAAATCTGCCGTTCTGGCCGCGGCTCTGCTGGGTTCGTGCCTACAGTCTCATGCTGCAGCCACCTCATCGGCCGCACTCGGGCCGCTCACCTTTACACTGTTCGATCTGAATCCGTTGGACGACATTGGACCCAGCGTGACCTTCACTAATTTGGTGGACGTGGAATTCGGCAGCGCCGTATTCGCCAACGTGTTTCAGTCTGATCCGAACGCGTCCGACTCCCAGTTTGCAGGAGGAGTAACTGATTTCGATCCTGTCGGTATCTATGTGAACACTGGATTGGCGTGGTCGATGGCGGCGGTAGGCGGCAGCGGTGAAGCTTCCGGAGCCACTCTGCACGTTAGCGGTCATGCAGCCGGAACGACGAGCACTGTACCGTTTTCCTTCCACTCGTCGAATTATTCGGCGTCAGTGTATGCACCGTACTTCTTTAACGCCGTAGGCTTCACGGTGTCTGCCAACACACTGCTAGTGATCACCGCTGAATCGACGGTAAGCGCCGGTGTAAGTTCGGCCTTCGATCCGAGTTCGAGCTACCAGATTGAACTCGCCGATGCTGAAACAATGCTCTACGTCATCGGGCCCAGTGCAAGCGGTAACAGTGGCGCCCCGCAGACGTCATCTGATGCCCATTCATTGGACATCGGAAATGTGATCGTCTACGGAGATGGATGCACGTCCAGCTATTGCTACGGGCCGAATGCCGCAAGTGAAACGCGCACGTTGTCGGTCTCCTTCCTTAACGCTACTGGTGGCAACCTCGCGGGGACCCTGCAGGCCAGTGCAACCGTTAATGGTACGAGCTTTATGCAAGCCGTGCCCGAGCCCGAGACCTACGCGATGATGCTGGGTGGTTTGGTCGTAGTGGCTCAGTTGGCACGACGCCGCAGCGCCTGCTGAGCATTGGCCGGCTCGTCGTTGGAGCGTCGCTGGCGACAGAGGGAGAGTAGGGGCAGAGAAACTGTGACAGCCGGTTGTTGAGGGGCGCCGGAAACGGGGCCCCTATTCTTGCTGTGCCGACCGCTTAAACGAGGCGTCGTGCGTCAGCCGCCCGAGGCCTCGAAGCGGTCGATCAGTCCATACAGCAGCCGAAGTTCTTCTTCCTGATAAGGGCGGAGTTCCAGCAGATCGACATGGTGACGGACCAGGTAATACTCGTTCGCGCTGCGAATGGCGCCACGCGCCCTTATGCGGGCAAGCCGCTCGGCGTCCTTGGCGAGGAAATCCGGATACCGGGCCACGATCGCCGCGGACAGCGCCTCAATCGCGCGCTTTCCGGCTTCCGGAGGTATCGACTTGAGCAGCATCGGCATCTCGCGAAGACCTTGCTCCAGACCGGCAGCGAGCGCCGAGCGGGGCGCGTCGATTGGATTCACATACTGATGCCTGACGTGGGTCCAGTTCTCGACCAGAGCCTTCGCAGTCGGATCGTCAAGTCGTGCAATCGCATCGAAGAACAGGTCGCATACCGCGATCAGTTTTGTGAGCTTGTCTGTGCGCGCGCGCTTGAGCGTCAGCTCATGAGCGCTCATCACCGCCAATTGCGTGCCCCTGGCTCCGGTGCATCCTGTCCATCGCCATCTGCAGTCTTTCGGCCAGCTTCTGATCGTTAAGCGACCGCGCACCCTCGATGCCCAAGCGGGCCTTCTCGATGAAGTTGATGCGGGTGGTGTCTGTGGCCATGTCAACCGGTTGGCCCGTCTCGACCGAGATCTTCATCGTCATGCCCATGAAAGGGGCGCCTTCATCGAGCGACATCTTTCCAGTGCGGATCTGCTCGTTCATCCAGTCGGTCATTTCCTGACGGGTCATGTTTGTGAAGTCAGCAGGTCTCGCGGAAGGCGTCTGGCCAGTTGCCGCCGCCAGCGCGGACGAAAACGAGCTGGGGCCGGCGCCAGAGGTGGAGGAAGGCTGGGTGCGGGGAGCGCTGCGAAGCGGGCCGGTTTCATTGCTGATCTTCATCGAATGCGTCTCTTGTCAACATTCAGCAGTCGAGAACGTGGGCTGTCCCCTATTTTTCAGGGTTCGTCGCGAAAGGTTAACGCGTGCTCGGACTGGCGATTGCGGTACCGGGAAATAAATGATGTCTGACCCCGTTTAGTCGCTACAAGGGGGGGCTATCTTTTGTCTTTAGAGTCCGATTTTTTTGACTTTGACCACTCATCCTCTCTTAACCATCTGCATCCGTGTATGAGCCTGATGTCGCTGTGTAGCGCCACGCCAAACACGGAAAAGCCTCCGCACAAAATCAAGAAAACGGCAGCCTCAAGACAATCGGCGTCTGAATATCCTGCTATAAGATAATAATAAAAACCGCCCGCGCCACAGATCAGTCCAATGATGTGAATTATTCTGTAAAAAAACCGCTCTCTTTGCGTGAGGTGATCTTTCTTGTTTTGCATTCTGTATGCGCAAGCGCTGGGGTTGGCCATGAATTCAAACTGGCAAACCGAGGTCAGGATGTGATTTCAGAGTTTAAGTACTTGGGTTCCGCCAGACTTGTAGTTGAAAACGTGGTTTGTCCCCTATTTATCTCCGTTGCCAATCGCAAAGTTCTGCGGTGGCAAGGAAAACGGCGGGCCGTGTGCCCGCCGTTTTCTTGTCTCTTGCGTCGTGCCGGGACCAGATCGGAACCGGGATCAGGGGGCTGGCCTCATTAATCTATCGTCGGAAACGTGGTCTGTCCCCTATTTTTTGCGCCCAATCTTGTCCTGCACCAGGGCGGCCGCCCCAAGTGAAATGCACCTTCTCTTCTCCAGTCGAGGTAAGCACGACTTCGCCACCCAGTTCGATAGCGGACGGAGTCAGGCTGTCTGAGGGGAGCAAGCCGTATTCGACTCGCTTCAATTGGGAGCCGAGCGTACCCCGTAACGCCTCGACTACCTCGGCCAAGCTTTCACTCATGGGAATGGGGCATACCGTTGAAGCTGAGCCGCGAGCGGCGGCCTGCCGACGCGAGTTTGTTCGAGCGAAGGGTTCGGCCTCACCTTGGTACTCGCGACCTCACTTGACTGGAATGAATATAGGAACGATCGATGGCCCTGGCATGAATGGGTTCGGGCGCCGCACAACCTGCGTTTCCGATGATTCAATAAGAACCGTCTTCGACTCTAGATCAACGATCTTGAAGCGAACGGTTGTTTCGCCATAGACACCTTGGACTTGATATCTCCCGTTTGGCTTGAGCAAAACATCAAGTGAAACCGGATCGGTTTGCCAGAAAAGGTTATTGGCATTGCCGCGATTTGCATAGTAGAACACCTTCACTGACGTGGAACCCGGGTCAACCTCAAATGTCATGTCGTTCTCTCGTGCCATGAGGCCAAACTCGAGGTTTCCAATTGCATAAATTCGAGTGCCACCCCAGATCGTTACGCCTTCCCGTATCCACTCTTCCTGTACCGACGCAGGTGTTGTCGAAGTGGCGTAGTTCATTGTCGTACACGCTGACGACATGAGGCATGCAGAAAGCAAGAGTCCGGAGGTGATCTTCATAGGCGATGGAATGTGTGGGGGGAAGAGTGTGAGGCGAACGCCCACGTTAACAGGCGGCTGCCAGCGAAGCTGGTAAACGTCCTGTTGGACAACCAGTTAGGCAGCTGCGCGAAGGCACGGTGCGGGCTCTATTGGTTGAAGAGTTTCTTGCGAATGCGCGTATAGAGCCGGCTTCATGTGCTTACTGCCTGATTGATTTTGGAAAAATACTCAACGTACCAGCCCCTATGGACCCAATAGCTTTCTGGCGATGTGAAGGTGAGCTGCTCGCCCGTCTCTTCCTGCCCCAAGCCGTATACGACGAACAGTGAATTATCGTTGGACCACACTACGCGGTACGGCAGTGAGAAGCCATCTTCTTCGTACTTGTGAGTCCAAATGCCATTGGCGAAATGATTGATGTGCTTACCGATTTTCGACTCCATGAATAAGCGACGGCTTTCTGGAATCGGCTCATGCTGACGCCAACTATAAATTGTTCGCTCCTTGTTGGACCTCCAGGTTCCTTCGAGCCAGCTTACTGTGGTTGAGTGCACTGAGGGCTTTCGTTGCGATCGGAGAGAAAGAGGCCTAACGTGGAGCTAACCGGCCGCCGGAGCGCGAAGCGCGGAGGGAACCTGCAAGCGCAGCTTGCAGGCGGTCCGTGTTGAGCGCAGGGTTAGACCGGGACATTGGAAACCTTCAGGCCTTTCGCCATTTGAGTAGCAACCCAGAAGGCTGGATGTAAGGCTTGTGCGAACTCAGGGTCAGAGTCTTCAAACTCCTTCGCAGCGTACACGCCAAAATTGATTTGCTTTAGGCGACTGCGGTCGAGCTCTGTGCCTGTCAGTACGCCCAGCAAATAGTTGAGTTGAGCATGAATAGACTGATAGACGCCGAATGAAGGCATCGCGGCAAGGCGAGTGTCTGTAAAGGCAAGAGCCTTTTCAACAGCTTCGATAGGTTCCATAGCGATTTACTGAAGAGGTCTAACGTAGAAGTGAGGGGCGGCCGGAGAGCAGCGTAGGGAACCACAAGCGCAGCTTGTGGCCGTCCCTCTCGACTGCCGGGTTAGCCGTATTTGACATCATGGCTATTTGAAACACCTCTGCTGTACTTGGACTCAAAGTCAGTTGGGCTTGTGGCTCCAGCCCACAGAGTTGCGACGTACTCAAACTCTTGCTCGAACGGCTCTCTGAACTCCGGAATATCTGTGGCGTACTCGCAGTTCCGACTGAGCATGACGAGCCAATCTGGGTATTCGAGCTTGTGATAGAGCTTTGTGAATTTCTCGTCGAGCGACTCTATGGTTTCTTTTCCGTCAAGGTAGGCGGTACGCAACAAAGCGATGTACTTTCCTGCTGCGAACCTATCATCAATTGCCGAGATTCCTAGATGGGTTTGAAGGATGGCTTCAATCAATGGTGCAGCTTCTTCTCGTGATGTGGCGGCAGCCAACATAACGATGTCGAGATCATCACCTTCCTGGTCTAGGCGTAGCCGCTCAAGCGCCCAGTCGATGGAGGGTTGGTGATGACCTACCCCCATTTTGAGCAGGAAGTACTGCTGGGCAAGTTGTGCGATGGAATCCATGAGACGGCTAACTTTGTTTTCTGGCGCAGTTTTGCGCCATAACTATGGACAATGCCGGATAAACACAAAGAATTTTAACGGGGAATTTCTGTTGTTTTCAGTCGGTTGGTGCGCCGTGTGCCGGATAACTACCGATTAAACGAAGACAAAAAACCTCACCCCTTGTATGGCAGGCAAGTGGAGCATATCCACGGTGTCTGTTCCATCGGTCATTTATCCGAGTGGTGAGACGATGGGGTGCGCCCCAAGGCGCACGGGTGGTCGCTTGACTTCTTCTTTTCGGGGCTGGTGCCGGGGCGATCGCCGTCAAGTCCTTCGCAGCCTTTCACAACAGAACCTTGACGCATGCCCGGGCACGCCACGCCGGCAACGGATAGATTGCGGCCTTTCCCGCTTCTTTCCGGTCTTGCCGTCGCCCGCATGAACACCTCCTACCCCTCACCCCTCCACACCGAATGGGCCACGCTGCAGCAGGACCACGAGCGCCATGAGCGTTGCGCGGTCGGGATCAAGATCGCGGCGGTGGCGCTGACTGCCGGTGCGGCGCTGTTCGGTTTTCCGTTCGAGCTGGCGGCGCCGCTGACGGTGAGCGTGTGGGTGATCGAGTCGATGCTGCGTACGGTGCAGGCGCGCCTGGGGCAGCGTCTGCTTAAGGTCGAAACGCTGATCGCCGACGGGGCGTCGGACTACGCGGCCTGCCAGTTGCACACCGAGTGGCAGGCGACGCGGCCGGGCGCTGTCGGGCTGTTGATGGAGTACGCGACGAGCGCGCTGAAGCCGACGGTGGCTTTTCCGCACGCGCTGCTTCTGCTGCTGCAGGCGGCGCTGGCGATTACCGGTTGAGACCTTTGCTGCATTGCGAAACATCAAGGCGCTGAAACGCGGGCCGGGGCACAATCGGGGCAATTCCCGCATTGCATCGGACTGAAACATGAGCGCATCGCGTCGCCGCCTCGTTCTGGGGCTGATCGTGCTGGCTGCCGCGGCGGCTGGCTACTACGGCTGGAAGCAGTACACAGCACCGCCGGTGAGCGAAGCCTTTGCCTCCGGCAACGGCCGCATCGAGGCGACCGAGATCGACGTCGCGACCAAAACCGGTGGCCGGCTGGAGAGCGTGGCGGTGCGCGAGGGCGACGACGTGAGCGCCGGGCAGGTGGTGGCGCTGATGGACGTGCGCGCGCTGGAAGCCGAACTGAAAGTCAGCGACGCGCAGATCGAGCAGGCACAGGCCAGCCGTGCCGCCGCGGTGGCGGCGGTGGCGCAGCGGCAGAGCGAGGCGGCAATGGCCGGCGCCGTGGTGTCGCAGCGCCAGAGCCAGCTGGCGCTGGCCGAGAAGGACATCGAGCGCACGCAGCGTCTGGTCAACAAGGGGTTCATTTCGACGCAGAAGCTCGACGTTGACCAGACCAACAAGCAATCCGCGCTGGACGCACAGAAGGCTGCGTCGTCGCAGTTGCGCGGCGCCTATTCCTCGATCGATGCTGCGCGCGCCGCAGTGAAGCAGGCCGAGGCGGCGATCGAGGCAGCCGAGGCGCGCAGCGCGCGCATCCGCGTCGATCTGCAGGACGCGCAACTGGTGGCCCCGGCCGACGGCCGCGTGCTGTACCGGCTGTCCGAGCCGGGCGAGGTGCTGGCGGCGGGCGGCAAGGTGCTCACGCTGCTCGACATCACCGACGTCTACATGACCATCTTCCTGCCGACCTCGCAGGCGGGGCGCGTGGCCATAGGCACCGAGGCGCGCATCGTGCTCGACGTGCGGCCGGACATTTCGATTCCCGCCAGCGTGAGCTTCGTGTCGCCGCAGGCGCAGTTCACGCCGAAGTCGGTCGAAACGCGCACCGAGCGCGAAAAGCTCATGTTCCGCGTGCGGGTGAAGATTCCGCCCGATCTGCTGAAGGCGCACGCCAAGCAGGTGAAGACCGGGCTGCCCGGCGTGGCCTGGGTGCGGCTCGACCCTGAGGCGCCGTGGCCGGCCACGCTGCCGCCGCTGGTCGGAACACCGAAACCGTGAACGGCGCCATGACCGACACGGTCGCCCGGCTTGCCGGTGTCGGCCTGCGCTACGGCGACACGGTCGCGCTCGACGACATCACGCTCGACATCCCGGCTGGCTGCATGGCCGGGCTGATCGGGCCGGATGGCGTCGGCAAGTCCAGCCTGCTGGCGCTGGTGGCCGGCGTGCGCGTGATCCAGCAGGGCGGGGTGACGGTGTTGGGCGGCGACATGCGCGACCGCCATCACCGCGCCGCGGTGTGCCCGCGCATCGCCTACATGCCGCAGGGGCTGGGGCGCAATCTGTACATGACGCTGTCAGTGTTCGAGAACGTCAACTTCTTCGGTCGCCTGTTCGGCCACGCGACGCGCGAGCGCGAGGCGCGCATCGCCGAACTGCTGGACAGCACCGGGCTGGCGGCCTTCCGCGACCGCCCGGCCGGCAAGCTGTCGGGCGGCATGAAACAGAAGCTCGGCCTGTGCTGCGCGCTGATCCACGACCCCGACCTGCTCATCCTGGACGAGCCCACCACCGGCGTCGATCCGCTGTCGCGCCGCCAGTTCTGGCAGCTGATCGAACGCATCCGCCAGCGCCGGCCCGGCATGAGCGTGCTGGTGTCCAGCGCCTACATGGGCGAGGCGGCCGGTTTCGACTGGCTGGCCGCGATGGACGACGGCCGCGTGCTCGCCACCGGCACGCCGGCCGAACTGCTGGCGCGCACCGGTGCGAAGGATCTCGACGCCGCCTTCATCGAACTGCTGCCGGCCGCCAAGCGCCAGGGGCACGAGGAACTGGTGGTGCCGCCGCGCTGCGTGCAGGGCGACGGGCCGGCCATCGTCGCCGAAGGCCTCACGATGCGTTTCGGCGATTTCACCGCGGTCAACCACGTCGATTTCGAGATCGGCCGCGGCGAAATCTTCGGCTTCCTCGGCTCGAACGGCTGCGGCAAGACGACGACGATGAAAATGCTCACCGGCCTGCTGCCGCCGAGCGAGGGCAGGGCGCTGCTGTTCGGGCACGTCGTCAACAGCGGCGACATGGATACCCGCAAGCGGGTCGGCTTCATGACGCAGGCATTTTCGCTGTACGGCGAACTGAGCGTGCGCCAGAACCTGGTGCTGCACGCCCAGCTTTTCCACCTGCCGGCGGCCGACATCGCGCCGCGCGTCGCCGAGATGGTCGAGCGCTTCGGTCTGGCCGAATACCTCGACACGCAGGCGGCCGGGCTGCCGCTGGGCATACGGCAGCGGCTGTCGCTGGCGGTGGCGGTGATCCACAAGCCGGACATGCTCATCCTCGACGAACCGACCTCGGGCGTGGACCCGGTCGCGCGCGACGGCTTCTGGCGCCTGCTGATCGAACTGTCACGCAAGGACGGCGTGACCATCTTCGTGTCCACCCACTTCATGAACGAGGGCGAGCGCTGCGACCGCATTTCGCTGATGCACGCCGGCCGCGTGCTGGCCAGCGACACGCCGGCGGCGCTGATCGAGCGGCGCGGCGCCACCTCGCTGGAAGAGGCTTTCGTCGCCTACCTGGAAGAGGCGACTGGCGACGGCGCGCCACCGGTGCCCGAGGCGCCGCCACCCGCCGCCGCCGAGCCGACGGCGCCCGCCGCGCGCCCGGCGCCGTTCAGCCGGCGCCGGCTGCTGGCCTACGCGCGGCGCGAGTGGCTGGAGGTGCTGCGCGACCCGGTGCGGCTCACCTTCGCGCTGCTCGGCTCGGTCATCATGGTGCTCATCCTCGGCTATGGCATTTCGATGGATGTCGAGGACCTGAAATTCGCCGTGCTCGACCGCGACGACACGCCGGAAAGCCGCGCCTACATCGAGAACATGGCGGGCTCGCGCTACTTCATCGAACAGCCGCCCCTGCTGGGCGTGGACGAACTGGACCGCCGCATGCGCGCCGGCGAACTGAGCGTCGCGCTGGAGATTCCGCCGGAATTCGGGCGCCGGCTGCGCAGCGGACACGCGGTCGAGATCGGCGTCTGGGTCGATGGCGCCATGCCTTTCCGCGCCGAAACCACGCTCGGCTACGTGCAGGGCCTGCACGCCGACTTCCTGCAGCAGGCGGCGGTGCGCGAAGGGCTGCCGGCGACCGCCTACCCGGCGAAGCTGGACATGCGCTACCGCTACAACCAGGACTTCCGCAGTGTGTTCGCGATGGTGCCGGCGGTGATTCCGCTGCTGCTCACCTTCATTCCGGCCATCCTGATGGCGGTCGGCGTGGTGCGCGAGAAGGAGCTGGGTTCGATCACCAATCTGTACGCGACGCCGGTGACGAGGCTGGAATTCCTGATCGGCAAGCAGCTGCCCTATATCGCCGTCAGCATGGTGAGCTTCTACGGACTCGTGCTGCTCGCGGTGTTCGTGTTCGAGGTGCCGCTGAAGGGCAGCCTGCTGTCGCTCAGCCTGGGCGCGCTCATCTTCGTCACCGCCACCACCGGCCTCGGGCTGCTGATGTCCTCGTTCGCGCGCACGCAGATCGCCGCACTCGCCGCTACCGCGGTGGTGACCATGCTGGCCACGGTCACCTTCTCCGGTCTCACGCACCCGGTGTCCTCGCTCGAAGGCGTGGGGCGAACGATAGGCACCTTCTTCCCGGCCACCTATTTCCTCAACATCAGCCGCGGCCTGTTCACCAAGGCGCTCGACATGCGCGACCTCTACGCCGACTTCCTGGCGCTGGCCGCCTTCGTGCCGGTGCTTACGCTGCTCAGCGTGTGGCTGCTGAAGAAGCAGGAGCGATGATCCTGAGAACCTCGGCTGACCGCTTGCCAATGTGCTTCAGGTCCTGCCCATCGAGGATGCCCGCGGAGTGCAGCGCTCATCTTTCAGGTGAGACCGCTTCGGCGTCGCGTGCACGGTTGGCGGGGCGCCCGACGGTGTTGCTTGCCCTTGCAGGGTGCCATCCTGCCGCGTCCTCGCGCCTTGCCGTACACCCCGCCAACCGCGCCCGTCACGTTCCACCGATCGCCGATCAACCGAGGTTCTCAGGATGATGCGACGCCGACTGCTCAACGCCTGGCGGCTCGGGCTCAAGGAACTGATGAGCCTGTGGAACGACAAGGTACTGCTCATCATGATCGTGTGGGCCTTCTCGGGCGGCATCTACAGCGCGTCAACGGCGACTTCGCAGGAACTGCACAACGCGCCCATCGGCATCGTGGACGAGGACCGCTCGGTTCTGAGCGAGCGCATCGCCGGCGCCTTTTACGGCCCGTACTTCCGGCTGCCGGAAATGATTACCGAAGGGCAGGGCGATGCCGGGCTGGATGCCGGCCTGTACACCTTCGTCATGATCATTCCGCCGGATTTCGAACGCGACGTGCTGGCCGGCGCGCAGCCGTCGATACAGGTGAACATCGACGCGATGCGGGTGAGCCAGGCCTTCATCGGCGCCAACTACATCCAGAACATCGTGCTCGGCGAGGCCGTCGAATTCGTGCAGCACCGGCGCAGCGAGACAGTGGCGCCGATCTCGCTCGCGCCCACCATCCTGTTCAACCCCAACCTGACCAGCGCCTGGTTCGGCAGCGTGATGGAAATCATCAACAACGTGACCATGCTGTCGGTCATCCTGACCGGTGCGGCGCTGATCCGCGAGCGCGAGCACGGCACGCTGGAACACCTGCTGGTGATGCCGCTGGGCGCTTTCGAAATCATGCTGGCCAAGGTGTGGTCGATGGCGCTGGTGGTGTGGGTGGCGGTGCTGCTGTCGCTGTATTTCGTGGTCGAGCGCGCGCTGGCGGTGCCGATTGCCGGCTCGATTCCGCTGTTCATGGCCGGCACGCTGGTGCAGCTGCTGGCCACCACCTCGCTCGGCATCTTCATCGGCACGCTGTCGCGCAACATGCCGCAGCTCGGGCTGATGATGATCCTCGTCATCCTGCCGCTGGAGCTGCTGTCCGGCGGCATGACACCGCGCGAAAGCATGCCGCAGGCGGTGCAGTTCATCATGGAGTTCGCACCGACCACGCATTTCGTCAGCCTCGCCCAGGCGGTGCTCTACCGCGGCGCCGGGCTGGATGTCGTGTGGCCCAGCCTGCTGGCGATGGCGGCCATCGCTGCGGCCTTCTTCACCGCCTCGCTGCTGATGTTCAGGCGCAGCATCGCGGCACAGGGCTGAGGTTCGAGCGCTGCAATCGCGAGCAAGCTCGCTCCCACAAGAACGCGGCTCCGGCGACGGTCCAGGAGTGCTCTCGAGGGAGCGAGCTTGCTCGCGATACGGCCGCTGCAATCTGCATGCTTCGATACAAGCCGCCGTCGGGGTCAGAAGACCCCTCCCACAGAACCCCGGCTTGGCTCCGGCCGCAGGCCCGGCACACTTCTTCCCCTGCAGAGCCTTCGCCCTGGCTTGGGCCGTGAATCGGGCGCATCTCCTGTGGGAGCGGTCTTCTGACCGCGACGCGGCCGCTGCCATCCGTCGGCTTCGATGCAGGCCGCTGTCGGGGTCAGAAGACCCCTCCCACAGAATCCCGGCTCCGACCGCCGGTCGGGCGCGATCCCTGTGGGAGCGAGCTTGCTCGCGACGCGGCCTCTGCCGTCCGCCGGCTTCGATGCAGGCCGCTGTCGGGGTCAGAAGACCCCTCCCACAGAACCTCGGCTCCGGCCACCGGTCGGGCGCGATCCCTGTGGGAGCGGCCTTGGCCGCGACGCGGCCTCTGCCATCCGCCGGCTTCGATGCAGGCCGCTGTCGGGGTCAGAAGACCCCTCCCACAGAACCCCGGCTTGGCTCCGGCCCCAGGCCCGGCACACTTCTTCCCCTGCAGAGCCTTCGCCCTGGCTCGGGCCGTGAATCGGGCGCATCTCCTGTAGGAGCGGTCTTCTGACCGCGACGCGGCCGCTGCGATCAGCCGGCTTCGATACAGGCCGCTGTCGGGGTCAGAAGACCCCTCCCACAGAATCCAGTCATCCGTCGGCGCCGGTGCTGCGCCCGCCGTCAGCGATTCGCCAGCGCCGTTTCCAGTCTTGCCAGCGCGTCGCGGATGACGGCGCGCGGTGAGGCGAGGTTGAGGCGCATGTGGCCGCTGCCGCCGGTGCCGAAACTCGCACCGGGATTCAGGCCGAGGCCCGCGCCGATGAAGAAGTCGCGCAGCGCGTCGTCGTCGAGCCCCAGACCGCGGCAGTCCAGCCACAGCAGATAGGTGCCTTCCGGCGCCACCGGATGGATGCCGCGCAGCCGGTGGGTGACGGTGTCGATCACCTCGTCGCGCGTGGTTTCGAGATAGTCCATCAGCGCATCCAGCCACGGCCCGCCGTCGCGGTAGGCGGCTTCGAAGGCGGCGACGCTGAACGGGTTCGACGCGCTCACGTGCAGCGTGCCGAACACGCGCTCGACCGCGCGCCGCTCGGTGTCGTCGGCGATCAGCGCCGACAGGCCGAGGCCTGGCACGTTGAAGGTCTTGCTCGGCGCCACCGTGGTCAGCACGCGATCGCCCGGGCGCGCCAGCGTGGCGAGCGGCAGGTGACGCACGCCGGGGTAGGTGAGGTCGGCATGGATTTCGTCCGCCAGCACCACCAGTTCGTGCCGGCGCGCGATGGCCAGCAAAGTGTCCAGTTCTTCGTGCGACCACACGCGACCGACCGGGTTGTGCGGCGAGCACAGCAGCAGCAGCTTCGATCCGGCGCGCGCGGCGCAGCCTTCGAGCTGATCGAAATCCATGGTCCAGCGGCCATCGCGCTCGATCAGCGGGTTCTCGACCACGCGCCGGCCGGTGTCGCGGATGGCCGAGAAGAAAGGCGGATAGACGGGCGGCTGCACGATGACGTTGTCGCCCGGCTTGGTGAAGGCCTGCACCGCGGCATACAGCGTCGGCACCACGCCCGGGCACATGTGGATGTGCTCGCGCGCGACGTTCCAGCCGTGGCGCGCGGCCAGCCAGCGCTCCAGCGCTTCGAAGGCGCCGTCGGGGTAGAGCGTGTAGCCATAGACCGGGTGACGCGCGCGTTCGGCCAGTGCGGCCACCACGGCCGGCGGCGCGGCGAAGTCCATGTCGGCCACCCACAGCGGGGTGACCTGCTCGGTGCCGAACACCGCGGCGCGGCCGTCGTGCTTGACGCTGGCCGTGCCGTCGCGCGGAATCGGCAGATCGAAGTCGAAAGAGGTACTCAGCGCACGCGCTCCCACAGCGTTACCTCGGCCAGCGTGTGCTGGTGCTTGCGGCGGGTTTCACGGATGACGAAGGGCACGTCGCGCGGCGCGCCCACCATGCGGAAGCGCTCGCCCAGCACCGCCTTCATGCCGTCGAGTGTGGTCCAGCTCTCGCCGTCCTTCTTGAAACCACCCAGCCAGTCCTCGCGCTTTGTGTGTTCCTCCAGCCAGGTGTAGGGCGAGGTGATCATCAGCAGGCCGCCGACGTTCAGTCGCTCGTGCACCGCCGCCAGGAAGGCCTTCGGGTCGTACAGCCGGTCGATCAGGTTGGCGGCGAGTATGAGGTCGTAGCCGGTCAGCACGCTCTTCAGATTGCAGGCGTCGCCTTGCATGAAATCGACCTTCCCGCGTACCGACTCCAGTCCCATGTCGGCCAGACGGCGCGTCTTGTACGACACCAGTTCGCCCTCGTCAACCAGCGTGTAGCGCAGCTCGCCCTGTTCGGCCAGGTGCACGCCGGCGTTGATGAAGCGGGCGGAGAAATCGACGCCGGTCACGTGTTCGAAATGGCGGGTCAGTTCGAAGCTGGCGCGGCCGGTGGCGCAGCCGAGGTCGAGTGCGCGCCGCGCCGGTCGGTCACGCATCGCCTCGATGGCGATGGTCGCCAGCGCCTTCGGGAAATTCGGCACGCCGAAGTACTCGTCGCCGTAGTGGAATTCGGCGTACTCGGACAACTGCCGGTCGCTTTCGTAATAGACGTTCGGCGCGCTGGCCGGTGCATCGCTGATCACGTATCGGAACCCCGCGTGCTGGAAGAAATGACGGCGGAAAGCGTAGCGCGATGCGCGCGTTGCCTCGTTGCCACATGAAACCCACGCGCCGCCCTTCATCAGGTTGTGGCGCGCGTCGAAGGTGGGCGTCGAGAAATCATCGTAAATCGGATGCACGTCGAAGCCGGCGAAGGGGTAGATCGGCGTCTCGGTCCATTGCCAGACGTTGCCGACCACGTCGAAGAAGTCGCCATGCGCGAAGCGATCGACCGGACAGGACGAGGCCCAGTGATCGAGATGCAGGTTGGCGGGTGCCTTGCTGTCTTCGGGCACTTCGGCGACACCGGCCACGTCGTACAGGCGGTACCACTCGTCCTCGGTCGGGAGCCGCACCGGGCGACCGGTCTTCGCAGCCTTCCATTTGCAGAAGGCGCGCGCTTCGTGGCAGTTGGTTTCGACCGGCCAGTTCCACGGCATCGGCACTTCTTCGAGCATCAGGCGCAGCCGCCAGCCGTCCGGCGTGCGCCGCCAGAACTCGGGGTGATCGATGCCGGCCTGCAGCCGGAAGTCGCGCCAGCTCTTGCCTTCGTCGTCCCACCAGGCGTCGTTGCGATAGCCACCGTCATCGACGAAATCGAGGAATTCGCGGTTGCTGACGACATGACGGCTGGCTTCGAACGCCGCCACCGCGATGTCACGCGTTTCGTATTCGTTGTCCCAGCCGTAGATCGGGTCGTCGCGGCGACGGCCCAGCTGCGTGACGCCGGCCGCTACCGGGACCAGACTGTTTGCCGGCGGCTCGCCGCTGTCGCGACAGGGCGCCCAGGCGGGGTGGGTGCGCACGAAGTCGAGCCGGCTCTGGCGGATCAGCACCGACGAGGTTTCGAGGTGGATGCGCTCGTGTTCGATGCCCATGATGACGCTCCACCACGGGTTGCTCCAGTTCACCGGCAGCGTGAGCGGCGCGTCGTTGATGACGCGGTCCACCCGACGCCGGACCTCGTTGCGATAGTCGCGCACAGCTTGCACGCTCGGCCAGTCGTAGTTCGCCTCGTTCAGGTCGTCCCAGCTCATTTCATCGACGCCGACCGCGAACATCGATTCGAAGCGCGGATTGATGCGCTCATGGATGAGCCCGGCCAGCAGCAGCTTGTTCACGAAGAAGGTCGCGGTGTGGCCGAGATAGAAGATGAGCGGGTGGCGCAGCGCGATCGGTTTGCGGTAGTAGGCCTCGTCGCAGGTGAGCACTTCGAACAGCTGTTCGTAGCGGCTGAAGGTGGCGTGAAAGTAATCGCGCAGCGTTGCGCGCATCGCGTCCGGATCGGTCGCGTCGAGTCGCGGTGTGCGCAGGAAGAAGGTGTCCTGATGACTGTTCATCTTCTTTTTGTACTCCGGCAAATGCGGGTGTTGGAGGGCGTGCCGGTCGGCAGGGATCATGAGGCGATCATCCCGGTAAGCAGATGTTTCCGGCCGTGGTCGCGCATAGACGCGGCGCGGCGCCGGTAAGTTCAGACATTGTGCCGCGACCGGCAGGGCCTGCGTAGGTCACGCCGGCTCCGGTGCGAAGGCCGCGCTGTCGCCGCCGAGCTCGCGCGCCAGCCAGTCCACCAGCAGACGCGTGCGGCCGGGCAGCAGCCGGGCGTGCGGATAGACGATGCTGACCGGGCGCGGCGGCGGCTCGAAATCGCGCAGCACGACGCGCAGTTCGCCGCGCGCCAGTTGCGGCCTGACCTGGTAGCTCAGGAAAAGGCCGAAGCCGGCGCCCGCCGCGCAGGCGTTGACCGCGGGCGCGATGTGGTTGAACTCGAGGTTGCCGGCTACCGGCACGGTCATCGCGCGGCCATTGACTTGAAAGCTCCACGCGAAGCTGGAGGCGCCGGTAAAGCGGACGCAGGGCGCGCCGCGCAGGGCGTCCGGGTGCTGCGGTTCGCCGTGCGCGGCGAGCAGGGCGGGGCTGGCGACGACGACGCGGCGGATGGTGCCGAGCGGGCGTGCGATCAGGCCGGAATCGTCGAGTGCGCCGATGCGCACGCCGACATCGATGCTCTCCTCCAGCATGTTCACGACGCGGTCATGCAGCAGCACGCGCAGCTTCACGCGCGGGTGGCGCAGCGCGAAACGGGTGACCGCCGGCGCGACATACATCTGGCCGAACTGCACCGGCGCGGTCAGCGTGATCGGCCCCGACGGCTCGGTTGCGCCTTCCTTAAGCGCGTCCTCGGCGTCCTGCACCGCCGACAGCACCTGACGGCAGCTTTCGAGATAGCTGCGGCCCTCGTCGGTCAGCGCGATGCGCCGCGTCGTGCGGTTCAGCAGGCGCACGCCGAGATGGGCCTCCAGCGCGGCCAGCGTGCGCACGACCGCGGGCAGCGAACAGTCGAGCGCACGCGCGGCCGCGGTCAGGCTGCCGTGCTCGGCGATGTCAACGAAGGTGCGCATGGCCCTGAGGGTGTCCATGCCTGGATATTACTGCGCAAAGTGGAAGAGTGTTATCCGTATCGCCCCATTTATTGCCGGGTGTGGATTGCGGATACTGCATCACGTCGCCACCCGACGCCCAACCCAACGCAAGGAGCCTGTAATGACGCTGACCGCCACCCTCCGCCCGGATGCCCCCATTGTGCTGCACGGCTTCAAGCTGTCCGGCCACAGTCACCGTGCCGAACTGTTCCTCGAACTGCTCGGCCTGCCCTATGAATTCCGCCAGATCGATCTGGCCGGCGGCGAGCAGAAGACGCCGGCCTTCCTGGCGAAGAACTGCTTTGGCCAGGTGCCGGTGATCGAGGACGGTGCCACCGTCATCGCCGATTCCAACGCCATCCTGGTCTATCTGGCGCAACGCTACGCCCCCGGCCGCTGGTTGCCGCAGGACCCGGCCGGCCAGGCCGAGGTGCAGCGCTGGCTTACCGTTGCTGCCGGCCCGGTCGCCTTCGGCCCGGCCGCCGCGCGGCTGGTCACGCTGTTCCGCGCCCAGTTCGACACGCAGGAGGTGATCGCCCGCGCACACCGCCTGCTCGCCGTGATGGACGGCGAACTGGCCGGCCGCGACTGGCTGGTCGGCACGGCGCCGACGCTGGCTGATGTCGCCGTGTACAGCTATGTGGCGCATGCACCGGAAGGCAATGTGTCGCTCGACGACTACCCGAACGTGCGCGCCTGGCTCGCCCGTGTCGAAGCGCTGCCCGGCTTCGTCGCGATGCCGGCGAGCAAGGTCGGCCTGCGCGCCTGATCGCCATGGAAACCGGACGCGACCCTTTCCATGACGGCGAGCGCGCGCTGCAGGCGCGTGCCGGCATGCAGCAGCGCATGGCCGACATCGGCGCGCGCGTCATCCGCGACCACATGCCGGAGCAGCACCGAGACTTCTTCGCGCTGCTGCCTTTCCTGATCGTTGGCAGCGTTGACACCGATGGCCAGCCCTGGGCGTCGGTGCTGCACGGGCCGTCGGGCTTCGTGCGGTCGCCCGATCCGCGCACCTTGCACGTCGATGCCCGGCCGCCGGCCGGCAGTCCGCTGGCCGCGCATCTGCGCGACGGCGCAGCGCTCGGATTGCTCGGCATCCAGCCGCACACGCGGCGGCGCAACCGGATGAACGGGCGCGTCGCTCGCCTGAGCGAGACCGGCTTCGACGTCGAGGTGGCGCAGAGCTTCGGCAACTGCCCGCAGTACATCCGTACGCGTGAAGCCTTCTACTTCGACGAGGGCGCGCCCGGCGCGCCACAGCCGCTCGCCGCTCTCGACGACGCAGCGCGCGCACTGATCGCGTCCGCCGACACGCTGTTCATCGCCAGCACGCATGCCAATGACGTCGATGTGTCGCACCGCGGTGGCGAGCCCGGATTCGTGTCGCTCGGCACCGGCGACGTGCTCACCTTGCCCGACTACGCCGGCAACTTCTTCTTCAACACGCTGGGTAACCTGCTGCTCGAACCGCGCGCGGGATTGCTGTTCATCGACTTCGACAGCGGCGACCTGCTGCACGTGAGTGCGCGTGCCGAGATCGTGTGGGACGGCGACGAAGTCGATGCCCACCCCGGTGCGCAACGTCTGCTTCGGCTCACCGTGACCGGTGCGCTGCGCGTGCCACGCGGCTTGCCGCTCGAGTGGTCGATGAGCGCCGATCAGGCTTAGCAAAGCTATGGAGGCGCAAGGCTTTGTGGGAGCGAGCTTGCTCGCGATTGCGCCTCGGATCGAAGCCAGCGGCCTGCAAAGGCCGCATCGCGACCGGAGGTCGCTCCCACAAGGATGGCTCCCCGTTTGCCGCCGGAGCAGGCTTCCGTGGGAGCGAGCTTGCTCGCGATTGCGACGGTGATCGAAGCCAGCGGCTAGCACCCGCCGCGTCGCGGCCAAGGCCGCTCCCACCGGTATCCGCCCGACCATCGACCGGAGCCCAGGTTCTGTGGGAGGGGTTTTCTGACCCCGACAGCGGCGGCGACACCGCGCTGTCGTTCTAGCTTGCGGCCCCCAGTGTCCGGGCCGCGGTCACCACCGCCTGTGCATCGGCACGGGCGGCATCCAGGCGTCGTGCCAGCGGGTCGGGTGCAGGCACGGACCGGTCGTTCGTTTGACTCGCGGCGAGCAGGGTGCCCAGTTCGCGGCGTGCGGCGGCGAGTTGCTCTTCGGCGTTCGACACGTCGGGCCGGGCGCTCAGCCGGCGTGCCGCGGCGATGTGGGCGAGCAGCAGATAGCCGCGCGTGGTGAGCACGTTCAGCGCGGCCAGCGGCTGCTGCTGCGACGCCGGCTCGTCGCGCATGCGGACGACCGCATCGGACAGCGTGCCGAGCGCTTCCTGCACATGGCGGCGGGCGAGCCGGTAGTGCATGTCGCGGGTGTCCGGCGTCAGCGCCAGTTCGACGTATTCGCGCAGCGCACTGATCAGGCGGGCGGCCAGTGCGGTGACGCTGTTGCGCTCCCAGCTCGGCAGCACGCGGCTGAACAGCCAGGCGACGGCAACGCCGACGACGGTATCGAAGAAGCGCTCGGAAATGTGGAAGCTGCCGGGCGCGATCAGGTGCAGCTGCAGCAGCGCCATCACGCAGGCGGCGGTCACGGTGACGCGGTAGCGCACCGTGATGAAGGCGTGCGCGATGCCGATGCAGACGAACACGATGCCCAGCAGCACCGCCGGTGCCGACACCAGATGCAGGATCACGGCGACGAACAGACAGCCCAGCGCATTGCCGATCATGCGGTCGGTCTGGCGCTGGCGGGTCTGGCTGAAGCTGGCGCGCATGACCAGCGATACCGTCAGCAGTATCCAGTAGCCATGACCGGCCCAGGGCAGCCAACGCGACAGCGCCAGTGCGGCGGCCATCGCCAGCGTGAGCCGCAGCGCGTAGCGCAGTACCGGCGAATCGAGCCGGAACTCGTCGCGCAGCGCACGCGGCGTGAAGCTCGAGCGCGACAGGAAGCGGCTCATGTCCTCGTCGTCAACCTGCGCTGGCTCGCGCAGCGCACGATCGACGCGACGCAGGCCGTCGATGGCGCCGAGCAGCTTGCGTCGCCCGGCTTCGAGCACCGCGATGGCGGCGCTGCGGTCCAGCGCCGGGTCGGCCGACAGCGCGGCGACCTCCTGTTCCAGCGCCGGGCGGGTGTTGCGATAGGGCGTGTCGTCGAGCACCGGACGGCTGCCCGAGAGGCCGCCGTGGGCGAGACGCAGCACGTCGTCGGCCGCGGCGTGCGTCATCGCCGCCAGCAGCCGCATGACGCGGTGATCGCCAAAGGCGTCGCGCAGCGGTGCGTAATCGCCCTGGCTGGCCAGCACCGCCTCGTGGGCGTCGATCAGCGCCAGCAGGCCGTTGGTCAGCGCCTGCTGTTCCGGCGAGCAGCGGTCAACGAACACGAAATCGCGCGCCGTCTGCAGCCGCTCGGCGAACGCGGCCTGGCGGCGCACCAGTTCGGCATACACCTCATCGAGGTCGTTGGCCGGGTTGAACAGCGCCGCCTTGCCGCGCACGTAGTCGGCGAAGGCGTACAGCGCGTCAACGACGGCGCGGCGGCGCATCGCGGTGTCGGTCAGGCGCGCCAGCAGCAGCGCATACAGCAGATAGCACAGGCCGCCGGCGAACTGCAGCGCCAGATGTGCCGCCTGTTCGCGCGGCGGCAGATCCGGCTGGGCCATCGTGAACGCCATCGTCATCATCATGCCGTAGCCCAGCGGCAGGCCGGGCTTGCCCCACGCGGTGGCCATGCCCGAGGCAAAGGCGATCAGCAGGATCGCCGCGGCGAACAAGGGCAGCGAGTCGTGGGTGGCCAGCACCAGCAGCGCGACCACCGGCATCTGGATCAGGTTGGCGAGCAGCAGCGGCAGCTTGTTGCGGCGCGGAGCGGGAATGTCGGTCAGGCTCACCACCAGCGCGCCGGCGGCCATGGCGATGGCTGTCCGCGTGTCGGCCACCGCCCAGGCGAGCAGGGCCACCAGTGCGACGCCGAGCGAGCAGCCGAAGCCGCTTAGTGCGTGATGGTTGCGCAGCTGGCGTGCCAGCAGTGGGTTGCGGGTGATGCGGTGGGCGAAACGACGCAGCATGGATCGGGGGCAGGGGGTCAGCCGCGGTCGCGGCGGCGCTCCATTGCGAACTTCATCAGCGCGGCGCTGCTGTCCAGTTCGAATTTGCGCTTGATGTTGATGCGGTGGCTTTCGACCGTGCGGACCGACAGGTCGAGCCGGGCGGCGATTTCCTTGTTGCCGAGGCCGTCGGCGATCAGGTCCAGCACGTCGCGCTCGCGCGGTGTCAGTTCGGGTTCGGGCAGGCTGGCGCTGACCAGCGCGTCGGCGACGCGTGCGCTGAACCAGCGCTGGCCGGCACAGACCGCGTCGATCGCCGCGACGATTTCGGCCGACGGGCTGTCCTTCAGCACATAGCCGCGCGCGCCGGCACGGAAGGCCTCGACCACGTACTGCGGCTCGTCGTGCATGGTGAGCATGATCACCTTCAGGTCGGGCGTACTCTTATGCAGGCGGCGCGTCAGTTCGATGCCGTGGATGTCGCGCATCGAAATGTCCATCAGCACGCAGTCCGGCGCATGCAGGCGCACCGCGTCGAGCGCCTCGGCCGCGTTGCCCGCTTCGGCGACGACGACGAAGCGGTCCACGGTTTCCAGCCGCGCGCGCAGGCCGTCGCGCACCAGCGGGTGGTCGTTACGAGCAGCAGGCGGAGCGGTGCGGTCATCGTGCGGATCGGGTCAGGCGACAGGCAGTCGGGCCGACAGCAGGGTACCGGAGCCGCCGGAAGAAAGGTCGAAGCGGCCGCCCAGCGCTTCGATACGCTCGCGCATGCTGCTCAGCCCGAGGCCGCGCTGCGGCGACGCCGAAACGGCCTCGACGTCGAAACCGCGGCCGTCGTCGCGGATGCTCAGCATGATGGCGCCCGGTTCGCGGCTGAGCCGCAGTTCGACCCGGCCGGCGCGCGCGTGGCGCTCGACATTGTTCAGCGCCTCCTGCAGCAGCCGGAACAGCGCGGTGCCGGCGTCACCCGGCGCGACGATGTCGGCGTCGGCCTGCATGTTGACCACGATGCCGCTGCGCTGCGCGAATTCGTCCACCACCTGCTTCATCGCCGGCACCAGTCCGAGCGTGTCCAGCATGGTCGGGCGCAGGCCGTGCGAAATGCGCCGCACGTCGCCCAGCACCTCCTCGACGCCGGCGACGCCGCGGGCGAGGGTGCGGCGGGCCGCGTCGAGCGCGTCTGTGCCCGGCTGTTCGAGCCGCGCCTGTGCCGATTCGAGCAGGAACTTGACCGACACCAGGCTCTGGCTGACGCCGTCGTGCAGTTCGCCGGCCACACGCGCCCGTTCGTTCTCCTGCGAGCGCACGACCTGGCGCGCCAGTTCGCGCATCTTCAGTTCGGCGTCGCGGCGGTCGGACACGTTCAGCGCCAGCCCGGCCAGCGCAACCAGCAAGGTCGCCACCACCGCGATGCCGGCGATCACGCCCATCGTGTTGCGAATGGCGACGCGTGCCTGCCGGTCGATGCGTTCGCGCGCGGCGACGATGTCGTCGGTATAGAGACCGGTGCCGACCATCCAGCCCCACTGCGGCACGGTGGCGACATAGCCCAGCTTGTTCTCGATGCGGCCGGTGGAGGGGCGCTGCCAGATGAAATCGACGAAGCCGCCGCCTTCACGCGCGCGGGAGAGCAGGTTCTGTATGGTCGGCCGGCCCTGCGGATCGCGCAGCTCCCAAAGGTTCTGCCCGACCAGATCGGGCTGACGCGGGTGCATCAGCACCTGGCCCGACAGGTCATAGACGAAGAAGTAGCCGTCGTTGCCGAACTCGAGCTGACGCAGCACGCGCAGCGCCTCGTCGCGTGCCGCCGGATCGTCACGTTTGGCGAGGTGGGCGATGCTGGCCAGCGCCAGCGTCACGTAGTTCTGCAGTTCATGCCGGCGTGAATCCATCAGCGCCGGCTCGACGATGGCGTGCTCGGCATCGGTCAGCGCCTGCGACTGCAGCTTCACCACCGCCGCCACCGCCGCGATGGCGAGCAGCAGCGGCACGATGGCCAGCAGCACGAATTTGAGGCGAAGTTGCATGGGGCAGGGCGGAGGGCGGAAACGGAATGATACGGCCTGCGCAGCGCTTGAAATGAGCGGTCCTCCGATCACGTTGGTGTCTGAGGGGAGCAGGACGGTCTTCCCGGTCACCGCCGCTGTCGGGGTCAGAAGACCCCTCCCACAGAACCCCGCCCCGGCTCCGGCCACCGATCGGGCGCTATCCCTGTGGGAGCGGCCTTGGCCGCGACGCGGCGGGTGCGGTCCGTCGGCTTCGATCCAGGCCGCTGTCGGGGTCAAGACTCCTCCCACAGAAGCCTGGCCCGGGCTCCGGCCGCAGGTCGGGCGCGATCCCTGTGGGAGCGGCCTTGGCCGCGACGCGGCCGTTGCGGTCCGCCGGCTTCGATACAGGCCACAGTCGGGGTCAGAAGACCCCTCCCACAGAATCGCGGCTCCGGTCACAGGTCGGGTGCGATCGCTGTGACAGCGACCTTGGCCGCGACGCGGCGGCTGCCGGTCGCCGGCGTCGATACAGGCCGCTGTCGGGGTCAAGACCCCTCCCACAGAACCCCCGCTTCCACAACAGAACCACCCCAACAACGCACCCACCTCAGGGTTTTCCCCTACGTGTTTGCACGGACCTCGCCTGCGTAGTGCCCCCGATGCGGCAGGTCTTGTATGAAAACCATACTCCGGGCAGGCCGCAAAGAGGCGGTCGGCAGGCCGGGCTCACCGGTCGCACCCGAGAGGAGACACATGAACAACCTTCTTCCCAAACTGGGCTGGGCGGCGCTCTCGCTGCTTGGCGCCGCGTCACTCGGCGTGGTCGCACTGTCGCGCGGTGAAACCATCAGCGCGCTGTGGATCGTGCTGGCGGCGATATCGGTGTACTTCATCGCCTACCGCTTCTACGCCCGCTTCATCGCCTACCGGGTGCTCGAAGTCAACGGCAAGCGCATCACCCCGGCCTGGGCCAAGAACGACGGCCTCGACTACGTGCCGACCAATCGCAACATCCTGTTCGGCCACCACTTCGCCGCCATCGCCGGCGCCGGACCGCTGGTCGGGCCGGTGCTCGCGGCGCAGATGGGTTATCTGCCGGGCATGCTGTGGATTCTCGCCGGCGTCGTGTTCGCCGGTGCGGTGCAGGACTTCATCGTGCTGTTCATTTCGACCCGTCGCGACGGCCGCTCGCTGGGCGACCTGATCAAGTCAGAACTGGGCGAGGTGCCGGGCGTGATCGCGCTGTTCGGCGCATTCATGATCATGGTCATCATCCTGGCGGTGCTGGCACTCATCGTCGTCAAGGCGCTGGCGCACTCGCCGTGGGGCACCTTCACTGTGGCGGCGACCATCCCGATCGCCATCCTGATGGGCGTGTACATGCGCTACATCCGCCCGGGCAAGATCGGCGAGATTTCCGTCGTCGGCTTCCTGCTGCTGATGGCGGCCATCGTGGTCGGCGGCTGGGTCGCCGCCGATCCGGTGTGGGGGCCGATGTTCACCTTCGACGGCACCGAACTGACCTGGATGCTGATCGGCTACGGCTTCGTCGCATCGGTGCTACCGGTGTGGCTGCTGCTGGCGCCGCGCGACTATCTGTCCACCTTCCTGAAGATCGGCACCATTGTCGGTCTGGCGCTGGGCATCTTCATCGTCGCACCGCAGCTGCAGATGCCGGCCGTCACCAAGTTCATCGACGGCAGTGGCCCGGTGTGGTCGGGCAACCTGTTCCCCTTCCTCTTCATCACCATTGCCTGCGGCGCGGTGTCGGGCTTCCACGCGCTGATTTCGTCGGGCACTACGCCCAAGCTGCTGGACCGCGAAACCGACGCACCGCTGATCGGTTACGGCGGCATGCTGATGGAGTCCTTCGTCGCCATCATGGCGCTGGTCGCCGCGTCGGTCATCGATCCCGGCGTTTATTTCGCGATGAACAGCCCGGCGGCGCTGATCGGCAAGACGGCACAGGAAGCAGCCACCGTCATTTCGCAGTGGGGCTTCGTCGTGACGCCGGAAGTGCTGACGCAGACCGCGGCCGACGTTGGCGAATCAACCATCATTTCGCGCGCCGGCGGCGCACCGACGCTGGCCGTCGGCATGGCGCACATCCTGCACCAGGTGATAGGCGGGCAGGGCATGATGGCCTTCTGGTACCACTTCGCCATCCTGTTCGAGGCGCTGTTCATCCTGACCGCGGTCAACGCGGGTACGCGTGCCGGCCGCTTCATGCTGCAGGACCTGATGGGCACTTTCGTGCCGGCCTTCAAGCGCACCGAGGCACTGATTCCCAACCTGGTCGCCACCGGGCTGTGCGTCGCCGCCTGGGGCTACTTCCTGTACCAGGGTGTGGTCGATCCGCTGGGCGGCATCAATACGCTGTGGCCGCTGTTCGGCGTCGCCAACCAGATGCTGGCCGCCGTGGCACTGGTGCTGGCCACCGTGGTGCTGGTGAAGATGAAGAAGCAGCGCTACATGTGGGTGACCGTGATGCCCACCGTGTGGCTGCTCGCCTGCACGCTGACCGCCGGCTGGCAGAAGGTGTTCAGCGACAACCCGAAGATCGGATTCCTTGCCCACGCCGCCAAGTTCAGCGCCGCCGCCGAGAACGGCGAGGTGCTGGCGCCGGCCAAGAGCATCGAACAGATGCAGCAGGTCATCTTCAACGACTACGTCGATGCGGCGCTGGCGTCGATGTTCGTGCTGGTCGTGCTGTCGATCACCTTCTTCGGCATCCGCAAGGTGCTTCAGGCCCTGCGCCACGAACACCCGACGGTGCGCGAAACGCACCACGGCGTGCATACCGACCCGGTCAAGGCCTGAGGTCTTCCGTGATGCGTATGAACATGTCCTCCGGTCGATGGTCTGCCTCACAAGGGCCGGCCGTCGTGTCTGCCGCGCACCTGCTCATCCTGCAGGCGCGTGGCGGGCAGGGCATGCACTGAGGGCACCCCATGTTCAAGGACCTCGCACGCATGGGCGAATACCTCGGGCAAGCTGCCCGACTCATGGTCGGCCTGCCGGACTACGATACCTATGTCCAGCACATGCGCATGAAGCACCCGGACCAGGCGCCCATGACGTATGAAGAATTTTTCCGTGAACGCCAGGAGGCGCGCTTCGGCGGCGCCTCCGGCAAATGTTGCTAGGCCGGCGTCCATGACGAAGGCCTTCACCGATGTACCACCCTCCTCCTATTGGCCGGGGTCGGCGCAAGCCCTCCCCGGCATCTTTTTTGGAGAGAGTCTCGATGACCCCTCATGAATCCATACCGGTCACTCTGCTGACCGGTTTCCTCGGCGCGGGCAAGACGACGCTGCTGAACCGCCTGCTGGCGGCCAACCACGGCCAGCGCATTGCCGTGGTCGAGAACGAGTTCGGCGCCGCCGGCATCGACGGCGCGCTGCTCGAACGCGCCGCGGTATCGGTGGTCGAATTGTCCAATGGCTGCATCTGCTGCACCGTGCAGGGCGAACTGGGCGACGCGCTGGCCGGCTTGCTGGCGCAGCGCGATGCCGGCGACCTGGCTTTCGACCGGCTCATCGTCGAAACCACCGGTCTGGCCGATCCGGCGCCGGTGGTGCAGACCTTCTTCAATGACGCGCGGCTGCGCGAGCGCTACCGGCTGGACGGCGTCGTCACCGTGGTCAACGCGGTGCATTTCGACGGCCAGTTCAGGCGTGAGCGCGTCGCCGCCTCGCAGGTCGCCTTCGCCGACCGGCTGCTCATTTCGCACGCCGATCTGGTGACGCCGGAGGCGCTGTACGAGCTCTGTACGCGGCTGCAGCGCGTCAACGCGCGCGCACCGCTCATCGTCGCCGGCAGTGCCGACGAAAGCTGGCGCGACCTGTTCTCGATCAAGGGTTTTTCGCTGGACGAACGCGGCCTGCCGGTGCGCGGCTGGCACCCGGTGTCGCCGCGCGCGATCTCAGGCATCGCCGGCATGGCGCGCAAGTCGTGGGACGACGCGGTCGGCTCGCTGCTGCTCGAATGCGAGACGCCGCTCGATCTGGAGCGCGTGTCCGCCTTCGTCGATACGCTGATCAACGAGCACTCGGTCGATCTGCTGCGCTACAAGGGCATCCTGTCGATCGAGGGCGAAAACCGCCGTCTCATCTTCCAGGGCGTGCACCGCATTGCCGGTTTCGACTACGGCCGGCCGTGGGAGACGGGTGACGCCCGCATGAGCCGCGTCGTACTGATCGGCCGCCATCTGCCTGCAGAAGTCCTGCGCGCCCGCTTTCTCGCCACCGTCGCCTTACCGGCGGCCGAAGCGGCCTGACGCGCCAGGCGCCCGCCGTGCGGGCGCCTGCGCTGCTCATCGCGCGAAATCGCCGGCCCGTTCGGGCTGGTACACCACCTTGTCTATGCGCACGCGCAGCGTGCCGCCACTCGGTCCCGGCCAGTCGATCTCGTCGCCTTCGCTCAGTCCGAGCAGTGCGCTGCCGACCGGTGCCAGCACCGAAACCGTGCCATTGCCGTCGCCCACTTCACGCGGAAACACCAGCGTCAGGCTCTGTGTTTCGTTCGCCGGTGCGATGCTGAAGCGCACGGTCGAGTGCATGGTCACCACGTCCGGCGGCACTTCGCGCGAAGGCACGATGTCGGCGCGCAGCAGTTCGGCGGCCAGCGCATCGCGTCCGGGCATATTGCGCGCGGGCAAGGTCAACAGCAGCGCGTCGAGGCGATCGGCGTCCAGTTCGGTCAGCGTAATGTTGGGCTTGATGTTCGGCTTGGTGTTTGGCTTATTGGTCATGTATTCGGTCCTTGTACAAGGCTCGCCGCAAGGACGAGCAGCCGCGTGGCGCATCAATGCGCAGCGCGGCGGAAATTCGGGAAAGTGGCCGGAAGTGGCCGGTGTCGGGCACACGCGCCCGTCAGGCGGCGACGGTCTGGTGCAGCTTCAGATACAGACGGTCGCCGGGTCAGTCTCGCAGGCGCTCACCTCGTGCAGTCGGTGCGTGAGCGCCGCGCACGACAGACGAGCACCGGCGCACAGCAGGGCTGCGGTCGGATTCGGCTGGACAGAGGTGCGCAATGCGTTCACGGGAGCGGGCGAGGGGTGGGATCGTGCGAAGGGACGGACCGTAACATCGAAGCGCGCCGGCGGCAAGCCGCGCGCCTCACTCGACCAGCGGCGTGGGTTTCTGCGACGACACGAAGATGACCGCGTCGCTCAGCGCCACGACGTCGTGCTCCTCGCCGGCGTCCGTATGCAGGTAGTCGCCGGCTTCCAGATCGACGTCGCCGATGCTCACCCGGCCGGCGATCACCACTACCTCCTCGCCCCCCTGATGCGTGTGCCGCGGAAAGCGGCTGCCGGCCGTCAGCCGCACGAAGGAAGCCCGACCACCGTGCTCGGTGTTGCGGAACAGGCTGCGTTCGATGCCCGGAAAATCGGTGGCGGCCCAGCTGCGGGTGGCGGCCTTGTTGACCAGCATGGCGGATCTCCGCGGAAGACACGCTGCAAGTGTGCCGCGTTTCGTTGCCGTCGGTGGCCGCAGTGCCGGCCGTGGAGTTTGCCCGTCATTCCGGATTGATATTGCGCACGACCCGGAGCGTCGCGAAGCCTAGATTCTGTCCCGGTCCATTCCGGGAGTTCCTATATGCGTGCATCACCCAGGCAGCGCGGATGCAGCCGACTGCTGCCCGTTCTCGTCGCCGTCTGCGTGCAGTGGGCGCCGTTGCCGCTGGTCGCTGACGAGGGCAACCGTTTCTGCGGTGGCGCAATGCAGCCGGCGTCGCCGGACGACCTCGACAACGCGGTCGGCGAACTGTCGCTGCAGTACGTGGCGTCGCAGCCGGCCGGGCCGGTCAGCTGCGCGGCTGGCTACCTGCTGTCGAAATGCGGTGATCACGAAACGGCGAACAAGGTGTTCGACAAGTGCATCGCCGCCGGCTACACCGGCGCGCTGATCTGGAAGGCGTTGATGTACGAGAACGGGCAGGGCGTGCCGCAGGACCCGGTCAAGGCCACCGAGATGCTGCTGCGTGCGGCGACCAGCGGCGACCCCTACTACGGACCGCTTGGCAAGATGCACTACGCCACCGCGCTGTACCAGGGGCGGGGCGTCGAACGCAATGTCGAAGAGGCCATGCGCTGGTTTCGCGAAGCGGCGGCTGAGGGCGACGAATCGGCGCAGGAGTTCCTGCGCACCGGCCACCACACCGCGGTGCGCGACGGCAGCGGGCAGGGCGTGGGCGAAGCGCCGGCGCCAGCGATGACGGCTGATGCCCGCGCGGATCTCGCCGCTGCCGACTTCCAGCTGGCCGCGGCCCGGGTCGATGAGGGCGCACCGGCGCCGGTCCGCGCGCGACGTCTGGGTGGCTCCGACACCGTGGCGCCGGAACCGGCCACAGCACCGTCGGCACCCTCTGCACCGCCGGCACCCGAGGCGGCACCCGCCGCTGGCCGCCGACTGGTCGAGGTGACGACACAGCCGGTTTCGCAGCCCGCGCCGGACCGACTCTGGCTGCTGCCATTGCTGGCCGCCTTCGCCGCCGGCGCGCTCGCCCGACTGCGGCAGCGCCCGGCTGTGGAGCCGGCACCGGCGCCGCAGCTTCGGCCGCAGCGGCTGCGCCGCGCCGCCTGAATCCTTTGTGCATATATATATGGAGCGGACATGACTTCATCGATTGAAGGCGCGCTTTACGGCGTCAGCCAGTTCTTCCTGACCCCGGTGCTGGTCGCCATCGCCGCGCTGTTCCTGTACGCCTTCTTCGCGCTCGGCGCCTTCGTCGTGCAGGCGCTGCAGCGGCGTGCCGGCCAGGCGGCCGGATTCGAACTGAGTCAGGTTGTGCGCGCCGACCCGCGCATCGGCAGCGGCGAACTCGAAGTGATCGCCGCGCAGCGGCTGGAATGCGTGCGCATCGCCACCCGCGTGGCGCCACTGCTCGGTCTGGTTGCCACGATGATTCCGATGGGTCCGGCGCTGGCCGCGCTCGGCGACGGCGATCTGGCGGCGGTGTCCGGCGGGCTGGGCGTTGCGTTCTCGGCCGTCATCCTGGCGCTGATCGCCTCGGCTATGACCTACGCCGTGGCTCAGGTGCGGCGCCGCTGGTACGCCGCCGATCTGCTGCGCATCGAGCGTGAGCGCGCCGGCGACACGGTGGCCGAGCATCGTGTGCCGATGCTGCCGGCGGAGGCGGCACGATGAGGTCGCGACTGCTCGACGACACCGAGGACGACGACCCCATCCTGTCGGTGGTCAATCTGATCGACGTGTTCCTGGTCATCATTGCCGCGCTGCTGATCGCGGTGGCGCGTCATCCGCTGAACCCCTTCGCCGCCGGTGACCTGACCGTGATCCGCAACGCCGGCAAGCCGGACATGGAAATCGTCGTCAAGAAGGGCGACCAGCTCAGCCGCTTCCGCGGCGAGGGCGAGGCCGGCGCCGGCCGCGGCGTCAAGGCCGGCACCGCCTACCGGATGGAAGACGGCTCGCTCGTCTACGTGCCGGAGTAGGGCGTCCGCAGCCGCGCAAACCGCCGCCACCGCTCACCTGCCCGCGTCGGACCACACCGACACGACAAAGGGATGCGCCTACAGGGCGCTGCCCGATCACCTATACGCTTCAAGGCGCCGTCCGCGCATGATTTAGTCATGCAGCGGCGGCGCCACAGCCTCCGCTCCGGTACCGACTTTCCTCACGCAAGGAGATCGTCATGCTGAAGTGGGCACTCATTTTCGCGATCGTATCCATCGTCGCCGGTCTGTTCGGCTTCACCGGCATCGCTGCCGGCGCCGCCGGTATCGCGAAGATCCTGTTCTTCGTGTTCGTCGCCATTTTCGTCGTACTGCTCGTGCTCGGTCTGCTGGGCCTCAAGGCGATCGACTGAGCCCGGCACGTTGAAACGCCAAGGAGAATCTCATGAACATCGCAAGCCTTCCGCTGTCCGATCCGGCGCCCGCGAAGGGGCCGCTCGAGCTTGACCACGCGGCATTGCAGCGCGTCCACCAACAGATGCAGGATGGCGCCGTCACGCCGGCCATGAGCCCCTGGGCGGCCGACATCGTGCGGCTGCTCAATGGCGCCCTGGCCACCGAACTGGTCTGTGTGCTGCGCTACAAGCGCCACCACTTCACCGCGACCGGACTCAATGCGCCGGCAGTGGCCGCCGAATTCATGGTGCACGCGAACGAGGAGGCGGGGCACGCCGACCGTCTTGCCGCGCGCATCGTGCAGCTCGGTGGCGAGCCCGATTTCAGTCCCGAGGGGCTGCTTGACCGCAGCCATGCCGCCTATGACGCGGCGCTCGACCTCAAGTCCATGCTGCGCGCCAACCTTCTCGCCGAGCGGGTGGCGGTCGAAGCCTACCGCCAGATGATCGCGCTCGTTGCCGACAAGGACCCGACTACCCGGCGTCTGCTCGAAGACATCCTCGTGGATGAGGAAGAGCACGCCGATGAACTGGCCGGTCTGCTCGAACGCTGACCGGTCTACCGATCCGCCGGCGCGCACGCCGCGCCGACCGGAACCTTCCGTCCATCCATGAAAGGAATCGCCATGAATACCGATCGTATCGAGGGAAACTGGAAGCAGATCAAGGGCAAGGTGCAGGAACAGTGGGGCAAGCTCACCGACGATGACTTCGACGTCATCGCCGGCCGCCGCGAACAGCTCGCCGGCAAGATCCAGGAGCGCTACGGCATCGCCAAGGACGAAGCCGAACGGCAGGTTCGCGAGTGGGAAAAGCGCCTCTGACCGAGGTCGCCGGCGTCGATTCGGTGACGCCGGCAGGGTCGGGCCGCGGGCGCGGTGTTTGATCCAGGTCGTTGCAGGCGCAGCTGGCCGGGCTACACTTGGCGCCCTTCCGGGCACCCTCCGCGGTGCCCGGAACCCGATCCTCCTTTTCCGACAAGCACAAGAAGAACCGACCTGATACCCGTGCCGTGCAGTCCTTGCACGGCGTTTTCCTTCCCGAATGCGCCTCCACCGACTTTTCTGGCTGGTCAGTCTCCTGCTCGCCTGCGCCGTTCTTGGCCTCTCGCTGCGCATCGTCGTGGTCGAATGGTCGCGTGCCGCGCAGGCGCGCAGCGGCCTGGAGGCGATGGAACACCTCGGTCATCTGCTGCTCGCCGCCGAGATGGCGTCGCGCGAGCGCGGGCCGGCCAACGGCGTGCTCGGCGACAACCTGCCCGGTGACCCGGCGAAGCACGAACGGCTGGCGCAGGCGCGAGCGCGCACCGACGCTGCCTTCGCCGTGCTGGCGCGCACCGTGGGCACGCCGTCGGTGCCGCGCAACGAGGTGCGTGCGCTGATCGCGCGCGCTGCGCTGCAGCTGGCGCATGCGCGCGAGGCGATAGACCGCACCGCGGCGCTGCCTCGGGCACAGCGCAGTCCGGCCGCCATCAGCGAGGCCATCGGCAAGATGTTCGCGGTGATCGACGACCTGTCGCCGGCGCTGATGCGCCTGACCAACGAGGCGGTGGCTGCCTACCCGCGCGCCGCCGACGCGCTGATCGGCGCGCGCATCGCTGCCGATCTGCGCGAGTACGCCGGCCAGCTCGGTTCGCAGTTCACGGTGGCGCTGACCTCGCGGCAGCCGCTGCGCGACGCCGAACATGTCGAAATCGAACGGCTGCGCGGTCGGGTCGAGCAGTTGCGCAAGCTGCTGGTGCAGCGCACCGAAGCCGCACCCGATCGCGTGCCGGTACAGACCGCGACCGCGACGATGCAGCTGCGCTATTTCGAATCCGCCATCCCCTTCGTCGAGGCGCTGACCGCGCACGGTCTGGGCGACGCGCACTACGGCATGGACGCCGCCGGCTTTGCCGCGCGCTACGTGCCGGACATGGATGCCATCGTCGCGCTGCGCGACGTGCTGATGGACGAAGCGCTCGAACAGGCGCGCAGCGGTCATGCCGAGGCGCGCGCGGCGCTGCTGTGGATCGGCGCGGGCAGCGTGCTGACGCTGGGGCTGCTCGCGCTCACGCTGTGGGTGGTGCATCACCGGGTGGTGAGCCCGCTGGAAGAAACCGCCGACCTCATCGTCGCCATTGCCCAGGGCAATCTGCAGCGTACCGTGCCCAAGCCGCGCCATCGCGACGAAGTGGCCGACGTGCTGCAGGCGATCAGCGTGCTGCGCGCCAACAGCATCGCGCGTGTCGCGCTGGAAGATGAGCGCCAGCGCCTGGTCGAACAGCTGCGCGACCAGTCCAATACCGACTTCCTGACCGGGCTGCCGAACCGGCGTGGCTTCTTCACGCTGGCAGAGCGGCACATTCCGAACCAGCAGCGCCACGGCTATCCGGTGGCAGTGGCGCTGTTCGACATCGACCACTTCAAGCAGGTGAACGACGGCTACGGCCACGTCGTGGGCGACGCGGTGCTGGTCGAGGTGGCACGGCTGTGTGGCGAGCAGAGCCGGCGCGGCGACGTGGCGGCGCGCTATGGCGGCGAGGAATTCGTCGTGCTGATGCCGCACACCGACGTCGCCAGCGCCATCCAGCACGCCGAGCGCCTGCGCCATGCCATCGAGGCGCTGCGTATTCCGCTCGATGACGGCGGCGAATTGCGCATCACCGCCAGTTTTGGTGTCGCCGCCTGCCGGCCGGACGACGATTCGCTCGACGCCGCCATCGCGGCGGCCGACGAGTGTCTATACCGGGCGAAGCGGCAGGGGCGCAATCGCGTGGTGTGCGCCGCTGCCTGAGCGTTGCCGCGCGCGCGGTGCCGCGTCAGCCGCGGTGCACGGCGCGCAGTTCCTCGACGTCTTCGCTGGCCACCCGCACCACGCGGTTGCGGCCGGCGCGCTTGGCTTCGTACAGCGCCTGATCGGCCAGTCGCACCAACTGGTCCGATGTGTCGTCGTCGGCCGGCACCATGACGGCCACGCCGATGCTGGCCGTCAGCACGCCGAAGGGCGAGCGCACATGCGGCTGGCCGCGCGCCTGCAGCGCGGCACAGACGGCGTGCGCGGTGGCGAGCGCGCCGTCGGCATCGACACCCGGAATGATGAAGGCGAATTCCTCGCCGCCATAGCGCGCCACCAGATCGGTGGAGCGGCGCACATGCGCGTTGATCACCTCGGCCACCAGGCGCAGGCAGTCGTCACCGGCGAGGTGGCCGTAGTGGTCGTTGTAGGGCTTGAACAGATCGACGTCGAGCAGGCACAGCGCCAGCGGTTCGCCGCTGCGCCGCGCGCGTGCCCATTCGGCTTCCATCGTTTCGTCGAAGCGGCGGCGGTTGGCGATGCCGGTCAGGCTGTCGGTGGCGCTCAACTCGGCCAGACGGCGGTTCGACGCTTCAAGTTCGATCGTGCGTTCGCGCACCTTGTCTTCGAGCTCATGCGCCAGCGCGCGCTGTTCGCGCAGCAGGATGGACAGCCCCATGCCGATGATGCTCAGCGTCAGGATGTACTCCTGCGCGCGCAATATGGTGTCGTGCGGCGACGCCGCGCCGAAGGGCTGGTGTCCGGTGGTGACCGACCACGCCGCGCCGAGCGCGATCAGCGCCACCGTCAGCGCGGTGCAGCGCGTGCCGCAGCGCACCGCCACCCACAGCAGCGGCAGCAGCAGCAGGTGCGGCGTCAGCGCGACGTGAAAGGCGGCGCCGGCATTGACCGGCTGGGTGAACAGCAGGGCGGCGAAGGCCAGCGTCAGCGCCATCATCGCGATGCCCGCCGGGCCACCGCGTGCGCCCTCCGGGTCGCGTCGCAGGAAGGCCAGCAGCAGCGGCGTGTAAATGAGCAGCCCGAGCGCGTCGCCGAACCACCACAGCAGCGTCAGGGTCGAGTAGGGCGCGCTGACCCGGTCCAGCGTCATCAGCACGACACCGGCCAGCAGCGAGGCGCCGAGCGACCCGAGCAGCGGTCCGGCCAGCAGGAAGCGGCCGAAGTCGTGGATGCGTTCGAGGCCCGGTGAAACGCCGAGCCGGCGCATCAGCAGATAGGTGAAGGCCACCTCGGACAGATTGCACAGGCTGACCAGCGTTGCCTGCAAAGGCGGGAAGGCGGGGATGTTCGCGTAGATGTCGGACGCCAGCACCAGCGCCGCCATCCAGCCGCCGCGCGCGCCCTGCCAGTGCAGCAGCGCGGCCAGCAGTACCGCATTCGGCAGCCACACCACGACCTCGTTCTCCGGCGACATCGCGAGCGACATCGTCAGCTTTACGCTGGCGAAGTGCAGCAGCGGCAGCAGCAGGAATACGCGCCAGTCGGGGCGCGACGGAAGCGCAGCGGAAGTCGGAGCAATGAGGGCCACAGCGTCTCGGGGGCGTCGGGTGCTCAAGGCGCGCCAGCATGCCCGAACAGCCGGCCCGTGGCGAGACATGCGACGAAAAGTCACCGTCCAGGGGCGGCGCACTGGCGGAAAAGGGAGGCGCGGAGCAGGCGGCCCGTTTACTCGGGATTCACCGTCAAGTCATTGATATTTCGAACAAACGTCAGCGCGGCAGCGTTAGCCGGACCGTCGCGGTGCACGCCCGGGCCGGGGCGGATGGCAGGCTGCCACATCCAGAAAATCTTTAGCCGGATATTCCACGCCCGATACCTGTCCATCCTGCTGGACCGCAACCGGGGAGGAGACCGACATGAAGAAATCAACGGCGGCAGTTTCGGCAGTGGTGGTGATTGTGGCCGGCGTGGGCGGTTATCTTTACTGGCAGCAGCGCGAGGCGGCGCCCGCCGATGCGCCGGCCCCGGTCGAGGCGCCCGTCGCCGCGGCACCCGAGGTTCCGGCGCCTGCGGCCGAGCCGGCGCCACACTACCCGATCGCCGCGCCGGAAGTCGCAGACGCTGCAGGTGCCGAGGTCGATCCGGACGCGAAACTGCTGGCTGCGTTGCGCGCGCTGTTCGGCGCCTCGGTCAACACGCTGTTCAACACGACGGACATCGTCCGGCGCATCGTCGTGACCATCGACAACCTGCCGCGCGAGAAGGTGGCGCGCCGCCTGATGCCGGTGAAACCGGTGCCCGGCCCGATGGTCGTCGCCGGCAGCGGCGACGCGCGGGTGCTGGACGAATCCAACGCCGCCCGCTACAGCAGCTATATCCACCTGGTCGATACCGTGCCGACCGCCGCCGTGGTCGATGCCTACGTGCGCAACTACCCGGCGTTCCAGCAGCGCTACGTTGAACTGGGCTACCCGGACGGCTACTTCAACAATCGCCTGGTCGAGGTCATCGACCACCTGCTGGCCGCGCCCGAACCCGCCGGCCCGCTGCGCCTGGCGCAGCCCAAGGTGCTCTACACCTTTGCCGACCCCGAGCTGGAAAAGCTGTCGGAAGGGCAGAAGATCCTGCTGCGCATGGGGCCGGACAACGCGGCGCGAGTGAAGGCCAAGCTGCGCGAGATCCGGGCTGCGGTAACGAAGCAGGCGCCGGGCGGGTAACCGAGCCGATGCGCTTACAGCAGTAGTGGTCTGCTGATCCTCTGACAGCGCCCTGCATTGAAGCCCGCGGACCGCGGAGGCCGCGTCGCGGTCAGAAGACCGCTCCCACAGGAGGAGTCGCGCTACCCGCGGCCGGAGCCCGTGGCCGGGGTTCTGTGGGAGGGGTCTTCCGACCCCGACAGCGGCCTGTGCAGGCGCCAGCGGCATGCATCGGCCCAGTCGCGGCCAAGGCCGCTCCCACAGGGTCTGTGTCCGATTCGCAGCCGGGACCCTGGTTCTGTGGGAGGGGTCTTCTGACCCCGACAGCGGCGGTGATCTGCAACGGCCGCATCGCGACCAAAGGTCGCTCCCACAAGGATCGCTTCCTGTTCGGCGTCGGAGCAGGGTTCTGTGGGAGCGAGCTTGCTCGCGATTGCGGCGGTGATCGAGGCCAGCGGCAAGCACCCGCCGGGTCGCGGCCAAGGCCGCTCCCACAAGGATCGCACCCGACCGATGGCGGGGGCGCGCTCGGGCGTTCTCCGTCAGACGCTGCGAGCGAGCAGGGCGACGACTTCGGCCTGGCGGTGCGTGCCGGTCTTGGCAAGAATGCGCTTGAGGTGGGAACGCACCGTCGCCAGACCGATGCCCAGCCCGGACGCGATTCCTTCCAGTGAGCGCCCCTGCGCCAGCGCCGCGGCGACTGCGGCTTCGGTCCGCGTGAGGTCGAACAGCGCGCGCAGCTTCTCCAGATCGGTCGGCGCCTCCGGGTCGCGGATGAACACCAGCGCGGCCGGTCCCTGATCGCCGAACACCGACGTCGTCGGGCGCAGAGGTGCGATCTCCAGCACCAGCGGCAGCCGACCCATACGCGGAACGCACAGCGCGGCACCGGCATCGCCCGGCTCGCCCTGCGCGACATCGACCGCTGCGCGCACCCGCGCCGACAGCGCATCGCGCAGCGCCGGTTGCCGCAGAACGAGGCATCCGCCATGCACCGCCAGTTCGGTGTTACCGCGCAACAGCGCGTCCGCCATCGCGCTGGACAGCATGACGCGGCAGCGCGCATCGACCACGATCACGCCGGTATCGACGCGGTCGAGTGCCTGCAGTGCGGTGGCATGCGCCTGCGACAGCGCCGACAGGCGCCGACCCAGCCGCAGCGCGCGCTGCAGGTGCGGCAGCAGCAGCGCGACCTTGCGGCGCTCGACTTCGGTATAGGCGCCGGCTTCGCGCGTGCGATGAATGCCCAGCACGCCGATGACGCCCTCGGCCGCCTGGAACACCGCGCCCAGCATGTGGTGGATGTCGAGATGACGCAGCCATTCCTGGTAGAAACCGCTGCGCGCCTGCTCCTCGGGCGTCACCAGATCCTCGTCGGTGATGACGCGTGACAGCCCGTGAGCGACCGAGCGCTCGACCCACAGGTCGCGCCGGTGCCAGTCCTCGGCCCAGGCCCGGTCGCGCTCCGCGACCACCAGATTGTCGGTGCATTCGAGCAGATCCACCTGCGCGCCCTCGCCGTGCAGCTTGATGACCGTACTGGTCGAATCGAGCGCCTGAGCGGTGCGCGTCGCGGTGCCCGGCCACAGGCTGCTGTCCAGCGCGGCGTCGTAGTAATGCGCGATCAGCGCCGACAGGCGGGCGTCGGCAAGTTCCGGTGAGGACATGGGTGACGCCTCCGTGAGCGGGTTTCTCCCCTGTTTGGGGGGCGCAAGCGCCCCGTGCGGATTTCTACCATAGCGCACCGGCATCGCACGACGCGAACCTCACGGCGGCGATGCGACCGCCGGGATCGAATGACAGGAGCCCTTCCATGCAGACACGAGCCGTTCTTTTCCGCCTCGCCCTGGCCGGCGCGCTGATCGCCGGCGTCTTGCCCGCGCAGGCGCAGAACGCCACCACTCCCGCCGCGAAGCTCGACATCGCTGGCGTGCGCATCGGCATGACCGAAGCCGAAGCCGTCAAGGCCGTGCAGGCCTTCGACGCCAGCGCGAAGCTGAAGCGCACCGTCGCTACCTTCCCTTACTTCGACGGCGTGAATTCACTGCAGTCGCCGGAATTCCTCGACCACATCGGCGCCACGATGGCCGGATCGGGCATCGGCATCTGGTTCGCCAGCCCGCCGGCAGAACCGCGCGTCATCGCCGTCATGCGCCGCGCTTCGGCGCCGCAGCCGCCGGGCAGCGAACAGATGATGTCGTCGCTGGTTGCGCGCTACGGCCCCTATGCCGCGCGCACGCCGCCGGTGGCCGGCGGTCGCGCCGTCGTGCACTGGAGCGAGGAAGGCAAACCCCAGTGCAGCGTGGACAAGGATCGCAAGGGCCAACGCATCCCCTGGAACAACGCCATGGGCACGCTGCTGCAGCCGGGTGCGGTGAAGGTGCTGGAACAGTACGCACGCCAGCGCGTGCCGCATCTGGTCGAGGCGCTCGGCCCCACGCCGGACGTCGCCCGCTGCGGCATCGTGCTGCGCTACGAATGGAACAGCGAACCGGTGCAGAACTTCGAAGCCTGGCTGGTCGATCAGGGCGGCATGGTCGCCGGCAGCCGGAGGTCGGCCGAGTGGGTCGAACAGCTCAAGACCGAAGCGGTGCGGAAGCTGAAGGGGCAGGGGGCGGCGCCGAAGTTCTGACCGCTCCCGCGTTCTTCAAGCACTGTCTGCCCGCATTGTCTTGCGAGCGCCGAGTCAGAGCGCATCAAAGAGGAGCACAGACGGAAACGCGATCAGCATCGTGACTAGCGATGCGAGCGGAGTCATCGCGACGACGACAGCGACGATGAGGCGCGACATCGCTGCGGGGACAAGCCCCACGCGTCAGGCCGTCTGGTCGTCAACGATTGAGCGAAGGGCGGCGAACATCGATCTGCGCGCCACGCGTGAGCTGACGTTCGGGCGATTCACTCGGCGCGTGTGCGGACCACGCATGGGAGCTTTACAGCATGCGCAACACGATACGCCTCGTGTCGTCGCTGAATTCGGCAAATTCCTGATCCGTCAGCAGATTTTCCCGTCGCATCTCGGTCAGCTTGAACAGCGCGTTGGAACGGCTCAGCCCGTCGAATGCAAGCGCGATCTGCTTGTCGCGGTCCTGTATCAGCTTGAAGATGTTCAAGTAGCGTTCATGGCTCGTGTCCTCGCTTTGGGCCACGAGCGTCAGTTCTTCCAGGATGCGATTGCACAGGCGCTCAAGCGCAACCGGCTTCAGCGTGCTGAGCCGTCGCCAATCTGCTTCGGGGATGCGCGTCGTCATGGTCTGTTCGGGATGCCGGTCGGTGGGATCGACGAATGGGTTCCGTTCAAGAGGTTGCTCTCCTAAGGATAGGCGCGGTATCTGCAAGAAGTGAACGTTCGCGCAAAGCGCCGTCGAGTCGCTGCCAAACCCGGATCCGCGATAGCATCGCCCGCCGCTAGATGCCGACCGAATTCCTCACCAGCGGCCTCGCCTCGCGCGACCGCGCACGCGAAACCGGGCGCTACACCGGCGCTGACGAAGTGTTCGGACGTCTGGATGCGATGCTGGCCAAGGTCAGAGCGGGCGAATGAGCTATCGCATCCGCTTTTCCGCTCGCGCGGCGCGAAAATGGCGCATCGAGCGCTCGTCGTGGAGTTTGCCGGGCTTGCTGTCAACCCAGCCAAAACAGAGCGCTTCCTCAACTGTCTCGGCGTCCTCGAAAGAGGTTTGCCAGTGGCCTTCTGCGGGCCACAAGCTAGACCCCATCGCTGTGCTCGTGATGTTGGGCGAGCCACTCGGGCCATTCTGCGCGACTCCTGGGATGAACCGAATTCGCGGATGCTTCATACGCTCGACGATAGGGGGTGGGGACAGACCGTGTCTTCAGGATAGGACTGTCTCCGATGTCTCCAATTTCTTCAAAGCTCGGGTGAAGGAAGCGACCCGGAGATGTGGCGTGTCATCGGTCCATCGAGATCAAGCAGAAGAAAACCGTCGCTTGCTCGCCCGTCGTGGTTCGCCGATGCGGCACAAATGGCGTCCATCTTTTAATTGTCGTCGCCTCGCTTCAAGCACGCCGGTGCAGGCGTACTGCGAGGACCATGATAGCGAAGCCCGCGAGCAATAGAGCCCAAGTCCGTGGTTCAGGCACTGCAGGCGTCATCAGGTAGATCTGGGACAGTCCTGAGAACTCGTTGTAGGCGTTGCCCACAATGATGCCACTGCTGTTGATGCCTACCGCAGATCGCAGTGTCCAGCCTTCAGCGACCTCTTCGTCAGTCAGGAAACTGTTCAGGTCTATGACATCGCCCTCTATCCAGACGGTGGCCCGATCTTCGTACCACAAGCTCTTCGACGACACGCCCACAATCCATCCGGCATCGTTGATGGCGTTTGCGCTACTGCCCAGGAAGCTGGGCAGCGTACCCAAATCGATTGCAATGTCATTTTCCCAAAGCGTTGCATACTGATATGGATTACCGTTGCCTTGGGCCGACGCACCGACAATATGCCCCAGGCTATTGATGCCGTTGGCCTGGCTGATGTTGCCGCCCAGTGTCGGAAGCACTGTTGCGACGCCGTTCCTCCATAACGTGGCGCGCGAGAAAGTCTCGCTGGAGCCTGATCCGCCGGCAATCCAACCATCATTGTTAACTGCGTTCGCGAAGCTTGCGTACGCTCCATCGGGCATTACGAGCTCGGTCATCACGTTGTTCTGCCATACGACAGCCCGCGGAGAGCCAGAACTGCCGATGCTTTCGTATCTGCCCACGATTTGACCGCGATCATTCAGGTCAACGGCGACGCTTCGAGTCCCTTGAGGCGTCGGTAACTCGACGGCGTTCTGGCCCTGCCAGAGAGTTGCCACACCGAATCCGCTACCCGAGTAGCCGACGGCGTCTCCCTGATTGTTGAGGCCGAATACATCTACAAACCCATCGGACGTGCCGAATATGTTCTGAGCAACGCCGTTGCGCCAGACCGTTGCGTAAACCCACTGACCAGCCACGTCTCCGGCATCGTTGATGTCATAGGCGTACCCACTGGAAACACCTGGCTCATGCAGCAACGAGAAGTTGAATGAGGGTGCAGCGAAGCTCAGTGCCGACATAGATGTCATTACGCCTGCCACCAAGGTTCGCACAAAGAACGGGAATGCATGCATTTTGATAATCCTACTCATGAAAGAAGAATCTGCGGTCAGCCGAGAAACTGATGAATTTTTCATTGATTTCTCAAGTAAGCGCCATCGCGATGGCGCTCCGCGCGGCGGTGCCGTGTAGCAAGGTGCATGCCTTACCCTCCGATCTCGTAAAACCAAGTACTTGATGAGAGATGGGAGAGTTGGTGTAAAGGAACTCGACGTCCGTTCGTGCAAATGACGATGGCGTTCGGTTGCGCTTGCTTTTCGTCGCCGAGGTGACTGATGAAGTGAGCCAGCGTGGTGACGTGCGGCGTATCGTTACCGGAGACAGTCTTGAAGTCGTTGCCGACCAAGGGAAATGTATGTGGTCTGACTCCGATGATGCGAGTGCCTGGAACGGCTGCGACCATGGTGCGCGATCAAACTCTTGAATCAACAGGTCCGCGAGCGTGTCACCGAGATGAATATGCGTGGAAACCTCAGGGAGCGTCCCGTGTTTTTTACATTTGGAGAGACGGCCAGACTGAGGGGCGCGGAGGCAAACTAAGGACAGGCCACGGTTTTCTACGTCAGTGTTCGAAAACTCTTTGAATGAAACGTGGGCGTCCCCTCGTGTTGAATGACGGGGACCCCGACATCGCCAGAAGGGGGGGGGCATTACTTTCCGAACCAACCCTTTGCTTTGGCAACGTTTGCCCGCTTCGTATCAAGGACAAACCCGATTCCCTGCTTCTCAAACCGCTCTTCCAGCACGTCGGCCCCCTTCTTGAGCTTGAGGTCCATTTCCTCTTTGTACAGCGGCGTCAGCACGTAGAACGAAATCATGTCCCCGGACTTTGCCCGGAACTGGAAGAAGTCTTTGGGCAGTGAATACGGTGGCGTGAGCATTGCGCCGACAAACCCCGTATTTGCGATGGGGTCCGGCGGGTCGCCATTGGGAATCGAATGCCCCCACCCGATCCACGTCTTGTACTCATGGGGCAGGCGCCCGATCATCTTGAGCCACCTTACCGGCCAGTAGTTCACTTCGTTCTTGAGCGATTCCTGGTCGAGCGGCCAGCTACGCGGCAGAGCGATAAGAAGCTCGACCCGGCGGAATTTCTCCATGCCCTCAGGAACATTCATCGGTTCTTCGCTTACACCGCTGGTCACCAGCACGTGATAGGGACGTTCCGCCGTAGCAGGAACGATCAGTACATCAAGATGGACCAGGTCGGACAGCACTTCGTGGTAGACGGACTCAATCTTCCCGATGTACTTCTCGACGTGAGCTTCCACCTCCTCCAGGTTTTCTCCGGAGTGCCGTGGAGCGGTCCGTTCCGGGCTGCGCGGCTTGTGGCGATAGATGGGACTGCCGGATTCGGATCTCTCTTCTTCGTGCGACATGGTCCCCTTCCTGTCGGCGGAATGGACAGATGGCGCCGCGGCGAGCGTGGCCACAAACAAGAACACTGCGGTGAGGTATTTCATGATGGTTGGCTTGTAAGTGTGCGGCTTGCGCTGTCTTTCGCGCAGGTCCGCACGACAGCAGGGTCAGCCTTTTCGGGCCAGAATTCCATACACATGGTAAGGAACCTCGGAGACAACCAGTTTCTCTGGAAGGGGTTCGGTATTTCCGTTCAGATGCACGTCGAGCCCATCGAAATTTCCCTTTGCATCCGCATAGACGATGAACTCAAGGGACGCACCGGGCGGCTGCTCTACCGGGAACTCAGCGAGAAAGACAACGTGACCTCTCCTGGAAGGCGGAACGATTGGAGCGGTTTGCCTTCCCTCGTCAACAACCATGTTGAAACTGTTACAACCGCACTCGCAAAGGCGTGTGATCGTCCCGGCGCTGAATTGCGCGAGAAGCGCTTCGCCTGCGACGAACTCGGGACATTCCGCAATGAACTTTGCCCAGTGAGCGGCGGTTTCGGCGCTGTTCGTCATGAGAGGGCTAATGCTTAAAATCGGGAGATGTATGCGAATATAATAGGTGTCGAGCCACGATTATGTCGCCCCACCAGAGATTCAGAGTGCCGAAAGTGTGGTCTGTCCCCTATTTTTGAAGGAAATGCCCGTGCGACGGCCTTACCGGGTCGTCAACTGAGTGCTCGACGTTCCTCTGATCGTGACCGGCTGACCGGACACGGCGTCTTCGATCCAGACTGTCGAGGCGTCCTTCTCCAGCTTGCCCTTCACGACATAGACCTTGTCGGCTTCAGGAGTGAAGTCGAGTTCTGCTTCGACCGACCAGAAAGTGCCAGCCATTCGTGAAGCGATCTCGTGTATCGGAGCGCCTGTTGCATGCGTACCGACAACGACCACCTTCAGTGGCTTCACTGGAACCAGACGAGAGGGGAATTGGGCGGACAGACGGAATCCTTGCCCCGCACTCGCGCGTCGGGATTCTCCAACTGCAGTGTTGGACACGCGGGTGCCATCTACGGACGCAAGGTAGAAAAGGCGAGCCTTGCTCCCGTCTTCGATCTCGCCCGAATCAATGACAGTCGCCATCGCGACATTACTCAACGTCAGCCGCAACTCACCGAGACGGCTCCCCGGAATGGACGCCGAGTGCCCGGCATCGCCATGAACGATGAGAGGGCCGGGTGCTTCTTCCGTCCCGTGAATAATCACATATCGGGCTCCTTCAGGAACCGCAACACGCCCCTCGAATCGATTGCCTTCGAACCTCTGGCGCCGGCTTTCCATGCGACCGGAGCTGCGGGTTTCGATCATGTTTCGATCGTCGTCGAGAAAGGTAAAGACTGGCACCAGGGTCTTCAGCTGATAGATCATGATGCCGCCATGTGGTGCCGACGCATAGTCCAGGTAGCGTCGCGCAGCGTCGTCCGGTAGAGAGAAGGACGCAAACCTTCGCGGAGTGCCGTTAAACAGGAAGTTCGGTGATGTGGCATCGATTTTCACCGTCGCCGTGTTGCCGAGCGTAAGACCCGTGAACTGCATCGCTTCCGGTGCCACGGTTTCCTGATGCGCCTGAGCCTCGCGGTCGCTCTCCTCGATGACAGTGGTTGCACAACCGGCCAGTAACGACAGCGAGATCAATACAGCAGAGAGTGCGCGCAGAGGTGGTGTCATTTTAATTTCTTGATGTGCGTGTTTGCGGAGGATACAGGGGACAAATCACGTTATTAAAATCGTGGTCTGTCCCCGATTGTTCCGTTCCATATTTACTTTCTTACGTCGCGCAGAAAGATAAGCGTAGGAATCTTCTTTCCAGATTCATCGTATTTCGAGATTACGGTAATGTCGCCTGTCACAAACTCTTTTCCAAGCAGATCTGACAGTTTAATGTGGGGGTCTAGGTGCATCTTGGCGCGCTTAGGGTTGACGCTCGGCACAACGGCAGCCCAACCGCGTTTGGTACTGTCCAGATCAATGGCTCGGATTTGAATTTCAACTTCTTGGTAATCGTCTATCAGTTCTTCTTCATCGTCGCCTGGAACAGCTAGGGGCATGGCTTGAATTGCCTTGTTTCCAATTTGGGATGCCCCATCGTGATTTAGTACGATCGAAGTACCGGCTTCGCGTTTGGCTGGCCTTACAACTTTGACCGCTTCCTTGGTAAGCGAGGGCTTGCTTTTGATGGCGTTGTGAATAGCAGCCGAAAACTGGTCCTCCGATACGCCAGCCAGTTGAGCTCCAATGTTGATTACAACGCTCAGGTTATTCTGGAGGGGTTCCTTTTGCTCCTTCGTGCCGTTGAGCTTGTTAAGCAGATAAATTCCGCCGGCCATAACCAGCGCGCCAATGATGCACCCGACCAAGAGTTTGTTCTCTATGAGTGAATCAACCTTTAGAGAGCCCCGCAACTCTTCGACATTCTTGGTGAGATTCTCCTGGGAGCCCCAAAGAAACTTAACTACAAGGTCTTCCCAGAGGCTGCCCGCCCGCACCTCGTTAACGTAAACGCTGACCGACTGAATGTGCAAACCCGGGGCGATTTTCTCTAGGACCTCGGGCGTTGCCTCGATGATTGCCTTTAGAGCAAGAAGAGACGCAGCCACATCCTCAACCGGCAGATGCTCTTTGTTCGTGTAGTAAACCGACTGCCCAGTGATCAGTTCCATTGCATGAGCCTGTAGGTGAGCGGATTTCTAACGTGGAGGTCACCGGCGCTGCGCGGCTTTATCGCGCAGCGTCCGGTGACCGCAGGGTTATGCCTCTTATGCTCCGTCATGGAGCTTTACCGAGTGCTTTGAGCACGGCATAGGTAGCGCCCACAACTGCGAATATGCCCGATGCAATTATTGAGACGATAGTGGCAACGTCCCATTTGCTGAGAATTTTCTCTTCGATCTTATCAAGGCGCTCAGACAGTTGATCGATGCGTTGTGCGAACAGAGCGTCATTGATTGAGGCAATCTTGTCTATCGACGCCTCATCAGGAAAGCGATTCTCGATTGCCTGGAGTCGCTCCTTTAGGCCCTTCATTCTTTCGTCAACCTCGGTTGCAACTTGATCCTTTGTGATGCCCTGTTGTTCAGAGACACCTTGCACAATGCCCTGCTCAACTTCCTTTAGAAGTTGATTAGTGACTTGGGCCTGCGGTGCGCCAGCATGTTCGAATTGATGAGATAGACGAATGCCGCCGATGCTGACGCTAATTTCCGTAACTTGGCGTCGTGCGGCCTTTTCAGTCTTGTCCCGTTCTCGCCGCTGGATGCGCTCGAAGAATTCCTTCAAGTAGCTGGTACCAAGCGCCGCGATTAGGCTTACGACTGCACCCGCAACCGCTGTCGTTACTTGTAGGTCAAATGACATGGCGATCGATTCTAAGAGGCATGACGTGAGGTGGACTACATTTTCGTCCGATAAGACGGGCGGTGTCCGGATAAACGAACAAACTGGACACTGGATTTCTTTTTCATTTCAATCCTCTCCGTTTTCTTCCACGTTTACTCGCAGCACGAACAAATCCCGAAACCGGACACGCTCCCTACAGGCATCGCACGGAAGTTAGCTCATGCTGCTGCGGTTCTTCCGCGCATCAGACTTTTGGCCGATGAGGTGGCGAAGATCGCGCGCGGCGACGGTGGGTTCGAGCTCCGCCAGACAAAAAAAGGGCCTGTCTTCCGACAGGCCCTTTCCGTTTCAGCGGTCCGCCCTTGCGGGCCTTGACGTCAGCCGCAACTCCCCACCGCCCCGCAGGCCGTGCAGAAATCGCAGCCGTCCTTGCGGATGACCGACTGGTTGCCGCATTCGTTGCACAGCGCGCCCTGCATCAGCTTGGGTTCATCGTCGCCGCGCGGGGCTTCGAGGATGCCCATTTCGCGGGTGGGGTAGCCGTCCTCGTCGAGGATGCCCAGCATGGCGTAGCGGTGGATGATGAGGCGGGCGACGTAGGCGACGGTCAACGGCCAGTTCTGCTGGCGGCGGGTGCCGGGCACGAAGGCCATGAAGTCGCCCAGCGGTTCCGGATAGCTGATGAGCTTGCGCAGCTTCATGCCTATCCAGGCCGGGTCCATCACGCGCATGTCGAGTGCGAGGATGCGGGTGAGGCCGTCGAGCGCGCGCGGGTAGTTGCCGGACAGCCACACCGAGTAGGGCCGCGTTTCGCCGCCGGGCAGGGTGATTTCCTTCAGGCCGAGCACGAAGTCTTCACCGGTTGCCGGATTGCTGATGTCCACCGTCCAGCTCAGCGTGCCGTCGGTGCCGGTTTTCGGCTCCTGCACCGCGAACAGGGTGTCGAGCACCGGCGTCGGCGCTTCGCGGTCGAGCGCGCCCAGCTTGTCGCAGCGGTAGCGGATGACGTTGGCGAAGGCGGCGACCACGCCCGGCATGCGGCGGTGTTCGCCGGTCGGCGGGAAAGGCAGGTCGAAGCTGGCGTCGCCGACAGTCTTGGCCAGCACGTCGAGCTTGAGCTTGAGCCAGCCCGGATCGTTGGCGCGCATGTCCATCGACAGCGTCTTGGCGACGGCGCCGAGGCCGCGCGGCTGGTTGGCGCCATTGACCCACACTTCGAAGGGCAGCGGCTGGATGCGGCCGTCCGGCCCTTCGTTCTCGGTGTGGCCGACGAACAGCGCGAATTCGCCGCCCGGCGTCTTCAGCATATAGGTCCAGCTCGGGTTGCCGTCGCTCATGTCCGGCCGTCCCGGCCAGCGCAGGCTGGCCAGCACCGGCGCCGGCAGCGCGCCGATCGACAGGCGCTGGTTGGCGCCGCCGGTGACCAGTTCGACGTCGTGCGGCTGCTTCTTCTCTTCGCTCTTCGGCGTGTCAACCGACAGCACGCTGCCGAGCACGCTGTTCGGGCGGTAGGTGGCGAGGCCCTTGAGGCCGGCCTTCCAGGCGGCGAGGTAGAGGTCCTCGAAGTCGGCGTAGGGGTAGTCGGCCGGCACGTTCACCGTCTTCGAGATCGAGGTGTCGATGTAGGGCGCGACCGCGGCCACCATGTCCTTGTGCGCGGCGGCGGAAATTTCGAGCGCGGTGACGAACCAGGGCGGCAGCTTGTCCATGTCGCCGCCGAGGTGCTTGAACAGGCGCCAGGCGTAGTCCTCGACCGCGTATTCCTTGAAGGTGCCGTCGGCCATGCGCTTCTTGCGCGTGTAGGTCCAGGAGAAGGGCGGTTCGATACCGTTGCTGGCGTTGTCGGCGAAGGCCAGCGAAATGGTGCCGGTGGGCGCGATCGACAGCAGGTGCGAATTGCGCAGGCCGTGCTTGCGGATCTGCTCCTTCACCTCGGCCGGCAGGCGCGACGCGAAGTTGCCGCCCGACAGGTACATGTCGGCGTTGAACAGCGGGAAGCTGCCGCGCTCCTTGGCCAGCTCGACCGAGGCGAGGTAGGCGGCGTCGCGCATGACTTCGGAAATGCGCGAGGCCATCAGCCGCGCTTCCTGCGAGTCGTAGCGCTGGCGCAGCATGATGAGGGTGTCGCCGAGGCCGGTGAAGCCGAGGCCGACGCGGCGCTTGGCCATCGCTTCGTCATGCTGCTGCGTGAGCGGCCAGTGCGTCACGTCGAGCACGTTGTCCAGCATGCGGATGGCGATGGCCACCACTTCGCGGAAGCCGTCGAAGTCGAACTCGGCCGCTTCGGAAAAGGGCCGCTTCACGAAGCGCACCAGATTGATCGAACCCAGGTCGCAGCAGCCGTAGGGCGGCAGCGGCTGTTCGGCGCAGGGGTTGGTCGCCTCGATGCGCTCGCAGTAATAGAGGTTGTTGTCGCGGTTGATGCGGTCGAGGAAGAGGATGCCCGGCTCGGCGTGGTCGTAGGTCGAGCGCATGATCTGGTCCCACAGATCGCGCGCACGCGGCTTGGCGTAGACCCACAGGCCGTCCTCGCGCTGGTAGGCGCCGGCCGCTTTCAGGTCACGTGCCGGCTCGGCCTTGTGCACCAGATCAACCGTGGTGTCGGCTTCGACCGCCTTCATGAACACGTCGGTCACGCCGACCGACACGTTGAAATTGGTCAGGTCGCCGCCGTCCTTGGCGTGGATGAACTGTTCGATGTCAGGGTGATCGCAGCGCAGCACGCCCATCTGGGCGCCGCGGCGGCTGCCGGCGGATTCCACCGTCTCGCACGAGCGGTCGAACACGCGCATGTAGCTGACCGGGCCGGAGGCGCGCGACTGCGTGCCGCGCACGCGGGCGCCGACCGGGCGGATGCTGGAGAAGTCGTAACCGACGCCGCCACCGCGACGCATCGTTTCGGCGGCCTGTGCCAGCGCGGTGTAGATGCCGGGGCGCTCGTCCTCGATTTCGGTGATGGAGTCGCCGACCGGCTGCACGAAGCAATTGATCAGCGTGGCGGTGAGGTTGGTGCCGGCGGCCGAACTGATGCGGCCGGCGGGCACGAAGCCGCGGTCCTGCGCTTCGAGGAACTTTGCTTCCCAATGCGCGCGGCGGTCTTCTGCCTCGGCCTGGGCCAGTGCCTTCGCCACGCGGCGACGCACTTCAGCGACAGTGGTTTCGCCGCCCTTGGCGTACTTCTCGATCAGCACTTCGCCTGAAATTTCCTGCTCCGGCAGGCAGGCGATTTTTTCCTCTTCGGTCAGTGGGACAAGATCGATCTGTTGCATGTGTGGGCTCCTCCCTGACGTGAATCTTTCGATTCTAGGCCGCTGATACGAGGTCGGACAGCCTTGACAGGGGCGCGTTCCGGCGGTCGTCCGCGCCCCTGCTGGCATTGGCTGCGATGCCCACGGCCGGGCGGGCGATTGCGGTGCACCATGACAATGCGAGGGCGCGGGGGTGGGGAAAGACGTGGCGGTAATTACCGCTGGTCACGGGCGGCACTCCTTGTGAGAGCAGCCTTGGCCGCGATGCGGCCGCTGCTGTCCTCAGGCTTCGATGCAGGCAGCTGTCGGGGTCAGAAGACCCCTCCCACAGAACATCGGCTCCGACCGCCGACCGGGCACGATCCCTGTGAGAGCGACCTCTGTGGGAGCGGCCTTGGCCGCGATACGGCCTCTGCTGACCGCAGGCTTCGATCCAGGCAGCTGTCGGGGTCAGAAGACCCCTCCCACAGATCATCGGCTCCGACCGCCGATCGGGCGCGATCCCTGTGGGAGCGGCCTTGGCCGCGATACGGCCTTTGCTGTCCGCAGGCTTCGGTGCAGGCCGCTGTCGGGGTCAGAAGACCCCTCCCACAGCACCCCGGCTCCGACCGCCGATCGGGCGCGATCCCTGTGGGAGCGGCCTTGGTCGCGACATGGCCGCTGCTGTCCGCTGGCTTCGATGCAGGCCGCGGTCGGGGTCAGAAGACCCCTTCCACAGAAGTCCGGTTCCGACCGCCGATCGGGCGCGATCCCTGTGGGAGCGGCCTTGGCCGCGATGCGGCCGCTGCTGTCCGCAGGCTTCGATGCAGGCTGCTGTCGGGGTCAGAAGACCCCTCCCACAGAACATCGGCTCCGACCGCCGACCGGGCGCGGTTCCTGTGGGAGCGGTCTTCTGACCGCGACTCGGCGGTAGCTGGCCGTCGGCTTCGATTCAGTCTGCTATCGCGAGCAAGCTCGCTCCCACGGGCTCGGCGTCAGCCGTGCAGGACGCGCTCGCTGCGCCGGGCGAAATAGAACCACTCGTTGCCCGGCGTGGCGGCGGGGTTCGGGAACACGATGAAGCCGTCGCGCTGGGCGCGCACTTCGCTGCCGTCCTCGCGCGTGCCGATCAGGTCACCGGCGGACACCGGGTCGAAGCTGGCCCAGGGGCGGGCGAAGGTGTCGCCGGCGTGCAGCCGGTCGATCACTTCGACCAGCTTCAGCAGTTCGCAGTCGGTGCGGGCCGGCGGCGGGGCGTCGTCGGTCAGGCCGAGGTGGGCGAGGGTGTTGCGGATCGCCCGCCAGGCGAAGTCGGGTGCGGCCGGGTCTTCGTGCTGGCCGCATTCGAGCGTGATCGCGTAGCCGCCCAGGCGGCGCATGTATTCGGTGGTGCCGACGCCGTAGTCGGGGTCGGTGCTGAGCAGTTGCGCGCGCTCGGTCGGCGCGGTGCGCGCGAGCCGGGTGCGCACGCCGGCGGCATAGGTTTCGAGCCAGCCTTCTACCAGGCGACGCGCACCGAGTCGCAGCGCCATCGCCTCTTCGGCTGCGGCGTGGGCGAAGGGTTCGAGCGGGCCGGTGTTGTCCTGCGGGCCCAGCATGGCGAAGGGCTCGCCGCCGGTGTGGAAGGAATGCAGGTCGAGCAGCACCTCGTGCGCCGCCAGCAGCGGACACAGTGCGTTGGCGATGCGGTCCTCGTAGTCCTGTGGTGCGTCCTTCGGGCCGAGGTTGCGGTTCAGGTTGCGATCGCCCGCGCGCTGCCCGCGCAGATAGGCGAGCGGGTTGGTGACCGGCACGAAGGTGACCGAGCCGCGCAGGATGCGCAGCTCGCCGCGGTCGAGTTCGCCGAGGACGCGGGCGATGCCCTGGGTGCCGCAGGTTTCGTTGCCGTGCACGGCGCCGAGCACGATCAGTTTCGGACCGGCTTCGAGGCCGTGGTAGCAGTGGGTGCGCAGGCTGGTCAGGTTCATGAGCTGCAGGACAGTGCGGAACAGCCGGGCTTGTTGCGCGCCCATTCCGGGCGGCGGCCGGCGAGGTCGTCGAATTCCGGCTGTTCGTCGTAGGGGCGCTGCATCATCTTCAGCAGACGCTCGATCATGCCGGTGTCACCGGCGGTGGCATCGTCGATCGCGCGCTGGGCGAGCCAGTTGCGGACGATGTACTTCGGATTGGTGGCGTTCATGCGGGCGATGCGCGCGGCATCCGGCTCGCCGCCGGCAACCACGCGCTGCGCCCACTGCTGCAGCCAGTCGAGCAGGTCGCGGCCGTGCTCGGGCGACGGTCCTTCGCCGCTGTAGAAGGCCTCGTGCAGCGGTGCAAGCGCCGCCGCGTCGCCTGCGGCGGCAGCGGCGAGCGGCACCTCGGCGAGGCGGCGGAAGAAGATCGTGAAGTCGCACTCTTCGTGCTGCAGCAACTGGAGCAGACGGCTACGCATGTCCTGGTCGGCGTCGTCGCCGGCTGCCGGCAGCGGCAGGCCGAGCTTGTTGGCCAGCATCGCGGTCCAGCCGTCGGCGAAGGTCTGTTCATAGCCTTCGAGCGCGGCGTCGATGGCGTCGCGGTCCTCGATCAGCGGCGCCAGCGCGGCGGCCAGGCGGGTGAGATTCCAGTAGCCGATCTGCGGCTGCCGGCCGTAGCAGTAGCGGCGGCCCTGGGCGTCGGTGGTGTTCGGCGTCCACATCATGTCCACGCCTTCGAGCCAGCCGTAGGGGCCGTAATCGATGGTCAGACCGAGGATGGACATGTTGTCGGTGTTCATGACGCCATGCACGAAGCCGACGCGCATCCAGTCCACCATCAGCGTTGCGGTGCGACGGCAGATTTCGGCGAACCATTCGGCGTAGGAGGTGATGCCGGGGTAGTGATGCGTCATCACCCAGTCGGCGAGCTGGCGCAGCAGCGGCAGTTCCTGCTCCGAGGTCAGGATTTCGAAGTGGCCGAAGCGCACGAAGCTGGGTGCGACGCGGCAGACGATGGCGCCCGGTTCGTACTCGGGGCGACCGTCGTAGAACATGTCGCGCACCACCTGGTCGCCGGTGGCGACCAGGCTCAGCGCGCGCGTGGTCGGAATGCCGAGGTGGAACATCGCCTCGCTGCACAGGAATTCGCGCACCGACGAACGCAGCACGGCGCGGCCATCGGCGCGACGGGAATAGGGCGTCGGTCCGGCGCCCTTCAGCTGCAGTTCCTGCCGCTGACCATGGATGTCGAACATTTCGCCCAGCGTGATGGCGCGGCCGTCGCCGAGCTGACCGGCCCAGTTGCCGAACTGGTGGCCGCCGTAACGCGCGGAGTAGGGCTGCATACCGGGCAGCACGCGATTGCCCGCCAGCGCCTCGACCGCGGCGTCAACCTGCGCCGGGCGGGCGAGGCCGAGCTGGGCGCCGAGCACGTCGGACCAGGCCAGCAGTGCGGGTGCGGCCACCGGCGTCGGCGGCGTGAAGGTGTAGGACGCGTTGCGCACCTGGCGGGAGCGGATGAGGTCCGATGGATCGGCCGGCAGGCTGCGAACGAACAGGTTGTCGAACTCGATCTCGTCGAGTCGTTTGTGTGCGGCTGACATGAATGCGTTGGTACGTGCGGAAGACTGCATTGTGAGCGAAGCGACGGCGCGCGGGTTCAATCGTGATGAAGCGCGGACAGCCAGGCCTGCAGACGCGTGTCGGCTATGCCCTGGGTGATGCACACGACGGTCGAGCCGCGCGCGGCGTCGGGCCAGGCGGGCAGGAGTGTCGGCGGATAGAGCGCGTGCTGCACGCCCTGCACGACCAGCGGGCGCGATTCGCCGGCGACGTCGAACAGGGCCTTCATGCGCAACAGACCGGGGCCGGCGATGTCCGGCCATGCGGCGAGCCAGGCGTCGATCTGCGCGCGCTGCAGCGGCTGTTCGATCAGGGTGCTGTCGGCCCGCACGGCGTGCGGCGCGGCGATGGTCGGTGGCGCGGCGCGATAGCGCATGACGGCGGGCGGGTCGAACAGCGCTGGTCCGAGGCTGGCGGTCTGCAGGTCGAGCTGCGGCGCGAACGGGTTCAGCGCGGCCAGCGTCTGCCGCAGCGTGGCGATCGCAGCGGCGTCGGCGAGGTCGGTTTTGCTGATCAGCAGGCGGTCGGCGGCGGCGACCTGGCGCACCGCTTCCGGCCGCATGGCCAGCGTCGCCGCGGCGTGCGTGGCATCGACCACGGTAAGCGTGCAACTCAGCCGGTAGCGCTCGACCACGCGCGCATCGGCCGCCAGCGTGCGCAGCACCGGCGCCGGGTCGGCCAGCCCGGTGGTTTCGATCACGATGCGCTCGAACTGACGACGACCGGCGCGGGCGAAGCGCCAGTGTGCGTCGCGCAAGGTCTGCGCGAGGTCGCCGCGCAGCGTGCAGCAGACGCAGCCGCTGGCCAGTTCGACCACGGTCTGGTCGGCGGTGTGCGTGACCAGCCGGTGATCGAGCGAGGCCTCGCCGAACTCGTTCACGATGACCAGCGTGTCGGCCATGTCGGCACGCGCAAGCAGGCGGTTCAGCAGCGTGGTCTTGCCGGCGCCAAGAAAGCCGGTCAGCAGCACCACCGGCAGGCGTTGCGCGCTCATGCCGGCACGCCTTCGAGCAGGGCGCGGCGGGTGCGCGGGCTGGCCAGTTGCTGCAGCCACCAGTCGAGCGCGCGCCCGCGCTGTCCGGCGCTGCGCCAGGCGATGGTGAAGCGGGCGACTTTGTCCTCGCCGGTCGCCTTTTCGACCAGCCGTCCGGCCTCGATGTGGGCGCGCACGCGCGCCTCTGGCAGGAAGCCGCAGCCGAGGCCGCGCAGCTGCGCATCTATCTTCATGTCCAGCGTTGGCACCGTGAGCACGTCCTGCCCGGGCAGCAGATTGCGCGACACCGGCGACAGCTTCATCGCGCTGTCGGCGATGGCGACCGCGCGGTGCATGCGGATCATCGCCGGGTCCAGCGGTTCGGCGACGCGCGCCAGCGGGTGATGCGGCGCCACGACGAACACGAAGGGGATGTCGCCGAGCGCCTCGACCTGCACGCCGCTGACCCGCGTGTCGTCGGCGTCAACGCCGATGGCGAGGTCGGCGGCACCGGACAGCAGCGCTTCCCAGGTGCCGGACAGCACCTCCTGGCGCAGACGGATGCGCGTCGGCGGCGGCAGGCGCGCGGTGTCGCGCTGGGCGTAGAAGCCGTCGACAAGATCGAGCAGCGTATGCGGGCACAGCAGTGCGTTGGCGGCGATCGCCAGCTGGCCTTCCCAGCCGCTGGCGACGCGCTTGACGCGGCTGGCGACGGCGTCCATTTCAAGCAGCAGGCGACGGCCCTCGACCAGCAGTTCGCGGCCGGCCGGCGTCAGCACCGCAGTGCGGCTGGCGCGGTCGAACAGCAGCACGTCGAGCGCGTCTTCGAGCTGGCGCACGCTGTAGCTCAGTGCCGACGGCACCTTGCCGAGCACGCGTGCGGCGGCGGCGAAGCTGCCGGCTTCGTCGATGGTGGCGATCAGACGGATCGCTTCGGGCGTCAGCGGATGGTCGCGTTCGGACACGGTGGGGGCGATGTGCTCGTTCAAATAATTTGAATGATGATATCAGCGACGTGCCGCCATCGTCGATCCGCCCGTCGCCACAATTCAGCCATCAACCAACACATCAAGGAGATGGGCAATGATCAGTCTGCGCAAATCTTCCGAACGCGGTTTCGACGACCACGGCTGGGGGCAGTCGCATTTCAGCTTTTCCTTCGCCGACTACTACGACCCGGCACACATGGGTTTCGGCACGCTGCGCGCGCTGATGGAAGACACGATAGAGCCGTCAGGCGGCTTCGGCACCCATCCGCACCGCGACATGGAAATCGTCACCGTGGTGCTCGCTGGCGAACTGACGCACCGCGATTCACTCGGCAATACCGGCGTGCTGCGCGCTGGCGACGTGCAGCGCATGAGCGCCGGCACTGGCGTCAAGCACAGCGAGTTCAACCACGCCGCGACGACACCGGTGCGCATGCTGCAGATCTGGCTGCTGCCGGAATCGCGTGGCATCGCCCCCGGCTACGTGCAGCAGCATTTCGCCGACAGCGCGCGGCAGGGCCGTCTGCTGCCGCTTGTGAATGCGGAGGGGCGCGACGGCGCGCTCACCATCCACGCCGACGTTGCGCTGTACGCGAGCCGCCTCGACAGCGGTCACGCGCCGCTCACCCACCCCCTCGCCGCCGGCCGCAAGGCCTATGTGCACCTGATCGACGGCGAACTGACGGTGAACGGCCAGCGCCTGGAAAGCGGCGATGCGCTGCGCATCGAGCATGAAGACGAAGTTGTACTCGAACAGGGGCGTGGCGCACACGCGCTGCTGTTCGATCTGGGCAGTCATTCCACTACTGAAGGGAGAACAGCATGACGCAGGTTGCCATCGTTTATCACAGCGGCTACGGCCACACCCGCCGCATGGCGCAAGCGGTCGCCGACGGCGCGGCCGAAAGTGCGCAGGTGCAGCAGATCGAAATTGACGCCGAAGGCAATGTGCCGGAGTCGGCCTGGGCGACGCTGCAGGCGGCGGACGCCATCGTGTTCGGCAGCCCGACCTATATGGGCACCGTGTCGTGGCAGTTCAAGAAATTCGCCGACGCGACCTCGAAGCCGTGGTTCACGCAGCAGTGGAAGGACAAGCTGGCGGCAGGCTTCACCAACTCGGCCTCGATGAACGGCGACAAGCACTCGACGCTGCACTACTTCATGACGCTGGCGATGCAGCACAGCATGCTGTGGGTCGGTACCGGCCTGATGCCGAGTAACAGCAAGGCGGCGACGCGCGAGGACATCAACTACGTGGCGTCCTTCGCCGGTGCGATGGCGGCTACGCCGTCGGATGCGTCAGTCGATGAAATGGTCGAAGGCGATCTGAAGACGGCGCGCCTGTTCGGTGCGCGCATCGCGCAGCAGGCGGCACGACTGGCCGCACGTTGAGCGGACGGAGCGTTTCCCCGGCGATCAGTACAGTTCGGGGAAGCGCTCCAGCCAGGTCCACGCCACGGCGAGAACGATGGCGACGATGCCGGTCCAGGTGCCAGTGACGAAGCAGCACGCGGCCGGAATCACCAGGCCGGCGAACTCGTCGAACATCATGCCGAAGGCAAACCAGAAGGCCGTGAACAGCAGCCACTTGACGATGAAGCCCGGCAGGTGGCGCCGCATCGAGCGATTGTGACGGTAGCTCTGCACGCGCTCCATCGAGGAGCCGCGCGTACAGTCGCGGAAGTAGAGGAAGGGCCAGATGAAGCGCCACCACAGGCGCAGCATCGACTCCGGCTCGTGCGCCGGTTCCAGGCCCTGCTCGGGTGCGTGCTGTCCCATGTCGCGTCCTTCCGTCCTCGGTCCATCCGACCGTTTTTACGGCCGGGTGAACGCGGGGTTGAGGCGACGCGCCATGAGGCGGGCGGCGCCGGGTGATTACTTGATCGCGGCCTTCTGACGCAGTTCGTTCACGTGGGCGGCGATGGTCTGCTGCTCCAGACGCTGGGCGATCTGCGGCTTTGCTTCATCATAGGACGGCAGCTTCAGGTCGCGCACGTCTTCCAGCTTGATGATGTGGTAGCCGAAGTCGCTGCGCACCGGTTGCGGCGTGAACTTGCCCTTCTCGAGCTTGACCAGCGCTTCCGAGAAGGGTTTCACGTACTGCGCCGGCGCGCTCCAGCCGAGGTCGCCGCCGCGGTCCTTCGAGCCCGGATCTTCGGAATCCTTGGCCAGGTCCTCGAACTTCTCGCCGGCCTGCAGCTTGCCGATGATTTCCTTCGCCTTGTCCTCGGTCTTCACCAGGATGTGGCGCGCCTTGTATTCCTTGTTGCCCAGACCGGTCTTGATCTTCTCGTACTCGGCCTTGATCGTGTCTTCGGTGACCGGGTGGCTGCGCACGTAATCCTGCAGGTAGGCCTGGATCAGCACCGCCTGCTTGGCCAGTTCGGCCTGGTGCATCAGCGCGGCGTTCTTGTCCATGCCCTTGGCGGCAGCGGCCTGGGTCAGCACTTCGCGGCGGATCAGTTCCTCGCGCACGGCGTTGCGCAGCTGGTCGCCGTCCTGCTGGCCCTGGGCCACCTGGTTGCGGATCATGATGTCGGCGCGGCCCTGCGGGATCGCCTTGCCATTGACCGTAGCGAGCACGCCTTCGGCCGGCGCGGCGGCGGGCGCTGCAGCCTTCTCCTTGGCCTTCTGCGCCATGGCGGGTGCGGCGAATGCGGTCATCACGGCGAGGGTCAGGACGGAAAGCGTGTGTTTCATCGATTTACCTTTCGGGTGGAATCCGGTTGCGGATTGCGTTGTGCCTGTCCGTCACGGCGCGGCGTTTTCGCCGGGTGCGCGTGCGACGATGGACAGGGCGTGGATGTCGCGCTGCATCAGGTCGCCCAGTGCAGCGTAGATGATGCGGTGACGTTCCATCGTGCGCCGACCGTCGAACTGCTCGGACACGATGGACAGACGATAGTGCCGGCCGCCCGAACGCGCGCCGGCGTGACCGGCGTGCAGGTGCGACTCGTCGATCAGTTCGAGCGCCGATGGCGCAAGCGTTGCGAGGCGCTCGCGTATCGTCGCTTCGAGTGCAGCGGCGTCGCTCACGCCGGGAACACCTTGCGGAAGGGCTTCACGGTCATGCGGGCGAACACGCCCTCGACGGTGTAGGGGTCTTCTTGCGCCCACTCCTGCGCCGCTTCCAGCGATTCGAACTCGGCGACGATGAGGCTGCCGGTGTAACCGGCAGCACCCGGATCGACGGCGTCAACGGCAGGCAGCGGGCCGGCGATCAGCAGCCGGCCTTCGTCCTGCAGCGCCTGCAGCCGGGCCAGGTGACCGGGTCGGGCCGCCATCCGCTTATCGAGACTGTTGGGGACGTCTTCGCCCATCAATGCGTAGTACATGCAGTCCTCTATTGGATCAGGAATTCTTTTCTTCGATGTGACGCGACAGCATGAAGCCTTGCGCGAGCACGAACAGGAACATCAGACCCATGCCGCCGTACAGCTTGAAGTTCACCCACGCTTCCTCGCTGTAGCTGTAGGCCACGTAGAGGTTGAGTACACCCATCACCGTGAAGAAGGCGATCCACGACGCGTTGAGCCGCGACCATACGGGTTCGGGCAGTTCCACCTGTTCCTGCATCAGTGCGCGGATCAGATTGCGCTTGAGGAAGAGAACAGAAACCGTCAGCGTCAGCGCGAACAGCCAGTAGAGCACGGTCGGCTTCCACTTGATGAAGGTCGCGTCGTGGAAGAACAGCGTGGCGCCGCCGAACACGACGATGATGGCCAGGCTCACCCACAGCATCGTGTGAACCTTGCGGCCACGCGCCATCAGCCACAGTACCTGACCTATCGTCGCGACGATGGCCACGCCGGTGGCGATCAGTATGGGGGCCTGGCTGGCGACGATGCCCTGACCCAGCAGCTGGGTTGCCAGCGCATGCGAGGCCTCGGGCGACGCGCCGGCGAACTTGTAGGCTGCGAAGAAAAGCAGGACCGGCAGCAGGTCGAACAGGAATTTCATGGTCGCGGATTATGCCCGGTCGTTCGCAACAGTGTCCAACACACACATCCGGTAACACCGAAATCCGGCATGGAACTGGCTTGGCGATGAAAATGTTGCGGGAGGGCGCGAGAATTCATGAAGAAAGTCCGCATACCCGCTTGTGAAGCGCGCCCGGCCTCACTATCATCCCGTCAGGTTTTCCCGCGCGCCCTTGCGTACAACCAAGTAGGAGACTTAGATGAACAAAGCAGAACTGATCGAAGCACTCGCCAAGAAAGCCGATGTTTCCAAGGCCGCCGCCGGCCGCATGCTCGATGGTTTCCTCGAGTCCGTCACCACCGAACTGAAGAAGGGCGGCAAGGTCACGCTCGTGGGCTTCGGTACCTTCGCCACCGGCAAGCGCGCTGCCCGTACCGGCCGCAATCCGCGCACCGGCGCAACGATCAAGATCCCGGCCGCCAAGACTGCCAAGTTCACTGCAGGCGCAGCGCTGAAGAAGTCGATCAACAAGAAGTAAGCAACGGATTCGTTTCGCAGGCCTGCGTAGCGGGCCTGCGGATGGCGTGACGGTGGTGCATGCGCCGGCGCGGCCAGGGAAAGCGGGAGTGTCGAGTGACGACACTCCCGTTTTCTTTTTGTGCGTCCGCAAGCTGCTGCGCAGCGCCGTCGGCTCACGTTACCATCCGCGCACCACGTCTCATCGCTCGCCAAGCCAGCCCCATGATCATCGTCCTGTCGCCCGCCAAGTCACTCGACTACGAATCGCCGCTCGCCACGAAAAAGTCCACCCGCCCGGATTTCCTCGACCACTCCGCCGAACTGATAGACATCCTGCGCCGCAAGAGCCCGGCGGACATCGCGTCGCTGATGTCGATCTCCGACCCGCTGGCGGCGCTCAATGTCGCCCGCTACGCCGACTGGACGCGCGACTACACGGCGCCGCAGGGACGTCAGGCGGTGCTCGCCTTTAACGGCGATGTCTACGAGGGCCTCGATGCACCGACTCTGCCGCCCGCTGCGCTGGACTGGCTGCAGCAGCACGTGCGCATCCTGTCCGGCCTGTACGGCGTGCTGCGACCGCTCGACCTGATGCTGCCTTACCGGCTCGAAATGGGCACCCGGCTGCCGAACGTGCGCGGCAAGGATCTGTATGCGTTCTGGGGCGATCTGCCCGCGCAGGCGCTCAATGCACTGTTCGAGAACGATGCGCACCCGGTGCTGGTCAACCTCGCCAGCGATGAGTACTTCAAGTCCGTGCGACGCAAGGTACTAAAGGCGCAGGTGATCCAGCCCGTGTTCCAGGACTGGAAGGGCGGCAACTACAAGGTGATCAGTTTCTTCGCCAAACGCGCACGCGGCTTGATGGCACGCTATGCGGCGGAGAAGCGGATCGACGATGCCGACGCGCTGCGCGATTTCGCGGTCGAGGGCTATGCGCTCGACGCCGCGGCTTCGACGGCCACCGAGTGGATATTCAGAAGACGTCTCGACTGAGACACATAACTACACCGAGGAGAAGCAAGCCATGAAGCAGTTCCGCATCGTCCGTGGCGCGCTTGCGCTGGCCGTCGCACTGGCCTGTGCTGGAGGCGCGCAGGCACAGGAGAACGCGTCGGACCGACTGTTCCGCGAATGCCTGGCCGCCCGGGCCGACAACAACATCGGCCTGGCCGACGAGCTGTGCTACAAGGCGCTGGTCCATCCGGATTTCAAGAACGTGCCGGCCGAGGCGCGCTCGCAGCGCATATATAACTACGCGCAGCTCAAGCGCATGCTGGGCAACTGGGAAGGCGCCGAGGAACTGCTGCGCGAGACGCTGGCACTCGAAGAACAGCGCGCAGGCAGCACACCTGATCTGCCGCTGGCGCGCCGCCTGGCCGAGCTGTCGATCGCGTTGGCGGCGCAGGGCAAGTGGCCGGAGGGGCTGCAGGCGATCGAGCGGCTGATGCCGATGGCCGACAAGTTCCAGGGTGGGGAGCGCGCCGCCGTGGCGGAGCTGTTCCGCAATTACGTGCCGCAGGCGGCCGCCGCCGGACGCGTCGAACTGGCGCGCCAGCTCGACGCCTACGCACACGAGGCGCCGGCGCCTGAACCGCGCTTCATCGAACGCTGAACCCTCGAAAGCTGAACCCTTTTCGAACCGCAAGAGGAGTGCCGACGTGACCCAGCCCGACAATCCCCACCGGCGTGATTTCCTGCTTGGAGCCGGCGCAGCCGGCTTTGCCATCGCGGTGCAACCGGTCATCGCGCAGCAGGTGATCACGACGCCGGACAGCGGTCTGGTGACCGGCATGTCGTCAACACGCGCCAGCGACGGCCGCGCGCTGCCACTGTTCAGCGCGCGGCCGGACAAGCCGGGCAAGCCGCCAGTGGTGCTGGTGGTGTCGGAAATCTTCGGTGTGCATGAGCATATCCGCGACGTCTGCCGTCGCTTCGCACACGAAGGCTATCTGGCCGTCGCGCCCGAAATGTTCTTCCGTCACGGCGATCCGGCGGCGATCGGCAGCGTGCAGGAAATCATCGAGCGCGTCGTGTCGAAGGTGGCTGACGCTCAGGTGATGGCCGACATGGATGCCTGCGTCGAGTGGGCCCGCGAGCAGGGCGGCGACGTGAAGCGCCTGCACGCGACCGGCTTCTGCTGGGGCGGGCGCGTCACCTGGCTCTACGCGTCGCATCAGCCGGCGCTGCGTTCCGGCGTCGCCTGGTACGGACGCCTCGATGGCGTGCCGAGCGAACTGACACCGCTGCATCCGCTCGACGTGGTCGACAGCATTCACGCGCCGGTGCTCGGGCTCTACGGTGGTCAGGACCAGGGCATTCCGAACAGCGATGTCAACGCCATGCGCGCGGCGCTGAAGAAGTTGACGTCTGCCGCGGCGCGCAAGTCGGACATCGTGCTCTACCCGGACGCACCGCACGCCTTCCACGCCGACTACCGCCCGAGCTACCGGGCCGGCGACGCGGCAGATGCCTGGAAGCGCTGTCTCGCCTGGATGGCGGCCAACGGCCCGTAAGCGCACGCGCCCGCGCAGGGCGTCTGCGTCCGTTCGTGCAGGCCTCAGTGCGCGGTGTGTGCGAGGCCGAGCGACACGGTGGCCTTGGCGTGCGTGAGGTCGCGTGCCGCGCCGCTGCCGAACAGGCAGGCGGCAAGCTGGTTCAGCAGCGGCTGCGGAATTGCGCGATGACCTTCGAGCATGTCCCGTATGCAGTCGGCGGTGCCGTCGATATCCTCGCCCGGCGGCAGTGGATTGGTCAGCGGCAGTGCGCCGCTTTCCGCCTCGAACAGCATGCGCGCGCTGCCGCGCTCGAACAGTTCGATGCGCGGCCGGCGCAGCGGGTCGGCGAACGAGTCGTCGTCGGGCGCGCGCATCAGCAGCGCGCGCTCCGGCGTGCGCAGGAACATGTCGTGCAGCCGTGACAGCAGCTGCGCGTCGGCAACGCAGATGACGCGCAGGCTGTGCAGCGGCGCCGGATCGAGCAGCTTGGCGACGACGTGCGCGGTATTGCGGTGGCCCATGCGCTCGCGCAGCCGGATCAGGCTGTCCAGCGACGGGTTCAACACTTCGGTTGGCAGGATGGCGCAGTGCCCGGCGTGCAGCGTGTTCAGCGCTTCGGCCACTGTGCTGCACGGCAGATGGCCCAGTCGCTCCAGAACGTCGAGACTGCCGGGCCGCGCATTGCCGCCGCTCAGACCATGCACCAGCACCGGCACGTCCAGCCGCGCCAGCATCAGCGCCAGCAGCGGCATCAGGTTGGGCGCGCGGCCGGCCCGGGCGTAGCTCGGAATGACCACCATGCGCGGCAGATGCGGCGGCAGCTCCAGCGTCGGAACGCGCTCGTTCAGTGCGCGTGCAAAGCCGGCGAGCTCGTCCGCCGACTCGTGCTTCCAGCGCAGACTGGCCAGCACCGCACCCAGTTCGAGCGCCGGTATGCGGCCATCCAGCATGTCGGCGAACAGGCCGTGCGCCTCGGTCTCGGCGAGGTCACGCGCGTCGTCGCCGCGTCCGATCGCGGACAGCATTTCAGTCAGGCTCTGTGGGCTCAGCATCGCGTACGGCGCTCCATCCAGTTCAGTTTCTTGTCATGCCGCCTGCCGTCGGGCGTCGAGCATGCGTTTCAGTTCGGGTACGCAGGAGCCGCAGGAGGTGCCGCAACGCAGCGTCGCCTGCAGGGTGTCGAGGTCCGCTCCGCCTGCGATCGCTTCGACGATGTCGGGTTCCGCAACATCGAGGCAGTTGCAGACGATGCGGCCGCGGCTCTTTGCCGCGACCGGTGGCGTCGCCAGCGGTGCGAACAGCCAGCGCCGCAGTTCCGCCGTCGGCTGGCGCTCGACCATCACCTCGCGCAGCCAGGCGGCGGCCGCGGTTTCGCCGGTCAGGCGGATGCCGGTCAGCAGGCCGTCCTCGATCAGCGCACGTTTGGTGATGTCGCGCCGCGCGTCGCGGTAGGCCAGACAGGCCGGGTGGTCGAGGCCGCACAGGCGGTCGAGTTCGGCCAGCCAGTCTTCGGGAATCGGTTGGTCGTGCGCGATGCGCAGCACCAGCGCCGGGCGGTCGCGTCCGGCCATCGACAGCGAGGCGTAGGCGAAGCGGGCGAGCAGTGGGGCGAGCGCTTCCATCCGCGTCAGCGTGAGCTGCTGTGCCGCGTCGTCGCTGACCTCGGTACGCAGGAGCAGCGCCTGGAAGGGCAGGTCGGCGCGGCTCATCTGCACCGCCGCGTGCTTCAGTTCCGGCTGTTTCGAGTACGGGTTGACGCGACCGGCGGTGAGCGCATTGGCACCGCTGTTCGACAGCGCGTTGCGACCCCAGTGCATGGCGACGAAGGTGCTGCCCGGGCGCTGGGCGTTGCTCGCGTATGCACGCAGCACGATTTCGCCTCGGCGGCTCTTGATGCGCACCAGATCGCCGTCCTTCAGTCCTCGTCGGGCCAGGTCGTCGGCATGCACCTCGACTCGCGGTTCGTCAACGTGGCTGTACAGGCGCGCCACCTGGCCGGTGCGGCTCATGCAGTGCCACTGATCGCGCAGACGGCCGGTATTCAGGTGCAGCGGGTAGCGGGCGTCGATCTTCTCGGCGGTGGTCGCGGCCGATGGCACGACGAAGCGGGCGCGACCGTTTGCGGTGGCGAAGCGGCGATCGGTGTAAAGGGTGGCGGTACCGCCTTCGGCGCCGGCCGGGAAGGGCCATTGCTGCGGACCGAGGCGGTCGAGCACCGCATAGGACAGGCCCGTGATGTCGAGGTCGCGACCGCGCGTGCTCTCGACGTGTTCGGCAAAGACCTGCTCGGCTGTTTCGTAGGGGAAGAGCGCGTCTGCGTCGCGGCCCAGGCGGGCGCCGAGCGCGCGTGCGAAGTCGCGCGCGATCACCCAGTCGGCGCGTGCCTCGCCGGCGGCAGGCAGCGCCGCATGGACGTGCGTGATGCGCCGCTCGGAATTGGTGACCGTGCCTTCTTTCTCGCCCCAGGTGGTGGCGGGTAGCAGCAGGTCGGCGAAGGCGGCGCTTTCGGTGCCGCGGTAGGCGTCCTGCACGACGACGAATTCAGCCGCTTTCAGCGCTTCGATGATGCGCGTCTGATCCGGCATCGAGTGCGCCGGGTTGGTACAGGCGATCCACACCGCCTTCACCTTGCCGTCGCGCACCGCATCGAACAGCTCGACCGCGGTCAGCCCGGGTTGCGACGGCACGTCCGGCAGGCCCCACAGCGCGGCCACTTCGGCGCGGTGTTCGGCGTTGGCCATGTCGCGGTGGGCCGACAGCAGGTTGGCCATGCCGCCCACTTCGCGACCGCCCATCGCATTGGGCTGGCCGGTCAGCGAGAACGGGCCGGCGCCGGGGCGACCGATCTGGCCGGTGGCCAGGTGCAGCGCGATCAGCGCCGTGCCGTTATGCGTGCCGTGATGCGACTGGTTCAGGCCCTGACACCACATCGACATTGCAGCCTTCGATTCGCCGAACCACTTGGCGGCGGTGACGATGTCCTCGGCGCGCAGGCCGCACACCTCGGCCGCGACCGCCGGTGTGATGTCGCGCACGTGCTTGCGCAACTCGGCGAAGCCTTCGGTGTGCGCGGCGATGAACGTGTCGTCGGCGTGACCTTCCCACAGCAGCACGTGCAGCATCGCGTTGTACAGCCAGATGTCGGTGCCCGGCAGCAGCGGCAGGTGCAGGTCGGCGTCGGAGGCGGTATCGGTACGGCGCGGGTTGACGACGATCATCTTCATCGCCGGATTGGCACGGCGCGCGTCTTCGATGCGGCGATAGACGATGGGGTGAGCGTAGGCCGGGTTGCCGCCGGCGATCAGCAGGCAGTCGGTGTGGTCGATGTCTTCGTAGCTGCAAGGCGGGGCGTCGGCCCCCAGCGTCTGCTTGTAGGCGGACACCGCCGAACTCATGCAGAGTCGCGAATTGGTGTTGACGTTATTGGTGCCGATCAGCCCTTTGGCAAGCTTGTTGAAGACGTAGTAGTCCTCGGTCAGCAGCTGGCCGGAAATGTAGAAGGCGACCGCGTCCGGACCGTGCTCGTCGATGATGGCGGCGAAGCGGTCGGCGGCGTGCGCCAGCGCGGCGTCCCAGCTCGTGCGGCTGCGCGGCAGGTCGCGCGCGGTGCGCAGCTCGGGGTGGAGCGCGCGCGTGTCCGGGCGGGCGCTCAGGTGCAGGGTCGAACCCTTGGTGCACAGACGGCCGAAGTTGGCCGGGTGGTCGGGGTCGCCCTTTACGCCGGTGATGCGGCTGCCGTCGTGTTCGATGATCACGCCGCACCCGACACCGCAGTAGCAGCAGGTCGAGCGGGTTTCGTGTTGGCTCTGGGTCATGTTGTGTGTCTCCGCGAGACTTTTAGCAAGGGGTATGCCACGTCACTGAGGGGCGATTCGCGTGCGAACCGGTGCGGTTCGGGCTGTCGGCGCTCCGCGCCGGGGCGCAATGACCTGTGAATGCATGCGACTGGTGCGCTGTCGGGGCGGGGCATCCTCAGCGCAGCAGCGCGCACAGCAGCAGGATGTTGAACAGCAGCGACACCACCAGCAGCACGCGCAGCAGGCGCACCGACATGCGCTCGACCAGCGGTGCGCGGCGCGGCAGCGCGAGCGGGCGGTGGGCGCCGCGTTCGAGTGCGAGCAGGAACTCCTCGGCGGTTTCGAAGCGCGCGTCGGGGCTGCGGCCGATGGCTTTCAGCAGCACCGCTTCGAGCCACTCGGGTACGTCGGGGCGATAGCGTGTGGGCGGCACCGGTTCGCCGAAGCGCGGACGCTGGAAGGGCTCGATCTCGCCCCACGGGTAGTGGCGGGTCAGCAGTTGGTAGAGGGTGACGCCGAGCGCGAACAGATCGCTCGATTCGCTGGCGGTCTGGCCAGAGAAAAGCTCCGGGGCCATATAGCTGGGCGTGCCCGGGTTGTTGATCTCCTTGAAGTCCTCGCCGTCGGACGCGGCGACGCCCAGATCGAGTACGCGCAGCATGCCCTGGCTGTCGAGGTGCAGGTTGTCCGGCTTGATGTCGCGATGGACGATGCCCAGACGGTGCAGCGTGCCGAGCGCGCGCAGCACGCTGCAGCCCAGCTTGACCACCTGTTCGGTACTGAAGTGATGGCCGGCATCGAGGCGCGCGCGCAGGCTGGCGCCTTCGTGCCAGCTCATCAGGTAATAGAGGCGGCTGCGCGGGTGGCCGATCACCTGCGGGAACTGCGGCGACACCACGCGACGTGCCAGCCATTCTTCGTGCACCAGTGCAGCGACGGCGTCCGGGTCGGCGTCCTCGCGCAGCGTTTTCAGCACGCGCGCCTCGCCACTGGCCAGATCGGTGACGCGGTAGAGCAGGGTGACGCGCGACTCGTGCAGCACCGCCTCGACGCGCAGGCCGTCCAGTTCCTCGCCGATTGTCAGCCGGTGCGGCAGCGACAGGCCGGCCGCCTCGGCGAGACGGTCGCGCAGTGCGGCCTGCGGCAGCGCGTTGACGCGGGCGACCAGTGCGGTGCAGTTGTCGTTGGCGCCGCGCGCTTCGGCCTGCAGCACCAGCGTCAACGCCAGCGACTCGGCGTCGCCGCCACGCGCCAGCACGGCGGCGATGCTGTCGTCGCGCAGCGTGTTCCACACACCGTCGCTCATCAGCACGAAGGTGTCGCCGATTTCCAGCTCGCCGTCGGCGTGGTCAACCGCCAGGCGCGCATCGAGGCCGACCGCGCGGTGCAGCACGTTGGACAGTTCCGGGTGGGCCCAGGTGTGGTCTTCGGTCAGCTGCGTGAGACTGCCGTCGCGATACAGGTAGATGCGCGAATCGCCGACGTGGGCCAGGTGCCAGCGGGTGCCGCGCAGCACCAGCGCTGACAGCGTGGTGGCCATGCCGGCGGATTCGCGGGTGCGCGCGGCATGCGCGACCAGCCAGCGGTTCAGCGCGCCCAGCACCTGATCGATCGCCTGCGCGATGCGCCAGGTGTCGGGCGTCGCGTAATAGTCGTTGAGCAGCCCGCGCACCGTGAACTCGGCCGCTTCGCGTCCTTTGGCGTGGCCGCCGACACCGTCGGCCACCGCCAGCAGCACGCCCTTGGCGTCCAGCGTCTCGCCAACCGGCGTGACCGCGCCGACGAAGTCCTCGTTGCGTGGTCGCGGACCGGTGATCGAGCACTGACCGATGGACACTGCGAGCGTCATGAGGCTGCCCTGCTCAGATGCGCGCCGACGTCAGGTGTGCCGCACCCCAGGTGGTGCGCCAGCGCGTCTTCACGCGGGTCAGGCCGACCAGCGCGGCGACCGCCAGCACGGCGAACACGACGAAACCGGTCTGGTAGCTGCCGGTGACTTCGCGCGAGTAACCGAGCGAGGACGCAAGGTAGAAGCCGCCGATGCCGCCGGCCATGCCGACCAGACCGGTCATCACGCCAATCTCGCGACGGAAGCGCTGCGGCACCAGCTGGAACACCGCGCCGTTGCCCATGCCCAGCGCCAGCATGGCACCGACGAATACGACCACCGCCATCCACGCCTGCGGCAGGCCGAAGCTGACGCCGAACAGGAAGGCGGCGGCGATCACGTACATCATGCTCAGCGTGCGGATGCCGCCGATGCGGTCGGCCAGGTTGCCGCCGATCGGCCGCACCAGTGAGCCGGCGAACACGCAGGCGGCGGTGAAGTAGCCGGCCATCTTCGCGTCCAGCCCGTACTGGGTGTTGAAGTAGATGGTGAGCGAGGAGGCGAGACCGACGAAGCCGCCGAAGGTGACGCTGTAGAAGAACATGAACCACCATGCGTCGCGGTCCTTCAGCACCTTCAGGTATTCGGCCAGCGTCTTCGGCGGCGGGCATTCGGGCGCGTCTTTCGCCACCAGCAGGTAGAAGATGAAGACGGCCACCAGTGGGATCAGCGCCAGGCCGAACACGTTGACCCAGCCGAAGGCCGCGGCCAGACCCGGTGCAAACAGCGCGGCCAGTGCGGTGCCCGAGTTGCCGGCGCCGGCGATGCCCAGCGCCGTGCCCTGGTGCTCCGGCGGATACCAGCGCGAGGCCAGCGGCAGCGCGACCGCGAAGGCGGCGCCGGCGAAGCCGAGGAAGCAGCCGAGCAGCAGCGCCTGTTCGTAGCTGTGGATGCCGAACTGCCAGGCGACGAACATCGCCGCGATGACGATGACCTGACCGATGGCGCCGGCCTTCTTCGGTTGCAGGTGATCGACCAGTACGCCCATCAGCATGCGCAGCAGCGCGCCGGCCAGCACCGGCACCGCCACCATGAAGCCCTTCTGGGCGTGCGTGAGCTGCAGGTCCTGGGCGATCTGCACGCCGAGCGGGCCAAGCAGCACCCACACCATGAAGGCGAGATCGAAGTAGAGAAAGGCGGCAAACAGCGTGGGCGTGTGGCCGGCCTTGAGAAATGCTTTCCTGTCCATCGGCGGATGACCTCCCCGTTATCAGTCCGGCCTGCGCGCAACGTTGCGTACAGCCGTTCTTCGGGATCTGTGTTGAACGAAGTTGCGGCGGCCGGTGGGTGCCGTGTCCGCCGGGCGAAGGCTTCAGGCCTTCAGCAGTACCTGGCCGTTTTCGACCTTCACGTCGAAGCCGCGCGTGCAGCCGACATCGGGCGCTACCGCCTCGCCCGATTCGAGCTTGATCTTCCAGCTGTGCAGCGGACAGGTGACCGTGTCGCCATGCACGATGCCCTGCGACAGCGGGCCGCCCTTGTGCGGGCACTTGTCATGCACCGCGAACACGCGGTCGCCATCGGTACGGAAGATGGCAATGTCACCGGCGTCGGCGCTCACTACGCGCGAACCGAGCAGGGGGATGTCTTCGAGTGCGCAGACGTGCGCCCAAGTGGAGGTTTCGGTGCTCATGAGGATTCCTGTATGGGTATCTGGAGGGGCTGGGGGCCAGGGGTCAGGGGCTAGGAGCTAGGGGCCAGGGAACAGGCGCGGCTTTGCCGCGCGAGAGGTGGCGCTGTTGCCAGCCCCTAGCCTCTGGCCCCTCATCCCTGAATCAAGCCTTCATCGCCTGCTTGATGGCGATGGTGCGGAACTCGCGGCCGAGCTCGGATTTCGCGTCGGCTTCGGCGCGCTCCAGCCACGGGTCCTTGTAGTCCTGCAGCGCGAACAGCAGGCGTTCGTACAGCGCCTTGCGGTTCTCGGCGTCATCGACCACCTTGCCCTTCACGTAGTCGAGACCGACGCGCTCGATGTAGTGCACCGTACGCTCGAGGTACCAGCCCTCTTCGCGGTAAAGCTGCAGGAAGGCGCCGGAGTACTCCATCACTTCCTCGTCGCTGCTCACCTTGCAGAAGAACTGCGCGACTTCGGTCTTGATGCCGCCGTTGCCGGCCACATAGATTTCGTAGCCGGATTCGACGCCGATCACGCCCACGTCCTTGATGCCGGCTTCGGCGCAGTTGCGCGGGCAGCCGGACACGGCGAGCTTCACCTTGTGCGGGCTGTACATGCCGAACAGCATCTTTTCCAGCTTGACGCCCAGACCCATGGACAGCTGAGTGCCGAAGCGGCAGTGCTCGGCGCCGACGCAGGTCTTCACCGTGCGCAGGCTCTTGCCGTAGGCGTGGCCGGACACCATGCCGGCCTTGGCGAAGTCGGCCCACATCGCCGGCAGATCGTCCTTCTTCACGCCCAGCAGGTCGATGCGCTGGCCGCCGGTCACCTTCACCGTAGGCACCTTGTATTTCTCGGCGGCGTCGGCGATTGCGCGCAGTTCGCCCGGTGTGGTGAGGCCGCCCCACATGCGCGGCACCACCGAGTAGGTGCCGTCCTTCTGGATGTTGGCGTGGGCGCGCTCGTTGATGAAGCGGCTCTGCGCGTCGTCCTTCGCTTCGTGCGGCCAGGTCGAGATCAGGTAGTAGTTCAGCGCCGGGCGGCAGGAGGCGCAGCCGTTGGGCGTCTTCCACTTCAGCTCGCGCATCACGGTCGGGATGTCGATCATGTGGCGGTCGCGTATGGCGGCGCGCACGTCGCCGTGGTTCATGTCGGTGCAGCCGCACATCGGCTTCGAGCTGGAATCGGCCGGCGTGTAGGCGCCGCCGACGCAGGAGGCGAGGATCTGTTCGACCAGGCCGGTGCAGGAGCCGCAGGAGCTGGAGGCCTTGGTGTGCTTGCGTACGTCGTCCAGCGAGAACAGGCCCTTCTCCTTGATCGCCTTGACGATGGTGCCCTTGCACACGCCGTTGCAGCCGCAGACCTCGGCGCTGTCAGGCATCGAGGCGGCCTGGGTCTGGCCTTTGTGGCCGACGTCGCCGAGGTGGTTCTGGCCGAACATCAGGTGGTCGCGCACGGCGTGGATGTCCTGGCCGTCCTTGATCAGCTGGAAGTACCAGCTGCCGTCGGCGGTGTCGCCGTACAGACAGGCGCCGACCAGGCGCTCGCCTTCGAGCACCAGGCGTTTGTACACGCCGCCCGCCGGGTCGTGCAGCACGATGTCGTCGCAGCCCGGGCCACCCATGAAGTTGCCGGCGGAGAACACGTCGATGCCGGTCACCTTCAGCTTGGTCGAGGTGACGGAGCCCTTGTAGGTGCCGATGCCGTACTGGGCGAGGTGGTTGGCACACACCTTGGCCTGTTCGAACAGCGGTGCGACCAGGCCGTAGGCGATGCCGCGGTGGTTCACGCACTCACCGACGGCGTAGATCTTCGGGTCGTAGGTCTGCAGCGTGTCATTGACGACGATGCCGCGGTTGCAGTGGATGCCGGCCGATTCGGCCAGCGTGGTGTTGGGGCGGATGCCGGCGGCCATCACGACGAGGTCGGCCGGAATCGTTTCGCCGCTCTTGAAACGCACCGCGGACACCCGGCCATCGGCGCCGGCGATCAGCGATTCGGTCTGCTTTTCCAGCAGGAAGGCGAGACCCTTCTTTTCCAGCGAGGCCTGCAGCATGTCGGCCGAGGGCTTGTCGAGCTGGCGTTCCATGATCCACGGCGCCAGATGTACCACGGTGACCTGCATGCCTCGCAGCGCCAGACCGTTGGCCGCTTCAAGTCCGAGCAGACCGGCGCCGATGACCACCGCGTGCTTGCGCGTGGCGGCGGCTTCGATCATCGCGTCGGTGTCAGCGATGTCGCGGTAGGCGATCACGCCCGGCAGGTCCTTACCCGGCACCGGCAGGATGAAGGGGTTGGAGCCGGTGGCCAGCAGCAGGCGGTCGTATTCCGCTTCAGTGCCGTCGTCGGCGAACACCTTGCGCGCCTTGCGGTCGATCTTGACGATCTTCTTGCCGGTGTGGAGCGTGATGTTGTTGTCGCGGTACCAGTCCCAGTCGTTCAGGATGATGTCCTGCACCGTCATTTCGCCGGCCAGCACCGGCGACAGCAGGATGCGGTTGTAATTCGGATGCGGCTCCGCACCGAACACGGTGATGTCGTACATCTCCGGTGCGATCTTGAGCAGCTCTTCCAGCGTGCGACAGCCCGCCATTCCGTTGCCGACCATGACCAGACGCTTCTTTTCCATGTCCCCGTTCCTTCTACCGATTGCTGCAATAACAGACCGCACCGGGTGCAGCCGACATTCCTTGCCCGGCTGTGCCGCCGCGGACCGGTAGGGTTCGCAGGGACGAGCACAGACCTGCGCCTGCAGCATCGCTGGCGCCTGTAGGGCAAAACCTTTCGTGACCGGATCGTGCCGGTCGGCAAATGACGCGCTGGGTCGGTCGTGTCCCGCCATTGGGAGACGAAGCCGATAAAACCGGGCTGCGCGGCGCATTCGATGCGTCCCGCAGCGTTCACGACAGCCGCTCCATCCTGGATGCGGTGCCGGTGTGTCGCAGGCTTGCGCCCGCCTTTTGTCTTCGACCTGCTTCAGTGACCGGGCGACCAGCCGGGGCACGGCGCATCGTTGCGTCGTGTGTGCCCTGGCCTTTCTATCCAGGTCCGCCGTGCCGGCTATGCCGGGAGGCGAACTTCGATGGTGCCGATGTGAACCAAGCCTGGTGCAAGGATGCCCGCACGCGCGGCCAACCCTCTCACGGGTATCGACAAAGCAAAAGTTTTGCCAGGTCTGTCTCACCCGTTCGGAGCCGTCGCTCCGAGGGGTTCAACCTGCTGATTCATATGAGTTGTTGCCTGGATTTCGAGGTCTTCCCGGCGCGCTTGGCCGTCGCCGGTCGGGCCGTCCTCGCACGGATGTGGTGCAGCCGCTCTTCACGCCGGTGCGCTCCAGTAAGTACCGGCGGGGCCGTTAAACACGTCATGAACGATCGAGGCCCTGACCACTCCAAGCGCCGCACCGGAACAGGCCGCACCGCGCTCGCCTGGTGTCTGCTCGCAAGCTGGCTCGTCGCCAGCGGGGGCGTGCTGCTTGCGCACATGAAAAACAATCCGGTCGGTGTCTGCGTGACCCGCGACTGACCGGACAAGAACATCCTCTGGAGACCTTCACGATGAACGACCACGCGCTTCACGCCTATTCCGTCAGCGCAGACCGGGTCATGCTCGGCACAGCGACCGTTCTGTCCGCGGTGTGCATCGTCCTTGCAGCCATTTCCGGCGGTCTGACCACCGCTCTGCTGGTCGGCGTGCCGGCCTGTCTGGTGCCTTATGCGCTGTTCCGGATGGCGCCGGGCTCGCTGGTGTCGCGCACCGGCTTCGCCAGTGCCTTCATGGTGTTGGCCGCGCTGCTGATCCAGCTCACCGGTGGCCTGATCGAGGCGCACTTCAGCATCTTCGTCCTGCTCGCCTTCCTGCTCTATTACCGTGACTGGCGGCCGGTGCTGGTGGCCGCCGGCTTGATCGCCGTGCATCACCTGGCGTTCAACTTCATGCAGGCAGCCGGCCTTGGCGTGTTCATCTTCAATGGCGGCGCCAACTTCAACATGGTGCTGGTGCACGCAGCATTCGTCGTGGCCGAGGCCGGGCTGCTGTGCTACATGGCGCTGGGCCTGTCGCGCGAGGCGCTGCAGGCGGCCCGCGTCGGCGAGGCGGCGGAACGCATCGGCGCCGGCGATCTCGCGTCGGCAATTCCGCAGCAGGCGGGCATGCCGCTGCTCGCCGCTATGGAGCAGATGCGCGCACGGCTGTCGCGCACCGTGAGCCTGCTGGTGACCGAGTCCGCCAGCGCGCAGCGCGTGGCCGACACGATGGTGGCCAACGCGGAGCAGGTGACCGCCTCGACCGGTCAGCAGAGCGAAGCAACCCAACGCATGGCCTCGGCCGTGCAGCAACTGACGGCGTCCATCCAGCAGATTGCGCAGAACGCCGAGGAGGCGAGCCTCCGCGTGCGCCGCGGCGGCGTGTCGGCGGACGAAGGGGTGGCGGTGATGCACACGCTGGCCGACGAGATTCGCCATACCGGCGCGTCCATCCACGAGGTCGAGAACGGCATGCAGCGGATCGGCGCGCAGTTCGAAAGCGTGAAATCCATCGTCGCGCTGATCAAGGAGATCGCCGACCAGACCAATCTGCTGGCCCTGAACGCAGCCATCGAAGCGGCACGTGCGGGCGAACAGGGGCGCGGCTTTGCAGTCGTGGCGGACGAGGTGCGCAAGCTTGCCGAACGCACCCGCAACGCGACTGAGGACATCGCCCGCACCGTTGAGGCCATGCAGGCGAGCAAGGACGAGGCGCTGCACAGCGTCGCCAGCACGGTCGCCACCGCGCAGCGCGGCGTCGATCGCGTCGGCGAAGTCAGTCAGTCGATCGCCGCGGTGTCCGCGGACATCGCGGCGATGATGACCATCATCGTCGGCATCTCGGATTCGATGAAGGAGCAGTCGCAGGCGGCGACCGAGATCGCAACCGGGGTCGAGCAGGTCGCGGCGCTGGCCGACAGCACGGCCGCGATGGCGGCCGAAGACCGCGCGACGGCGGCGCAGCTGAATGCGATGGCGCAGTCGCTGGTCGACGCAGGCAGCCAGTTCAGGGTGAGCTGAAGCGGTCAACCTGCTGCCGCACCGCGCTCAGGTACAGGCGAGCTGCCGGCAGGCGTCGAGGTGGGCGAGCAGCGGCGCGGGCATCGCGCTGCGTCCTTCCAGCATCTCGCGTATCAGGCGGGCGTTCGCCTGCGCCTCGATGCCGGGTTCGGGCTGCGTCAGCGCGCTGCCTTCCTCCGCTTCGCACAGCACCGATTCGACGCCATCGATGAAGCCGATGATCTGCGGTCGGCGCGCCGGATTGGCATAGGCCTCGCCCTCGGTGCCGCGCATCAGCATCGAGCGGCCACCGTCCAGACGCAGGAACTGCGTCATCTTCTCCAGGTATTCCGGGTGCGTCACCGGCACCACGCGCACGCTGCGTCCGGGCATCGGATCGATCATCTTGGTCATTGAGTGGCCCGAGTTGCGCACGCCCAGTTGCGGGCGCAGCGACAGCAGCGCATCCAGGCCAGGCAGCAGCTTGTTGACGCCGATGCAGGCGATGCGCTGCGCCGCCAGCAGTTCGCCGGCGTGCGTCGGACTGTCCGCCATCGGCAGATCGAGCGCACGCAGCAGCGCGAACGGGTCGGCGCGGGTGTCGAAATCGAAGCGGCCGTGGATCAGTACCGGAATGCCCTCACGTGCCAGCAGCATCGCCAGTAAGGGCATCAGATTCGGGCGGCGGCGGGCGCCGTTGTAGGTCGGCAGAACCACGGTGCGTGCGCCCGCCGGCGCGGCGACGTGGGCGATGCGAGCGTCGATCGCCGCCTTGAAGCCCAGCAGTTCGTCCAGCGACTCGCTCTTGATCCGCATCGCCAGCACGATGGCGCCCAGTTGCAGCGGCGGCACGCGCCCGTCGAGCATGTCGGCGAACAGCGCCTGCGCGTCGTCGCGCGACAGCGAACGGGAGCCCTTGGCGCCGCGGCCGATTTCCTTGATCTGTTTCGTGTAGTTCATGGGTACAGGATTATGCCCGCGCCCGAACCCCGTGCCGGCCTGCGTTATATTCCCATGCAGTCGAATCGGGCGCGCCGGAACACCGGCGCCTGCCGCGGGGTCAGAGCCGCTCTGCGCACAGCGATGCATACATATAAGGAGACGGACATGAAAGTAGGTTTCATCGGACTCGGATTGATGGGCCGCCCGATGGCGGGGCATCTGGCCAAGGGCGGTCACAGCCTTCACCTTTGGGCGCGTCGCCCCGAATCGCTCGAACCGTTCCGCGACAGCGGTGCGACCTTTCACTCGACCATCGCCGACATCGCGCGCGAAGCCGATGTCGTGTTCTCGATGGTGGCCGACGCGCCGGACGTCGAGCAGGTGGCGCTCGGCCCGCAGGGCATCGCTGAAGGCGCGGCCGGGCGTACCGACCTGATCTTCGTAGACATGAGCACCATCGCGCCGGATTCGGCGCGCACCATCGCCGCCCGCCTGGCGGCGCGCGGCGTGTCGATGATCGACGCGCCGGTGTCCGGCGGTGAGGTCGGTGCCATCAACGCAGCACTCACCATCATGGCCGGCGGCACGCAGGAAGCGTTCGACCGCGTGCTGCCGTTGTTCCAGCTGATGGGCAAGAACGTCACCCGCGTCGGCGACAGCGGCGCCGGCCAGGTGGCCAAGGCCTGCAACCAGATTCTGACCGGCGTCGGTGTGCTGGCGCTGGCCGAAGCCTTCGCCTTCGCCGAGAAGAGCGGCGTCGATTCGGCACGCGTGCGCGAGGCGCTGCTCGGCGGCTTCGCCTACAGCCGCATCCTGGAAAACCACGGTCAGCGCATGCTGGACCGCAATTTCAAGCCGGGCTTCAAGTCGTGGATGCACCAGAAGGATCTGCGCATCGTCATGAACGAGGCGCACCGCATGGGCCTCGCGCTGCCTTCGGCGGCGGCGGCGGCGCAGATGCTGAACGCGATGGTCGGCCAGGGGCTGGGCGAGGAGGATTCGATCGCCGTGCTGAAGGTGCTCGAAGGTCTCGGCGGCGTCGAGCGTTGAGGGGCTCGCGATGAAGATCGGTTTCATCGGTCTGGGCGCGATGGGCCGCGCGATGGCGGCCAATCTGCTGCGCGCCGGGCACGAGGTGACCGTGTGGGCGCGTCGCGCTGAATCGATGCAGCCCTTGCTCGACCAGGGCGCGCGACCGTCAGCTTCTCCGGCAGACTGCGCGCGCGGCATGGATGCCGTGTGCTGCATCGTCACCACCGGTGCCGACGTGCGCGAGGTGGCGCTGGGCCCGCGTGGCGTCATCGAGGGCGCAGCGCCCGGCTGCGCCTTCATCGACCACAGCACCATTCCGCCGTCGGTGGCGCGCGACATCGCCACGGCGCTGAAGGCGCGCGGCATCGACATGCTGGATGCGCCGGTGTCGGGTGGCGAGCGCGGCGCCATCGAGGCGACGCTGGCCATCATGGTTGGCGGCGAGGCGGCGGTGTTCGAGCGCATGAAGCCGCTGCTGTCGGCAGTTGGCCGCACCCAGGTGCATGTCGGGCCGAACGGCGCAGGGCAGGTCACGAAGGCCTGCAACCAGCTCATCCTGTGCGCCTTCATCGAGGCGGCGGCCGAGGCGGCGCGGCTGGCGGCGGCCAGCGGCGTCGATTTCGGCAAAGTGCGCGAGGCGATGCTGCACGGATCGGCGGCGTCGCGCGCGCTCGATCTGTTCGGCGGCAAGATGGCGACGCGCGATTTTTCCGCTGGCGTGCAGTCGCGCCTGCATCACAAGGACATGGGCATCGTGCTCGGCGAAGCAGTCGAACTGGGGCTGGCGATGCCGCTGTCGGCCGCGGTGTGGCAGCAACTCAATGCCCTGATGGCGCAGGGCGGCGGTACGCTGGACACCTCGGCCCTGCTCACCGTGCTCGAGGGGCCGGGCAGCGCCTGATCAGTGTCGTCGGCCGGTCAGGCAGGGGAAGTCGAAGGCCGGGTCCTGACCGTCCATCAGCCTTGAAAGCAGCCTGGCCGAACCGCAGGCCAGGGTCCAGCCGAGTGAGCCGTGGCCGGTGTTGTACCAGAGGCCATCGATCCGGCTGCGGCCGATCAGCGGCACATTGCCCGGCGTACAGGGACGCAGGCCGGCCCAGGCCTCAGCCGCGTCGAAATCGCCGGCGTCCGGACACAGTTCGCGCGCCAGCCGGGTCAGCAACTGCACGCGCTCCGGTTCTATCGTCACCGTGAGTCCGCCCAGTTCCGCCATGCCGGCGACGCGCACGCGGTCGCCGAGGCGCGACAGCACGATGCGGTGTTCCTCGTCGGTCAGGCTGGTGCGCGGCGCATTCGGTCCGGCCGGGAAGGTGATCGAGTAGCCCTTGATCGGGTACAGCGCCGGTCGCGGGCCGTGCTGCTCGACCAGCTGACGGGTGTGCGTGCCGAGCGCGCACACCACCTGTTCGCCGCGCAGCAGGCCGCGCACGCCGCGCGCGTCGCGCACGGCGACGCCGCGTACCGTGTTTTCGTGGATGTCCAGCGCCTCGACCGTGATTTCGTAGTGGAAAGTAACGCCGGCATCGGCGCAGGCGGCGGCCAGCGCCCGCGTGAAGCGGTGCGCGTCGCCGGTTTCGTCGTTCGGTGCGTGCAGGCCACCCACCAGTGTGCGCTGACTGCTCGCCAGCGCCGGTTCGATGTCGATGCAGCGCGCAGCGTCGCAGCTGTCGATGCGGATGCCGTGAGGCGCCAGCCACTCCGCGCGCGCACGGGCACGCTCGAATTCACGACGCTCGGAAAACACGTGCAGGATGCCGCTCGCCGACTGGTCATACTCCAGTTTCAGCGCGTGACGCAGCGACTGCAGCTCGGCCTGACTGCTGACCGCCAGTCGCGCCAGCGCATCGGTGTTGCGACGCATGCGGCCGGGCAGGCACTCGTACAGGAAGGCGCCCATCCAGCGCCACTGACGGTGGTTGGCGGTCGGCGAAAAGCGCACCGGGGCATTCGAATCGAGCAGGCCGCGCAGCCCGATCATCGGTGCCTGCGGTGAGGCCCAGGGCGCGGCGTGACTGACCGAAATCTGGCCGCCGTTGGCGAAACTGGTTTCCATTGCGGGATCAGCCTGCCGGTCGATGACCGACACGGTGTGACCGGCCTGGCGCAGGTACCAGGCGGTGGTGATGCCGACGACGCCGGCACCCAGAACGAGGATGTGCATGCGGTTCTAGTTATGGACGACGCTGTGGATGACCGGGGGCGACCGCTGCCGGTTCCGTGCGCAGGGCGCGCTGCCGGCGTTCAAATCGGTCGGACGTGAAATCGTGCGACCCGGATCATGGTGCTGTGCACGATAATGCATTTCCTGCCATTCCGGAGTCGCGACACATGTCCCGCATCACCCTGAGCCAGTTCCTGATCCAGCAACAGCGCGACGGCGAGCGCATCTGCGCCGAGCTGCGCTTCCTGGTCGAAGTCGTCGCCCGCGCGGTCAAGGCGATCGGCAACGCAGTCGGCAAGGGCGGCCTGACCAATTCGCTCGGCGAGGCCGGTGGCGAGAACGTGCAGGGCGAGGTGCAGAAGAAACTGGACGTGATCGCCAACGAAATCCTGCTGGAAGCGAACGAGTGGGGCGGTCATCTGGCGGCGATGGCGTCGGAGGAGATGGACCTGCCGCACCAGATTCCGAACCGTTACCCGAAGGGCGAATTCCTGCTGCTGTTCGATCCGCTGGACGGCTCGTCCAACATCGACGTGAATATTTCGGTCGGCACCATCTTTTCGGTGCTGCGCTGCCCGGAACTGAATGGCAGCGTCGAGCCGGTCGATGAGAAGGCCTTCCTGCAACCCGGCACCCAGCAACTGGTAGCCGGCTATGCCGTGTACGGCGCGGCCACCCAGCTGGTGCTGACCGTGGGCAACGGCGTGCACGCATTTACGCTGGACCGCGAGACCGGCAGTTTCGTCATGACCACCGAAAACATGCGCGTGCCGGAAGACACCAAGGAATACGCGATCAACGCGTCGAACGCGCGCTGGTGGGAAGCGCCGGTCAAGCGCTACATCGACGAGCTGATCGCCGGCAAGAGCGGTCCGCGCGGCAAGGATTTCAACATGCGCTGGGTCGGTTCGATGGTGGCGGACGTGCACCGCATCCTGACCCGCGGCGGCATTTTCATGTATCCGAAGGACACCAAGGACTCGACCAAGCCGGGCAAGCTGCGCCTGATGTACGAGGCCAATCCGATGGCGATGCTGATCGAGCAGGCGGGCGGCGCGGCGACCACGGGTTACCAGCGCATCCTCGACGTCCAGCCTGAAAAGCTGCACCAGCGTGTGCCGGTCATTCTGGGGTCGAAGAATGAAGTCGAGCGCGTGACCGGCTATCACGCCGTCTGAAGGAAGCGTGCGATGCCGGCGGCCGCGACGCGGCCACTGGCCATGCTGGCGGTGAGCAGGTAGCCGCCGGTCGGCGCCTCCCAGTCCAGCATTTCGCCAGCGCAGAACACGCCGGGCAGCGCCTTCAGCATCAGTCCGTCGTCCAGCGCCTCCAGCCGCACGCCACCCGCCGTGCTGATGGCCTCGGCCACCGGCCGTGTGCGCCACAGGCGCAGCGGCAGCGCCTTCAGCGTCGCCGCCAGGCGTGACGGGTCGGCCATCGCGGCTTTGTCTAGCACCTCGTGCACCAGCCCTAGCTTGACGCCGCCCAGGCCGAGGCGGCTGGCGAGATGCGAGCTGAGCGAACGCGAGCCCCGCGGGCGGCGGATTTCATCGAGTACGCGTGCCGCGTCGTGCGCTGGCAGCAGGTCGAGCGCAATGTCGCAGTGACCGTCGCGTTCGATGCGCTCGCGCAGCGCGGCCGATAGCGCGTAGATCAGGCTGCCTTCCAGGCCGTGCGCGCTGACCAGGCACTCGCCGCGTCGTTCGATCGGCGTCTCGTCCATGCCGTCGAAGCGGATGACGACGTTCTTCAGCGGTGCGCCGGCGTGGCGCTCGGCGAAGTGCGTGCTCCAATCGATGTCGAAGCCGCAGTTGGCGGCACGCAGTGGCGCGAGTGCGACGCCGCGTGCGTCGAGCAGCGGCATCCAGGTCCCGTCGGAGCCAAGTTGCGGCCAGCTGGCGCCGCCGAGGGCAAGCAGTGTGGCGCGCGCGTTAACCTGCCGCTCGCCGTCTGGCGTGACGAAGGTCAGTGCGCCGGCGTCGTTCCATCCGGTCCAGCGCTGGCGCATGTGAAAGCGCACGCCAGCTGCGCGCAGCCGCGTCAGCCACGCGCGCAGCAGTGGTGCCGCCTTCATGTCGGTCGGAAACACCCGCCCGGAACTGCCGACGAAGGTGTCGATGCCGAGACCCGCGCACCAGTGACGCAGCGCGGCCGCATCAAATTCGGCCAGCCAGTGGCCGACTTCGGCGCGGCGTTCGCGGTAACGCGTAACGAACAGATCGGCGGCTTCGGCGTGCGTCAGATTGAGGCCGCCCTTGCCGGCGAGCAGGAATTTGCGGCCGACTGAGGCCTTGGCGTCGTAAAGATCGACCGCGATGCCGCGCGCCGACAGCACTTCGGCCGCCATCAGCCCGGCCGGTCCGCCGCCGACGATGGCGACCTGAGCGGCGCTGGACGGTGCGGGCATCAGTCCGGTGTCTGCACCAGCCGCAGCGCACTATCGTCGCTGCGTAGGCGGTAGGGGCTCGGTGGAAGCGGCGGCTCGGGCACTTCGGCCTGCTTCTTCAGCGCCTCGTAGCGGCCGGCAACCTTGGGCACGTAGGCGCGGGTTTCCGCGTAGGGCGGCACACCGCCGTACTTTCTGACCGCGCCAGCGCCGGCGTTGTAGGCGGACAGCACCAGTTCGATGTCGCCGAAGTCATCCAGCAGGTCGCGCAGGTGGCGCGCGCTGGCGCGCAGATTGTCGGCGGGCTTCAGTGCGTCGGATACGCCGTACATGCGGGCGGTGGACGGCATCAGCTGGGCCAGACCGAGCGCACCTTTGGGCGACACCGCGCGCGGGTTATAGGCCGACTCGGCATGGACGACGGCGTGCAGCAGTTCGGGTTCGATGCCGCCAGCCTCGGCCGCCGCCTCAATCTGCGCCGAGAATGGCAGTTTGCCCAGCGCTTCGCGGCGAGCCTGCTTGCGTTCAGCCTCGGAAATGCGCGGCGATTCGGGTTGATGGAGACGATAGTCGGCGCCGCCCTGCAGCCGCAGCTGATAGTCCGCAGTGTCGCCGGCGTGGGCAACGGGCATCAGCAGTGTCGCGAGCAGCATGACGGGCGTGCGCATCAGCCTTCCTTCGAAGTCAGTCGAGTGGCGAACCAGACCGCCAGCGCGATGCCGACGGTGTTGGCGAGCAGATCGTAAAGATCGGCCTCGCGCCCCGGCAACATGAGCTGCCGCCACTCATCGTAACAAGCCAGCGCCAGCGCCAGTCCGGCGCACGCATACAGCCAGCGCCGGCCGGTCGCCAGCCACAATGACAGCGCGATCGCGCCGAAGGTGCCTGCGTGGGCGAGCTTGTCCCAGGGCGACGGAATAAGACCGACCGCCAGCGAGGTTTCGCCGAGACGGATCAGGCTGGCGATCATCGTAAGCGCGAACAGGCCGGCCGCCCACTGCAGATAGGGCTGCAGACGCACAGCCTCAGTACGCATTGCGGTCGCTGAACACGACGGCAACCGTCTTGACGATGATCCAGAGGTCCAGCCCGAGCGACCAGGTACGCAGATATTCGAGGTCGTACTCGATGCGCTTCTGCATCTTGTCCACGGTTTCGGTTTCGCCGCGATAGCCATTCACCTGCGCCCAGCCGGTGATCCCCGGCTTCACCTTGTGACGCACCATGTAACCCTTGATCAGCTTGCGGTAGGTTTCGTTGTGCGACACCGCGTGCGGCCGCGGGCCGACGATGCTCATGCGCCCCTGCAGCACATTGATGAACTGCGGCAGTTCGTCGAGCGAGGTGCGACGCAGGAAGCCGCCGAAGCGGGTGATGCGCTGATCGTTGCGAGTGGCCTGCTTCACCACGCCGCCGTCCTCCTGCACGGTCATCGAGCGGAACTTGTAGACGACGATTTCCTTGCCGTCGAGGCCGTAGCGGCGCTGGCGGAACAGCGCCGGGCCGGGCGAACTCATCTTCACGCCGATCGCGATCGCCAGCAGCAGCGGCGATATCAGCAGCAGGATGATGATGGACAGCACGATGTCGCTCGCGCGCTTGACCAGACCGTTGATGCCGGTGAACGGTGTGTCGCAGACGGCAACCACCGGTACGCCCGCCACGTAGTCCATGCGCCCCTGGATCAGGTCGGTCAGGAAAATGTCCGGTGCGAAGAAGATGCTCACCGTCGTATCTTTGAGGTCGTCGAGCAGCGACAGGATGCGCGGCTGACTGGCCATCGGCAGCGCCAGGTAGATCTGGTCGATGCGGTTCGCCTTCACGTAGGCGGCGAGATCGCGCAGACGACCGAGCAGCGGCAGGCCGTTGAGCTGGGTGATGCGCTCGGGTGCGCGGTCGTCGAAGTAGCCGACGCAGCGCACGCCCAGATAAGGATTGGTTTCGAACTGTTCGGCCAGCGACACACCGATATCGTTGCAGCCGACGATGATGACACGGGTCTGGTTCGCTTCCTGCGCGGCGGCCCGCTGCAGATAGCCGCGGGCGACGAAGTGGGCGACCAGCTGGGTCAGCGGCGCCGCGACCAGCCAGGACACCACGACCTCGTAGGGGAAGTTCTCGATGTACTGACTGGCGTAGCCGAAGAACAGCAGGATGAAGGCGATCAGCAGCCAGCTGATGACGGTCTGCCGGATCACCCGACGCGGCCGCATGCTGAGCAGCGACGAGCCGGGGAAGGACAGCGAAAAGACGACGAGCGACAGCACGACATAGCGCGCGTCGATCGTATCGCCGTAATAGAACGCGCAGGCGATAAGGGACAGGATGAGCGACAGCGGGTCGAGGAACATTTCGACCATGCCGGAAAGGCTCAACGGTGCCCGCAATACGGAAGTGTTACGCTCAAACTTGGCGAGCATCGGGAATGAAACCGGTGAATTCAATGGACTTGGAGACCTGCAGACGACGTGCCGGCTAGAATACCGCAAGCGATTTTGCGCATTTTCACGATTTGCGCGCCGGAAAGAAAAGCGTCACGGCCTGCATTCATACTCTCTTCGATGAACAATAACATCTCAAAATGTTTGCCCTTTGCGCTGTTGTTATTGACCCTGCCACACGCAGGCAGCGCCTGGGCCGACGAGGACGACGCCTTCTCTCTCGTGACCTCGGCTTCGTGGCAGTATCAGGACAACGTGCTCTATCTGCCGGATGGGCAGCGTCCTCCCGCCGTCTTCGGGTTGAATGCGCCGCGGGGCGATCAGAGTTACGTCGCCTCGGTCGGGCTCAACTTCAACAAACGTATTGGTCGGCAGCAGCTTTCTGCGAGTGCATCGCAGATCATGACGCGGTACAACGATCTCAAAACGTTGGACAACGACGGCCACAACGTCCTTGCCTCCTGGAAGTGGGAACTGGGCAACGATCTGTCCGGACAGTTGCGGTACTCGAACCGGCGTTACATGCAGGGCTTCAACGATTTTCGTTCCCTGACACCCGTCAAGAATCTTGTCGATCTGGAGAACTTGCGCTTCGACGCGACATACAAGCTGGATGCGTTCTGGGCCTTGATCGGCGGAGTCTCAAGGGACAGCTTGCGTAATGGTGTGCCGTCGAGACTGGGTAGTGATTACGACATCGATCGCTACGAACTCGGGGCGCGCTACACGACGCGCGGCGGCACCTCTTTCGAGCTGGTGGGTATCGACACGCAAGGCGACTACCCGAACCGCTTACCGACCTCCAACGTCACCAACTCCTACTCGCAGAAGAATCTAGAAGCGAGGATACGTTGGCAGCCGGTAGGGCATTCGCGCCTGTCGGCATCAATCGGGCAGGCGAATCGCAAGCACGACAATCTGCCCGAGCGCGACTATGAGGATGTTTACGGCAGAGTGGGGTGGGAGTGGACGCCGTCCGGCAAATTCGGCGTCAGTTTCCTCGCGGAACGGCAGATCAGCGCGCTTGACGACATCGTGTCGAGTTACTTCCGCACGACGACATACTCGATCGCGCCGATGTGGCAGGCAACGGGCAAGTTGCGGTTCGATGGGCGTGTCCAGTGGCTTTCCCGAGATGCATCTGGCGACAGCTTCTTCTCGACGCTCTCTCCGGCGGAGCAGGCGTTCTATCGGGTGTTCTTCGGCATTGATGGCACTGCGCGTCAGGAAGACATCACAACCTACAGTCTAGGCGCCACCTGGGCCATCCAGCGCAATCTGACGGCGAACGCCGAACTGCGCCACGACTCGCGCGATTCGAACGTTCAGTTCTACCAATACCGCGTACGCAGCGTTTCGATGTCGCTGCAGTACCTGTTCTGAGTCAATACTGCAGCAGCGCGTGGCTATTCCAGCCGCGCGCGGCGAGCAGGGCCGACCCGCCGAGCGCCGGCAGATCGATCAGGAAGCGGAAGCCGACGAGCCGGCCGCCGGCGCGTTCGACCAGTTCGCCGCAGGCCACGGCGGTGCCGCCGGTGGCGATCAGGTCGTCCAGCACCAGCACGCGTGACCCGCTGGCGAAAGCGCCGACGTGCATTTCCAGCCGGTCGCTGCCGTACTCGAGCGCGTAGTTGACGCCCAGCGTCGGGCCCGGCAGCTTGCCGGGCTTGCGAACCGGCACCAGACCGGCGCCCAGTCGCTGTGCCAGCGCACCTGCGAACAGAAAACCGCGTGCCTCGATGGCGGCGACGATGTTGACGCTGGCGGGCTCGATGCTGCGTTCGAGTGCGTCCAGTGCCTGCGTCAGGCCGCGCGCATCGGCCAGCAGCGGTGTGATGTCGCGGAACTGTATGCCCGGCTCAGGAAAATCGGGAATGGTGCGGATCAGCGCGCGCAGCGGCGCGAGGTCGGACGAATGTGTCATGGCGTTTCCTGGAAGGCGGGCAGGCCGAGCCGGGCGCGTCGCTCGTCGCGCGGCAGTGCGGCCAGCTCGCGCATGGTCGCCCATACGGCGGGCATGTCGGGTGGGGCGGCGATCAGTCGCGTGAAGGCCGGTCTGGCTGCAGTGTAGAGGCCGATTGACGCCAGCGTCGCGTTGTTGATGTCCTGCGCGAACCAGCGATCGTAGCCGCGGAAGCCGGCCCAGCGCGTCTCGCGCAGAGCGCGATAATCCGCGCCCAGTTCTTCGAGCAGGCGCGCCTTGCCGGCGTGTTTTTCGGACTCCGCCATATCGCTGCGATAAAGGGTGTCCAGGGCGTCGCGGTAGCGGATCACCAGCGCTGAGAAATCGCTGCGCAGCCGCTGCGCCCGCTCGAACCCTTCGCGCAGCCCTTCCTTGCCGGGGCGCGCCAGCCAGCGGCGCACGCCTTCCACTTCCACCGCGCTGGCGAAGGACTCATTGAATTCGGTGTCGTCGCGCACGTAGACGATCTGGTGCGCCAGTTCATGCACGATGAGACGCACCAGTTCCGTTTCCGGGTAGTGGATGAAGGTGTTCAGCAGCGGATCGTCGAACCAGCCCAGCGTCGAGTAGGCCGGAACGCCGCTCATATGCACGTCCAGCCCCTCGCGCGCCAGTGCGTCGGCGTGGCGGCGTGCGTCGGCTTCGGCGAAGAAGCCGCGATAGCTCACGCAGCCGGCGATGGGGAAGCAGGACTGGCGCGGCTTGACCGACAGCGGCTCGGTGGCAAACACGTTCCAGACGACGAAAGGGCGCCCGAGGTCGGCGTAGCGGCGATAGCTGCCGTTGTCGGGCAGGGCCATCTCGCGGCTGGCCCAGTCGCGGATCTCTGCCGCCAGTGCGAGCTTGTCGCGCAGCGTGTGCGTGCTCGACGGGTCGGCATCGACCTCGGCCAGCGGCCGCGCCAGCCGCCACAGCTCGAACTGGCCGTGTGCCGCCTGCCAGTAGTAGCGTGGCGAGAAGCTGCCGTTGCAGCCGCCGAGCAGCAGCGCCAGGCCGACGATGAGGCCGAGGTGCCGGCGCCGCTCAGCCCGCGTCGCGGTGTCCGGCATAGGGGTCGGCGTAGGCAGGCACGACAGCGGGGGCCGTGTCCAGCGGCGCGTTGTCGATGGTGACCGGTATCCAGCCGCGTACGCTGTTGATGAACCAGACGGCTTGGGCGCGGCCGAGGTCCTCACAGGTGAGCACGCGTTCCGTCAGTTCGCCGCGCTCCACCAGTTCGCGCCTGAGCGTGCCATCGAGCAGGCCGCTGGATACCGGCGGCGTGTACCGGCCGCCATCGATGTCGAGCACCAGGTTGCCGCGCGTGAATTCAGTCAGCTCGCCGGCGTCATTCCACAGCAGCACGTCGAAGGCGCTGCCGGCGACCTGCGACAGGTGGGCGTCGTAAATGCCCCGTCGTGTGGTCTTGTGGTAGAGCAGCGGTTCGGCGCGGGACACCGGTGCCGACGCCAGCCTGACCTTGCGCGGGCTGTTGTCGGGCTCGCCAGCAGCGCTGCTTTCGATACGCAGGCGGCCGTCGGCGGCGCACAGCAGGCGCACGCGCAGACGACCCTGCGGGTGTGCCGCCGCGTGCGCTGCCAGCACCGCCGCCGGATCCTGCGGCGCGGCGAAACCGAAATGGCGTGCCGAGGCGGTGAGTCTGGCGAGGTGGCGGTCGAGCAGTTCGTAGCGGCCATCGACCAGCAGCAGCGTTTCGAACAGTTCGAAGCCATTGCCGGCGCGCGTCAGGAAGCGGCTCTTGGTCTGCACTTCGGCGTACTCGTCGGCGGCGACCGAATCCCAGGTGATGCCGCCGCCCAGACCACACTCCATCCGTCCGCTTGCTGCGTCGAGCGTGACCGTGCGGATGGCGACGTTGAAGCGCGCCGCACCGCCCGGGGCCACGTGACCGATCGCGCCACAGTAGACCGCGCGTGGCGATTTCTCGAGGTCGGCGATGATGTCCATCGACTTCAGCTTCGGCGCGCCAGTGATCGAGCCACACGGGAACAGGGCGGCAAACACGTCGTCCAGCGTCACTTCGGGGCGGGTGCGCGCGGTGATGGTCGAGGTCATCTGCAGCACGGTCGGGTAGTTCTCGATCGAGAACAGGTGCGGCACCCGGACGCCACCCGGCATCGACAGCCGCGACAGGTCGTTGCGCAGCAGGTTGACGATCATCAGATTCTCGGCGCGGTTCTTTTCCGAATCGCGCAGCCAGCGCGCGAGTTCGGCGTCCTCTTCCGGCAATTGGCCGCGCCGTGCGGTGCCCTTCATCGGCCGTGTCGTCAGCACGCCGTCCTGCCATGCGAAGAACAGCTCCGGCGACGCCGACAGGATGTGGTGGGTGCCGATGTCCGCGTAGGCGCAGAACTCGGCCTGCTGCGCCTGTCGCAATTGCTCGTAGTAGGACTGCGCGTCGCCGGAAAAGCGCGCGCGGGCGCGCACCGTGTAATTCATCTGGTAGGCGTCGCCGCGGCGGATGGCGGCGTGGATTGCATCGATCGCCTGTCCGTATTCTTCCCGCCCGGTATCCAGTTCCCATGCCGGCACCTCGAACGGGGTCGGTGCATCAGGGCCGCAGTCGATCGGGGCGTGGTGCAGGCCGAACCACACCAGCGGTACGCTGCATCCGCTGCGCACGCGCGCCGCGCGATCGAAGGCGGGCGCCGCCTCGTAGGCGACGTAGCCGACCGCGTGCAGACCGCCGTGCGTGGCCTCGGCCACGCGACGCAAGGCAGGGCGGACGGCGTCCACGTGGTCCGCGCGAACCACTTCCAGCGGTTCGCCGAACACGAGGCGGCGTGGCAGTCTGTCCGGGGTCGAGAAGTCGAGTATGAATTTCATGGTGTTGCCGGCAGCGGGCCGGTGCTGGCGTGAGCAGTGTTCAGACGACGTGCGGTGCGATGTAGAGCGCGATCACGCGTCGGCCGAGCAGCGTGACAGAGCCGTGGCGGCGGTTGTTCCCGGTGTCGCTGTATTCGAAGGCATAGGTCCGCTTGATGCGCATCTGACCCTCTTCGTCGCGGGCGAGCGAGGTCGAGCGGATGGCTACGGTATCATCGAGCAGCTGGGTGCCTTCCGCATTGCAGGCGGCACGGCTGGCTTCCATACCGGCTTCGCGCGCATTCAGGCTGTCGAGCCAGAACCAGATCAGGCCGCCGATCAGCAGCAGCGACACGAGTTCGAAGGTCGGCATGTCAGTGCTCCGGTTGCGCCATCGGCTGGCGCGCGACGTATCGCGCCAGCTTGCCGTCGATGCGCTCGGCCAGCTGGGCCGCCAGCTGTGCAGGGCTGCGCTCCGGATAAAGGCGGGACAGTACGAGCAGCAGACACAGCAACACGTCGGCGGCTTCGTCGAGTGACGCGTCGGCGGGCAGCGTCTTGTGCGGTTTGTAGCCGCGCTGGACCAGCACGGCCTCCGCCAGTTCGCCGGATTCCTCGGTCAGCTTGCACAGCAGCATCAGCGGATCCATCCGTTCGTGAGTCACGAACACGGACAAGGCCTCGGCAAAGGCGTCGGGAGAGAAAGACATATGTAAGACGATATGAACCGGGAAGCGTGCCCGATTCTATCGTGTGCAAGAGGGTTGGTCGGGGATTGGTCGGCGCGGCCCGCTTTGTCTGCCGCCGGCGGCGGAGCAAGGCATGGCATGCTGCCGTCGCCGCGTGGAGGGCATGCTGCATTACGGAAACATTTCACGCAACGGCGTTGTAACACGCGCCCGATACTGTTCAGCCTTGGTCAGTTGGGCTATCTTGGCCGACGGCCTCATGTCACAAATCAGCAATAATCATTCGGGGAAAACATGCCACATCACGCACGCCGTTCCATCGCCTTGACCGTCATCGCTGCAGCCATCCTGACTGCCTGCGGCGGCGAGGGCGGCGAAAAGAAGACGGCGACTCAGGTTGCCGCAAAGGTTAACGGCGGTGAAGTTTCGGTGCATCAGATCAATCAGGTCATGCAGCGTACCAATGTGGCGAACCCCGAGCAGGCCAAGGCGGCCAGCCGTCAGGTTCTCGAGCGCCTGATCGACCAGGAGCTGCTGGTGCAGCAGGCGGTCGAGAAGAAGCTGGACCGCGATCCGAAGACGCTGCAGGCGATCGAGGCTGCGCGTCGCGAGGTGCTTGCCCGTGCCTACCTCGAGCAGGTGTCCAGCGCTGCGGTCAAGCCGACCGACAGCGAAATCAAGGATTACTACAGCCAGCACCCGGAGCTGTTCTCCGAGCGCCGCATCTTCAATCTGCGTGAGCTGGCCATCGCCGCCGGCCCCGACTTCTTGCCCAAGCTCGAACAGTTCATGTCGCAGCCGCGCAATCTGCAGCAGATCGCCGAATGGCTGCGCAGCGAGAACGTGCGCTTCACCGCCAATGCGGTGACCAAGCCCGCCGAACAACTGCCGCTCGAAATGGTGAAGCGAGTGCACCAGATCAAGGACGGCCAGATCGGCGTGCTCGGCACCTCTAACGGCATTCTGGTGATCGAGGTGGCTGCCTCGCGCAGCGTGCCGGTGACGAGAACGCCGCACGGCCGGTGATCGAGCAGTTCCTGCTGAACCAGCGCAAGGGTGAGCTGGCGCAGTCGGAAGTGAAGAAGCTGCGTGAGAGCGGCAAGATCGAGTACATGGGCGAATTCACTGCGCCTGCGCCGGCAGCTGCTGCACCGGCCGCTGCATCTGCCGCACCGGCTGCTGCGCCTGCCGCCGCTACCGAATCGGCGGTGGACAAGGGACTTTCGGGGCTCAAGTGAGCCTCTCTCGGGACGGCGCTGCGCCGATGCACGGCGCCGTCCTTTCGGACTGATCAACTGGAAACCCCTCGATATGACGAAGTTCGTACGTCTGCTGCTAGGCCTTTGTTTCGGAATGCTGCTGCTGCCGGCCGCCAGTGCCGCCGATGCACGTGAGTACGTGCTCGGTTCGGGCGACATCATCCGCGTCACCGTGTTTCAGAACCCGGACCTGACGGTCGAGACGCGGGTGACCGAGAACGGCAGCATCACCTATCCGCTGATCGGTGGCGTGACGGTCGGCGGTCTGACGCTGCCGGCGACCGAGAAGCTGATCGCCGACAAGCTGCGCGACGGCGGTTTCGTGCTGAAGCCGCAGGTGAACGTGCTGCTGCTGCAGATCCGCGGCAACCAGGTTTCGGTGCTGGGCATGGTGAATCGCCCGGGCCGCTATCCGATCGAGATCGCCAATACCCGGGTTACCGACATGCTGGCTACGGCCGGCGGTGCGTCGGTCAGCGGTGCCGACATCGTGACGCTGGTGGGTACCCGCAACGATAAGCCCTTCCGCGCCGAGATCGACATTCCGGCCTTGTTCCAGCCGGAAGGGATCAATGCGGACATTCCCGTCATGGGGGGCGACATCCTCTACATCCACCGCGCGCCGGTGTTCTACATCTACGGGGAAGTGAATCGTCCGGGTTCCTACCGCCTCGAGCGCGGCATGACGGTAATGCAGGCGCTCGCCCAGGGGGGCGGCATCACGCTGCGCGGCACCGACAAGCGCCTCAAGCTGCATCGCCGCAATGCGGCCGGTGTGGTGGAGGCGATCGAGCCCGACATGTCGATGACGCTGCAGAGCGACGATGTCGTTTACGTGCGCGAAAGTCTTTTCTGATCGGATGATTCCATGACGTTTCAGCAATTCCTGCTCATTCTGCGTGCGCGCTGGCTGGTCGGCCTGGCCGTGCTTCTGGTCGTCGTCGCCACTACGGTGGTGGTCAGTCTGGTGCTGCCCAAGCAATACACTTCGGCTACCTCGGTGCTGATCGACGTGAAGTCGCCCGATCCCATCCTTGGCGTCACGCTGCCGGCGCTGGTGACGCCGGGCTACATGGCGACCCAGGTGGACATCGTCACTTCGGATCGCGTCGCCCAGCGCGTGGTGCGCATGCTTGGTTTTGAGAAGAGCGCGCAGGCGGTCGAACAATGGCGCGAAGCGACCGATGGTCAGGGCTCGATGGACGCCTATTTCGCCGATCTGCTGAAGAAGAAGCTCGACGTTAAGCCGTCGCGCGACTCGAACGTGCTGTCCATCGCGTTCAGCGGCCAGGATCCGGCGTTTTCCGCGGCCGTCGCGAACGCCTTCGCGCAGGCTTACATCGACACCAACCTCGAACTGAAGATCGAACCGGCCAAGCAGTACGCGAACTGGTTCGCTGGCCAGTCCAAGGCACTGCGCGAGAACCTCGAGCAGGCGCAGAGCAAGCTGTCGGCCTTCCAGCAGGAAACCGGCATCGTCAACACGGACGAGCGTCTCGACATCGAGAGCGCGCGCCTTGCCGAGCTCTCCAGCCAGTACACCGCGATCCAGGCGCAGCGCAGCGACAGCTCGTCGCGCCAGGCGCAGGTCAGCCAGTCGCAGATTGAAACGCTGCCCGAAGTGCAGCAGAACTCGCTCATCATCGGCCTGAAGTCGGAACTGGCGCGCGGTGAGTCGAGGCTGAACGAAATGAGCCAGCGCTTCGGCCGCAACCACCCGGAGTACCAGCGCGCCCAGGGCGAGGTCGATACCCTGCGCAGCAAGCTCGACGCCGAAATGAAGAAGGTGGCCAGCACGCTCAGCACCAGCAACCGCGTGAATGTGCAGCGGGAAGCCGAAGTGCGTGCAGCGCTGGCGGCGCAGAAGAACCGCGTGCTCGAACTGAAGAAGCAGCGCGACGACCTGGCCGTCCTGCAGCGCGAGGTCGAGAGCGCGCAGCGCGCCTACGACGCCGTGGCCCAGCGCTTCACCCAGACCAGCCTCGAAAGCCAGACCACGCAGACCAATATCGTCGTGCTGACGCCGGCGATCGCACCGGTCGAGCACTCCAGTCCTAACCTGCTGCTGAACACGCTGGTCGCCATCTTCCTTGGCGTGCTGCTGGCGGTCGGCACCGTGCTGTTGCTTGAACTGCTGGATCAGCGTGTGCGTGGTGACGACGATCTGCATCAACTGCTTGGTGTGCCGGTGCTCGGCCTGATCTCGACCGTCAAGTTCAACAAGGGCGCCAAACGCGCCCGCGCGGCCACCGCCTGAAGGACATCACCATGAACGCACCCACTTCCATCGATACCGGGTCCGGGCGGGCCATCGGCGCCATCCTGATCGACGCTGGCCGGTTGAGCCCGGACGGCGCCGAGCGCATCCTGCGTGCGCAGCGCGAGCGCGGCCTGCGCTTCGGCGACGCGGCGATCTCGCTCGGCCTGCTGAAGGAATCCGACATCCAGTTCGCGCTGTCGCGCCAGTTCGACTACCCATTCCTGCAGGCTGGCGAAAGCGCAGTCAGTGACGAGGTGATCGCGGCCTATCGCCCCTTCACCCACCAGGTCGAAGAGCTGCGCGCGCTGCGCAGTCAGCTCATGCTGCGCTGGTTCGACGCCGAAGCCGAGCGGAAGACGCTGGCCATCGTCAGTCCGGAGCGTGGCGAGGGGCGCAGCTTCATCGCCGCCAATCTGGCCGTCGTGTTCTCCCAGCTGGGCGAGCGCACGCTGCTGATCGACGCCGACATGCGCAACCCGCGTCAGCACACGCTGTTCTCGGTCAGCAACCGGGTCGGTCTGTCGGAAACGCTGGCCGGGCGCGGTGGTCCGGATGCAGTGCAGCGCGTGCCGGCGCTGCTCGACCTGTGCGTGATGCCGGCCGGTGCAGTGCCGCCGAACCCGCAGGAACTGCTGTCGCGACCGGTGTTCAGCCAGTTGCTGGGGCAGTTGTCGAAGGACTTCGACGTCATCCTGATCGACACGCCTGCAGGCGCCGAGTACGCCGACGCGCAGACCATTGCCGTACGCGCGAGCGGTGCGCTGATGGTGGCGCGCAAGAACGTGAGCCGCGCCTCGCGCCTGCGTCGCCTGGCCGACGAACTGATTACCGCCAGCGCGACCGTCGTCGGCTCGGTGATGAACGAGCCCTGATCGTGCCGACTGCGACCAGGGACACACTGCCCCGCGTCATCGTGCTGACACTGAGCTCTCACAGTGCCAGCCGGCGCAAGGCCGATGCAGCGGCCTGAGTGCCGGTCATGAGCAGCGACGCCGATCTGCTCTTCATGAACGAGGCGCTTGCGCTCGCCCTTGAGGCGGGATCGCTCGGCGAGGTGCCAGTCGGCGCCGTCGTGGTCTGCGACGGCGAGATTGTCGGCCGCGGCTTCAATCGCCCGATCATGGCCAACGACCCGACCGCCCATGCCGAGGTGATGGCCTTGCGCGCGGCGGGACAGGCGCTTGCCAATTACCGCATGCCCGGCTGCACGCTCTACGTGACGCTGGAGCCGTGCGCGATGTGCAGCGGTGCGATCCAGCACGCGCGCATCGCGCGGGTCGTGTTCGGCGCGCGCGACCCGAAGACCGGATGCTGTGGCAGCGTGACCGACCTGTTCGCCGAGCCCAGGCTCAACCATCATGCTGAAGTCGAGTCCGGCGTGCTGGCGGAGGAGTGCGGTCGCCTGCTGAGCGACTTTTTCGCCGCCCGCCGCCGGCGCATCGAAACCGCCTGATGCATATCGACATCGACATCCGCTCGCAGTGGCTGCGCCTGTACGACGAGGCCGGCGTGCTGATCCGCCGCTACCGGGTATCGACCGCGAAGAACGGCGCCGGCGAGCAGCGCGGCAGCTTCCGCACGCCGCGCGGGCGGCACGTGATCCGCGCCCGCATCGGCGCCGGTGCGCCGGCGAACACGGTGTTCGTGCGCCGGCGCCCCACCGGCGAACTGTGGTCGTCCGAACTGGCGGCCGCACATCCGGGCCGCGACTGGATACTGACGCGCATTCTCTGGCTGTCGGGCTGCGAGCCGGGCGTGAACCGGCTGGGTGAGGTCGATACGATGCGTCGCTACATCTATCTGCACGGCAGCCCGGATACGGCGGAGATAGGCGTACCCGGCTCGATCGGCTGCGTGCGCATGCGCAATCGCGACATCATCGAGCTGTTCGACCTGGTGCCGGCGGGCACCCCGGTCCGCATCACGGACTGAGCGTGCTGCGCGTCGAACTGGGTGACTGGGCGTCGATGGCGCCAGCGCTCGAAGCGATACGCCGCGAAGTATTCATCGTCGAACAGCTGGTTCCGGAAGAGATGGAGTGGGACGCCGACGACGCCACCAGCGTGCATGCGCTGGCGCTGCTCGACGGTCACCCGGTCGGTTGCGGGCGCCTGTTGCCCGACGGCCACATCGGCCGCATGGCCGTGCGCGCGCCGCACCGCTCAAGAGGCATCGGCCGGGCGCTGCTGCAGGCTTTGCTCGCCGAGGCGCGGCGGAGCGGCATGCGCGAGGTGGTGCTGCATGCGCAGACGCATGCGCTGCGCTTCTACGAGGCGCAGGGTTTCGTTGCCGACGGGCCGGTATTCGACGAGGCCGGCATCCCTCACCGGCGGATGTCGCAGGCCTTGGTCAGCTGAGACAGGAAGTCGTCCCCCAGCGGCTTGACGATGAAGTCGGTCACGCGCGGGAAGGTGAAAGTGCGGACGCGGTCGGCTTCCAGCGGTGACGAACTGAGCATGCAGACGCGGGCATCCGCCTGATGCGCCGCAGGCAGCTGGTGGAACTGCTCGAGAAACTCGAAGCCATTCATGCGCGGCATGTTGATGTCAAGCAGGATGAGGTTGACCGCGTGGCCCGGGTGCGCGTGGAACCACTCCAGCGCCTTTTCCGCCCACTCGAAGACCAGCAGCTCCGTCGCCAGGCCGGAGCGCTCGATCATCATGCCGTGAAAGAAGTTGTCGGCGTCGTTGTCGTCGATCAGCATCACGGTGCGCAGCGCTGCGGTCGTCATTGTGCAAACTCCGGTTGATCGGTGCGGCGCACGCGGGATCGAGGCGCCTGCGTTCGGGCGGCGACGGGCGGAAGGGGGGCGACAGTTCCGACGCCATCGGCTGTCATCGGCATGGCGAGCGTCCTGACAGGCATACGGGCATCACATTATCTCCGTCCGCTGCATCGTATGTGACGCGATGCCGATACGGCATCTCGCGGGCAATGCCAGCACGAAACGGCTGCCGGCGCCGGGCTGCGACTCGACGAAGATGCGGCCATGGTGCATGTCGGCGATACGACGGCTCAGTGCGAGTCCGAGGCCTGTGCCCTCGTACTCGGCCTGTGCATGCAGCCGCTGGAAAGCCTCGAAGATGCGCTCCTGGAATTCCGGTGCGATGCCTATGCCGTTGTCGCGCACCGATATGTGCAGTTCGTCGCCGACCACGGCGTAAGCGATATCGACTTCCGGCGGCTTGCCCGGCGCGTGAAACTTCAGCGCGTTGTCGATCACGTTCTGCAGCAGCAGACCGAGCAGGCTGCGGTCGCCGCGAATGACCGGCAGCGGTGTGACGCGGACGGTCGCGCCGGTGCGACTGATGGCGGCGGCCAGCGACTGGCGCGTTTCTTCCACCAGTTCCGCCAGATTTATGGCGTCCATCCGTGCCTCGGTCGCGTCGAGCCGGACGAAGGCAAGCAGATCGTCCACCAGCGCGCGCAGCCGCTCGCCCCCACGCACGATGAAGTCCACGTAGCGCTCGCGTCGCGTGGCGTCCGCCTCGTGGGCTTCGCGCCGGAGCAGCTTGGCGAAATTCAGGATGGAGTTGATCGGCTCGCGCAGGTCATGCGAGGCGACGTGCACGAACTGCTGCAGCGCAATGTTGCTGCGTTCGAGTTCGGACAGCGTGCGCTGAAGATGTTCCTCCGCTTGCAGCCGCGCCGTGATGTCTTCGCCGACACCGAGCAGGCCGGTGGTCGCACCCTGTTCGTCGTGCAGCCGCGTCGTGTTCCAGGACACGACGCGCAACTGACCGTCTGCCGTCAGTACGTGGCCGCGGAAACGGCGGGCCCCGTCGCGTTCGCCGCTGACCAGCTGAGCGAAGAAGGCGCGGGCATCGGCACGCTCGTTTTCCGGAAAGCACAGCTCGAACCAGTCGCGTCCGGGCAGGCTGCTACCGGGATGGCCCAGCACCTCGGCCGCCATCCGGTTGGCGCGCACGATACGACCGTCGTTGTCCGCGACCACCATCATATTGCCGGCGATGTCGAAGTACAGCTCAGCGCGGTCCCGTTCCGCCTTCAGTTCGGCGGTGCGATGGTTGACCAGCGCTTTCATCTCGGCGTTGAAACGCTGCAACTGCTGTTCGAACAGGTTCTGCCGCGCGTGCGCGGCCTGCAGTTCGCTCACGTGCACGCGCAGTTCGATCTGCGCGACCACCTGACGCGCCAGCGCGGCCAGTGCTTCGCGCTGGGCGGCGCCAAGCTCGTGTGCCACGGTGTCGATGACGCACAGCGTACCGATGCGCCGGCCATCGGCGACTTCGAGCGGCGCCCCGGCGTAGAAGCGGATCCCCGGCCCGCCTGTCACCAGCGGGTTGTCGCGAAAGCGCGCGTCCATCGTCGCGTCCGGCACCACCAGCACCTCGTGCTGCAAGATGGCGTGTGCGCAGAAGGCCTGCTCGCGCGGTGTTTCGGTGGCGTCCAGACCGATGCGCGACTTGAACCATTGCCGGTCCTTGTTGACCAGGCTGACCAGCGCGATCGGAGTGCCGCAGAGCTGCGAGGCAATGCGTGCCAGATCATCGAACGCCGGTTCGGGCGGCGTGTCGAGCAGCCGGCAGGCCTGCAGCGCCTGCAGGCGTTCGTGTTCGTCGGGCGGCAGTGGGGCTGCGATCGTGGAAGTCATGCTGCACGTGTCCGTAGCGGAGTGCTGCCGCTCATCCATCCACCCACCGCTGCCGCAGGGCGGGGGTGGTGGCGACGGCGGGCAGTGTCGGCCTGTTGTCGGCATTCTGCCTTCAAACTTGACTGACCGCCGGTGTCCGCGAGCGTTCAGCGATCGATCGCGATGCGGCGCCTGCCGTCCGCCCGCCCGCCCGGGCCGTAGCAGCGCTCCTCGACGTCGATGCGGCTGTGACACATGGTCAGCACGGTGCTCGACCGGGTGCCATAGTCCTCGCCGGCAATGAAGACCGGCGACAGACGGCGCTCCCATTCGAGACCGACGCCAGTGTCCGGCAGGTCGGCGTCGGCCGCCGGCGTGTCGTCGCGCAGCGTGTCGAACAGCGCGTCCTGGCGCGCCTCGGCGTCGGTCAGGGCGAGCGCCCGTGCAAAGCCGTCGCGGGCGCGCAGCAGCTTGGGCCAGGGCGTGCCCGGAAGGTGGTTGGACAGCGCATGGATGCCGTCGTCGAGCACGCGCCACTGCGCCTCTGCACCGTGGCGATGGCCGACCCACACCAGCGTGTCGCCGTCGCAGAGCAGCAGATTGAAACCGTTGTAGGCACCGGCCTCGTCGCAGGTCTGCCGGGCGTAGTCGTCCGCTGTCTGCCGGCCGGCCAGGAAGCCGGCGACCAGTTCGCCGCGCGAGCGGGTGTGGTTGCGCTGCGCCGACGGGTCGCGGTAGTTGGTCAGGGCGGCGAAACGGCCGCAGCGGCTCACGCCCATCCAGCTGCCGCCTGACTGCAGGTCGCGCCCGGCCAGTACTTGCGGCGCATCCGGCCAGAAGTCGAGTGCGGCCGTTGGGCGACGGTGGAACTCATCGCGATTGGCGGCGACGATGAGCGGGCAGTCCGGCTGCTGCTTCCAGCCGAGCACGATGAGACACATGGGTGCGGCGTCCGTCAGGCGGCGCGGAAGCGCTCGAGATGGCGCACGCTGTCAGGCGCCAGGAATTCGTACAAGCCGTGGCTCTGCACGTGGCAGCCCAGTTCCAGCTCGAACAGCCGCTGATTGTTCACGCCCTCATACACTTCCATCCAGGTCTGCGGGTCGTCCAGCCGCCTGCGCACGCGGCCGGCGACGCCGGTGGCCGCCTGCAGCGAGGCCTGCATGGTGCTCAATGCGACCAGCAGCGCCGCCTCGCGGGTGGTGTCGATGCGGTAGTAGATGTAGTAGTCGATGCGCACCGTCATTCGCCGAGCGCGTAGGGCAGGGCAGTGAAGCGCAGCACCGGCCCCTCCAGCCCGCCGATGCGCACCTCGCCCGCTTCGGTGCTCGACATCTGAACCACGGCGAGCAGATCGCAGCCGCCGTCCGGCAGTGCGACCGCATCGACCACCAGGCCGCAGGCCTGTCCGTTCGTGTCCACGCCGTGTACCGGCGTGCCCGCCGCCGGCGGCGGGCAGTCGGCGCTTGCGCGGTACATGCGGCGCTTCAGCTTGCCAAGGTACTGCGTGCGGGCGACGATCTCCTGCCCGGGGTAGCAGCCCTTCTTGAAACTGACGCCGCCGGTCAGTTCGAAGTTGACCATCTGCGGCACGAACTCCTCCTGCGTGCCCGGCCATACGCTGACCAGGCCGTCGCGGATGTCGAACCAGCGCCACGCCGGCGTGCCGGCCGGCGTCGCACGGCTGCTCAGCGCGCTCCAGACCGCTTCGAGCCGGTCGGCCGGCAGCACGATCTCGAAGCGGTCGTTCGCCAGGCGAAGCACGCGCACGCCAGCGGCCGCCGCCTGCGTCATCGGTGCCGCCGGCACCGGCAGCCCGGCCGCATGCAGCGTGGCTTCGGCATCGCGGCCGGCCAGTCCGAGCGCCGGCATCGCCCCGGTCGCGTCGGTCAGCGTGGCCTTGGCGCGCAGGATGTACATCGACAGCTTCTTGCGCATCGCCTCGGCCAGCGCACGGGGCAACTGCAGCACGGTGGCGTCGCCGTCGCGCCACATCGTGAAAGTGGCGAGCAGGCGCCCCTTGGCCGTGCAGAAACCGGCGCTGCGCACGCCGTCGACCGGCAGGCCCTTGACGTCGTTGGTCATCAGGTTGTGCAGGAAGCTGGCGGCGTCCTCGCCGTCGGCGCGCAGCCGGGCGAGATGGGTCAGCGGTACCAGCACGGTGCCTTCGCGGGCGGCGCGCATTTCGGCGACGGCGTCCTGCATGGCGGGGAACTGGCGGTCGTCGGCTGCGGTGCCGGAGGGGATGAGATCGTCGAGCATCATGATGTTGCGAAATCCGTAGGCAGGAGAGGTTGCCGAAAAGGTTAACATACGGGGCCGCGCGTGCTGCCTGCGCGTTCCCGCCTCTTTCGCATGACCCGTCTGCTTGTCCGTCTGTTCCTTCTTCTGGCTGTACTCGCCGCGCTGATCGGTGCCGCGCTGGTCTGGTACGCGCAGCGCCCGCTGCAGTGGAGCGGCGATGCTGTCGAATACACGCTGCGCCCGGGCACCGCGCTGCGCCAGGCGGCCCGCCAGATCGAGGCGGCAGGTGTTCCGGTCGATGGCCGGTTGCTCGGCCTGATCGGCCGCGTCGCGGTCGATGGCACCCGGCTGCAGGCCGGCAGCTACGCTTTCAACAGCGGCGTCACGCCACTCGAACTGCTGGGCATGATGACGCGCGGCGACGTGAGCATGCGCGAGGTGCGCTTCATCGAAGGCTGGACCCTGAAGCAGATCCGCACTGCGCTGGCCGCCAGTCCCGACCTGAAGCAGGACGCCGTGGCGCTGTCCGACGCCGAACTGCTGGCCCGGCTCGGCAGCGACGCCACTTTCGTCGAGGGCTGGTTCTTTCCGGACACCTATCTGTTTGCCGCCGGCGACAGCGACCTGTCGATTCTGAAGCGCGCCCATCACGCGATGCGCGCGCAACTGGAACAGGCCTGGGCAGCGCGCGCGTCTGATCTGCCCTACGCCTCGCTGCAGGACGCGCTGATCATGGCGTCCATCGTCGAGAAGGAAACCGGCGCTGCGGCCGATCGCGACAAGGTGGCCTCCGTCTTCGTGAACCGGCTGCGTGCCGGCATGCCGCTGCAGACCGACCCCACCGTGATCTACGGGCTGGGTGAGCGCTTCGACGGCAATCTGACCCGCGCACATCTGCAGACCGACGGCCCGTACAACACCTATCTGCGGCGCGGCCTGCCGCCGACAGCGATTGCCGCGCCCGGGCGCGCGTCGATCGAAGCGGCGTTGAATCCGGCGCCCACCCGTTACTATTACTTCGTCGCGCGCGGCGACGGCAGCAGCGTGTTCTCGAAGACGCTGGCCGAGCACAACAGCGCGGTTGACCGTTACCAGCGGCGGCCGGCGCGCGCCGCACGCAACTGACGCCGGCCGTCACCCATCATTCCATTCATCCGAACCCGATGCACAACACCCGCTTCATCACCTTCGAAGGCATGGACGGCGCCGGCAAGAGCACGCAGATCGCCCGCACCGCCGACTGGCTGCGTGCGCGCGGTCATGCCGTGCTGCTGACCCGCGAGCCGGGCGGTACGCCGCTGGGCGAGTCGCTGCGCGCGCTGCTGCTGCACCAGGCCATGCACCCGGATACCGAAGCGCTGCTGATGTTCGCCGCCCGGCGTGAACACCTGGCGCAGGTGATCGAGCCGGCGCTGGCGCGGGGCGAATGGGTGCTGTGCGATCGTTTCACCGACGCGAGCTTTGCCTACCAGGGCGGCGGTCGCGGCCTGGACAAAGTGCGGCTCGAGGCGCTCGAAGCCTGGGTGCAGCGCGGATTGCAGCCCGGGCTCACGCTGCTGTTCGATCTGCCCTGCGAGGTGGCGGCGCAAAGACTGGCGGCCAGCGGCGGCGACCCCGACCGCTTCGAGCGCGAACAGTCAGATTTCTTCAACCGCGTGCGTGCCGCCTATCTCGCTCGCGCCGAGGCCGATGCGCGACGAATGCAGGTGCTCGACGCCGCAAGGACCCCGGAAGAAGTTTCCATTCAACTTGAAGAAATTCTTTCAAGGTACTGTTCCTGAATGATTTACGACTGGTGCAAACCGCAGTGGTCGCAGTTGATGGCGCTGGCCGAACGGATGCCGCACGCGCTGCTGCTGGCCGGGCCGTCCGGCCTGGGCAAGCGCGAGTTCGCCGAGGCGCTGGCGGCGCGCATGCTGTGCGAACGGGCAAGCGGTGAGCAGGCTGCCTGCGGCGAATGCGCTTCGTGCAGGCTGATCGCCACCGACAACCACCCGGACTGGCTGGTCGTGCGGCCGGAGGCGCTCGACGACGAGGCGGACGAGGGCGACGAGACGGCGTCCGACGAGGGTGACGGCAAGGCGAAGTCGAAACTGATCCGCATCGCCCAGGTGCGGGCGGTGACCGACCGTCTGGGCGTCGGCTCGCACCAGGGTGGCTACCGCGTGGTGCTGCTGTATCCGGCCGAAGCAATGAATGTCAACGCCGCGAACGCACTTCTTAAATCACTTGAAGAACCGCCACCCAAGACATTGTTTTTGCTGATTACTGACCATCCTCGCAAGCTGCTGCCGACGATACGCAGCCGCACCCGCGTGCTGTCCTTCCAGCAACCGCCCATCGACCAGTCGCTGGCCTGGCTCGCGGCCCAGGGCGTGCGTGACGCCGGCGACGCGCTGGCGCTGTGTGCTGGCTCGCCGCTGCATGCGCGCGACCTCGCCAGTTCGAAGGACGCTCAAATCCAGGCCCAGTTTGTCGATGATGTATCGAAGCACGCGCTGAGCGCGCCGCTGGAAGTTGCCGCGCGTTGGGACGGCTGGCTCAAGGGACGCAAGAAGGGCGAACCGGGCCTGACCGATCTGCCGACGCTGGTCACCTGGCTGCAGCGCTGGCTGGCCGACCTCGTGCTGCTGGCACAGGCCGGCGAGCCGCGGGTATTCGTCGGCCGGCGCGCCCAGCTCGGGCAGCTGGCGGAACGCAGCGACGTGGGCACTGTCCTGCGTGGGTACAATGAATTGCTGAAGGTGCGGGCGCTTGCGCATCACCCGCTGAATGCGCGCCTGTTCCTCGAAGACATGCTCATCCGTTACGCCCGTCTGTTCCGGTCGCAACGCTGAGCGCACGAAAAGGGAGGCTGTCATGAGCGATCCGCATATCCAGCCGGGGAACCGGCGCAGCGTGCTGTCGCTGGCGGTGACGTCGAAGTCGGTGCTCTATGCGGCCTACATGCCTTTCCTGAAGGGCGGTGGCATCTTCCTGCCGACCAATCGCGCCTACCGTCTGGGCGACGAAGTGTTCCTGCTGCTGCAGCTGATGGAAGACCCGGCCAAGCTGCCCATTCAGGGTACGGTGGCCTGGGTGACGCCAGCCGACGCGCAGGGCGGCAAGCAGCAAGGCATCGGCCTGCGCTTCGGCGAGGACGACAGCAGCAAGTCCGCCCGCGCGAAGATCGAACAGGTGGTCGGCGGCTACCTCGGTTCGTCGCGACAGACCCACACGCTCTGATTCAGTATTGATCCACAACGGTTTTTCATGTTCATCGACTCACACTGCCACATCGATTTCCCCGACCTCGCCGTACGCGAGGACGAAGTGCTCGCCAATATGCAGGCCCAGCAGGTCAGCCACGCGCTGTGCGTGTCGGTCAATATCGAACAGTGGCCGCGCGTCACCGGCATGGCCGAGCGGCACGCCAATGTGTTCGCCTCGCTCGGCGTGCATCCCGATTATGAGGACGTCACCGAGCCGGACGTGGCGCAACTGGTCGATATGTCCGCCCATCCGCGCGTGGTGGCCATCGGCGAAACCGGGCTCGACTATTTCCGCCTGACCGGTGACCTCGAATGGCAGCGCAAGCGCTTCCGCACCCACATCCGCGCCGCGCGCGAGTGCGGCAAGCCGCTCATCATCCACACCCGTTCGTCGGCCGAGGACACGCTGGCCATCATGCGCGAGGAACGCGCGCATGAGGTGGGCGGCGTCATGCACTGCTTCACCGAAACGCTGGAGGTGGCCGAAGCGGCGATCGACATGGGCTTCTGCATTTCCTTTTCTGGCATCGTCACCTTCAAGAACGCACAGCAGTTGCGCGACGTGGCCAAGGCCATCCCGCTGGCGTCGATGCTGATCGAGACCGATTCGCCCTATCTGGCGCCGGTGCCCTACCGCGGCAAGATGAACGAGCCGGCCTACGTGCCGCACGTCGCCGCCGAGCTGGCGAAGGTGCGCGGCATGACGATGGAGGAGGTCGGCCGCGTCACCACCGACAACTTCTTCCGCCTGTTCCACGACGCCGCCCGACTGGCCGGCCGCGAGGAGGTGGCCGCATGAAGGCGCTGCGCATCGCCCTGCTCGGCTTGGTCCTCGGTCTTGCCGGCGCCAGTGGCGTGTCGGCCGCCGCGTACGACGACCTGATCAACGCCGCCAACCTCGGGGACACCGGCACCGTGGCCAGTTTCATCGACCGTGGCCTGGACGTGAATTCGGTCGATCCGCGCGGCGAAACGCTGCTCATCATCGCCGCGCGCAATGGCTACACCGATCTGGTGAAGGCGCTGCTCGCCCGTCGGGCGAAGATCGAGGCGGTCAATGCGGTCGGCGAGACCGCACTGGCGGTGGCCGCCTTCAACGGCCACGTGGCCGTGGTCGACCAGCTGCTCGCGGCCGGTGCCAATCCGGTCAATTCCCAGGGGTGGTCGGCACTGCACTACGCGGCGATGCAGGGACATGCGACGGTGCTGAAGTCGCTGATCGCGCGCGGTGCGCCGGTCGACGCGCCGGCGCCCAATGGCGCCACCGCGCTGATGCTGGCTGCCAAGGCCAATATCGAATCAGTCAAGGTGCTGCTGGCGGCACGCGCCGACGCCCGCATCCGCGGCCGCGACGGAGAAACCGCACTCGACTGGGCGACGAAGGTCGGCAACACCGATGCGGCCGCGCTCATCCGCAAGGCGATGGGGCAGTGATGACCCACCCGGCGACCGGATCCGGCCTCGGCCACGCGACCGACTACCCCGACAGTTACGACGCCGGCCTGCTGTTCCCGATGCCGCGCGAGGCGTCGCGGGCGGCGCTGGGCATAGACGCGCATGCGTTGCCCTTCGGCGGCGTCGATCGCTGGCACGCCTGGGAAATCTCCTGGCTCAACCCGCAGGGCAAGCCTGAAGTCGCCATCGGTCGCTTCGACATCCCGGCCGACAGTAGTCACATGGTCGAGTCGAAGTCGCTCAAGCTCTACCTGAACGGCTACAACAACGAACGCATGAGTTCGCTGGAGGCGGTGCGCGCGCTGATCGAAACCGATCTGTCGGCCGCCTGCCAGTCCGGCGTGACGGTGCAGATGTACACGCCGGACGGCGTGCCGCCGGTGCAGACGCAGATGGCGGGCGAACTGATAGACGGCCTGGACATCGTCTGCGACCGCTACCAGCCGGACGCCGCGCTGCTGTCCGCCAGCGGTGACACGGTCGAGGAAACGCTGCGCTCCGACCTGCTGAAGTCCAACTGCCCGGTCACGCTGCAGCCCGACTGGGCGTCGCTGCAACTGCGCTACCGCGGGCCGAAGATCGACCGCGCAGGGCTGTTGCGCTACATCGTGTCCTTCCGCAATCACGCCGATTTCCACGAGCACTGCGTCGAACGCATCTACATGGACGTGATGGCGCGTTGCCAGCCCGAACTGCTCACCGTATGCGCCTGTTACACCCGTCGCGGCGGGCTGGACATCAACCCCTGGCGCAGCAATTTCGAGTCGCCGCCGGACAGTTTCGTCAAGCTGATCAGGCAGTGATCCGGGCGCGCAGGTCAGCCACCGCGGCGCGGAACTCCGGCGCGCCGCCGTAGCTCGGATGCCGCGCCGGCAGCGCATCGATGCCCATGTCAGCCAGGCTGTGCTGACAGATGCGACCGATGGCCATCCGAGGCACGCCGGGGAAAAGGGCGAGGAACTGTTCCAGCAGCGGGCGCAGCGCGCGCCGTTCGCTCACGCTGGGAGCACGGTTGGTCAGCGGCCGGCCGGCTTCGTGCGGATGGTAGGCGACCGCGTTCCACAGCACGAAGTCGGTCGGTGCCCAGCCATTGCCGGCCATCGCGGCCCAGACGATGCTGGCGGTGCGCTCCAGCATGCCGTCGGTGTTCTTCAACTGCGGCAGCACGCGGCTGGTGCGCTGGAAGCCGCCATCGAAATAATCGCTGCCACGGCCTGCGGCATGGGCTGCCAGCACGTCGCGCTCGCTGGTCATCGCCATGCCGGAGAACTTGGCGCCGCTGTAGCTCGGCGCTTCGGCGATCAGCAGCACGCGGGCACGCCCGAGCCGGGCGGCCAGATAGCGCTGCAGGTGGTCGGCGCGGATGCGCGGCGCGTCCGCATCGATGTCATGCAACGGGTCGTGGTCGCCCCACGGGTTGAACATCGTGGCGGGGTCGGGAATCAATGCACCGGCCGCGACGGCGGAAACAAAACTGTCGAGATCGTTTTTCGACATCGGGTGTCCATACGGGCTGAAACGCAAGGCGCGCATTGTGCCCGACCTGGCTGTCGTACCGGGAGCGATCGACAGACGCCGGACAAGACAAGAAAGAGAATGAAGCGATGACCTCCGATCTGATTCTGGCCGCGCGCATGGCGCTGCGCGACTTCCGAGCCGGCGAACTGCGCGTGCTCGGCCTGGCGCTGCTGCTGGCGGTGGCCGCACTCACCTCGGTGTCCTTCTTCACCGACCGCGTGTCGCGCTCGGTGGTCAGCGAGGCGAACCAGCTGCTCGGTGGCGACCTTCGGGTGGCCGGCGACAACCCGCTGCCCGACGCTTACGTGGATGAGGCGCAGTCGCGCGGACTGCGTGCGACCCGCACCTGGAGCTTCACCAGCATGGCATCGTCCGCCGACGGCGCCCAACTGGTCGGCGTTAAGGCGGTGTCCGACGGCTACCCGCTGCGCGGCAAGCTGCGCATCGCCCCCGAACTGAATGCGCCGGACGCCGTCACGCGGGCGATACCCGAGGCGGGCACGGTGTGGCTGGACGAGCGCGCGACCAGTGCGCTGCGCGTGCGCAGCGGCGACACGATCAGCGTCGGCCAGCTCAAGCTGCGCGTGGCTGCGGTGCTCACTTTCGAATCGGATCGCGGTGCGAGCTTCTTCGCCATCGTGCCGCGGTTGATGCTGAACGCGGCCGATCTGCCGGCCAGCGGACTGATACAGGAAGGCAGCCGCATCAGCTACCGGCTGCATGTGGCCGGCGAGGACGCCGCGGTGCGTGCCTACGCCGCCTGGCTGAAGCCGCAGCTGGCGCGCGGCCAGCGCGTCGAGAACGTCGAAGAGGCGCAGCCCGAGGTGCGCGGCGCGCTCGACCGGGCGCAGAAATTCCTGCGTCTGGCGGCCATGCTGGCGGTCGTGTTCGCCGCCGTGGCGGTCGGCCTTGCGGCGCGCCGCTACATGCAGCGCCATCTCGACGGCTGCGCCGTGATGCGCTGCCTCGGCGCCACGCAGGCGCGGCTGACGCGGCTGTTCCTGATCGAATTCGTGCTGGTCGGCCTGCTCGCCTGCGCGCTCGGCTGCGTCGTCGGCTACCTCACGCAGTTCGGCGTCGAGGCGCTGCTGGCCGGTCTGTTCGCGACGAAGTTGCCGCAGCCGGGACTGACGCCGGTGCTGTACGGCTTTGCCGTCGGCATGACGCTGATGCTGGGTTTCGTGTGGCCGCAGCTGCTGCGCCTGCGTCGCGTGTTGACGCTGCGCGTGCTGCGGCGCGAATGGGACGACGCCGACGTCGTGTCCTGGGGCGCCTACGGTTTCGGCCTGGCCTGCCTGTCTGCGCTGATCGTGCTGATGGCTGGCGACCTCACGCTGGGCGCCGTCGTGGTCGGTGGCTTCGCGGCCGCCTGCGCACTGTATGCGGCGGTCGCCTGGGGCGCGCTGGCGCTGGTGGCGCGGCTGCGCGGCAGTACCGCCGGCGGCTGGCGATACGGTCTGGCCAGCCTGACCCGCCGGCGCGTGGCGTCAACGGTGCAGATCGCCGCCCTCGGCCTCGGCCTGACCGCGGTGCTGCTGCTGGTCATCGTGCGCGGCGATCTGCTCGATGCCTGGCGCAACCGGCTGCCGGCCGACGCACCGAACCGCTTCGTGCTGAACATCCAGCCCGACCAGCTCGACGCGGTGCGCGCGCAGTTCGCCGACGCCGGACTGGCGGCGCCGCAGCTGCTGCCGATGTCGCGCGCCCGCCTGGTGGCGCTGAACGGCCGCGCCGTGTCGCCGGACGACTACGACGACGCGCGGGCCAAGCGGCTGGTCGAGCGCGAGTTCAACCTGTCCTGGGACGACCACGTGCAGGTGGGCAACCGTATCGTCGCCGGCCGCTGGGACGCCGGCAAGCCTGCCTTCTCGGTCGAGGCCGGCTTGGCGAACACGCTGGGCATCGCGCCCGGTGACACGCTGCGCTTCGACATCGCCGGCCGTCAGGTCGAGGCGGTGGTTGGCAGCCTGCGCGAGCTCGAATGGGATTCGATGAACGTCAATTTCTTCGTCGTCGCGACGCCCGGCGTGCTGGAAGACTTTCCGGCCAGCTACATCACCTCCTTCCATCTGCCGGCGTCGGCCGCGGGCTTCACCAACGAACTGGTGGCGCGCTTTCCCAACCTGACCGCAGTCGATGTCGATGCGGTGGTGCGCCAGTTCCGCGCGCTGATGGACCAGCTGTCGGCCGCGGTCAGCGTGGTGTTCGGTTTCGCGCTGCTGGCCGGTGTGGTCGTGCTGCTCGCGGCCATCGAGTCCACACACGACGAGCGCCGTTTCGAACTGGCGGTGCTGCGCACCCTCGGCGCACGCGACCGACAATTGCGCGCCTCGCTGGCCGCTGAATTTGCGATACTCGGGGCTCTCTCTGGCGTGCTTGCGGCATTTGGCGCTCTCGTGCTGACCATGCTGCTGGCCCGCCAGGCCTTTCAGCTCCCGTATCTGCCCTCCGCCGGCCTGCCGCTGGCCGGCGTGGCATTCAGCGTGCTGGCCGTGCTTGCCGCCGGCATGCTGGGTCTGCGTGGAGCGCTGAAGGCACCCGCGCTGGCCAGTCTGCGCGCGCTCTGATTTTTCCGCACGGCCGATGTGACGCGGCGCTGCCGCCGCGCACACGTCCCGTTCGTCTGTCCGTTCCAAACGAGAACAAGAAGATGTTCATCCGATGCAACTGCCGCTGATCACTCTCGTCGCATTGCCCTTCGTCGGCAGCCTGATCGCGGCGCTGCTGCCGACCAACGCGCGCAATGCCGAATCGACGCTGGCTGGCCTGATAGCGCTGTTCTGCGCGGTGCAGGCGGCGCTGCTGTTCCCGCAGATCGCGGCCGGGCAGGTGATACGCGAAGAGATCTCCTGGCTGCCGTCGCTCGGCCTGAACTTCGTGCTGCGCATGGACGGCTTCGCCTGGATGTTCTCGATGCTGGTGCTGGGCATCGGTGCGCTGGTGGTGCTGTACGCGCGCTACTACATGTCGCCGGCCGACCCGGTGCCGCGCTTCTTCGCCTTCCTGCTCGCCTTCATGGGCGCGATGAGCGGCGTCGTGCTGTCCGGCAATCTGTTCCAGATGGTGCTGTTCTGGGAACTGACCAGCCTGTTCTCCTTCCTGCTGATCGGCTACTGGCACCACCGCAAGGACGCGCGCCGCGGTGCGCGCATGGCGCTCACCGTGACCGGCGCCGGCGGCCTCTGCCTGCTGGCCGGAGTGGTGCTGCTCGGCCACATCGCCGGCAGCTACGACCTCGACGCGGTGCTGGCCGCTGGCGACACGGTGCGCGCGCATCCGCTGTACCGGCCGATGCTGGTGCTGGTGCTGCTCGGCGCCTTCACCAAGAGCGCGCAGTTCCCCTTCCAGTTCTGGCTGCCGAACGCGATGGCCGCACCGACGCCGGTTTCGGCCTACCTGCATTCGGCCACCATGGTGAAGGCAGGCGTGTTCCTGCTGGCGCGGCTGTGGCCGGTGCTCGCGGGCACCGACGAATGGTTCTGGCTGGTCACTGGCGCCGGTCTGGCGACGCTGCTGGTCGGCGGTTTCGCCGCCATCTTCCAGAATGACCTGAAGGGGCTGCTCGCCTATTCGACCATTTCCCATCTCGGCCTGATCACCACGCTGCTCGGCCTGAACAGTCCGCTGGCGGCGGTGGCGGCGGTGTTCCACATCATCAACCACGCCACCTTCAAGGCCTCGCTGTTCATGGCGGTGGGCGTCATCGACCATGAAACCGGCACGCGCGACATCCGCCGCCTGAGCGGTCTGGCGCGCTACATGCCGATCACCGCGACGCTGGCGATGGTGGCGGCGGCGGCGATGGCCGGCGTGCCATTGCTCAACGGCTTCATCTCGAAGGAAATGTTCTTCAGCGAAGCGGTGTTCCTCGCCGCCTCGCCCGGCATCGACCGCGCGCTGCCGGCGGTCGCGGTGGTTGCCGGCATGTTCAGCGTCGCCTATTCGCTGCGCTTCACGGTGGACGTGTTCCTCGGCCGCGACAAATGCGGCGCGCTGCCGCGCCAGCCGCACGAACCGCCGCGCTGGATGCGGGCACCGATCTCGGTGCTGGTACTGGCCTGTCTGGTGGTCGGCACGCTGCCGCAGTGGTCCATCCAGCGCATCCTCGAAACCGCGGCGCAGCCGGTGGTCGGCGTGCTGCCGGCCTTCGATCTCGCCGTGTGGCACGGCTTCAACCTGCCGCTGTGGATGAGCCTGCTGTCGCTGGTCGGCGGCATTGCGTTGTTCTTCTTGCTGCGCGGTCCGATGCGCCGCGGTCACCTCGTGAAGGCGCCGCTGATCGGCCGGATCAACGGCAAGCGCGTGTTCCGTTCGCTGCTGGCCCGGCTGACGCTGGCCGGCCGCCACACCCGGCGGCTGTTCGGCACGCGGCGCCTGCAGATGCAGCTGATGCTGCTGGTGCTGGTGACGCTGGTGGCCGCCGCCGTGCCACTGCGCAAGCTCGGCAGCGAGGCGCTGCTGGCCGGCGGTGACCGTGCCATGCTCGAGTTCTCGCCGATGTTCGCGCTGATGTGGCTGGTTGGCGCGGGCGCTGCGATCGGCGCCGTATGGCAGGCGAAGTACCACCGGCTGACCGCGCTGGCGCTGATGAGCGTGTCCGGGCTGGTCACCGTCATCACCTTCGCCTGGTTCTCGGCGCCCGATCTCGCGCTGACCCAGCTGTCGGTGGAGGCGGTCACCACCGTGCTCATCATGCTCGGGTTGCGCTGGCTGCCGAAGCGGCTGGAAGACGTCGGACGCAATCAGTCGCTGCTCGTCCGCGCGCGGGCACGCGTGCGGCGCGCGCGCGACCTGGCGATCGCGCTGGCTGCCGGCGGCGGGCTGGCGCTGCTGTCCTGGGCCATGATGACGCGCAGCTTCCCGCAGAGCATTTCGCCCTTCTTCCTCGAACGGGCACTGCCGGAGGGCGGCGGCAGCAATGTGGTGAACGTGATGCTGGTCGATTTCCGCGGCTTCGACACGCTGGGCGAAATCACCGTGCTCGGCGTGGTGGCGCTGACCGTGTATGCGCTGCTGCGCCGCTTCCGTCCGGCGCCGGAAAGTGCGGAACTGCCTGCACAGCAGCAGGCGCTGCCGGCCGATCTGGTGACCGATCTGGTCGATGCCCAGACGGCTGAGGACACCGCCCGCGGTTACCTGATGGTGCCGGCGGTGCTGGTGCGGCTGGTGCTGCCGCTGGCGGCGGTGATCGCGGTCTATCTGTTCATGCGCGGCCACAACGAACCGGGTGGCGGTTTCGTCGCCGGGCTCGTGCTGTCCACCGCCTTCATCGTGCAGTACATCGTGTCCGGCACGCAGTGGGTCGAGGCGCACATGGACCTGCGGCCGCAGCGCTGGATCGCCTTCGGCCTGCTGACGGCAACGGCCACCGGTCTCGGTTCCTTCGCGCTGGGCTATCCCTTCCTGACCACTCACACCGCCCACCTCAGCCTGCCGCTGATCGGCGACATCCACGTCGCCAGCGCGCTGTTCTACGACATCGGCGTGTTCCTGCTGGTGGTCGGGGCGACGCTGCTGATACTGACCGCACTGGGCCACCAGTCGGTGCGCGGACGCCGTGTCCGCGACAGCGATGGTGACGGCGACGAACAAAGAGAGGGAGCGCACTGATGGAAATCGTCCTCGCCTGCGCGATCGGCGTACTGACCGCCTGTGGCGTGTGGCTGCTGCTGCGGCCGCGTACCTATCAGGTCATCATGGGGCTGTCGCTGCTCGGCTACGGCGTGAACCTGTTCATCTTCAGCATGGGCCGGCTGGCGCTGGACAGCGAGCCAGTGCTGGCGCCCGGCGTGCCGACCAACCTTGCGCACTACACAGACCCGATGCCGCAGGCACTGGTACTGACCGCCATCGTGATCGGCTTCGCCATGACTGCGCTTTTCCTGGTCGTGCTGCTGGCGCAGCGGGGCTTCTTCGGCAATGACCATGTCGATGGGCGGGAGGACGCCGAATGAGGGCTCTCGCACAGGCGCTGATGCCGCATCTGACCATCGTTCCCATCCTGCTGCCGCTGCTGACCGCCTGCCTGCTGCTGTTGCTGGACGGCCGGCGCCACCGCATCCGCGGCATGATCGGTCTGGCGGCCGCGCTGGCCAATCTGGCGGTGGCGGTGCTGCTGCTGTTCTGGGTCGGCAGCGACCAGCCCGCCGCCTACGGCGTCTACCTGCCGTCGAACTGGGACGTGCCCTTCGGCATCGTGCTGATCGCCGACCGCCTGTCGGTGCTGCTGCTGGTCACCGCCGCCGTCGTCGCGCTGATGGCGCTGCTGTTCGCGGTGGCGCGCTGGCACAAGGCGGGTGCGCATTTCCATCCGCTGTTCCAGATCCAGATCATGGGCCTGAACGGCGCCTTCCTGACCGGCGACCTGTTCAACCTGTTCGTGTTCTTCGAGGTGATGCTGGCGGCGTCCTACGGCCTGCTGCTGCACGGCTCGGGTCCGTCGCGGGTGCGCACCGGGCTGCACTATGTGGCGATCAACCTGCTGGCGTCCTCACTCTTCCTGATCGGCGCCGCGCTGATCTACGGCGTCACCGGCACGCTGAACATGGCGGACATCGCGGCCCGTATTCCGCACGTGGTGGCCGGCGATCGCGCGCTGCTGCACGCCGGCTTCGCGGTGCTCGGTGTCGCCTTCCTCGCCAAGGCGGCGATGTGGCCGCTGAACTTCTGGCTGGTGCCGGCCTATGCCGCCGCCAGTGCACCGGCAGCGGCGGTGTTCGCGCTGCTGACCAAGGTCGGCGTCTACGTGCTGCTGCGCTTCAGCACGCTGATGTTCTCGGACCAGGCGGGCGCTTCCGCCGGCTTCGGCAGCGACTGGCTGCTGTGGGGCGGTACGGCGACGCTGGCGGCCGGCGCCTTCGGCATGTTTTCGACGCAGCGGCCGGGCCGGCTGGCAGGCTTCGCCGTCATCGTGTCCTCGGGCACGCTGCTGGCCGTACTCGGTCTGGCCCGCCCGGAACTGACCGCCGGCGCGCTGTACTACCTGCCCAGTTCGACGCTCGGCGTGGCCGCCTTCTTCCTGCTGGCCGAGCTGATGGAGCGCTCGCGCAGCGCCGACGTCGCCGGCGCGCGCGCGCCGGAGGACGAGGAGGATTACCTGCCGTTCCCGCTGGCCGAACTGGAACTGGACAAGGACGTCAATCTCGACGAGGACGAGGAAATGCTGATCGGCCACGCCATTCCGGCCGCCACCGCGCTGCTTGGCCTGGCCTTCATCTGCTGCACGCTGCTGGTCGCCGGACTGCCGCCGCTGTCCGGCTTCATCGGCAAGTTCGTGCTGCTGTCGGCGCTGGTGCCGGGGCTGAGCGCCGACACCGCTCGCATCGACGCGCTGCTGACCTGGGTGCTGCCGGTACTCATCGTGCTGTCCGGGCTGTGCGCGCTGGTGGCACTGTCGCGCGTCGGCATCCGCTTCTTCTGGACGCCGGTCGATCGCGAAGCACCGCTGCTGCGGGTGGTCGAATTCGTGCCGATCGCGGTGCTGGTGGGCGCGTGCGTGTTCATTTCGGTGCGCGCCGAGCCGGTCATGCGCTACGCGGCGGCGACCGCCGAGGCCTTGTACCGCCCGGCCGGCTATATCGACGCGGTGCTGTCGGCGCGGCCGCGACCGACACCGACCAATGCCGAACGCCTCGGCCTGCAAGGGCCGGAGTCCGCGCCATGATGCGCCGCCTGTTTCCCGCTCCGCTGCTGTCGCTGGCGCTGCTCGCGCTGTGGCTGCTGCTCAACAACGCGTCGCTGGGCCTCGGGCAGGTGCTGCTCGGCGCGATTCTCGGCGTGCTGGTGCCGCTGCTGACGCAGTCGCTGCGGCCGACGCCGGTGCGCTTCAGCCGTCCGTGGGTGGCACTGCGGCTGTTCATGCAGGTCGGTTACGACGTGATCGTCTGGAACTGGCGCGTGCTGCGCGGCACGCTGGCCACAGGCAAGCGCATGCCGCGCGGCGGTTTCGTCGTCGTGCCGCTGGACATGCGCGACCCGAACGGACTGGCGGTGCTGGCGGCCGTCATGTGCGTCATCCCCGGCACCATCTGGTCGGAACTGGCGCTGGACCGCAGCGCGCTGCTCGTCCACATGTTCGACCTGGACGATGCCGCGGCCGAGATCGAACTGATCAAGCGCCGCTACGAGCGCCCGCTGATGGAGATATTCGAATGAGCCCGCTGCTGTTTTCCGCCATCGTGTTCACGATGGGCTGCTACATCACGGCGATGGCGCTGGCGCTGCTGCGCCTGGTCCGCGGTCCGTCCGCGCAGGACCGCGTGCTGGCGATGGACCTGATCTGCACCATCGCGATGCTGATCCTGATGGTGCTGGCGATACGCTATCGCAGCGCGATGTACTTCGAGGCGGCACTGCTCATTTCGATCTTCGGCTTCGTCAGTTCGGCCGCCATGGCGAAATTCCTGTTGCGCGGCGAGGTGATCGAATGAACGCCCGCGTCATGCCGGAGGCAGCGCGATGATTCCGCCGCTGCCCCTGTGGATCGAAATTCCGGTGGCGCTGCTGCTGGCGCTGAGCGGCGTGTTCACGCTGGTGGCGGCGATCGGCGTGGTGCGCTTCCGCAGCTTCTTCCAGCGCATGCATCCGCCGGCGCTGGCCTTCAGCTTTTCCGCCTGGTGCGTGACGCTGGCCAGCATCCTGTACTTCTCGGTGCAGGATGGCACGCTGTCGCTGCACGCCTGGCTCATCATCATCTTCCTGTCGCTGACGGTGCCGGTGACCACCATCCTGCTGTCGCGCACTGAGCTGTTCCGCCGGCGCAACAGCGGCGACCCGGACATGCCGCCACCGCTGAGCGCCTGCGTGTCGCCTCCGGCGGACGCGGACGAGTCCTCGCCCACGCCGCGCTGAGCCGGCGCCGCGGCCAGCTCAGAGCAGCAGCGGTGCGACGAAGGCGAAGAAGCCGCCGATCAGGAAAAGCAGGACCGACATGGCATACACCGCCACCGATGTCCGCCGGGCACGGGCGCAGGCGCGCGCCGCGGCCGGGTCGGCCGGGCAGGGCAGCGAGCGGGCGCGCCATTGCGCCGCACCCGCCAGCGCCAGCATCGCGGCGGCGACGCCGAACACCGCCGCCTTGTGCTCGGACAGCCAGATCAGCTGCGGCAGCCGGCTGGTCAGCGTGACCAGTGTGGCGCCGGCGCCGAGTGCGACCAGCAGTGCCGGCAGCGCACAGCACACCAGCGTCGAACCGCTCGCCAGCAGCGACAGGCCGCTGGCGCCGAGCGACGCGCGCAGGCCGCGTTCGGGTGCATCCATGTCAGCGCCCCTTGAGCGCGGCGCGCAGGCTGTCCAGCGTGTCGGGCACGCGTTCGATCTTCTTCACCTGATAGCCGGCGTCGGTGATCTGCGTGCGCAGCGTGTCGTCGGCGATGTCCTGCCCATCCTTCAGGCTCAGCGCGACGATCTTGTGTTCGAGACTGACCAGCACGTCGGCGGTGGCGGCGTTGCTGCGCAGCTTCTTCTCGATCGCCGAACCGCAGAAGGCGCATACCAGACCTTCGACCTGCATCTTGATCGTGCTGGCGCCCAGCACCGGTATCGCGGTCAGCGAAAGAGCGATGGTCATGATGAAAAACTTGATCTTATTCATTGCATTACCTTTCAATTCAAAGAGGAGCATGAGGTTTACGAAGGCGTCGCCACGGTGCTCGCGATTGACGCTGACGCCGACATCGACCCACCAGCGGCGCTGGAACAGGCGCAGCAGCGGCGTGATCTGGGTGGCGGCGGTCAGCCCGCTGCGACGCTCGGCCTGCAGGCCGAACCAGGTGGCGATGTCCTCGTAGTCGGCGGCGTAGGGCGCCCACAGCCCCTGCGCTGTCGTGACCACCTGGGTGTGTCCGGCCGCGTGATAGGCGTGCGTGGACAGTCGGGCGTAGATGCGCCGCGTTTCATGGTCGGCCCAGAAGCCGCCATGCACGCCGCTGTGGGTGCCGGCGAATTCGCTGCCGCGGGCGGCCAGCGGTCCACCATATATATATGCGTTGGTAATGCCGTCGCTGCCGTAGGCGCGATGTACCAGCCAGTTCGCCTGCAAGGTGGTGTAGCGGCGTTCGGTCAGTCCGTCGTCCGACACGTAGCGCGACTGCCCGGCGGCGACCGACAGGTTGGCGCGCAGGCCGTGCGCCACTTCAGCCATCTGGCTGTCGGGCGAGGCGGTGAACATGAACATGGTGATGTCGCGCGGAATGAAGAAACCGGCGACGGCCTGGGTTGACAGCGCGGCCAGCGGCAGCGCCGCGAGCCAGCCGCGCGGCACGGCGCAGCGCCTGCCGCGCGCGGGCGGCAGCTTGAAACGGAACATGAGTGACTCCTGAACGATGCGAGGGCGGAATAGCGCGACGTTCAGGACGGTCTGGGTGGTTTCTCCAGAGGCGCGGGGATGTGCGAACGCTCGACGGCGTCGGGATGCAGCGCCAGGACGGCCGAGCCGGCGGGTGAGGCGGGCGGCGGGGACTGCGTGATCGCGATCGCCTGCGCGACCGCACACAGCGCCGCCTGTGCGCCGGTGTCCTCGCAGCTGTCGCAGTCGTGGCCGGGCATGTCGATCTCCATCATCGCCCCGGCCAGTGCGCAGTGCGTGCTGCAGTGAAGCGCGTAGGCGTGCAGCGGCAGCGCGCACAGCATCAGCAGTGCGATCAGGCGGCGCAGCAGGAGGGGGCGGCGGGCAGCGTGCATCGGGAAAGCGTGACAGCTATCGCTCACGCAGACAAGACTGCCGCCCGCGGGTTCAGACCACCTGCGGCCAGTGCAGGTCGCCGCACAGCACGCGCAACTGGTCGTCCCAGCCGCGGTAGGCGATGGACACGGTCACGCACAGCAAGCCGGACGAGATGGACAGATAGGGGCGCGTCACCTGCACCTTGCCGACGTGCTCGATGGCGCGACGGAAGTAGGGGCGGCGCGACCAGCGCGCGTGGCGATTGATCGACAGCGAGCGGTACTGGCTGTCGGCGGTGCCGAAGGGCTGCGAGGTCCGCACATTGCGGCCGACCTGACGGCCGTCGGCGTCGAGCAGGAAGCAGCAGTCGGCGCGCTCCAGCTGCAGGAAGCCACGGCAGGCTTCCTCCATCGGGATGCCTTCTTCCAGCAGCACGGCGCAGCCGCCCATGGCGTGGATGTAGGGCGCGATCAGCTCGCGGTAGCGCGCGGCACCGCTGCCGCGCGTCGTATTGAAGCGTTCCCACAGGTCGTTCAGCACCGGGCTCACTTCGCGCGTGTCGACCGGGCGGGCCGCCGGCATCGCGAAGTAGAAGCCCTGGACGAAATCGATGTCGGCGTCGAGTGCGGCCAGTGCCTGCGCTTCGGTTTCGACGCCTTCGAGCAGCACCAGCGAGCCGGCTTCGTGGATCAGGCTGACGATCTGCGGCAGCAGTCGGCGCGCCGACGGGTCTTCGACCGACTTGACGGCGAAGGAGCGGTCGAGCTTGACGATTTCCGGCTGCATGGTCCAGATGCGGTCGAAGTTCGAATGGCCGGCGCCGAAGTCGTCGAGCGCGATCATGCAGCCGAGGCCGCGCAGGTACTCGACGGTGCGGGCGAAACCGGCGTGTTCGGACACCGCCTGTTCCATCACCTCAATGACGATGCGGCGCGGATCGATGTCCGGGTGTTCCGACAGTTCGGGCAGGAAGTCGCTGAGGTCGCTGTCCGGACCGCTGCGGAACACTTCCGGGTGGATGTTCAGGAAGAGCCAGCCGTCGTGCGTGTCCTGCGCGGCGTGGTTGTTCACGTGCAGGTAGCGGCACAGCTGGTCGAGGTAGCGCAGGTCTTCATAGCGCGTGGCGCCGGCAATGACGCGGGCGGGCGCCACCGGGTTCGCCTCCGCGTCGGCGGCGCGCAGCAGACCTTCGTGACCGATAGCGCGACAGTGCGAAACGCTGAAGATCGGCTGGAAGTGGCTGGTCAGCGTCAGGCCCTTGTAGCGGGCCAGCACGCCATTTGCGCTGTGGACGATGTCGGCGCCGGGTGCTTGCTCGGCTTCCGCGACGACGGATAACGATGCGTGGGCCATGAGGGCGCTCGAAAATGGATGATTGAACTCCTTATCGGCAGTGCACCATCGAGTCTTGAACCAAAGATGCGCGTGCGGGATTTCTTCCCTTGTGACAGCCGGTTGCGGCCCGCCGGCTATACTTCGCAGCCGCCGTGCGCAGCGCCTTTTCAACCTCGCTCCTGACCACCCCGCGTGCCTGAAATCCCGTCGTTCGTCATCGTATTCGGTCTGCTCCAGCTGCTGCTGCTCGCTGCGGTCGCCTGGCTCGTATTGCGCGTGCGTGCGCTCGGCGGCGGGCTGGACGCTGCCACGCAGGAGGGCCAGCGGCAGACGCTGGCCGCGCTGCACGAGGGGCTGCAGCGGCAGACCGAGCGCACCGTGGGCATGCAGGCCGATGCCAACGAGCGGCTGCGCCGCGCCATTTCGCTCGAACTGGGCGTGGCGCGCGACGCGGTCGGTGCGCTGCAGCGCGCACAGCAGGTCGGGCTGGCCGAACTGTCTGCGGCGCTGAACAGCCGGCAGGAAGCGCTGCGCACCGAACTGGTGGCGCAGACCGCGGCCACGCTGGCCGAACAGACCCGGGTGCAGCAGGAGGCGTTGCAGAACGGCCTGCAGAACGCTTCGGTGCAGCTCACCGCATCGATCGAATCGCTCACCCGTACCGTGAACGAGCGGCTGGAGCTGCTCAGCGGCCGGGTGCACGAACGGCTGGAAGAGGGCTTCCGCAAGACCAATGAGACCTTTGCCAGCGTGATGGCGCGGCTGGCCACCATCGACGAGGCGCAGAAGAAGATCGAAGGGCTGTTGACCAGCGTGGTCAGCCTGAAGGAACTGCTCGGCGACAAGAAGGCGCGCGGCGCCTTCGGCGAGGTGCAGCTGGAGGCGCTGGTGCGCAACGCGCTGCCGCCGGACGCCTTCGAATTCCAGGCCACGCTGTCGAACGGCGCCCGGGTCAACTGCCTGCTGCGGCTGCCGGAGCCGACCGGCCGGGTGGCGGTCGATTCCAAGTTTCCGCTGGAAAACTACCACCGCATGTTCGCCGCCGACGCGGCCGAAGCCGACCGCCGACAGGCGCAGGCGGCCTTCCGTGCCGACGTGCGCAAGCACGTCGATGACATCGCCGCCAAGTACATCATCGCCGACGAAACCTCGGATGGCGCGGTCATGTTCCTGCCGGCCGAGGCGGTGTTCGCCGAACTGCACGCCCATCACGCCGAGGTGATCGCCTACGCACAGGCGAAGCGGGTGTGGATCGTGTCGCCGACCACGCTGATGGCGGTGCTGAACACCGCGCGCGCCGTGCTCAAGGACGTCGAGACGCGCAAGCAGATTCACCTGATCCGTGACGCGCTGGGCCGGCTGGCCAAGGACTTCACGCTGTTCGACAAACGCATGGAAAAGCTCGCCACCCACATCCGCCAGGCGCACGACGACGTGCAGGAAGTCGCCATTTCCAGCCGCAAGATCAGCGGCCAGTTCGTGCGCATCGAGCGCGCCGAGGCCGACGCGCTGAAGTCGCTGGACGTGCCGGAGGAGGGCGCATGAACGCCGCGCTGCAGCAGATCCTGCTCGCCGCGCCGCTGTTCGTGCTGGTGTTCGTCGGCTACGGCATCGTCCATTGGGGCGGCTGGCCGAAGGCGGCGGCCGACGCGCTGGCCAAGTTCGTGTTCACCATCGCGTTGCCGGCCATGCTGTTCCGGCTGATGAGTGGCTTTGCCAGCCTGCCGCCGGTGGACGTGCGGCTGCTGGCCGCCTTCTTCGGCGGCTGCCTGGTCGTGTTCCTGCTCGGTCGTCTGGTGTCGGCGAAGCTGTTCCGGCTCGACGGTGTGTCGCAGTCGGTGTTCGCGCTGGGCGGCGTGTTCTCGAACAACGTGCTGCTCGGCCTGCCGCTCACCCGCATCCTGCTCGGCGACGAGGCGATGCCGGCGGCGGCGCTGGTGGTGGTGTTCAACGCGCTGACGCTGTGGACGCTGGTCACCGTGTCGGTGGAGTGGGCGAAGACCGGTGCGCTGACGCTGGCCGGCTTCGGCAAGACCGCGCGGGGTGTGCTGACCAATCCGCTGGTCGCGTCGATCCTGGCAGGCACCCTGTTCAGTCTGACCGGTTTCCAGTTGCCGTCGCTGATCGACCAGCCGCTGAAGTTGCTCGGTGATGCCGCGCTGCCGATGTCACTGATCGCGCTCGGCATGGGGCTGGCGGAATTCGGCGTGCGCGATGGCTGGCAGCAGAGCGTCAGCATCTGCGTGCTGAAGCTGGTCGCCCACCCGCTGGTGGTGTGGGCGCTGGCTGTGCTGCTCGGTCTGCCGCCGGTGGAAACGCAGGCCGTGGTTCTGCTCGCCTCGCTGTCGGTCGGCGCCAACGTTTACCTGATGTCGCGCCAGTTTCATGTCATGCAGGGGCCGGTGGCCAGCAGTCTGCTGATGTCCACCGCGCTTGCCGCGCTGACCACGCCGCTAATGCTGGCGCTGGTTGCGGCGACCGTCTGACCGTTCTTCGGCTTGCGAGGTGGAGCGCGCAGGCCTGGTCTTTTGACTCAGAAAGCGCCCGTTCAAAGCGCGCGAACCGCAGTCGCCGCATCGCGACCGGAGGTCGCTCCCACAAGGATGGCGCCCTGTTTGCCTGCGGGGCCGGGTTTGGTGGGAGCGAGCCTGCTCGCGATTACAGCCTGAATCGAAGCCGGCGGTCTGCATCAGCTGCGTCGCGGCCAGGGCCGCTCCCATAGGAGATGCGCCAGACCCGCGGCCCGAGCCGGGGCGGGGTTCTGTGGGAGGGGGCTTCTGACCCCGACGGCGAGCTGCCCGCGGACAGCAGCGCTTGCCTCAGTCCTCCGCACTCGGCTTCAGCGCCGCCTTCACCGTCACCTCGTTCAGCGACGGTTCGCACAGTTCGATGAAGCGGTAGGCGTAGCTGCGCAGGTAGTGCTTGCGGCGCAGCGCGATCAGCGTGGTGTTTGCCTCGAACAGGTGTTCGCTGTCGAGCAGGCGCAGGCCGCTGTCGCGGACCGGGTCGAAGGCGACCGAGGCGATGATGCCGGCGCCCAGGCCCAGTTCGACATAGGTCTTGATCACGTCGGCGTCGAGTGCGGACATGACGATGTCCGGCAGCAGACCGGCGCGGGCGAAGGTGGCATCGATGCGTGCGCGGCCGGTGAAGCCCTCGTGATAGGTCACCACTGGATGTTCGGCCAGCGCTTCCAGCGTCAGCGGTTTCACCGCTTCGAGCGGGTGGCCGGCGGGCACGATGGCGGCGTGGTGCCACGAATAGAAGGGGAAGGTGACCAGCTCCGGCGCGCCCGACAGGGTTTCAGTCGCGATGCCGATGTCCGCTTCGCCGTCGTTCAGCAGATCGACGATTTCGGTCGGGCTGGCCTGCAGCAGCACCAGATGCACCTTGGGGAAGAGGCGCTTGAATTCGGTCACCACGCGCGGCAGCGCGTAGCGCGCCTGCGTGTGCGTGGTGGCGATGCGCAACTGGCCCTCGTCGCGTCGGGCGAACTGCTCGGCCAGCCGCTTGATGTTGCCGGCGTCGAGCAGCATGCGCTCGACGATCTCGACCAGTTCGCTGCCCGGCTCGGTCAGGCCGAGCAGGCGCTTGCCCTTGCGGACGAAGAGCTCGACGCCCAGTTCGTCCTCCAGATCCTTGATGTGCTTGCTCACGCCGGACTGCGACGTGAACAGCGCGTTGGCGACTTCGGTCAGGTTGAACTGACGCCTGACGGTTTCGCGGATGATGCGCAGCTGCTGGAAATTCATCGTTCTTCTCTCTGTTTCATGGCTCGATGCGGCGCCGGTTTCAGCGCGCGAACACGCGCAGCCGCGACGGCTGCAGGCGTACCGTCTGGCCTTCCTGCAGCGCCAGCGCGGCGACGCGATCGCGTGTCAGTTCCACTTCGAAGTGCTGGCCGGTGGCGCCATTCAGTCCGTCCAGTTCGACCCGGGCGGTGACGCCGAAGGACAGCACGCGACTGATCCGCGCCGGCACGCCGTCGGTGGCAGCGGCGTCGGTCAGGATGTCCAGCTCGTGCGGTCGGGCGAAGGCGATCACCTTGTCGCCGTGCGCGAAGCCGTCGGCGAGGTGCGGCAGGCGGTCGTCGCCGACGCGCAGCGCGTCGCCGTTGACGTGAGCGTGGAAGGGATTCACCGCGCCGAGGAAGCCATAGACGAAGGGCGTGGCCGGATGGCGGTATACCTCTTCCGGCGTGCCGATCTGCTCGACCTTGCCGTGGTCCATCAGCACCACGCGGTCGGCAACTTCGAGCGCCTCTTCCTGGTCGTGGGTGACGAAGATGGAGGTGATGTGCAGCTCGTCGTGCAGCCGGCGCAGCCAGCGGCGCAGTTCCTTGCGCACCTTGGCGTCGAGTGCGCCGAAGGGTTCGTCCAGCAGCAGCACGCGCGGCTCGACCGCCAGTGCGCGGGCCAGCGCGATGCGCTGGCGCTGACCGCCGGACAGCTGGGCCGGGAAGCGGTCGGCCAGCCAGTCCAGCTGCACCAGCTTGAGCAGGTCGTGCACCTTGGTGCGGATCACCTTTTCCGACGGCCGCTGGCTGCGCGGCTTCATGCGCAGGCCGAAAGCCACGTTGTCGAACACGCTCATGTGGCGGAACAGTGCGTAGTGCTGGAACACGAAACCGACGTGGCGTTCGCGCACGTGGGTGTCGGAGGCGTCCTCGCCGTCAAGCAGCACGCGGCCGCTGTCCGCCGATTCGAGTCCGGCGATGATGCGCAGCAGCGTGGTCTTGCCGCAGCCGGACGGGCCCAGCAGCGCGACCAGCTCGCCGGTCGGGAAGTCGAGTGACACGTCGCCCAGCGCGACGAAGTCGCCGAAGGCCTTGTGGATGTTCTGGACCTGGATGCTCATTCTTCTTCCTTCAATAGGGGCTCGTGATGCGGGTTCGATGCGCGCGCGTGGTGGCCGGAGCGTTCCGGACAAGGCGGATCGACGCAGCCTGACTGGCCGTCAGGCAAGGAGATTCAACGCAGGCCGGGACGCTCCGGCTGCCATGCCCGAAGGGTTGCTCGCGCGCACTTGACCCGTTGCGTCTGGCTCGAAAGTCGGCGGAGCGCGAGTAACGCGTGTATCGAACCCGCATCACGAGTCCCTCCTTGCTTGCCTTTCAACCCAGGTCTTGACGCCCAGGGTGACCAGCGCCAGCAGGGCGAGCAGCGACGCGACGGCGAAGGCGGCTGCGAACTGGTATTCGTTGTAGAGAATTTCGACATGCAGCGGCATGGTGTTGGTGAGGCCCCTGATATGGCCGGACACCACCGACACGGCGCCGAATTCGCCCATCGCCCGCGCATTGGTCAGGATGACGCCGTACAGCAGGCCCCACTTGATATTGGGCAGGGTGACGTGCCAGAAGGTCTGCCAGCCGTTGGCGCCGAGCACCACCGCGGCTTCCTCCTCCTCCTTGCCCTGCGCCTGCATCAGCGGAATCAGCTCGCGCGCGATGAAGGGAAAGGTGACGAAGACGGTGGCCAGCACGATGCCGGGCACGGCGAAGATGACCTTCATGTCATGTTCCTGCAGCCAGGGCCCGAACCAGCCCTGCGCGCCGAACACCAGCACGTAGATCAGGCCGGCGACCACCGGTGACACCGAGAAGGGCAGGTCGATCAGCGTGATCAGGAAGTGCTTGCCGCGGAAGTTGAACTTGGTGATCGCCCACGCGGCCGACACGCCGAAGGTGAGGTTGAGCGGCACCGCGATCACCGCGGCGATCAGCGTGAGCTTGATCGCCGACAGTGCGTCCGGCTCGACCAGCGCGGCGAGATAGGTGTCCCAGCCCTTGCGCAGCGCCTCGACGAACACCGCGATCAGCGGCATCAGCAGGAAGAGGACGAAGAATGTGAGCGAGACGGCGATGATCGTCCATTTGACCCAGGCCGGCTCGCGCGTGGCGGCACGGCCTTCGAAGCGCGCCGCGACGTCGGCGGCGGCGTGCAGTGTGGTGGCGGCGGCCATCAGCGGTTCCTCCCGGTGGCTTTTTCGGTCCATGCCTGCAGGCCGTTGATCGCCAGCAGCAGCACGAAGGAGAACAGCAGCATCACGACCGCGATCGCGGTGGCGCCGGCGTAGTCGTACTGCTCCAGCTTGGTGATGATCATCAGCGGAGTGATTTCCGACACCATGGGAATGTTGCCGGCGATGAAGATGACCGAGCCGTATTCGCCGACCGCCCGCGCGAAGGCCAGCGCGAAGCCGGTCAGCAGAGCCGGCAGCAGTATCGGCAGCGTCACGTAGCGGAAGGTTTGCCAGCGACGTGCGCCCAGGCTGGCGGCCGCTTCTTCCAGCTCGGTGTCGAGGTCTTCCAGGATGGGCTGCACGGTGCGCACGACGAAGGGCAGACCGATGAACACCAGTGCCACCAGCACGCCCAGCGGGGTGAACGCGACCTTGATGCCGAGCGGCTCCAGCGCCGATCCGAGCCAGCCGTTCGGCGCGTACAGCGCGGTCAGCGCGATGCCGGCCACGGCGGTCGGCAGCGCGAAGGGCAGGTCGATCAGCGCATCGACCAGCTTCTTGCCGGGGAAGGAATAGCGCACCAGCGCCCAGGCCAGCGCCAGTCCGAACACCGCATTGATCGCGGCGGCCAGCAGCGAGGCGCCGAAGGACAGCCGGTACGAGGCGAGCACGCGCGGCGTCGTCACCACGTCCCAGAACTGTGCCAGACCGAGACTGGCTGTCTTGATGAACACCGCCGACAGCGGGATCAGCACGATGATGGACAGGTAGAGCAGCGTGTAACCCAGCGTCAGGTTGAAACCGGGCAGCACCTGGAAGGAACGCCGGCTCATTCGAAGCGCTCCTGCGGTGACTGACGTGAAGGTGGTGACATGGATCGCCCCGGAAGAATGTTGTCGAGGCGAGAGCTTAGGGAGTGGAGTTAATTACTGGAAATAATAAGAAGTGATTTGCTTAGCGTGGATCTGAATTAACCCATGCCTCGCAGCACACCCGTGGTGCGGCGCAGCGCACGGAGGAGGTGCATCGACGCTGCATGCAACTTTTTTTCATACAAAGTCTAAAGACGGCGGCAAGCAGGCCGAGAAGGTGTTCATTCCCCTTCAAGAAGGAAGCTGCCCATGTTCGGTCTGTCCCGCTCCCGCAAAGCCTTCGAAACCTTGTCCGGCCTGCTTGCCGGATGTCGCGACAGCAGCCGGGCGCTGGCGACGCCGCCAGCCGGACTGTCCGAGCCATTGACGGTGGCGCTGCGCGCGATCGCCGAGCGCGAAGCGCGTCTGCAGACCGAGCTGGATGCCTTGCGCGCCTTGCCCGAGCAGCTCGCGCAGACGCGCGATGGACTTGCCGCGCAGGAGGCGGAGACAGCGCAGGTCCGCGCTGAAGCCGAGCGCGCCGCCCGTGATGCCGACGCGATGCGTGACGAAGCCGCACAGGCGCGCGCGCAGGCCGATGCGCTGAAAGCCGACATGGCGCAGCGCGATCTGGCGCAGTCGGCGCTGACCGAAGGCACCTGGACTTACGACATCGTCGATGGCGACCCGGACCACGCGGACAACCGCGTGCGCTGGTCCGACCAGCTGCGTGGCCTGCTCGGCGCCAGCCGCAGCGAATTTCCCGACACCTGGGACAGCTGGCTCGCCGTGCTGCACCCGGACGACAAGAACCGCGTGATCGACGCCTTCAACGCCCACCTGACCGACAGCAGCGGCCGTACGCCCTATGTGTGCGAGTACCGCCTGCGCCATCGCACGCGTGGCTACATCTGGTTCCGCGAGCGCGCCGCCACGGTACGCGACGCCAACGGCCGCGCGCTGCAGTCCGCCGGTGCGCTGCGCGACATTTCGGACGAGAAACAGGCGCAGGAACTGCAGCGCGACCAGCGCGCCAAGATGGAGGACAGCATGCAGCAGATCCTGTCCATCTCCGGCGTCATCAACGAGATATCGAAGCGCACCAATCTGCTGGCGCTGAACGCCAGCATCGAGGCGGCGCGTGCCGGCGAGGTGGGGCGCGGCTTCGCCGTGGTGGCGGAAGAGGTGGCCAAGCTGGCCCTGCAGACCTCGAACGCGACCAGCGAAATCGTCAAGATGGCGGAAACCCAGCGTGCGCTGAGCGGCGCCGAGAGCTGAGGCGGTGGGCGTCAGGCCTGCACGGTGCCCGCGATCAGGCTGGAGCTCTGCTGCAGCCGGCGGAACAGTTCGAGCCCTTCCGGCCAGGCGCCGTGGCCGGATTCAGTGTTCACGTGACCGGCATCGCCGAGATCAACCAGCTGCGCGCCCCAGCGCTCGGCCCAGCTGGCGGCCGCCAGGAACTTCATCCACGGGTCGTTGCGACTGGCGGCAACAACAGCCGGGAAGGGGAAGGGCGTGGCCGGGATGCGTTCGCTGATGCCGAACTTGTCCGGACTGGCCGGCGCGACGAAGAGCGCGCCGGCGATGCGTTCCGCCACCGTCTGTGCGGCAACCGCGGACGCGAGGCAGCCGAAGCTGTGAGCGACCAGCCAGACGCGGCCCGGCGCCAGCCGCACCGCGTCGGCGACACGCGCCGACCACAGATCGATATCCGGCTGCGACCAGTCCGCCTGCTCGACGCGCGTGGCGCCGAGCAGCGGCTCGATCCAGCTCTGCCAGTGTTCGGGGCCGCTGCCGTTCAGGCCGGGCACCACCAGTACGCTGTCCATTCGGTGATCCAGTAACTCTCTATATATATGCTCAGGGCGTGACCGCCACGCCGGCGGTGCGGCGCGCCAGCGCGGTGTCGGTGCGCAGGATGTTGACCACGTCGCCCATGATGCGGGCCGCTTCGTCGAGCAGTACGTCGCGCGCTGCCTTGCGCGACTGTTCGGCCGCCAGTTCGGCGCCGAGCGCGCGCTCGCCGGCCTGCAGGCCGTCGTCGCGTATCGGTTCGGCGTCGGCGCCCTCGCGCGACTGCGTGCGGGCCTTCAGGCGTGCTTCCTGCGCTTCGCGCTCCTTCTTCCGCTCGGCTGCATTGAGCGAAATCTCGGTGCGCTTGCGCAGCGCCTCGTTCTCGGCGAGATCTTCCAGCAGTTCGCGATAGCCCTTGTCCTGGGACACGCGCGCCTGATGGCGGGCGGACAGCAGCGGCAGCAGTTCCTGCGGCTTGCCGGCAGGGCGGAAATCGGCCGGTGCGATCTGCGTCCACGGCAGCGGGTTGTCGTAGCTCGACTCGCCGATGCGCTCGTGGTCCATCGTCTGTGCCAGCGGGATGTCGGGCGTGACGCCGCGCAACTGCGTGGTGCCGCCATTGACGCGGAAGAACTGGGCGACCGTCATTTTCAGTTCGCCATAGGTCGGCTTTTCGCTCTTGGCCATTTCGTCCATGTCGAGCAGGGTCTGTACCGTGCCCTTGCCGAAGCTGGTTTCGCCGATCACGACGCCGCGGCCGTAATCCTGGATCGCGGCAGCGAAGATTTCCGAGGCGGAGGCCGAGGCGCGGTTGATCAGCACGCCCACCGGGCCGTCCCAGGCGACGCCAGAGTCGTTGTCCTTCTCGACCCGGATCTGCCCCTTCGGATTGCGCTGCTGTACCACCGGGCCGCTGTCGATGAACAGGCCGGTCAGCCGGATCGCCTCGTCGAGCGAACCGCCGCCGTTGTTGCGCAGGTCGATCAGCACCGCGCCCACCTTGTCCGCCTTCAGTTCGGCCAGCAGCTTCGCCACGTCGCGGCTGGCGCTGCGGTAGTCCGCATCGGCGCGCGATTTGGCTTCGACGTCCTGGTAGAAGGTCGGCAGCGTGATGACGCCCACCTTCTGGCCGCCGGCGTCGATCACCGATTTTGCAGCCGCCTGTTTTTCCAGCTTGATGGTGTCGCGCACCAGCTTGATCCGCTTCGGCTTCACGTCCGGGCCGGCGTCAGCCGGCAGGATGTCGAGCACGACCGTGGTGTCCTTGGTGCCGCGGATCAACGTGACCACGTCATCGACGCGCCAGCCGAGCACGTCGGCCATCGGCGTCGCTTCGTCCTTGGCGACGCCGACGATGCGGTCGCCGATCTTGATCTGCTCCGAACGCGCAGCCGGACCGCCGGCAACCAGTTCGCGGATGGTCACGTACTCGTCGCGTTCCTGCAGCACGGCGCCGATGCCGACCAGCGACAGCTTCATATTGATGGCGAAATCCTCGGCCGCGCGTGGTCCGAGGTAGCTGGTATGCGGCTCGATCGACTCGGCATAGGCGTTCATGAAGAGCTGGAACACGTCATCGCTCTTCGCCCGGTTCGAATTGGTCAGCGCCAGGTCATAGCGCTTGCCCAGCGTTTCGCGGATGGCCGCGTCGTCCTTGCCGGCCAGCTTCAGCCGCAGCCAGTCGTTCTTGACCCGCTTGCGCCAGAGGTCGCGCAGTTCGTCTTCCGACTTCGCCCACGGCACGTCGGCGCGCACGTAGCGATAGCTTTCGTTCTGTTCGAAGTCGAAGCCCTTGTCGAGCAGCGCGCGCGCTTCGGTCAGGCGGTCGCGCAGGCGCTGCGAGTAGCGGGCGTAGATGGCGAACGGCGCCGCCAGGTTCTGCTGGCGGATGGCGTCGTCGAGCAGCAGGCGTACCGAGTTGAAGGTGTCGATGTCCGACTGCATGAAGTACACGCGGTCGGGGTCCAGGGTCTTCAGGTAGCGATCGAGGATGCGCGACGACATGGCGTCGTCCAGCGGCACGTTCTGGTAGTGGAAGCGCGACAGCAGTTCGGCGCTGGCCTGGGCCGCCAGCGCGTGCGCTTCGACCGGGCGCAGCAGCGGCGCGGGGGCTGTAGATGTTGCAGCGTGCAACGTCGAACTGGTCGAGACGACGATGCCGATCAGCAGGCAGAGGGATTTCAGTTTCATCGGACGAGCTCCGGCACGTGCGGTAACGAGGAAGGAAGTATGTGCCATCGACCTCGAACAGCGGCCATTTGTTCGGCGACCGGTGTGAAAGTGTCCGGGTCAGGGCGTATTTTCATTCTCGTCTGGCGCGCGCGGGGCGCTGGCGCCTCAGCGCGGCGCGTGTGCGCCGACACGGGCCGGGCGGCCCGTCGCTGCGTGTCGCGGCCGCTGTGGCCGCGGATTGAAGCGGGCTTTCATCGTGAGGCCTCCGTCTGCGTGCATGGACGGCGCCACTCTAGACGCGCACCGGCGCGACGCGAACCAGGAAAATCTGCTGAGCTTATTTCTCTGCCGGTGAAATGCTTATCGGTGTGGCTGCGCATTCGTAGCGCAGCGACGCCCCCGTTCAGCCCCAGCCGCCGAGGGTGCGCGCGTGTTCGGCGTCCAGACGCGCCTTCAGCGCGTCGCACAAGGCACGGATCTCGGTTGATACACCGCGCCAGCCCTGCTTGCCGACCGAGGTGGCGAACACGTCGGACACAACGGACGCGTGGTACGGCCCACCGAGAAAGCGGAACACGGAGCGGAAGCTGCGCTCCGGGTGCAGTACCGCGTCCTCGTACTGCAGCGCGATCACCCGCGGGTCGCGGTCCAGGCCGAGATCGAAGAACACGCGGTTGCGCATGTACCAGTAAAGGCAGCCGCATTCCTCGTCGCTCAGCGATTCGCTGTACAGTCCTCGGATCAGCGCCACCGTGTCGTCGGCAATACGCAGGCCGCGCGGTCCGAGGTGGGACAGCTTGCCCTGCGACACCAGCCGCATCATGTTCTTCTGGTGGCTGCCCCAGCTGCGGATCGACGAATTCACCGCGTCCTCGTAGCGGCGGTACACCCAGATCGCGCGCGAATTGTCGAAACGGTCGAGCAGGGCGTCGGTGAACTGCGAATCGAGGATGCTGCCGAAGCTCACGTAAGGCGCCGGCGCGAAGTCGATCAGCCGTTCGATTACCGCGTGCGAGCGCAGCGAATAGCGCTCGAAGGCGATCGAGAAATCGGCTTCCGGGTAGTCCCAGCCGTGCGGCGAATTGCCGATCGCGCGGCACACCATCTGCGTGCCCGAGCGGTTCGAGCCACTGATGAAGACGGGCCGCTTCGTGCGTACCGGGTGCAGCGTGAGCGTGCGGGCAATGCGTTTGCCGGCCCGTTCCAGCTGGATGCTGCCGTGGCGCAGCAGGCGCTCGGGCGTGATGCGAGACAGGCGGCGCGCGAGGCCCGAAGCCAGCGTGCGGGCATCGTCGCCGACCGGGGCGGTGTAGGCGCTGGAAGCGTCGCGGAGTGAAGGCATGGTCAGGATCCGGTCAGTGCGCTGCCGGCCGGCGCACGCAGGTTGGCGGCCTCGCTGTCGGCAAGTGCGGTCAGTCGCGCGAAACCCTGTTCGAGCGCTTCGTCGAAGCGGCTTTCCAGCGCGGCGTGCACGCCGCGCAGCGAACCGACCACTTCGCCCGCCCACAGCAGATAACGCAGCCGCCGTTCGAGCGACCAGTGAGCCGGCGGGTTGTGGGTGACGTCTCGCACGTTGGCGATCTTGTCGGCCAGGCGCACGAGCCGTGCGCGCTCGCTGTAGTCGCGTGCGAGCAGGATCTGCAGCGCCTTGCGTTCGGGCTTGGGCAGCGTCATGTCGTCAGTCAGTTCGGCCACCACGGCGGAAACCTGTGCGCCGAACAGGCTTTCCAGCTCGGTGACATGGGTGTCGGTGTCCTCCAGCGTGTCGTGCAGAAGCGCGGCGGCCAGCGTGTCCGGGTCTGCGATGCCGCCTTCGCGGGCGAGGATGTCGGCCACCGAAATCGGATGATTGATGTAGGGCGACATGTCGGCACTCTTGCGCAGCTGGCCGCTGTGCTTGAGCGCGGCGAAGTTCAGCGCGGCGAACAGCCGGGGGAGCGGGGACGGAAGGTCCATGGATGCGTGCCCTCAGATCGATTTGAGCGCGACCAGCAGGCCCGAGCACAGCAGAAAGCCGTTGAAGGCTTTCGCGTAGCCCTGATTGCTGATCCGTTTGAAGATGAATTCGTTGGCGAACAGGTACACCGCGACACCGGCCGCGGCGTAGATCAGGCTGTTGCCCAGCTGCGCGCGGGATTCGGGGCGCGTGATGGTCAGCGTCGCCAGCTGGAAAGCGGCGAACAGCACGTATGCGGCCGCGATGGTTGCGCGCGCCACCTCCTTGCCATGATTCATCTGCTGCACGCGCATGCTGAGCAGGGAGCCGCCCAGATTGGTGAGGCCGTGCATCACGCCGATGCACACCAGCCAGGTGCGCTCGAAGCGTGCGGTGCGGTCGATCGCGACGCGCAGGGCAGGCCACTGGTTCTTCAGCGCGAACAGAAGAAGCAGCGCGGCGATCAGCAGGCCGAAGCTCTGGCCGGCGCGCAGCGCGACGATGAGGAAAAGCACGATGCACGGCACGGTCCATAGCAGGATGCCGCGGATGAAGTGCACATCGACGCTGCGCGCGTCGCGCGCGATCTGTGACAGGCTGATGCCGATCGAGATCGGCAACAGCGTCGCCAGCACCGTCGGGTAGTCATAACCCATCACGATAAGGATGGGCGTGCCGAACAGCAGCACGCCCACGCCGAACACCGACTGCACCAGCGCGACGGCAACGATGGGGATGAACAGCAGTGGTTCGATCGTAGTCATGCCGCCTTGTCCGCAGTAAAGGTTTCCGGATAGCCCATGTCGCGGGCGATGCTGTGCAGCGACGGCAGCACGCGTTCGATGCGTTCGCGGTGCGCGTGCTGCCGCCATTTTTCAAGACGGATCTCGAACAGCGGGTCGTAGGGCTTGTCGAGCAGTGCCTTTGCATGGCGCTCGATGCGCGCGTCGAAGGGCAGTTCGAGGCGGTCGAAGATTTCGAAGATGCCCTCGGTCGGCTCACGCACGATGTCCTCGTAGAACACCTCTATCCACTGCTCGGCCGGGATCTGCCTCTTTGCGTCGAGAATGGCGCGATGGATGGCTTCGTACTGGAAGGCGCATACCTCCTCGACCGGCGCCTTCAGGTAATTGCGCCAGCCGCGAGGCAGGTAGTGGCACCAGCGCGTGTAGCGGCCGTCGTCGACCGCGACCTTGGCAGGCAGATCGCGCGCCCAGCTGCCGAAGCGCTCCGGCATGCCCCAGCCCTCGATCATCGAGTTCAGCGTGTCGCCGGGATTGCGCTTGATGTAGACGAAAGTGGCGTCCGGGAACAGCGCGTGCAGATAGGGCACGGCCAGACCATGCTGGTTGTTCTTGTTGACGAAGCGGGTGCGCCCGGTATGCGCATAGAAGTAGCGGGTGATCAGATCGCGGTCGGCGTCCGTCGCATCCGCCGCCTCCAGCACGTGGCTTTCCCAGTTCTTGTCGGACGGGTGGTGAAGCGCATCCCATACGGCATAGATTTCACGGTTCAGCGAGCCGATGGCCGGCGATTCGGTCAGCGTCTTATAAAGCATCTGCGTGCCGGAGCGGCTGCCGCTGACGACGAACACCGGCCGCTCGGCGCGCAGTCGGGTGCGGTCCCACCAGGCGCCGCGCAGGTCGGTCAGCGTCTTCTTCGCGTGATGGCGGACCGTCTTGTCCACCTTGAGCCAGAACTGTCCCATCGCGTCAGTTGCCCGCCTGCTCATGCGTGAAACAGCGGCTGGCCCGCTTTCAGTTCGGCGCTGATCATGTCCTGCACGATGCCGCGTACATACCAGTCCGGCAGCGGTTCGCCGCGCAGCAGCGAATCGCGCACGCGGGTTCCGCTGATCGAGTGGGCGTCGTCGGTCACGCCGCTTTCGTAGGCGCCGGTGGCCGGGTTGTAGCCGATGGCGTCGAAGAACACCGGCGTGACACCGGTGTCGCCCAGTTCGTCGAACAGCGCGCGATAGCTGCTGTCGTCGTAGAAGTCGCCGACACCAGCGTGGTTGCGACCGACGATGAAGTGGCTGCAGCCGATGTTCTTGCGGCACAGAGCATTGAATACCGCCTCGCGCGGGCCGGCATAGCGCGGGTAGGTGGCGAGTGCGCCGAGCAGCACCTTGCCATTGGGGTAGATGCCGAAGTCGATCAGCATCTGGTAGCTGCGGATCAGCGGGCGCGGCAGGAAGTCGCCCGGCTTCTTCGGCCCGACCACCGGGTTGATGAAGAGGCCGTCGGCATTGGTGCGCTCCAGCGCCTCCAGTTGCAGGTGTTCGTGCACGCGGTGGCTGATGTTGCGGCCGTGGAAGGCCACCACCTTGCTCCAGCCCTTGTGCGCGAAGATGAAGCGGCTTTGCCGCGGCGTCAGTTCGAATTCGCGCCAGGGCGACGGACGCTCCTCGATCAGCGTGATGTCGCCGCCGACGAACCAGTCGCCGTTGCGCAGCACGCGCGCCACACCCGGGTGGTCGGACGAGGTGGTGCCGAAGGCGAGCTGCGACAGTTCGGCGAGGTCGTAGCGGTAGATCTGCGTCACGTCGAGCACCGCGTGGGCGTCGCCGCGGTCGTCGGTGAGCACCACGCGCTGGCCCGGCGACAGCCGACGTGCCTGCGCTTCGTCGACCTGCAGGATGAGCGGCACCGTCCACGCCGTGCCGTCGGGCAGGCGGTTGCGATGCAGCACGCTGTGCAGCGTATCGCGGTCCATGAAGCCAGTCAGCGGTGAGAAGGTGCCGACGCCGATCTGCTGGCAGTCGAGCAGTTCGGTGTCGCGCACCGCCAGCCTCGGCAGCGCGGCAAGATCATCGATGGCCGCTGCCGCACTGACGCGATTGACCAGAACGCCGCCATGCGGCTCGATCAGCAGCGAGGTCGGATCGGTGGGCGTGTAGACCAGCGTGTCCTTGTGCGCCGCCGGCAGGCGCTCGTTCAGCACGCGGAACTCGCGGATGAGCTTGACGATCATCGCCACGCAGCCGACAGGGTCCTTGCCGATCGCGGTCTCCGCCGCAAGTACCAGTCCGTCGGCGCCGTCGAGCAAGGTGTTGACCACGTCGTTCACCTCGGCCCGTGTAGGCTTGGGGGCGGTGATCATCGATTCGAGCAGATTGGTGGCGACGTACACCCTGCGTTTGCGCGCCTGACCGCGCGCGATGATGAGCTTCTGCAGCCGTGGAATGCGCTCGATCGGCTCCTGCCGTGACAGGTCGCCGCGGTCGATCAGCAGCGCGTTCGACTTCTCGGCGATCTCGTCCAGATTGATCAAGCCGTTGCGGCATTCGATCTTGGATATGAGGAAGGTGTCGTCGCCGACCAGCGCCCGCACCTGCTCCACGTCCGAACCGCGATTGGCGAAGGACAGCGCGACGTGGCGGATGCCGACCGAGCGGCCGTACTCCAGTGCCGCGATGTCCTTGGCCGTCAGTGTGTCGAGCGGGATGTCACGCTCGACGGTGACCGCCTTGTTCTGGCCGATCACGCCGCCGTGCAGCACGCGCATCGTCACCTTGGCGTCGTCACGCGAGATCACCTGCACCAGCACTGAATTGAAGTCGATGCTGATGAAGTCGCCGACTTCCAGCTTGTCGATCACGTCCTCCGGGTAGAGATTGAAGTTGAACGCGTCGCCGGGTACGCGGAGCTTGTGCGCATGCACGACGCTGTTCTCGCGTACGGCGATCTCGCCGTTCAGCATGTCGCCGGTGCGGATCTGCGCGCCCTCGGTGTCGAGGCAGATCGGCACCGCGGTGCGGCTGCGGATGTAGTCGATCACGCGCGGCAGGTCCTGCAGCTTGGTGTGCGACAGGTTGATGCGGAACAGATTGACGCCCAGTTCCTCCAGCCGTGCGAGCACGCGGTCGTTCAGCGATGCCGGGCCGAGGGTGCAGAGGATTTCCTTGTCGGTGGTGCTCATGTCGATGTCCTGTCTCGTGCAGTGGCCGAAGATGCGGCCCTGACTGTTGAATAGCAGGAGCCGTGCCACACCATCGCAATGACGTTTTCGTGACGGATTTGCGTATTTGCGCTGATGGGCGTGATGAAGTACCGCATGGGCTGTGCAATTGCGCCCAGTGGTGCGGGCGGCGCTGCGGCGATTGCCACAGTCGGGGCGCCGCCGGCTGCGGTTGACTGTGCGCAATGCCAATGCGGCAGTCATTCCATGCTGCGCAGGACTGGACGTGCAGATGCCCACACCGGAAGGGCCGGTGCGGGCGCTGCTGCGGGACGAGGTGGGCGTCAGGCGACGCTGCGGACTGCCGTACGGGGACGCGCGACGTCGAGCAGGCCGTGCCGCTTGAGCTGGGTGCGCAGCACGTAGCGCGACACCGACAGTGCTTCCGCCGTATGGACCTGGTTGTGCCGGCAGGCTTCGAATGCAGTGCTTACCAGCAGCTTCTCGAGGGTATCGTGCAGCGCGGGGACGTGCAGCTCGACCAGACGCCGCAGGTCACCCGCGATGCGTTCGAGCAACTGCTCGGGTGTGTCGGCCGGAGATGTCGGAGATGGTTGCGCTGCGGGGGCGAGCGAAGCGTTGGCGAGGCGCAGGTCGTCGATGTTGACACGGCCGTCGCGGCTGACGATGAGCGCGTAGTGGACGACGTTTTCCAGCTCACGGATGTTGCCCGGCCAGTCATGCGCGACCAGCGCCTTGCGGGCGCGCTGTGTGAAACTGACGTCGGCAATGTCGAGCCGGCGCGCGTATTGCGCGGCGAAATAGTCGATCAGCGGCGGGATGTCTCCGCGCCGTTCGCGCAGCGGCGGCAGCTTGATCGGCGCCACATTGAGGCGGTAGTAGAGATCGGCGCGAAAGCGGCCGGCGTTCACCGCCCGCCACAGGTCCACGTTGGTGGCAGCGATCAGCCTTACGTCCACCGATATCGCGCTGCGCGAACCCAGGCGCACCACCTGCCGCTCCTGCAGCACGCGCAGCAGCTTCACCTGCAGCGCTGCCGGCATGTCACCGATCTCGTCGAGGAACAGAGTGCCGCCGTTGGCCGCCTCGAACCATCCGGCGCGCGCGTGCGAGGCGCCGGTGTAGGCACCTGCTTCGTGGCCGAACAGCTCGGCGTCGATCAGTGCTTCGCTCAGCGCGCCGCAGTTGACGGCGACGAAGGGGCCGGTGCGACCGCTGACCGCGTGAATGTGTCGTGCCACCAGTTCCTTGCCGGTGCCGGTCTCGCCGATGATCATCGCCGTCACTTCGCGTGCCCCGATCAGCTCGATGTCGGACAGCAGCGCGGTTGACGCCGGGTCCTCGAACACCAGCGCGGTGGCACGTATGGACAGCGCCATCTCCTCCGGTCGAGCGAAGGTGAGGCGCTTTCCGTTCTGCAGTGCGGCGTTCTGGCTCATCGGGCGGGGCGCGGTCCGGTTCAGCGGCGGGTGACGATCTGGTCGTAGATGCCGCCGTCGGCGAAGTGCGTCTTCTGCACCGCATCCCAGCCGCCCAGCTTCGCCTCGACCGTGAATGTGTTCACCGGCGGGAACTGCTTGGCGTACTTCTTCAGCGCCGCCTCGCTGCGCGGGCGGAAGTGGTGACGGGCAATGATGTCCTGGCCTTCGGCCGAGTACAGGTACTGCAGATAGGCCTCCGCCTGCCTGCGGGTGGCGCGCTTGTCGACCACCTTGTTCACCACGGCCACCGGGGCGGCCGCCTCGATTGACAGCGACGGATAGACGATGTCGAACTGGTCGCCGCCCAGTTCCTTGTCCAGCAGCACCGCCTCGTTCTCGAAGGTGACCAGAACGTCGCCGATGCCGCGCTGGGTGAAGGTGGTGGTGGCGCCGCGGCCACCGCCGTCGAGCACCGGCACGTTGGCGAACAGCTTGCTGACGAAGTCCTTGGCCGCCGCCTCGTCGTTCGCCTTGTTCAGCGCATAGCCCCAGGCGGCGAGATAGGTGTAGCGGCCGTTGCCCGAGGTTTTCGGGTTGGGCACGATGACCTGCAGACCGGCGCGGGTCAGGTCGGACCAGTCCTTGATCGCCTTCGGATTGCCCTTGCGCACCAGGAAAACGGTGGTGGTCGTGTAGGGCGTGGCGTCGTTCGGCAGGCGCTTTCGCCAGTCGGCCGACACCAGGCTGTTCTTCACCAGGATGTCGATGTCCGGCGACTGGTTCATCGTCACCACGTCGGCTTCCAGCCCGCCGATCACGGCGCCGGCCTGCTTGCTCGATCCGCCGTGCGACTGGTTCAGCGTCAGCGTCTCGCCCGACTGGGTCTTCCAGTGCGCGGCGAAAGCCGGGTTGATGTCCTTGTACAGCTCGCGCGACACGTCGTAGCTCACGTTGAGCAGCGTGGTCTGCGCCCGCACCGGCAGCGCAACGGTGACCAGTGCAAGCAGGGCGGCGGAAATCAGGGTTGTGCGGCGGGTGTGCATGATGGCTCCGGTGGAATCGAGAACACGCAGCCTAGGCAGTCGGGCAGGGCGCGTGAACCAACAAGAAACGATGTGCTTATCAGGGATTCGGGAATGCTGCGGCCGGCGCGGGATGACCGAGCGCATAGCCCTGGCCGAGGCGCACCCCGGCCGCGCGTATCCGGGCGAGCGTGGCGTCGCTGCCGATGCGGCGGACGATGAGCTCGATGCCGTGACGGGCGCAGGTCTTCGCGTGCTGCGGCAGATCGCGCAGCGTGTCGTCGCGCCCGGCGTCGAGCTTGACGAAATCCGGCCGGACGTGGCGCAGCAGTTCGTCCAGTTGCCCTGCGTTCAGCAGATTCACGCCGATGCGATAGCCGTTGTAGCGGTAGTTCAGCATCACGTAGGCCAGCATCGCGAAGTCGCTGGTCATGGCGTCAGGCGATTCGATGACCACCTTGCGGCGCTCGATCTTCAGCGCCGACAGCACACGTCCGAAGGCGCTGCCGTGGTCTTCGCCGACGGCCAGCATCAGGCGGCCGTGGACGTTCAGGAAGAGGCTTCCGGTGTCGCCTGGGCGACCGAAGTAGTTCAGCACATGAAGCGTCCGGCACAGGCGGTCGAGCTCTATCAGTGCGTCGTCCTCCGCCGCGTTGGCGAACAGGTTCCACGGCGACAGATCGCCGCCGGTGGCGTCGAAGGAGCGGACGAAGGCCTCATGACCGGCCAGCGCGCCATCGTCCAGCCGACGCAGCGGCTGGAACACGGAGGACAGGCTGCTGCGCATGAAGCGGCCGGCCACGCGACCATCGGGCGTCGCCCACAGTGGGTGATCGCCGTCGGCGATGCGCGGCAGCGCGCAAAGGTAGCGCTCGAGCGCCGACCGAGTGGTGTTGACGGTGTTCATGGTGTCTCCGTGAAGGGCAAGCGGCGCGAGTGTCATTCGACCAGCAGCCAGGTGCGGTAGAGCAGGGCGATGCCCAAGGCGAAGATCACTGCCGCCAGGAGTTTGTCGCCGAGCGGGAGCGGTTCGCGGGCCTCGGGGCGTTTTTCGGGCCGGCGCAGCCGGCGGCGTCCAAGGAAGTTCATGGCCACGAATCTATGCGGCCGACGTCAGCGGTCAAACCAATTAATCCTGCTGAGCTTATGCACATGCGTGACCTGACTGAGCTCGGACCGACCGCCACCACATGGCGTGGTCGATGCGCTAGCTGATTTTGCGCAAAGCATTTCGTGCATTCGTTCTGAAATTCAATTGGTTTGAGTGCGCCTGTACGACCGATAGATTGGCGTCACCGGGAGCGATGCCATTGCGTCCGCCCCGCTCCGGCCGATGCAGGAACCGCCCGCGAGGCGGCGTATCGCCGGTGTCGCCACGCCGAGGAGGAAGTCATGACTGCTGCAACTGCGGACGCCCTTGCGTCCTCACCCAGTGCGGCGGTGCTTCAAGCACCACCGCTTTCGATTGCCCGCGAGCGAGCCGAGCACGACGCGCTGCTGTACGCCGGCGGCATCACGCCGGACCAGGCCTGGGCACTGGTGTCGGCGGGCGACGCCGTACTGGTGGACGTACGGACCGCAGAGGAGCGCAAGTTTGTTGGTCACGTGCCCGGCAGCATCCATGTCGCCTGGGCGACGGGCACATCGATGACGCGCAATCCGCGCTTCGTCAAGGAACTGGAAGCCAAGGTTGGCAAGGACGCGGTCATCCTGCTGTTGTGTCGCAGCGGCAAGCGTTCGGCTGCTGCCGCGGAGGCTGCAGCGAAAGCCGGCTTCCGTCACGTGTTCAACGTGCTCGAAGGCTTCGAAGGCGAGTTGAACGCCGAGAGCCAGCGTCGCAACAGTGGCGGCTGGGTGGTCAGCGGCCTGCCCTGGCAACAGGACTGACGCATGGCAGGCGCTTTCGCGGCTGCGCTTTCAGAACCCGTATCGGAGATCCCGAATGACACTCAAGAAGGGCGGCCTCACGAGGGCGACCGATTCCGAAGGGTCGTGGCAGCTCGATCGCATCGTGTCCGAGCTGCACGACATCCGCACCCGCTGGCGTGGCGCGCAGCAGCGCACGACAGAGTGCGGCGCGCGCGAATTCCCGTCGCGCGAGGCGCTGCGCGATATCGCTGAGGCGCTGTGCGGTGCGCTGTTCCCGATGCGGCTCGGCCCGTCCGATCTGCATCAGGAAAGCGAGGACTTCTACATCGGCTACACGCTGGATGCCGCGCTCAACGCGCTGCTGCACCAGGTGCGGCTGGAACTGCGCTACGACGCGCGTCGTGCGGCATCTCCGCAGGCTGACGTCAACCTGCTCGCTCGCGCCATCGTTGCCGAGTTCGCACTGTCGCTGCCCGGCCTGCGTGCGCTGCTCGACACCGACGTGCTGGCGGCCTACCAGGGCGACCCAGCCGCGCGCAGCGTGGACGAGGTGCTGCTGTGCTACCCGGGCGTACTCGCCGTCATTCATCACCGCATTGCGCACAAGCTGTACGCGCTGGGCGTGCCGCTGGTTGCACGCATCATTTCTGAGGCCGCGCACTCGAGCACAGGCATCGACATCCACCCTGGGGCGCAGATCGGCGCCGGCTTCTTCATCGATCACGGCACCGGTGTCGTGATCGGTGAAACCGCGGTAATCGGCGAGCGCGTGCGGCTCTACCAGGCGGTCACGCTGGGCGCCAAGCGCTTCCCGGCAGACGAGGCCGGCACGCTGCAGAAAGGGCTGCCGCGTCATCCGGTGGTCGAGGACGACGTGGTCATCTACGCCGGAGCGACCATCCTTGGCCGCGTCACGATAGGACGGGGTTCCACCATAGGCGGCAATGTGTGGCTCACGCGCAGCGTGCCGCCCGGCAGCCAGGTCACGCAGGCCAATTTGCAGAACGTGCCGGTCGCGGCGGAACTGGTCGAGCCATGACAGCCCGGCACGGAAGGCCGACGCCACCTCTGGCCGAGGCGCTGACGCGGCGCTTCGGCCGTGCGGTGCGGCGGACGCGCGAATTGCGCGGCTGGTCGCAGGAGGTACTGGCAGAGCGCGCCGAACTCAATCGCTCCTACCTCGGCGATGTCGAGCGCGGCAGCGCGATGCCCTCGCTCGCCACGGTGGTCAAGCTCGCGCTGGCGCTCGAATTGCCGGCCGGCGATCTGCTCGACGGCTGCGAACGCATGGACGAGCTGCCAGCTGCCGTGCAGCACACGATAGCCTGAACGGACGGACGACGAACCGATTGGTGGCTATAGCCGGTTGAACGCTGCATAGAAGAAATAGATATTTGCTTAGCAGTTTTTTGCATAACCCTCCCCCTTGCTAGGAGCCTTTCATGGCCGACACACCCGAACAGCTTGCGCTTGGCGACAACGCCGCCCGCCAGCTTGCCAACGCCACCAAGACCGTCCCGCAGCTATCGACCATCACACCGCGCTGGCTGGTTCATCTGCTGCAGTGGCTGCCGGTCGAGGCGGGCATCTACCGCGTGAACCGCGTCAAGAACCCGCAGGACGTGCGTGTCGCGTGCTCGCAGCGCGACGAAGCGGAACTGCCGCAGATCTTCGTCGACTACGACGAACAGCCTCGTGAGTACTTCCTGAATGCGGTCACCACCGTGCTCGACGTGCACACCCGCGTGTCCGACCTGTACAGCAGCCCGCACGACCAGATCAAGGAGCAGCTGCGTCTGACCATCGAAACGATCAAGGAGCGGCAGGAAAGCGAACTGATCAACAACCCCGAATATGGCCTGCTGGCGAACGTGCACGACGACCAGCGCATTTCGACGCTGACCGGCGCGCCGACCCCGGACGATCTGGACGACCTGATCGGCAAGGTGTGGAAGGAGCCCGGCTTCTTCCTGACCCATCCGCTGGCGATCGCCGCTTTCGGCCGCGAATGCACCCGCCGCGGTGTGCCGCCGCCCACCGTGAGCCTGTTCGGTTCGCAGTTCCTGACCTGGCGCGGCCTGCCGCTGATCCCGTCGGACAAGGTGCCGGTCGAGGACGGCAAGACCAAGATCATCCTGCTGCGCACCGGCGAAAAGCGTCAGGGCGTGGTCGGCCTGTTCCAGCCGGGTCTGGCCGGTGAACAGAGTCCGGGCCTGTCGGTCCGTTTCATGGGCATCAACCGCAACGCGATCGCGTCCTACCTGATCTCGCTGTATTGCTCTCTGGCCGTGCTGACCGAAGACGCGCTGGCTGTGCTCGATGACGTGGAGATCGGCAAGTACCATGAGTATCCCGACACCTACAAGCAGTAACGTGAGCGGTCTGAGCTCACCGCTGCCGCCCGGCGCGCCGGACGAGTCGGTGCTGTCGCGCTTGGCCAGCGAGCTGTTCGCCGCGCTGCCCGGGCAGACGCCGCCTTCGTTCGATGCACCGCTGGCTGTTGCGCCGGCGCCGACACCGCAATCGCCAGTGCCGCCGGTCCCGGCCAGCGCGCCGTCGAGCACGGCTGCGGCGGCCGCGCCGGTCGCACCGCAGCACGGTCTGTCGCTGGGCGCCTCGTCGCCGAAGCTGATACCGCACGCGACCGCGCAGAATCATGTGCCCGACGTGGCGGCCGACGCCTACCCGGTCGGCTCGCCGCGCGCGGGCGTTGCACAGGGCGTGCCCGAGGCCTACGCGGCAGCGCTGCCGCCGCTCGGTGGCGCGTCCGCCTTCCCGCAGCCGGGCGGTGCTTCGGCGCCGTCGTCGCCGTACTATTTCCTCGGCGAGGCGAGCGCGCTGCAGTCGGCGCCTGCACAGGTCGATGACCGCGTCAGTGCCCGGTCCTTCGGCCTGCCCGGCGACGACGCGCTGCGCGGGCTGCTGGCCGAGCCGTCACGCGAGGTGCAGCCGGCCGCGCCCTCGGCGCCGGCCTACTACTTCGTCGACAGCCAGGCGGCGCCCACGGTCGGTCACGCCGGCCGGGTGCCGAATGCCGACGCCGGCCGTTATCCGCCTTTCGACGTCAATGCGGTACGGCGGGACTTTCCGATACTCGCCGAGCGCGTGAATGGCAAGCAGCTGGTGTGGTTCGACAACGCCGCGACAACGCAGAAGCCGCAGGCGGTGATCGACCGGCTGGCCTACTTCTACGCGCACGAGAACTCGAACATCCACCGCGCGGCGCACGAACTGGCCGCCCGGGCAACCGATGCCTACGAGGCGGCGCGGCAGAAGGTGGCGCGCTTCATCGGCGCAGGTTCGGTCGAGGAAATCATCTTCGTGCGCGGCGCGACCGAGGCGATCAATCTGGTGGCCAAGAGCTGGGGTGCGAAGAATATCGGCGCCGGCGACGAAATCATCGTGTCGCACCTGGAACACCACGCCAACATCGTGCCCTGGCAGCAGCTGGCAGCTGAGAAGGGCGCGAAGATCCGCGTGATCCCGGTTGACGACAGCGGTCAGGTGCTGCTCGAGGAGTACAAGCGGCTGCTGAACGAGAAGACCAAGCTGGTGGCGGTGACGCAGGTGTCGAACGCGCTGGGCACCGTGGTGCCGGTGCAGGAGATCGTCGAGCTGGCGCATCGTGCCGGCGCGAGAACGCTGGTCGATGGCGCGCAGTCGGTGTCGCACATGCGGGTGAACGTGCGCGCGCTGGACACGGATTTCTTCGTGTTCTCCGGCCACAAGATCTTCGGCCCCACCGGCATCGGCGTGGTGTACGGCAAGCGCGACGTGCTGGAAGACATGCCGCCCTGGCAGGGCGGCGGCAACATGATCCAGGACGTCACCTTCGAACGCACGATCTTCCATCCGCCGCCGGCGCGTTTCGAGGCTGGTACCGGCAACATCGCCGACGCGGTGGGGCTGGGTGCGGCGCTGGACTATGTCGATCGCGTGGGCATCGAAAACATCGCGCGCTACGAGCATGACCTGCTGGTCTATGCCACGCACGCCATCCGCGACATTCCGGGCGTGCGGCTGATCGGTACCGCGGCCGACAAGGCCAGCGTGCTGTCCTTTGTGCTGAAGGGCTACACGACGGACGAAGTCGGCCAGGCGCTGAACGAGGAAGGCATCGCCGTGCGCACCGGTCACCATTGCGCGCAGCCCATCCTGCGTCGCTTCGGCCTGGAAACCACGGTGCGTCCCTCGCTGGCGTTCTACAACACCTGCGAGGAAGTTGACCGCTTCGCCAACGTTGTCCGGCGGCTGGCGGGGCAACGCAGGGGGTGAACCCGGCAAATCGAACGCACCAGACGGTGGGTGCGTGAATTCACGCACCCACCCAAGTCAGACGGGTTATCGTTCCATGCATGCACGTGCTTCCGGATCCCGGCTCGAGCGTCGTATCGTGCGCGTTTACGTCCTGACGACCGGATTCAGCGATGAGTCTCACCGTTTTCTGTTTGTGCGCCGAGTGGTGTGGCACCTGCCGCGACTTTCGCGCGTCCTTCGACGAGGTAAGCGCAAAGCGTGCCGCCGACCAATGCCGGTGGGTGGACATCGAAGTACATGACGAGTTGCTTGCACATCTGGATATCGAGATCGAGAGCTTGCCAACCCTGATCATTCTTGATGACGACAGCGAGGTCCGTTTTGCCGGACCCATAGCGCCATTCCTCGAAGTTGCGATGCGCCTGTGTCGAAGCGCAGACGAGGGCGTTCTTCTTGCCGACCCGGGTGACGCACTGGTGTCACGAGCGCCTGCTCTTGTCTTGGCACTCACGGGTGGCTGACCTTCCGTTCTCGATGCTCGGCGTGCATCGAGAGGTCTGCTTGCCTATCGATTGCTGTTCCCAATGATGCAAAGCTTTGCAGATTAAGTTGGTTGGTTTGGGGCGGTGTGACACTTAGATTCTGCGGATCGCAACAGCCTGCGTTCCGCAGAATCAACATGACCCGCCTCACCCTGCACACCGCCGAAACCGCACCCGAAGGAAGCCGTGCCCTCGTCGAGCGCGTGATCGCCAACAACGGCTTCCTGCCCAACCTGATCGCCGCGCTGTCGAACGCGCCGGTCGCGCTCGAAACCTATCTGACGGTGGGCGAGATAAACGGTCGCGCCAGCCTGTCGCTGGCCGAACGCGAGGTGGTACAGATCACCGCCGCCACCATCCACGGCTGCGACTTCTGCGTGGCCGGCCACAGCGCCATTGCGCTGAAGAAGGCGGGCTTCGACAAGGCGGCGGTGGTCGCGTTGCAGCACGGGCGTCCGGTCGGTGATGCGAGACTCGACGCACTGGCTGCGTTCGCCCGCGAGGTCATTGCCACCCGTGGTGCGGTCAGCGATGCCGCGCTGGCGGAGTTTACCGGCGCCGGTTTCCTGCCCGCGCAGGCGCTCGAAGTCATCCTCGGCATCAGCCTGGCGACGCTGTGCAACTTCGCCAACAATCTGGCGCAGAGCCCGGTCAATCCGCAGCTCGAACCCTTCCGTGCCGGTGTGCTGACGGCATGAGCACGAACACTCACGGACGGCTGCCGGACGGCCTGCGCGACTGGCTGCAGCAACATGCGCCGGCACTGAACGACGGCACCTCCGACGACGAGGCGCTGCTGCCCGCGCTGGCCGCCGCCGGACTGTTCGCCATCGGTGTGCCGCAGTCGATGGGCGGAACCGGTGGCAGCACCGGCGACGCGGTTGAGGCCATCGCTGCGGTGGCCGAGCATTCGCTGACGGCTGCCTTCGTGTTCTGGGGTCACCGCGCCTTCATCGAATACCTGCTCGCCAGCCCGAACGCGGCGCTGCGCGAACGTCGGCTGCCGGCCTTGCTGGCCGGCGAGCACGCCGGCGCGACGGGCCTGTCGAACGCAATGAAATTCCTGTGCGGCATCGAATCGCTGCAGATCGAGTCCAGCCGCACCGGCGACGGCTGGCGTCTGGACGGCAAGCTGCCCTGGGTGACCAATCTGCGCAAGTCGGGTTTCGTGTTCGCGGCGGCGGTGTCGTCGCGCGAAGGCGAGCCGCCCTTCATCGTTGCGCTCGACGGTTGCCACGCCGGCGTATCGCGGACGGCCGATCTCGACCTGATCGCAATGCGCGGCAGCAATACCGCTGCGTTGAACATCGATGGCGCGCTGATCGACGCGTCCGACGTGATCGCGCCGGACGCGCGTGACTGGTTGCCGCGCGTGCGCCCCGGCTTTCTCGGCTTGCAGTGCGGCCTGTCCATCGGCTTAGCGCGCGCCGCACTGGCCGCCGCGCAGGCGCGTTGCAGCAGTGCTCGCGCCACGCTGCAGGACGAACTCGACGCGGTCGGCGACGCGCTGGCCAAGCAGGTGGTGGCGCTGCTCGACGGCCTGGCTGCACAGCGCTTCGTCAGCGACGCCGCGGCGCTGTTCCGGCTGCGCATCGCACTGGCCGACACGGTGCAGCGCGCGGTGCAACTCGAACTGCAGGCCAGCGGCGGTCGCGCCTATCTGGTCGATCCGCAGTTCGGTTTCGCGCGCCGCCTGCAGGAATCGGCTTTCGTGCCGGTCATCACGCCCAGCGTCACCCAACTGCAGGGCGAATTGCTGAAGCGCGCACAGGCGCAGGCGAGGGCGGCGTGAACGCAGCGGTGCCCAAGGCGCTGCTGCGCCCGGAGCCGGCGGCGCTCGCCGCGCCGGTGTCCACGCTGCTGGCACGTGATCTGGCCTACGCCTATGACGGCGGCAGGCCGGTGTTCGGCGGTGTGTCGCTCGAGGTCCGGCCGCGCGAGATCGTCTGCCTGCTGGGTGGCAGCGGATGCGGCAAGTCTTCGTTGCTGCGCGTGCTGGCACGGCTGGAGGCGCCCGCCTCGGGTGACATCCACTTCCTCGGCGAGCCGCTGCGGGCGCCGCATCCGCGCGCCGCACTCGTTTTCCAGCAGCCGGGGCTGCTGCCCTGGCTTGATGCGGCGGGCAATGTTGGCTTCGGCCTCGACTTCGAGCATCAACCGCGACTGGCGGGCAGCGAGCGCGCCGCGCGCATCGAGCATGCGCTGTCCGCGGTGGGGCTGGCGGGACACGGACATCGCTATCCGGCGCAGCTGTCCGGCGGCATGGCGCAGCGCGTGGCCCTTGCCCGCGCGCTGGCGCGCGAGCCGCAGCTACTGTTTGCCGACGAACCGTTCTCCGCACTCGACGCCATCACCCGCGCCGAGATGCAGGCGCTGCTGGTAGAGCTGGTGCATCGCTGGCACACCGCGGCGCTGCTGGTCACGCACGACATCGACGAAGCCATCCTGGTGGCCGACCGCATCCTGCTGATGGGCGGAACGCCTGGCCGCATCGTCCGCGAATGGACAGTGGATATCGAGCGCCCGCGTGAGGCGCAGCCTGCGGCCGTGACCGCCTTGCGGCTGGACATCCTGAACGCGCTGCAGGTGCTGCGCGCGCATTGAAACCAAGACCATCAGAAGAGGACATGACATGAACAAGGATGGGAAGCTGCATATCTGCGCTTCGTCCGATTGCGGTTGCGGGCTGACGCGCCGCGACATGCTGAAGCTGGGCGCACTGACGCTGGCCGGCGTGGCGGCGCCGCTGCTGCGTGCCGGTGACGCGCGTGCGCAGGCCTTCAAGGGCGACGACCAGCCGGTGAAGATCGGCTACCTGCCGATTACCGATGCGACACCGCTGCTGGTGGCGCACGCGCGCAAGCTGTTCGAGGCGGAAGGCCTGAGGACCGAGTCGCCGCGGCTGTTCCGCAGCTGGGCGCAGATCGTCGAGGCCTTCGTTGCCGGGCAGGTGAACGTGATCCACCTGCTGACGCCAGCCGCGCTGTGGGTGCGTTACGGCTCGAAATTCCCGGCGAAGATCGTCGCCTGGAACCATGTGAACGGTTCGGCGCTGACGGTCGATCCGTCGGTCTCGACCGTCGCCGATCTGGGCGGCCGCACGGTGGCCGTGCCCTTCTGGTACTCGATCCACAACATCCTGCTGCAGCAGGTGCTGCGCGCGAACGGTCTGACGGCGGTGACCAAGGCCAAGGAGGCGCAGCTGGCCGCGAACGAGGTGAACCTCATCGTGCTGCCGCCTGCGGAAATGGTGTCGGCACTGGCCGGCAAGTCCATCGCCGGCTACATCGTGGCCGACCCCTTTAACGCGCTGGCCGAAACCAAGGGCGTGGGCAAGGTGCTGCGCTTCTCAGGTGACGTGTGGCAGAACCACGCGTGCTGCGTCACCTTCCTGTCCGAGCGCGACACCAGCGATCGGCCGGAGTGGGCGCAGCGCGTTACCAACGCCATCGTGCGTGCCCAGCTGTGGACGCGCAGCAACCAGCTGGATACCGCCAAGCTGCTGTCGGCGGCAGGCGAGGGCAAGTACACACCGCACGCGCTGCCCGTGCTGTCCAAGGTGCTGGCTGCCACCGATTACGCCAGCTACGAGGCGTCGGGCGTGGTGAAGAACAAGGGCTGGTACCAACGCCGCATCGACTTCCAGCCCTATCCTTTCCCGTCCTATACCGAAGAGCTGGTGCGCGCGGTGAAGCAGACCCGGGTCGAGGGCGACACGAAGTTCCTCGATGCGCTCGATCCGGCCTTCGTCGCGCGCGACCTGGTCGATGACCGTTTCGTGCGCCGGGCCATCGACCTGGTCGGTGGGCCCTCGGTGTTCGGCCTTCCGGCCGACCTGCGGCGCAGGGAAGTCGTGCGGGTGTGATGAGCGCGCGTTTCATCCTCCCGCTGGCCGGCCTGCTGGGCGCGCTGCTGCTGTGGCTGGCCGGCTCGGCGTGGCTGGCGCATGGCATGCCGATCGCGGCCGATTTCGCGCCGGCGCCGTCGGCCGACGCGCTGTGGCAGCTGCTCGGCAGCGGCGAGCTGTGGCCGCACGTGCTCGTCAGCCTGAAGAGAGTGGCGGTCGGACTGCTGCTGGCTGTCGTCATCGGTGTGCCGCTCGGAGTGCTGACCGGGCTGTCGCGCCGGTTCGCCCAGGGCACGACGCCGCTGTTCCAGTTCCTGCGCATGGTGTCGCCGCTGTCCTGGATGCCGCTCGCGGTGATGGTGCTGGGCGTCGGTGACGCGCCGGTCTACTTCCTGCTGGCCTTTGCCGCGGTGTGGCCCATCCTGCTCAATACCGCGTCCGGCGTGGCGCAGCTCGATCCGAACTGGCTGCTGCTGGCGCGCAGCCTGTCGGCCACCCGGCGCGAGACGGTGCTGCGCGTGGTGCTGCCCGGCATCACCGCGCACATCCTGACCGGCGTGCGACTGGCGATCGGCATCATCTGGATCGTGCTGGTGCCGGCCGAAATGCTGGGCGTGTCGGCCGGACTGGGCTATTTCATTCTCGACACGCGCGACCGGCTGGCCTACTCGGAACTGATGGCGGTCATCGTGCTGGTCGGTGCGCTCGGTTACGCGCTCGATCACCTGGCGCGCAGCGCGCACGCCCGCTGGCTGCACCGCTGAGCGCAGGCGCCGCTGTGCCGTACACCTGCGGCCGCCCGGAGGGGCGGTCGTCTGTCATGATGGCGGCACGCCGCCGGCATCGATGAGCGGCCTGCCCGAAATCTTCCCCGAGCCTGCCATGCATCCGCTTTCCCGCCTGTTCTCGCACGCGCGCAACTACCGCCGCGAGGTGCGCATTGCCTCGCTGTATTCCGTTCTCAACAAGTTCTTCGATGTGCTGCCGGAGGTGCTGATCGGCGTTGCGGTCGATGTGGTCGTGAACCAGAAAGCCAGCTTCCTCGCGCGCGTCGGCATCGTCGAGCCGAAAGACCAGCTAGTGCTGCTGGCGCTGATCACGGTGGTCGTGTGGGTCGGCGAGTCGCTGTTCCAGTACCTGTACGACGTGCGCTGGCGCGACCTCGCGCAGAACCTGCAGCACGACCTGCGCATGGAGGCCTACCGCCACGTGCAGAAGCTGGACATGGCCTATTTCGAGCGCAACCGCAGCGGCAATCTGCTGGCCGTGCTGAACGAGGACATCAACCAGATGGAGCGCTTCCTTAACGGCGGCGCCAACGACCTGATCCAGGTGTTCGTCGGCTCGCTGATGGTGGGCGGCGTGTTCTTCGTGCTGACGCATGAGCTGGCCTTCCTCGCGCTGGTGCCGGTTCCGCTCATCCTGTACGGCGCCTTCTGGTTCCAGCGCCGGCTGGCGCCGCGCTACGGCGCGGTACGCGAGGCGGCCGGCGCGCTGGCGGCGCGACTGAACAACAACATCCAGGGCATCGCGACGGTGAAGGCCTACGCCGCGGAGGAGTACGAGGCCGGCCACATCGAACAGGGATCGGACGACTACCGCGTAAGCAACGGCGAGGCGATCCGGCTGTCGGCGGCGATTACGCCGGTCATCCGCATGGCCATCCTCGCGGGCTTCACGGTGACCCTGCTGTACGGTGGTTTCATGGCGCTGAACGGCGACATCGGCGTCGGCAGCTATTCGGTGCTGGTGTATCTGACCCAGCGCCTGCTGTGGCCGCTGACCCGGCTGGCCGACCTGACCGATCTGTATCAGCGCTCGATGTCGTCGATCGAACGGGTGATGAACCTGCTGCAGACGCCGGTGAACATCGCTTACGAAGGGCGCCCGCTGCCGCGCGCCGGGGTGCGCGGCGAACTGGTTTTCGACCAGGTGTCCTTCGCTTACGACGGAACGACCCGGCCGGCGCTGGACCGCATCGACCTGCGCATCGACGCCGGCCGCAGCGCGGCCTTCGTCGGCAGCACCGGCGGTGGCAAGAGCACGCTGATCAAGCTGCTGCTGCGCTTCTACGAGCCGCAGCGGGGCAGGGTGCTGCTCGATGGCGTGCCGGTGAATGAACTGAATCTGCAGGACCTGCGCCGCGCCATCGGCTATGTCGCGCAGGACACCTTCCTCGCCGACGCGTCGGTGGCGCAGAACATCGCCTACGGCATGCCGGACGCTACGCGCGAGGCGGTAATCGAGGCGGCGAGGTCGGCCGAGGCGCATGAATTCATCACGGCACTTCCGCAGGGCTACGACACGCCGGTGGGCGAACGCGGCCTGCGCCTGTCCGGCGGCCAGCGGCAGCGGCTGGCGCTGGCGCGCGCGATCCTGAAGAACCCGCCGATACTGGTGCTGGATGAAGCCACCTCGGCGGTCGACAACGAAACCGAAGCGGCGATACAGCGCTCGCTGGACCGGCTGGTGGTCGGCCGCACGACGCTCATCGTTGCGCACCGGTTGTCCACGGTGCGCCACGCCGACACCATCCACGTGATCGACGCCGGTCGCATCGCCGAATCCGGCACCCACGACCAGCTGCTTGCGCTCGACGGCATCTACGCCTCGCTGTGGCGGCTGCAGACCGGGGAGCGACCTGCGCATTGCGTCCGGTCTCTTCCTTGATCGAAGTCAGGTTCCGCTCGTTACTGCAGGCCTAAAAAAGAAAGAGGCGGCGCGTTGACGCGCCGTCCGCGGCGGCTCCGCATGCGGGCTGCCGACTCTTCCTTGCCGACGGAGCCTGTCATGCCATCCATACTACTTTCCGCGTTCCGCACGCCCTTCGGTCGCACACTGTCGCGCGCCGGTGTCGCCCTGCTGTTGAGTGGCGCCGGTCTGAGCGGCGCTGCGCAGGCCGCGCCGGACGACACCTTCCGCAGCTGGAGCTATGTGAGTCTGCCGGGTGGCAGTCTGCTGTCGGACGGCCAGCCATGGAACGGGGACACGTCGCTTTGGAGCGGCGCCAGCTCGGCCTGGCTCGATACCGACAATCACGCGCGCTCGCAGATCGGTTTCGAGGACGGCCAGCTCGCCGCGAAGATCGAAGTCAGCGCCCGGACGCCGGTCAATGGTCATGTCTATTCGGAGCTGTTTTACCGCGACGAAGGCTTCGTCTGCGATGCCGATTCCTGTGGAACAGCCGTGCCCCTGCCGGTGTCGTTCGCGGTGGAGCTGCACCAGAACGGGCAGTTCACCGCGGGCAGCGCCAATTTCAGCGTGTCCTATGCACTGTGGTCGGCGGGCGCCTTCCACAGTTTCCACTTCGCGGTGCAACAGGGCGAGGGGCCGCTCGAACCCTACGGCTGGTTCTCCACCGAGAACCTGACGACCGGGCAGTTGACGCTGGAACCGCTGATGATTGCCGGGCCGTCCGGCCAGTCGGTGTTCAATCCCTTGTTCAACCTGGTGTGGGAAGACGACGACCAGGACGGCGTGTACAACTTCGCCTATGACCTCAATTTCACGGCCGCCACCCAGGGTGTGGACCTGAGAGAGGATCTGTTCATGTCCGCCTACGTCTTCGGTACGGATGACGGCCAGTTCTTCGACTCATTCAATTCCTTCAGCGCCACCTGGACGCCGGAGGCCGGTGCCGCGCTCTATGGCAGCGGTGGCCGCGCGGTCGTCGGGCCGGTGCCGGAACCGGGTGTGTGGGCGCTGATGGCGGCGGGACTGGGAATGGTGGCAGCCCTCGGCCGCGTGCGCCGCCGCGAAGTTGACTGATCGATCGCGTATGACGCTCAACCGCCAGCGGCGAGCAGGCTGTCCACTGCCACCGCGGCGTGCGTGCGCAACTCGGGTATCGCGGTGGCTTCCCAGAACTGGGCACGCAGCAGCGGTCCGACGTAGTACAGCCCGTCCACGCTGCGTCCGCGTGCGTCGATGGCCCGGCAGCGGGCGTTGACCATCAGGCCGAGCTTGAGCGGGTCCTGCGTCATCAGACCGCTTTCCAGCAGACGGTGCAGCAACGGTGCGCGCTGGGCGTCGATGCGGTGACCCGGGCCGGTGCAGTTGACGACGCGATCGAACCGCTGCGCCTGCGGACCGCGGCGGGCGTCATCCCAGCGTACGGTCACTCCGCCCTCATCAGCTGCGGCAGCGCGCAGCCGTCCGGCGCCGACGGTGAGGCGACCGTCCTGCAGCAGCGCGTTCATCGCGTTGAAGGGCTCGGGAGCGGTGCGGTGGCGCAGCACCTCCCAGTGCGGCCGTACGTGGCGCACGAAGCGCCGCTTCTCGCGCTCGTCCAGGCTCTGCCACAGCGCCGGCGTCAGGGCACGCAGCGAGCCGATCACGTCGCGCCAGTTGACGCAGGCACGCTCGGCCTGGGCGACCGCGGCGCGCACCTGGCGAGTGAGCGCACGCGCACTGCGCGCCTGCAGCAGCGCTTCGCGGTCGAGCGGGATGGTGGCCGGAGGTGCGTCCTGCGCGCGGTGCGAGCGCGGCAGCAAGCCGCGGCGCGACAGCGCGGTGATCGGACCGCGATGGCCGCGCCGCGCGAGGTTGACCACCACATCGAGCATGGTCAGGCCGCTGCCGAGCATCAGCACGCGCTCGTCGGGGCCGATGTGCTCGACGGCGCCCGACCACGGGTCGTTGATGTAGGCGGCGCTCAGCGCATCCAGACCCGGCAGTGGCGCGACCGGACTCAGGTGTCCCATCGCGAGGATGACGGCATCGGCATCCAGCGTCGCGTCGCCTGACAGGTGAAGACGGAAGCCGCCGGCAAGGCGCCGCTCGATGGCATCGACCCGCGCCGTTCGGATGTCGAGGCGGCCCGGATGGGCGTCGGCCGCCTGGCGCAGGCGCTGTTCCAGATACTCGCCGTACAGCATGCGCGGCACGAAGGCGCTGGCGCGGTAGCGATGCCCCGTCTCGTCGAGGTAGCGGACGAAATCGCCTTCCTGCGCCGGGTCCATGCCGAGGCGGCCGGCCGGCACGTTGAGCAGGTGCAGCGGCGAACGGGTGCCGTAGGCCAGACCGCGGGCGACCGGACCGGAGGCGTTGATCAGGCTGACCTGCCAGCCGTCGCCGCAGCGGGCGAGGAACTGACAGGCGCAGGCCGTGCCGCTGAAGCCGGCACCGATGATGACAAGCGTGCGCACGCGGAAACCTTTCACCAGGAAGGCCGAAGCAGACGGGTGCTCCGGCGTACCCGGCGACTATAGCGTCCGCCGCCTTGCGTTTCCGTGACGCGGAACCGTGGCGCAGGCTGCGGCCGTGATGCAGTTCCCGACTGGGCTCAGGCCGCCAGCCGTGACAGCGCGTTGCGTATCTGCGACCGGCTGCGCGCGCTGTAGACGACCGGCAGTCCGTGCTGGCTGGCAAGCCTGCGTACGCGCGCGGCCATGCCGTGATTGACGTGGTCGATCAGCAGCACGATGCCGCGCAGGTCGCGCGGCAGCGGCTGGTGGTGGTCGGCGGCGCGGCGGCCGCTCCAGTGATGCAGGCGGTTGACGCCGGCTTCGCGTGCCGAGTCAGCGAACTGATTGGGGTGGTCACCGCCGACGACAAGGATGGCCATTTGATGTACTCCGGATTGCGATGGCTCGACCTTACGGGCGGCTCGCAGCCCGGGGAACTGAATTGTTCTGCGCTGCTTCTTCTGCACAGCTTTGCCGCAGGATGCATATGCGCGCCGCGATGGAGGACGAAAAAAGGCCCGGCAGAAGCCGGGCCTTGTCGCTGTCGCAGCCGTCGCTTACTTCGGTTGCGGCGTAAGGCGCAGATAAGGACGCACCGCCTTGTAACCGGCCGGGAAGCGACGCGCGATCTCGTCCGGGTCCTGCAGCGAGGGCACGATGACCACGTCGTCGCCGTGCTTCCAGTTGCCCGGGGTGGCTACCGAGTGCTTGTCGGTCAGCTGCAGCGAATCGATCACGCGCAGCACTTCGTCGAAGTTGCGGCCGGTGCTCGCCGGGTAGGTGATGATGAGGCGCACCTTCTTGTTCGGATCGATGATGAACAGCGAGCGCACAGTCAGCGTGGCATTCGCGTTCGGGTGGATCATGTCGTACAGCTCGCTCACCTTGCGGTCGCCGTCGGCGATGATGGGGAAATTCACCGTGGTGTTCTGGGTGTCGTTGATGTCGGCGATCCAGCGCGTGTGCGACTCGACCGGATCGACCGACAGTGCGATGGCCTTGACGCCGCGCTTGTCGAATTCACCCTTGAGCTTGGCGGTGAGGCCCAGTTCGGTGGTGCATACGGGCGTGAAGTCCGCCGGATGCGAGAACAGCACACCCCAGCTGTTGCCGAGCCATTCATGAAAACGAATGCGGCCGGCGCTGGAATCCTGTTCGAAGTCGGGGGCGATGTCGCCCAGTCTGAGAGTCATGATGTGGTCCTTTCATTCAAGAAGTGCAGGGTCTGCTGGCGTCGGGTGTCGGTTGCCGTCGTCGGGGGACGGCGCACTTCAATGCTCGCCCGAATGCTTCGGCGTGCAGCGGCATCAAAGCGTCGCCCGCGACTGGCGTCGAAGCTTTGCCAGCCAGCCGTGCCGGCGCGGGGCCGGTTCGTTTCCTTCCGCGAAGCTGCCCAGCGGAAGGTCACGTTGTGCATGATGCATCAGTCGGAACAGGCGCAGGCATTGCGGCCAGGCGCCCTGATGAACGGCCGGGTCGATATTGCCCAGCGCGCTGGTCAGCAGCAGTCGGCTGCCCCACCTCTCGGCCCACTGGCTGGCAGTGACCAGACGCATGTCCGGATCGTCGGCGTTGGCGATCACCAGCGAGGTGAAACCCAATGTCGTCTGCGGCAGCAGTCCGGAAATCGAAGGCTTGCGGGGTATCGTCTCTTCACCCTCGACCAGCGGACCGTCGGCACCGTAGCGTTCGGGGTCGGCGGGTGTCACCAGCAGCGCGCCGGCGACGCGATCGGTCCGGTCGGAGGCGGCCATGATGGCGGCGAGGCAACCGAAGCCGTGCGCGATGAGCCAGACCGGGCCGGCCGAGCGGGCGATTGCCTGCTTCACGCGACCCGTTCTGTGTGCCAGCACCGGTGAACTCCACTCGTCGTGCGGCACGCGGCGCGCCTGGGGCAGTTCGTCTTCGAGCCATGACAGCCAGTGTCCCTGCGGCATGCCCTGAAGTCCGGGAATAATGAGGACGGTGGATGTCATGGCGATGCGCTGCTCGCGATCAGCTGCCGATGCGGGCGATCGACACTTCGGTTGACTTCACCAGCGCGACCACTTCGACGCCCGGCTTCAGGCCCAGCTCGTTGACCGAGCGGGTGGTGATGACCGAGGTGACGATGCCGGCCGGCGTGTCGACATCGACCTCGCTGACCACGTCGCCGCGGACGATCTCCTTCACTTTGCCCTTGAACTGATTGCGTACATTGATTGCGGTGATTGCCATGGTGCTTCCTTTCAGATTGCGAACGAAATATGGGCGATGCCCGATGCCCATGCGTCCGGTGACGCATGGGGGGATTCGATGGGCGGCGCACTGAGCACGCGCGACAGGATGCGTGCCTCGTAGGCCGAAAAGCCGTTGCTGGCGCGCTCGCGCGGCCGGGCGAGGCGGACGTCGAGGTCAAGCGCAATCGCGCCGTCCTCGATCAGCAGCACGCGGTCGGCCAGCGCCACGGCCTCCTGCACGTCGTGCGTGACCAGGATGGCGGTAAAGCCCTGTTCCAGCCACAGCGACTCGATCAGTTGCTGCATCTCGATACGGGTGAGCGCGTCGAGCGCGCCCAGCGGTTCGTCCAGAAGCAGCAGGCGCGGCGAGTGCACCAGTGCGCGGGACAGCGCGATACGCTGGCGCTGGCCGCCGGACAGCTGGGACGGCCAGTCGCGTTCGCGGTCGGCCAGGCCGACACGCGCCAGCACCTCGCGGGCACGGCGGCGGAAGGCTGGTGTGAGGCCCAGTGACACGTTGTCGAGCACGCGCTTCCACGGCAGCAGACGCGCTTCCTGGAACATGATGCGCACGTCGTCGGCGCCGCCGTCTATCGACAGTTCGCCTTCGCTCGCGTGGTCGAGGCCGGCCAGCAGGCGCAGCAGCGTGCTCTTGCCGCAGCCGCTGCGGCCGACGATGGCGACGAATTCGCCCGGACGGATGTCGAGGTCTATGCCGTGCAGCACCTGGCGGTCGCCGAAGGCCTTGCCGATGCCGCGCAGCGTGACGGCCGCGCCGTTGATCACGCGTTCGGCGGCGCTGACTTCGCTGTTCTCTTCCGGTGAGAAGTACATGGTCGGGCTCCTCAACGGGTGTGGTAGTTCGGGTGCCATGACAGCCACACGCGTTCCAGCGAGCGGGCCAGCAGATCGGCCAGCTTGCCGAGCAGCGCGTACAGCAGGATGCCGACCAGCACCACGTCGGTCATCAGGAACTCGCGCGCATTCATCGTCATGTAGCCGATGCCTTCCTGCGCCGAAATGGTTTCCGCGACGATCAGGATGACCCACATGAATCCGAGCGAAAAACGCACGCCGACGAGGATGGACGGCAGCGCGCCCGGCAGGATGATGTCGCGGTAGAGCGCCCAGCCGCGCAGACCGTAGGAGCGGCCCATCTCGATCAGGCCGGCGTTGACAGAACGGATGCCGTGGAAGGTGTTGATGTAGACCGGGAAGAACACGCCCAGCGACACCAGGAAGAGCTTGGCCGTCTCGTCGATGCCGAACCACAGGATGACCAGAGGGATCAGCGCCAGCGGCGGAATGTTGCGGATCATCTGCACGGTGGTGTCGAGCAGGGTTTCGACCCGTTTCCACGAACCGGTGGCGAGGCCGAGCAGCAGGCCGAGGCCACCGCCCACCGCGAAGCCGGACAGCGCGCGCTGCGCGCTCACCAGCACGTGGCGCCACAGTTCGCCGCTGACCGCCAGCGTCCAGAAGGCTTTCAGCACGTCGAGCGGCGCCGGCAGCACGCGGCTGGACAGCCAGCCGGTCTGGGCGGCGATCTGCCAAAGCACGACCAGTGTGACCGGAAGGCTCCACGGCAGCAGTTTCTGCCGCAGGCGCGAGGCCAGCGACGCAATGGGAGAGGTATCTCGGGTACTCATGTCGTGTCGTCAGGAATAGATGGAAGGTTCGGGCACGGTGTCGTCGAGCACCCAGCGGCCGATGTCCTGCAGCTTGTAGTCGAGGTTGTCGTGCAGCGTGTGCACGCGCACGTTGCGCCAGTAGCGGTCGTGGCCGTAGCGGGCGGCGGTGGCGCGTGCGCCCATCAGCTCGAAGATGCGCGACGTCACATCGAGCGCGGCGCGGCCGGCGGCGATCTTGGCCTGCCAGATCAGCAGGGCGACCTCGCCGCGTTCGCGCGCGCTCAGTGCGTCGCCACGTTCCCATGCCTGCTGCAGCGCCTGCTCGGCCTGGACGGCCAGCGCCAGCGCGCCGCGGTAGCCGATCCACAGTTCGGCGAAGCGCACCTGACCGTAGGGGTCGTCGGCGGCGCGCGCCACGCCGCTGGAGAACCAGGGGCGCGCCTCGTGCTGCACATAGTTCCACGCGGCGCGCAGCGCGCCCTGCGTGTTGCCGAGATAGATCTCGGTCAGGATGAGCTGCGACACCAGCGTGCGCAGCGTCGCTCGTGGCGTGCCGCGGGTGCCCGGCGGGCCGAGGATCTCGTCCGTCTCGACGCGCACGTTTTCGAAGGTGACGCTGCCGCTGTCGGTCTGGCGCTGGCCGAGGTTGTCCCAGTCGTCGTGCACCGTGATGCCGGCACGATCGGCTGGCAGGCTGATGAACACGCGGTCGGCCGGATCGTCGCCGCGCGGCGCGGTTACGTTCAGCATGTCGGCGCCGGTGGCACCGGAGCAGAAGGACTTCACGCCGTTGAGCACCAAGTGGTCACCTTCCGGCGTGAGCCGGATGCGTGTGTCCAGACCGTTGGTGGCATTGCCCCAGAACCAGCCTTTCGCCACCGTATCGCCGAGCAGGCGGGCCTGCTGCGCCGGGTTGGCGAACAGCCGCACACTGGCCACCTGCAGGTGCTGGAAGCCGAACAGGTGGGCGAGCGAACTGTCGGCTTTGGCGAAGCGACGGACGATGGCGTAGATCTGCGGCCAGGGCAGTTCGGCGCCGCCGAATTCCGCCGGTACCGCGAGCGTGAGCAGGCCGCTGTCGCGCAGCAGCTGGCGTTCGGTCCAGGCGGTGCCGCCGGCGCGGTCGCGCTCGGCGGCGGTGGCTTCGAGCCCGCGTGCTGTCCGTTCGACCGCTTCGGTGTGAGCACCGAAGTCTCGGTCGAACAGGTGGTCAGCCTCGCTGCGTTCGAGCTGGCGGGTGGTGTCCGGAGCATTCATCGATGTCGCCTCAGAGCGCGGGTTTCCAGACCGGCACCGCGGTGGCATTCACCTTGCGCGGCAGCAGGCCCTCGCGGGTGAAGGTGTCGGCGATGGCCTGCTGTTCCTGCAGCCGCTCCGGCTGCACCAGGCGCACGTCGTAGCTGCGACGGCCGTTGGCCTGTTCGACCGTGGCTTCATCCAGACCCCACACCGGTGCCAGCAGCGCGGCCGCATCCTTCGGACTCTGCTTCACCCACTTGCCGGTTTCGGTGAGCGCGTCGTGGATCACCTTGATCACGTCCGGCCGTGCCTGCGCGAAGGGTGTGGAGGCGAGGTAGTAGCGCTGGTACTGGGCGAGGTTCGTGCCGTCGGCCAGCACGCGCACCTTGGCCTGGCGCTGCACGGCCGACAGGAAGGGGTCCCACACCACCCAGGCGTTGACGCTGTCGCGCTCGAAGGCGGCGCGGCCGTCGGCCGGCGCGAGGTAGGCGGGCTGAATGTCCTTGAAGCTCAGTCCGTTCTTCTCCAGCGCGGCGATCAGCAGGTAGTGCACGCCGGCGGCCTTGGCGAAGGCGACGCGTTTGCCCTTCAGATCAGCCACGCTGCGGATCGGCGAATCGGCCTTGACCACGATGGCCTGGGCGGTGGGCGAGGGCGCCTCCTGCGCGACATAGGTCAGGTTGGCGCCGGCGGCCAGAGCGAACACCGGTACGGTGTCGGCGACGTCGGCCGACACGTTGACGCTGCCGACGTTCAGCGCCTCGAGCAGCGGAAGACCGCTGGCGAATTCGTGCCAGCTCACCTTGACGCCCAGCGGCGCGAGCTTCTGTTCCAGCGTGCTGCGGGTCTTCAGCACGGTGATCAGCGTCGATGACTTCTGGTAGCCGATGCGTACGGTGGTCGGCTTGTCCTGTGCGAATGCGCCGCCGACCGAAAGGGCCGGCAGCAGGGCTACGAGTGCCTTCAAGGCGTTGCGGCGAAGTGTGAAGCGAGTGCTCATTGCAAGGTTCTCTTTCTGGTGTTTTCCGGGTACCGAGTGCGGCGCACGTCAGACGACGTGCGCGCCCTCTAGGATTTCGAGAATCGTGTTGCGGGCATCGGCCAGCGTCTGCGAACGGCGATGACGCGGGCGTTGTTCGGTAATCGTCACTTCGTCCAGCGCGCGACCGTTCCCCATCACCACAACGCGGTCGGACAGCCAGGCCGCTTCGTTGACGTCGTGGGTGACCAGCAGCAGCGTCGTGCCGTGTTCGCGGGCGATGGCCAGCAGCAGCTCCTGCAGCTTCATCCGCGTGAAGGCATCGACCGCGCTGAAGGGCTCGTCGAGCAACAGCAGGCGCGGCCGGTTGAACAGGCCGCGGGCGATCGCCACCCGTTGCGCCATGCCGCCGGACAGCGCTTTCGGCAGCGCGTCGGCCACCTGCGCCAGTCCCACTTCCTCCAGCAGCGAAAACACGTGCGGGTCGCTCGCACGCCGGGCGTCGGCATCGAAGCCGACGTTCTGCGCGACGGTGAGCCAAGGCAGCAGTCGCGGCTCCTGGAAGATGAAGCCGATGTCGCGGTGGATGCCGTGCTGCGCTTGACCGTTGAGCCGCACCTGTCCATCGTGTTCGCGGTCCAGGCCGGCAACGATGCGCAGCAGGGTGCTTTTTCCGCAGCCGCTGGCGCCGACCAGGCTGACGATCTCGCCGGCTTCCAGTTCGAGCGAGAAGTTGTCCAGCACGAGCCGATCGGCAAAGCGCTTGGTGCGCACATGCACATCGAGCAATGCAGTCATCGTGCGCCCCTCAGGCCAGTCGGGTTTCGAGGGCATCGCGCCAGACCAGCGCGCGCTTCTCGAGTGATTTGAGAACGCTGTCCGACAGCTTGCCGAGCACGGCCAGCAGCAGGATGGCGGCGAGCACGATGTCCGGTCGCGAGGTTTCGCGGCCATCCGTCAGCAGATAGCCCAGGCCGCGGGTGGCGGCGATCAGTTCGGCCGCGACCAGGAACATCCAGGCCAGACTCAGACCAACGCGCAGGCCGGTGTAGAGGCTGGGCAGCGACGCCGGCAGCAGGATGCGGCGGACCAGCGCGCTGCGGCTCAGGCCATAGACCTCGCCCAGTTCGACCAGCTTGCGGTTGACATTGCGCAGACCCGACAGCAGGTTCAGATAGACCGGGAAGAAGGCGCCGATCGCGATCAGCGTGATCTTGGGCGTTTCGTCTATGCCCAGCCACAGCAGCAGCAGCGGTACCCAGGCCAGGCTGGGCACGGCGCGCAGCGCCTGGAAGGACGGGTCGAGCAGCGCTTCGGCACGGCGGTCCAGCCCGACCACGACGGCGGCAACCACCGCCAGCGAGGCGCCGATCGCGAAACCACCGGCGACGCGGGCGATGCTGACGCCGATATGCGACGCCAGGCCGCTGCCCAGGTCGAACAGCGTGCGCACGATTTCGCTCGGCGCAGGGAACAGGTGGGCGGCCAGCACGCCGCTGCGCACCAGCACTTCGAAGGCGAGCAGCGCGAGCGCGGGCAGCACCCAGCCCAGCGCCGGGTGGGGACGCCCGGCGCGACCGGCGGGGACTGCCGGCCGCGCGGACGACACCGTCGCCTGGAGGGAGGAGGTGCGGGCAGCGGTGTTCATGGCATCAGTCCTTGGCCGCAACCACGGCGGCGGCGTGGGTCGGGTCGATCAGTTCGGTCACCACCTTGGCGACGTCGGTGCCTTTGCGCACCAGTTCCTCCTCGACCAGGATGGGTGCTGCGGCGCGCAGCGCGTCGTGGTGTTCGCGGCCGATGCGCGGATTCGAAAAATCAGTGCGCTTCAGTTGCGCCTGGGCCACCGCCAGGTTCAGTTTCGCCTCCTCGGCCAGCAGCTTCGCGGCGTCGTCCGGATTGGCGATCACCCAGCGGCGGGCGCGCTCGTAGGCTGCGATCACCGTCTTAACCTGCTGCGGATGTGCCTTCAGGAACTTCTCCGACACGTTCAGGAAGCCGTAGGTGTTGAAGTTCACATTGCGGTAGATGAGCCTCGAGCCGGCTTCCAGTTCGCTCGCGGCGAGATGCGGATCGAGGCCGGCCCAGGCGTCAACGCGCTTCTGTTCGAGCGCGACGCGGCCATCCGGATGCTGCAGGTGGACGATCTCCACGTCGTTGCGCGAGAGCCCGGCCTCGTGCAGCGAGCGCAGCAGGAACAGATAGGGGTCGGTGCCCTTCGTGGCGGCGACGCGCTTGCCCTTCAGCTCGGCCACCGATCTGATGGTTGAATCCTTGGGTACGGCGAGTGCGGTCCACACTGGTCGCGAATACACATAGACCGAACGGATCGGGTTGCCGTTGGCGCGGCTCAGCACGGCGGCCAGGCCGGCGGTGCTGCCGAAGTCGATGGCTCCGCTATTTAGGAATTCCAGTGCGCGATTGCTGCCCTGGCTCAGCGTCCATTTCACCTCGATGCCGGCCGGCTTTACGGCCTCTTCCAGCCAGCCGAAGCGCTTCAATACCAGGCTGGTCGGCGAGTAGTAGGCGTAGTCGAGGCGGATTTCCTTCGGCGCGTCGCCAGCGGCGAAGCCGGTCAGCGGCAGCGTGGCGGCGAGCAGGCTTGTGATCAGCAGGCGGCGGTTGCGGGAACGTGCAGTGCTCATGGTTTTCCTTTTGTGCGGTCCGGAGGGTGGTCGCGCTGTGTCGCGCGTCTGAAGGTCATCCTAGGGGTGGGGGATGCGCACTCAAACCAATTAAATCTGCGCTGCATTTGCGCATGCACGGTGCGGAGCTTTGCCGTTCGAGTGATAAGCGGATCGACGTCGGGGCAAGGATAAAGGCCATCGCCCCGGTGTGGGACGATGGCCTTCAGGGTGCTGCGACGCAGGGTGTCAGCTCGCCGATGCAGCCGGCACGTAATGGTTGGCGACGATCTCGCCGAAGGGCCCGGACAGGCTGAAGCCCGGCAGGCCCTCTTTCTGTGCGCGTGGCAGGTGGGGAAACACCTGCTCGGCAAAGTTGTAGGCCTCTTCGAGATGAGGGTAACCGGACAGGATGAAGGTTTCGATGCCGAGGTCGGCGTATTCCTTCATGCGTGCGGCAATCGTCGGGCCGTCGCCGACCAGCGCGGTGCCGGCACCACCGCGCACCAGGCCGACCCCGGCCCACAGATTGGGGCTGACCTCGAGCTTGTCGCGCCGACCGCCGTGCAGCGCGGCCATGCGCCGCTGCCCTTCGGAATCCATCTGCGCGAACTTCTTCTGCGCAGCGGCGATGGTGACGTCATCGAGATGGCGGATCAGGTCTTCCGCCGCCTGCCACGCCCGCTCCGTGGTTTCACGCGCGATCACGTGCAGGCGGATGCCGAAGCGCAGCGTGCGGCCGTGGGCGGCGGCGCGGCGGCGCATGTCGGCGATTTTCTCGGCCACCGCGGCCGGCGGTTCGCCCCATGTCAGGTAGACATCGACCTGTTCGGCCGCCAGTTCGTGCGCGGCGGGTGACGAGCCGCCGAACCACAGCGGCGGATGCGGGCGCTGAACGGTGGGGTAGAGCTGCTTGCCGCCCTTGACCGACAGGTGCTTGCCCTCGAAGTCGATGGCTTCGCCGGTGTGTGCGCTCGCCAGGATGCCGCGCCAGATGCGCAGGAACTCGTCGGTGATTTCGTAGCGCTCGTCGTGCGTATTGAAGATGCCGTCGCCGTCCAGCTCGGTCGGGTCGCCGCCGGTCACCACATTGATCAGCAGGCGGCCGCCGGACAGGCGGTCGAAGGTGGCGGCCATGCGTGCGGCGGCCGACGGCGCGGTCAGACCCGGGCGCAGCGCGACCAGGAATTTCAGGCGCTGGGTGAAGCCGATCAGCGCCGATGCGGTGACCCATGCGTCTTCGCAGGAGCGGCCGGTGGGCAGCAGCACGCCGTCGTAACCCAGCGTGTCGGCGGCGATCGCTACCTGCTTCATGTAGTCGAGGCTGACCTGGCGTCCGCCCTCGGCGGTGCCCAGATAGCGGCTGTCGCCGTGGGTGGGGATGAACCAGAACACATTCATGATGCGGACCTTCAACGGGTGGCGAGTACCGAGGCCTGGCGGACCTCGATGCGTTTCGGAATCAGCTTCAGTTCGAAGAAGGTGTCGGCGAGCTTCTGCTGTTCGGCGAGGATGGCGTCGGTCACCGGCTTCGCGTTGAACTGGTAGCGTCGCAGTGCCAGTTCGACCACCTCGGGCGCCAGCCCCTGTTCCGGCGCGATGCGGGCGGCGGCCTCCTTGATGTTGGCCTTCAGCCAGACCGCATTGCTGTTGATCTCGTCGAACAGCGCGTCGAGCACCCTGCCGTTGGCTTTCGCATAGTCGCGGGCGGCGAGGTAGTAGAAGAAGTTGTTCACGACGCCGCTGCCGTCGGCCAGCACGCGGGCGCCGATCTGCTTCTCGGTGGCCGCGAGGAAGGGGTCCCAGATCGCCCACGCATCGACTGCGCCACGCTCGAATGCGGCACGGGCATCGGCCGGCGGCAGGAACACCACCTGGATGTCGGTGTATTTCAGACCGTGCTTTTCCAGCAGCTTCACCAGCAGGTAATGCACGTTCGAGCCCTTGTTCAGCGCGACGCGCTTGCCCTTCAGTTCGGCCACTGAACGGATCGTCGAATCCTTCGGCACGACGATGGCTTCGGCCTCCGGCGAGGCCGGGTCGTAGCCCGCGTAGATGAAGTTGGCGCCGGCCGCCTGGGCGAAGATGGGCGGTGCCTCGCCGACCGCACCGATGTTGACCGCGCCGACATTGAGGCCTTCGAGCAGTTGCGGACCGGCAGGAAACTCGACCCATTTCACTTCGACGCCAAGCGGCGCAAGACGCTTCTCCAGCGAGCCCTGGGCCTTGAGCAGCGTGAGCAGGCTGGCCGATTTCTGGTAGCCGATGCGCAGTGTCTGCGCTGCAGCGGCGTGGGGGGCGACGAGGGCGGCCGATGCGGCGAGCACGCCGCCAATCAGCCAGGCGAGCGCCTTGCGGCGCGAAATGAAGGGCAGGGAGGAGAAGGAGGGCATCGATGGATTCCTTTGTGGGGTTCAGGAAGGGTCGGGCGGTGCGTCGGGTTCAGACGCTGCAGCGGACCTGATCGAAGGGCACCGGATCGACCGCGGGTTCAGGGCGGCGAGCCAGCAGTGCGCGATACTCGTAGATCAGCCGATCCGTCGCCTGAGCGAGCCGGTCGATGATTTCGGCCGACAGCACGTAGTCCCCGGTGTCCGACTTGCCCACCGTGGCGTCGGTGGCATGCACACCGGGCAGCACCAGCGAAGGCGACATCGACTGCAGCACCGGGCGCAGCGCGTAATCGAGCGCCAGTGCGTGGTGCGGGCTGCCAGCGGTTGCCAGCGGCAGCACCACCTTGCCCTCGAGTCCGTTCTGCGGCAGCAGGTCGAGGAAGCTCTTGAGCAGTCCGCTGTAGGCCGCCTTGTAGACCGGTGTCGCAATGACGATGGCGGTGGCGCCGGCCACGCGATCGCTGGCGATCCGGATCTGCGGGTCGCCGAACTTCGCGTTAAGCAGCGCCTGGGCAGGCAGGTCGGTGAGCTTCAGGCGGATGTTGTCGATGCCGCGGCGCTGGATTTCCGCCGCGACGAACCCCGACAACGCGGCCGAGCGCGAAGGCTCGACCGGGCTGCCCTGGATGAACAGGATGGACATTGCGGTTCCTGGCGGTGTTCAGCGCACGCTGATCTGGTCGAACACGCCGCCGTCGGCGAAGTGGGTCTTCTGCGCCTTGGTCCAGCCGCCGAACTCGTCGTCGATGGTGAACAGCTTCACCGGCGCGAAGGTCTTGGCGTACTTGGCGGCGACCTTCGGGTCGATCGGGCGGTAGTAGTTCTTCGCCGCGATTTCCTGACCTTCCGGGCTGTACAGGTATTCAAGATAGGCGGTTGCCACGGTGCGGGTGCCGCGCTTGTCCACCACCTTGTTGACCACGCTGACCGGCGGTTCGGCCAGGATGGACAGCGAGGGCGTGACGATTTCGAACTTGTCCGGACCCAGTTCCTTCACCGCCAGATAGGCTTCGTTCTCCCAGGCGATCAGCACGTCACCGATACCGCGCTCGACGAAGGTGGTGGTCGAGCCGCGTGCGCCGGAGTCGAGCACCTTCACGTTGGCGAACAGCTTCCTGACGAACTCCTTGGCGGTGGCGTCCGAGCCACCCGGCTGCTTCAGCGCGTAGGCCCAGGCGGCCAGATAGTTCCAGCGGGCGCCGCCCGAGGTCTTCGGGTTCGGCGTGATCACTTCGACGCCCGGCTTCACCAGGTCGCTCCAGTCCTTCAGACCTTTCGGGTTGCCCTTGCGCACCAGGAACACGATGGTCGAGGTGTAGGGTGAGGCGTTGTGCGGCAGGCGCTTCTGCCAGTCAGCCGGGATGAGCTTGCCGTTCTGGTGCAGCGCATCGACGTCGTAGGCCAGCGCCAGCGTCACCACGTCGGCTTCGAGGCCGTCGATGACCGAGCGCGCCTGCTTGCCGGAGCCGCCGTGCGACTGCTTGATGGTGACGTTGTCGCCGGTCTTCGCCTTCCAGTGCTTGGCGAAGGCGCTGTTGAAGTCCTGATAGAGCTCGCGCGTCGGGTCGTAGGACACGTTCAGCAGTGTGATGTCGGCGGCGAAGGAATTGGCGATCAGCGTGGTGCCGAGCAGCAGGCTGGCGGCGAGGGTGCGCAGGGTCGTTTTCATTTTGTGTGGCTCCGTGTTGGGAAACATGCGATGGAGCGCACTCTAGGCAGCGGGCCGCGCGAAGCGAACCAATTAAAACTGCGCTGCTTTGCAGCGGATTCGTGCAAAGCATTTGCAGCGGAGTGGGAAGCGAAAGCGCGAACACGCACGGGATTTTTCCGGCGTGGCAGTGGTCTGTGGCACGAAAGGATGCTGCCGATGACCGACCTCTTCACCCCTCTCGCGCGCGACGCGGCCGACCACGATTTCGAACCGACACCGCGGGCCGCGCTGGCGCGTATCGACGCCATCCGCCCGGGCGTCTATGCACGCACGCGCAATCACCTGGACGGCGCGGTGACGCGGCTGTCGCCCTATCTGACGCACGGCTTCGTCGATGTACCGCAGGTGGTCGAGCGGTTGTCGCAGCGCGTCGCACTGTCGGCGGACGACAAGATCGTGTTCGAACTGGCCTGGCGCGAGTACTTCCAACATCTCTGGCGCCACTGGGGCGAGGGCATCTTCGAACCGCGCCGGCAGCCGCCGGCCTCGGACTACGCCGCAGTGGTACCGGACGACGTGCGCGCGGCGCGCACCGGCGTGCCGGTGATCGACAGCGCTGTGCGCACCTTGTACGACACCGGCTATCTGCACAATCACGCACGCATGTGGCTGGCCAGCTACGTCGTGCACGTGCGCAAGACGCACTGGCGCGCCGGCGCCGACTGGATGTACCGCCACCTGCTCGACGGCGATCTGGCGTCGAACACGCTGTCCTGGCAGTGGGTGGCCGGCACGCTGACCGGCAAGCCCTATCTGTTCAACGCGGAGAACGTCGCCCGCTACGCGCCCGATCTGGCCAGCCCGGGTACGGTGATCGACACCGGTTACGAGGTGCTCGACCGCATCGCACGGCAATCGCCGGACTGCGGCCCCGAGCCTGGGTACGCACCGGGCGTGGTCGAACCGGCGCCGGGTGTGGTGCCCGACCCGGATATCTGGGGCCTGCGCAACGACCGCCGCGAGTGCTGGATCATGCATCCGTGGGCGCTGGGCGCGCCGCCGCAGGGCCGGGTGATCGGCTGGCTGGAGCCGTCCTTCCACGCGCGCTTCCCATGGAGCGAAAAGCGCTGGAGCTTCGTGCTCACCCGCATGCGTGCCGCCTGCGACGGCATCGTGGTCGGCGATGCGCGCGCGCTGCGCGAACGCCTGGGCGAGGTCAGGCTGTCGTCGATGCAGACGCTGAATCCGGGCTATGCCGAGGCGATGCGTGCCGCCGGCGTGCTGTGCGAGCCGGTTGCGCGGCAGTTCGACGACCCGTCGCAGCCGATGCCCTCATTCACGCGTTTCTGGCAGACAGTGGCGCCGCAGGCGGCGACTACGCAGCCATGGCACCGCTGAGAACCCTATGATACTGAACGTCGCCGCTCGCCATCCCGCCCGGCTGCTCGGGCTGGCCGGCCTGATTCCATTCGTCGGACTGACCGTCGCCATCCTCGCCCTGGATGCGCAGCGCGCGTTGCTTGCGCACGCCCAGCTCGCCTACGGCGCCACCATCGTCAGCTTCATCGGCGCGCTGCACTGGGGGCTGGCGATGCGCGACGCCGCGCTCGATGCGACGGCGCAGTGGCGCGCCCTCGGTTGGGGGGTGATGCCCTCGCTGGTCGCCTGGTGCGCCTTGCTGCTGCCGCTGCCGGCCGGACTGTGGGTGCTGGCGGCGACGGTGCCTGCCTGCTGGTGGATGGATGGGCGACTGTCGCGTCTGCTGTCGCTGGAGCCGTGGTTCATGCAGCTGCGCACGCTGCTCAGTGCCATCGTCACTGTCTGCCTGCTGCTGTCTGCGCTGGCAATGGCCTGACCATGCAGGTGGTCTGGTTCAAGCGCGACCTGCGCGTCGCCGACCACGCGCCGCTCTGTGCCGCGGCAGAGGCGGGGCCGGTACTGGCGCTCTACGCCTACGAGCCGCGACTGCTTGCCGAGCCAGACGTTGACGCGCGCCACGTCGGCTTCCTGAACGAGGCGCTGGACGATTTAGAGCGTCGGCTGCATGCGCTCGGCCTGCCGCTGCTGCGCCTGCACGGCGACATGCCGGCGCTGCTCGACCGGCTGCACGCGTCCGCGCGGATCGATGGACTGTGGAGCCATGAGGAGACCGGCAATCTGGCCAGCTTCGAGCGCGACCGCGCAGTTGCCGCCTGGTGTCGGCAGCACGGTGTGGCCTGGCGCGAACTGCCGAGCGGCGGCGTGGTGCGTCGGCTGAGCGACCGCGACACCTGGTCGGATCGCTGGATGCGCCGCATGACACCCGCGCCGCTGCCACCACCACCACGCGTCACGGCGGCACGCGTGCCGCTGGCCAGCCTGCAACGTGCGCTGACTGCGGCCGAGCTGGGCCTGCGCTCGACCGACATCGAAGCGCGCCAGCCGGCGGGCAGGGCGCAGGCGCGGCAGATACTGGACGACTTCCTCGCGCATCGCGTGACGCGCTACCGGCGCGGCATGTCCAGCCCGCTCAGCGGTGCGCACGACTGTTCGCGCCTGTCGCCGCATCTCGCCTTCGGCTCGCTGTCGCTGCGTGAGGTCGTGCATGCCGTGTGGCGCGAGCGCGCCCGTTGGCTCGCGCAGCCGCCGGGCGCGCACGCACAGGCGGTGCTCGCCGGCCTCAAATCGTTCGAGAGCCGCCTGCACTGGCACTGCCATTTCATCCAGAAGCTGGAGTCGGAACCGCAGATCGAACTGCGCGCGGTGAACCGCCTGTACGACGGTCTGCGCGAGGCAGACTTCTCGATCGAACGGCAGCGCGCCTGGTGCCGCGGCGAAACAGGCTATCCCTTCATCGACGCCTGCATGCGGGCGCTGAATGCGACCGGCTGGATCAACTTCCGCATGCGCGCGATGCTGGTCGCCTTCTCGTCCTACCAGCTGTGGAACCACTGGCGCGAACCCGGCCTGCATCTGGCGCGGATGTTCACCGACTTCGAACCGGGCATCCACTGGCCGCAGGTACAGATGCAGTCTGGCGTCACCGGCATCAACACGCTGCGCATCTACAACCCGGTGAAGCAGCAGCTGGACCAGGACCCGAAGGGCATTTTCGTGCGCCGCTGGCTACCCGAACTGGCGCGCGTACCGCTGTCGCTGCTGGCCGAACCCTGGCTGATGAGCGTCGCGCAGCAGCGCGAAGCGGGATGCCTGATCGGCCGCGACTACCCGGCGCCGGTGGTCGACCACCTCGTCGCCGCGCGCCATGCGCGCGACGCCGTGTGGGCGGTCAGGAAGCGACCGGAGGCGGCGGCCGAGGCGCGACGCGTGCTGGTGCAGCACGGCAGTCGCAATCCGGACAGGGAAGGCCGGCGACGCCCTGGGCGCAAGACGAAGACGAAGGCGGACGACGGCGGCCAGATGGGCTTCGGCTTCTGACCGCTGACCCTAGTCCCCGAGAGCCTGCACCAGATCCGCGATCAGGTCATCGGCGTCCTCGATGCCGATCGACAGGCGCAGCATCGAATCGGGTATGCCGCGCCGCGCGCGTTCTTCCGGCGCGATGCCGTGGTGGGTGGTGGTGCAGGGCTGCGTGACCAGGCTTTCGACGCCGCCCAGACTGGGCGCCAGCTTGATCAGGCGCAGCCGGTCGGCGACGCGGGTGGCGTCGGCGCCGTCGCCGCGCACGACGATGCTCAGCATGCCGCCGAAGCCATCCATCTGCGCCTTGGCCAGCGCGTGGCCCGGTGCGTCCGGCAGTCCCGGGTAATGCACGCGCGCGATCTTCGGGTGGCGCGCCATCGCCTCGGCCACCACCTGCGCGTTGGCATTGTGCTGACGCACGCGCACGACCAGCGTGCGCAGGCTGCGCGACAGCAGCGCGGCGGTTTCCGGCGACGGCACCGTGCCAAGGTTCTTGCGCCAGGCCTGGATCGGTTCGAGCAGGTCTTTGCTGGCCATCAAAGCACCGGCAGTCAGATCGCTGTGACCGCCCAGATACTTGGTCGCGCTGTGCATGACGATGTCGGCGCCCAGTTCGAGCGGGCGCTGGTTCACTGGCGAGGCGAAGGTGTTGTCGATGGCCACAAGTGCGCCGTGCGCGTGCGCTCTGGCGGCAAGCGCGCGGATGTCGACGATGTCCAGCGTCGGGTTGGTCGGCGTTTCGAAGAACACCAGCCCGACGCCATCGGCCAGCAGCGCGTCGAGCCTGTCGGACTCGCTGCCGAGAATGCAGTGCGTGCGCAGTCCGAGGTCCGGCAGCTGCTGTTCGAGCAGTTCCAGCGTGCCGCCATAGGCATCGCCGACGCAGACGATGCCCTTGCGGCCATGCGTCAGGAAAAGCGCACTGAGAGCTGCCATGCCGGACGAGAACACCCAGGCCGCCTCGGCCGATTCCAGACCGGCCAGCGTTTCCTCGACCGCCTGTATCGTCGGATTCAGACCGTAACGCGTGTACAGCCCGCCACGACGGCGGCCGTCGATCACCTCAAGCAGATCGGCGGTCGAATCGAAACCGAAGGTGGTGGTGTTGTAGACCGGCGGGTAGGGGCTGCCATAGGCGTCACCGGCGGTGTGACCATGGATCGCGCGGGTGGCGAGGCGGGTGTTCTTGGTGCTGGACATGGGCGGCCTTCCTTGCGGAGTGAGGTCGCAAGAATACGCCGCCCACGTCGCGGGCGTAGTCCGATCAGAACTCGGGCTGAACGCCGTTCGCCAGTTTAGACTCGAGCACGCCCTTGCGGCCGTCCTCTTCGGTGGCCAGGTGCAGGCGGGTGCGCGCATAGAGCACACCCATCTTCACCTCCTGCCAGACGTAGTAAAGCTTGCCGGCAACCGCATCGATCGACAGCGTGTCCGTGTTCTCGGAAATCGACGTCACCGTGTGCTTGCCGGCGGGAACTTCAACGAAGAAATAGGTTTTGGCGGCGGTCTGGCCGATGTGCTTGCCATCGACCTGCAGGTCCATCTTCACCGCAGCACCGATGTTCTCGTTGCGGTAGATGTAGATGCCAGCCTTCTCGGCGCGCGGCGGCGAAAAGGTCTTCAATGCGGTGTCGCGAGTGGCGTCGCCCATCGGCACCGAGGCGCAGGCGCCGAGTGCGAGAGTGAGGACGACTAGTGCCAACGTACCGAGTCTGTTCATTGCTTTTTCTCCCTTTGGCATATCAATAGGCGGCAGGCGAACTCGCCGCGGTCGCTCCGGCCACGTCCTGCTTGGTCGAATTCTTTTCGTCGCGACGATCGATGGTGACCGACTCGCCCATCAGCACGCGGAGGTCGTTCGGGTAGTCGTAACCGGTGCCCTTGTTGTGGTCGATGATGGCGCCGATGCCACCACCGAAGATGATGTTGCCCCACATGCTGCCGGCCGAACGCGAGATCGCGCGCAGGAAACCGTCGCTCATGCCGTCCTTCTTGCATTCGACATTGAGGTCTTCGGCCGAACGACGGATCATGACGTTTCCGGGCGCGGTCGCGGTCCAGCTGCCCTTGTCGTTCTTCAGCGTGCACTTGGTCTGGTCGACAGCGTCGCCGCCTTGGGTGCGCGCGCTGAGCGTGACGGTCTGCATTTCGCTGGAGGTAATGGTGGAGCAGCCGCCGAACAGCGAAGCGCTCAGGATGAGCAGGGGAAGGGTGGTCTTCAAGGGAGGGGCCTCATGGTGAAATGCCCCGCCAGTGGTGAAGTACTACTTTAGTTATATGCGAAATAAATCAGATTTTTGCGGGGCGCGCGGACTATAGACGGGGAATGGCTCCGTCATTCCGCAATGACAAAATTTTACGATTCGCAGGCTCGGGAGATTCTCCCGCCGAATTCGGGCGGCGAACGCAGGAAAGACGCGCTCAGCCCAGGCAGAAGAACTCGACCACGTCGCTCGCTGCGCTGCGCGGCGAGCCGAAGGCGAGCCAGCCGTGGCCGTCTATGACGACTTCCTCGCGCGTCAGGGCGAATTCGTGGCGGCCTTCGATGGTGACGAAGGTGCCGTTGCTGGAGCGGTCGGTCAGTACGAAGCGGTCGCGGCGGAATTCGAGGTCGCAGTGCTGGCGTGAGGCGCGGGCGTCCTTGACCAGGATGTTGACGCCGGCGTCGCGGCCCATGCGCAGCCGCGGGTGTTCGGCGCCAAGCAGCCAGACACGTCCGCCGTGATAGACGCGCATTTCCAGCTTGCCGCTGCTGAAGTTCAGTCCGCCGACATGGGTGACGTGCTCCGAGTGCTCGCAGCGCAGTTCGCACATTTCGACCGAACGCGCGACACCCTTGACGACGCGTGGCGGCATTGGCCGCACCATGTGCTGGAAGTGCTCGCTGAGGCGCACCGCGGCTTCGGTTGAACACGATGGCGCGGCCATGGCTGCCCAGTTCCGACAGACGGGCGGCGATGTTCACCGATTCGCCGTAGATGTCGTCGCCGGTTTCGATGACCGGGCCGAAGTGGAAGCCGGTGCGCACGCCGAGCGAAAAGTGCGTGGCCAGCGGCAGGCCGCTGATGTCGCGGTGGATGGCCAGCGCGGTGTCGGCGGCGTGGTCGCAGGCGCGGAAGGTGGCGAGCAGGCCGTCGCCGGTCATCTTGATCACGCGGCCCGAACTGCCGATGACCGAGTCGCGCATGGTGCGCAGGCAGCGGTCGATCAGCGCGAAGGCGGCGGTGTCGCCCATGCGCTCATAGAGCTGGGTGCTGCCCACCAGATCGGCGAACAGCACGGCGCATTCCTTCGATACGGGCGGTACGCGGGCCATGATTCCTTATGCGAAGAAGCGGCTGCGCACGTCGTCGGGCAGGACGACGCCGGTGGCGTGTGCGCGGGCGAGCAGTTCCCAATAGTAGCGATAGGAGGCGCGGTCGTGCAGCGTGTCGTGGTGCCGGGTCGGCCCCCAGCTCGCGTCCTGCGCACCGCAGAGGATGGCGATCGCGTCCTCGACCTCGCTGAAGTCGGGCCGCATCTCCTCGACGATGGGCAGGATCTGGTTCGGGTGGATGCTCCACATGCGCATGAAACCGAACTGGCGGCGTGCGAGGCGGGCGTCGTTGCGGATGAAGTTGACGTCGCGAATTTCGGTGGTGACGTTGTGCGTCGGCACCACGCCGCAGCCGTGCGCCGCGGCGGCGATTTCGCACTTGGTGCGCACGATGATGGGGTGTTCGAACTGGGTCGGGCTCTTCATCGCGTCGCCCGGCAGCGCGCCGTGGTGGGCGCTGACGAAGTCCATCAGGCCGAGGTCGATCGATTCCACGCGTTCCATCGCGGCGATGTTCCACACCTCTCGCAGCGCGCCGTGGCTTTCGATCAGCACGTGCACCGGAATGCTGCGCTTCAGGCCGGCCATCGTTTCGCAGGTGCGCAGCCAATCGAGCTGCACGCGCACGTCGTCGGCCGAGCGCGCCTTGGGCAGCGTGATGAAGGCAAGCTTGTCGCCGGCTTCGCCGACGATGACGTCCATGTCGGCCTTCCAGTGTGCATGCGTCACGTCGTGGATGCGTACGCCGACGCGGTTGAAACGGTTGTCCTCACCGGCGATCACGGACGCGCACAGCTTGCGGTGTTCGACCTCGTTGCCGGCGGCCGCGCCGTCCTCGCAATCGCAGGTGACGTCGAAGATGGGACCCAGTTCGGCCTGCAGCGCGAGCGCCTTACGCATCAGCTTTTCCGAGCCGGCGTAGTGGTCAACGGCGGGCAGGATGGGAAAGGGCTTGTCGCCCTTGTAAAGCACCTCGCGCGGATGGACGGCAGCATTCATGCGGACAACTCCGGCATAAAAAAAGCGGCCACGTTACCGGGCCGCTTCTATCGATTCAAGCCTGTACGCCCCTGGATCGACCCGGCAGAGCGGGGTGATCCGGAACGGGCGCACATGACTGGCAAATCAGAGCAGGTCGGCGACGCCGGCGCGCTCCTCTTCCAGTTCGGCCAGCGTCTTGGCGACGTAAGGCTTCGAGAACTCGTCGATCTCCAGACCCTTGACGATGGTGTATTCGCCGTTGGCGCAGATGCAGGGGAAGCCGAACACCAGGCCTTCCGGGATGCCGTAGGAACCGTCGGACGGCACGCCCATGGTCACCCAGTCACCGTTCGAGCCGAGGTGCCAGTCACGCATGTGGTCGATCGCGGCGTTGGCGGCCGAAGCAGCCGACGACAGGCCACGGGCCTCGATGATGGCGGCGCCGCGCTTGCCGACGGTCGGCAGGAAGGTCTTGGCGTTCCACTCCTGATCGTTCACCAGCTGGGCGACGCTGTCGCCGTTCGAGGTGGCGAAGCGGTAGTCGGCGTACATCGTCGGGCTGTGGTTGCCCCACACGGTCATCGTCTTGAACGACGACACCGGGCGGCCGATCTTGGCCGACAGCTGCGACAGCGCGCGGTTGTGGTCCAGACGCAGCATGGCGGTGAAGTTCTTCGCCGGCACGCGGCCACCGGCCTTGGCGGCGGTCTTCATCGCGATGTAGGCGTTGGTGTTGCAGGGGTTGCCGACCACCAGGATCTTGCAGTTCGGGCTGGCGTTCTGGCCGATGGCCGCGCCCTGCACGGTGAAGATCTTGGCGTTTTCGGTCAGCAGGTCCTTGCGCTCCATGCCGGGGCCGCGCGGACGGGCACCGACCAGCAGCGCGAAGTCGGCGTCCTTGAACGCGACGTTCGGGTCATCGGTGGCGATCATGCCGGCGAGCAGCGGGAAGGCGCAGTCGTCCAGTTCCATCATCACACCGGTCAGCGCCTTCTGGGCCTGCGGCAGGTCGAGCAGTTGAAGAATGACCGGCTGGTCCTTGCCGAGCATTTCGCCGCTGGCGATACGGAACAGCAGGGCGTAGCCGATTTGACCGGCAGCGCCGGTCACCGCGACGCGAAGAGGCGTCTTTGACATGGTGGTCTCCTGTCTGAGGATGGGACGGGGCGTTATCAGTGCGTTGTGCGCGGGCCGAATTATGGTTGACACGCGGCGGTTTTGACACACAGCACAAAAATCGGCGTTCGCAACCGGGGCTGGCCGGCCGGAAAGTGCGTTTTTGCACGGCATCAATTTATATCATATATAAGACATCAGACACGATGTAGACGTGACAGGATTTCTGTGCTGAAATTGTTGCATGGCACAGGAATCCCCCACCTTCAGCCCGCTGTATCGACAGATACGCGGCTTGCTCACGCAGGCATTGCAGAGTGGCGAATGGCGTCCGGGTGAGGCGATCCCGAGCGAAACCGAACTCGCCCAGCGCTTCAACGTGAGTCAGGGGACGGTGCGTAAGGCCATCGACGAGATGGCGGCGGACAACCTGCTGGTACGCAAACAGGGCAAGGGTACCTTTGTTGCGACGCATCACGATCCCCGCGCATTCTTCCGTTTTCTCCGTCTCGCGCCGATCAACGGCACGATAGAAACCTCGCAGAGCGTGCCGCTCGAATGCTGGCGCGCACGTGCCGGCCAGGAAGTCGCCCGCACGCTGGACGTCGAGGTCGGCTCGCAGATCATCATCGTGCGCCGCCTGCTCAAGTTCGCCGGCAAGCCGGTGGTGATCGACGAAATCTATCTGCGCGGCGACCTCTTTCCCGGGCTCAACCTCGACGTGCTCAAGGAGCAGCAGGGCTCGCTCTACTCCTTCTTCGAAACCCGTTTCGGCGTGCGCATGGTGCGTGCCGAAGAGCGTCTGCGCGCGGTCGCGGCGGACCGCCAGAGCGCGGATTACCTCGAGGTGCAGGAAGGCAGCCCTCTGCTGTCGGTCGAGCGTGTCGCCTATACCTATGACGACAAACCGGTCGAGTGGCGCCGCGGACTGTGCTCGACGGCAGACCACTATTACCTGAACAACCTGAATTGACGGAGCCGGCGACGACCGGCATGTGACACGACTTTTTCCAGGAGAGCGAGCCAGATGGCCAATACAGCCAGCAAGACCAGACCGAAGCACCTCCAGCTGACGGCGATACGCCTGCCGTTGCCGGGTATCGTGTCCATCCTCCACCGCATCAGCGGTGCCGGCCTTTTCCTCTGTCTGCCGCTGCTGCTGTGGCTGTTTGACGCCAGCCTGGGTTCGCCGGATACCTTCGAATCGTTCAGCGCGGTGGTCGGTCACCCGCTGGCCAAGCTTCTGCTGCTCGGCCTGATGTGGGCCTACCTGCATCACTTCTGTGCCGGCGTCCGCTTCCTGCTGCTGGACATGCACAAGGGCCTCGAACTCGCCACCGCGCGCAAGAGTTCGGTCGCCGTGCTGGTGGTCAGCCTGACGCTTACCGTGATTCTGGGGGTGAAACTGTGGTGAATCGTGTCGTTGTCGGTGCCCACTACGGGCTGAAGGACTGGCTGGGCCAGCGCATCACGGCGGTGGTGATGGCGGTCTACACGCTCATCTTCGCGGTCGGCGTGCTGTCGATGGGCGAATTGAACTACGAGAACTGGCACGGTCTGTTCGCAGGTGGGTTCATGCGCTTCGCGACCTTCCTGTTCTTCGCGTCGCTGATGTACCACGCCTGGGTTGGCGTGCGCGACATCTACATGGACTACATCAAGCCCACCGGCGTGCGTGTCGTGCTGCACGCGGTGACCTTGCTTGCCCTGATCGGTTATCTGGGCTGGGCAGCCCAAGTTCTCTGGAGACTGTAAGTGAGCGTACCTGTCCGCAAGTTTGATGCAGTCATCGTCGGCGCCGGTGGCGCCGGTCTGCGTGCCGCCATCCAGCTGTCAGAAGCCGGCCTGCGCACCGCAGTGATTTCCAAGGTGTTCCCGACCCGCTCGCACACCGTTGCGGCGCAGGGCGGCGTGGCCGCCTCGCTTGGCAACTCCGAGGAGGACCACTGGCACTGGCACATGTACGACACGGTCAAGGGTTCCGATTGGCTCGGCGACCAGGACGCGATCGAATTCATGTGCCGCAAGGCCAATGAGGTGGTGATCGAGCTCGAACACTACGGCATGCCCTTCGACCGCCTCGACAGCGGCAAGATCTATCAGCGCCCGTTCGGCGGCCACATGTCGAACTTCGGCGAGAAGCCGGTCCGTCGCTCCTGTGCCGCCGCCGACCGTACCGGTCACGCGATGCTGCACGCGATGTACCAGCGCAACGTCAAGGCCAATACTCAGTTCTTCATTGAATGGATGGCGCTGGACCTGATCCGCGACGAAGAGGGCGACGTGGTCGGCGTGACCGCGATGGAAATGGAAACGGGCGAAGTGTTCGTGTTCCACGCCAAGGCCGTGCTGTTCGCAACCGGCGGCGCCGGCCGCATCTATTACAGCTCGACCAACGCCTTCATCAACACCGGTGACGGTGTGGGCATGGCGGCGCGTGCCGGCATTCCGCTGGAAGACATGGAGTTCTGGCAGTTCCACCCGACCGGCGTCGCCGGTGCCGGCGTGCTGATCACCGAAGGCGTGCGCGGCGAAGGCGGCATTCTGCGCAATGCCTCGGGCGAGCGTTTCATGGAACGCTACGCGCCGAACGCCAAGGATCTGGCGTCGCGTGACGTGGTGTCGCGCGCCATGGTGACCGAGATCAACGAAGGTCGCGGCTGCGGTCCGAACAAGGACCACGTGATGCTGGACATCACCCACCTCGACCCGGCGACCATCATGAAGCGCCTGCCGGGCATCCGCGAGATCGGCATCCAGTTCGCCGGTGTCAACGCGATCAAGGAACCGCTGCCGGTGGTGCCGACCTGCCATTACCAGATGGGCGGCATCCCGACCAATTACAACGGTGAAGTCGTGGTGCCGAAGGACGGCAACCCGAGCACGCCGGTGCCCGGTTTCTACGCCGCCGGCGAATGTGCCTGTGCATCCGTGCATGGCGCCAACCGCCTGGGCACCAACTCGCTGCTCGACCTGCTGGTGTTCGGCAAGTCGGCCGGCGAGTCGATGGTCGAGTACATCAAGGCGCAGCCGGCCGCGCACAAGCCGCTGCCGGCCAACGCGGCCGACTACTCGCTGTCGCGCATCAACCGTCTCGACACGCAGACCGATGGCACGGCTGTCGGTGCCACCCGTCTGGCCATGCAGCGCACGATGCAGGCGCACTGCGGCGTGTTCCGCTTCAAGGACATGCTTGCCGAAGGCGTGAGCAAGATTCTCGACATCGAGAAGATGGTTGCCGCAACCGAGATCAAGGACAAGTCCAAGGTGTTCAACACCGCCCGCCTGGAGGCGCTGGAACTGGACAACCTGATCGAAGTGGCCAAGGCGACCATCGTGTCGGCCAATGCGCGCACCGAGTCGCGTGGCGCTCACGTGCGCGACGACGCGACCGACACCCCCGAACGTCCGGACGGCCGTGACGATGTGAACTGGCTCAAGCACACGCTGTGGCATCGCGAGGGCAACAAGCTCGAGTACAAGCCGGTGAACATGAAGCCGCTCACGGTTAACACCATCGCGCTGAAGAAGCGCGCCTACTGAGGATCACAGCATGACTGCCCGTACTGTCGAATTCAGTATCTACCGCTTCGACCCGGACCGCGACGAAAAGCCCTACATGCAGTCGATTTCCATCGATCTCGACGGCACCGAACGCAAGCTGCTCGACGCCCTGGTCAAGCTGAAGGACAAGGACGACTCGCTGTCCTTCCGCCGTTCCTGCCGCGAGGGCGTGTGCGGTTCGGACGCGATGAACATCAATGGCAAGAACGGTCTGGCCTGTCTGACCGACATGAAGGACCTGCAGTCGCCGGTGGTGTTGCGTCCGCTGCCCGGCCTGCCGGTCGTGCGCGACCTCATTGTCAACATGACGCAGTTCTTCAAGCAGTACCACTCGATCAAGCCTTACCTGATCAACGACGAACATCCGCCCGAGCGCGAGCGTCTGCAGTCGCCGGAAGACCGCGAGGAACTGAACGGCCTGTACGAGTGCATTCTCTGTGCCTGCTGCTCGACCTCCTGCCCGTCGTTCTGGTGGAACCCGGACAAGTTCGTCGGCCCGGCCGGTCTGCTGGCCGCCTACCGTTTCATCGCCGATACGCGTGATCAGGCCACCAGCGAGCGTCTGGACAACCTGGAAGATCCGTATCGCCTGTTCCGCTGCCACACCATCATGAACTGCGTCGATGTGTGCCCGAAGGGTCTGAACCCGACGCGCGCCATCGGCAAGATCAAGGACATGATGGTCCGCAGGGCAGTCTGATCATGGACGACGCGGCCAACGACCCGCAGGTCAATATGGGGCGTCTGCGCTGGCATTGCCGGCGCGGGCTGCTCGAGCTCGACCTGGTCCTGCAGCGCGTCGTCGAGGGAGGGTTGCTGGAGGAGTTGAGTGAACAACAGAGGGCAGAGCTGTTCGAACTGCTCCATTACGACGACATCACCTTGTTGGCGATTGTCAGCGGGCGCGAAGAATGTGAGGAGCCGCGCCTGAAGGGGATGGTCGATCTGCTGCGCGCAGTCTGACGCGCACTGGTTTCGGCCCGGGCATTTTTGAGGAAGTGAAGAGGTTAGACATGTCAAATCAACGCACCGCAACGCTGACCATTGATGGGCAGACCACCGAGTTCCCGATCATGGGTGGCACGGTCGGCCCCGAAGTGGTTGATATCCGTTCCATGTATGGCAAGACCGGCATGTTCACGTATGACACCGGTTACCTCTCCACCGCCAGCTGCAAGTCGTCGATCACCTACATCGATGGCGACAAGGGCGAGCTGTGGTATCGCGGTTACCCGATCGAGCAACTCGCCGAGCACTGCGACTTCCTCGATGTGTGCTACCTGCTGAAGAACAGCGAACTGCCGACCGCAGCCGAAAAGACCGAGTACGTCAGCCAGATCAAGCGCCACACGCTGGTGCACGAGCAGCTGGCCCGCTTCTACGCGGGTTTCCGTCGTGACGCTCACCCGATGGCCATCATGGCCGGCGTGGTCGGCGCGCTGTCCGCCTTCTATCACGACGGCATGGACATTTCGGACCAGGCTCATCGCGACATCTCGATCAATCGCCTGATCGCCAAGATGCCGACCATCACGGCCATGGCCTACAAGTACTCGATCGGCCAGCCCTTCATGTACCCGCGCAATGACCTGAGCTATGCCGGCAACTTCATGTACATGATGTTCGGCACGCCGTGCGAGGAGTACAAGCCGAACCCGGTGCTGGAAAAGGCGCTCGACCGCATCCTGACGCTGCACGCCGACCACGAACAGAACGCCTCGACCTCGACCGTCCGTCTGGCCGGTTCGTCGGGCGCCAACCCGTACGCCGTCATCGCCGCGGGCATCGCCTGCCTGTGGGGTCCGGCGCACGGTGGCGCGAACGAGGCCTGCCTGCAGATGCTGGAAGAGATCGGTGACGTGTCGCGCGTGCCCGAGTACATCAAGCGCGCCAAGGACAAGAACGACAGCTTCAAGCTGATGGGCTTCGGTCATCGCGTCTACAAGAACTTCGATCCGCGCGCCAAGCTGATGCGCCAGACCTGCTACGAAGTGCTGACCGAACTGGGCCTGGAGAACGACCGCCTGTTCAAGCTGGCGATGGAACTGGAGCGCATCGCGCTGGAAGACGAGTACTTCATCGAGAAGAAGCTCTACCCCAACGTCAACTTCTATTCCGGCATCGTGCAGAAGGCGCTCGGCATCCCGACCTCGATGTTCACCTGCATTTTCGCACTGGCGCGTACCATCGGCTGGATCACGCAGTGGAACGAAATGATCACCGATTCCGAGTACAAGATCGGCCGTCCGCGCCAGCTCTACATCGGCCCGAACCGCCGTGACGTGAAGCCCGTCGAACAGCGCTGATTCACCGCAGCAGAAAGCCCCGCGGCCTGGCGGACGCCGCGGGGTAAATAATCAATACCGCATGCAGCAGGCCTTCTCGAATTTCCGCGAGACGGAAGGGGGCGCGGCACGACTGGCGCCACGTTCCCCGACCGCGCGGAAAGACGCGACAACAAACCCGGGCATCCCCGGGCGGAGGAGCGAGTCATGATGCACATGTTGAGCCATTCCTACCTCTTCGGGGGCAATGCGCCCTTCGTCGAGGAACTGTACGAGTCCTACCTCGCCAACCCCGGTTCAGTGCCGGACGCCTGGCGTACCTATTTCGAATCCCTCCAGCATCTGCCCGGCGCCGCCAGTGACGTGGCGCACGCCCCGGTCGTCGCTTCGTTCGCCGAACTGGCCAAGCGCGGCCCGGTCCGCATCGCCGCAGCCAGCGGCGACGACAAGCGTCAGGTCGGCGTGCTGCAGATGATCAATGCCTACCGCTTTCTCGGTAACCGCTGGGCCCAGCTCGATCCGCTCAAGCGCGCCGAGCGCCCCGACATTTCCGAACTCGAGCCGTCGCACTACGGATTCACTGAAGCCGACCTGAACGACAGTTTCAGCACCGGCTCCTTCCGCTTCCCGCCCGAAGATCGCGCCAGCCTGCGCGAAATCCTCGAAGCGGTCCGCCAGGTGTATTGCGGCAGCATCGGCGCCGAATACATGTACATGGCCGACATCGCCCAGAAGCGCTGGATCCAGTCGCGTCTGGAGCCGATGCGCGGCAACTACGGCTACAGCGCCGACGACCGCAAGCGCTTCCTCGAGCGCACCACCGCGGCGGAAACGCTTGAGCGTTACCTGCATACCAAGTACGTCGGCCAGAAGCGCTTCTCGCTCGAAGGTGGCGAATCGACCATCGTCGCGATGGACGAACTGGTGCGTGTGGCCGCCGGCCAGGGCGCACAGGAAATCGTCATCGGCATGGCCCACCGCGGTCGCCTGAACGTGCTGGTGAACACGCTGGGCAAGGCGCCCTCGATGCTGTTCTCCGAGTTCGAAGGTAAGGCGGCATCCGACCTGTCGGCCGGCGACGTGAAGTACCACATGGGCTTCTCGTCCGACGTGAGCACGCCGGCCGGTCCGGTGCACCTGACCCTGGCCTTCAACCCCTCGCACCTGGAAATCGTGAACCCGGTGGTGGTCGGTTCGGTGTACGCACGCCAGCGCCGCCGCGGCGACAAGACCGGCACCCAGGTCGTACCGGTCATCCTGCACGGCGACGCGGCCGTCGCCGGTCAGGGCGTGAACCAGGAAATGCTGAACTTCTCGCAGACGCGCGGTTACGGCGTCGGCGGCACCGTTCACATCATCGTGAACAACCAGATCGGCTTCACCACCTCCGATCCGCGCGACTACCGCTCTTCGCTGTACTGCACCGACATCTTCAAGATGGTCGAAGCGCCGATCTTCCACGTGAATGGCGACGACCCGGAAGCGGTCGCCTTCGTCACGCGGATGGCGATGGAATTCCGCGCCGAATTCAAGAAGGACGTGGTGATCGACATCATCTGCTACCGCAAGCTCGGCCATAACGAGCAGGACGAGCCGATGGTGACGCAGCCGCTGATGTACAAGAAGATCGCCGCCCACCCGGGCACGCGTAAGCTGTACGCCGACCGCCTGATCTCGGCCGGCATCATCGACGAGGCCGCTCCCGAGCGGATGATCGCCGACTACCGCGCGGCACTGGACGAGGGTCGTCTGGCCAGCAACCCGGTACTCACCAACCACCAGCGGCGCTTCGCGGTGGACTGGACGCCCTTCCTGAAGCAGCCCTATACCGACGACTGCGACACTCGCGTGCCGCGCGAGGAACTGGCGCGTCTGGGCGAGCGCCTCACGACGCTTCCGGAAGGATTCTCGCTGCACTCGCGCGTGCAGAAGATCATCGACGACCGGCGCGGCATGGCTGCCGGCACGCAACCGGTCGACTGGGGCATGGGTGAGAACCTGGCCTACGCGACGCTGCTGGTCGAAGGTTACGGCGTGCGCGTGTCCGGCGAGGACTGCGGCCGCGGCACCTTCTTCCACCGCCACGCAGTGCTGCACGACCAGAAGCGCGAGAAGTGGGACAGCGGCAACTACATGCCGCTGCAGCATCTGCAGGACAACCAGGCGCCGTGCGTCGTGATCGACTCGGTGCTGTCGGAAGAAGCTGTGCTGGCCTTCGAGTACGGCTACGCGACCACCGAGCCGAACGAGCTGGTGGTGTGGGAGGCGCAGTTTGGCGATTTCGCCAACGGCGCCCAGGTCGTGTTCGACCAGTTCATCGCGTCCGGCGAAGCCAAATGGGGTCGCCTGTGCGGCCTCACCATGATGCTGCCGCACGGCTACGAAGGGCAGGGCCCGGAGCACTCGTCGGCGCGCATCGAGCGCTACATGCAGCTGTCGGCCGAGAACAACTGGCAGGTCACGATTCCGACCACGCCGGCGCAGGTGTTCCACCTGCTGCGCCGTCAGATGCTGCGCAAGGTGCGCAAGCCGCTGGTCATCATCACGCCGAAGTCGCTGCTGCGTCACAAGGACGCCGTGTCCTCGCTGGACGAACTGTCCGACGGACGCTTCCAGCCGGTGATCCCGGAAATCGACACGCTGCAGGAGAAGGACGTCGAGCGCGTCATTCTGTGCAGCGGCAAGATCTACTACGAGTTGCTGGCTCATCGCCGTGCTCAGGACATCAAGAACGTTGCCATCCTGCGTCTCGAACAGGCCTACCCCTTCCCCGGGGCGGAGCTGTCGGCGCAACTGGTGCGTTATCCGAATGCCAAGGGCGTGACCTGGGTACAGGAAGAGCCGCGCAACCAGGGTATGTGGTACTGGCTGATCTCGCGTGCCTTCCTCGGCAAGGCACTGGGCGATCTGAAACTGGAACTGGTGTCGCGTCCGGCCTCGGCGTCGCCGGCGGTCGGCTACGCCGCCAAGCATCTGGCGCAACAGAAGGCGGTCATCGAAGCAGCGTTCGAAGGAGTGGGGCGCTGAGGCGCCTCCGACAGGGAGAAAGAATCAAATGCTTATCGAAGTGAAGGTTCCCCAGCTGTCCGAATCGGTGGCCGAAGCCACGCTCGTGCGCTGGCACAAGAAGGTCGGCGAGGCGGTGTCGCGCGATGAAAACCTGATCGACATCGAGACCGACAAGGTCGTGCTCGAAACGCCCGCGCCGGATGCCGGCGTACTGGTGGCGATCATCAAGCAGGACGGTGCTTCGGTCACCAGCGGCGAGCTGATCGCCCAGATCGACACCGACGCCAAGGCTTCGGCGGCCGTCCCGGCCGCTGCGCCTGCTGCCACACCGGCTGCAGCGCCGGCCGCCGTCGCCGCCGCGACCACGTCGGCTGCGGCCTCCGGCCCGGCCAGCCCGGCTGCGCGCAAGATCATGGACGAACGCGGCCTGTCGGCTGGCGACGTGCAGGGTACCGGCCGTGGTGGTCGCATCACCAAGCCGGATGCTGCGGGCGCACCGCAACCGGCAGCGCCTGCCCCGGCAGTGCCGTCGGCCGCCGTCGCGCGTCCGGCACCGACCGCCGCCCAGTCTGCCGCCGCAGCGCCCGCGCTGCCGCAGCCGCCGGTGCCGGTCCGTCTCGAAGAGCTGCTGGCCGATCGCCCGCAGCAGCGCGTACCGATGTCGCGCCTGCGTGCCCGCGTCGCCGAGCGCCTGCTGCAGTCGCAGGCGCAGAACGCCATCCTGACCACGTTCAATGAAGTGAACATGGGCCCGCTGATGGAGCTGCGCAAGAAGTACGCCGAGAAGTTCGAGAAGACGCACGGCGTCAAGCTCGGCTTCATGTCCTTCTTCGTCAAGGCGGCCCTGCAGGCGCTGCGCAAGTTCCCGGTGCTGAACGCCTCGGTGGACGGTAACGACATCGTCTATCACGGCTTCTTCGACATCGGCATCGCTGTCGGCAGCCCGCGCGGTCTGGTGGTGCCCATCCTGCGTGACGCCGACCAGATGAGCTTTGCCGACATCGAGCAGAAGATCGCCGAGTTCGGCCAGAAGGCCAAGGACGGCAAGTTGTCGATCGAGGAACTGACCGGCGGTACGTTCTCGATCTCCAACGGCGGCGTGTTCGGTTCGATGCTGTTGACGCCCATCATCAACCCGCCGCAGTCGGCCATCCTCGGCATCCACGCGACCAAGGACCGTCCGGTCGTCGAGAACGGCCAGATCGTGATCCGCCCGATCAACTATCTGGCGATGTCCTACGACCACCGCATCATCGACGGCCGCGAAGCGGTGCTCGGCCTGGTGACCATGAAGGAGGCGCTGGAAGATCCGGCCCGCCTGCTGTTCGACGTATAAACCCTCTCATTGCATGTTCACGTCTGCGCGCCGCCCGGAGAGAGGGCCGGGTGGCGCGCCGGACCAAGACTGCTTCTTTTTCCGGAGCAATTAAGATGTCCAAGGAATTTGATGTCGTTGTGATCGGTGCCGGCCCCGGCGGCTATGTCGCCGCCATCCGCGCCGCCCAGCTGGGCCTGAGCGCGGCCTGCATCGAGTACAACAGCTACGCCGACCCGAAGGGCGAAGTGCGCCTCGGCGGCACCTGCCTCAACGTGGGCTGCATCCCGTCCAAGGCGCTGCTGCAGTCGTCCGAACTGTTCGAGCAGGCCAACCACAGCTTCGTCATGCACGGCATTTCGGTCGAGTCGCCGAAGATGGACGTGTCGGTGATGATGAAGCGCAAGGACAACATCGTCGGCCAGCTCACCACCGGCATCCGCGGCCTGTTCAAGAAGAACAACGTGACGCTGCTGTCCGGTCTGGGCAGCTTCGCCGGCCGCGAGAACGAGAAGTGGAAGGTTGCGGTCACCCGTAACGGCGCCACCGAACACGTGCTGGCCAAGCACGTGATCATCGCCACCGGTTCGCGTGCCCGTCATCTGCCGGGCATCGAGGTTGACAACAAGGTGATCTGCGACAACGAGGGCGCGCTCGCCTTCGACGGCGCGCCGAAGAAGCTGGGCGTGATCGGCGCCGGCGTGATCGGGCTGGAACTGGGCAGCGTGTGGAAGCGCCTGGGCGCAGAGGTGACCATCCTCGAGGCGGCACCGGAATTCCTGTCGGCCGCCGATGCGGCGATCACCAAGGAAGCCTGGAAGACCTTCACCGCCAAACAGAAGCTGGGTATCAAGCTCGGGGCCAAGATCGGCAAGGTCGAACGCACCGATGCCGGCGTGCGCGTCGAGTACGAGCACAAGGACGAGCAGCACGTGCTCGAGTGCGAGCGCCTCATCGTGTCGGTCGGCCGGGTGCCCAATACCGATGGTCTGGGCGGCGAGTCGGTCGGCCTGAAGATCAGCGAGCGCGGTTTCATCGAAGTCGATGCGCAGGGCCGTACCAATCTGGCCAATGTGTGGGCGGTCGGCGACGTCGTGCCGGGCCCGATGCTGGCGCACAAGGGCATGGAAGAGGGCGTCATGGTGGCCGAGTGCATCGCCGGTCAACACGGACACGTCAATCACGACACCGTGCCCTGGGTCATCTACACCCACCCGGAAATCGCCTGGGTCGGCAAGACCGAGGCCCAGCTCAAGGCCGAAGGCATCGAGTACAAGGCTGGCCAGATCCCGTTCGCGGCCAACGGTCGCGCACTCGGCCAGGGTGACACCACCGGTTTCGTGCGCATGTATGCCTGCGCCAAGACCGACCGCATCCTCGGCGTGCACGTGATCGGCAACAACGCATCGGAGCTGATCGCCGAGGCGGTGGTGGCGATGGAATTCGGCGCCTGCTCGGAAGACATCGCGCGCATCTGCCACGCGCACCCGACGCTGTCGGAAGTGATGCACGAAGCCGCGCTGGCCTGCGACAAGCGTCCGCTGCACTTCTGACCGGGACCCGCGCAACATGCCTCCGCACAAGATACTGAACGTTCCCGAGCGGGGCATGCTGGACACCTTCGAGGCCCAGCTCAAGGTGCGCGGTTATAACGCCGACGCGTCGCAGCGCGCTGCCGCCGAGCGGCTGCAGAAGCTGTACGGCGAGCTGCTCGATTTCAAGGCGGCCCGCCGCACCCAGCTGCGCAAGCTGCTGTCGCGCGCGCAGCCCCCGCGCGGTGTCTGGTTCTGGGGCGGCGTAGGGCGCGGCAAGAGCTTCCTGATGGACTGCTTCTACGACGCCGTGCCCTATCGTCGTAAGAAGCGCGTGCATTTCCACGCCTTCATGCAGCAGATCCACGAAGCGCTGAAGAAGCACAAGAACGAAGCCGATCCGCTGGCGCAGGTGGCCGACGACATCGCCCGGGCGACCCGCCTGTTGTGTTTCGATGAGTTCCACGTATCCGACATCGCCGACGCGATGATCCTCGGCCGTCTGGTCAACGCGCTGTTCGAGCGCGGCGTCGTGTTCGTCGCGACCTCCAACTATCCGCCGGACGGGCTCTACCCGAACGGCCTGCAGCGGCAGAACTTCCTGCCCACGATCGAGCTGCTGAAGAAGCGGCTCGAAGTGTTCGAACTCGACGCCGGCATCGACTACCGCCTGCGCTCGCTCGAACGGATGGACATTTTCATGGTGCCGGGCGGCCAGGACGCCGACGCCAAACTGGCCGACGACTTCCGCCAGATCTGCGGCGAACCCTGCCCACCGGGCCCGCTGGAGATCCTCGGTCGCACGCTGAAGACGCGCGACCGCTCGCTCGGCGCGGCCTGGTTCGACTTCGATGAAATCTGCGGTGGTCCGCGCTCGCAGAACGATTACCTCGAACTGGCGCGCCGCTATCACTCCATATTGATATCCAACGTGCCGAAGATGGGGCGCGACCAGGCCAACGAAGCGCGCCGCTTCACCTGGCTGGTGGACGTGCTGTACGACTTCCGCGTCAAGCTCATCCTGTCGGCCGAAGTCGAGGCGCAAGATCTCTACACCGACGGCCCGCACGCCAACGAGTTCACCCGCACGGTGAGCCGCCTGATCGAAATGCGCACGCGCGAGTACCTGGCGTCGGCGCACCGCGTCGATTTCGCCGGCAGCATGTTGACGGTCGCCGCCTGATCGGGCACCTTTCTCGAACCGCGGACGCAGCGTGTGTGCGGACGCCGTCTCCCGCACACACGCTGCAGTCGGGGTCAGAAGACCCCTCCCACAGAATCCCTGTCCAGGCTCAAGCCGCAGGCCTTGCTCAGCCCTTGTAGGAGCGGTCTTCTGACCGCGACAGGGCCTGCGATCAAATACCGTCCCTCGCCAGAGCGCGGCGGTCGCGCCCGGGACACTGCTCCGGCAGGGTGCCGCGGTCCCCGCCTTGTCCTCAAGACCGGACCTTTCCCCGCCGTCGGGCGTCTACACTCGCGTAAAGCCCACTTGTCGCAGGTGCCCGATGCCCATTTCCGCCATGTTCCGTCCGCTGTGCCGACGACTGCTGCTGCTCTGCCTGCTGTGGCCGCTCGCTGCGGCAGCCCAGGTCAAGCTCGACATCATTCCGCTGAAGCACCGCACGCCTGACCAGGTGCTGCCCGCGCTGCGCCCGCTGGTCGGCGACGACGCCGCACTGTCGGGCGCCAACAACCGCATCTTCATCCGCGCCGACGCGGCCACCCGCGCGGCGGTGAAGCAGGCGATCGACGCACTCGATACGCCGCTGCGCAGCCTGATGATTTCGGTGCGCCAGGACAACGATGACTCGATCGGACGTGACGGCGTGGCCGTGTCAGGCGACATCCGTGCCGGCAACGCGGGCGTCCGCGTGCCGGATGGCGGCCGCGAAGGTGCGGTGATCGAAGGACGCAGCGGTGACAGCCGTGTACAGACGCGGGTGTGGTCTACCCGCGGCGACGCGGCAGACCGTCTGTCGCAGCGCGTGCAGGTGGTCGAGGGCGGTGCCGCCTTCATCCAGGCGGGCAGCTCGACGCCCATTCCCTTCACCCAGATGGTGGTCGGGCCACGCGGCGCGGTGGTCAGTCAGGGCACGCAGTACCGCGACATTTCGAGCGGCTTCTACGCGATGCCGCGCGTCAATGGCGAGCAGGTGACACTGGACATTTCTCCGCAGAAGGAGTCGCTGTCCGACACCCAGTACGGCGAGGTGCGCTCGGCGCGGCTGGTCAGTACGCTGCGCGGCCGGCTTGGCGAGTGGATGGAACTGGGTTCGTCCGGCCACGACGAACAGGTGAGCCAGCGTGGAGTGATCCGCTACGGTACCCGCGACGCGCAGTCGCAGCGGCGGGTCTGGGTGAAGGTCGATGTCGTGCAATGACCTTCATGAATTTCCCTAGCCGCGCTTCAATCCGCCCGCGACGCGGGCGCGGGGACGGGTGGTGATACTGAAGGTGCGTTGGATGACGACGCACATTCTTAAACCGACTGTCAGGAGAAAACCATGAGCTGGGAAACCCCGAAGGCAACCGACCTGCGTTTTGGCTTTGAAATCACGATGTACGTTGCCAACCGCTAAGGTTGCGATCGCCCGGCAGGTTCGCCCTGCCGGGCACCCCGTCTTTCCGGCCCCGCTGCGGCGCGGGCCCTGAATCAACCGACGCCCGGAACGGCCGTCGGCACAAGAAATCAGGCCCTCGATGGCCAACGATGGAGGAGAAGCATGCGACTGCACGTACTCGGTTCCGGCGCGGGCGGCGGTTTTCCGCAATGGAACTGCAACTGTCCCAACTGCGACGGCCTGCGCCGCGGCACCATCAAGGCGCGCGCACGCACCCAGTCGTCGATCACGGTCAGTGGCGATAACGAGAACTGGGTGCTGTTCAACGCTTCGCCCGACATCCTGACGCAGTTCCAGCAGTTCCCCGAGCTGCAGCCGGCGCGGGCGCTGCGCGACACGGCAGTGAAGGCCATCGTGCTGATCGATGGCCAGATCGACCACACCACCGGCCTCTACATGCTGCGCGAGCATCGCCAGCCGCACCAGATCTGGTCCACCGCACCGGTACGCCAGGACCTGACCGAAGGCAATCCGCTGTTCAAGCTGCTCGGCCACTACTGCGGCATCGAGTGGAACGAGCTGGGCATAGACGACACCGAATTCACCATTGCCGGCGCACCCGGACTGAAATTTCGCGCGCACGCGCTGCGCAGCAACGCGCCGCCGTATTCGCCGCGTCGCGACAAGCCGGTGCCCGGAGACAACGTCGGCGTCACCATCGAGGACGCGAAGAGCGGGAAGAAGATCTACTACGCACCGGGTCTGGTCGAGATCGAACCGCAGGTATGGGCGGCCATGCAGGCGGCCGACGTGGTGCTGGTCGATGGCACCTGCTGGAGCGACGACGAAATGATCGCGCTCGGCGCGTCGAAGAAGCGTTCGCGCGACATGGGCCATCTGGCGCAGAGCGGCCCGGGCGGCATGATCGAGTGGCTGGACAAGCTACCGACGACGACGCGCAAGATCCTCATCCACATCAACAACACCAACCCGATCCTGAACGAGGACAGCCCGCAGCGCCGCGAGCTGGACGCGCACGGCATCGAAGTTTCGTACGACGGAATGGACATCACGCTATGAGCACGCAACAGCCCTGGAACCACGAAGAATTCGAAGCCAAGCTGCGCGACAAGGGCGCCGCCTATCACATCTTCCATCCGTTCAACGTGATGCTCAATTCCGGCAAGGCGACGCCGGAACAGATCCGCGGCTGGGTGGCCAACCGCTTCTACTACCAGATCGCGATCCCGGTGAAGGACGCGGCCATCATGTCGAACACGCCGGACCGCGAAATCCGTCGCCAGTGGATACAGCGCATCCTCGATCACGACGGCTACGAAATCACCGGGCCGGACGGCTCGGTGGTGCGCGACGAGGGCGGCATCGAGGCGTGGATCAAGCTGGGCATCGCCACCGGTCTGACGCGTGAGGAGATCGTCGATCTGCGCCACGTCGTGCCCGGCGTCCGTTTCGCGGTCGATGCCTACATCAATTTCGCCCGTCAGCGCCCGTGGCAGGAAGCGGTGTGCTCGTCGCTGACCGAACTGTTCGCGCCGAAGATCCACAAGGAGCGCCTGGCCAACTGGCCCGAGCACTATCCGTGGATCGAATCGACCGGCCTGCAGTATTTCCGCAACCGCGTGTCGCAGGCGCGCCGCGACGTGGAGCAGGGCCTGGCGGTCACGCTGAACTACTTCAACACGCGTGAAATGCAGGAACGCGCGCTGAACATCCTGCAGTTCAAGCTCGACGTGCTGTGGGCGATGAACGACGCGATGGCCAATGCCTACGGCGTGAACAAGTGAGTGCCGAAATGACCGTCACGACCGCATCGGTGCCGAAGATCGGCCGCCACTTCCGCATCCAGTGGGAAGAGGCTCAAAAGGCCTACGTGCTGCTGTATCCGGAAGGCATGGTGAAGCTGAACCAGAGCGCGGGCGAAATACTGAAGCGCTGCACAGGTGAGGCGAACGTGGGCGACATCACCGCCGATCTGGAACAGACCTTCAACGCGCAGGGCCTGCAGCAGGACGTGATCAACTTCGTCGAACTGGCACTGCAACAGAAGTGGGTGGAAACGACATGACCGATCTCGCCGAAGCGAAAGCCGCTCAGGAAGCGGCGACGATAGGGCCGCCGCTCTGGCTGCTGGCCGAGGTGACCTATCGCTGCCCGCTGCACTGCGTCTACTGCTACAACCCAGTCGACTTCGCCAAGCATGAGGACGAACTGACGACCGAAGAGTGGTTCAAGGTGCTGCGCGAGGCGCGCGCGCTCGGTTCGGTGCAGTGCGGCTTTTCCGGCGGCGAGCCCATGCTGCGTGACGACCTCGAACTGCTGGTGGCCGAGGCGCACCGGCTGGGCTACTACACCAACCTGCTCACCTCGGGCGTCGGCCTGAACGAGAAGCGCATCGACGCGCTGAAGGAGGCGGGGCTGGACCACATCCAGCTGTCCTTCCAGGACTCGACGCGCGAAATGAACGACTTCCTGTCGTCCACCCGCACCTTCGACCTGAAGCGACGGGCGGCCGATCTGATCAAGTCGCGCGGCTACCCGATGGTGATGAACTGCACTATCCACCGCCACAACATCGATCACATCGAAGCCATCCTGCAACTGGCCGACGACATCGATGCCGAGTACGTCGAACTGGCCAACACGCAGTACTACGGCTGGGCGCAGGTGAATCGCGACCAGCTGCTGCCGTCGCGCGAACAGCTGGAGCGTGCGGAGCGCATCACCAACGAATGGCGCGAGAAGCACGGCAACAAGATGAAACTGTTCTTCGTCGTGCCCGACTACTACGAGAAGCGGCCGAAGAAGTGCATGAACGGCTGGGGCAACATCTTCCTGACCATCACGCCGGACGGGCGTGCGCTGCCCTGTCACACTGCGCGCATGCTGCCGGGGCTGGAATTCCCGAGCGTGCGCGAGATGGGCATCCGCGAGGTGTGGTACGAGTCGGAAGGCTTCAACCGCTATCGCGGCACCGGCTGGATGAAGGAGCCCTGTTCGAGCTGTCCGGAAAAGGAAAAGGATTACGGCGGCTGCCGCTGCCAGGCCTACATGATCGCCAACGACCCGGCCGCCGCCGACCCGGTGTGCGACAAGTCGCCCTTCCACCACAAGATCGTCGCCGCGGTGGAGCAGGCGCAGATTCCGGGCAACCCGCAGCAGGTGAAGCCGCTGATCTACCGCGGCCCGAAGGAATCGCTGCAACTCGATCGTCCGTTCTGATCCCGCGTCAACGCAGGTCGCCGCTGTGGGCGCATCCATCTGGATGCGCCCTTTTTCATTCCGGCGCCCGGGCGGCGTCGCGTCAGTCGCGGGACAGGCGGTAGGGCTGGAAGCGGAAGGGGGCGGGCGCAGCGCTGTCCACATCCACCCGCGTCCAGCCCAGCCACGGCGAGCCGTGCGATTCAAGCCGTGTCACGTGCTCGAAGCGTTCGCCAGTGGCCGGGTTGACCAAGGGTTTATCGACCCGGTAGGTATGCGTGTCGCCGTGTATCAGCAGCAGCGGTCGGCGGTCATGTTTCGCCCAGGCCACCAGCCGGTCGAGGAACCACGCATGGCGCACTGACACCCCGCCGCGCCCGTGCGCCGCGAAGCCCGGATGGGCGTGGAAGGCGATCACCGTCGCACGAACGGTCTGCGGATCCGCCAGCGCCGCGGCCTCGTCCAGCCAGTCGAGCACGTTGCGGCGCAATTCCCGCGCGGCGGCGTTGTCGGGCAGGGGGCTGCCCGGCAGGTTCACCCCGATGAACAGTACGCCATGACTTAGCCAGCGGGTGTTCTCCGGCGCGGCGGCCTGCCGCTGCAGCGGCAACGCGGGAGGCGCGCTGAAGAATCGGCGGCGCAGGGCGTCCAGCCGCTCGAACGGATCATGGCCGCCGGCCGACGCGCGGGTGCAGTCCAGCCAGTCGTTGTCGCCGGGCAGCAGCACCACAGGATGGCGCGAACCCGCCAGCAGAGCCTGCCGGTCGGCGTAGAGCGCGTCGTCGCAGGGCTGGTTGCCGCTTTTCAGGTCACCGATGTGCAGGGAGAAGGCGAGCGGCTGACCGGCCTGCTCGGCCAGCAGATCGACCGCCAGCTCGCGCTCGACCCGGCTGTAGGGCATGTCGCCCCAGACGGCGAAGGACAGCCGGTCGTCCGCCTGCGCACCAAGCGTCACCGCTGCGAGCAGCAGCAGAGAACGCTTCAACGGCTTCAGCCGCCTGAAAACGCGCTGCACGACGGTGTAGATGCGCCGGGCGACATGACCGGTCTCGCCGCACCCTCCGGGCAAACAGTGACGATCTTCCTCGGTGTAGGGAAAAAAAGCGGGTCGGAACATCAAGGCGCCGGGCGAAACCGCCGTAAGTGACAAAGATGCCGTGCTGAGCGGCAATGCCCACCATACGTCACTTCGGCACGATGCAGAACTTCTTCACCTCCGGCACCGACGACGCTGCGCTGATCCTGCCGATGACGCACGATCCGGCGCTGGTTGCGCTGTCGCTGCTGGTGGCCGTCCTCACCTCGCTGGTCGCGCTGTACACGGTCGGCCAGTCGGAACAGACGCCGCACCAGCGCATGGCGTGGCTGATCAAGCTCGGCTGCAGCCTGGCGCTGGGCGGCGGCGTGTGGGCCATGCATTTCATCGCGATGCTGGCGCTGGACCTGTGCGTGACCGTGCGCTACGACCCGTGGATCACGCTCGCCTCCATGCTGCCCAGCCTGCTCGCCGCGCTGGCAACCATACAGCTGATGACGCGCCCCTCGCTGACGCCGCGCGAACTGCTGGCGGGTGGCGTGCTGATGGGCGGTGGCATCGGCCTGATGCACTACACCGGAATGCAGGCCATGCACATGGAAGCGCAGCTGCGCTACGACCCACTGATGTTCGGCGTGTCGATCGCGGTGGCGGTGGTACTGGCGACGCTGGCGCTGTGGGTGAAGTTCTTCGTGCCCATTTCCGATCGCCGGCTTCGCCTGGCGGTCAGTGGAACGGTGATGGGACTGGCGATCGCCGGCATGCACTACGCGGGTATGGCGGCCGCCCGTTTCACAGGCGTCGCCGAAAGTGCGCCGCATGTCGATACCCTGGTGCTCAGCATTGTCGTCGTGATCGGCACCATCGGGCTGACCGGTTTCGCGATGGGCACCAATGCGCTGCTGCGCTACCGGCAGATGGTCGATCAGCTCAGTGCGAGCGAGGCGCGCATGAGCGCGCTGCTCGCCACACCGGTCAACGGCGTCGTCATGCTCGACGCGCAGGGCATCGTGCAGACGATGAACCCGACCGCGGAACAGATGTTCGGCTGGCGCGAGTCGGAAATGCGCGGGCGCGACTTCGGTCTGCTGCTGGCGCCCGACGAAAGTGAAACCTACGCGGCCTATCTGGCCGAGTTCAGGCGCACGCGCGTGCCTGCGCTGTCCGGCCGCAGGCGCGAAATCACCGGTCGTCGTCGTGACGGCAGCGAACTGCCGATGCACGTGTCGATCGGCCACGCCAGCCTGCGCGAGGGCGACATGTTCGTCTGCTACATCGCCGACATTTCCAGCTTCAAGGAAATGGCCCGTGCGGTGCGCGAAAGCGAAGCGCAGCTGCGCTCGCTGATCGGCAACATTCCGGGTGTGGCCTACCGCTGCCTGATGGACGCGCACTGGACCATGCTCTTCATGAGCGACGCCACGCAGACGCTGACCGGTTACCCGAGTTCCGACTTCGTCGGTGAGAACGCCATTCGCACCTTCAACGACATCACACACCCGGACGACGTCGCACACACCTGGAAGGTGGTCGAGGCGTCGATCCGCGACCACCGGCCCTTCATCGTCGAGTACCGCATCACCCACGCCGACGGCTCCGTCCGCTGGATGTGGGAGCACGGCTCGGCGGTGCGCAACGAGGACGGCGACATCAAGTGGATAGATGGCGTGATCCTCGACATCACCGAGCGGCGGGAGATCGAGCAGGAATTGCGCGCGGCGAAGGAGCGCGCCGAACAGGCCGCCGCGTCGAAGTCGGCCTTCCTCGCCAACATGAGCCACGAAATACGCACGCCGATGAATGCCATCATCGGTTTCACCGACGTGCTGCTCGGCCGCGAACTGCCGGCCGAGCATCGCCGCCCGCTGGAAATCGTCGGCAATTCCGCGCGTTCGCTGCTGCGCCTGCTGAACGACATCCTCGATACCGCCCGGCTCGAACGCGGCGCGGTCGAACTCGAAGTGCTCGATTTCGACCTGCCCGAACTGCTGAACCAGCTGGTGATGACGCTGAACGTGCAGGCCGCCGACAAGGGACTGACGCTGCGCGTGGACATTGGCAGCGGGGTCGGTCGCTACTACCGCGGCGACTCGCTGCGCATCCGCCAGGTACTGACCAATCTGATCGGCAACGCGGTCAAGTTCACCGAGCGCGGCGAAGTCGTGGTGACCGTGCGGGTGCAGGCGGACGGCGTGCATTTCGCGGTCAGCGATACCGGCATCGGCATTGCGCCTGAGCGACTCGATGCCATCTTCGAACCCTTCACCCAGGCTGACGCGTCGATGAGCCGCCGTTTTGGCGGTACGGGTCTCGGTACGTCCATCTGCAGACAGCTGGTCGAACTGATGGGCGGCCGGATCGGTGCCCGCAGTACGCCGGGGGCCGGCAGCACTTTCCATTTCACGCTGCCCCTGCGGCCCGGCCGCGCGCCCGTCGCAGCGCAGGCGTCACCGACGGCGCTGCCGCCGATGCGGGTGCTCGTCGTCGACGACGTCGAGCAGAACGTCGAACTGCTGGCTTCCCTGCTGACGCGAGACGGACACGAGGTGGCGTCGTGCACCGAGGCGACCGAATCGGTGGTTCGGGCAAGCGCCGAACGTTTCGACCTCATCCTGATGGATCTTCACATGCCCGGCGTGAGCGGGCTGGACGCCTCGCGGGCCATCCGCGCCGCCGAACTGCGTGCCGGCCGGCCACCGGTGCCGGTGATCGCGCTGACCGCCAGCGTGCTCGACGAAGACCGCGAGGCGGCGCGCAGAGCAGGCATGAACGGATTCGCCACCAAGCCCATTGATCTTGAGGCGCTGTACGCCGAGACCGCGCGTGTGCTCGGCCTGCGAACGGCAGTCGCTGAGGACCGCACAGACGTGCGCACGGAAGACCCGGTGATCGACATGAAGCGCGCACTCGCACTGTGGCGCACCCACGAGCGTGTCGAGCGGGGCATGCAGCGGCTGCTCGACGAGAACACCGGACTGACGCAGGAACTGGATCGTCTCGCCGCGCTGCCGGCGCGCGACGGGCTGCGTGCGCTGACGCACCGCGTGCGCGGGGTGGCGGCCAATCTGGGGGCCGTGCAGCTGGCCGCCACGCTGGCCGGCCTGGAGGACGCTGCAGCGACCGAACAGCCGCTGGCACTGAGTGCGCGTATCGCCGACGTCGGGGCCGCGCTGTCGGCCTTGGGCAGCGAGGTCGCCGGCTGGCGCGCCGTGGCCGAGCGACCGGTGGCGAAGGCGGAGGCGGGCTGCGACGTACAGGCCGTCCTCACCCATGCCGACACCCTGCTGAAGGCGCTGGAGCGGGGCGAATTCGATGATCTCACGCTGGCGCGGCTGCTCGCTTCGGTCGGCAAGCATCCCGCGCGCGCGCAGCTTGGTCCGCTCGCCGAGGCAGTCGAGAATTTCGACGGGCTGCTTGCGATGAAACACTTGCGCACCCTGATCGTCACAATGCAGACGACCGACGCGGCGCAACTGCACGAGGCGGAGGCCTGAATGGACAGGCTCGAACAACGGATGACCGACGCCGCCAGCGACGCGGGTGACGCACGCAAGACCGTGCTCTGCGTGAACGACGAGCCATCCAATCTGCAGGTGCTCAAGCAGATACTGCAGGGTAACTACCGTCTGCTGTTCGCGCGCGACGGCCGGCGGGCGCTCGAACTGGCGCAGGTCGAGCGGCCCGACATCATTCTGCTCGACGTGATGATGCCGGACATGGACGGTTACGAGGTCTGCCGCACGCTGAAGGCGGACGAGTGCCTGGCACGCGTGCCGGTCATCTTCGTTACCGCGCTGAGCGATGTCGAGGACGAGGCGCGCGGTCTGGAGCTCGGCGCCGTCGATTACATCTGCAAGCCGGTCAGTCCCGCCATCGTGCGTGCGCGCGTACGCACCCATCTGTCACTGGTCAGCGTGAGCGAACTGATCGAGACACGCCTGCAGGTGATACAGCGGCTTGGTCTGGCCGCCGAATACAAGGACAACGAGACCGGTCTGCACGTCATCAGGATGAGCCACTACGCATGCATCCTCGCGCGGGCCGCCGGCTGGAGCGAGCAGCGTGCGCAGGAACTGCTGCATGCGGCACCGATGCACGACATTGGCAAGATCGGCATTCCCGACCACATCCTGCGCAAACCCGGCAAGTTCGACGACGCCGAGTGGGAAATCATGAAGAGCCACGTCGATATCGGCGTGCGCATCATCGGCGAACACGACAGCGGCCTGCTTGCCGTCGCCCGGCGCATCGTCAGCGGGCACCACGAGAAATGGGACGGTTCGGGCTATCCGCACGGCTTGCGCGAAACCGCGATCCCGATCGAGGCGCGCATCGTCGCCATCGCCGACGTGTTCGATGCGCTGACTTCGGAGCGGCCCTACAAGAAGGCGTGGTCGGTCGAGGACGCCTGTGCGTTGCTGATCGAACAGAAGGGACGTCACTTCGAGCCGCGGCTGGTCGACCTCTTCCTCGACTGTCTGCCGCAGGTGCTGGAAATCAAGCAGCGCTGGTCCGAACGAGCGCCGGACGCCCCTTGAGCGCGTTCAGCGCCTGAAGCGCCGCTTCACGTCGAGCACGCAGCCGGATCTGTCCTTGTTGCCGAGTGTGCTGCAGGCCGCCAGTTCCGCCTCGTAGGCCGCTGCCTCGTCGGGCAGCAGTGGCGTCATGGCCTCGCCCGGGAAAAGCTTGCGCGCCTGATCGAGCGTTGCTTCGTAGCGCATCCTGCTGCGCGCAAGACAGTCGTCCCTGAGTTCGGCGGCGACGCGGTCGCACTCGTGATCTGTACGCGAGCGCTCGATGTCGGCACGCCGCAGCGCGTCCGCGTAGCCCCGGCGATCGGCCGCCAGGGCATTCGTGGAGACGCCGACGAGCAGCGAACACAGCAGGAGCGGCAGAGCGCGGCGGAAGCAGGACACGAACGTCGTCCGTCAGAAGGTCGGATGACGGATTCTAGTGATCCCACGCGCGCTTGCCGTGGCGGAATCCTCTCTGCCGATGTCTGATTTGTGTCCATGCGTTAAGTCGCGGCACAGATGCCCGAACTGAGTCCCGCTAGCTGCGCAGCATCACCTCGCCGAACAGTCGCACCCGATCGCCCACGCGCAGATTGCCCAGACTCGGGCGCACGACCGTACGCAGTTCACCGCTCTCCAGCATGATGCTGATGCTGTAGCGCCCGGGCGGCGCGATGCCATCCTGCTTCGGTGCATCGGGCGGGTGCGGCTCCAGCGGCTGCTCGACCAGGGGCCACAGCATGTCGATACGGACGATTTCGCCATACGGGCTTTCGACGCCGTAGGACCATGGCGTGGCCGCCGCGATCATCGCCGCCTCGGCGGTACGGCTGTCGGCGATCGCAGCGGTGTCGGGCTGGCGCGCGCACGCCCCGAGCAGCAGCCCGGACAGCACGGCGAAGGTGATCGGCGCGGCGTGCATGGGGCGCGATTCCTACTTGCGTGCTTCGTCCAGCGCGTCCTTGGCCTTGTCGCCGGCGTTCTCGATCTTGTCGCCGGCGTTCTCGACCGCGTTGTCGAGCGCCTTGCCGGCACGTTCGGCCGGACCTTCCTGCTCGCAGGCAGCCAGCGTAAAGGCGAAAGCGGCGAAGAGGGTGGCGGCGGCGGTGCGATGGATGTTCATGTCGGGCTCCCTGTTGGGGTGGTCGGCGCACGTGCGCCGCGATGGCATCTTCTTCATCTGGCGTCGAAAGTTCCGTCGGTGCGCCGCGCTGCAGCGTGTCGGGACTGTCCTACACGCTGTCCCCCGGAGGCGGCGCGAACAGCGCCTGACCCATCCGGATGCGCTCGCCGGTGCTGACCTGCGGCGCCAGCGCTGCCCGCGCGGGCAGCAGCACGATGATGGTCGAGCCGTGCTCGAACCAGCCCATTTCCTCCCCCCGGCTGACGGTCAACTCGCAGCGCAGCCGATGCGGTCCGGCGTAGCGCGCGTGCAGCGTCAGGTCGATGCAGTGCAGGCGCAGGCTGGCAACCAGAATGGCGGCCACCGGCACCATGACCAGCGGCGTTCCGTCGCGCATCCGTGCCGTCAGCACGGCCCGCTCGTTGCGGCAGTACAGCCGCTCGACGCGATCGAGCGCCGGCGGATTCACGTTCCAGGTATCGCCCGGAAAGTAGTGCACCTGCTCGACGCGGCAGTCCGTCGGCGCGTGGAAGCGGTGGTACATCGACGCCGTGATGCGCAGTGTCACGTAGTGGCCGTTGCGCAACTGACTGGCCTGCGCGTCGTCGCCCAGCAGTTCGCCCAGCGTGTAGCGCATGCCCTTGGCCTGCAGCAGCGTGTCGCCGTCGATGCGGCCGAGCGCGCCGACGATGGCGTCACAGGGGCTCACCAGTACTTCGGGCCGCGGGTCGAGAGGCCGGGCGCCGTTCCGCAGTTCGCGGATGAAGGCGTCGTGCAGACTGGCGAAGCGCGCCTTCTTCGCCTCCGACAGATCGACCTCGCCGAAAGCCTTCCACAGTGCAATCGACACATCACGCACCAGCGGCTGCTCGATCCGGCTGAAGCGGCCGAACCAGCGAGTCAGTGTCGCGCGCGGCAGCCGGTTGGTGAGCGCGAAATTCAGTGCGTCGTTGGCCAGCAGGCGCTGGAACAGGGTGCGTGCAGTCACGGTTGCGTAACCTCGCGCTGATACATGTGCAACATATGAACGAATCCCTTCCTCTCTATGTGGCCGGCGCCGCGGCGCTGGCAGCGCTGTTGCCGCGGCTGCACCGCCGGCTCCAGCTTTCGCGGGCCAAGCACCGCTCGCTCGCCGGCCATTCGAAAATGTCGCGGCGGGTGGCGAAGCTGCTGCCCTTCTATGAATTCGACGAAACGGGCTTCTACATCGCCGACGGCGCGCCGGACGACGTGGCCGCCCGTCGTCGCAATGGTTTTGAGGCACTGGCCGCGCTGTACGCACAGCGTTTCGCGCGTACCCGCGCGCTGACCGACGACACGCAGTCCATGGTGTCGGACATGCAGTTCACCGGCAGCTACCGCGTGCCATTCCAGTTCAGCCGCCATGTGCGCAGCCATCTGAAGGCCGGTTCCTTCGTGCAGTCGTCGGCCGGCGTCACGCTGACCGACCTCGACGGCAACGTGTTCTACGACCTCGCCGGCTCCTACGGCGTGAACGTGTTCGGCTACGACCTCTACAAGGGCTGCATGGCACGCGGCGCGGCGGCGGTCGAGGCGCTCGGTCCGGTGCTCGGCGCCTACCATCCGCTGCTGGCCGACAACGTGAAGCGGCTCTGCGCGATCTCCGGCATGGAAGAGGTGTCCTTTCACATGTCCGGCACCGAGGCCGTGATGCAGGCGGTGCGGCTGGCGCGCTATCACACCGGCCGCAGTCATCTGGTGCGCTTCTGCGGCGCCTACCACGGCTGGTGGGGCGACGTGCAGCCGGGCGTCGGCAATCCGACCGCGGCCGAGCACACCTATACGTTGAAGGACATGCACGCCGACACCTTGCGCGTGCTGCGCACCCGGCGCGACATCGCCTGCGTGCTGGTCAATCCGCTGCAGGCGCTGCACCCGAATGCCGGCGCGCCCGGCGACTCGTCGCTGGTCGATGGCGGTCGCCGCGCCGGCTATGACCGCGCGGCCTATACCGCCTGGCTGCAGCAGTTGCGCGAGGTGTGCACCGCGCGCGGCATCGTGCTCATCTTCGACGAGGTGTTCCTCGGCTTCCGGCTGGCGAAGGGCGGCGCGCAGGACTATTTCGGCGTGCGCGCCGATCTGGTCACCTACGGCAAGACGCTGGGTGGCGGCTATCCGGTCGGCGTCGTCTGCGGCCCGCACCGCTTGATGAAGCGCTACCGCGACGACCGGCCGGCCGACATCTGCTTCGCCCGGGGCACCTTCAATTCGCATCCGCACGTGATGGCCGCGATGAACGAATTCCTGAAGCTGCTCGACACGCCGCAGATCGAGGCGATCTACCGCGACGCCGACGCCGTGTGGGACGCGCGCGCCGAGCGCCTGAACGAGCGCCTGCGCACCGACGGTCTGCCGGTGCGCGTCGCCCACATGCAGTCGATCTGGACCGTCACCTACACCGTACCGTCGCGCTACAACTGGATGCTGCAGTACTACCTGCGCGCCGAAGGTCTGGCATTGAGCTGGGTCGGTACCGGCCGCTTCATCTTCAGCCTGAACTATGGCGACAGCGATTTCGACGCGGTGTGCGAGCGCTTCGTCGCGGCGGCGACGAAGATGGAAGCCGACGGCTGGTGGTGGACGCCGCCCGGCGCCAGCAACAAGGGCATACGCCGGCGCATCCTGCGTGAAATGCTGACACGGAAGCGCTGAGCCGCCGGCGGACCGGCGTGCCCCCGGTCCGCTGCGCCCATCGGGCACGCATGCAATCCGGACCACGCAGATGAAAACGGGGAAGGGCGATGCCCTTCCCCGTTTGCCGTCGAGCCGAAAGTCTGCGCGCAACTCAGGCCTTCGCTGCGTGCTGCGCGTGCATCGGATCGATCAGTTCGCCGCGCAGCAGCGCCAGCGGCGCGCGGTGATAGAGCTTCACGTCGTGGAAGGGGTCGGTGGCGATCTTGGTCGCCCACACCAGCCCGGTCTGCACGCCCTGAAGGTGGAACAGGTGCAGCGTGCGGAAGATGAGGCCGCCGATGCCGATGGCGATCCAGGTGACCGACATGTTGTAGAGGAAGCCGCGCGCGTCGGCGTGCGCCTCGAACAGGCCGAACAGCGTCGGGTCGATGTAGAGCGCCAGCGGCGACGCCGCCCAGATCGCCATCAGCACCACCTTGCGCCGCAGGTTGTAGCCGACCTTGATGTCTTCCTTGTGCTCGTGCGTCGCCTGATTGACGTGGTCGTAGCCCTTGGGCTCGAAAAAGAAGTGGCCGGCCTGGCGCGACACCATGGCCACGCCCCAGCTCAGCAGTGCGGCGATCACCGGATCGACGAAAAGCATCACATAGGCGCACAGGAAGCTCAGCGCGCTGAGCAGGTGCAGCGCCTGGTTGATGCGGCTGTGGTGGTAGTAGCGGTGATCGTCCCAGCGCTGGGTGCGCAGTTCTTCGAAAAAGGAATGCATGTAAGTCCTCCTGTGAGTGTGGCAAGACTAGGAAGACAGGGTTACGGCCGGAATGCAGTTCGTCTAAGAATTGGTGACAGATCCGCATCTCGATCCGACTTCGCCGCGCGTAGCGAAAGCTTCACCGAAGCTTCACGAAAGCTGGCGGCCTCGCTGCCGATAGGCACTCGGGTCCATGAATACAACAGACAGACATGCACACCTCTTCCGACAAGCTGAACCAGACCGCGCTGCGCGCATTGATCGATGGCCGCGCGCTGGGCATGGTGTTCCAGCCCATCGTCCGCCTCGATGACGCGGCCGTCGTGGCGCACGAAGCGCTGGTGCGCGGCCCCGAGGGCGGCGCGCTGCACCTGCCAGCGGTGCTGTTCGCCACTGCGCGTTCCATCGGCCTCGAAGCCGAACTCGAAATCGCCTGCGTCGAGGCGGCGGTGCGCCAGTTCGATCCGGCGACGCCGGGCCAGCTCTATGTCAATTGCAGCGCTGGCACCATCCGTCATCTCGGCTCGGAGGGTTGCGTCGGCCTGCTGTCGCTGCTGGCCGGGCACGCGCTGTCACCGGCACGCCTGGTGCTGGAACTGACCGAACACGAACGGGTGACCGACGTCGATTCGCTGCGCGTCAGCCAGGCGCGGCTGTCGGCACTGGGCATCGTCGTCGCGCTCGACGACTTCGGCGACGGGCGCTCCAGCCTGCGTCTGTGGGCCGAACTGGCGCCGCCGCGGGTGAAGCTGGACCGCTACTTCACGCACGGCATCCACACCGACAGCCGACGCGTCGAGGCGGTGCGTGCCGCCGTACAGCTGGCGCGCTCCTTCGGCGCCGAACTGGTGGCCGAGGGCATCGAACACGAGGCCGAACTGGCGGTGCTGCGTGATCTCGGTGTGCATTTCGGCCAGGGCTATCTGCTCGGGCGGCCGCAGGGCCAGACGGTCAGCCACATGCAGCCGGCGGTGATCGCGCTGATGCAGTCGCGGCAGATCGCGGTGCTGCCGGACACGCCGCATCGCGACATGAGCACCGGCACGGTGAGCCGGCTGGCGATTTCGGCGCCTGCGGTCGAGCCGGACACGCCCAACCTGTCGGTGGTGCAGGTGTTTGCCGATCACCCGGAGCTGCTGGCGCTGCCGGTGCTGGAGCAGGGCATTCCGGTCGGGCTGATCAACCGGCGCAGCTTCATGGACCTGTACACCCAGCCGTATCACAAGGAGGTGTACGGCAAGCGGCCGTGTGCGCTGTTCATGAATCCGAACCCGCTGCGCGTCGAGCGCAGCACGCCGCTGGAATCGATGAGCACCGTGCTGGCGGGCGAAGATCAGCGCTATCTGTACGATGGTTTCGTCGTCACCGAACACGGCCGCTACGTCGGCGTGGCGACCGGCGAAAGCCTGGTGCGCGCGGTGACCGAAATGCGCATCGAAGCCGCGCGTCACGCCAATCCGCTGACCTTCCTGCCGGGCAACATTCCGATCACCGAACACCTGCAGCGGCTGATGGCGGGGCGGGCCAGCTACGCGGCATCCTACTTCGACCTGAACAATTTCAAGCCCTTCAACGATCTCTACGGCTATTACCGCGGCGACGAAATGATCAAGCTGGCGGCGCGCAGCATCCAACAGGAGGCGGACCCGCTGCGTGACTTCGTCGGCCACGTCGGTGGCGACGACTTCATCGTGCTGTTCCAGAGCGAGGACTGGCAGGCGCGCTGCGAGCGCATCATCGCCCGCTTCAATGCCGAGGCGCGCGGCCTGTTCAATGCGGAGGAGCTGGCCAGCGGTCACATGGAGGGCGAGGATCGCAAGGGCAACCGCACGCGCTTTCCGCTCACCACGCTGTGTGCCGGCGTGGTGCTGGGGCAGGGCGGCGGCTTCCGTACGGCCGAGGAGGTCGCTTCGGCCGCAGCCAGCGCCAAACGGCAGGCCAAGGCCAGCGGCGGCGGCCTGCACGTGCAGACCGCCGGTTGCAGCGCCAACGACGCGACGCCGGAGGTGCCGGCGCTCGACGTGGCGTGAAGCCGTCAGGCGCTCAGAACAGCTCGTCCTTGCGCAGGTAACGCCACTTGCCGACCGGCAGGTCGGCCAGCGGAACGCGGCCGATGCGCACGCGCTTGAGCGCGACGACTTCGAGGCCGACCAGTTCGCACATGCGGCGGATCTGGCGCTTCTTGCCCTCTCGCAGCACGAAACGCATCTGCTCCTCGTTCTGCCAGCTCACCTTGGCCGGCTTCAGCGGCTCGCCGTCCAGCTCCAGCCCGTGGTTGAGCAGCTTCAGCGACTCCTCGGGGAAATCCTCGGACAGCGCACCGCGACCGAAGGGCTTGGTCGCACGGACGCGCACCAGGTATTCCTTCTCGATGGTCGAGTCCTCGCCGATCAGCTGGCGGGCGACGCGACCGTCCTGGGTCAGCACCAGCAGGCCATGCGAATCGATGTCGAGACGACCGGCCGGCGCCAGGCCACGCAGGTGGTTGCGGTTGAACTTGAGGCCGGAGCGGTCGCCGGCCCACTGGTTCTCCGGCAGGAAGAGCACGCTGGCCGGTTCGTGGCCGTCTTCCGCCTGGCCGCTGACATAGCCGACCGGCTTGTGCATCAGCACGGTCACGCGCAGCGCCTGGTCGGCGCGTGCCTGCTTGTGCACCTCGACCTTCTGGTGCGGCAGCACGCGCTGGCCCAGCAGCGCCACTTCGCCATCGACGGTGACCCAGCCGCGGGCGATCCAGTCGTCCGCCTCGCGACGCGACGCGGCACCGCGGTCGGCCAGCCAGCGAGACACGCGGATGCCGTCCTTCGCGTCGTCGCCATCCTCGCCCTTGTCGGCCTGCACGCGGCCCAGCTTGTCGGTTTCACGTTCGTCCCAGGCCTTGGCCGGACGCACCGGCGCCGCCTTGGGCGGACGCGGCTTGAAATCGCTGCGGGCGCGGGCAGGACGGCTGTCGCCCTCACTGCGACGCGGCGGACGATCGCCGGAGTTTCCGCCTGATTCGCTGCGGACCGGGCGTTCGCGGTTCTCCCAAGGCTTGCGCTCGCCGGAATCGGCGCGCGGCGGACGGGCGTCGCGGTCCGGGCGCGGTGTCCACTCGCGCTTCTCGCCGGCCGGGCGCGGCGGACGGTCACCGAATTCCTTGCGCGGAGGGCGTTCGCCGGAATTTCCGCCCGACTCACTGCGGGCCGGGCGTTCGCGGTTTTCCCACGGCTTGCGCTCGCCGGAATCGGCGCGCGGCGGACGGGCGTCGCGGTCCGGGCGCGGTGTCCACTCGCGCTTCTCGCCAGTCGGGCGCGGCGGGCGGTCACCAAATTCCTTGCGCGGCGGGCGTTCGCCGGAATTTCCGCCCGACTCACTGCGGGCCGGGCGTTCGCGGTTTTCCCACGGCTTGCGCTCGCCGGAATCGGCGCGCGGCGGACGGGCGTCGCGGTCCGGGCGCGGTGTCCACTCGCGCTTCTCGCCAGTCGGGCGCGGCGGGCGGTCACCAAATTCCTTGCGCGGCGGGCGTTCGCCGGAATTTCCGCCCGACTCACTGCGGGCCGGGCGTTCGCGGTTTTCCCACGGCGTGCGCTCACCGGATTCGGCGCGCGGCGGACGGGCGTCGCGGTCCGGGCGCGGTGTCCACTCGCGCTTTTCGCCGGCCGGGCGTGGCGGGCGGTCGCCGAATTCCTTGCGCGGCGGACGTTCGCCGTCCGGACGCGCGGCGCGCGGCTTGCGCGCGGGCGCGTCCTTGGCGGCGGGTTTGGCGTAGGACTTGGCGGCCGGTGCGACCTGCGTCGTGTTGCGGCTCAGCGTGCGCGACTTGGCCGTGCTGTTGCGCACCGGCTTGCGGGCCGGATCACGGTCGGTCGGCGTGTTGTCGTCGGATTTGCGCGGCAAACCCAGTTTGGTGCGGGTGGTCATCGGCATGAAAACATTCTGTGGACCCGACAGCATAGCGGGGTCTTGAAATGCCGGGGGGAAGTCTCCATATCCCGCCGTTGTCATCCCACCCCACGTCTACTGATTCGGAGTTGTCATGTCGGACACCGCAACCGCCCAGACCATGAATTTCCAGGCCGAGGTGAAGCAGCTGCTGCACCTGATGATCCACTCGCTGTACAGCAATCGCGACATCTTCCTGCGCGAACTGGTGAGCAATGCGTCGGACGCCTGCGACAAGCTGCGCTTCGAAGCCATCGCCAACCCGGCGCTGTTCGAATCCGATGCCGACCTGAAGATACGCGTTGCCTACGACAAGGCGGCGCGCACCATCACCATCACCGACAACGGCATCGGCATGTCGCGCGACGATGCGATTTCGCATCTGGGCACCATCGCCCGCAGCGGTACCAAGGAGTTCTTCTCCAGCCTGACCGGCGACCAGAAGAAGGACGCCAATCTGATCGGCCAGTTCGGCGTCGGTTTCTACTCCGCCTTCATCGTCGCCGACACCGTCACCGTGAACACCCGTCGCGCCGGTCTGCCGGCCGAACAGGGCGTGCGCTGGTCCTGCTCGATGACCGGCGACACCGCCGGCGAGTATTCGGTGGAATCCATCACCAAGGCCGACCGCGGCACCGAAATCGTGCTGCACCTGCGCGAGGACCAGGACGAGCTGCTGTCCGGCTTCAAGCTGCGCTCCATCATCCGTGAGTATTCCGACCACATCCTGCAGCCGGTGGTGATGAAGAAGGAGGAGTGGAAGGACGTTGATGGCGAACACAAGCAGGTCGTGACCGACGAGGATGAAACGGTCAACCAGGCCAGCGCGCTGTGGACCCGCTCGAAGTCGGACATCAGCGACGAGCAATACGTCGAGTTCTACAAGCACGTCGCCCGCGACTTCAGTGATCCGCTGGCGTGGACCCACACCCGCGTCGAGGGCCGTCACGAATACACGCAGCTGCTCTACATCCCGTCGCGCGCGCCCTTCGACATGTGGGACCGCAACGCCAGTCATGGCCTCAAGCTCTACGTGCGCCGCGTGTTCATCATGGACGACGCCGAAAAGCTGCTGCCGGCCTATCTGCGCTTCGTGCGCGGCGTGGTCGATTCGGCCGACCTGCCGCTCAACGTGTCGCGCGAAATCCTGCAGGAAAGCCGTGACATCGACACCATCCGCTCCGGCTGCACGAAGAAGATCCTGTCGGTGCTGGAAGACCTCGCCGAAAACCAGAAGGACAAGTACGCCACCTTCTGGAAGGAATTCGGCCGCGTGCTGAAGGAAGGCGTGGGCGAGGACCAGGCCAACCGCGAAAAGGTGGCCGGGCTGCTGCGCTTCGCCTCGACCCATCTCGACACCGAGGAACAGTCGGTGTCCTTCGCCGACTATATCGGCCGCATGAAGGAAGGTCAGGACAAGATCTATTACGTCACCGCTGAAACCTTCAAGGCGGCGAAGAACAGTCCGCACCTCGAAGTGTTCCGCAAGAAGGGCATCGAGGTGCTGCTGCTGTCCGACCGTATCGACGAGTGGGTGGTCGGCAACATGAACGACTTCGACGGCAAGCAACTGGTGTCGGTCGCCAAGGGGGGCCTCGACCTCGGCGCGCTGGCCGACGAGGAAGAGAAGAAAGCGCTGGAGCGCGACGAAGGCGAATTCAAGCCGCTGGTCGACAAACTGCAGGCCAGTCTGGTCGAGCGGGTGAAGGAGGTGCGCATCACGCATCGCCTGACCGAGTCGCCGGCTTGCCTGGTGTCGGACGAGTTCGACATCGGCGGCAACCTCGCCCGCATCCTGAAGTCGGCCGGGCAGGAAGCGCCGCTGTCCAAACCCATTCTCGAAATCAATCCGCAGCACCCGGTGGTGCAGCGGCTGCGCGGTGAAGAAGCGCACTTCGATGACTGGGCGGGCGTGCTGTTCGATCAGGCCCTGCTGGCCGAAGGTGGCGCGCTCGAAGATCCGGCCAGCTTCGTGCGCCGGATGAACCAGCTCATGCTGGCGATGGCCGGCGAACGCAGCTGACCCGGCCAGGCCGCCGCGACCGGACGACCGGTGCGGCGGCTTCAGTGCAGGTCATGCCGAACGGCGCAGGTATCGCACTGCGCCGTTCGTGCGTCTACGGCTGTCGGCGGGCCTAACCGGCGCGCTGCTGCGCGCGTCGCCCCATCACGCTGTCCCAGACCGCATTGTTGGCGGCGTAGCAGCTGCACGACGCGGCTTCCAGACCCTTGCGGTCGAGTACGGTGATGTTGCCGCGGCGGTAACTGATCAGCTTGCGCGTTTGCAGCGCGGTGGCCGCGTGTGTCACGCCGACGCGCCTGACGCCCAGCATGTAGGCCAGAAACTCGTGCGTCAGGTGGAAGTGCGGAGAGTGCGCGCGGTCCTGCGTCATCAGCAGCCAGCGTGCGAGACGGGCTTCGACCAGGTGAAAGCGCGGACAGGCAGCGGTCTGTGCAAGCTGCGCCATGGTCACGTAGAGGTAACGCCCCAGCGCGCGCTGCAACGCAGGCACCGACTCGAGTTCATTGCGGAAACGCCTGGCGTCCATGCACAGCGCCGGCCCTGCGCCCTGCACCAGTGCGTGCAGCGGCGATACATCGACCCCGAACAGCAGGGTCGCACCCAGCATCCCCTCGTTGCCCACCAGCCCGACCTCGATGCTGGCGGTGGCGTTGACCGGCGTGATCAGTGAAATGAAGCTGCCGATCGGAAAGTGGACCTGGCGTATGCGCTGACCCGGTTCGGCCAGTACGTCCGACAGGACGAGTTCAACGGTATCGCAGCTGGCCAGCAGATGCTGGCGTTCCCGGCGCGGCAGCGCGGCGATGAAGCTGTTGCCGGCTGCTGCAGTGGAATGAGTGGGCACGGCGACCTTCCTGGCGTCGGGTAATTCCGGCCAGTGCAAGCATACGCGGCGATCGACGAGCGGTCGGGGCGGTAGCGCACACAGTGCGATCGGAGGGGATGCCTGTGGGATGCGCGCTGCCGCGAGGCTTCGGTACGCCAGCAGACAGACGGGCAAGGACTGCAGGTTCATTGTGTTTCCGGGGCGCGACACCCATGCAGGTGGCGCCGGGGATGACCGCTTCGAATCGGTCGAAAGCTGCGCGACGCCGCAGGTCCCGAGCCGTTCCGGACCCCGCAGCAGATCGGCAGGCACGATCGAACAGACGAGGTGACACCATGGAAATGATGAATCGATGTACCCGGGGATGTACCCGGGTGAGCGCGGCGGCAGCAATGCTGCTTCTGCTCGGGGCCTGCTCCGGCATGTCGGCGCAGGACAGGAATACGGCCATCGGCGCCGGTGCCGGCGCCGTGGGCGGTGCGGTACTGACCGGCGGCAGTGCAGCCGGCGCAGTGGGCGGCGCGGCCGTGGGCGGCATCATCGGGCACGAAGTAGGCAAGGACAAGAAGTGAGCGATGCGCGGCCGGTGAAGGTCGCGCATTCTCATTCTGTCTGCATGCACGAATCGGGAGAGGAGATACAGATGAAGCACGCACATGAGGGCATCGGCCGCGTATGGATACTGGCGGCCTGCCTCGCGGTACTGTCGGGTTGCCAGAAGCAGGAAGGCCCGATGGAAAGCGCCGGCAGGAACATTGATGAAGCTGGCGACAAGGTATCACGGGATGTGGATCGCGCCGCCGATCGCGCCGGCGACAATGTTGACGACGCGACACGGAAAGCCGGCGAGAGCATCGAGAGGGCTGGCGAGAAGATCCAGGACGCGGCCGGAAAGTAGTGGGCGCGCAGCCGATGGACCCCGCACAGGCATCCGATACGGTGCGACGCCCGTTCGATCGCCTCTGGTGTCGCGAAGGCGCGGCCGCGCCTTCGGGCGTGAGCCGGCCGGTACGCCTCGTGCGGCACATTGGTACGGTGGCGTACAGACGGGTCAGCGGTCGCGGCACACGATGGACTCACGCGCTTACCAATGGACGGCCCGCAAGGCGGCCGCCGTTCCGCGCCGTCGCGGGGCCGGCATCGCCGGACCCGGTTTGCAGTCTGATTCGGGGAAAGTTGCAGATCGCCGCCCCTGGGAAGGAGATCACCATGTTGAGATGGGCCGTCATATTCTTCGTCATCGCCATCGTCGCAGCCGTGTTCGGTTTCGGCGGCATTGCGGCTGGCGCCACCGATATTGCGAAGATACTTTTCTTCGTCTTTCTGGTCGTATTCGGCGTCACCCTGATCATGGGACTGATGCGACGCTGAACTTCGTTGCCGCGCCCGTCACGGGCGTGGTTGCCCGGACGTGCTTGTGAAAGGAATCCCGATGAACATCGAAACGAATCCGCTGCATTCCCCGCTGGACGGCAAGAAGGACAGCACCGTGAAGGACTGGCGAACGCCCGATGCCGACCTCGGCGAGGGAGACCGCGCCGCCGTGCAGGCCCGGGTCGAGGCTCATCTGATCGACGCGAAGTCCCGCCTGCACGAGGCACGCGTGGCGCTCGCCGACACGACGCGCCGCGCTGCCGACGCCACACAGGGCTACGTGACCGAACATCCGTGGAAGGCCATTGCGCTCGCGGCCACCGCCGGGCTGGTTGCCGCCTTGCTCATCCGGCGTCACTGAGCCATCTTCAATCCATTCGGACGGGTCCGGTCAGCGGCCTACCGCGAGACGCCGGCGAACCCGGGCGCTCGCGGTGATTTTGCGCAGGCGATGACCAGGAGAGAGGACATGACCCAGCCTTCGGCGCTGCCCGACGCGGACGAACTGCGGCGGCTGGACGCGTGGTGGCGTGCCGCCAACTACCTGTCGGTCGGACAGATCTACCTGCTCGACAACCCGCTGCTCAGACAGCCGCTGCAGCGCGCCCACATCAAGCCGCGCCTGCTCGGACACTGGGGGACGACCCCGGGGCTGAACTTCATCTACGCCCACATGAACAGGGCGATCCGCCACCACGACCTCGACATGATCTTCGTCGCCGGCCCGGGTCACGGCGGTCCCGCGGTGGTCGCGAATACCTGGCTGGAAGGCAGTTACAGCGCGTTCTATCCGGACGTGACGCAGGACGCCGAAGGCATGCGCCGGCTGTTCCGCCAGTTCTCCTTCCCTGGCGGCATCCCGAGCCACGCCGCACCGGAGACGCCCGGTTCCATTCACGAAGGCGGCGAACTTGGCTATGCGCTGCTGCACGCCTACGGCGCGGTATTCGACAACCCGGACCTGATCGCCTGCTGCGTGGTCGGTGACGGTGAGGCCGAAACCGGGCCGCTGGCCACCTCGTGGCATTCGAACAAGTTCCTGAACCCGCGCACCGACGGCGCCGTGCTGCCGGTGCTGCACCTGAACGGCTACAAGATCGCCAGCCCGACCCTGCTGGCCCGCATCAGTCATGCCGAGCTGGAAAGCCTGCTGATCGGTTACGGCCACGCACCCATCTTCGTAGAGGGTGACGATCCGGTGCTGATGCACGATCTGATGGCGAAGGCGGTCGGCAAGGCGATCAGCGCCATCCGCGACATCCAGCACCGCGCGCGCCAGGGGACCTACATGAGCCGGCCGCAGTGGCCGATGATCGTGCTGCGCTCGCCCAAGGGCTGGACCGGTCCGAAGGAGGTTGATGGCCTGAAGACGGAAGGCAGCTGGCGTTCGCACCAGGTGCCTTTCGGCGACATGGACAATCCGGAGCATCTGCGCCTGCTGGAAGAGTGGATGCAATCCTACCGGCCGGACGAACTGTTCGACGCCAATGGCGCGCCCCGACCGGAACTGCTCGCCCTGGCGCCGCACGGCACGCGCCGCATGGGTGCCAATCCGCACGCCAACGGCGGCACGCTGCTGCGCGACCTGCGCCTGCCGGACTTCCGCAGCCACGCGATCGACGTGCCGGCGCCCGGCGCGACAGTGGCCGAGTCAACGCGGGTGATGGGCGGCTTCCTGCGCGACGTGATGCGCGACAACCCGCACAGCTTCCGCCTGTTCGGTCCGGACGAGACCGCGTCCAACCGGCTCGGCGCGGTGTTCGAAGTGACCGGCCGCACCTGGATGGCGCAGCGCTTCGATGCCGACGACCATCTGGCGCCCGATGGCCGGGTGATGGAAATGCTGTCGGAGCATGCCTGCCAGGGCTGGCTGGAGGGCTATCTGCTGAGCGGGCGGCACGGCCTGTTCAGCTGCTACGAAGCCTTCATCCACATCGTCAACTCGATGTTCAACCAGCACGCCAAGTGGCTCAAGGTGTGCCGCGGCATACCGTGGCGCCGCCCGGTCGCCTCGCTCAACATCCTGCTCACCTCGCATGTCTGGCGGCAGGACCACAACGGCTTTTCGCACCAGGATCCCGGCTTCATCGATCACGTTGTGAACAAGAAGGCCGACATCATCCGCGTCTATCTGCCGCCGGACGCCAACACGCTGCTCTACGTGACCGACGTCTGCCTGCGCAGCCGCGACCGGGTGAACGTGATCGTCGCCGGCAAGCATCCGGAACGGCAGTGGCTGTCGATGGACGCCGCAGTCGATCACGCCGAGGCGGGCATCGGCATGTGGGAGTGGGCCTGCAGCGACAGCGCGGGCGAGCCCGACGTGGTGCTCGCCGCCGCGGGAGACGTGCCGACGCTGGAAATGCTGGCCGCCATAGACCTGCTGCGCGAACTGGCGCCGACGCTCAAGGTGCGCTTCATCAACGTGGTCAACCTGATGACGCTGCAGCCGCGTGAAGAGCATCCGCATGGCCTGTCGGACGACGAGTTCGTGTCGCTGTTCCGGCCCGACGTACCCATCCTGTTCGCCTATCACGGCTACCCCTGGCTCATCCACCGCCTGACCTACCGGCGCAGCAACCACGGCAACCTGCATGTGCGCGGCTACAAGGAGGAGGGCACGACGACGACGCCCTTCGACATGGTGGTGCTGAACATGCTCGACCGTTTCCACCTCGTCATGGACGTCGCCAGCCGTGTGCCGATGCTGCAGCCGCAGGCCGCACACATCAAGCAGCGCATGCGCGACCGTCTGAACGCCCACCGCCAGTACATCCTCGAGCATGGCGAAGACATGCCGGAGATCCGCAACTGGCAGTGGCCGACGCCGCCGCTTGCCTGAGCGTCCGCCGTTCCGGGCGCAGTGCTCGCCCCTGCCTGAAGACACGTTGTGTGCGCTGCCGTACATACCCCCGTGCAGCCACTCGCTATGCTCTCCGTGCTGTGTCGGGTTCAACCGGATCCGCTGCAGCAGAAGGGCTTCGTCGATGACTTCACCGATGACCCTCGCATCGGTCGAGCCGCAGTGAGCGGATCGCCGACCCGGGCCTGCCGTTTGCCGGCATCTTGCGTCGCACCAGCGCTGCATGGTGTCGAGACCTCTCTCCGGTGTGCCGTCAGGCCACCGTCCCCATTCCTCATCAGGAGATTTCCATCATGAAACAACTGGGCAAATACCTCTCAGCAGTCTTCCTTGCCGTGGCACTGGTGACGGCCGTCGGCTGCGCATCCACCTCGAAGCAGGAAGGCACCGGCGAGTACATCGACGACAGCGTCATCACCACCAAGGTCAAGGCCGCCATCCTCAATGAACCGTCGCTGAAGGTGGCCGAGATCAACGTCGAAACCTTCAAGGGCGTCGTGCAACTGAGCGGTTTCGTCAGCACGCAGGCCATGATGGACAAGGCTGTCGCGGTTACACGCACAGTCGGTGGCGTGAAGTCGATCAAGAACGACATGCGCATCAAGTGAGTGGTCGCCGACTGCAGCCCGTCGGCGCGAACAGGGTCCGGCCGGTGGCCGGACACACACTTCAGCCCGCCGCTGCGGGCGCCGCTGCGGCCGGCGGAAGGTCACTGCCGTGAGTGCCCGACTGTCCGCCGGCGCGCGATGGCGAGCATGGAGACGACGTCGCCACGATGCGCGGCGCGTTGAGCGCGCGCCCGACGACGAAACGCCGCTGCGCGGTGGCCTGTTCAGCGCCGAACAGATGGCGCAGCACGGCAAGGCGCTGGCCGCATCGCATACGCTGACCGCCGGCCGCATGGCGGACCGGCTGCTGGCGCGTCTGGCCGAGAACGAAGTCGTGCTTGCGGGCGTCAGCGCCCTGCTGGCCGAGGCGGCGACCGAAAGCCGGCGCATCACGCCGGCGGCCGACTGGCTGCTCGACAACTTCTACCTGATCGAAGAGCACATCCGCGCGGCCGAACGGCATCTGCCCAAGGGCTACAGCCGCGAACTGCCGCGCCTGGCGCGTGGCCCGTCGGCCGGGCATCCGCGGGTGTACGACATCGCGCTGGCCGCCGTGGCGCACGGCGACGGCCGCGTCGACACCGAAAGTCTGGGCCGCTTCGTGGCCGCCTACCAGACAGTGTCGCCGCTGACGATAGGCGAACTGTGGGCGGTGCCCATCATGCTGCGTCTGGCGCTGATCGAGAATCTGCGCCGGGTGGGCGCGCACGTGGCCGCCTGCTGGAATCAGCGCACGCTGGCCGGCGTCTGGGCCGACCGCATGACGGAGGCGGTCGAGCGCAACCCCGCCGGACTGATCCTCGTCATCGCCGACATGGCGCATTCGAAGCCGCCCATGGTGGGCGCCTTCGTTGCCGAACTGGCGCGCAGGCTGCAGGGGCGCGGCCCGGCGCTGGCGCTGCCGCTGACCTGGATCGAACAGTATCTGTCCGAGTCCTCGCTGACGATCGAACAACTCGTGCAGCAGGAGAACCAGCAGCAGGCGGCCGACCAGCTGTCGATCAGCAACAGCATCGGCAGCCTGCGCGTGCTCGGGGCTGCCGACTGGCGCGATTTCGTCGAAAGCCTCAGCGTGGTCGAGCAGATCCTGCGCCGGGACCCGGACGGCATTTACGGCCGGATGGATTTCGGCAGCCGCGATCACTACCGCCATGCCACTGAAGCCATCGCGCGACGGGGCGGCGTGAGCGAGAGCGAGGTCGCACTGAAGGCGCTCGAACTGGCGAGCGCCGGCGCCGCGGTCCAGCCCGGGCGCATCGGCCACGTCGGCTTCTACCTGGCCGACCGCGGGCTGCCCGAACTGGAGCGCGCGCTCGGTATCCGCCTGTCGGCCTTTCGCGCGCTGGGCAGGGCCGTCGGGCGCGTTCCTCTGCTGCCCTATCTTGGCAGCATTGCGCTGCTGACCGCACTGGTCGAAGCCTGGCTGCTGGCCGGTGTGCCGCTCGATCGCGTGCCCGGCTGGGCGGGCGGACTGGCGCTCTACGCGCTCGGACTGCTGTTGCTGCCGGGCGTGAGCCAGCTCGCACTTTCGCTGGTGAACTGGCTGGTGACGCTGCTTGTGGCGGCGCGCCCGCTGCCGCGCATGGATTATTCGGCGGGCGTGGAAGAGGGTGCCCGCACGCTGGTCGTGGTGCCGACGATGATCACCGGCGAGGCGGCCGTCGAATCGCTGGTGGAAGCGCTGGAGGTGCGCTTTCTCGCCAACCGCGACCCGCGCCTGCACTTCGGGCTGCTCACCGACTTCGCCGACGCGCCGGTGGCCACGCAGCCGGGCGATGCCGCCCTGCTGGCGCTGGCCCGACTGCGAATCGAGGAATTGAACGCGAAGTATGGCGACGCGTGCGCAGCGCTGAGCGGCGACCGCTTCTTCCTGTTCCACCGCGCACGGCGCTGGAATCCGCAGCAGGGCGTCTGGATGGGCTATGAACGCAAGCGCGGCAAGCTGGCGGAGCTGAATGCGCTGCTGCGCGGCCGCCTGCCCGAACAGGACGTCAACGTCTTCTCGCTGGTCGTCGGCAATACCGCGCCGCTGCGCGACGTGACCTATGTAATCACGCTGGATACCGACACCCAGCTGCCGCGCGACGCCGCCCGCCAGCTGGTCGGCGCCATGGCCCATCCGCTGAACCGGCCGCGCTACGACCCGGTGAAGCGACGCGTGGTCGAGGGCTACGGCATCCTGCAGCCGCGGGTGGCGACCAGCCTCCCGGCTGCCGGCCGGTCGCGCTTCGCGCGCATGCACGGCGGCGAGCCGGGCATCGATCCGTACACGCGGGCGGTGTCCGACGTCTATCAGGACGTGTTCGGCGAGGGCTCCTTCATCGGCAAGGGCATCTACGACGTCGATGCCTTCGAACAGTCGCTCGGCGGGCGCTTCGTGCCGAACCGCATCCTCAGTCACGACCTGCTGGAAGGCTGTTACGCACGCGCCGGGCTGCTCAGCGACGTACAGCTGTTCGAGGACCATCCGGCGCACTACGGCGCCGACGTCGCCCGCCGGCACCGCTGGATACGCGGCGACTGGCAGCTTGCCGGCTGGCTGAAGCGCCGCGTGCCCTGCATGTGCCTGTGCGACGCCGCGGAAGGCACGCGCCTGCAGCCCAACCCGCTGTCGCTGCTGGCGCAATGGAAGCTGTTCGACAATCTGCGCCGCAGCCTGGTACCGCTGTCGCTCGTGCTGATGCTGCTGCTCGGCTGGACGCTGCTGTCCTCCGCCTGGATGTGGACCGCCGCCGCGCTCGCCGTCGTGCTGCTGCCGGCGCTGTGCGCGAGCCTGACCGATCTGCTGCGCAAACCGTCCGAAGTGCTGCTGCGCCAGCACCTGTCCATGGTCGGGCGAGGTGCGCTGCGCCACCTCCGGCTGGCCGCCTTCGAACTGGCCTGCCTGCCGCATCAGGCGCTCTACAGCCTGGACGCGATCACGCGCACGCTGTGGCGCATGCAGGTGTCGCACCGGCGTCTGCTGGAATGGAATCCGTCCGGCGAGGCAGATCGCCAGGCGGCCCGGCGCAGCACGCCCGCCCGCCACCTGCAGGCGATGTGGATCGGGCCGGCGCTGGCGGCAACCACCGCGCTGTATCTGGGCTTCGCCGCACCGCAGCTGCTGCTGGCGGCAGCACCGGTGCTCCTGCTCTGGGCCGCCTCGCCGGCGATCGCCTGGTGGGTGAGCCTGCCGCTCAGACGCCGCGCCGTGCGGCTGTCGGCGGCACAGACCGATTTCCTGCGCGGCCTGGCGCGCCGCACCTGGGCCTACTTCGACAACCTGGTCGGCAGCGACGACCATGGGCTGCCGCCGGACAACTACCAGGAGTACCGCGTCGCCGCCATTGCCCACCGCACCTCGCCGACCAATATGGGGCTGGCCCTGCTGGCCAACCTGTCGGCCTGGGACTTCGGCTATCTGTGCGCCGGACCGATGTTGGAACGCACCGCATCGACGCTGCGCACGATGTCGGGGCTGGAACGCTACCGCGGCCACTTCTACAACTGGTACGACACACAGACGCTGCTGCCGATGCCGCCGCTTTACGTGTCGTCGGTCAACAGCGGCAATCTGGCCGGCCATCTGCTGACGCTGCGCGCCGGCCTCGCAGCGATGGCCGATCAGCCGCTGCTGCCGGTCCGCCTGTTCGCCGGTCTTGACGACACCGCAGCGCTGCTCGCCGAAGCGCTCGACGTCAACGCTGCACGGCGTGTGACCGTGCTGCGCGGCGAACTGCGGGCGCTGTGCGTTGCGCCGCCGGATACCCTGATCGCGGTCGCCGCCGCACTGCGACGCCTGCAGGTGCTGATCGGCGAGCTGGACCTGCCGCTTGCGCCGGGCAGCGACGCCGCTGCGTCCGAGGCCGCAACGTGGGCTGCAGCAATGCGCCGCCAGTGTAGCGACGCCCTCGACGAACTTGCGTTACTGGTGCCCTGGCTGTCGATGTCGCACCAGACGGGCGGCCTGACCGATCTGTTGCCGTCACTTGGGGCGATGTCAACACTGTCGACGCTGGCCGGCCTGGACCGTACGCTCGGTGCCGATATCGGGCGCCGGCTTGCCGCCCGCACCCAGTTGGGCGAAGACGAGTGCTCGGCGGAGCAACGGGCCTGGCTGAACACGCTGCTGCACCATCTGGACGAAGGCTGCCGCCGGGCGCGCGAACGACTGGCGCGGCTCGACGCGCTGGCCGCCCAGGCAGCCGGTCTGGCGCGCATGGATTACGACTTCCTGTACGACAGCTCGCGTCATCTGCTGACCATCGGCTACAACGTGCCGGAGCGCCGCGCCGACAGCAGCTACTACGATCTGCTGGCCTCCGAGGCGCGCCTGTGCAGCTTCGTCGCCATCGCCCAGGGACAGTTGCCGCAGGAGGGTTGGTTCGCGCTCGGGCGCCTGCTCACGGCTGCCGGCGGCGAGCCGGTGCTGCTCTCCTGGAGCGGATCGATGTTCGAGTATCTGATGCCGATGCTGGTGATGCCGTCCTTCGACGGCACGCTGCTCGACCAGACCTGCCGCGCCGCGGTGGCGCGGCAGATCGAGTACGGACGGCAGCGCGGCGTGCCCTGGGGCATCTCAGAGTCCGGCTACAACACGGTCGATGTGCACCTGAACTACCAGTACCGCGCCTTCGGTGTGCCGGGCCTGGGTCTCAAGCGCGGTCTGGCCGACGATCTGGTGGTCGCGCCCTATGCGTCGGTGCTCGCCTTGCTGGTGGCGCCGGAAGAGGCCTGCGCCAACCTGCAGCGGATGGCCGGGGAGGGCTTCGTCGGGCGCTACGGCTTCTTCGAGGCCATCGACTACACGCCGGCACGCCAGCGACGCGGCCAGACGCGCGTCGTCGTGCGGGCCTTCATGGCGCACCACCAGGGCATGAGCCTGCTTGCGCTGGCGTCGCTGCTGCTCGACCGTCCGATGCAACGGCGTTTCGCGTCCGACCGGCTGTTCCAGTCGGTCATGCTGCTGCTGCACGAACGCATCCCCAAGGCCACCGCGCTGTTCGAGCACACGGCCCAGCTGCACGCGCTGCGCTCGACGCCACTGACATCGCAGACGCCGATCCGCGTGTTCGACACGCCGGACACGCCGATACCCGAGGTGCAACTGCTGTCCAACGGCCGCTATCACGTCATGGTGACCCAGGCCGGCGGCGGCTACAGCCGCTGGAAGGATCTGGCGGTCACGCGCTGGCGCGAGGACGGCACCTGCGACGACCGCGGCAGCTTCTGCTATCTGCGCGAGCTGGATGTTGCCGACGGCGCGTCGAACATGTGGTCTGCCGCGCACCAGCCGGTGCAGGGTCGCGCACTGTCCTACGAGGCGATCTTCTCCGAAGGCCGGGCGGAGTTCCGCCGACGCGATGCCAGCGCCGACGGCGAAGGCGAGTTCGAGACGCATACGGAAATCGTCGTGTCGCCCGAGGACGACATCGAACTGCGCCGCGTGCGCATCACCAACCGGACCTCGACACGCCGGCGCATCGACGTCACCAGCTATGCCGAGGTGGTGATCGCCCCGGCGGCCTCCGACGCACTGCACCCGGCGTTCAGCAATCTGTTCGTGCAGACCGAAATCCTGCGCGACCGGCCGGCCATCCTGTGCACCCGGCGGCCGCGCTCGGACGGCGAGCAGGCGCCGTGGATGCTGCACCTGATGGCGGTACATGGCGTCGATGTCGAGCAGGTGTCGTGCGAAACCGACCGCATGCGCTTCATTGGTCGTACCCGTACCTGCGCCGATGCACTGGCAATGGACACGGCCACGCTGTCGGGCACCGACGGCGCGGTGCTCGATCCGGTGGTCGCCATTCGCAGCGTGCTCACGCTCGACGCCGGTCAGTCGGTCACACTGGACATCGTGACCGGCGTGGCGGACAGCCGCGACATCGCGCTGGCGCTGGTCAACAAGTATCTCGACCGCCACCTGTCCGATCGCGTGATCGATCTGACCTGGACGCACGGTCAGGTGGTGCTGCGCCAGCTCAACGCGACCGAGGCCGACGCCCAGCTGCACGCGCGCCTCGCGGCGTCGGTGCTGTTCGCCAACCCGTCGCTGCGCGCCGACCCGGCGGTACTGATGCGCAACCGGCGCGGACAGTCGGGGCTTTGGGGCTACGCCATTTCCGGCGACCTGCCCATCGTGCTGCTGCAGATCGCCGACGCCGCCAACATCGACCTCGTGCGCCAGATGGTGCAGGCGCATGCTTACTGGCGGCTGAAGGGGCTGGCAGTCGATCTGGTGATCTGGAACGAGGACCACGCCGGCTACCGGCAGATGCTGCAGGACCAGATCACCGGCCTGATCGCCTCCGGCATCGAAGCCAGCGTGATCGACCGGCCGGGCGGCATCTTCGTCCGCCAGGCGGAACAGATTTCGGGCGAGGACAGGGTGCTGCTGTTGTCGGTCGCGCGCGTCGTCATTTCCGACAGCAGCGGCTCGTTGGCCGAGCAGATCGAACAGCGCGGCATCGCGCCGCTAAGAGTGCCCAGGCTGGTGGTCCGGCCCGTCGATGTGCCGGCGCCCGCAGTGCCGGACAGCGGCGCGGCGGCAGCGGCAGGGCGCACTCACTTCAACGGCATCGGCGGATTTGCCGCGGACGGTCGCGAGTACGTGATTTCGCTGGCGCCAGGCCAGGTCACGCCGGCGCCGTGGGCGAACGTGCTGGCCAACCCTCAGTTCGGCACCGTGGTGTCGGAATGCGGCAGCGCCTACACCTGGAGCGACAACGCGCACGAGTTCCGCCTGTCGCCCTGGCACAACGATCCGGTCAGCGACACCGGCGGCGAGGCGATCTATCTGCGCGACGAGGAGAGCGGCCGCTTCTGGTCGCCGACACCGCTGCCGGTGCGGGCAACGAGCGCCTTCACCATCCGGCACGGCTTCGGCTACAGCGTGTTCGAAACCGCGTGCGACGGCATCCAGTCGGAGCTGTGGGTGTTCGTCGCCATCGACGCCCCAGTCAAGTTTTCGTTGCTCCGCCTGCGCAATGTGTCCGGTCGCGCACGCAGCCTGTCGGCCACCGGCTATGTCAACTGGGTGCTGGGCGATCTGCGGGAGAAGTCCGCCATGCACGTCGTCACCGAAACGGTGCCGCGCAGCGGTGCGCTTTACGCGCGCAACCCCTACAGCATGGAGTTCGGCGAGCGGGTCGCCTTCTTCGACGTCAACGACACGGCGCGCACCGTGACCGCCGACCGCACCGAGTTCATCGGTCGCAACGGCAGTCTGCGCGCGCCGGCCGCGATGCGGCGACAGCGCCTGTCGGGTCGGGTGGGCGCCGGTCTGGACCCGTGCGCGGCCATCCAGGTGAGTGTCGATCTTGAAGAGGGGCAGACACGCGAACTCGTGTTCCGCCTCGGCAGCGGGCGCGACCTCGAGGATGCCGGCCGCCTGGTGCAGCGCTTTCGTGGCGCGTCGGCGGCGCAGGCGGCGCTGGACGCCGTGCGCGCGCACTGGCAGCACACGCTCGGTACGGTACAGGTGCGCACGCCCGACCGTGCGCTCGACCTGCTGGTCAATGGATGGCTGGTCTATCAGACCCTGGCCTGCCGCGTCTGGGCGCGCAGCGGCTACTACCAGTCGGGCGGTGCTTTCGGCTTCCGCGACCAGCTGCAGGACATGATGGCACTGGTGCATGCCGAACCGCAGCGCGCGCGCGCGCACCTGCTGCTGTGCGCCAGCCGCCAGTTCGCCGAGGGCGACGTGCAGCACTGGTGGCATCCGCCCTCCGGTCGCGGCGTGCGTACCCGCTGTTCCGACGACTTCCTGTGGTTGCCGCTGGCCGTATGCCGCTACGTGCAGAGCACCGGCGACGACGCGGTGCTGGACGAGGAGGTCGCCTTCATCGAAGGTCGCCCGGTACATGGCGAGGACGACGCCTATTACGATCTGCCGGCGCGTTCGGCCGATGCCGACAGCCTGTATGCGCACTGCGTGCGGGCCATCCGCCACGGGCTGAACTTCGGCACCCACGGATTGCCGCTGATTGGCTCCGGCGACTGGAACGACGGCATGAACCGCGTCGGCATCAAGGGGCGCGGCGAAAGCGTCTGGCTGGCCTTCTTCCTGTGCGAGGTGCTGCAGCAGTTCGCCGCCCTGGCACGGGAACGCGACGATGCCGCCGTCGCAGATCTATGCAAGAACGAGAGCGTGCGTCTGCGTCGCAATATCGAGAAGCACGCCTGGGACGGTGCCTGGTACCGCCGCGCCTGGTTCGACGACGGCACGCCGCTGGGTTCGGCGGCCAATGCCGAATGCAGCATCGATTCGATCTCGCAGAGCTGGTCGGTGCTGTCCGGCGGCGGCGAGGGCGACCACAGCCGTGCGCGGCTTGCCATGCAGTCGGTCGATGCCCGGCTGGTCCGCCGTGCCGACGCGCTGGTGCAGCTGCTCGACCCGCCGTTCGACACGGCCGGCCTCGATCCGGGCTACATCCGCGGCTACGTGCCGGGCGTGCGCGAGAACGGCGGCCAGTACACGCACGGCGCCATCTGGGCGGCGATGGCCTTCGCCGCGCTCGGCGACGGCGAGCGCGCCTGGGCCGTCGCCGACATGATCAATCCGGTCAATCACGCGCTGTCGGCGGACGCGGTGGCGATCTATCGCGTCGAACCCTACGTGATGGCCGCCGACGTTTACGCGGCGGACCCGCACACCGGCCGCGGTGGCTGGAGCTGGTACACCGGCTCCGCCGGCTGGATGTACCGGCTCCTGCTCGAATCACTGCTCGGTTTCACACGCACGGGCGATACGCTGCGCATCCGGCCCTGCATGCCGCCAGCGTGGCGCGACTTCGTCATCGATTACCGCTTCGGCGAAACGCTTTATCACATCGTGGTCGGTCGCTCGGCGGAGGACGGCCAACGGCGGGACAGCCTGGTCACGCTGGATGGCGCCTACTGTCGCGACGGCGCGGTGCTGCTGGTCGACGACCGGCAGCCCCACCACGTCGAGGTGAGTCTGCCGGGCTGACCCGTCCGTCGGCAGGTCGCGTCTATGTACGACACCGTACCGACCCCTCGCGCGCGAAGTCCCAATCTTTGCGTCATGCACCGGCGATTTCGCAGGTGTGTCAATCAGAGAGAGGGTATCCGATATGAACTGGGACACTGTTGAAGGCAACTGGAAGCAATTCAAGGGCACCGTCAAGGCGCGCTGGGGAAAGCTCACCGACGACGAGCTCGACGTGATTGCCGGCAAGCGCATGGAACTGTCCGGCCGCATCCAGCAGGCCTACGGCCTTACCAAGGAGCAGGCGGAACGGCAGATCGAACGCTTCGAGATTCTGCACAAGTAAGCGTCGGGCAAACCGTTCTCCGGCGGCCGTTGAGCAGGTGCCGTGAGGACGGCGGATCGGCGATGTCGCAGCGGGCGGGCGGTCCGGACAACCGGGCCACCGTCGGCGCCTGATAACAGACGGAGACTCCGATGAGCACACCTGCTATCGGCCAGACCGGTCGCAGCGACGATTCCGGTCACTACGCGAAGGGTATTCCATGCCCGCTCTGCGGGCGCGCCGCCTACCGCGTGCAACGCAATTTCATGGACCTGTTCATCAACATGTTCGTGTCCGTCCACCGCTACCGCTGCGGCTCGATGAGTTGCATCTGGGAAGGCAATGTGCGCCTCAAGCGCCTGCCCTGAAGCCTCTGCACAGCCTGATCCGGGAGCGTGCGATGGATGCCCGTGACATGGATGCCGCTCGAACCCGGGTACTGATCGTCAACGCCGATCCGCAGGACGCGGAGCGGCTGCGCAGCGCGCTGGAGGGCGGAGAGGCGCACACGATGACCGGACGCCCCTATCTGGTCGAGTGCGTGAGCGCGTTTGCCGATGCGCGCGAAAGGCTGGCCGCTGGCGGCATTGCCGTCGTGCTGCTCGACCTGGATCCGCCCGCCCTCGACGCGCTCGATGCATGCGAACAGCTGTGCGCGCTCGCCCCCGACGCACTCGTGCTGGTGCTGGCCGAGGCTGGCGGCGAGGCACGCGCCCGTGCCGCCCTGCAGCGTGGCGCTCACGACTTCCTGCTCCGGGGGAACACCGATGCGCACTGGCTGGCGCGCACGGTGGACCACGCAATGGAAAGACGCACAGCCGCGCGGGCGCTGCACTTCAGCGAGGCGCGCTTTCGCGCGATCAGCGATGCGTCTCCGCTGGGCATCCTGGTGACCGACGCACAGGGTCACTGCACCTACACCAATGCCGCCTACCGCACGATTTCCGGACTCGGTGTCGGACAGGCCGAGGGCATGCACTGGAGCCGCTTCGTCCACCCCGATGACCGCAGTCGCGTGCAGCGGGAATGGGCTGCAGCGCTGCTGGGCGCTGTCGCCTTCATCGCGGAGATGCGTCTTCTGCACAGCGATGGCGTCGTCGTGTGGGCGCGACTGCATGCGGCATTCATGGCGGATGGCGGCCTGCCCCGAGGATGCGTCCAGACGGTCGAGGACATCACCGGCCGCAAGGCTGCCGAGGCCGTGCTGCAGCGGGCCGAGGAGGCGCTGTTCGACGAGAAGGAGCGGGCGCAGGTGACGCTCAACTCGATCGGCGACGCGGTGCTGGCCACCGATGTCAACGGCTGCGTGAGCTACATGAACCGGGTTGCCGAATCGATGACCGGCTGGACGGCGCGCGAGGCGCTGGGGCAACCGCTGACCGAGGTATTCGCCGTCATCGACGGCACCACCCGCGCCGTGGCCGCCAACCCGGCGCAGCGTGCCGTCGCCGAGGACAGGACGGTGGGTCTGGCGATGGATTGCCTGCTCATCCGGCGCGACGGCGTCGAGCTGCCGATCGAGGATTCGGCCGCTCCGATACACGACCGCCAGGGCCGGGTGACTGGCGCCGTGATCGTGTTCCACGACGTCAGCCAGTCGCGCGCAATGACCTTGCGCATGGCGCACATGGCGCAGCACGACTTCCTGACCGGGCTGCCCAACCGCGCACTGCTGACCGAGCGGCTGGCGCAGGCGATCGGCCAGGCGGCGCGCCATCACAAGCAGGTCGCGCTGCTTTTCATCGATCTCGATTTCTTCAAGCGCATCAACGATTCGCTCGGCCACGCGGTGGGTGACCAGTTGCTGCAGTGCGTGGCGGAGCGGCTGGTGGGCTGCGTGCGCACGACCGACTCGGTGTGTCGCCAGGGCGGCGACGAATTCGTCATCCTGCTGGCCGAGATCGAACAGCCGCAGGACGCCGCCGGCGTTGCCGACAAGTTGCACCAGGCGTTCATCGAACCGCAGCAGGTCGCCGGGCACGCGCTGCAGATCACGCTGAGCATCGGCATCAGCGTCTATCCGGACGACGGCAACACGGCGGACGCCATGATGCAGAACGCCGATACCGCGATGTATCACGCCAAGGCGCAAGGGCGGAACAACTGCCAGTTCTTCACCCCCGAGATGAACGCGCGCGCGGTGCATCGCCTGCTCATCGAGAGCGGTCTGCGCCGGGCGCTGGGGAACGCCGAGTTCCGGCTGCACTATCAGCCGCAGATGAATCTCGCGTCGGGCGGCATGACCGGCGCCGAGGCGCTGCTGCGCTGGCGCGATCCGGTCCACGGGCTGATCCCGCCGGCGCAGTTCATACAGATCGCGGAGGAATGCGGGCTCATCGTGCCGATCGGACAGTGGGTGATGCGCGAGGCGTGCCGGCAGATACGCGCCTGGCTGGACGCGGGTCTGCGCGTGGTGCCGGTCGCCGTCAACATTTCGGCGGTCGAGTTGTGGCGACCGGGCTTCGCTGACAGCGTGGCGCGCATCCTCGGTGAAGCCGGCGTGCCGCCGCACCTGCTGGAGCTGGAGCTGACCGAGAGCCGGCTGATGGAGGACGCCGAATCGTCGATGAGCGTACTGAAGTCGCTCAAGTGCATCGGCGTGCAGCTGGTGATCGACGACTTCGGAACCGGCTATTCCAGCCTGAGCTATCTGCGGCGCTTTCCGTTCGACGCCTTGAAGATCGACCAGTCCTTCGTGCACGACCTTGACAGCGACGAGGGCGACGACGGCATCGTCGGCGCCATCATCGGCATGGCCACTCATCTGCGGCAGAAGGTGATCGCGGAGGGGGTGGAGACCGAGCAGCAGCTTGCCCTGTTGCGTATCCGGCAGTGCGAGTCGGTGCAGGGGCATCTGCTCGGCCGACCGGTGGACGCCGACGCGTTCGCCGGCCTTCTTGCGCAGCGTATGCCGCTGCGCTGAGGGCGCTGGGTACGCCAGCGTACCGACCTGCGGGTGCGGCGGCGCGACACTGATGTCCGAACGATGCGGCGGCAGCGCACCCCTGGGGCGCGCATCGCGCCGTGACTGCACGGCGACCGGTGTCGCCGGCGGCTTCAACAGGGAACACGATATGAACAAGCATTCCAGCCCGTACCGGGCAGGCCGGCAGGGTGTTGCCGCAGTGGCGGTGCTGATTGCGCTCGTCGGCTGTGCGTCAACACCGCCGCCCACCGCTTCACTGCAGGCGGCCGAGCGGGCCATCGCGAGCGCCGAGCAGGCACGCGTGACCGACTTTGCCGCCAACGAACTGGGCGAGGCTCGCGACAAGCTCAATGCCGCCCGTGACGCCGTGCGGCAGGAGGACATGGGGCGTGCCTATCGACTGGCCGAGCAGTCCCGAGTCGCCGCCGAACTGGCATCCGCCCGTGCCGCTCTGGCGCGTGCCCGCGCGGTGAATGCGGACATGAGCCTCAGCACCGACACGCTGAAGCAGGAAATGCAGCGCAACACCGGAGACCGCTGATGGACACCACCCGATACGCCGCGACCCGACTGGGGGCCGCCGTGCTGAGCACGCTTGCGCTGGCCGCCTGTTCGACACTGCCTGACTCTTCACCCGGTGCCGACGCGGCACGCAACAGGCTGGCGCAACTGCAGGCCGACCCACAGCTGGCGCGCCGCGCCCCGGAGGCGCTCCGCGATGCCGAAGCGGCGGTGCGCGAGGCGGAACTGCCGCCGCGCGACAGCGAACAGGCCGCACATCGCGTCGTGATGGCTGAACGCAGGATAGATATCGCGCGGGCACTGGCCGAAGCGCGGCTGGCGGAAGACCAGCGCAGCCAGCTCGCCGCGCAGCGCGAAGGCGCGCGACTGGATGCCCGGACGCGTGAGGCCGACGTCGCGCGGGACGATGCCACATCGGCGCGCAGCGACGCCGAGGACGCCCGCGGCGACGCCGAATTGTCGCGCCGTCAGGCAGAGACTGCGCGCGCGGATGCGGCCAGGGCGGAACAGGCGAATGCGGACGCTCGGGCACGGATGGATGAGCTCGAAGCCCGTCCGACCGATCGCGGTCTGGTCATCACGCTGGGTGACGTGCTGTTTCGCAGCGGCGAAGCGGGGCTGATCGCAGGCGTCGCACCGGACCTGGACAAGCTTGCGGCGTTCATGGAGGCCTATCCGGAGCGCACCGCGACGGTGGAGGGGCACACCGACAACGTGGGCCGCGGTGACGCCAATCTCGGCCTGTCGCAGCGACGGGCCGATTCGGTGAAGGCCTATCTGGTGGCCCGCGGCGTTTCGTCATCGCGCATCGTCGCCTCCGGCATGGGCGAACATGCACCGATCACCAGCAACGAGTCCGCCAGCGGGCGGCAGCAGAACCGCCGCGTCAACATCATCGTCAATACCCAAGGCGACGGTCGCCGCTGACGCAACAGCGGTGTCCGGGTGCTATGTACGGTAACGCACATAGCTTCCGGGTGATCGCTTGCTATAGTGATTTCAGATGTTTTCCGGCGTGCATGCAGCACGCTTTTTTTCGATTATCCAAAGTCGCTGGAGGGCGCTGAACGTGAACGCCGCAGACCCGAAAAGCAACCGTCTGCTTGCCGCACTGCCCGAGGCCGACTGGCTGCGATGGCAGCCTTTCCTCGAATGGGTCGATATGCCGCTGGGCGAGGTGCTGTACGAATCCGGGCGCACCCTCAGCCATGTCTACTTTCCCACTAGCGCCATCGTGTCGCTGCTGTACGTGATGGAAAACGGCGCATCGGCCGAGATCGCCGTGGTCGGCAACGAAGGCGTGGTCGGCATTTCGCTGTTCATGGGCGGCGAGTCAACGCCCAGCCGAGCGGTCGTGCAGAGCGCCGGCAAGGGCGTGCGCATGCGCTCGCAGACGATCAAGGAAGAATTCAACCGCGCCGGCCCGGTCATGCACCTGCTGCTGCGCTACACGCAGGCGCTGATCACGCAGATGGCGCAGACTGCTGTGTGCAACCGCCACCATACGCTGGACCAGCAGTTGTGCCGCTGGCTGCTGCTGAGCCTGGACCGCCTGCAGGGCAACGAGCTGACGATGACGCAGGAACTGATCGCCAACATGCTGGGCGTGCGCCGCGAGGGTGTGACCGAGGCGGCTCTGAAGCTGCAGAAGATCGGTCTGATCCGCTACGCGCGCGGCCACATCCACGTGCTCGACCGGGCAGGGCTGGAGGCGCGCACCTGCGAGTGCTACGCGGTGGTGAAAAAGGAATACGACAGGCTGCTGCCAGACCGCACCGCAACCTAGGGGCCATGGCGGCTCAGATCGCGCGTGAGCCGTGCTAGCTCATGCCCATCATGTGCGCAAAGCTGTGCGGCGACGCTTGCTGTACCCGCAGCAGCGCCTCGAACTCCGCAGCCGACAGCGGTTTCGCGAACAGGTAACCCTGTGCGTAGTCGCAGCCCAGCCCGTCGAGGATGTCGCGCTGCGCCACCGTTTCGACGCCTTCCGCCACCACCTTGATGCCCAGCTTGTGCGCCAGCAGCACGATGGCCTCAGGCAGAGCGGTGCCGGATGGATCCACGGTCATGTTGCGCACGAAGGACTGGTCGATCTTCAGGTAGTCCATGTCGAACTTGCTCAGGTATGACAGCGCCGAATAGCCGGTGCCGAAGTCGTCGATCGAAATCTGCATGCCCGCCTCGCGGAACTTCTGCAGCTGTCGCGACACGCTGCTGCTGGCGTCGAGCAGCAGGCTCTCGGTGATTTCGATCACCACGCTGTCGCCCGGCAGGCCGAGCGCCTCGATGTGGGCCACCCAGTTGGCGTGACCCTCGCTGCGTGCGAACTGGGCCGGCGACATGTTTACGCCCATCTGCAGTTCCGGCGCGTAGTGCGCACGCCAGTGCAGCAGCTGGCGGGTCGCGTCGCGGAACACACGGTCGCCGATCGGCACGATGAGGCCGGTTTCCTCGGCCAGCGGGATGAAATCGGCCGGGCTGACCAGGCCACGCTCCGGATGCATCCAGCGCAACAGCGCCTCGGCCTTGTGGATGCGCCCGCTGCTCAGGCTGATGATGGGCTGGTAGTGCAGCACGAACTGGTCGTTGTCACCGCGGTGCGCAGATCCTGCACCAGTTGCTGGCGCCTGAGCGCCGCCTCCTGCATCGAACTGACGAAGTAGTTGAAGCGGTCGCGCCCGGCATCCTTGGCGCCGTACATCGCCTGATCGGCGTTGCGGATCAGGCTGTCGGCGTCGCTGCCGTCCTGCGGGTAAACGGTGATGCCGATGCTGGCTGACAGATGGGCGTGGGCGTGGCCAAGTTCAAACGGCGCCTGAAGCACTCGCAACACCTCTGCGGCGATGCGTTCGGTCCCGGCGGGTTCGTCCTGTTCCGACAGGATGACCGTAAACTCGTCGCCGCCCAGCCGCGCCACCGTGTCGGACTCGCGGACGCAGCTGCTGATGCGGCGCGCCGCCTCGATCAGCACCAGATCGCCGGTCTGGTGTCCGAAGGCGTCGTTCACGTCCTTGAAGCGATCGAGGTCGATGAACATCAGCACCATCGGGCGGCCGCTGCGGTGCGACTTGCGCAGTTCCTGTTCCAGCCGGTCGCGGAACATGCGGCGGTTCGGCAGCTGGGTCAGCACGTCGTAGTTCGCCTGCGTCCAGATCAGTTCCTCGGTGCGCTTCTGTTCCGTGATGTCGCGGATGAAGGCGCTGAATTCGTAGGTGCCACGATGCATGTTCGCGGAAATGGTCAGTTCGATCGGCAGATCGTGTCCTTGTCGATGACGGCCGCTGATCTTGATCCGCTTGTTCAGCACCGGGCCGACGCCGGACGTGATGAAGTGCTTCAGGCCGCGCACGTGGGCGTCGCGATGTTCCGGGGGAATGATCACGTCGTGCATCGGCCGGCCCATCACGTCCGCGCGCGACCAGCCGAATATCCGCTCAGCCTGCAGATTCCAGCCGGTGATCAGGCCGTCGGCGTTCATCTGCACGACGGCGTCGAGAGCCGACTCGATGATGGCGCGCATGCGCGCATCGTCCTCTTCACGCGCCGCCATCAGGCCGGTCAGGCCGTCCGCCATCTCGTTGAAGCTGGCGGCGACCTGCGCCAGTTCGTCCTGACTGTCGGGGCGGATGCGCACCTTCAGATCACCGCCGGCCAGCGCGTGCGCCGACGCGGCGAGGCCGGCCACCGTGCGGGTGATCGCGAAATAGCCGCCGATGGCGCAGTAGGCGGCTCCGCCGAGCAGCAGCAGGGCGACACCGAGGGTGGTACTGAGCGCATGGTCGAGCCGGTCGATGCGCTGGCGGATCAGCGCCTCGGCCGTCGGCAGCAGCGACTGTTCGATCTGCGCATAGATGCGGTCGATGGCCGCCGTCGTGCCGTCGAAGAACAGCTGCGGAGACAGCAGGGTGTGTGCGGACGACGCCAGCAACTGCGTCTCGACCTGACGCACGATGCTGCCCAGCGAGTCGGCAATGTCCGCGGCCGACCTCGACACCGCTTCCTGCAACGAGGGGTTGTAGCGGCCGGTCTTTTCGATGTTGTAACTGGCGCTCTTGCGCGCCGCATCGAGTTCGGCGACCAGCGCCGACATCTCGATCACCTGTTGCGTCGTCGCCGATCCGGCCGAAAGGATGACTGTGCCGAAGGCACGCACCCTGCCGAGTCGTTCTATCGTCGCCGGCAGCTTGCTCACGCTGCTGTCGATCAGATAGTAGGACGCCGGTTCCGGGTCCAGCGTGAGCAGGTAGCGGTCAGCAACGTCGGCTTCGAAGTTGAGCATCTGCTCGATCAGCCGCGTGTGCACCTCGAAGCTGATTTCCGGAGACCAGCCCGGTCCCTGCATGCGCAGGCGTTCCCAGTCGGTGCGCATCTCGAAGAAGTCGCGGCTGGTGGTCAGATCGCGCGGGAGTACCTGCACCAGCGCTTCGAAGGCGGCGGTCACCTCTGCTTCGCGCGCTTCGCGCTCGGGTCGCATCGTGGCGACGCCGCCCAGTTCGCCGGCAACCAGGCCGCGATGCTTCTGCAGCGACTGCACGACCTGCGTCAACGTGCGGATGCGCGCGATGCCTTCAAGCTCGTACCGGGCCGCGCGGATGTCCGCGCTCAGACTGGTGTAGAGGTTGTAGACGACGACCGCGAAGGCGAACAGCACCATGGAGCCCAGCACCGCGAACTTGCGGGGGTAGTCCAGCCGGTTCATCAGTCGGATGGCGGGACTGAACAGTGTGCGGATGCCGCTTGCCATTTATCTCTGATGCCTGCCTTGCTGCGTACTTGGAGTCGGATTTGCCGACGGGTGCAGGCGACGCCGTCCGCGGGGTGCCCGAGGTGATCAGGTCTTGAAGGCCTGCACCGCGGCTTGCAGCGTCTGTGCCGCGCTGGCCACTTCATTGCCCTGCCGGGCGGTTTCCTGCGCACCGTGCGCGCTCTCTTCCGACAGCGCGAACAGGACGTCGTTATTGCGCACGATCTCGCTCACCGCCGCGTTCTGCACGCTGAGGCTGCTGCTGATCGTGGTTGACTTGCCCGACAGTTCGAGCAGGCGCTGCAGGATGTCGTCGAACTCGCTGACCGCAGCCGCCGTGTTCTGCGTGGCGCCATTCACTTCCTCGCTCGAACTGCGGACCAGCGCGATCGTCTGTTCGGCGTCGTCGCGGATGCGCACCACCAGTTGGCTGATGTCGTTTGCCGACGCCTGGCTGCGCTGCGCGAGCTTGCGCACCTCGTCGGCCACCACCGCAAAGCCGCGGCCCTGTTCGCCGGCGCGTGCAGCCTCGATGGCGGCGTTCAGCGCCAGCAGGTTGGTCTGATCGGACAGTTCCTTGATCAGTTCGTTGATGCGGTTGATCGCACGCGAGTCCTCGACCAACTGCTCGATCACGGCGAGCGAGCTGGCCATCTTGTCGGAGGCGGCATGGACGCTGGTCAGCGATGCCTGCAGCGTCGTCTTGCCCGCCTGCGATGCTTCGCCGGCGCTGCGCGCCAGTTCGCTCGCCTCGTGCGACAGCGACTCGACCTCGCGAATGTTGCCGCTCATCTGTTCGATCGCGCTGCCGACGGCGCGGATCGAATCGAGCTGGCGGGTACCGTTCTCGCGCGCAGCGCCGGAGAAGGTGGACAGGTCCACCGCGGCACTGGTCAGCGTGCCCGACAGCCCTTGCACGCGCTCGACCAGCTGCTTCACCGCCTTGCGGGCCGCGTTGTACTCGTAGCACAGCCAGGCGAAATCGTCCTTGCCGTCGAGGCTCAGCTTGCAGTCCAGGTGGCCCTTGGCCAGCGCATTGAGGCCGCCGACGATCACTTCCGCGCGCAGGCCGTAGAAGCGGCCGATCAGCGCACCGGTCACCGCGCCGCCGATCAGCAGCACCAGCGAAGCACCGATCTGCAGCGGCCAGTTCTCCCAGCCGGAGGCGACGTTCAGCACGACGCAGCAGACCAGTGCCGACGAGGCACCGAACAGTGCAAAGGCCTTGCGCACACTCAGATTTTTCAACATGGCTCCTCCGGCGGGCGTATGTGTTGTGTGTTGCCCGGGCGCCGCGGCTACCCGTCCTGCAGGGTAACGGGTGCATTTCCCGGTTTCTTGAGCCGGCACGGCCGCGTTGCGGGACGAAAAAAAGTCCGCGGGCGGCGGGCGCCGCGCGCGGACAACCGGGATCGCACCGGAGGAGTGTCAGTCGTTGCTGCTGCCCATGAAGCCGAACAGCTGGAGCAGCGAGGTAAAGAGGTTGAAGATGGACACGAACAGGCCGGTGGTGGCCATCACGTAGTTCGTCTCACCTCCGCGCACGATGCGCTGCGTTTCGAAGGCGATCATGCCGGCCATCAGCAGCACCACGGCCGCGGACACGGTCAGCGACAGGGCAGGGATCTGGAAGAACATGGCACCCAGACCGGCCAGGATCGCCACCACCATGCCGATGAACAGGAAGCTGCCCATGCCCGACAGATCGCGCTTCGTCACCGTCGCCCAGCCGGACATCGCGAGGAAGACGCCAGCGGTGGCGCCGAGCGCCAGCGTGATGGTCTGGCTGCCGCCTGGCAGGCTCATCACCGCGTTCAGCAGCGGGCCGATGGTGTAGCCCATGAAGCCGGTCAGCGCGAAGGTAAGCAGAACCCCTGCGCCGCTGTCGCGGAACTTGTTGACTGCGAACAGCAGGCCGAAATAGCCGGCCAGCGTCAGCAGAATGCCTGGTGCCGGCCAGCGCGCCGCCATGGCAACGTAGGCGACGAGGGCGCTGAACGCCAGGTTCAGGCCAAGCAGCATGTAGGTATTGCGCAGGACCTTGCGACCGGCGCCGTCGATGACGACCGCGTCGGCGACCTCGGCGCGCAGGCCGAGCGGGGTGGTACGGGGATATCGATGTTCCATGTCTGTATTACTCCATTCGTTGAAAGCGTTGAGACGGATGCGCCCGATCGTGCGGGCTCATTCGGTCTGGAAATTCAGTGTCCGGGCGGATGAGTGCTGCCGCGCGCGGCGCACCGTGCGCAGCAGGCGCTGCGCGGCGCGGGCGAGGGCGGCGTCGAGCGCACCGCGCCAGTCGCGCGACCGGGCGCTGACCACCACCGGTTCGCTGCCGATCATCTGCAGTTCGACGCGCACCTCCTTGTCAACGCCACCACGCGGACCATTGGTGTCGTCGAGCCTCACCTTCGCTCTCGGCACGCGCCAGGCGAGTCGCCGCAGCACGAAGCGCAGCCGGTTCTCGGCCACGCTGCGCAGGGCACTGACTTCCGGATTCCGTGATTCGACGATGACTTCCATGGCGGACCTCCTGTGTGGGATGGAAGCGCCACCTTACGCGCGTATGTGTTTCCTAAAAATGGATGTTTGTAGTAGCTTTACTTCGTAAATTAAGAAGTTAAAGGCAGCCATGCTCAACTACCGCCACCTCTATTACTTCTGGGTCGCCACCAAGGAGGGCGGCATCGCCCGTGCGGCCGAGCGGCTGGACATGGCGGTGCAGACGGTGAGCACACAGATCCGCGAACTGGAGCGCGCGCTCGGTCACGCGCTGTTCAAACCGTCCGGCCGCACGGTCGAACTGACCCCGGCCGGCAGCGCGGCGCTGCGTCTGGCGGAACAGATATTCCAGCTCGGCGAGCAACTGCCACTGGCGGTGCGCGAAGCGGCCCAGGCGCAGGGCGTGCGGCTGTCGGTGGGCATTTCCGACGGCCTGCCGAAACCAGCTGCGCGCCACCTGCTGGCGCCGGCCACCGACACCCCGGGTCTGCACCTGATCTGCGTCGAGGGCAATTTCGACGAATTGCTCGCCGATCTGGCCCTGCACAGGCTAGACGTGGTTCTGGCCGACCGACCGGCGCCGGTCAATCCGAATCTGCGGGTCTACAGTCACGCGGTCGGCGACGCGGCGCTGGCCTGGTACGCGCCGGCCGCGCTCGCGGCACAGGCCGGAGAAGGCTTTCCGGCCTGCCTCGACCGTATGCCGCTGCTGCTGCCGACACGTCACTCGGCAGTGCGCGCGCGCATCGACGACTGGTTCGAACGCAAGGGGCTGCATCCGCATGTCGCCGGCGAATTCGAGGACAGCGCGCTGCTCGCCACCTTCGGCGAAAGCGGCCTCGGGGCCTTTCCGGCGACCGAGTGGTCACACGAGGAGTTCACGCACCACCGCCAGTTGCAGCTGCTTGGCCGCTGTACCGAAGTGGTCGAACACTTCTACGCGATCTCCGCCGAACGACGTGTACAGCACCCGCTGGTGCAGAAGCTGCTCGCCGGCCATTGACGGCTCGATGCGCCGTGTCAGTGCGTCGTGACGGCGCCCCGTTCGGGCGCGGTGACGCCGACGATCCAGCCCTCGACCGGATCGATGTGCAGCGGCAGGCCGTAGCCGGCGTCGCGTCGCATCCATGCCCACGCGCCCTCGACCAGACAGAGCACGCAATCCAGCGTGTCGCCGGTACCGTCGGTGGTCATCGCTTCGAGCAGCGGCGCATCGTCACAGCAGAGCGGCACGCCCAGCGGATGCTGACCACGCAGCAGCGCTTCGGTCAGGAGCATCCGGTTGGCCAGGCGCTCGCGTGTCTGGCCGGCGGCGTTTTCGCTTTTGTACGAGCCGGCGACGATGCTGCGCGCCAGCCAGCCCGGATAGGCTTCCAGTGCGATGCGACGGGCGTCGCCACCGTGCATGCCGGGAATGTGGACACCGGCGTCGAGCAGCCGGCGCGCGCCCTCCTGGAACATCCATCCGACCGGTGGATTGACGAACTTGAGGGGGCTGTGCGACGCGGCAGGACGGTCGGTCACGCGGTGCGGATACTTCTGGCCTGCCGGGCGCTGCGCACGTTCGGCGTCGGCCAGGTTCTTGAATTCGCTGCGCGAAAGCGCCGCGACGGCCCGCACCATGCCGGCCCAGTCGGTCGGCCAGCCGTGCTCGAGCACTGATTCCCGCGGCAGCCCGAAAGGAAAGTCGAAAGCCCCGAGCCAGGGGCCCGGGCGATTCAGGAACGCCTCGAATCCGTCCCAGGACGGAAAGCGCTCGATGCCCTCGAGGACCAGTCCGCGCTCCGCCACCACCGTGCCGCGGGCGACGGTGATCGGCTTGCGGGCCGAGGGCGACGACGTGAAATCGATGCCGTACAGCGTGCTCATGGGCGCAGCATACGCCCGAAGGGTGAGATTCTGACTATCGACGGTCAGCGCCCATGCTGCGCCGCAGCGCGATCACCCCCAGGCCCGCGGCCAGCAGCAAGGCGGCTGACGGCTCCGGCACGGTGCTCGCGATCGACAGTGGAGGTACGCCAGCGCCGCTCGAACTCGGGCCGATGGCGACCGAAGCGTCGCCGTCTCGCCCCAGCTGGACGGAACCGCCCTGAGTAAAAGGCCGAGAGCCGGGCAGGCGGCCGCCGCCAGACAGCGTCAGCGTTGCGCCACCCGCTCCATTGACAGGAAGGGTGGGCAGTAGACCGGTTCCGGTCAATGACGACGGGTGGGCAGGTGACACGGGTTGCGGTGTCGCGGGGATGATGCCGAGAGCGCCGCTTGTCCGCAGTGTCGAATCGGAGTTGACGTCGATATGCGGCGCGACGAGCACGAGTTCGGGGGCTTCCAGGCTGGAGCGCAGCAGCGTCAGGCTGCCGGATGCTTCGAGCACGAGCTTGATCGGGTCCGTGACCACCGCGTCGCTGAGGGAGAAGTTGCCGGCGCACGACAGGTGACCATAGGTGTCGGACGAGATGCTCAGCTCGCCGCTGCAGGACACGTTTCCCGCGATGGATGTGGCGTGTGCGACTGGGCTGAGAAGAACTGTGCCAATCAGCAAAGCAGCGGCGAACGGCATGCGCATCGGATGAGTTCCTCGGGACGTCTGTCGGCAGGCGACGTTGTGTGTACCGTCATCTTTACGCATATGTCCTGTCGTCCGCCATCGTCCGAAGGGTCGATCGCGCCGATCGGGTGACGTGCTTTCTTGTTCTTGTGCTGCCGTTGAGCCACGCAGCCCGACGGGACTGCGTGGCTCACGTGATGCCGATCAGCCGCGGCGGCGGGCGGCGAAGCCGATCATGCCCAGGCCGGCCAGCAGCATGGCGTAGGTTTCGGGCTCCGGCACGGCCGCGGCGAAGGCGGTGACGCCCGGGCTGGCCACGGCACCGCTGAGCGACACGTAGGAACCTTCGACGTCGCCGACCGACGACAGCACCCACTGCGTTGCGTCGTTCGCGCCGAGCGCGGCTTCAGATGAGGCGCGGCCGCTGACGCCCTGGGTGCGCGGGCCACCGGCGGCGCTGTTGTCACCGTAGGCCAGGCGGTCAACCAGCGAACCCGAGGCGTCGAACAGATTCAGTTCGTCGGCGCGGCCGATGTTGTTGGTGTAGCCGCCCAGCACCTTGACGCTGGCGCCGAGGTTCCAGTCGAGACGGAAGGTGTCGGCTTCGATTTCGGTGATGACCACCGATTCGCCAGCACCGACCAGACCGAAGCCGCTCAGGTCGAACACGCCCGGCAGACGGCTGTCGTCGTCATAGCTCCAGCCGGTGAAGTCGATGGCGCTGCTGCCCAGGTTGGTGAATTCGATGAATTCGCCGCTGCCGCCCGAGTACATCCACTCGGTGATGCGGACTTCGGCGTGAGCCATTTGCGGTGCAAGGCCGGCAGCGATCAGCAGTGCGATGAGCTTGTTCATGTTGTGTTCTCCGTGGCGGGGTGTGAGGGGGATCAGAAGGACATGCGACGACGCGCGGTGGCACCGATCAGGCTGAGGCCCGCCAGCAGCAGCGCGGCCATCCCGGGTTCCGGCACCGGCGGGGTGGGCGCCAGCACATACAGACGCGGCGTTTCGCCGACGATGTAGATGACGCCATTGCCGTCGATGGTGACGCCTTCGGCATCGCCGGCGATGGCCGAGAAGTCGAAGCTGCTGAGGATCTGACCGCTGCGGCTCACTTCCATCAGGCGCGGCGTTTCCTGGCTGAACACCAGCAGGTTGTCCTGGTCGGTCGTGCCACGCAGTGACTGCACCGTGCTCAGCACCTGCACGCCGGACAGGTCCAGCGTGCCGAAGATCTGGGCGAACGGGTTGGCTGGCGGCACCAGTTCGGTCACTGTCGCGCCGCCGCTGGCGAAGTCGAGGGCCGCGTCATAGACGGCCTGCGGCACTTTCTCCTTCACCAGCACGAAGCGGCCGCTCAGCGGATCGTAGGAAATGTCTTCCAGACCGATGTTGCCGACGGTGGGACCGACCGACACGGAAGGCAGGTTATTGCGGCCGACCGCGCCGCCGGCCTGGTAGCTGAACAGGTAGACGTCCTGCAGACGTTCCTCGACGATGGCGAACTGGCCGTTGCCCACATAGGTGAGGCCTTCGGTGTCGTCGAAGCCGAACAGGTTCATCGAACCGATCAGCTGGCCCTGCTTGTTCACCTCGACCACGTAGTCGCCTTCGTCGCCGACCACGAACAACGTGTCGCTGTCCCAGTTCCAGGTGACGGCTGAGGCTTCGGACGCGCGTGCAGCAGGCAGATCGTAGGTGGCGACCAGGCTGTAGTTCGCCAGATCCAGGCTCGTGATCTGTGCCTGCGCCGGCGCGACGAAGGCGAGGGCCAGTGCGGCTGCGCCCAGTGTGAATTTCATGTTGCGGCTCCGTGAAGGTGTTTTCAGCCGCAACCTTGCGTGGCGAGCATTGCGCGCGCATGACGAGCGATAGTCCGTCCGGACTACGCACACCGAAGGCTGCCGAACGGGGTGTCGTCCTCCGGGAGGTGCCGGCCGCGCGGTGGAACCGGCCCGGCTCGTCGGCGAGCGATGGTATCTTTGGGCCATGAGTGCACCGCCCGACGACACCTTCCTGCGCGAGCACAGCGCATTGCTGGCCGACAGCTTTCACCGCGTGACCGGACAACTGCTGCCGTCCGATCCGCACACGCTGTATCACGCGCCGTTCGCGCTGGTGTCGCACGGCACGGAGACCGATCCGGTGTTCAACTACGCCAATGCGTTCGCGCAGCAACTGTTCGGCTACGACTGGGCCACCTTCGTCACGCTGCCGTCGCGTCTGTCGGCGCGCGCGCCTGAGCGCGACGAACGTGCGCGTCTGCTCGATCTGGTGACACGACAGGGCTATATCGCCGACTACTGCGGCATCCGCGTGCGCAGCGACGGCACGCTGTTCCGCATCAGTCGTGCGACGGTGTGGAACGTGATCGACGCCGACGGCGTGCTGCGCGGTCAGGCGGCGATGTTTTCCGATATTGAGGAATTGCAATGAGCAGCACGCACCCGCTGATCGAGGCGCTGGTCGCGCGTGTCGAGCGCTGGACCCAGACCCGGCGCGACCTGCACGCCCATCCGGAACTGGCCTTCGAGGAAAATCGCACCGCCGACGTGGTCGCCCGCACCTTGCGCGCGGCCGGCATCGAAGTGCATGAAGGCATCGGTCGTACCGGGGTGGTCGGTGTGCTGCGCAACGGCTCGGGCCGCGGCGCAATCGGCCTGCGCGCCGACATGGACGCGCTGCCGATGACCGAGCAGAACACCTTCGCTCATCGCTCGACGCATCCGGGGCGCATGCACGGCTGCGGCCACGACGGGCATACCGCGATGCTGCTGGCGGCGGCGGAGTATCTGGCCGAGACGCGCGGATTCGACGGCACCGTGTACTTCATCTTCCAGCCGGCGGAGGAGGGCATGGGCGGCGCGCCGGCGATGATTGCCGACGGGCTGTTCGAGCGCTTCCCGATGCAGGCGGTGTTCGGCCTGCACAACTGGCCCGGCCTGCCGGTCGGCCAGATGGCCGTACATACCGGGCCGGCGATGGCCTGCAGCGATTCGATCGACATCACGATAGACGGGCGCGGCGCACACGCGGCGATGCCGCATCTGGGCGCCGACCCGGTGCTCGCCGGCGCGGCCATCGTACAGTCGCTGCAGTCCATCGTGTCGCGCAATGTGCCGCCGGTCGAATGCGGCGTGGTCAGCATCACCCAGTTCAATGCCGGCGAGGCCTACAACGTGATCCCGCAGTCGGCGACGCTGCGCGGCACGGCGCGCGCCTTCACGCCGGAAGTGCGTGACCAGCTGGAAGCCGGCATCGCGCGCGTGGTGCAGGGCGTAGCCTCCGCGCACGGCGTCACCGCATCGGCGGCCTACCGTCGGGGTTACCCGCCGACCCTCAACAGCGAAAGCGAGGCCGCCTTCTGCGCGACGGTCGCGCGGGAAGTGTTCGGCGACGGCAGTGTGCATACGAACTACCCGCCCAGCATGGGTGCCGAGGACTTCGCCTACATGCTGCAGGAGAAGCCCGGCTGCTACGTCTGGCTGGGCAACGGTGGTGGACCGGACGCGGCCTCCGACCCGGCGCACGCCGAAGGCGGCGGCTGCATGCTGCACAACCCGCGTTACGACTTCAACGACGGCATCATTCCGCTGGGCGTCGCCTACTGGACGCGGCTGGTCGAGCGCTGGCTGGAAGGCTGACGCCGGGAACCCCGTGGGAGCGGTCCTCTGACCGCGACTGCGCGATCGTTGGCCGCCGGCTTCGATTCGGGCGGCAATCGCGAGCAAGCTCGCTCCCACAAGAACCCGCTCCGATGACGGGCGGGAGCAGCTCTTGTGGGAGCGACCTCTGGTCGCGATACGGCAGGCGCAGGCCGCCGGCCTCGATTCAGGTTGCAGTCGCGAGCAAGCTCGCTCCTGTGAAACGCTGGCTCCACCTGCCGATCACGCACTGCGCAAACCAAGCCAGCGCGCAACCAGTATGGCGCTGACCGGCATCAGCACGGCAATGCCAACCACGGTCAGCAGCAAGGGCGTCAGGTCGCTGTAGTTGGCGGCGGTCATCACTGCGCCTGTGGCCGGGTCCTTCACTTCGCGCGACAGCACGTAGATCTGGTTCAGGTATTTGGTGCCGAGCTGGCTGGCCGACAGCGCCAGATTGGTGAAGGAGGCCATCACCGCGAAGAAGGTCGCCTTCAGATGGGCCGGCGCCGAATTGGCGATCCAGGCCAGCATCGGAATCATCGAAATCTGCCCCAGCGGCGATTCCAGCGCCGTATCGATCACCGCGATGAAGCGTGCGTTGACCACGCCGCCGGTCATGCGGGCCGTCCATTCGTGCAGGCCCAGACTCATGCCCAGCGTCGGCATCGACAGGATGAAACCTGCCGCGGTAAGCCAGCCGACCACATAGGTGATCGAGCGTTCGGCCATGAAGCGGCGGAACATGAACATGCCGATCAGCGTCAGCGTGGAGCCGATCAGCGACAGCACCGAAAAGAAGGCCTGATCGAAGCCGAGCACGTCTATGGTCCACCAAGACACGCCGGGGCCGGTGCCGGGCGTGGCACGGAACATGAAGATGACCAGCGCGGTGCCGATCAGCGTATTGCGCGCACTGGCGTCAAGCTCGCGGGTGAGCCGGGTCATCAGGAAGGCGATGATGGTGAAGGAGCCGAGGAAGATGATTTCCTGGTTCCACTTGAGGTCGGACAGACCCATGCCCAGCGTGAACACGACGAACACCAGACTGCCGCCGAGGATCCACCAGTTCGGATCGGTGTGGCTGTCGGGGTCGCGCAGCAGCGCGGCGGCCTCGGCGCGCGACAACCCGCGCGCCATGTGGGCCGCGATGGCGCCGCGCTTGAGCCAGGCGGCGAAGGCCACGCCGGCGACGGAAATGGCGGGAATGGTCAGTGCCATCAGGTAGACGTCGCGGTAGATCAGTACCTTCTGCGCCTCCGGCAGCTTCTCGGTGCCGGCGAACACGTAAAGATTGATCAGCGCCACCAGCACGCTGCCGCCGATGATGGCCACACGGCCGAGCGTCTGCATCGTGGTGTGCATCAGCTTCAGTCTGGCCGGCGGCACCGGCGCGCCGTTCTCGTTGACATGCGGTACGGCTTCCACCGTCATCGCATCCGCCACCGCGTCCTGCAGCACGTAGCCGATCGGGCTCAGCAGCGCGCTGATGACGAACCAGGTATTGACCGGCAGCACCGCCGCCATCGCCTCGCGCTCGGCGATCAGGCCGGCCATGATGAGCAGGCTGGCGGCGATCAGGCCGGCGCCGAGGTAGATGAGCAGGCTCTTGAAGCGCCACAGCAGATCGACCAGATGGCCCATCGGCATCTTCAGCGCCCACGGAATACCGACCCAGAAGCCCAGCATGGCCAGGAATTCGGCCGACAGCCCGAGGTAGTCCTTGACGAAGAAGGTGCCGACGATGCCGGTCAGGCCCTGGATGCCTGCGGCCATGTAGACCATCAGCGGCGGCAGGTAGGAGAGGCGCATCTCGCGCCCGAGGGACAGGATGTTCAGATCGATCCAGCGCAGAAGTCGGGATGTCATGGTCTGTTCTTGTTGTGGCGATCGCGCCTGTGACCGGCAAGGATAGGGGGAATTCCGTGTGCCGTGGCGAAAGCGCCGGCGGAAAGCCGGTATGCTTGCGCGCTGACTGCCCACCTACGCCAGGAGCCCAGAAGTGCGTCTTTTCGGCCGCGACGACGACCGCGCAGTGCTGCAGCCGCTGCGCCAGATCAAGCTCTTCGCGTCGCTGACCGCACGCGAACTGAAGGTGGTGCAGGCCCTGCGGCACGAACGCCAGTATCTGGCCGGCGAAATCGTGTTCGACGAGGGCGACGAGGGGCAGGCGATCTATGCCGTGGTCGAGGGCGAGGTCGAAATCCTGCGCGCCGACGGCAACCGCCAGCAGCGGCTGGCGCTGCTCGGCAGCGGCGAGGTGTTCGGCGAACTGGCGCTGCTCGATCAGGCGCCGCGCGCGGCGCAGGCGAGGGCGCACAGCGACTGCCGGCTGGTGGTGTTTTTCCGCGCCGACTTCATGAGCCTGCTGGAAACCCATCCCAAGATCGCCTCCAAGATCGCCTTGGCGCTGGCACGCCATCTGGGCGGCCGGCTGCGTCAGGCCAATGCCGGCGCCCGCCAGGAAGGGCATCTGTGAGGCGGCTGCAGCCCTCGGGCGCCGGACCCGTGGCGTGGTGCGGCATCCTGCTGGCCACCACGCTGGCGCTCTATCTGTTCCAGCACGTGCTGTGGCTGGTGCTGCCCTTCCTGTTCGGGCTGATCGCCTACTACTTTCTCTACCCGCCGATGCAGCGGCTGATGTTCGCCGGCTTTTCGCAGGCGGCAGCGGCCAACATCACGGTCGGCGTGTTCGCACTGCTGCTGGTCGTCTGTTTCGTGCTGGTGCTGCCCTGGTTTGCCGCGCACGCGGTCAGCGTGCAGGACACCGGGCAGCGCTATCTGCAGGGCGGGCTGGCCTTGCTCGACGACACGCTGCGCGCGCTCGAAGCCCGTTCGCGCTTCATGCGCGACGCGCACGTGGCGGATGCCGTGTCGTCGCACATTGCCGCGGCGGGGGAGGGCTTTGCCGAGGAACGCCTGCCGGCGCTGATGCTGGGCATCGCCGCCTGGCTACCGTCCTTCCTGCTGGCGCCTTTCCTCGCCTACTTCTTCCTGCGCGACGGCCGGCGCTTCCAGCGTTTCCTCGCACGTGCGGTGCCGAACGCCTTCTTCGAGCGCACGCTGCACCTGCTGTATGAGGTCGACCGCACCACGCGTGCCTACTTCCAGGGTCTGATCAAGCTCACCGTGCTCGACGCCGCCTGTCTGGCCGTCGGCCTGTGGCTGATCGGGCTGTCGTCGCCGCTGATGCTGGCGCTGATCACCGCAGTGCTGGCCTGGGTGCCTTATGTCGGCTCGATACTTGGCTGCGCGGTAGTGGTGATGGTGGCGGCGACCGATTTTCCGGGCTCGCCGTCGGTCGCCTATGCGGCGGTCGGTCTGTTCGTCTGCGTCCGTCTGCTCGACGATTTCGTGTTCATGCCGCTGACCATAGGCCGCAGCCTGAAGATGCATCCGCTGGTGACGGTGCTGATGATTTTCGTCGGCGGCGCGGTGGCCGGCGTCGCCGGTCTGCTGCTGGTGCTGCCGGTGCTGGGCGTCGTGATGGTGATCGGCGAAACGGTGAGCATTGTCGCTTCCGATCCTCGACTGCACGCCCGGCACGCCCACGCGCGCCGGTTGCGCCTGCAGTCGGTCACGCGCGACCTGGGCTGACGATATCAGCCCTCGCGATTGCGCATGTGGTCGGCGAGGTCTTCGATGGCACTCAGCAACTGGGCGTTGGCTTCGTCAGGCGGCAGCACCTCGTCCATCGCCATGCGCATGCACATGAGCCACTGGTCGCGCTCGGCCTCGCCGATGGTGAAGGGCAGGTGACGGGCGCGCAGGCGCGGGTGACCGTAGGCCTGCACGAACAGCTGCGGGCCGCCGAGCCAGCCCGACAGATACATGAACAGTTTCTGGTTGGAGCCGGACAGGTCGGCCGGATGCAGCTTGCGGATGCCGTAGGCCTCCGGCAGCGTGTCCATCAGCTCGTAGAAGCGGTCAACGAGACGACGGATGGTCGGCTCGCCGCCGATGTGTTCGTAGAAGGTGGTGGCAGTCTGGGTCATGGCGTGGCGTTTCTGCGTCGAGGCGTGATTTTATCGCGTTGCGGGACGGCTACATCGCGTGGACGGCGGTCGTTTTTCGCAGGGACGTCATCGCGGCCGGCATAGAATCGCGGCGCTGCGCGTCGCCTACATGACCCGAGCCGAACCGAGGACTGCCATGAAAACCCTGCTTTTCTACGACAACGTGGTCGTGCTGAACCGCGACACCCACCGCGACCTGCGCCTGAAGCCTCAGGACAACCTGAAGTTCGCGGCGGAAACCAATTGCGTCCCGCTGGCCCTGGTCGAGTTCGGCGACGTCGCCCGCGAATACCCCATCGTGTTCGCCCGCCTGCCCGGCGGCCTGGTACCGGTCGCGCTGCTCGGCCTGCGCGACGCTGAAAACCTCTATGTCACGCCGGAAGGCAAATGGGACGCACGCTACGTACCGGCCTTCGTGCGCCGCTACCCCTTCGTCGCGGTGCAGGACAACAACGCGCCGGACAAACTTCTGGTGTGCATGGACGACAAGTTCCCCGGCTTCAACACCGAAGAGGGCGAACGCCTGTTCGACGAGAACGGTGCCGAAACCGATTTCCTGAAGAATGCGCTCGCCTTCGTGCAGGGCTATCAGAACGAGGCGCAGCGTACCGCCGAGTTCTGCCGTGAGGTCGAGCAGCTCGGCCTGCTCAACGAGATGAGTGCGATGGCCGAGCTCAACGACGGTCGCAAGTTCCGCCTCGACGGCCTGTGGGTGATCGACGAAGCCAAGCTGCAGGCACTTTCGGCGGCAGCGGCCGTCGATCTGTTCCGTCGTGGCTGGATGGGGCTGGTCTATGCGCAACTGCTGTCTCTCGGCCACCTGCGCATCCTGCTCGACCGCACCGCAGCGCGCGGCGCGGCCGACGCGCCGGCGACCGCCGAGGCGGCAGAAGCGACCAAGCACTAGCTTTTCGCGCTTGCCGCGTTTGCCGCGTTTGCCGTCACCGGCAGGGTCAGGCGGGCGATCAGCCCACCGCCCTCGCGCGGCAGCAGGTCGAAGCGCCCGCCGTGCGCGCGCATCGTGCGCTCAACGATGGCCAGCCCCAGCCCGGCGCCGCTCTGGCCGGTGCGAGCGTTGTCGAGCCGGGTGAACGGGCGCTTCAGCCGCTCGACATGCTCAGGCGGAATACCTGGTCCGCGGTCGCTCACGTCTATCCTGACCTCGTTGCCATCCAGACTGCAGTTCAGCTCTATCGGCTGGTCTTCGCCGGCGTGGCGCAGCGCATTGTCGATCAGGTTGTTCAGGCAGCGGCGGATCGCCAGCGGGCGAAAGCGCATTGCCGGCAGCGGATCGATGTGGCCGGTACTGACCGGCTTGTCGTGGCGCGCGTAGGCTTGCGCCGCTTCCAGCACCAGACTGGCCAGATCGCCGTCGATCGGCTCCTCGCCGGTGGTGATGCGCGCGAAATCGAGGAACTGGCCGATGATCTTGTCCATGTCGTCGATGTCGGCGCTCATGTCGCGCACGGTTTCGGGGTCCAGCCCCGCCAGTTCCATGTCGAGCCGCAGACGGGTCAGCGGCGTGCGCAGATCGTGTGAGATGCCGGCCAGGATCAGTGCGCGCTCGTCCTCGTTGCGGGCGATGTCGTCCGCCATCTGGTTGAAGGCGTGCGCCACTTCGGCCAATTCCTCGGCGCCGCATTCGGCCAGCGGGGCAGGGCGCTCGCCGCGCCCGATGGCCCGTGCGGCGCGCTTCATCGCCGCCAGCGGCCGCGTTACCCGCTGCACGATCAGATAGGCGCCGCCCAGCGCGAGCAGCAGGGCAGCCGTGCCCCAGCCGATCACCTCCAGCGCCAGCGGGCGTTCGATGCGGTTGCGCGGCAGCATGAGCCAGTAGTCGTCAACGCCTTCTTCGTCGGCAATGCTGAAGCTGACGAACAGTCCGCTCTGCAGACCCTTGGTGACGACGATGCGCGTGCGCGGATCGAGCCGCTTGCGCAGTTCCTGTTCGATGGCGAGCAGCGTGCTGTCGCCCTTGACCGGCTGGAAGCCTGGAATGTCGCCGTCGGGATAGATGCGCAGGCCCTCGCGCATCGACAGTTCGGTGAGCAGTTCGAGCCGGCGCTGCGGATCGGCGCTGACCAGCGAGGCGCGGGTCAGGTTGATCACGCTGATGACGATCTGCGCCGCCTGCTGAGCGCGCGGCCCCTGTTCAAGCCAGCTGTAGATGCCGGACCAGGCCAGCACCGACGCGGTGAGCAGACCGGCCAGCAGCAGGAAGGTGCGCGCAAGCAGCGAACGCGGCAGCAGCGTGAAGCGACGCAGCGGGCGACTCAGATTCTGTCCGGTCCAGCGCGTCAGGCTGCCGCGCCGACGTGCCCGCTTTACCACTTCGGCGCGTGCCCGGGGCGGGCGTCAGCCATGGCGGGTGCCGTCAGGCACGAACACGTAACCGAAGCCCCATACCGTCTGCAGATACCGCGGCTTGGCCGGATCGTCCTCGACCAGCTTGCGCAGACGCGACATCTGCACGTCGATCGAGCGGTCGAAGGCGTCGTACTCACGGCCGCGCGCCAGTTCCATCAGCTTGTCGCGCGACAGCGGCACGCGCGGCGATTCGAGCAGTACGCGCAGCAGCGAGAACTCGCCCGTCGTCAGCACCTGCTCCTGTCCGTTGCGGGTGAGCGTACGTGCGGCCAGATTGACCTCGACCTGGCCGAAGCGCACCACACGTTCGTCCAGAGTCGGCGCGCCCGGCGGCGGTTTCGGCGCCTGACGGCGCAGTACCGCGTTGATGCGGGCGACCAGTTCCCGCGGGTTGAAGGGCTTGGGCAGGTAGTCGTCGGCGCCCATTTCGAGGCCGACGATGCGATCGACCTCGTCACCCTTGGCGGTCAGCATGACCACCGGAATCGTGTTGTCCTGAGCGCGCAGCCGTCGGCAGATGGCCAGTCCGTCCTCGCCCGGCAGCATCAGGTCGAGCACCATCAGGTCGTAAAGCTCGCGGGCCAGCGCGCGGTCCATCTGCGTGCTGTCGGCTACCGCCTTGACCGTGAAGCCCTGTTCGCCGAGGTAGCGTTCGAGTAGCGCGCGCAGGCGGGCGTCGTCATCGACGACGAGTATCTTGCGTTTTTTTTCTTCCATGGACCGATGCTACCCGAGCGCATTGGCGCAATTCAATTGCGCCGTGAGCGGATGTAACGCATCGAGAAGGTCGTTACCCGCGCTTACAAAGCCCTGCCGCCGCCACACATAAGGCTTACAGCCGCTGCACAGCATGGAGTCCAAGGTAATTGACGCAGGGCTTCAGGGGGGACAACGGGGTGAGCAAACGCAGACTGATGGGCATTGCAGTGCTTTGCGCTGTACCGGCCTTCGTCATGGCAGCGGTTGTGCCAGCTGTACAGACGCCGTCGGAAGGGGTGGGGCCGGCCGTTCAGGCAGCCGCCCCCGCGATCGACAGACCGGAGACGGCTGGCGACAGTGTTGCGGATTCGCACCTGCTGCTGCAGTACGCGCTACACCGCTCCAGTCGCTACCTCTACAATCCGGGCGACGGCGCACAGTTGGCTGGCGCGGCCGGCCTTCTGGAGACTGTTGAACACTAGCGATTTGAGGAGCGTAATCGGATGAAGTGTGCTGACCTTGCCGGCTCGCGACTGTACGGCATCCTTGCCGGGTCCTGTGTGGGTGCGGTGTTGTTCGCATCGGCACCGGCATTGGCAGGCCCGGGTGAAGCGGGCGCGCGTCGGGATTTCGTCGAGCCGCAGCGCTTCGAGCGCGTGATTCCGGCGGGGGCGACGCTGCAGCCGATGCGCCGTTTCGACGAGGAAGCCAGCCCGGTCCGGCGTCTCGACTTCGGCGACCAGCGCGGAAACCGGATGACGCCTGAAGAACGTCGCCAGTTGCGACGCGACATCCGCGATGCGGCCCGCGAGCTCTACCGCGACGCACCTCGGCCGTGAACGGCTTCGGCCTCCCGCTTCGCTTTTCCCAGTTTCGCCCGTTGTCCGCTACAGCAGTTTTCGGCCCACACCTCCTCTCCGTGGGTTGCCGCGCAGCGGCATTGCGACCTGCCCCCAGGGGCAGGTCTTTTGTTTTCGGGAGCCTGAATGGACCGTAGGCATTTTCTGCTGACCGCCGGAAGCGCCTCGCTGGCGCTGGCCAGCGAACTTCGCGCAAGCGAACCTGCGCCCGCTCCACGACTTCTGTTCCTGATCGATCTGGTCGGCGGCAACGACGCGCTGAATACGCTGGCACCGCACGCCGACCCCGCCTACTACCGCGCCCGTCCGACCATTGCACTCGACCGGCGCACGGTGCTGCCGATCGCACCGGGTCAGGCCCTGCATCCGTCACTGCGTCCGCTGATGCCGTTGTGGGATGCCGGCGAGCTTGCGCTGGTGCAGGGCGTGGGCTGTACCGGCGGCAGCGTGTCGCACCATCGTGCGACCGAAATTCTCGACAGCGCCCTGCTCGAAGACGCGCCGCTGCAGACCGGCTGGCTGGCGCGCTGCCTGTCGCTGCATGACGGCGTCCGCCACGCGGCGACGCAGGCCTTGACGGTGTCGTCCGACCTGCCGGGACCTGTACACGGCTTGCCGCGGTGCCGCCGACTGGCCGACGAGTATCCGGAGAATGTTGCCGGGCGCTTCGGCTTTCCGCAGGACATGCTCGGATGCGCCCTGGCGCAGGCCTGCGCCGAACTGCTGTCGGGCTCGGATGCCGCGGTGGTGCGGGTGGCCCTCGATGGCTTCGATACGCACGAGAACCAGCCTTCGGCCCACGCCCCTTTGCTGGCTTCGCTCGCCGCGTCTATGACGGCGCTGCGCAGCGCACTGAGCGCGATGGGGCGCTGGCGCGATACGCTGGTCCTCACGCGCAGCGAGTTCGGGCGACTGGCGCACGAAAATCTGAGCGCCGGCACCGACCACGGCAATGCCGGCATCCAGCTGCTCACCGGCGGTCGCGTCGTCGGCGGACTGCATGGCCGCGCATTGAGCTTCGATGTGCTCGATGAACGCGGCGCCTTCGTGCCGGCGGTCGATTTCAGGTCGGTCTATGCATCGATCGCGCGCGACTGGCTCGGTGTAAGCCCGGTTGCCGCCTTGGCGACGACGCCGCCGCTGCACGGATTGCTGCACGCCTGAGGCGCGATCAGACGGCGCGGGCGGTCGGCTTGTGCCGGTCGTAGCCGTGCTTCTGCGCAACGCGGTTGTACTGGATGTGCGCGTCGATCACGCGGCGCTCGCGCGGGGCGAGCGTGAACACGTCGATCAGGATATTGCGCGCGTCCTCGGCCAAAGCGTCGTCCCAGTGCGGGTCGAGCTGTCTGATCAGTTCGGCCAGTCGAGCCAGTTCGGCGTCAACGTGGTCGAGGTCGGGGCCGGCTGCGCTTTCCTCGGCCAGATTTGCCGCGGCCGCCTGAGCCCGCTCGCGGGCCGAGCGCGCGTTCTGGCGTTTCAGGCGGTTCGATACCGTACCGCCGGCGGCTTCGATCTTGTTGACCAGACCGGCTGCGGCTTCCTCGTTGTTGGTGGCGAAACAGGCTTCGGCCAGTTCGCTGGTCGCCAGCGTGTCCGGTTTGCTGAGGCGCGCGTGCGTCTGCAGCGCACGGTTGATCGCTTCGCGCGCGCCGCCCTCGTCGCCGCGCTGCGACAGCATGCGCGCCTCGACCACGTCCGACAGCACTGCCGCCGTTTCGCTGCCGCCGAGCAGACCGCGCATCGTTTCGAAGCGGGCATTCAGTTCCTCAGCCGCGTCGGGCAGTTCGATCAGGCTCTTGATCAGCGTCAGATGGTCCTCGGCGCTGGCCAGTGACGTCCCCTCGGTCCGCTCGACCACGCGGCGCATCACGCTTGCCGCGCGCTCGACTTCACCGGACTCGAGACAGATCTCGCCGATGCTGCGCAGCCGGCGGAGATTGTCCGGCGCGATCGAGTCAGCGCGCTCGTAATAGGTACGCGCCTGTTCGAGTTCGCCATTGCGTTCGTGCAGTTCGCCGAGGAAGTCGTACACGCCCATGAACTCGGGAAATTCCTCGTTGATCTCGGCCGCGTGGCGTGCGGCTTCCGCCACGTCGCCACGTTCGCGCAGCACCATCGCATAACCGATGCGCGCCCAGGGCACGGTGTTGCGGGCCATCACCGCCTTGTAGATCTCGGTGGCTTCGTCGAGGCGACCCAGGGCGATCAAGGCTTCGGCCCGGATGCGCAGCGCGTCCATCGAGTAGCGTGGCTGATTGGCGAGCACCTTGTCGCACTCTTCTATCAGTGCTTCGAGATTGCGCGCCGCCATCTGTTCGTAGATCGACTTCAGCGCGTGCTTCTTTTCGACCGCCTTGACCAGACGTTCGCCGAGCTGACCGGACGTGAAGGGCTTGAGCAGGTAGTCGTCGGGGGCAAATTCTGCGGCCGCGACGACGCGCTTGCGGACGCGCTCTCCGGTCACGATCATGAAGACGGAGGACAGCGGCAGGATGTCGTTCAGTCGCAATTCTTCGAGCACCCGCAATCCGTCCTGCTTCTCACCGAAGTTGTAGTCACACAGCACGACGTCGGGCGTAGCTGCCGAGCATTGCCGCAGCAGGTCGGCCGAGCTGCCGGCCATGCCCACGTGCTTGACGCCCGCCTGCGACAGCTGCGTGCGCACCCAGGTACGCACGACCTGATTCGCGTCGGCGATGACCACGCGCATCTTGTCGAGGACTTCGGTCGGCAGGAACATGAGGTGTGACGGACTCCGGACTCTGGGGCACAGTCATGTGTAACGGCGGTACCCGCGGCGAACTTGAAGTATCCGCCCGCGCCGCAGGCAACAGAAGCCCCTACAATTCGCCTTTGCCCCCAGTTGCTGCACTGCATGAAGCTGCTTGCTCTCGAAACGTCCGCTGAAATCGCCTCCGTCGCGCTGCGCCTCGATGACCGCATGTTGTCGAGGGAGGGCGGAACACCGGGCACGCACGCGCAGTTCATCCTCGGCTGGGTGGGCGAACTGCTGGACGAGGCAGGCCTGACGCTGAACCAGCTCGATGCGATCGCATTCAGCGCCGGCCCGGGCAGTTTCACCGGCCTGCGGCTGGCCGTGTCGGTGGCGCAAGGACTGGCGCTCGGCGCCGGGCTGCCGCTGGTGTCGGTGCCGACGCTCGATGCGCTCGCGCTGGGACGGGGTGACGGGCTGCATCTGTGTTGCGTCGATGCGCGCATGAGCGAGGTCTATAGCGTGGCCTGCGAGGTGCGGGGCGGGCAGGTCGAGGCGCGCACCGACATCCGGGTCGGACCACCCGACAGCCTGCCGCCACCGCCGGATGGCCCGGCGCACTGGAACGGTTGCGGCAGCGGTTTCGCACTGGCGCCGCTTGCTCAACTGGCGTGGACGGCGGATCTCGCCTCGATCGATGCCACCGCCGCGGTGCATGCGCGCGATATCGCCCGGCTCGGGGCGATCCGGCTGGCCGCGGGCTTGTCCGTCGATGCAGCGCTGGCGGCGCCGCTGTACGTGCGCGACAAGGTGGCGCAGACCACGGCCGAACGACTGGCCGCGGGAGGCCGCGCTTGATGGCGGCGGCGGGCGTCAGCTTCGGTACGGTTACGTCGTTCGCGCCGATGCGCGACGAAGACCTCGACGAGGTGGCGCGTATCGAGCGCACGCTGTTCGATTTCCCATGGACGCGCGTCAATTTCGCCGACTCCCTGAGCGCCGGCTACTGCTGCCGCGTCATGTGGCAGGGGCGTTCGATGGCGGGCTACGCGGTCATGATGTGCGTGCTCGACGAGGCCCATTTGCTGAATCTCAGCGTGGCACGCGAATATCAGTGCCACGGGCTCGGTCGGCGACTGCTCGCTCACCTTGGCCGCGAGGCGATGAACCATGGTGCGGCACGCATGTTTCTCGAAGTCAGGCCGTCCAACGTGGCCGCGCGTGCGTTGTACGAGCGCACCGGCTTTCAGCCGATAGGGCGGCGCCCACGCTATTACCCGGCGCTGGACGGTCGTGAGGATGCCATCGTGATGAGCGCAGAACTGGACGACACATGGATGCAATGAGGTCACCGCGATGAGCCGCCGCGATTCGATGCTGCGCGAAATGGGCATCGCACCGCTGTGGCGCGATCGCGCTTCGCCGTCGCCGCAGCTGACCGCGGTGGAGGCACTGCCGAACGCTCAGGCACCGGTCGAGGCGCCGCCGCCAGCCGCTCCGGTGCGCGTTGACGCTGCACCCGCGCGACCTGTCACGCCCTTGGTGACGCCGGTCGCCGCACCGTCCGCCAGTGTGTCGGCCGAGGGGCTGGGTTGGGACGAACTGGAACAGCGCATCCGCGCCTGCCAGGCCTGCCGCCTGAGCGAGCGTCGCACGCAGGCGGTGCCCGGCGTGGGCGACCGCGAAGCCGACTGGCTGTTCGTCGGCGAGGGGCCGGGCGCGGAAGAGGACGCGCGCGGCGAGCCCTTCGTTGGCCAGGCTGGCAAGCTGCTCGATGCGATGCTGGCCTCACTCGGGCTGGCGCGCGGCCACAAGGTCTACATCGCCAACGCGGTGAAATGCCGGCCGCCCGGCAATCGCACACCCGAGGCGGACGAGATCGCGACCTGTCACCCTTATCTGGATCGCCAGATCGAACTGATCCGGCCGCGCATCATTGTCGCGCTCGGCCGGCCTGCCGCACAGACACTGCTCGGCGGCGAGATCAAGATTGCCGCTGCGCGTGGCCGTCTGTTCGAGCGCAAGGGCGTGCCGGTGGTGGTGACCTACCATCCGGCCTATCTGCTGCGTAACCCGCAGGACAAGGCGCGGGCCTGGGAGGATCTGTGCTTCGCGCGTGCCAGCGTCGTCTGACAGCGTCGGTATCAGGCCGGCGCTAGCATCGCGCCACTTTCATCCGGAGTCCCCACGTGTATACCCTTAGACACTTCGCAATCGCCCTCAGTCTGACCGCGTTTGCAGCGCCGATTCTTGCCCAGCCGCCAGCCCATGCGCCGGCGCACGGCTGGCGCAAGAAGAACGATCCGCACTACGTCGGTTATACCGGCTACAAGTGGAACGACGACTACGGTATCCGCTCCGGCCGTTGCAACCGCGAAGCGGTCGGCGCAGCACTTGGCGGGACGGTGGGTGGTCTGGTCGGCTCGGCGGTATCGGACCGGGACAGCCGCCTCGTTGCCATCGTCCTCGGCACCACGATAGGCGCGCTGATCGGTGCCCGCATCGGTCGTGACCTCGACGAGGCGGACCGCGCCTGCATCGGTCACGCACTCGAACTGGCCGACAACGGCAAGCCGGTGCGCTGGCTGTCGGAAGGCGTCAGTTACACGCTGACGCCGGGCAAGGCAAGCGGGGAGGGCTGTCGCAGCTACACGCTGCGCGGCGAGGCAAACGGTCGCAGCGATACGTCGAAAGGGACGGCCTGTCGTCGTGACGACGGTGCCTGGGTGCCGCGCGGCTGACCGAGGTGCAGCGGACGGCGACGCTCAGTGGATCGCGCCGTCGTCCAGTTGCGCGACGTCGTCGTGCCGTCGTTGATTCGCGTGGTGCCATTTGCGCACCGCGTACATGGTCGCCGCGACGAACGCGCCGAACAGGATCATGACGATATAGACCGACAGGCCGGCCGCCAGCAGGGCGGCGTAAAGCCCGGTCATGATCAGGATGGACAGGTTTTCGTTGAAGTTCTGCACGGCGATCGAATTGCCGGCACCCATCAGCATGTGACCGCGGTGCTGCAGCAGCGCATTCATCGGCACCACGAAGAAACCCGCACAGGCGCCGATCAGCACCAGCAGCGGTACCGCCAGCCAAAGATTGCTCACCAGCACCATCAGCGGCACCAGTACGCCCATCGCGATACCGAGCGGAATCACCCGCACCGAGGCGCGGAGGGAAATGCGGCGCGCCGCCATCACCGCGCCGATGGCAATGCCCACCGCCACCACGCCCTGCAGCTTGGATGCCTGGGACAGACCCATGCCGAGTGCGCGGTCGGCCCAGTCGATCACGATGAACTGCAGCGTGGCGCCCGCTCCCCAGAACAGCGTGGTGACCGCCAGCGAAATCTGCCCCAGCTTGTCCCGCCACAGACCGGTGAAACAGCGGCTGAAGTTGACGAGCAGTGCGACCGGGCTGGCGTGGAGCGGCTTCATCGGTACGCCGGTGTCCGGAATGTAGAGGTTGAAGAATGCTGCAAGTGCGTACAGTCCGCCGACGATGATCAGACTGACCTCTACCGTGGTGTCCAGACCGGTGTCGATCAGCGGCAGGTCAATGGCAAGCAGGCGCGCGCTCAGTGACGGATCGATCAGCAGACCGCCCATCAGCACGCCGAGGATGATGGCGCCGACCGTCAGGCCTTCGATCCAGCCGTTGGCGACGACCAGCAGACGGTGCGGCAGGTACTCGGTCAGGATGCCGTACTTGGCCGGCGAATAGGCGGCCGCGCCAAGCCCGACGACGGCGTAGGCGAACAGCGGGTGCACCCAGCCGAACATCAGCGCACAGCCGCCCACCTTGATCATGTTGCTGATGAACATGACCCGCCGCTTTGGCATCGAGTCGGCGAAGGCGCCGACGAACGCGGCCAGCGCCACATAGGAAATGGTGAAGAACAGCTTGAGCAGCGGAATCTGCCAGCCCGGCGCCTGCATGTCCTTCAGCAGATAGATGGCAACGACCAGCAGGGCATTGTCGGCGAGCGCAGAGAAGAACTGCGCCGCCATGATGATGTAGAAGCCGAAAGGCATCGAACGTCTGCAGCCGGATCGGGCCGCCGGCCGGGCGAAAAAAGTGCGCCTTTATACCATGAACCCCTTGACGCCTTTGCCGCCCCCGCGCTTCGTGTCACAAAGCGTATCCTGTCGCGCCGCAACACGATTTCGGCATCCGTAGCGCTGCTGTCGCTTCGCGTCCACTGACGCATTTTGGTTTACCCGCCGACCCCGACTTGGTCTATAACCACGAGGGCAGGCGTCACTTATATAGAGGGAAAAATGCCCGATAGAAGGCTGGAAGTCTTTCACGCAGCAGCGAGCCAGATGTCGTTCACGCGCGCGGCGGAACTGTTGCAGATGACCCAGCCTGCGGTCACTTTCCAGATCAAGCAGCTGGAGGAGCATTTCGGCACCCGGCTGTTCGAGCGCGCCCACGGCCGCGTGTCGCTGACGCCCGAAGGCGTCAAGGTGAAGGACTACGCCGACCGTATCCTCGACCTCTTCGCCAATCTCGAGAACGAACTGCAGGCGATGGCCACCGACCTGCGCGGCCACCTGCTGATCGGCGCCACGCCCACCGTCGCCGAATACCATCTGCCGCCGGTGCTGGCCGAATTCCGCATCGCCCATCCGAACGTGGTGCCGCGCCTGACCGTCGACAACCCTGATGTGATCGAGGACATGGTGGACCAGCGCGTGCTCGACATCGGTATCGTCGAAGGCCTTGGGCGCGGCGGCTCGCAGGTGATGGTCGAACCCTGTGCCGAGGACGAGCTGGTGGTCGTCTGTTCGCCCGACTTCCCGCTCGCCAAGCTGAAGGAAGTGACGCCCGAACACCTGCTGCTGCACCCCTGTGCCGGGCGCGACGCGGGCAGCGTACGTGCGCTGCTCGAGAACTACCTGTCGCGCGGCGGCGTCGATCCGGCCAAGCTGCCACTGGCGTTCGAGCTGGACCGCCTGTCCTCGGTCAAGGGCGTGCTCGAGCGCGGACTGGCCTACGCCATCCTGTCGCAGGCCGCCATCCGCCACGAAACCAGTCTCGGACTGCTGGTGGCGGTGCCGCTGCGCCCGCGGCTGGTACGGCACATGACGCTGCTGTACCCGTCGGAACGCTTCCGTACTTATATGGCGAAACAGTTCGGCGAGTTCGCGGCAACCCGGCTGTCGCAGCGCCGATAGTACAATCCGGGGCTTCGCAGCTCGCAGTTCCCGCCGAACGCCCCTCATGTCGCGCCCGCACTACACCGAACCCTTTCCGCTTTTCCGTCCCATCCACGCCTGCATCGATTTCGATGCGCTGCGCCACAACTACCTGCGTACGCGCGAACTTGCCGGCGGCGCCAAGATGTGGGCCGTGATCAAGGCCAACGCCTACGGTCACGGCATCATGCGCATCGCGCGCGGCCTGGCGACGCTGGCCGACGGCTTCGCGCTGCTCGACCTCGAGGACGCCGTCCGCCTGCGCGAAGCGGGCATCGTGCAGCCCATCCTGCTGCTCGAAGGTTTCTTCGGCGCCAAGGACCTGCCGGAGATCGCGGCGCGCAAGTTGTCCACCGTGGTGCACACGCTGGAGCAACTCGACTGGCTCGAATCGGCGCAACTGCCGACCGGCGCGCGCATTCCGCTCTTTCTGAAGGTCAACACCGGCATGAACCGGCTCGGCATTACGCCGGCCCAGGTGCCGGCCGCGCTGGCGCGCCTGCGCGCCTGGCCGCACGCGGGGCAGATCGGCCTGATGACCCATTTTGCCGACGCCGACGGCGAGCGCGGTGTCGATGCCCAGTTCGCGCGTTTCGCACCGCTGGCCGCCCAGTTCGACGGTCCGGTGTCGATGGCAAACTCCGCCGCCTTGCTGCGCTTCCCGCAGACGCACGCCGACTGGGTGCGCCCCGGCATCCTGCTGTACGGCGCCAGTCCGGCCACGGCCCACGCCACGGCAGCCGACATCGGCCTGAAGCCGGTCATGCGCTTCGAGGCGCGGGTCATCGCGGTGCAGCACCTGCAACCGGGCGATCGTGTCGGCTACGGCGGCATGTTCACGGCCGAGCGTTTGATGCGCGTCGGCACCGTGGCCTGCGGCTACGCCGACGGCTACCCGCGTCACGCGCCGAGCGGCACGCCGGTGGCGGTCGATGGTGTGCGCAGCCGGCTGGTCGGCCGGGTGTCGATGGACATGATCGCCGTCAACCTGACCGACATCCCGCAAGCCGGCCTCGGCAGCGTGGTCGAACTGTGGGGCGAGCACGTATCGCTGGACGAAGTCGCCCTGCGCGCGGGCACCGTCAATTACGAGCTGGTGTGCGCGCTGGCCCTGCGCGTGCCGGCGGTCGAGATCGGTACGGCCGAACTGAACGAGCCGCAGCCGACCGTCGCGCTCGCCCGCTGACCTCGATGGCAAAGCCCAAAACCAGTTACGTCTGCAATGAATGCGGCGCGGTCAGCCCGAAGTGGGCCGGCCAGTGCGCCGACTGCAAGGCCTGGAATTCACTGGTCGAAACGGTGCCGGAGCAGGGCACCGGCGCGCACCGCTTCGCCTCGCTCGCCGGCACCGCGAAAGTTCAGGCGCTGGCCGACATCCGGCCGCGCGAAGAGCCGCGGCTGCCCACCGGGCTCGACGAGTTCGATCGTGTGCTGGGCGGCGGCCTGGTACCGGGCGGCGTGGTGCTGATCGGTGGTGACCCGGGCATCGGCAAGTTGACGCTGCTGCTGCAGGCGCTGGCCCAACTCGCGCCGCGCGTACCGGCGCTCTACGTGACCGGCGAGGAATCGGGTGAACAAGTGGCGCTGCGCGCGCAGCGGCTGGCGCTCGACCCGGCCGGCATGCAGCTGCTGGCCGAAATCAATCTGGAAAAGATCGGCGCCGCGCTGAACGATACGCGACCGCGCGTGGTAGTGATCGACTCGATCCAGACCGTCTATTCCGAACAGCTCACGTCGGCGCCCGGTTCGGTCGCCCAGGTGCGCGAATGCGCGGCCCAGCTCACGCGTGCGGCCAAACAGGCCGGGCACAGCCTCATCCTGGTCGGCCACGTGACCAAGGAAGGCACGCTGGCGGGGCCGCGCGTGCTCGAACACATCGTCGATACCGTGCTCTATTTCGAAGGCGAGACCGGATCGAGCTTCCGCCTGGTCCGCGCCTTCAAGAACCGCTACGGCGCGGTCAATGAACTGGGCGTGTTCGCGATGACCGAGCGCGGGCTGCGCGGCGTGTCGAATCCGTCGGCGCTGTTCCTGTCGCAGCACGCTCAGCCGGTGCCCGGTTCCTGCGTGCTGGTGACGCAGGAAGGCACGCGGCCGCTGCTGGTCGAGATACAGGCGCTGGTCGATAGCGCGCACGGCAATCCGCGCCGGCTCACCGTCGGTCTCGACAGCGCGCGCCTCGCCATGCTGCTGGCGGTGCTGCACCGGCACGCAGGCGTCACCTGCGCTGACCAAGACGTGTTCGTCAACGCCGTGGGCGGCGTCAAGATCGGCGAGCCGGCAGGCGACCTGGCGGTGCTGCTGGCCATCGTGTCTTCGCTGAAGAACCGGCCACTGCCAGCCAAGCTGATCGCCTTCGGCGAAGTCGGTCTGGCCGGCGAAATCCGGCCCGCGCCGCGCGGTCAGGAACGTCTGCGCGAGGCAGCCAAGCTCGGCTTCACGCATGCGCTCATTCCGCGCGCCAATGCACCGAAGCAGGCGATCGAGGGGCTGACTGTAATACCCGTGGAACGGCTGGAAGAGGCATTCGCGCGGCTGCGCGAGCTGGATTAGCGTGGTTTGTGGAAGCGCTCTGCTGAGCGCGACGGATGCCTGAAACGAAGCCGGCGGTCTGCGTCAGCCGCATCGCGGCCAAGGCCGCTCCCACAGGGAGGGCGCCAGACTCGCAGCCGGAGCCTTGGCCGAGGTTCTGTGGGAGGGGTCTTCTGACCCCGACAGCGGCGATGGCCGGGCCAAAGCCTCGCCTAAAATTGGCACGCGTGATCAGCTACGGAGGAAGGCACTCCCGGCGAATCCGCGGTCTCTCCCTGCGCACAAGCGGTCAGTGCGCCGCCATGGTGGCCTGCAGCAGCGGAGTCGGCGCCTGCAGTTCTCGCCTCAGTTCGACACCACATTCATCGACCCAGGCATACACGCTGTCGATGGCGCGGGTCGCTTCGGCGAACCAGGCCTGGGCGGTGATACCGCCTGTCTCGCCCAGCAGATTGCGGCGCAAGGTCGTCATCATGCCGCCCACAGTGCGTCCGGCCTCGATTGCGGCGCGGCTGCCGTCGGCCGCAGCCAGTGCCTGCCGGACCAGCGCATCGATGCGTGCGGCGAGGAACATCAGGCGAACGCGCGCCACCGGCGCGCACTGACCGCGCGACGCGACGCCGGTGCCGATGGCGCGGGCCTGACCGAGGTATTCGGCCAGCGCCGGCAGACTCGCGACGTGATTGCGTACGCGGCCCGCATCGACGCGACCGGCCGCGCCCAGTTCGACCCGACTTTCACCCAGCGCGTCCAGCCACTCCAGCGCGCGCGACACCAGTTGGCCATGGCGGCTCAGGCTCTGTTCGGGCAGCAGCCCGCCATTGCCTAAGAGGTCAATCAGCTCGCGCCACTGGAAGCGGAACACCATCAGTTCGTTGTGGGTCAGGCAGGCGCGCGGCATCGCCTCTTCGGCGCTTACGGTGCCGTCGAGTGCCGCGATGCAGCGATCGATCTCCTGCTGCCGTTGCCGCATCGGCGAGGCGAAGCTGGCATCACCGGCCAGCCATGCGACGCTCATGCCGCGGTGCTGTTGCAGCGTGCGCACCAGCTGCAACAGCAGCGCACAGTCGTCGAGCGCGCGCAGCGCAGTATGCGCAGTCAGCGAGGCCGTTCTGCGGCGGTGCCAGGACAGCAGCGCCAAAGCCACGATCAGCGCGGTGGAAATGAAGAGCGCGTTCAGCATGTCGGCTCGAAGCGGTAGGTTTTGAGCGTATCGCCGAGCTGTCCGGCCATCTGTTCGAGATAGCCCGACAGTTCCTGGTTGTCATGCACCAGGTGCTCGTTCCGTTCGGCAAGGTCGGCGACCTGTTCGACGTCGCGCGCCAACGCCTCGGCGGCGCGGCTCTGTTCGATGCTGGCCTGGGCGATCTCGGTCACCGCGTGCAGCGTGGTGTCGATCTGGGCGGCGATGTGCTGCAGGCCGGCGAGCACCGTGGCCGTGTCGGCCGCGCCCTGCGCGACTTCGTCGCCAGCGGTGCGCAATGCCTGGCTGACGGCCGATACTTCACCCTGCAGACGTTCGATCAGCGCCTGAACTTCGTCGGTGGCCTGCCGGGTCAGGCCGGCCAGCTTGCCCACTTCGTCGGCCACCACGGCGAAGCCGCGCCCGGTCTCACCGGCGCGCGCTGCCTCGATCGCAGCATTGAGTGCCAGCAGATTGGTCTTTTCGGCGATCGAGGCGATGGTGCCGACGATGCCGCCGATATCGATCGAGCAGGCGTCGAGCCGGGTCATGCGCTCACCGGCCGTCTGCATGTCGGCGGCGATGTCATCCATGCGATGGCCCAGCTGTCTGCCGGTACGCATCCCGTCGCCGGCGGCCTCGTGTGCGGCACGCGCCATTGCGGCGGCGTCGCCCGCCTGTTCGGAACTGAGGGCGAGACTGGTCAACAGCTGTTCAAGCGTGGCAGCCGACCCGACGGTGACTTCGCGCTGCGAGCGCACACCGCTGTCACCGGCCTGGGCGTTGGCGCTGCTCTCGCGCGCCGAGTGCTCCAGCTCGCGTACCGCGCGCGACAGTCGATTCATCAGCCGGACGAACGAGCGCGCCATGCTGTTCATGCTTTCCAGCAGCGCCGGGGCGTCGATGCTGCCGGGCTGCAGGCGGGCCGTCAAATCACCGCTTTCGAGCGCCATGGCGAAGCGGGTCAGGGCCTGTTGGGCGCGCACCTCGCGTCGGCGTTGCAGTCCGAGGCAGAACACACTTGCAACCAGCGCTGGCAGCGCAGCGGTCGCCGCCCAGCCTGACAGGCTGGCGAGCCAGCCGGCGGCAAAGGCGAGCACGATGGCAAAAGCGCCATGCAGCGAAGTCAACAGCGGGAGACGCAGACGGACGGAGACGGAGGCCTGCGCGGTCGGGTCTGGAAGCGTGAGCGTATTCATGATCGCGCTCATGCAAGAGCCAGGCCACCCGTCGCCTTCCGCATTCCTGCGCGGGAAAGGCCGCGTCCACCGCTGCACGACGCACACCGTCGGTGCGCGCGCACCGATGCCGAGCGCATCGTCGGCCGTGGTTGCCGCGACCGACTTGTTACGGCGCCTCCCTCCGGGAGTGCTCGCTCAGTGCGCGCCTTCTTCCGCCGTGAGCTTGCGGCGCATGCGCCGCAGGCCGAGCGCGACAAGACCGGCGATGACCGGAATCGAGATCGCGGTGATCGCCTCCGGGCTCAGCGGCAACAGATGCTTCACGCCCTTGGCCAGGTACTGCACCAGTTGCGAGGCGTAATAGGTGATAGCGACGATAGACAGCCCTTCGACTGTTTCCTGCAGACGCAACTGCAGACGCGCGCGCCGGTTCATCTGCGCCAGCAGTTCCTGGTTCTGCCGCTGCAGTTCGATGTTGACCCGGGTACGCAGCAGTTGCGAATTGCGCGCGACGCGACCGGACAGATCGTCCTGGCGCCGGGCAATCGCCTCACAGGTGGAGATCGCCGGCGCAAGCCGGCGGTCCATGAACTCGCCTATGGTGGGGAAGCCTTCGATGCGCTGTTCGCGCAGTTCGGCGATGCGGCTCCGTACCAGCCGGTAGTAGGCCTGGGCAGCGCCGAAGCGGAAGGTGGTGCGCGCGACCGAGTGCTCGACTTCTGCCGCGAGGCGCGTCAGGTGCGACAGCACGCTGCGTTCGTCCTCGGCGCTGGACGCGCTGCCCATGCCGTCCATCAGATTGGCCAGTTCGCCCTCGGCGCGACCAAGCAGGCGACCGACATCCTTGGCCACCGGAAAGGCGAGCAGGGCGATGATGCGGTAGGTCTCGATCTCCAGCAGTCGCTGCACGGTACGCCCGGCCTGACGCGGCGTCAGCCGCTCGTCGAGCACGGTGTAGCGCGACCAGCCGTCGGTCAGCATGAAGTCGGTGAATACCCAGGCGGCGCCATCCGACACCTGTGCGCCGACCGCCTGCCGCCCGCTGGCGATCAGCCTGTCCATCACGCTGCGTGGCGGCAACTCGCTGGTGGAGCGCAGTTCGATATGGGTGGCCACCATCAGCGAACCCGGCAGGCCGTCGAACCAGTGCGCGGGCACCGAAGCCAGGGCGCCGCGGCCGCAGTCCTCGCCCGCCGTCGGCGTGCGGAAAAAGGCGTAGCTGGAGAATTCGTTGTGGCGCTCCCACTTCAGCTTGAAGTCACCGAGGTCGAGCTGCAGGTGACCACCCTCGGCCAGCGGCAGCGGACGGGCGTAGGCGTCGGCCAATGCCTGCAGGTGACGAAGTTCGTCGTCCTCGCGCACGCCGTCGTGCATCAGCGCCACATAGGACACCAATTGCGGATGCGCGACCGGCACCGGCGGGCGCGCGTGCAGTTCGTTGTTCAGCTTGTAGCGCAGCGGATGCTCGGTCAGCTTGCCGCCGGTGGCGTGTTCGGGCGTCGTCATGAAGAGAGGGCGTGTGATGTCCGGTGCGCATTGTGCAGCAGAGCAGGGCGGCGCGGGCGCGTGACGCATTTCACGCAAGCGGTCGGCGCGGCGCCGTTCGGGCGACGACTTCTGCCGTTCGTCATCGTCGGGTCGAGATTGCAGCGGCGCTGATTTAACCTCAAGTCACAAATTCTCCGCATGGACGTGCAGCTCATGATTCCTGCCAGGTCAGCCCAGCACGGCTTCACCTTGATCGAACTGATGATCGTGGTGACGCTGCTCGCCATCATTTCGGCCTTCGCGCTGCCTGCGTTCCAGAGCTTCATCGCGTCGAACCGACTGACGTCGGAGGCGAACGAGCTGCTCGCCGGACTGAATCTCGCGCGCTCGGAGGCGGTGCGCACACAGCGCCGCGTCGTTCTCTGCCGTGCAACGACCTCGGCGGGAACGGTGAACACCGCGTCAGGCTGCGTCACGACGGCCGACACGCAAACATGGCAGGGCTGGTTCGTCTTTGTCGATAACGACGCCGACGGTGTGTTTGATGCGGGAGAGCCGCAGCTTCGCGAGAAGGTGATCACCGGTAATACGCTGAACCTGATCTCCGATGCACCTCTGCGCACTGCCGGTAACCGAATTGCCTTCCGGCCCGACGGTCTGGCGCGGGCACCGGGTTCGCTCGCATTGCAGGCTGCGGATATCAGTGTCTGTGACAGCAGTGGCGCGCTTGCCGTTACCGCCAATGCGCGCAACGTGACCCTGCTGTCCGGCAGCCGCATGGCAGTCACGCGAGGGGGTAATGCGAGTTGTGGTGTCACGACAGTGGTGGAAGAAGCGGAGGAGGCTCCATGAACAAACCCGTTGAACGCACGTCAGCAGGCCGGTGTGTCGCTGATCGAAGTGCTGGTTGCGCTGTTTGTGCTTGCCTTCGGCATGCTTGGCATTGCCGGCATGCAGACGATGGCGATGAAGGCGAACCAGAGCGCGTTCGAACGGAATGCTGCGGTGATATCTGCCAATTCCATCGTCGAACGCATACGCAGCAACCAGCGCTGGGAGCGTGACGGCAGCTATAACCGTGCCCTGCCCACGGGAGCCTGCACGGCGCCGGAAGGCACCGATCGCGTGTCGGTGGATATTCAGCGCTGGCTGGGCGAGCTGACGACAAATCTCGGGGATAACGCCTGCGGTGGCATCAACTGCGCTGGCAGCCCCGTTTTCTGCCGCATCTCGGTGCGCTGGGACGACAGTCGGGTGCAGGGTGGCGCAGCGGCGCAGATTTTCGAAGTGGACGTGCGCATATGAGCCGGCAGACAAACAGTCAGAGCGGCATTTCGCTGGTCGAGGTCATGGTGGCGCTGGCATTGGGGCTGATCGTGTCGGTCGGTGCATTGTCGTTGATGCTCGGCAACCGCCAGTCCTACCGTACGACCGAGGCGCTGGCGCGGGTGCAGGAGGCGACGCGCATCACCTTCGATCTGATGTCGCGCGACCTGCGCGCCGCCGGCATCAATGCCTGCAGTGGTGGCGTACGGGTGATGAACCTGCTTGCCGATCCGGCGACCGCTCGCTGGTGGACGGACTGGAACGGCGGCCTGCGTGGATTCAACGACAGCGAGGTATCGACCGCGGTTGCATTCGGCTCGGCTGCGCAGAACCGGGTCGCCAATACGGACATGATCGAACTGATGCACGCATCGACCAATGCGTTCCCGGTCAAGGTGCACAACGCCTCCGCGGCCGAGGCGGCGCTCGCCGGACTGACCGTTCCGGCCCGGTCCATCGCACTGGAGAAGCCGGGCGGCCAGGGCCACAGCTTCGTTGCAGGCGATCTGCTCGTGGTCTGGACTATGAGGACACGACCCTCTTTCAGGTGACTGGCGTGAATGGCGGTGCGAACTCCGTTGCGCATGCGTCGCGGACTGACGTCGCCGTGATTCCCGGCAATTGTGCCAACACGATGGGTTTCCGTCCGTTGTGCACGTCCACGGTCACGCGCGCCTTCCAGCCAGGGTCACAGGTAATGCGCTTAGAGCCCGTTGCCTGGTTTGTCGGCAACAACGGCCGCACCGGCAGCGAAAGCAGTCCGACCTCGCTGTACCGCATCCGCGTCGTCAACGATGGCGCGGGCAATGCGGCGCCAGTGATCGAGGAAGTGGTCGAAGGTGTGCGCGGGATGCAGCTGCGCTACATGTACGACCGCGAGGATGCATACCGCGATGCAGACACGGTGGCTGACTGGCGCCTCGTCACCGGCGTCGAGATCCAGCTCACCATCGAGTCACCGGAATCCGGCACGACCACCAGCACGACGCAGCCGCGGCTGACGCGCACGCTCACGCATGTGGTCAATCTGAGGAATCGTGTGCCATGACAGTCCATCTTCATTCCAGGGCCCGTCAGCGTGGTGCGACCCTGCTGATCGCGCTGGTCATGCTGGTCGTGATGACGCTGCTCGGGCTGGCCAGCATACGCAGCACCAGCATGCAGGAGCGCATGGGCGCCAATCTGTACGACCGCAGCCTCGCCTTCCAGGCGGTGGAGTCAGCGCTGCGCGAGGCCGAGGCGCGTATCTCGATCAACACAGCAGCCACCAACAGCGCGGGGTTCTATTGCCCACCCAATGGCGTGCCGCCAAGTTGTGCAGCCCCCGGGCCGTCGGCTACGGAATCAGCCACGGAGAGTGAAACACCCGCGGAGTCCACGACGACCTATATCGAGCGCTGGAAGGACCCGGCCACGACCTGGGCCAGCGCCACCACCTGGTGGGGAAGCGTTGACGACGACATGAAAGCGCGGCTGGGCGGAACCAACCGGCAGCCGCAATACATCATCGAATACATGGGCATGTCGGAAGACGGCACCGGCTGCGGCCAGCGCGGAGACACCAGCTGCCGCGGACCGCGCTATCGCGTCACCGCACGCATGCCGCCTATCGAAGGCCTGCCCAACGTTGTTCTTCAGACCAACTACCGGCCCTGAATTCACTCGGAGTACGCATCATGAGCGCAATCCCCTCCCGCTTCGGCTGGCGCAAACGCGCACTGAGCACGGCATTGCTGGCTGCGTTTGCGTCAACGCCTGCGATATCGCAGACCGAGATCTCGAATCTGCCGCTGGTGCTGAATGTCACCGCAGCGCCGAATGTCATGATGATTCTCGACAATTCGGGGTCGATGCTCTATGAAACGCTGCCCGACTACTTCCGCGACATCTGGGATTTCGAACTGGCGATGCGCAATACGGGCAGCACCAGCGTGTACATGCCGGACTACGACGACCTGAACATTTTCAACCTGGCGCTCAGGTCATCGTCGCTGAACCGCATCTACTACAACCCGAGCGTCACCTACCGCACCTGGACGCAGGCCGATGGCACCGGTTATGCCCAGTCGTCGCCGACGGCTGCGCCGATCCGTCCGGGCTCCACCACGACGATAGATCTGACCACGGAAAAGACACACACTTTCCGCTGGCGGACAAACACGACGGCCACGACGTTCTCCGCCAGTTCGGCGGCGGTGCCGCGCACCTTCTCCTGCCCCGACGGACCCGACGGCAACACGCAACCGGACGATACCTGCGCCCAGACCTACGCGCCCATGACCTTCTTCGTCCACAAGGGCACAGGATCGATCTACGAGCGGGCGAACTACTACCGCTATCGCATCGTCGGTGCTGCCGCCACTCGCAAGGACATGGCAGATGGCACCGAAACAGCGGTGACGAGCTTCAGCTGGGCGGGCGGCATCACGCGTACGCTGGACCAGGAGAAGCAGAATTTCGCCAACTGGTACACCTACAACCGCAGCCGTATCAATGCAGCGAAGGGCGGCGTGAGTTACGCCTTTTCGACGCTGGGGCAGAATTACCGGGTGGGCTTCCGTACCATCAACGGCACGACCGGATGGCTGGATATCCCGACCAACGGCACCTTCTCGGACACGAATCGCAGCAATTTCTTCACCAGCCTGTTCGACGCCGTGGCCGACGGCAACACGCCGCTGCGCGTATCGCTGTGGAACGCAGGCGCCTACTTCTCGACCGCCGCGCCCTGGGGGCCTAACGTCGGTGGGGCGCCGCTGAGCTGCCGTCAGAGTTTTTCCATCCTGACCACCGATGGCTATTACAACGACAACAATACGATCTACGCCACCGCTGGCAATGCCGACGGAACCAAGGGGCGGCCCTACGCCGATACGCAGTCGGTCACGCTCGCAGACATCGCGATGTACTACTACGACACCGATCTGCAGCCCGACATCGAGGACAACGTGCCGACCACTCCGGAGGATGGCAACAACCGGCAGCACATGAACACCTTCGGCGTCTCGTTCGGCCTGACCGGGTCGCTGAACACCGCAACCGATCTGGCCCGCCTGACCTCCGGCGAGATATCCTGGCCGAGCATTTCGACCGACGCCGGCAAGCTCGACGACCTGTGGCACGCGACGATCAACGGCCGCGGCCAGTTCGTTAACGCGGGTGACCCGCAGGAATTTGCCGATGGCCTGAAGGGCGCACTGGACTCCATCGTCGCGCGCACCGCATCGTCGTCCAACCTGGGCGTGTCCTCAGCCCAGCTGCGTCAGGGCAGCCGGGTGTTCCAGGCGCGATTCACCAGCGAGGTGTGGACCGGTGACATCTTTTCCTTCCTGATCGGCAGTGACGGAGAGATACCGACCGTGCCGGAGTGGCGCGCTTCGGAGAGGGTGCCGGCGCCGGCCAGCCGGAACATCTACACGCGCAATGGCAGCAGTGCGGTCCCTTTCGTGTGGGACCAGCTCAGTGACACACAGAAGGCCACGCTGGGCAACAACAGCGCCGTGCTCGACTATCTGCGCGGCGTGCGCAGCGGCGAATCGAGCGAGGGCGGTACCTTCCGCAACCGCTCGTCGCTGATCGGTGACATCGTGCACTCGTCACCGGTGTACGTGGCGGCGCCTGACGACTTCGCCTACGAACGTTTTTCCTGGCCCGGCGCCGATACCTATCAGACACACCGGACGCTGCGTTCGGACCGCACACCGATGCTCTATGTCGCAGCGAATGACGGCATGCTGCATGGCTTCGTCGCGAGTACGGGTGCGGAGCGCTTCGCCTACGTGCCTTCGTCGTCGCTGGCGCAGATGTATCAGCTGACCCGGCCCAGCTACACCCATCAGTTCATCAACGACGGCGCACTGACCGTGGCCGACGTCTATGACGCCGGCACCGCGAACGCGTGGCGCACGCTGCTGGTGGGTTCCACTGGGCGCGGCGGGCGTCAGCTCTACGCGCTCGACGTCAGCGATCCGACCATCCCGACCGACAACCCCGCCGGCCGGCGCGTCATGTGGGAATTCTCGGACGCTGATTTTGGCAAGTTCACCGGCAGGCCGGTCGTTGGCAGGATGAATAACGGCGACTGGGCGGTGCTGGTGGGCAACGGCTACAACAGCAACGAGTACAAGGGCTTCCTGTTCGTCGTCAATGCAACGACCGGTGCGCTCATAAAGAAGATCGACACCGGCGCCTGCCCGGAAACGGACGACCCGTGCGTCAGTAACGGTCTGGCGGAAGTGACGACCTGGGACGAGGACAGCGACGGCGACATCGATTACGTCTATGCCGGTGACCTGCGCGGCAATCTGTGGCGCTTCGACGTCACCTCGGACACGCCGTCCCAGTGGAAGGTGTCGTTCGGCACCGATACGTCGCCGCTGCCGCTGTTCCGCGCGCGCAACGCATCGGGCACGCCGCAGCCGATCACCTCCAAGGTCGAGGTGCTGCTCGACCCCTCTACCGGCACGCGCTGGGTGTCCTTCGGTACCGGCCAGTTCCTCGGCGACACCGATCGCTCCAGTACCGCGCTGCAGACGTGGTACGGTCTTTACGACAACTACGCGAATGCGGCTACCTCGCCGGTGAGCGGCCGCTCGGATCTGGCGCAGCGCGTAGTGCTGGTCGAAACCGAACAGACGACCACCACGGAGACCGAGAACGCCGAAGGCGAGACCCAAACAACCAGCGAAACCGTCAAGGTCAGGGTGATTTCGGCACAGGGCGACACCGTCGGTGGCGACAGGGTGATCGACGCCGACGGTACGTATATCCGCAAGGGCTGGTATCTGGATCTTGTTCCGCCCACCGGCACGGCGGCAGGCGAACGCATGATCTATGGCGTACAGGCCTTCGGCGGTGCATTGTTCGCGACCAGTGCGATTCCGGCTGACGATCCCTGCACACCGGGCGGCTCCGGCTGGCTGATGGCGATCGATCCCTACACCGGTGGCCGCCTCGACGCCGACCTGTTCGCAAACCGTACCCAGGTGACCGTCACCACCGGCGACTCGAGCACCAATTACTACGTCAGCGCCGTCAGTACCGGATCGATGCCGTCCAGCCCCATCCTTGTGCGTAACGAGGGCGGTTCGGGCAACCAGAGCGGTGGCTCGACCGGCGGCACAACGGTCGGGCGCTCGGACGCACTGGTCAATACGTCCGATCTCGGTATCCTTCGCGAGCGCCTGAACCTGCCCGACCGCTTCGGCCGGATTTCCTGGCGCGAACTGATCGCCGACTGACACGGAATACACACAGATGAACACTGCTAAAAATACTCGCCTGCAGCGCGGCTTCACGCTGGTCGAACTGATGATCGTGGTCGCCATCATCGGCATCCTCGCCGCGATCGCCTACCCGAACTACACCCAGTACGTCATCGACAGCCGGCGCGCGACGGCCGCGGCCTGCCTGTCCGAACAGGCGCAGGCGCTCGAACGCTTCTTCACCACCAATCTGACCTATGTCGGTGGTGGTACCAACCTGAACACGCGTCAGTGCGTCACCGACCTGGCGGGCTTCTACACCTTCGCGTCAGACATCGACGACGACACACCACGCGCATTCGCGATCACTGCGACGCCGCTCAACGCCCAATTGAACAACGACAGCAAGTGCGGGTGCGTGCTGACGCTGAACCAGACCGGCACCAAGGGTGCGTCCGGTTCGGCCGCGCGCTGTTCGACCGCGGCTGGTGTGTCGGCCTGCTGGAAGTGAGTGGCAGACACCGAAATTGACACGGAACGGCGTGCCGCCGGCGAGGGGACGCTCAAGCTGCAAGGTGGGCAGGCCGTATACGACTGATCGTCGCTCACCTCGTCTCACATGTCCGGCCCCCATCCACAGTCGGGTTTCACGCTGCTGGAACTGATGATCACGGTCGCCATCCTGGCCGTGATCGCTGCGTTCGCGGTGCCGTCCTTCCAGTCGCTGATCATGCTCAACCGTCTGGCCAGCGAGGCAAACGAACTGGTCGCCGCGCTCGGGCAGACGCGCACCGAAGCGATACGCGTGAACCGGCGCGTCATCCTCTGCCGCGCAGCGACCGACGGCGGCACGGTCGCCGCGGCCACCGGCTGCGTGGCCGGCGCCGGGCGCTGGGCCGGCTGGATGGTATTCGTCGATGCCGACGCCAGTGGCACCTACAACCCGAACGCGGCGAGCAACCCGGACGAGGTGCTCATCCGCACGCACGCCTTTCACGGCAACCTTCTTCAGACCGTAGCGGGCAATGCGCTTGCCGGCGCCGGTAACCGCATCGTTTTCCGGCCGGACGGTCTGGCGCGCGCGCCTGGCCAGACCTTGCTGCAGACGGCCACGCTGCGGCTGTGCGAGGCGTCGGCGACGATGCAGCAGAACGCGCGCGACGTCAGGCTGGGCGGTGGCAGCCGTGTCAGCGTGGCGCGCGCGACCTCGGCCGCCTGCGCGGCGCCGGAGGATGTCTGATGCGCGCGCAGTCCGGGCAGTACGGCATATCGCTGATCGAGGTGCTGGTCGCCATATTCGTGCTGGCCATCGGCATGCTGGGCATGGCCGCGCTGCAGATGGCCTCGCTGCGTTCCAATCAGAGCTCCTACGAGCGCAGTGCGGCCGTCATGGCCGCCTATACGATGATCGACCGCCTGCGCGCCGACGTTACCGCGGCGCGCGCCGGCAGCTACAACCTCGCCCTCGACGACGACTGTGCGTCGCCGGGCGGATCGACCTTTCCGGAGACCCAACTCGCGGCCTGGCTGGCCGATCTGCAGACCAGCATGGGTCCGTCCGCTTGTGGCGGCGTGACCTGCAGCGCGGGGGCGACCGCCAGCTGTGTCATCAGCGTGCGCTGGGACGACAGCCGGGTGCAGGGCGGCCTGAGCAACCAGACCTTCAGCATCGAGGCGCGGCTGTGATCAGGCGCCGGCAGGGTGGCAGCACGCTGATCGAGCTGATGATCGCGCTCACGCTCGGACTGTTCATCATCGGCGCCGCGATCGCGCTGATGCTGAGCAACCGGCAGACCTACGACACGACCGAAGGTCTGTCGCGCATCCAGGAATCGACGCGCACCGCATTCGAACTGCTGGCCCGTGACATCCGCGAAGCCGGGCTCAATTCCTGCGGCGGCGCGCTGCAGTTCGTCAATGTGCTGACCAATCCGTCGTCGCTGTGGTGGACGCAATGGAACGGCGGCATACGCGGCTACGGCGGCAGCGACGCCTTCGCCGGCGCGGCCTTCGGTTCGAGCGTCGGTCAGCGCGTGGCCGGTACCGCGGCGCTGCACATCATGCGCAGCGGCAGCCAGCCGCAGACGGTGGCCAACCACGATACCGGCAGCCAGTTGCTGACGCTCAGTCCGCGCAACAGCGCGCTGTCGGCCGGCGATCTGGCCATTGTCTGCAATTTCAGCCAGGCCAGCCTTTTCCAGGTGTCTGCGGCCGACGCGAGCACGGTGTCGCACGGCATCGGCGGCTCGCCGGGCAATTGCTCGCGCGGTCTCGGCTTCGCCAATCCGCCCGATTGCAGCCAGACCGGCCAGACCTACCGCTTCGAGGCGAACGCCGTGGTGATGCGGCTGGAGTCCCTGGCCTGGTACGTGGGAAACACCGGCCGCACGTCAACGACATCGCGCTCGCTCTATCGCGTGGCGCCGCAGAACGAGGCCGGCACGCTGTCGCTGGTGACCGAGGAGGTGCTCGATGGCGTGATCGACCTGCAGCTCGATTACCTGATCGAAGGCGGCAGCGCCTACGTCGCCGCATCGGCGGTGACCGACTGGAACGCGGTGACCGGTGTGCGCATGCGTCTGACGATAGAGGAACCGGATCGCCCCGCAGCAGTGACGGACCGCGTGCGCCGGACGATGACGCACGTCGTCACGCTCAGGAACCGGATGTCATGAGCGCCCGTCAGCCACATGCGCAGCGTGGCGTCACCCTGGTGGTGGCGCTGATGCTGCTGATCGCCATCACGCTGCTCGGTCTGGCCAGCATGCGCGGCACCGGCATGCAAGAGCGCATGAGTGCCAATCTGTACGACCGCGCGATCGCCTTCCAGGCCGCCGAATCGGCGCTGCGCGAAGCGGAGGCGCTGCTCGCCACAGGCACGGCCGGGCCGTTCGACGGCACGGTCAGCGGCCTCTACCCGAAGCCGTCGCCGGGCGCCGAGGATTTCGCCAATCGCTGGGAGGCGGCCGCGACGGTCTGGGCCAGCGCCTCGGTGTGGTGGGAGGGGGCCGACGCCGACACGCGCGCCAAGGCGGCAGGGGCGCCGCAATACATCATCGAGGATCTCGGTATCTGGCCGTCCACGCCCGACTGCGATACGGTCACCACCATCGCCGCCGACTGCCTGAAACCGCGCTACCGCATCACGGCGCGCAGCGCACCGGTGTCCGGCCGACCTTCGGTGTTGCTGCAGACCACTTACCGGCCATGACCATGCACCCGCTTCCCGCCCTCTACCGCTTCCTCGCTGCGCTGCTGCTGACCTGCCTTGCAGGGCAGCCTTTGCGCGCGGCGGTCGATATCGCTGACGCACCGATCATGGTGGGCAGCGCGGTCGCGCCCAACCTGATGTTCCTGCTCGACGACTCCGGCTCGATGCAGTGGGAAGTCATGCCGGACGAGAACCTCTATTCGGCCTACTACCTGTTTCCAATCCCGTTCGGGCTGTACGGCGGCAACACCTATACCTCGCAGGTGCCTACCTTCCAGGACAACAACATCCACAACTTCTTCAGCCGGTCACCGGACAACAACGCGGTGTTCTACAACCCGCAGACAACCTACAAGCCCTGGATACGTCACACTGGCGTCAGCTTCGGCGACGTGTCCCCGACGGCGGCACCTTACAACCCGTCCGACACCTCTCGCGGCACGCTCAATCTCACTGCGTCGCAGACGCAATCGGCGTACTGGTTCACCAACACGTCGAACACCAACCAGAATTCCGCGAGCTACGCCTGCGGTCCGCCGTGCAACCAGACCTTCCAGCCGATCACCTTCTTCATCTATCGGGGCAGCGGCTCGCGGGTCAGTGCGGCCAATTACACCAAGTACCAGATCCGCGGCACGCGGGCCTACAAGCGCGACCCGGTCACCGCAGCAGAGGTCGAGATCACCAGCTTCAGCTGGCCCAATGGCGTCACCCGCACGGTTGCGCAGGAAACACAGAACTTCGCCAACTGGTTCAGCTACTACCGCAGTCGCATCCTCGCGGCGCGTGCCGGCGCGTCGATCGCCTTTGGCCAGCTCGGTACCAATTACCGGGTGGGTTTCCGCACCATCAACGGCGACGGGCAACTGCTGATACCGACCAGCGGAACGTTCAGCGGCAGCAATCGCGAAACCTGGTTCCAGCGTTTGCTCGAAACCGACATCGGCACCAGCGGCACACCGCTGCGCACGGCACTGAACTGGGCCGGCAACTACTTCGAGAACAAGACAGGAACCGACGACCCGTGGAAGGACGCGGCCTACACCAATCCGCTGGCCTGCCGGCAGTCCTTCACCATTCTGACCACCGACGGCTATTGGGGCGACACGTTTTCGCTACCGGCGGGCAGCCAGAATGCGGACGGCAGCGAGCCGCTGCCCTACCGTGACACGCACAGCAACACGCTGGCGGACGTCGCGATGCACTATTACAAGCGCGATCTGCGTACCGGCATCGCCAACAATGTTCCGACCAGCAGCCGCGACCCGGCGAACTGGCAGCACATGGTCACCTTCGGCCTGTCGCTGGGCACCAGTGGCACGCTGAACCCGGCCACCGATCTGCCGGCGCTCACCGCCGGCACCAAGACCTGGCCGAATCCGACGCTGAGCTCACCCGCCAAGCTGGACGACCTCTGGCACGCCAGCCTGAACGGCCGCGGTGGCTTCGTGAATGCGTCCAATCCGACGCAGTTCATCGACGGACTGTCGGCCATGCTGACCGACATCGGCGAGCGGGTAGCCTCCAGCGGCACGGTGGCGGCAACCAGTACGTCGGTCACGTCGAACACGTTGCTGTTCCAGGCCCGTTTCGTCGGCGGCGACTGGACGGGCGACCTGTGGGCAACGCGCATCCTGACCGACGGCACGCTGGCGAGCACCCCGAGCTGGAAGGCGTCCGAGCACCTGCCGACGCCGGCCAGTCGGTCCATCTACACCTGGTCGGGCACCGCCGGCATTCCGTTCCAGTGGGCCAACCTGACGGCGGCGCAGCGCACCACGCTCGGCTCGTCGGCCGTCCTCGACTACCTGCGTGGCGTGACCTCCGGCGAGGCGCGCAACGGCGGCAGTTACCGCAACCGTTCATCAGTGCTGGGCGACATCGTGAATTCGGCGCCGCTCTATGTCGGCGCAGTGACCGATCTGCGACTCGACCGCTTCGGCTGGACCGGCGCCAGCACCTACCAGGACCACCGCGCGGCGGTCGCATCGCGACGCGAAATGGTCTATGTCGCGGCCAACGACGGCATGCTGCACGCCTTCGACGCGCGCACCGGTGACGAGCGCTTCGCCTTCGTGCCCAGCGGCGCGCTGGCGACGATGAAGACGCTGGCGAACACCGATTACGCGCACAAATTCATCAACGATGGCTCGGCCGTCGTCGCCGAGGTGTATTTCGGTGGCGCCTGGCGCACGGTGCTGGTCGGCACGCAGGGGCGCGGCGGCAAGAGCGTGTACGCGCTCGACATCACCAATCCGGACGGCTTCGCCGCGAACAAGGTGCTGTGGGAATTTACGCACACCAGCCTCGGCCAGACCACCGGCACGCCGGTCATCACCCGGCTCAATGACGGCAACTGGGCGGTCGTCGTCGGCAATGGCTACAACAGCACCAATGCGCGCGCCGAGCTGTTCGTGCTGAACATTTCGAACGGCGCGCTGCTTGCGCGCATCGACACGCTGCGCGGCTCCACCGGTACGCCGAACGGCCTGGCCGCGGTGGAGGGCGTCAACGTCGATCGCGACGGCGACACCGATTTCGTCTATGGCGGCGACCTGCTCGGCAATCTGTGGAAGTTCGACCTGAGCAATGCTGCGCCGGCGCAGTGGCGCGTGGCCTACGGCACCACGGCCGCACCCGATCCGCTGTTCACGGCGCGCAGCGCGAGCAATGCGGTGCAGCCGATCACCGGCGGCGTGAGCGTCGGTTTCAATCCGGCCGACCGCAAGCTGTGGGTGTTCTTCGGCACCGGCCGCTATCTGTGAACAGGCGACCTGTCCACCACGGCAACGCAGACCTGGTACGGGCTGAACGACACCGGCAGCACCATCGCCAGCCGCAGCAATCTGGCGCAACGCGTCATTCTGGAGGAGGGCGCGACGGGGCAGGGCGACCGCTATCGCGTCATTTCCAAGCCGGGCGACACGACGGGCGGCAGCACGATGACCAACAAGCGCGGCTGGTACATCGACCTGACCTCGCCGACCGCCGGTGCCGAAGGAGAACGCATGGTTTTCGCACCGGTGCTGGGCGCCAGCACGCTGTTCGCGAGCACCCTCATCCCGAGTGACGATCCCTGCGAGCCGGGCGGCCGCGGCTGGGTACTGGGTGTGAATCCATTCACTGGCGGCCGCCAGGACTTCGATGTGTTCGACTTCAACCGCGATGGCGGCGTCGATGCCGGCGACCAGGTCAATCTGGCCAATGGCGACGGGACTAACCGCAAGGTGGTCGGCAGCGGTTACAGCACGGACAGCCTGCCGGGCAGTCCGCTGCAACTGGGCAAGCAGCAGGTCGTGGGTGGATCTGACGGCAATGCGCAGACACGCCGCGTGTCGGACGGGCTGCGATCGGGACGCGTGTCGTGGAAAGAGATACTGAGGGACTGACGATGAAAGCCTTGATTGCCGGACTGATGTGCCTGGTCACCGGCGGCGCGTACGCGGCCGAACCTTTGTCGCCGATCGCCAATCCGTCGCTGTACGAATCGCGCGGCACGGTCGGCAGCGTGGACAGCGCGTCCGGCACACTGATGATAGGCGGCAAGCGCTACAAGGCGAACGCCAACACGGTCATCTTCATCGACGACGGTCGCGGCAACGTGCGCAAGGCACTGAAGCTGGCCGACATTCCGCCGAATGTACCGGTCAGCTTTTCAGCCGGCGAGGACGGACAGGTTTCGCAGATCTACGTAGGCAGCGGAATCCAGCCGTTCCGGCCGTAGTCGCGAGGCCGCAGGGACCAGACGGGAACAGCACTCGATCGAGGATGTGTGGCGGTCTCGAGTGCTTCGAACCCATCGAACGCACCGACATCCCCGATATTGATAGTTCTGAAAATTACTGTTTTCAGAAGTGCAAAACCCTGTACCGGCGCCGCAATCGCCTTTTTGCTGCTCTGCTTCGCCTCATTTTTCAGCAGTTCGAAGCGCCGCAACATTCCGCACTGCAACCGCACCCCTGAAACGACAACGGCCGGCGCATCCCCGAAGGAATGCACCGGCCGCACTCTTACGGCATAGACCATGCCGCGCTTTAACGCTACACCTGTCTCACTTCTTCCGCTTGAACCGGCCGTTCTTGCCGCGTGCCGGAAGCCGCTTCGCCTTCGCCATCACTTGCCCCCCAACAGTACGTTGTCGATTCGTCGGTGAGCCTCGCCCGCCGCCGTTACCGCCCCTTCCGCCGTCCTGATCGCGTGCCGCAGATCGGCACGAATCCCGCCATAGACGGCGCCCGCCGCCACGAGCGCGACTATCACCTCGCGCAAGAGGCTCAAGACCTCCGGCGACGGCATCAGGCGCCACCCTCGCCGAGCATCACCGCCAGGACACCCGACAGCGCCGCCCCGGCGTTCGCCACGGCCTGCACCTGTTCGAACGTCATGCCGACCAGCAATCCCAGTGCTGCCAGCCCGGCCCACGTCGAAGGCTCCGACAGCTTCTTCACCACGGCCCGGCCCCGCTTTTTCGCTTCCGTCATTTATGCCACCACCATCCAATGAATTCGCCCGCAGGACAGGCAAACGAGGCATCCCATGTGTGCCCCGCCGCCTTCGCTTTTTCGCACTCCGTCATGCTGGTGCGCGGCACTCCGAACATATCGCCCACGGCGTTGCCGACACCGCCGACGAGGCCATCCACGGCACCGACAGCCGCTTCACCGACCGCACCGGCTGCGCTCTTGACGCCCCGCGCATAGACCCACGCCGCCACAAGCACGGCCACGCCGACGCCGACAGCGATCAACGTGCCTTGCGACACCTTTACGCCAGCCATCGCGTTACGCCCCCGTCATCGTTTCGATAGTAGCCGTTCGCGTCCGGCCGATAGACCCGGCCACCTACGACGACGCCGCCGAGGCTTCCGCCCGCGCTCGCCGCCTTGGCCGTGCCGCTGCGCAGCAGCAGGTAAGCGCCGACCAGCGCCGCCGCTATGATCATGTATTCCGTTTTCATGCGACGTTCTCCGGCAGACCGAAACCACCACCCGACGCGAGATAGACCGACTTCGCCCGCTCCATGCTGATCACCGGCTGTCCGTACGGCGACCCCGGCAGACTGGCCCACTCGCGCGCAATCTTCTTTACGGCCGCTTCGAATCGGCCCGCCTTCACGTCAGCGAGCGCACCTCGCGCGGCGATCCGGCCGACTGCAAACAGGTCTTGCGAGGCCGGCGAGAAGTCAGGCAGACCCATCATCGCCTTGGTTTCGTCCCACGTTGAGGCGATGGCCTGATACGCGCCCGCCGCACTTGACGTGTAGCCGCTTTTCTTGACCACGATGCGCGGATGGTCGGCGTAGCCGCTGAACAACTGCCCGCCGAAGATGCGGCGATATCCGTTCGCGTCCGCCGTGCCTTCACCCGTCCGGATAACGCGCAGCATCGCTTGCACGTTCGCGTTGTCCAGATCGGCCGCGCTCACTTCGCGCATTCTCGAAACCTTCACAAGCCCCCCCGTCAAATCGTCGATCACGTCCAAGCCCGACCCGAGCACGGAATCGGCTGCACTCACCACGTCATCCGCCAGCGAACCCGGCGACCACTCCGACCAGTCGCCCCAGTCGATCAACCCGCCCCCGGCGTCCTGTTCCTGCCGGCGCCATGCGTACCAGCCGGCAGCGACCAGCAGCAGCACGGCGGCAACCGTCGTGCCCTTCACAGCGTCGCGCACCATGCGACGAACTCCGCCACCTGCTGCGGCGTCATGCCGAGGCCGGCGCCGGCTTCCAGAACGAACGGATCATTGGCTTTCCAGACCGTCGCGAATTCGTAACCGTCCCGCACTTCCTGCGATGCCGCAGCGACGTACTGCTCGACCTCAGCACGCATGCCACGCGCATTGAACCCCTTGCGAACCTGCCACGGCGAGCACTGCGGCACGTCCGGCTCCGGCGCCTGTTCCGACTGCCCCGGCACGCTCGCAGGTTCGTCGCGGTATTCCCACGCGGCACCGTTCCAGTGCCGGCGCTTGCCCGGCTTTGCGACAGGCGGCGCAACCGTGACGGCATGAGCCGGCACGAGATACACCGCCTCTCTGATCACTGCGCCGGATTCGTCGCGCACTTCCGGTTCAAGCGGCGACACCTGCGCAACCCCTTGCCCGATGTATTCGCCCGTCACCGGATGCGTGTTGTAGATGTTCATGTCATCGCCTCAGAACTTGATGCACGTCAGCATTGCGACGTTTCGCGGCCTGTTTTCTGAACCGTTCGAAGTGCCACCCGTTGCGCCGGAAACCGACGAAACGCCGTTTCCCCCGCCCGCGAACTGGAAGCCACCTGTAGCCGCCACCCCCTGCGGCGTCGTGTGCGTGTGAGACTGCATCTGATGACCCTGAACAGACCCCAGCGCACGCGCCGAATCGACACCGCGCCCGTTATCCCATCCGCGTATAAACTCGCCGCGGCAGTCCGGAATGTTGAATGTGGTTGAACCGTCGCCAGCTCCGAAGGTTGTACCGATGGCGAGGAACAGCGCGGCATATGTCGTGCGCGACACTGCTGCGCCGTCGCACTCCAGCCAGCCGGCAGGCGGCACCGAGGCGGCGAAGTAATCGACGAAGCCGGGCGCCACTTGAACAGGTACATTCACCGGCATGTCATCAACCCTCGACAACCAGCACTTCCGGGTTAGAAGCTATATCCCCGATTGCCTGTATGTTGTTTGTCGGCGCGAACCCTTGCATTTCATACGACCCACCCGGAGGAATCTTCACCCCGTTTGCCGTCGTCGCCGGACCATTGCCGAAGCACACCCATATGTTCCCGGACGCACTCTTGTTCTGAATCAGCAGATAGCGCCGCAGCGTGTTTGCCGACAGGAAGCCGCCCGACGCATTCGTCACCGTCTTTGCCGTGTTGTTGAAAGTGCCGCCGGTATTCGTGACCGCCACATTGCCAACCGCCCTGTCATACGACACCGACGACTCCATGCGCACGGCGAACTTGATGGTCTGAGCCGTCGCGCTGTAGAACTCGACCTGCTCAAACCCTTCGCTGTCCTGTTCCCACTTCTCGGAATAGCCGGCTTCGACCTGTACCGATTCGGCAATCTCCGCGCCGCGCCGGTAGAACGTGACATTGACCGGCCCGGTCGTTTCGATGAGCCGGAAATTCCGGCCCGGAATATTGAACTTGACGGTCGCGCCCGCCTGAATCGCTTCGACGTTCATTTCCACTTACCCCACACGCCCACCACCACGACCGCAGCAACTGCGGCGAGGATGAGCAACGTTCGATTGTCGATAGCGCCTTGCTTGTCAGCGTCCGCCTGTGCGTATGCCGCCGACACTGCACCCATTGCCGACGCCTGCGCCGCGCTTGTTCGCTCAAAAAGACCGTCCGCCAGATCGAGCAGCGCCGCAAATCCCTGCCCGGCCACCGCATCCACGGTTTTGCCGGCGAACTGCATTGCTGCGTCGATTGCACCGTAGTCCGTGCTAGTGATGCTGACGTCCGTGTTGTTGATGTTCGTGCCCTTGTAGGCATACGAACCCGACACATCGAGCACCAGACCACCACCCCCGGCGACCTTCGAACGGTCATAGCTGTTGACCGCGCTTTCGTTGTCCGCCACTACGCGCTTATCGGTCAACTCCGTGTTCGACCACGCGGACGAAGACGACTTCGAGCTAGACAGCAGCCCCATTACTTGCGCCCCCCGCTCTTGATCCACGCCACGGCCACTACCGCCACCACCAACCACGGCAGATAGCGCGACAGATCGCCCGCCGCGTTTCCGCCGCCCGTCGTGACCGTCCAGCCCGATGAATCGAACATCCCGCCCGACGTGTTCGGCGCCGACTGTGCCGGATTTGCCGCGCCCGCCGCGCCCACCTTTCCGGCGACATTCAGCGCAGCCGCCCCCAGTTCAAACCAACTCACAGGCGCCCCCGCATCAGATACAGCACCAGCAGCGCGCCGCCGATCAGCAGCACGCTACGACCCATGCAGCCGCACGACGCCGGAGCACCCGCCCCGGCGTTTTCCTGTGCGGTCGCCATCACTTCACCAGCAGCACGAGCGCGACGACGGCGACTCCGATCAGCAACACGGTGCCCTGCGACATGCCGGCCTGCTGAACGGCCGGCGCCGTGGTGTAACGCTGTCCCGGCAAGTAATACATGCCGGTCTGCTGGTCATAGACCTGCTGCCGCGTCGCGTCGCGCTGCGCCTTCGCAAGCTCAACCGTGCCGTAAATGTTCAGCGCTTGCCCGAACAGATCGCGCGCGGTATCTGCCCACGTATCGAAGGTTCCGTTGTCACCCATGACACGCCCCTTTACAGGTTGCCCAGCGGGTCGAGGTATTCCACGAGGATGGAACCGTTGTCGGCCCCGCTGAAGTCAAACAGCCACTCCAACGAACGAGCGTCGCGCGTGTCGAGCGCCTTGGCGACGTTGCCATCTGCTACGAAGTCGATGGTGTACATGTTCGCTTGCGGCACGCGTCCGTTGCGCTTCTGCTCGAACTCATTTTCCAGGCGCAGCGATTCGTGCAGCACCATGCCGTCCTGCTTCACGGTCGCGCCGGTCATGTTGCCGCCGTGGAACACATGCACGCGCTTGATGATGGCGCCCGACTGCGGACCGAACGGCACCGTTACCGGCAGCTTGCCGCCCGTCGCGATGCTGAACGGGTAGCGCAGAATCTTGCCGAGGAACGGCGCATAGGGCGCCGAACCGCCGTCGCGCGCTTTCTGAGCGCCTGACAGCGTCAGAATGTGATCGAGCGTCGGAGCGGTCGCGCCGGCAATCTGGGCTTCGATGGTGATGTTGGCGACGCCGACCGAGGTATCGAAGGCCGAAACGGCGCGGTCGAATTCTGACAACATCTTTTCGTCATAGAACGGAATCGGCAGGTACGCAGCATCGGCGGTCACCCCGCGGTAGCTGTTGATCTTGTCGATTTCCGTGCCGCTGGCTTCGATGACCATCTTTCCGTTCGCCTTGACGCGCAGCATGGACAACATGGCCTTCGTGAAGGCCGTGCCGCCCAGCTTCAGGACGAAGGAATCGAGCGTACGGCCCGGCGTGATGTTCGCCGTTGCGGTTCCGGTCGCCACCACGTTCGAGAACGGAAGGCCGCGATTGATGAGCTTTGCGAGAGACATCGTTATCCCCTTTTCATGATCCAAGCCAGCCGGCTTAGATCACGTCCTTGACATAGGGGATGTTGCGGCCGACGGCGACAGCGGCGAGGCTGATGGCCGCGCCCTTGACCATCGCGTTACCCCACTTGTAACCGGCGAACAGGATGGCGCCAGCGATGGCGAGCTTGGTGAGTTGTGCTTGATCCACTTTGGACCCTTTCAGGTTGATGAAAGCGGCCCCCACGGCCGCGCACCGTCAGAATCCCAAATGCAAGAACGGCCCACAATGGGCCGTTCCTGTACCTGTTCCCGTTCCCGCGTATTGACTAAAACCGCAGTTTCTGCACCGGGTCGGTATTTCCTGTGTATGCGTCGCGCCGGACGAACTGAAGAGGCTGAAGCGCCGCGATTGCCGCCTCATCCACGCCGGTTTTTCTGGCGAGGTATCGCACGTCGTCGCCGCTGGACTGGCGGAAGATGACGAACTCGGAAGCGTTCCCCACAGCCGTCTTGTCCGCTTCGCTCCATCGCTGGCTGATCGCGTAGATACTGATTCCGCGCTTCAGCCCTCGCCGCACGAGCACGCCCCAGTTGCCCGGCGCCTTCGCTGTCGTCGTCACGTCCGCCAACTCTTCTGCTATGCACGCTACCGGCCCGACATACCGCCCTGCGTACATGACGCAGCCCGCCCAAAAATCGAACTCCGGCGCCAGCGAACCCCCTGCCACATATGCAACCCGCATCGGCCCTCGCCCCTGCACCGCGTCCAGCAACTGCGCCCGCGTCGTCACCCTCCGCCATCCTCGCAACTGCGCCCACTGATCCTCAGGATCCCATGCGATCAACCTACTTTCTGTTGCTGTTCGCTTTTTCGTGTATGCAGTCTTGCCCGAGCGCGACGCGCCAGCGATCACCACAAGCCGGCCGTCATCGGTTTTCATGCCTGCACCGTCCCGACATGCACCGTCAGCCGCTCCGGCTGCGGCACGTCCGGCACCTGTACCGGACCGGCGACAGGCGGCAGCGCTTCCGGCTGTTTCTCCGGCTGCGCACGGCGCGCGGCCGTGTCCGCCTTCACCGCGCCATAGCTCGCCACCACCAGCGGCCCCGCAGTCGCCAGCAAGGCCATTTCCGGACCGTATCCGGCCATGAACCCGCCCGACAGCCAACCGTGTTTCTCGCACACCGCCGCCGCCGCCTTCGCCACGCCCTGCACCGCCTGTTCCGTCCAGATCGGCGCGAGTGACGGATACGGCACCGACAGCACCGCCAGCGCGATGCCGGCCACCGCCGCCAGTTCTCCGGCCAGATCAGGCCCGGCCTGTTCCTGCACCTGCGCAGCGGCCCCCGGCTGCGCTGCCGCGCCCTGCTCCGCCGCCACCGCTTGCAGCGCCGCCAGATCGGCCGCTTGTTCCGCGCTGATCGCCTGTTCCTGTTCCCGTACCTGTTCCATATCAACCCCCGAGTGCGTCAATCCACGTTCCCGACTTTTTCGCGGTCGGTATCGCGGCCGGCGCAGTCGGTGCCGGCTTCCGTTCCTGTACCGGCTCCGGCGCCGGCTTCGCGGCCGGCTCCGGCTCCGTTCCCGTTCCCGTACTGAGGCCGACTCGCACCGCCAGCCGATCCGATGACGCCTGATTGCGCGGGAAGTACTGCGCAAGGCACTCCGGACACCAGCGATACAGCAGCCCGGCCCGCGTCCGCTTCACTTCCGCACCGCCCGCGCCGCACTCCGGACAGTCGCACGTCGCCAGCACGTCACGCGCCATAGCTCGCCACCTTCCGTTGCAGTTCCAGAATCACGGCGTCCTGCGCCCGCACCGCCGCCGCCATCGCATCGAGCGCCGAAACAATCGGCTCAACATATGCACCCGCCATGCCTCGCACATGTACCGGCGCCGCCGCCCATTTCGTGCGCAGCGCCTGCACCTCGCCCGCCGCCACTTCCGCCATTCGCATGCCCAACCCCTTCACAGTGAGCGCGACCCGTACCGGCCGCGCGTTGATGCGGTACAGGCGCCGCCCGTCCGCGAAACTCGACCCAGGCGGGCGCGGATCGCGCCCGACCGTCCATTGCACATCAGGCAGGCGCCACGCTTGCCGCACCGCCGCCCCCTGTCCACCACTCCCGGAACTCCGGCCGAACGTCCCGGCGCTTCATCCATGCCGCCAGTTCGGCCCCTTCCAGCAACTGCAACCCCGGATCGGCTTCCGGCTTGATGGCCGGCCCGCTCACCTCGCGGACGCCGCGCGTACAGTTATTGACACGGGTCCGAGGCTGCGCGGCCGGCTTCGCCGACCTTGCCGAACCCCGCCCGGCCCCCGTTCCCGTTCCCGTACCGGATCGGCGCCGAACTTCCCACGCGAAAAGCCGCGTTGCGACCGACACACCGCGCGCGCAGTCGCGCACTCCCCAAGTGCGCCCGGCTGCAACCTCGCCGTATCGAGTGAGCGGCGCAGGCACTTGCAGCCGCTGCACCGCGTCCCACCCCTCGCCGTCTTCGGTGCGCGCGACCGTGACGCGCAGATCGGCGCGTTTCACAGTCGGCCCACCTTGGATGCGCGTGTAATCCGCCCACCCGTCCGACGCCTTCGCGCCCGACACGTCCGCCGCAGCCCGAGCAGCGGTAATCGTCGGTGTGCATTCGCCGTCGTCGTGCATCCGGCGCAGCTCGCGCCAGACCCCGACCGGCGCCCCGCCGATCTGCTGGAACTGACGGATTCCCCACGTCGCCGCCCACGCTTCAATCCGCCGCGATCCTGTTACGGCGTCATGGCCGTACAGATCGGTCTGGACGCTGTAGCCGTCAATGTTCTTGGCGATGTACTTTGAGACGTAGCCCGCAGCGCTGCGCACGTCATCCATGACGACGGCTTCGAACTTGACCGCATGGTTTTCCCGATCAGCCTGCTCGCCCGCTGTCAGCGCCTGCCCCTTTTCCGGCTGCGTCCAGTACTGAAAGAACCGCTCACGCGCGCCCTTGACGAACTCGCCCGGCATGAACAGCAGCAGGTGCCAATGTGGGCAGCCGTCTTGATGCGGCTCCGCCACCCGCACTCCATAGAACCGCACGCCCTGCCGCCCTGCCCACGCCCGGAACCGCGCCCACGCCCGGCACAGCCACTGCTGCGCGTCGCGCGCCGTCGCGCCTTCATACCGCGGATTCCGGCCACCCATCGCGTGAAACCGGCTTGGCGCCGTCGCCGTCCAGAACTCCGCCGAATGCCCGCACTCGCGCGCCACGGCCTCGAAACCTGCAATGCGCGTCATCAGTTCTCCGCGCCTGATGGCCGGGTTCGCCGTGGTGCGCTCCGCCAGATCGGCGAGGCTGAACGATTGGCCGTGCTGATTCGTCACCTCGACCGCCGCCAGCGTGCGCGCGTTGCGCTCGCGCTGCTCCGCCCTCCGCTGCGCGTTCGCGTCCGAGACGTACCGCTCGCCGGCCGGCGTGTGCGCCGCTTCTTTCCGGCCATGCACGATGCCTAGGCGCCATGCGTGCGCCTCGATAGTCCGGCCGTGGTGCGCACGCAGCCGGCGCCGCCACCACTGCGCGCACGCCATGCGCTGCACCTGCGGCCCCGGACGGTCACCGTCCGGCACTTCTGGCGCCTTGATGCCCCTCGACTCACAGAAGCGCGCCGCGATGGCGTAGGCGTCGTTCTCATCCTTCGCCAGCCCGGCCACGGTGCGCCGGCACTCATCCGCCAGCCGATCGGCAGCCGCCCTCACGTCGTCATCGGTCGCATGCAGCGGCAGCAGCGCGCCGCCGAACGGCTCCGCCACCGTCCGCAACCAGCTATTCGCCTCGAACACTGCCGCCGCGCTGCTGCCGTCGCCCAATCGCGCAGCGTGAGCCCGCCGCAGCCGGCTGCGCCACTCATCCGGCGCCCGCTCGACCTGCGCCGCCGTCCAAGCCCGGTCATAGGCCGGCGTTCCCGGCCGCAACTCGACACCGCCGAAACCGCGAAGGATCACGCGGCAACCCTCGCGCGCTTGCGCTCCGGCAGCCAGTCCATCAGCCGCTGCAACTGCGCGTGCATTTCGACGGCCGCGCGCTTGATCGCCACGCGGTCAAGCTCTTTCAACCGCGACCACTCGCCGGCCGCATAGCCGGCATGCACACCGGCCAGCACGCACAGCAGGCGCCTTTCGCGGTCGCGGCCCGGTGTCGCCTCATCCCACCAGCCGGCGAAGCGATCATCGGTCGCGCGCAGTGCCGCGAAGCATTCGGCGAGGTATTCCCGCGCCTTTCGCTTCGGCGTGCGAGGCGGGCGCGGCACGGCCGGCACTTCCAGCAGATCGCGCGCACTCATGACGTATGGATAATCCATTGCAGATAAGTGCCGACAAACCTAATCAAACTTTCTCCATCGGCATATTCCTGCGTCACTACCAATGCCACCTGATCCGGTTTCGTGCGGCACCGCTCACGAAGCGTCACGCTATCCAGAATCCCCGCCTCGACCGCCTGCTGGTCTGTCTTCCCAAACCCGTTCGCAACCCAATTCCCGCACATGAACTTCGCGCGATATTCCATGTTCGCCACTCCCAAGAATCGCCCCGTCGGAAGTGCCGGCGCCGCGCCCGTTCGAATCCCCGGAGCGTTAGGGCGGGCGCGTTGCTGGCGCCGGCATGGGGCGCACAGTATTCAACGGCCGGCACATAGTCAACCCCCGTTCATCTTCAACGGCCGTTTCCGCTGGCGTATAGTCCCGCCACGGCACGAACCGGAGCGCGGACCATGCAGAACACCACACAGCAGCTAATCGAAGCCCTACGGGCGCGACAAGGCGGCGCGACCGATTACCGGATCGCCAAGAACATGGGATGGACGCCGCAGGTATTGAGCAAGTACCGCCACGGCCGCAGCCAGCTGGACAACCGCGGACTGCTACAGGTAGCCGCCGCGCTCGAACTCAGCGCCGCCGACGTGGTGCGCTACATGGCGCAGATCGAGGCCGAGCGGGCGCACACCGACGACCAACGCGCGACATGGGCCGAACTGTGCCGTCAATGGGGCGGACACGCCGCAGCGGTCGCCCTCGTTGTTCTGGCCGGCATTGCACCGGCCCCGGCTGATGCGTCGCAGCAATCAACGCGCATTGATGCGTTGCAATCTGCTACGTCTTACTGTTTTCAGAACTTACATCAATATAAAAGAAGAACCTCTCAACGCATTGATCAGAAACGCCTCACCTGCCACCTGTTTCCGCGAAAAAACCGGAAATTCAGGCTGAAGTGAACAGATGTGCGATCAGCGCAACACCGATCGCCGCGACCGCGAGCGAAGTCCACGACGCGAGCCCGCTCATGTAGCCGTCAGGAATTTCCACCGGCTTCAGGGTCGCCAGCACGCGCCGGTACTGCACGACCGCCAGCGTCACTGAAATCGAGCCCAGTGCGATCAGCGCGACGCCTATCCAGAAAGACAAGCCGTGCGGCGCACCGTTGAGCGTCTTCTGATTTCCCAGCATCGCGACGAACAGTGCGAAGCGTTCGATGGCGAAACCGAAGGCCATCAGCGCAAGCGCGGTGCGCGACCACGCGAGCAGCGTGCGTTCGGCGGCGAAGAAAACGCGCGGATCGTTCAGGTCCGACATGCTCAGCCTTGCGCCGGCGGACGCCGGCGGTAGGTCACGACCAGCACGTCGCGCCAGGCCGGCTTCGACGGATCGAGCGGATGGATGGGCGTCACACCGTGCAGCGCCCGCTGGTCATTCACCAGCGCCGCGTCGCAGGGCGCCGTCAGCGTAAAACTGTCCAGACGCTTGCCTTCGGGCGAGAAGATTTCCGTGGTGCCGCTTTCGACGTTCTCCCGCCGTACCATCATGACCAGCACGAAATCGACGCCATCGCGATGCACGCCCTCGGGCGTCGGCTTGCCCTCGCCGTCAGCGCGCGCTTCGATGCGGAACTGATGTACCTCGATGTGCGCGTCGTGGCCCGGATGCAGGCGCTGGAACACCGCCAGCCCGAACTGCGCCACCGTCTGCATGGTCGAGCCGCCGAGCACCTGCGGCCGTACCGGCTCGAAGTGGCGCTCGACTCCGCCATTCAGCGTGTTGTAGTCCAGGCTCTGGTAATGCGGCTGGTGCGGCTCGAACTGGATGCGCAATCCGTCGGCCGGCGCACTGAGCACCGCGTAACGGCGACGACGGTAGCGGCCGCCGTCCGCCATATAGGTATCCGTTTCCAGATCGCCCCAGCTGGCGGCGAACACGTCCCAATCGGCACGCCAGCCGGAACGCAGGCTGGACAGCGCGTCGCGTACCTGTGCTGACGGCAGGAAGCAGAAATCGTGGGCCGCGACATTCTCGGCGAGCGCGCGGGCAAAAGTGCCGGTATTCAGGGAGGGGGACATCTGTGACAGAACGACGAAAACCGCGAAAGCAGGGACGATACTCCCCTGCCCCCGGCAACGCACGCGCCGACCCGATTTAGAATCGGTGCCCCGCCGGAGATCCCGTCACATGCCCCGCTTCTGCGCCAACCTGTCACTGCTGTTCACCGAACACCCCTTCACCGAGCGCTGGGCCGCTGCCGCCCGCGCCGGTTTTCACGGCGTCGAATGCCATTTCCCGTACGCCGAACCGGCTGCCTTACTGGCCGAGGAAGTGCGCCGCAACGGGCTTGAGCAGGTGCTGTTCAATCTGCCGCCTGGCAACTGGGCCGCCGGCGAGCGCGGCATCGCCTGCCTGCCCGACCGCGTCGCCGAATTCGAGGAGGGCGTTGGCCGCGCCATCGACTACGCCCGCGCACTCGGTTGCCGGCGCATCAACTGCCTGGCCGGCATCGCACCGATTGGCGCCGAACGCGGCGAGCTGCTGGCGGTGATGGAGCGTAATCTGCGCTTCGCGGCGCGCGCGCTGGCGCGGGAAAACATCGAACTGCTGGTCGAGCCGATCAACGACCGCGACATGCCGGGCTTCCTGCTGAACCGCTCGGCCGACACGCTGGCGCTGATCGAACGCGTCGGCGAAGCCAACGTGAAGCTGCAGTACGACATCTATCACATGCAGATCATGGAAGGTGACCTCGCCCGCACGCTGCAGCGCGAACTGCCGCGCATCGGCCACGTGCAGATCGCCGACAACCCGGGCCGGCACGAACCGGGCAGCGGCGAGATCAACTACCCCTTCCTGTTCGACTGGCTGGACCGCATCGGCTACACCGGCTGGGTCAGCGCGGAATACACCCCGGCCGGCGACACCGCTGCGGGCCTGGGCTGGATGCCGCGCTGACGGTCAGGGCAGCGAGAAACCGTCGGCCGCCAGCACCTTGCGTGCGGGGTCCGACTGCAGGAAGCGGGCGAAACGCTCCCCCTCGCTGCCGGGCGCAGACAGCACGACCAGTCCGTAGTCGGCACCGACCGCCAGCGCCGGCGGAAGCGCCACCTCCTGCAGTGCCGGTACTTCGCGCCGTGCCAGCCGCGTGTTGGTGCAGTAGGTGACGAACAGGTCGGCCTGACCGTCGTCCACCACCCAGGCGTAGACGTTGCGCCCCGCTGGCGGCTTCGCCGAATCGGCGGCACCAGTGAGCTGCCTGCCGCGCGCGGCCAGCGCCCGGCCGATGCCCGGTCGGAGTGCGTCGGCGCGCTGGAACATCTGCACCGCGTAGTCGCCTGCCGGGTCGGCCTTCGGCGTCGATACACCGAGCTTCAGATCGCGATCGAGCATGGCGTCGAGCGCGCTCTCCGGAGTGACCGTCAGGCCCGGCCGCACCAGCAGGCACAGTTCGTTACGCGCGAAGCGTTCGACCCTGGCTGCCTTGCCGGCATCGACGAAAGTCTGCGGGTGCGTCATGTTGGCCGACGCGAACACGTCGGCCCTGGCACCGGCCGCGATCTTCTCGCGCAGTACGCCGCTCGGCCCGAACTCGAAGCGGGGCGCCGGCCCGCCCTGCTCCGCATACATCTTGCCGAGCTGGGTGAACACCGACTTCAGGCTGCCGGCGGCATGCACCGACGCACCGTCGGCCTGCGCCACGCCGGCCAGCAGCGAAGTGCAGGCCGCCACGATGAGCGCACGCATGGTCACTTGGCCGCGTTCGGGAAGAACAGCTGCTGGCCGTCGATCTTGTAGTCGGCGATCGCCTTCTGGCCTTCGGCCGACACCACCCAGTCGATGAAGGCCTGACCGTCCGCCTTCTTCACGTGCGGGTGCTTGTCCGGATTGACCAGGATGACGCCGTACTGGTTGAACAGGCGCTTGTCGCCCTCGACCGAGATGGTCAGGTCGGCGCGGTTCTTGAACGACAGCCAGGTGCCGCGGTCGGCCAGGATGTAGGCGTTCATCGACGCCGCGGTGTTCAGCGCCGGGCCCATGCCGGAGCCGGTGTCGCGGTACCAGGCGCCCTTGACCGCGTCGAGATCGACGCCGGCCGCTTTCCACAGACGCAGCTCGGCGGCGTGCGTGCCGCTCTTGTCGCCACGCGACACGAAGGGGGCCTGTGCGGCCTGGATGGCCTTCAGCGCTTCGGTGATGTCCTTGCCGCCCGCCACCTTGGCCGGATCCGACTTCGGGCCGACCAGGATGAAGTCGTTGTACATGACCTCCTGCCGCTTCACGCCGTAGCCTTCGGCGATGAATTTCTCTTCCGCCGCCTTGTCGTGCACGAACACCACGTCGGCGTCGCCGCGGCGCGCCATGTCCAGCGCCTGTCCGGTGCCGAGCGCGACGACGCGCACTTCGATGCCGGTCTTCGCCTGGAAGATGGGCAGCAGGTGTTTGAACAGACCCGACTGTTCGGTCGAGGTAGTTGACGACACGGTGATGAAGCGATCGGCAGCGTGGGCGAAGGGCGTGGCCAGCGTGATCGCGACCGCTGCGGCGGTGGCGATGAATGAACGGCGGATCAGGTCCATGAAAGCTCTCCTCTGAGGTAATGCCCGGCTTCGGCCGAGCGCGGTGCGGCAAAGAAATCGGCCACTGGCGTGTGTTCGGTGATGCGGCCGGAGTTGACGAAAACGATGTCGTCGGCCAGGCGACGGGCCTGGCCGAGGTGATGGGTGACCATGACGATGGAACAGCCGTCGTCGGCGATGACGCGGATCAGCCGCTCGACTTCCGCTGCGGCGCCCGGGTCGAGACTGGCGGTGGGCTCGTCGAGGAAGAGCACGCGCGGGCGCAGCGCCCAGGCGCGGGCCAGCGCCACCCGTTGCTGCTCCCCGCCGGACAGCACACGCGCCGGGCGGTCGGCCAGCGCCGAAAGACCGACGCGCTCCAGCACGTCGAGCGCGCGCGTGCGACGCTCGGCCGCCGGCACACCGGCCAGGTAGAGCGCGTAAGTCACGTTGTCGAGCACGCTACGGCGGAGCATGACCGGGCGCTGGAACACCATGGCCTGCACCGGCGTGCCGCTGCCGCCGTTCCACAGGATGCGGCCGGCGGTCGGTTCGATCAGGCCGTGCATCAGGCGCATCAGCACGCTCTTTCCCGCGCCGTTGGGGCCGAGTATCAGCGTGCGCCGCCCTGCTTCGATGCTCAGCGACACGTCGCGGATGAGCGCGCGGTCGCCCGCCTCGTAGCGCAGCGCCTCCAGCGTGAGCAGTACGTCAGCCATGGCGCCGCACCGCCCATTCGCGTACCGCGTGCGCCAGCGCATTCAGTATCAGCACGATGGAAATGAGGATGAAGCCCAGCGCCAGCGCCAGCGGCAGGTCGCCCTTGCTGGTTTCGAGCGCGATGCTGGTGGTCATGACGCGGGTGACGCCGTCGATGTTGCCACCGACGATCATGACCGCCCCCACCTCCGCGACCGCGCGGCCGAGACCGGCCAGCACCGCCGTCGATAGCGAGAAGCGCGTATCGACCAGCAGCGTCAGCGCGGCGCGCGGCGTCGAGGCGCCGAGCGAACGCAGCTGCTCCTCGTAGTCGCGCCACGCGTCGGCGACGATCTGCCGCGACAGCGCGGCGATGATGGGCGTGATCAGCACCACCTGTGCAATCACCATCGCGGTCGGCGTAAACAGCAGGCCGAGGGAGCCGAGCGGGCCGGCGCGCGACAGCAGCAGATAGACCAGCAGGCCAATCACCACCGGCGGCAGGCCCATCATGCCGTTCAGGATGACGGTCAGCGGCTTGCGGCCCGGAAATCGCCCGACCGCCACCGCGGCGCCGATCGGCAGGCCCAGACAGGCGGCGAGGAAGACGGCGGTCAGGCTCACCTGCAGGCTCAGCGCGACGATGTGCAGCAGATTGGCGTCGGCGGCGACGATCAGACTGCCGGCGGTGGCGAAGCTTTCGCTCATCGTGCTCATGGCGCCGGCTCCGCGATGATCAGCAGATCCAGCCCCGGTGCGGCCACGGCGCTCATTTCCAGCGTGTAGCGCTGGCCGGCATCGAGCCGGTACATCAGTTCCTTCTGCACGCCCTCGCCGCGCAGACAGCGCAGCGGGCGCATGTAAACAGGCAGCGGCAGTCCGTCCGCCGACAGCACCTCGATCCAGGCCCGCTCGCTGCTCATGACGCGGAAGGTGCCGGCCGACGGTACGGTGAAATCGACGATGCCGGCGCGGCCGGCGGTGCGCCGTCCGGGCGCCCGCAGCGCCACCTCGCCTTCCGGCTGCAGGCGCACAGTCACGCGTCGGGCGTGCGTGATCACCGGCGCCGACGTTGCATTGCGCGCCGCCTCGACCGACGGGCCTGCCACGGTCCACGCCGATCTCAGTTCGGCTACGACGCGCGGCGCCTCGGTGCAGGCTTCGTCTTGCGCTGCGGCGGCGAGCGCCGTCAGCGAACACAGGGCGGCGACGTACAGGCGGCAGAACTGGCGCGGTCCGGAAGTGGACATCCTATTCGTCACGAAACGGCCTCGTCCGGCACGGATGTCTGCGCAGCTCCTGGCGGACGCGCTGCGACGCAACGAAAGGGCGTCGCGACAGGGAATGACATCAATCGGCATCGGAAAACACATAAGATGCGGGAAGCTATCGCACTGATGCCGTGTGTCCTATATGTCCGAATTTGCACAAAGCAGTCCGAGCCTGCGTGTCGAGTGGGATTTCGGTCCCGACGCTCCGCTCGGGATCGACCGGCTGCTGGCACTGCTGGCCGCCATCGAAGTCAGCGGTTCGATCGCCGGCGCGGCCCGCGCAACCGGTCTGTCGTACCGCAACGCCTGGGGGCTGATCAACGCCTGGCAGGCCTGGTTCGGCCAGCCCTTGATCGCCACCGCGCGCGCGCATGGTTCGACGCTGGAAGCCTTCGCTCGCCAGTTGCTGGAGATCGATCGCGGTGCCCGGCAGTCGTTGGCGCGCGCGCTCGACGGCGCCAGCCAGCCGATGCGCGCGCTGTCGCTGCAGCCGGCCGAACACGGCGGCGCGGCACTGCGTTTCGCCGCCAGTCACGAACCGCTGCTGAACGACCTCATCCGCCAGCTGCGCAGCGAGCGGTCCGACGCCGCGGCGGTCACGCTGAGCACGCACGGCAGTCTTGAATCGCTGCTCGCGCTGGCCGCCCGCCGTTGCGAAATCGCCGGTTTCCATTGCCCGGTTGGCGAGCTGGGGCGCGACATCTGGGCGCTCTACCGCGCACAGCACGGCCTGCCGCGGCTGCGCCTGATCGGTTTCGCCCGCCGTCGGCAAGGCCTCATCCTGGCGCGCGGCAATCCGAAGAAGGTGAGCGGCCTGGCCGACCTGTCGCGCACCGACCTGCGTTTCGTGCATCGCCAGCCGGGTGCCGGCACACGGCTCGCGTTCGACCTGCTGGCGCGCCGCGCCGGGCTGGATACGCGCGCGCTGAACGAGGGCGACGAAGAGCACACGCACGCCGCGGTGGCGGCGCTGATCGCCAGCGACGAAGCCGACGCCGGCCTCGGGCTGGAAGCCTTCGCCCATCGCCTGGGGCTGGACTTCATCCCGCTGTTCGAGGAGATGTACTTCCTGGCGATGCGCGACGCGCCGGCCTCGCGCGACACCGTGCAGTCGCTATCGGCCCTGTTGCAGCAGCCGGACTGGCGCGCGCGCGCCGACGGGCTCCGTGGCTATTCGCTGGCCGAGGCCGGGATCGAGTACGACGCCGCCGGCGTCGAACGCCTGCTGTTCGGCGGCTGATATCCGCGGCGCCTGCGCCGGCCCTTGGTAGAATCGCGCCTCAGTTACCGGACCCTTACATGAAACGCACCCGATTCGCCCGCCGCGGCGGCCTCACCCAGGACGCCGCCCTGCTCACCCGGCTGGCCACCGGCCTGGCGCTGTCCGCCAGCCGCATCGAAGACCGCTACTGGGAAGTGCGGCTGACCGAACAGGTGAGCCGGCTGCTGGCCGACCGCAACGAAGACGCGCTGAACGCCGCGCTCGACCACCTGTGGCGCGAGGACGCACCGGCCTATGACGAACTGGCCGATTTCATCGAAGCCGGCAGCGAATGCGGTCTGCCGGGCGACGCCAACAAGGACTGGGACGCCGTCGTGTTCGCAGCCCCCCTGCTTGCCTGGTCGCGCTTCTCGATCCCGGCCGGGCCGATCGCCGCTCCGCTGCTGGCCAGCCTCAAGGTTCAGCTGTGTGCCCACGCCTTCGGCGCCCACACCAAGGTTGCGCTGGCCGACTATCTGTTCAGCCCGGACCAGTTGCCACGCGGCTACGTCGAAACGCGCGATCTGGCCGACGACCTCGGTGAAGCCGTGCTCGCGGGAAATGATCTGAAGCTCGAAGCGGAGGCGATGGCGCAGACCACCACCTTCCTGTCCGACACCCGCTACCTGATCGGCATCGCCATCGTGCCGCGCGGTCAGGCGCTGTTCCGCTGGCAGGAGGACGACGGCCAGCGCGAACACGTGGTGAAGCAATGGCAGGCCCAGGGCGGTGCCGTCATCGGCACGCTGATGCAGGGCTGTGCCTTCGAACTGCTGCCGCCCAACGCCTACCATTCGGCCTGCCGTGAAGCCGACCGCGCGTCGCGCGCCTACTCGCTGCGCGCCTCGGTCGCCTTCCTCGAACAGACGCTGGCGGTGCCGGCAACCGGCCTGCGCGCCATCATTGCGCCCTTCTACGACAAGCAGCTCGAGGAATACCGCGTCGCCTTCACCACCACCGACTCCAGCGACGTCGTGCACGGCGTCGTGTGGGCGCTGCTCGGTGCCGAGGATGAGGAAACCGACACCGTCGGCGAGATCGAAGGCGTGCTGCGCGAATGCGGCCTGACCGACACACTGGTGCTCGACCACCGGATGCCGATGGAGTACTGCGACGACTGCGGCGCGCCGATGTATCCGGACCCCGACGGCCAGCCGGTGCATGCCGAACTGCCCGAATCGTCGGACCAGCCGCCCGCTCACCTGCACTGACACGTCATCCTGTTTCCGCGGCCGCGCCTCGCGCGGCCGTTTTCATTTGCTGAAGAACGCTCATGTCGCTTGAAAAAGAAGTCGCCCGCCGGCGCACCTTTGCCATCATTTCCCACCCTGACGCGGGCAAGACCACGCTGACCGAAAAGCTGCTGCTGTTCGCGGGCGCGATCCAGATCGCCGGCAGCGTCAAGGCGCGCAAGGCCGCCCGTCACGCCACCTCCGACTGGATGGAGATCGAGAAGCAGCGCGGCATTTCGGTCGCCAGCTCGGTCATGCAGATGGAGTACCGCGACTGCGTCGTGAACCTGCTGGATACGCCGGGCCACAAGGACTTCTCGGAAGACACCTACCGCGTGCTGACCGCGGTCGATGCCGCGCTGATGGTGATCGACGCCGCCAACGGTGTCGAAGCGCAGACGCTGCGCCTGCTCGAAGTCTGCCGCGCGCGCAACACGCCCATCATCACCTTCATCAACAAGATGGACCGCGAAGTGCGCGCGCCGCTCGACCTGATCGACGAGCTCGAACGCACGCTGGGCATGGACGTCGCGCCGTTCACGTGGCCGCTGGGCATGGGCAAGGATTTCGCCGGCGTCTATGAACTGCGCGAAGACCGCATGCGCGTGTTCCGCGCCGGTGAGGACCGCATTTCCGGCGACGAGGAAGTGCTGCTCGGCCTCGACAACCCGGAAATCGCTGGCCGCTACCCGATGCAGTTCGACACCGCGCACGCCGAGATCGACCTTGTGCGCGAAGCCGCCCCGCCCTTCGACGAAGCGGAATTCCTGGCCGGCCGGCAGACGCCGGTGTTCTTCGGCTCGGCGATCAACAACTTCGGCGTCAAGGAAGTGCTGGACGCCCTGGTCGACCTCGCGCCGCCACCGGGCGGCCGCCCCGCGATACAGCGCCGGGTCGAGCCGACCGAAGAGAAGTTCACTGGCGTCGTGTTCAAGATCCAGGCGAACATGGACCCGTCGCACCGCGACCGCGTGGCCTTCCTGCGCGTCTGCTCCGGCCACTTCGAGCGCGGCATGCGCATGAAGGTGAGCCGTAACGGCAAGGACATCCGTCCGAACAACGTGGTCGCCTTCCTGTCGCAGCGCCGCGAACTGCTGGAAGAGGCCTACGCCGGCGACATCATCGGCATCCCCAACCACGGCACGCTGCAGCTGGGCGACACACTGACCGAGGGCGAAACGCTGCAATTCACCGGCCTGCCCTTCTTCGCACCGGAACTGTTCCAAGGTGTTGAAGTGAAGGATCCATTGAAAACCAAACAGTTGCGCGCAGGTCTTGAGCAACTGGGTGAAGAAGGCGCCATCCAGGTGTTCCGCCCGCTGGCCGGCGGCACGCTGCTGCTGGGCGCGGTCGGCCAGCTTCAGTTCGAGGTGGTCATCCACCGCCTGAAGACCGAATACGGCTGCGACGCCCGCCTCGAAGGCACCCGTTACACGATGGCGCGCTGGGTCACCTGCGACGACGAGCGCGAACTGAAGCGCTTCATCGACGCCAACGCCCACCGCATCGCCTACGACGCGGTGAACGCCCCCGCCTTCCTTGCCACCATGCGTGCCGAACTCAAGGTGGCCGAAGAGAAGTGGGAAAAGATCAAGTTCCACGCCATGCGTGAACATGCGGGGCTGATGTTCGCCAGCCACTGAGATACCGCTTCAGCGGCCGATCGGGAGTGCTCGTTGTGGGAGCGGCCTTGGCCGCGACGCGGCCAATGCAGTCCGCAGGCTTCGATCCAGGCTTCTGTCGGGGTCAGAAGACCCCTCCCACAGAATCCCGGCCCAGGCTCCGGCCGCGAGTCGGGCGCCCGTCCTTGTGGGAGCGGCCTTGGCCGCGACAGGGCCGATGCAGTCCGCAGGCTTCGATTCAGGCTGCTGTCGGGGTCAGAAGACCCCTCCCACAGAACCCCGGCCCAAGCTCCGGCCGCGAGTCGGGCGCCGGTCCTTGTGGGAGCGGCCTTGGCCGCGACAGGGCCGATGCAGTCCGCAGGCTTCGATTCAGGCTGCTGTCGGGGTCAGAAGACCCCTCCCACAGAACCCCGGCCCAAGCTCCGGCCGCGAGTCGGGCGCCGGTCCTTGTGGGAGCGGCCTTGGCCGCGACAGGGCCGATGCACGCCGCAAGCTTCGATACCGGCCGCTGTCGGGGTCAGAAGACCCCTCCGCCCACAAAAACCCAGCTCCGACGCTCAGTCCTTCTTCTGCGGATGCCCCGCCTTCGACGGCAGCTTCAGATGCAGCGCCGCCTTGGCCATCAGATTGGCCGACACCGGCGCGGTGATGAACAGGAACAGCGTGATCAGCAGTTCGTGGATGCCGAAGCGGCCGTTGGCGGCGCTGTAGATCATGCTGGCGATCAGCACGCCGCCGACGCCCAGCGTGGTGGCCTTGGTCGGTGCATGCAGGCGCTGGAAGATGTCCTTGAAACGCAGCATGCCGATAGCGCCGACCAGCGCGAAGAAGGCGCCGATCAGCAGCATGGCGACGACGATGATTTCGACCACCGGGTTCAGCGTGTCCATCCGTTCTCCTTACTCGATCACGTCGCCGCGCGTCAGGTAACGCGACAGGCCGACGGTGCCGACGAAGCCCAGCATGGCGACGATGAGCGCGGCCTCGAACAGCTGATCGGTCTGCTGGCGCATGCCCAGCACGATGACCAGCGCCACCACGTTCACATAGAGAGTGTCGAGCGCCAGGATGCGGTTGACCACTTCCGGACCGCGCAGCACCCGCCAGCCGCAGATCAGCATGGCGATCACGATGGCGCCGACCGTGATGTCCAGAGCCAGCTCAATCATTCGAAAATCTCCCGCAGCGGTACTTCGTAACGCGCCTTCATGTCGCGTGCGGCGGCCACCGGATCGTCGCAATCCAGCGCATGAACCAGGATTTCGCGTCGATGCTCGTCAACGATGCACGACACGGTGCCCGGCGTCATCGTGATGATGGAGGCGAACAGCGCCACGCCATTGGGATGCTCGATGTCCAGCGGCACCGGCACCCAGGCCGGCTGAGGTACGCGCGATGGGCTCAGCGCGAGCTTGGCGACGGTAATGTTGGACATGATGATGTCCCACACCACGATGCCGGCCAGCCGCAGCACGGTCGCGGCGGACTTCAGCGTGACGCCGGGGCCGATGAAACCGCTGACCAGCCGCGGAATCACCAGCCCGAGCACGATGGCGGTCAGCACATTGCCCGGATCGATTGACTGCTGCAGCATGAGCCAGCCCGCGGCCACCATGGCCGACATGATCGGGTGCCCGAACCAGCGCTTGCCGTGCGCGGCTTCAGTCGTCGCCATCAGTGAGCTCCTTCGCTGGCCGGACGCGGAAACACATAGGGTTGCGTGGTCTGCGCGCCAGCGGCGCCAAGTACCGCTTCCTGATAGGCGCGATGATCGACCAGCTGTACCGCGGCCGCATCGGTATAGCGCTTCAGCGGCCCGGCGAGCACGCTCATCAGCACGCCGGCGCCGATCAGTGACACGGTGGCGAGTACCAGTCGCGGGCTGGCGCCGGCCGCCGTGCCGCCCCCCTCCGATTCCGGACGCACGCTCCAGAACAGCACGCTGCCGGCGCGCGCCAAACCGATCAGCGTCAGAAAGCCGACCAGCAGCACGACCGTCCACACCCAGGCCTGCGCCTCGTGCCCGCTCGACGCCTGCAGCACCATCAGCTTGCCGATGAAGCCCGGCAGCGGCGGCAGACCGGCGGCCGACGCGGCGCCGAGCAGCATCAGCAGACCGAGCAGCGCCGGCTGTGCCACTGCCGGCCCGGCTTCGAGACGGTCAGCGGCGTCGCCGCGTTGCGCCGACACCAGTTCGACCAGCAGGAAAAGCGCCGCGATGATGAGCGTGCTGTGCGCCATGTAGTACAGCGCCGCCGACCAGGCGGCCTCGCTGAACAGACCCAGCGCGGCCAGTATCGTGCCGACCGAGGCGACCGTCATGTAGGCCACCATGCGCGGCAGCGTGTGCGCGGCCAGCATGCCGAACACGGCCAGCACGCTGGTGCCCAGCGCCAGCGGCAGCAGCCAGGGCTCGACCGTCAGTGCCGACGCACCGGCGTCGGCGCCGAAGATGACGCCATGCACGCGCAGGATGCTGTAGACGCCGACCTTGGTCATGACCGCGAACAGCGCCGCGACCGGCGCGCTCGCGGCCGCGTAGGTCGAAGGCAGCCACAGGTGCAGCGGCAGGATGGCCGCCTTGACGCCGAACACGACGAGCAGGATGAGCGCCGCCGCCTTCAGCACCACCGCGTCATCGCCGGTCACCAGTGGCACGCGCTGCGCCAGGTCGGCCATGTTCAGCGTGCCGACGGTGGCATAGATCAGCGACACGCCGATCAGGAACAGGGCGGAGGCGGCCAGGTTGATCGCCACGTACTGTACGCCGACGCGGAAGCGCTCGCGGCCCTGGCCGTGCAGCAGCAGAACGTAGGAGGCGATCAGCAGCACTTCGAAGAACACGAACAGATTGAACAGGTCGCCGGTCACGAAGGCGCCGTTCAGACCCATCAGCTGGAACTGGAACAGCGCGTGGAAATGCCGGCCGTGGCTGTCCCAGCCGCCGCTGGCGTAGAACAGCACCGGCAGCGCCACCGCCTGCGTCAGCACCAGCATCAGCGCCGACAGCCGGTCGATCACCAGCACGATGCCGAAGGGCGCCGGCCAGTCGCCGACGCGGTACACGCGCAGCGCGCCGTCGTCCGCTTCCATCGCCAGCTTGAGCGCGAACATCAGCCCGAGCGCGACCGACACCAGCGCGATGCGGCGCAGCCGCGGCAGCCTCAGTTCCGCCGGGCGGTCGCCGATCAGCAGCATCAGCATGGCGGTGAAACTGGGCAGCAGCACCGGCAGCACCGCGAGGTGCTGGCGGAACAGCTGCATCATCACATCGGCAAAACTCATGTTCATGCTCCGGGCTCCCGGCCGTCAACGTGGTCGGTGCCCGATTCAGCGCGACTGCGCAGCGCCAGTTCGATCACGAAGCCGGTGGTGGCGAAGCCGATCACGATGGCGGTGAGCACCAGCGCCTGCGGCAGCGGGTCGGCCTGCACCTCGCCCTGCCCCAGTATCGGCGGCGCCGCGCTCCACAGCCGGCCCATCACGAAGATGAATATGTTCACCGCGTAACCGAGCAGCGTCAGGCCGAGCACGACCGGGAAGCTGCGCCCGCGCAGCATCAGGTAGACACCGCAGGCGGTGACCCAGCCGATGCCGCTGGCCACCAGGAACTCCATGCTGATGTTCGCGAAAAGACTCATCCGTGCTGCTCCTTGCTCGCTGCACCCAGTACCGACAGCGTCAGCATGGTTGCACCGACGACGGTGATATAGACCCCGAGGTCGAAAGCCGCCGCACTGGCCAGCGGCAGTTCGCCCAGCAGCGGCAGCGCCGGGTGGCCGTGCGCGCTGGTCAGGAAGGGGCGACCGAACCAGAAGGCGCCGATGCCGGTCAGTCCGGCGATTGCCAGGCCGGTGCCGATCCAGCGCGAGAAGCGACGGCCGGCGGCGCCGTGCAGCAGCGCCTCGGCGCGCGCCTGACCGAGCGCCATGTACTGCATCACCAGCGCCACGGCGGTGATCAGCCCGGCGATGAAACCGCCGCCCGGCACGTTGTGGCCGCGCCAGAAGATGTAGGCCGACACCAGCAGCGCCAGCGGCAGCACCACGCGCGCGGCGACGCGCAACAGCAGCGGCTGTTCCTCGAAGGCCCAGCGACGGCCGTCCGGGTCGGCGTCGGGCCGGCGCGTGCGGAAGCCGTCGAGCAGCGCCAGCACACCGATGCCGGCGATGCCGAGCACAGTGATTTCGCCGAAGGTGTCGTAGCCGCGGAAGTCGACCAGGATGACGTTCACCACATTGGTGCCGCCGCCCTCGCTCAGCGACTTGTCGAGGAAGAACCACGAGATCGAGTCGTGCGTGCGCGTAAGCATCAGCCAGGTCAGGCCGGCCACACCGCCGCCGGCGAACACGGCGAGCAGCGCGTCGCGACCGCGGCGCAGCGTGCCCGACTCGAAGGGCGTGCGCTGCGGCAGCAGGGCCAGACCCATCAGCAGCAGCACCGTTGACACCACTTCGACCGACAGCTGCGTCAGCGCGAGGTCGGGCGCCGACAGCCCGACGAAGGTGAAGGCGGTGACCAGGCCGACGACACCGGTCAGCACCAGCGCCTGGAAACGGTTGTGGTGGGTCAGCACCAGCATGGTCGCGCTCGCCAGCAGCAGCACCCACACGGCGAGCGCCAGTGGCGAGGCCGGCATCAGCTCGCGCGGGCCGGTGCCCGGCAGCGTGTCGGCCGCCCAGAAAGGCGCGGCCGCCAGCACGATGGCGAAGGCCACCATCAGCGCCAGCGACCGCTGCAGCGAACCGTTCTCGAAGCGCGCGGTGAGACGACCGGCAAAGCCGAACAGACCGTCGATCAGGCAGGTGAAGGTGGCCTTGCCGGAGAAGGCCCGCGGCGTGTAGCCGTGCAGCCGGAACACGCGCTGCAGTGCGACGTACAGCGCGGCGCCGACGACCACCGCGATGCCGCTCATCAGCAGCGGCAGGTTGAAGCCATGCCAGATCGCGAGGTGATAGTCGGGCGTGTCGCCACCGAGCAGCGCGCGCGCCGCGACCTCGACCAGCGGGCCGTAAGTGAGCGCCGGAATCACGCCAACGACGACGCACAGCACCGCCAGCAGCGCCACCGGCGCCAGCATGCCGAACGGCGGATCGTGCGGATGCGCGTCGGCCGGCAGATCCTTCGTCGAGCCGTTGAAGAAGGTGTCATGCACCAGGCGCAGCGAGTAGGCCATCGAGCAGACGCCGGCGAAGGTGGCGACCACCGGCACCGCCGCGCCCCAGAACATCGTCGCCTCGACCGCTTCGTGGAAGAACATTTCCTTCGACAGGAAACCGTTGAACAGCGGAATGCCGGCCATCGCCGCCGCCGCCGTCATGGCGAAGGTGGCGGTCCAGGGCATCAGCCTGAGCAGACCGCCCAGGCGGCGCATGTCGCGCGTGCCGCACTCGTGATCGACGATGCCCGCGCTCATGAACAGCGCTGCCTTGAAGGTGGCGTGGTTCAGGATGTGGAACACCGCCGCCACCGCCGACAGCGGCGAATTGAGGCCGATCAGGAAAGTAATGAAGCCGAGGTGGCTCACCGTCGAGTACGCCAGCAGGCCCTTCAGGTCGTGTTTGAAGATGGCCACCCAGGCGGCGAAAGCCACCGTGGCCAGACCGAAGCTGGCAACAATGCCCTCGAACAGGTCGGTGCCGCCGACCGCCGGGTAGAGCCGCGCCAGCAGGAAGATGCCGGCCTTCACCATGGTGGCGGAGTGCAGGTAGGCAGACACCGGCGTCGGTGCGGCCATCGCCTCCGGCAGCCAGAAATGGAAAGGCACTTGCGCGCTCTTGGTGAAGCAGCCGACCAGTATCAGCACCAGCATGACCGGGTACAGCGGGTCGGCCTTGATCACGTCGCCACTGAGCAGGATGTCGCTCAGTTCGTAGCTGCCGGCGATCTGGCCGAGCAGCACGAAACCCGCCAGCATCACCAGGCCGCCGCCGCCGGTCACCGCCAGCGCCATCCGCGCGCCCGCCCTCGCCTCTTCCTTGTGGCCCCAGTAGCCGACCAGCAGGAAGGACGAAACGCTGGTCAGCTCCCAGAACACGACCAGCAGCATGATGTTGTCCGACATGACGATGCCCAGCATCGCCGCCATGAACAGCATGAGCAGGGTGTAGAACTTGCCGGCCGGGTCGGAATCGGCGAGGTAAAAGTGCGCGTACAGCACGATCAGCGAGCCGATGCCGGTGATCAGCAGCGCGAACATCAGCGCCAGACCGTCAAGGCGCCAGCCTATCGACAGGCCGAGCGAGGGTACCCAGTCGGTGTGCGCCACCAGCGTCTGGCCGGCGAACACCTGTGGTGCCAGCGACAGCAGCATGCCGAGCGCGGTCAGCGTGACGGCGCCGGCGACCAGCGCGGTCAGCAGACGACGCGCGGGCGAGTTGTCTCGACCAAAGGCAAAACAGAGCAGCGTGCCGGCCACAAGGGGCAACAGCACTATCGTTGCGAGTGGATTCATGGAGGCTGCCGGACTGTGGCTGGCTGAAACCGGCCGAAGGATACATTGTTTGCCGCCGCCGGACCGGCGCGGCGGACGGCCCATCCGGCACGCAGGCATCGCAGCATTTTGCTGACGCCGCGCTGACCGTCAGTGCTGTGTCCAGGTTCCCCGGCGCAGGTAAGATCGCCCACCATGACGACCGCCGCACTCCCGATTCCCCTGCGTCCGCTCGACGAGATCACCGTGCCGGAAGCGCTCGACGGCCACGATGGCGTGAACCGCGCCGACCGCGCGCGGCTGCAGATCGGCGCGCAGACCGACATCGAGGCGATCCGTTGTTTCCTCGCCGAGTACGACCGCTCGCCCGGCACCCACCGCATCTACCAGCGCGAATGCGAGCGGCTGCTGCTGTGGTCGCTGATCGAGTGCGGTCGGCCGCTGTCCAGCCTGAACCGGCAGGACTTCGAGGGCTATCTGCACTTTCTCGCCGACCCGCAGCCGGCCGCGCTGTGGTGCGGCCCCAAGGTGCAGCGCGTGCGCGCCGAGTGGCGCCCCTTCGTCGGCCCGCTGTCGGAATCGGCGGTGCTCACCGCGATCGCCGCCATCAATTCGCTGATGAGCTATCTGGTCGACGCCGGCTATCTCGCTGGCAACCCACTGGGGCTGATCCGCCAGCGCCGGCGCAAGCTGTCGCTGGAAAAGAACGGCCCGGCGCACGTGATCGCGCAGACCGAGGAAATGCAGAAGGTCGAGCGCTTCCTCGACGCGGAGATGTGGCAGGCGGTCACCCAGGCCATCGAGGCGATGCCGCGCGACACCGACGGCGAGCGCGACGAATACGAGCGCGCCCGCTTCATCGCCGCCCTGCTCTACATGCTGGCGCCGCGCGCTGGCGAGCTGGAATCGCACCGCATGAACAGCTTCCGCGAAGAGCGCGGCCGCTGGTGGTGGCATGTGGTCGGCAAGGGCGGCAAGCAGGCCAAGGTGCCGGTGGCCGACGACATGGTCCATGCGCTGGTGCGCTACCGCAAACACCTCGGCCTGAGCGCCATGCCCAAGCGCACCGACATGACGCCGCTGCTGGTATCGATCAAGGACCGCAGCCCGATCACCGCGCGCCGGCTGAACCAGATCCTGAAGAAGATCTTCTATGCCGCCGCCGAACTGCTGCCCGAAATATCGGAGCACAAGCGCGAGAAGCTGCGCGCCGCCTCGGCGCACTGGGGCCGCCACACCGGCATCACCGCCAAGCTCGACAGCGGCATGAACGAGCGTTACGTGCAGAAGGACGCCCGCCACACCGACGCCCGCACCACGCAGCGCTATATCCACGAAGAGGAAGAGCGCTGGCACGACGAGGCGCAGAAGCAGCAGCTGCCCTGGGCGTCGCCAGAAAAAGTTTCTCCGTCGAAGTAAGCATCCGCACCCCGCCCGGGTCTAGTGGCCGGAGAGCGTAGTGCGCAGTGATCCGGACACCGGCGGCTGTTCTCGCGAAACGGGTTGCGGGGCCCTGCCCCGCCCGCACACTTCCTCAGGAGAACATTCATGTCCACGTCCCATTTCGGCGCCTCGATCGCCGCCACTGCTGCCGCCTTCGCCCTGTCGGGCGCCGTGTTTGCCGCCGACATGCCGGCCGGCAGCAAGGGCGCTGCCGTCGCCGCTGGCGACAAGGTGCATTGCTATGGCCTGCATGCCTGCAAGGGCAACAGCGACTGCGCGACCGCCGAACACAGCTGCAAGGGTCAGAACGCCTGCAAGGGTCACGGCTTCAAGGCGACCACCGCCAAGGAATGCCTGGGCCAGGGCGGCACCATCGGCGATCTGGCCGCCAAGTAACACTTTCGCGCCGACACGCGGCCCGGGCCCGCCCGCGCCGGGCCGCGCACTGCCGATGACCACACTCACCATCCCCTCGCCCGGCTTCGGCCTGGGCCTGCGTCCCGCCCACTACACGGCGCTGCTGGAAACGCGCGCGCCGCTGGACTGGCTGGAAATCATTTCCGAAAACTTCATGGTCGCCGGTGGCAAGCCGATGGCCATGCTCGATCGCCTGCGCGCCGACTACCCGATGGCCATGCACGGCGTGGCGCTGTCGATCGGCTCGACCGACGCGCTCGACCGCGACTACCTGAAGAAGCTGAAAGCGCTGGCGGACCGCGTCGATCCGCTGTGGATATCCGACCACTTCTGCTGGACCGGCGTCGGCGGCCACAACGCGCACGACCTGCTGCCGCTGCCCTATACCGAAGAGGCGGTGCGCCTGCTGGTGAACCGCATCGGCCAGGTGCAGCACGAACTCGGGCGCCGGCTGGTGCTGGAGAACGTGTCCAGCTATCTCGGCTACGCGGTGTCCGACATGATGGAGTGGGATTTCATCCGCACCGTCGCCGACGAAGCCGACTGCCTGCTGCTGCTCGACGTGAACAACGTCTATGTCAGCAGCGTCAATCACGGCTTCGATCCGGTGAGCTATCTCGCCGGGCTGCCCGCCGCGCGCGTGCAGCAGATCCATCTGGCCGGCCACTCGATGCACGACGACCATCTGGTCGATACGCACGACCAGCCGGTGTGCGAAGAGGTGTGGGCGCTTTATGACATCGCCTGCGGCATGTTCGGCGAGGTCGCGACGATGATAGAGCGCGACGACAACATCCCCGACCTGCACGAACTGCTGAACGAACTCGCCCGCGCCCGCCGCATCGCCACCCGCGCGCAGACCTTCGAGCAGGTGGCCGCGTGAGCACGCTGGCCGGACTGCAGCGGCAATTCATGCGCTACCTGCACGGCGAGCCCAACGGCTTCGTCAACACGCTGGCCGCGGCCGACGGCCTGGCGCCGACGGCACGCGCCCACATCTACCTGAACGCCTACCGCGTGCGCCTGCTCGACACGCTGAAAGACAGTTTCGACAAGACCTGGGCCTGGCTCGGCGACGAGGCTTTCGAGCAGGCCGGGCTGCGCTACATCGAGGCGCATCCGCCGACGCATTTCAGCCTGCGCCCCTTCGGCGACGGCCTTGCCGACGCGCTGCATACGGCCTGGCCGGCCGACCCGGAAGTGGCCGAACTGGCCCGCCTCGACTGGGCATTGCGCGACGCCTTCGACGGCGCCGACGCACAGCCGCTCGAAGCTGCCGCGCTCGCGACCTTCAGCGAAGAGGACTGGGCCACCGTCGTATTCCGCCTGCACCCGACCGCGCAGATGCTGCGCATGCAGCGCAACACACTGGACCTGTGGCACGCGATGGACCGCGGCAACACGCCGCCGGCCGTCGTCGATCTGGCGCAGCCGATGACGGTACTGGTCTGGCGCAAGGGAGTGCAGCCGCATTTCCGATCCGTTGACGCCGCAGAGGCCGGCATGCTCGCCGCCATGCAAAGCGGGATGCCCTTCGCCGCCGCCTGCGAAACCGTCGAGTCGGACGACGCACAGGCCCTGATTGGCGGCTGGCTCGCGCGCTGGCTGGAGGACGGCCTGCTCTGCGCCGACCGGCGCTGACTCAGCTCGCCTTTTCGGCCGCGCCCTTCAGCGCAGCGCGGCATTCATCGACCATGCGCGCGATCAGTTCGGCGCAGCTCGGCACGTCGCGGATCAGCCCGATCACCTGACCGGCGGTGATCACGCCGCCATCGACCTCACCCTGCGCCAGCGCCGCCGCACCGCGCGCACCGCTGACCAGCGGGCGGATGTCGTCGAAGGTGCAGCCGCGGCTTTCCGCCTCGACCACCGCATCCGATACCGCGTTGCGGAACACCCGCGCCGTGTTGTGCAGGCTGCGCAGGATGAGCCGCGTGTCCCGCTCGCTCGCATTCACCAGCGCCTGCTTGATGCTGTCGTGGATGGGCGCCTCCTTCGTCACGCAGAAGCGCGTGCCCATATTGACCCCCTCGGCGCCCAGCGCCAGCGCCGCCGCCATGCCGCGACCGTCGCCGATGCCGCCCGAAGCGATGACCGGAATGTCCAGCGCCTGCGCCGCGATCGGAATCAGCACCAGGCCCGGCACATCGTCCTCACCCGGATGCCCGGCGCACTCGAAGCCGTCGATGCTCACGATATCCACGCCCTTCTTCTGCGCAGACAGCGCATGCCGCACCGCCACGCACTTGTGGATGATGGTCGCGCCGCGCGCCTTCGCCTTGGCGATGAAAGCCTCCGGATTGTTGCCCGCCGTTTCGATGATGCGGATGCCCGCATCCAGCATCGCGTCGAGATAGGCCTCGTAAGGCGGCGGCTTGATCGCCGGCAGGATGGTCAGATTCACGCCGAAAGGCTGATCCGTCATGTCGCGACAGCGCGCGATCTCGGCCGTCAGCGCCTCCGGCGTCGGCTGCGTCAGCGCCGTCAGAATGCCCAGCCCGCCGGCATTCGACACCGCCGCAGCCAGCTCCGCCCGCCCCACCCACATCATCCCGCCCTGCACGATGGGGTAGCGGATGCCCAGAAGTTCGGTGATGCGCGTTTTCATGCCTTGTGTCCGGTGACGGGGAACAGAGGGTGATGATGCGCCAGCGGGGTAGAGACAGGGCGTTTCAAACGGTGTGAACAGGGCGCCAGCGCCGCAATTGCCTGACGGGGCATGGAGTGGGCCTGGGTGCCGATGCATCCGCCGAAAGGTCGATTGCCGTGTAACACCGCAGATGAGAGGCTCAGATAACCGAAAGCCCGCTGTAATGCCCTGAACTTAAAAGGAATCGATTGTGTGGGCCGCTGGACTATCACGCAGCGTTCTAATAAGCCATGCAGTCCTGGCGTATGCATCACTTTAGGCACTGGATGAACAACATTTCGAGGAGGAAGAGTGAGCAGAATTGAACCAAGCAGGGCCGTTTCAACCAGCAAGGCGGACAACGTTCGAAGCATGAGCGCCCATCGAGGGTTATGTGTTTTCTACAGCTTGCTTGGCTTCGCGTTCATCGTGCTCTTTGGGAGCGAATCGAAAGGAATGTCTATTGTTGGGCCGGCCCTTCTGCTTCTAGCTATCGGCTTCGTACATGGAGCAATCGCATTCGGAGCGGCACGGTCAGCTCCCTGGGCACGAATTTCTTCAATGGTCGTTGGCTGTTTGATGTTGCTTGGTTTTCCCATCGGAACTCTCATTGGGGTGTATCTCCTTGCAAACCTCAAGTGGCCCAAACAACAGGCCCTGTGAAGTGGCTCACTGATGTCGAGGTCTGGTGAATGGCCGCGACGTCTAACGTGGCGCGTGCAAAAAGTTTTCTGTGAACGGCATCATAGTGAAGTTCCGCAGTTCTTTCGCTGATCGGAGTTCTCATACGTTTACAGTGGTTGTGACGCATTTGATGCCCAAGTCTTCCATTGAGAAGACCAGACCCTACAAGCCAGGCATGCGCTCTCATGTCAAACGCTGGACGTAATAGAAAAATGGGGACGGAACACGTTTTCGGTAATCTGAAGCTCTTGTGGGTCAAAAGAGTCGTGGTTTGACCCCTATTTCCGCTCAGTCACCTTTCACGTAGATCGAACTTAGATGAGCGAAGACGCCAGTGATAAGCAACTCACGGTTACTGCGGCAGCAGGCGATGTCCTTTTCGCACGTGATCGGATTCCGTATCCAGGACTCATTCTTCAGGGCTTTGAGCAAAGACGTCGAGCGGGGCCAGAACTGGAGCCGTACGTATCATTTCCACATCTTCAGAACCTACTCGAATTTCTCGAATTCGTAGTGCTCACCGAGCGTATGGTGGTACCCGTGCCAGTGTTCTCGAAGAGAACTGAAAGAATTGTCTCTAGCCGTCGGAACTGGGCGGACTTCGCTTTGTTTCAGGCGACAGGCGACCTTGATCTCACAACAGAGTCGGTCGTGGACAGGTTAACTTCCGCAGGTGTTCTCTTAGATGCACATATAGACGTTGGCGATGCGACTGCTGACGACGTAACTGCGAGGCTTCTGCCGGGCAGCAGGAAGTTACAGGCCGAATTTTCCCGCCGCCTCGCGTTCGCGGGGAAATGCGGGCGCACCGATCCTTTTGGATACGCCTCGGCTGAGATGGCATATTGGTACGGTGCCCCGCTGCACGTTGCAGAAGCAGCCGCGATCGCGAAGGTTCCATACATGTTGTCCTCGGTGGACGAAAACCATCTCGCGGGCTACGAAAATGAAAGCCTACGTACTCGCAAGGCCTTGACAGAGGTGCTTCTTGACCGTCTCAACTTGGGGGCGAGGCGCGAGATCGCGCGTCTCGCCGATCTTGGGGCGGACCTACAGTTTCCAGAGACTCCAATTGCTTCCTTGATTATCCGTAACGCATCATCTCCGATTGGTCTGGTCGATGCTGCGCTTGAACTTCGTAAGGAGTTTTCAGAGTACCGATATCAAATAAACCAGCTTCAGAGTGACTTGGCTGACAAGTCACTGCCGTTGAAGGTCCGCCTTAGGCGTGCAAGAGAAATTGAACTGTTGGCTGAATCTCTTTGGCCTTCAGGTGACAAGGACTTACGTGCTTCGGCGATGGGTATAGGGGATGCATTTCTCGCGATCCCGGAGATTGCATCTGGGTCTTCCCCCTCGACGCTCAAGCTGGCAGCTGAAAAGCTTATTTCTCTCCCGGTAGAACGCCTCGTTAGCCTCTACAGAAGACGGCGGGTGCGACTACTCCTTAAAGCAAAGCGTGAGTTTTTTCGTGCTCCTGATCTTGAGGCAAAAGTCGCTCAACTCTTGGGTGTGCCTGCGGAGATTGTGTCGAAGTCGCGACGCTCGAAGAAGGCGAACCTTACTGCACGGTACGCCGCAAAGAACCCTGACGTTGCGGCAGAATGGTACGGAAGAGGACAATAGGGGACAGACCACGTTTTTAGTAATCTGAATCTCTACTGGGTCAATGTAGTCGTGGTCTGCCCTCCGTCTCTACTTGACTCCTGTGTCCACTGAATCACCCCCCTTCCGTAGTCCCCGGATCGGCCAATAAGCGGGCAAGTGCGAAGGCCGATTAACGCAATTCGTGCGATCAGACTTGCAGCGTGTTCACGACGAGAGGGGCTCAGCTTCGGAAATCACGCAAGCTACTTCGCTCATACAATAAATCGCCACATCTTCAAGCAACCAATTCGCTCACTCGTCACTAATTCTCCACGGCAGATCATGAATATAAAACGAGTTTTAATTGTCGTATTCGCATCAACGCTATCCGCTTGCGGCACGTTTTACCCGGGTTCCGACCCCAAAATCATGGCAGAAGCCATTGAGGAAAAGAATAAACTGCTTGAGGCTGTTGTGTCCGAATGGGCTCCAGAGCGAGCCAAAAAATTCGACGCCTGGAAATTATCTCACGAGAATAGTGAATCATTGATCCGTAGCTTAGCGTTAGAAACCAGAGAAGGTTCTATTTCAGAGAATTCGGCTACATCCGAAGAGAGCGTGGTCTACTCTAATCTGTCGAGAATTGAAATTTGGGATGGGTCGTATGCGCCGTTGATGATCGCCGTCCCTGGTGGAGAATTTTCGATCGGAGGCACTGACAAATTGGCCTCGGACCGCGAAGTACCTCGTCAACAAATCAAGTTATCTCGGCCATTCTTTGTTTCGAAATACCCCATCACCGTCGGCGAATTCGCATACTTCGCTCGAGAAACGGGGTACAAATCAGAAACCGGAATAAAAGGCTGTTTATACAACTATTTCATGTGGCAGATTGGCGCGGAACATGGGTGGGCATATCCTGGTTACGCTCAATCTTTCGACTATCCGGCGGTGTGCATTAACAAGCATGACGCCACCGCATATGCTGCATGGCTTAGCGAGAAGACGAAGCAGGCCTATCGATTGCTTACGGAGTCCGAATATGAGTGGGCCGCTAGCGGCGGGCGCGACAGTGTATATCCATGGGGCGATGAATTTGAAAATGGTAAAGCGAACTGCTCTGTGCGTGGCACCGAGGGCGTTAAACCCGTTGGGTCGTATGAGCCCAACGGGTTCGGCCTCTACGACATGGTCGGTGGGCCGATGACTTTCGTGGCGGATTGCTACACAGAGGACTATACGGTCTTGCCATCTGACGGCCGTGCAGTCACATCAGGGAAACCAGCTGGGGGGTTAGTCGGCCGATTGACGGGAACAGATAAACCGAACGAATGTTTGAGTTCGATGCGGGGAGGAAGCTGGTGGGTAATTGGCGTTTCCAGATATGAGTTATACGACTGTACAAATGCACTTCGCGTGTCTCATCGAGGCTTCGGCAACATTAACAGCCGAAATTTCGCCGTTGGCCTTCGGCTGGCTCGTGACATTCCTTGAACCATAAGCGCTTCACTCGATATTTCGTGCAAGTATGCAGCCCGTTTATAGCGCATTAGGGGAACACCGATTTAACAGGCTGGTTAGAAACCCTTGAATCCTTCCGGATCGTGTCCGTCCGATCATTTTTCCGGTAAGCGAATTATCGGGGTCAGACCCCATATATTGCCGAGCGGATGAAGCGATGCAGCGATTCCACGGAAGGAAAACGGATAATCGCCGCGCGGTTTGCCACCGTTGAACCCGTGTTCGGCAACCTGCGGCACAACAAGCGACTCACCCGCTTCACGCTGTGCGGGCGCACAAAAGTGGATGGGCAGTGGAAGCGGTACTGCATGGTGCACAACATCGAAAAGCTCGGTCACCATGGATACGCCAATTAGGTAAGCTGGCGGATAAAGGGGTGCCCGCGCACGAACACAGAATGTCCGACCGCGCCGGATTCAGGGGACGACGATGAAACGAAGATCGCGAGACTGAAACGATGAAGAACGACTTCGGACCGGCCAAGGCCGGAAGCAATCGCTTGCCCCTGAATGGGGTTTTTCTACAGCGTCGTTAGATGTACGGAATCATCGAAGCACTCCTTTGGGCGGTGAAAATCGCCTATGGCGTGTGGGTCGTCCTTGCCTTTGGAATATCCAGGGCGCTGTTCAAGAATTATGCAGCGTGCGCGGCGCTGTTTCTGGGGCTGTTGCTTGCGCCGCCTGGATACTTCTGGCTTCTGTCCCATAGTCTTAATCGCGGGCTGAACGAGCTACGCGAAGAAAACGAGAGCCTTCTGAGCGATGCGCAGTCGTACTTGACCCGTGTTTGCGAGAAGGAGCGACAAGTCATTGTCAAGCGCCAAGTCGCGTTCGACGCGGGTGTGCGCCTCGATGTTGACCATCAGCAGACGCTCGCCCTTGACGGAACTCCATCACCCTTACCCGAAACACCACAAATGCGGCGCAACCAAGAGCGATACGGCCAGTCCCACCCTCGCGCTCTCCACAAGAATCAGTACATCGAGCCCATATATTGGGTGCGGAACATCTTTCCGGACTCGGTATTGATCGCCTCTCGCTTCGAGTTTGTCGAGGCGATTTCCCCCTACCAGAGTCCCCGAGCTTTGCGCGCGACAGCTAGAAAGCGTTGGTGGCTTTCCACTGGCCGCAGTCAAACGCCTGCCACGCTGCTTTCCAACTTTGATCGGCGCCTAAGCGACGCACAAGACGGGCAGAATTGGTGGCTAAGTTGGCCGATCGTTGACAGCACTGCGAAGTACGCCCTCACCATCGAGGACATTTCTACATTGGAAGATCGCAGGCATTGGGTCGCTCGTGGACGCATTCGGCTCGTCGATCGCGCCACTCGCGACGTTGTCATTGAGTACGTTGGGTTTGCCGCCAACAAGTCCCCGGCATACGAGCCGCGTCACTCGTATCCCTGGCAGCACAGCCTTGCATGCCCAGGATTGGAGAGGCGATACGATCGTGAGCGAGGAGCGTGGGATGTACTAGGGTTCTTCTTTCATGAGGTTGTGCAGTACGAGTAGCGCAGTCTAGAACAATGAGGGACAGGCCACGATTTTTCACTCGAATAGTCCTTGACCGTGAACCACGGAAGATCTCGACCAGACCCTATGTCATTACTGCTTTATATATGGGCAAGCTGTCGAAGCCAACTGCTCGGCCTGCTCCTGATAGTCTGCGCGAGCACGTCCTTTTTTTCGGCACCGGTTTCGTCGCAGCCACCGCAGACGGAGATTCAAGGCTGGTCTTCTGAATGGTTAGTTGGGACAACGCTGGAGTTGGTAAGCGAGACGGACATCCTCCATCTACGCTTCGCAAGTAAAGATTGGGTCGCGGTGACGACAGGAAAGAAAGATGGTCCAGTCACGGCCCCAATTCTCTCCTGGCACATCAAGAATGGAAAACTGTTCATCGGGCAGCAGGCGTCGGCTGAGGGCGGGATTGAGTTTGTTTCATTATCCGGGACCGCTCTCATCACTTTCCTGGAAGGCAAGAAAATGATTTTTAAGGCATCCCGGTGATCGTGCGTCGATAATGGATTGTAACGGCATGGGTCAGACCGCGGTTTTTCTGGTTTTCGACGCGCATTCGATTCGTGGTGCTGATGTCGCGAAGGAGCGGGGTTGTTGAGAGTTCCGAATTTCCTGAAGTGCCTTGAATTTCAATTGGCACTTGCATTCATCGCCCTCGTTCTCTTGACCTTGTTATACGAATCGGCCATGCGTCTTATTCCGACTGCCGCGGAAAACTGCACAAGGCAATGCGGGGAGTTGGATTTGAAGGGGCGCATGGTGCCTATCTACCCAGAGCCCATGACTAGAGCGAGTCGGAGCAAGGGGCCGATGGAGTGCAGGTGTGGCGATTAGTATGTTGGTGACAAATGGTCGGTAATAGATGTGATTTTCTCCGAAGGTGTTTTCGCGCTCGGAATTTCAATTCATCGCAACCGACAGCCGAGTAGCGGGTCGGATTCCATCGTTCCGCACCTCAAACAAGGAGCCCACCTATGGAAACACAGGAACTGCATCGCGGTCGCCTCATAGACCACATCCAGCTTGTCGTCAGCGATCTGGCGGCCAGCAAGGCCTTCTATGAAGCTGTTTTCGGTGCCCTGAACATTCCCATCGGCGGTACCGCGGATGACTACTTCTGGGCGGACGAGCTGTTCGTGTCAACGGCGACGAGCGTTGCGGCGCAAGGCAAGCTCACCGGTCGCTGCCACCTGGCGTTCCAGGCGCAGGACCGAGCGATGGTGGATGCGTTCTACGCGGCCGCACTGGCGAATGGCGGCAAGGACAACGGGGCGCCGGGAGAGCGGCCCTATCACCCCGGTTACTACGCAGCCTTTGTTCTCGACCCCGACGGCAACAACATCGAGGCGGTGTACCACGGCGAAGCGACCCGATCGTCGGCTTCCGTCCGCATCACGTTCTAGCGGAGCACGCCGGTCGCTCGGCCAGACGCAACGAACGCGATTGGCTGAGGCGGGTTGGCGTTCTGTCCTTGCCGACGGCCCGCCCTGTCGATCCGCCAGCCCATCGTTCGTCGTACCCATCCCTACCCCACTCTGAATGGAGAACAGGCGATGCGATTCATCATCACGGCGCAGTCCGATCCGGCGAACCGGAGCGCCGAGCAGACCGACGAGTTCGATGCCGATCTGTTCAAGGCCTATATGCGCTTCAACGAGGAGATGCACACCGCCGGGGTGCTGGTGGCGTCCGAAGGTCTGAATCCGGCGGCGCAAGGCGCGCGGATTGCTGTTGCGGACGGCAAGCGCTACGTCGTCGATGGTCCGTTCGCGGAGTCCAAGGAGCTGGTCGGCGGCTTCTACATCATCGAGGTCGCGTCTCTCGATGAAGCCATCGGTTGGGCGCTGCGCGCGCCCTGCGGCCTCGGCACGGACGACGTTCTGGAAGTGCGGCAGCTGACCGGTTCGGACGACCTGCCGGCTGATCTTCTTCAGCTCATCGAGGAAGCGGCGCCGACCTGGAGTGCCGATACCTGGCAGTCGCGCAGCCGCGAGGCGCGCTGAAGCGCTTCGATCCGTCCGACATTTTCGCCTTCGAGGAGAACCATCATGGTCACGCCAGCAAAGAACACCGTCTGTCTGTGGTTCAACGGCGGCGCCGAAGAAGCGGCGCGCTTCTACGCCGCCACCTTTCCTGATTCCTTCGTCGGCAACGTGTATCGCGCGCCGGCTGACTATCCGTCCGGCAAGGCCGGCGACGTGCTGACGGTGGAATTCACGGTCATGGGCATTCCCTGCCTCGGGCTGAATGGCGGGCCGGCGTTTCCGCAGACCGAGGCCTTCTCGTTCCAGGTGGCGACGGCGGATCAGGCGGAAACCGATAGGCTGTGGAACGCCATCGTCAGCAACGGCGGTCAGGAGAGCGCCTGCGGCTGGTGCCGGGACCGCTGGGGCCTGTCCTGGCAGATCACGCCGGTGGCGCTGATGAACGCCATTGCCCACCCCGACCCGGCGACGGCGAAGCGGGCGTTCGAGGCGATGATGGGCATGACGAAGATAGACATCGCGGCGATCGAGGCGGCGGTGCGCGGCTGAACCGCAGGTCGCGTTTCGTGCGTCGCAGGACGGCGTCGTTCAGAGGCAGCACAAGCTCACATCAACCCCGGGAGGACAAGAATGAAATGGATGCTGGTGGTCATCGTGATGAACGCGCCGGTCAAGACCGATCTGGTCTACGGCAGCCTTGCCGAATGCCTGTCGGCGGAAGCGCAGATGCGGCAGGAGTGGGCCGAGCACTATGGGCAGGCGAAGAAGGCCGGTGCGCCGGCTGAAACCCTGGGGCTGCTGAGTTCGCAGGTGACCAAGGGGACTTGCATTCCGGCGAAGTGAGGGGTGTGGCGGGTTTTGCGGACGGCGGCACGGCGGGTTGGTGATGTTGAGGTTTTTGCGGCCGCTGTCGGGGTCAGAAGACCCCTCCCACAGAACCCCAGCTCAGGCTCTGGTCGTAGATCAGGCGCACCGCCCTGTGGGAGGGGTCTTCTGACCCCGACAGCGGCGGCGAGCAGAGTGGCGGCGCCGGGTCCCGGCCCAATCGCGGCCAAGGCCGCTCCCACAGGAAGTGCGCCTGCTTGGCGGCCGGGGCCGGAGTTTTCTCACAGAAGGGCAGCCCAGGCTCAGGTCCGCCGGTCGGGTGCGCCGCCCCTGTGGGAGGGTTCTTCTGGCCCCGACAGCGGCGGTGAGCAGAATGGCGGCGCCGGGTCCCGGCCCAGTCGCGGCCAAGGCCGCTCCCACAGGAAGTGCGCCTGCTTGGCGGCCGGGGCCGGAGTTTTCCCACAGAAGGGCAGCCCAGGCTCAGGTCGCCGGCCGGGTGCGCAGCTCCTGTGGGAGGGGTCTTCTGACCCCGACAGCGGCAGTGAGCAGAATGGCAGCGCCGGGTCCCGGCCCAGTCGCGGCCAAGGCCGCTCCCACAGGGATCGCGCCCGACCCACGGCCTGATCCGGGGTTTTGTGGGAGGGGTCTTCTGACCCCGACTGCTGCGGTGGGCAGAGAGGCGCCGCCGATCCAGGCTCTATCGCCGCCAGGGCCGCTCCCGCAGGAGACCGACCTACATGCCGTTGTAGATCGGCCCTTCCCCACCCTGCGGCGTGACCCAGGTGATGTTCTGCGTGGGGTCCTTGATGTCGCAGGTCTTGCAGTGCACGCAGTTCTGCGCGTTGATCTGCAGCCTCGGGCCGGTCTGCTCGCGGACGATTTCATACACGCCAGCCGGGCAGTAGCGCTGTTCGGGCGCGTCGTAGGCGGCGAGGTTGACGGTGATGGGTACCGCTGCGTCCCTAAGCTGCAGGTGACAGGGCTGGTCCTCTTCGTGGTTGGTGCTCGACAGGAAAACCGACGACAGGCGGTCGAAGGTGAGGACGCCATCCGGCTTCGGGTAGTTGATCGGCGTACAGCTCGCCGCCGGTTGCAGTGAGGTGTGGTCGGCCGTGTTGCGCAGCGTCCACGGCACGGCGCCCTTGAACAGCAGCTGTTCGGCGCCGTACAGGAAGGCGCCCAGCCACAGGCCCTTCTTCATGTAGGGCTTGAAGTTGCGCGTGCGGTAGAGCTCGTCGCGCAGCCAGCTGATGCGGAAGTTTTCCGGGTAGGCGGCGAGCGCGTCCTGCGCGCGTCCGGCGACGATGGCCTCGACCGCGGCGTCGGCGGCCAGCATGCCGCTCTTGATCGCGGCGTGGCTGCCCTTGATGCGTGCGGCGTTGAGGAAGCCGGCGTCGTCGCCGATCAGCGCACCGCCCGGGAACACCAGTTTGGGCAGGCTCTGCAGGCCGCCGGCGGTGATGGCCCGCGCGCCATACGACAGGCGCTGGCCGCCCTCGATGTGGGTGCGGATCGCCGGGTGGGTCTTGTAGCGCTGGAATTCCTCGAACGGCGACAGGTGCGGATTGCTGTAGTTGAGCCCGACCACGTAGCCGATGGCGACCAGATTGCCCTTCAGGTGATAGATGAAGCCGCCGCCGTAGGTGGCGTTATCCACCGGCCAGCCGGCGGTGTGCACGACCAGGCCCGGCTGGCTCTGCGCTGCCGGCACCTCCCACAGTTCCTTCAGACCAAGGCCGTAGGTCTGCGGGTTGACGCCGTCGCGCAGATTGAAGCGCTGTTCCAACTCTTTGCCCAGATGGCCGCGGCAGCCCTCGGCAAACAGCGTGTATTTCGCGCGCAGCGCCATGCCCGGCTGGAAGTTCGGCCCCGGCTCGCCGTCGCGCGTCAGGCCCATGTCGCCGGTGATGACGCCCGCCACCTTGCTGTCTTCGATCAGCAGCTGCGCGCCGGTGAAGCCGGCGAACACATCGACGCCCAGCGCTTCCGCCTGTTCACCCAGCCATTTGACGACGTGGCCCAGGCGCACGATGTAGTTGCCGTCGTTATGGAAGCTCTGCGGCAGCAGCGCGTGCGGCAGCGATCGCGCGCCGGTTTCCGACAGGAAGAGCATGCGGTCTTCGGTGACCGGCGTGTCGAGCGGCGCGCCGGTTGACGCCCAGTCGGGCAGCAGTTCGGTCAGCGCGCGCGGGTCCATCACCGCGCCCGACAGGATGTGGGCGCCAATTTCGGCCGCCTTCTCGATCACGCACACCGACAGTTCGATGCCGGCCTGTGCCGCCTGCTGCTTCGCGCGGATCGCCGCCGCCAGTCCGGCCGGGCCGGCGCCGACAACCAGCAGGTCGAATTCCATGGATTCGCGTTCGATGTCGCTCATTCGTGTTGTCTCAGGTGCGGGAGCGGGCAAGGCCGCCTACGGGCCGATTCTCGCCGATCAGCTGCCTGCCCGCGCGAGCGGGCCGGGCATGTCAGGATTCCTGCAGGTTCTGGATCGGCTGATCGGCCAATCGGCCAATCGGCCTCAGCCCTTCCCGCCAGCGCGCGCGAAGATGCCGGCGACGGCGTCCTGCAGGTCGGCCGGCAGCACGACCACCTTGGCGTTCGGCGATTCGCCCAGCTTGTTCAGCGCGGCGATGTACTTCTCGCCGAGCAGATACATCATCGGCAGCTGCTGCTCTCCCAGCGATGCGGTCACGCGACGGATCGATTCGGCGCTCGCCTCGGCCAGCGTGACCTGCGCGGCGGCGTCGCGCTTGGCCGACTCCAGCCGCGCTTCGGCTTCAAGAATCATCGATTGCTTCTGCCCTTCGGAGCGCGTCACCATGGCCTTGCGCTCGCGCTCGGCGCTGGCCTGCTGTTCCATCGCGCGCTGCATCGAGTCGGACGGGTTGATGTCCTGGATCTCGACCGACTTGACGGTCAGGCCCCAGTCGATCGCCTCGTCGGCGATGCTCTCGCGCAGTCGCACCTTGATCTTGTCGCGGCTGGACAGCGCCTGGTCGAGATCCATCTCGCCGACGATGGAGCGCAGCGTGGTCATGATCAGGTTGCGGATCGCCTCGGAAAAGTCGGTCACGCCATAGACCGCCTTGACCGGGTCGGTCACCTTGATGAAGGCGACCGCATTGGTGCGGATGACCGCGTTGTCGCGGGTGATCACCTCCTGCTCCTGCACGTCGAGGATGATGTCCTTGGTCACCACCTTGTAGGCGACGTCGTCGAGGTAGGGAATGATGATGTTGAGGCCGGGCAGCAGCGTGCGCAGGTATTTGCCCATGCGCTGTACCACCCACTCCTCGCCCTGCGGCACCACGCGCAGGCCCTTGGCCAGCGTGACGGCGACGAATATCACCAGTGCGATGACGACGACCAGTCCGGAACTCATGGCGAACCTCCCTCAGTTTTTGTTGATGTGCGTGCGCCCGACCTTGAGCAGCGAGCCCTCGACCGACAGTACCTTCACCCGCTCGCCGACCGGCAACGTGTCGTCAGCGATGCAGTCCCATACGTCGGCGCCCAGCAGCGGCTTCTGGAAGCGCACCTGGCCGCGACCGAAGGGGGTGATCTCGTGCACCACCAGACCGACCTCGCCGAGCACGTCACCGGCCGACATGCCGGCGTGCGTGCGGTGCTGGTCGGCGCGGAACACGCGGAACCATGCGAACACCAGCACGCAGGACAGCACCGCCCACAAGGCGAGCTGCAGCGTCAGCGACAGTGTGGGCACCGCCCACAGCAGCAGACCGATGCCGATCGCGGCGACGCCGAACCACAGCACCACCATACCGGGCACGGCCAGTTCGATCACCAGCAGCGCAAGACCGGCGACCAGCCAGTGCCACCATTGAATATCCATATTGAAAGTCCGCAGTGAACGCCGGCGCAGTCTAGACGCTGCAGTCGCCGAGCGCCATCAGGTGAGCGGCCACTGCCGGCCCGATGGCCGGCAGGCCGTAGCCGCCTTCCAGCGTCAACACGATGCGACCTTGCGCCGACGCTTCGGCGATGTCGCGCAGTTCGTGCGTGATCCAGCGGTAGTCGGCGGCTTGGAGTTCGATATTGGCCAACGGGTCGTCGCGCAACGCGTCGAAGCCAGCGGAGATCAGCACCAGCTGCGGCCGGAAGGCGCGCAGCTTTGGCAGCGCGACCTCCTTCCAGTGGCGGCGGAAGGCGTCCGAGCCCTCACCCGCCGCCATGCGCAGCGGGATGTAGCCGGCGCGCTCGGGAAACTCGCCGCGCGGGTAATACGGGTGCTGGAAGCTGTCGGCCATCAGCACGCGCGGCTCACGCCTGAACATCAGTTCGGTGCCGTTGCCGCGGTGCACATCGAAGTCGGCGATGACCACGCGCTCGATGCCGTGCGTCGCCAGCGCGTGCGCGGCGCCGACCGCGACGTTGCCGTAGATGCAGAAGCCCATCGCCTCACCCGGCTTCGCGTGATGGCCGGGCGGGCGCGTCGCGCAGAAGACCGCCTTGGCCCGCCCGCTCATGACCAGATCGACGCCCTGCACGACGGCGCCGGCGGCGCGCGAGGCGGCGGCGAGCGAGCCGGGCGACATCACGGTGTCGCTCTCCAGCTTGTAGGTGCCGGTCTTGGGGGCGACACGCTCGACCTCGTCGAGATAGGCGGCGGTGTGCACGCGCTCCAGCTGCGCGCGGGTGACCAGCGGTGCTTTGGCGCGCCGCCAGGTGCGCGTGATGCCGGTGCACTCCAGTTCGGCGAGCACGGTCTGCAGGCGCGCCGGGGATTCGGGGTGACGGTCGCCCGGACGGTGCTCCAGACAGTCGGGATGGGAAATCAGTACGCAGTCCATGGCCGCAGTGTAGGCGGCCTCGGCGTCGGCGTGGCGTACCGGACGTGCACAAACGAACGGGAGCCGCACAGCGGCTCCCGTCGGTACGACAGATCGGGGGCGCTTGCCCCCGGCCCTCACTTCTTCTGCGCAGCCTTCTTCTTTTCGTAGTTGACCATTTCGTCCGGCGTGATGTGGCCGTCACGGTCAACGTCCATCGCCACCCAGTCGCGTGCCAGCTCGGGCTTGTCGGCCTTCTTGTCGGCTGCGTAGGCGCCGGCGCTCATTACGGCGCAGGCTGCAAAAACAAGACTGAACTTCTTCATTGCCATCTCCTGTCGTCGGTTGTGGGATGCATCGATGCGGCAATACTTAGCGCGCAAATCGAATGCCCCGCATAGAGACGGGACGGCACTTTGCAGTTCCGTCCGCCGACAGGCTCTTACCGGTTTTTGCTTTTTGAAAAGTCTTGAAAAAAATGGGCAGGTGCCGGACTGCGGCCGGCACCGTCCGCTCACTTCTTGGCGTCGGCGCGCTTCTTCTCCCAGGCGACCATTTCGTCCGGCGTGATGTAGCCATCCTTGTTGGCGTCCATCTCGACCCAGTCGCGGGCCAGTTCGGGTTTGTCCGACGACGGCTTCTTCGCGTCGGCGGCGAGAACTGGCGTGGCAAGCAGAGCCAGCGTGCAGATCAGGGCAGTTTTCTTCATGGCTTTCTCCTCGGTGACGTGCCGCTCGAACGGCGACAGCGCCGTTCAATATCGGTGAGTCACAGCCACCCTCGGCAGGGAAATCCAATCGCACCAGGCGGGATGCTGTCCCGCGCCACGGACGGCGGCGCGCGATGCGCGGGAGGATTTCCCGACAGCCTTCGCATTACGATGCCCGGTCACGCAACTTCCGGAAATGCCTGCATGAGTCTGCGTTTCAGACTCACCCTGATCATCGCCTCGCTGATGACCCTGCTGGTGATTGCCGACAGCGGGCGCAGGCTCTACGACGCCCACGACGACGCCGTGACCGAGATCGATTCGGTGGCCCGCCTTGCGCACGCGCTGCTGCCCAGCGTGCTGACGCCGGCGCCGCCCGGCATGTCTACCGAGTCGCTGCTCGCGCACATCGAGCTCACGCAGGAACTGCGTACGCTGCGCCACCTCACCGTCGAGGTACACGCGCTGGACGGGCGCACCATACTGAGTTCGCGCGACGCGCCGCCGATCGAGGCGCCGGCCGCGCTGAACTGGATGGGCGAGCGCCTGCGCAACCTGCCGCCGCTGCGCAAGGACATCCGCGTTGGTGAGCGCGTGGTCGGCTACTACCTGCTGGTGCCGAACGCCGACGACGAACTGCGCGAGATCTGGGACGACTACATCAAACAGACCAGCATGGTGCTGGCGATCGGGCTGATCGCCTGCTTCATGGTGTATTGGGCGGTCGGCCGCGCGCTGCAGCCGCTGGGCAGCGTCATGCGCGCGCTGTCGGCGATCGGCGAAGGCCGGCTCGATGCGCGGCTCGACAACGTCGGCCCGGGCGATCTGGCCCCGCTGTCCGATTCTTTCAACAGCATGGCGGCTACGCTGGAGGCTGCCGTGACTGAACGCGCGCGGCTGCTGCGCAAGCTGATCACGCACGAAGAGGAAATCCGCCAGTCGCTGGCGCGCGACCTGCACGACGAACTGAGCCCCTATCTGGTGGCCATCCATCCGCACGCGCGTCTGCTCGCCGACGCCTGCGAGGGCCGGCCTGAACTGGCCGAGCACCGTGAAGCGGCGCGCTGGATGTCGGAACAGGTCGGCCATCTGCTGCGTCTGGTGCGCAACCTGCTCGAACACCTGCGCCCGCCGGACATCGAGGAACTGGGCCTGCGCCACGCGCTGGCTGAACTGGGCACGCAGCGCAGCCGCGGCGCCGACAAGGTCGAGGTGGTGTTCCATCTCGACGAAGACCTCGGCCAGCTGTCGGCCATGCACGACATCACGCTCTACCGCATCGTGCAGGAGTGCCTGACCAATACGGCCAAGCACGCACGGTGCACCCGGGTCGATGTGCATCTGAGCATCGACCCGCGGCTCGGCCGCGTATCGCTGCGGGTGACCGACGACGGCGAACCAACGCCCTACGTCGCACCCGAAAGCGGCTTCGGTCTGGTCGGCATGCGCGAACGCGCGCTCGCACTGGGTGGTGACTGCCAGGCCGGACCGCGTTCGCGCGGCGGCTGGGAAGTGACTGCCTGGCTGCCCCTGAAAACCTCGGTACAGGAACACTGACATGGCTCCGAACACTCCCATCCGCGTTCTGCTCGTCGACGACCACGCCGTTGTGCGCGCCGGTTACCGCCGCTTCCTCGAACACAACCGCATGATGGAAGTGGTCGGCGAAGCCGGCAGTTCCGACGAGGCCTACCAGCTGTTCAGACTGATGAAACCGGACGTCGTGGTGATGGACATTTCGCTGCCCGGCGCCAGCGGCATCGAGGCGGCGCGCCGCATGCTGGCGCTCGACAGCCGGGCGCGCGTGCTCATGTTCTCGATGCACGCGCAGCCGGCTTTCGCCCGCCAGGCACTGGAGGCGGGCGCGATCGGCTTCCTGACCAAGGACACGGAGCCCGAAGCGCTGGTGCAGGCGGTGATCGCCGCCGCCCAGGGCCGGCGCACGCTGAGCCCGCGCGTGGCCGAACAGCTGGCACTCGACAACGTGATGCCGGACGAGAAGCGGCTCGACGTGCTGACGCCGCGCGAATTCGAAATCTGCCGCCTGCTGCTGGCCGGCATGACCGTGACGAAATCGCCGACGCGCTCAAGCTGAGCCCGAAAACGATCTCGAACCGGATGAGCGAAATCCGCCAGAAGCTCGACGTGCGCAGCGACGTCGAGCTGGTGCGTCTGGCCACCGCCGCCGGCCTGGTGCCATGGGCGGCACGGCCGGACGTGGCCGGAGAATCGGCCGCCTGATCGCTGCTCAGCGCGGATCGAGCTGATAGCTCAAGGTCAGCCAGATTCCGCGCCGTGCGCCCGGTGCCAGGAAGTTGGTGCTGAGCCAGTCACTGGAGTTGTGGTTGTAGCCGTCCGGCCCGATGGCGCCGTGTATCGACGGCGAGAACGGATTCACGCCGAGGCGGCCGGCGCTGAAGTATTCCTTGTCGAGCAGGTTGTTGATGCGCATGCCCAGCGTCCATTCCGGCGTGAGCTTGTAGCTCGTGTGGACATTGAAGACGACGTGTCCCGGCACCGAACCCTTGTTGCCGGTCGGCTGCAGTCTGACGATCTGTTGGCCGATGACGGCGCCGTTGCCGTCGTAGATGTCAACCGGCACCTGCCGCACGACCCCTTCCCTGTGTTCGTTGTTCTCGTTGCCGCGCACGTAGGCGGTCGAATGGGCGATCGCCGTCACGCCCACCGTCCACTTGTCGGTCACCTCATAGCTCAGCGTGGCGTTCAGGTTGTGCAGCGGTATGCCCGGCATGCGGTTGCCCGGCTTGACGCGGATGCGCCCGACCGGATCGTCCAGATCGTAGATGCACTGGCCGGAGGCATTGCAGTAGGGCTCCAGCGTCGCACTGCTGTTGTCGTTCGCCGCCATGACGAATGACTCCTGGAAGGTGGCGTCGGTCAGCGCGTAGTTCAGCCGCAGGCGCGCCTTGCCCAGCTGGGCGGTCATGCCCGCTTCGATGCCCTGCCGGCGGGTGTCGCCGATGCTGTCAAAGAAGCTGCGGTTGCCCGGATAGGTCACCAGGTAGATGTCGTCCTTCAGATCGGTACGGTAGGCGCCGAGATTCCACTCGATGTTGTCGCCCCAGCGGCCGCGCATGCCGAAGTCGATGGTTTCGGCGCGGATCTGCGGCAGATAGGGGTCGCCCGACAGCGTCGAGGGTAAGGAGCAGGAACGGTTCTCCAGCAGCCCCTTCTCGATGTACTTGTTGCCGCTCATCTTGACCAGGGTGTGGTCGAGCGCGCAGCCCAGTTCGATCACCGACGGCGTGCGCGCACCGCGTGCCCAGTTGCCATAGACGTTCAGGTCCGGCTGCGCCTGCCAGGTGCCACCGAGCGAAGGATTCAGCGAGCGATAGGTGAAGTGCTCGGTTTCCGCCGGGTTCATGATGCGCGCAAGGTCGGGCACGCGATAGCCGGTGGTCGGACACACGCCATTGACGCAGATGTCGTAGAAGTTCGGATAGGCCTCGTACTGGGCAAGGTCGAAAACGGTGAAGCCGTAGCTGCGCGAGGCCAGTACGTTCTTGACCCGCGTGTGGTTGAAGCGCACCGCGCCGGTCAGGTGCACCGTCTCGACCGGGCTCCAGGTCTCGCTCGCATACAGGCTCTTGGTGATCGAGGTGCCGGCGAAGTCGTTGTTGCGCACCTCTTCGTCGGCCGCGGCGTACTGATCACGGATCTCGTCCGGTGCCAGATAGGCATTGCGCTCGGCGTCGAGCAGCCCGAGCATCTGCCCGCTGCCGTAGCGCGCCTTCGCGCGGTTGACCGATGCGCCGACCATGAATTTGTGGCGATCGAAGTTCCAGTTCAACTGCATCGACGCGCCGTGGATGATCTGTTCGATCCGCGTATTGGTCAGCACCGCAGTCGGCGTGCCCTCGACCACGCCCGGTCGGGTGGTGCCGAAACCGTCGGTCATCAGCACGTTGCCGGTCACCGGATCGCGCTGGGTCAGTTCGCCACGCTGCGAAGTCACGTCCCGGTCCTGCGTGGCGGCACAGTTGTCGCCGTTGAAGGGAGTAACCGTCATGACGGCGTGCTTCACGCCATCCGGCGTGTAGAAGAAGCTCGCGGTCATGCCGCCGATGACATCGATGTCACCGGCCGGCACTCTGGGTGCGCTGCCGCCGACCCAGGTGCCCGCCGTGTACGACGGTTCGCCATTCGAATACGAGGTTGGGTCGCCCGGCAGCACCGGCGGGCGCGTCACCGCCTGCGGCACGTAGAACAGCGCCTGGTGGTAGTTCTTCCAGGTGTCGAACTCGTACTTCGCGTGTGCCGCGTAATCGTCCGGCAGGTCTGCATTGAATGCGCCGTCCGGCAGCAGGGCTGGGTTGGCGACGCCATTGGTCGCGTAGTCAATCAGGAAGTTCAGGAACTCCGGATAGGCCGGCGAGAACCAGTCGTTCGGATCGAAAGCGACGACGTAGTAGTCGGGCAGCCCGTACTTGTTGCTGCTGTTGTACAGGCAGGTGTACTGCTCGCCCGGATCGAGCTTGCGCCGCGCGTAGTCGCCGCGCAATTCGGTGTAGACGTCGGCCCCCAGGGCGCGACGATTGCTGTCGCGCTGGTAGACCTGGCCGGTAATGGTGAAGTTGTCGTTGACGATGAAACTGCCGGACAGCTGCAGCTGCAGCAGCCGGTTCTTCGTCGTATCCGGCGACGTGAATACGCCGTTGCGGTCCTGCGCATACATCTGGCTCGGAATCATCCCGTTGCCGACGAGGTCGTTCCAGACGTACAGCGAGCTGAGGTTCAGGTCCAGCCGGTCGCTGCGATAGCTGCCCTTGCCGAACACCTGGTTCACCTTGGTCGGCGAATTGTCGCGCCAGCCGTCTTCGACGAAGAAGTTGCCGGCGCCGAAAAGGCCCACGCTGCCGTTGTTCCAGCCGCCCGAAACCAGCAGCTGGTTGCGGCCGAAGGCGCCGGTGAGCAGTTCGGCCTCGACGCCGGGGCTGTCGAAACCGCTCTTGGTGCGCATCGAGAAGGCGCCGCCCAGCGTGCCGAGACCGAAGATCGGATTCGAGCCCGGAAAGACGTCGAAGCCCGACAGCGCGTTCATCGGAATCATGTCCCAGTTCACGACGTCGCCGAAGGGTTCGTTCACGCGTATGCCGTCGATAAACACCGACAGGCCCTGCGGCGTGCCGAGTTGCGGACTGGCGGTGAAGCCCCGGTAGTTCACGTCCATCTGGAACGGGTTGCCCTGGTAGTCGTTCACGTTGACCGACTGCATGGTCGAGTTCAGCAGATCGGCCACGCTGACCGCGTGGGCATTGCGGATGTCCTCGGCGGAGAGGCTCTGCACATTGCCCGGGATTTCCTCTTTCGTCAGACCGAGGCCCGGCAGCGGACCGATCTCGTGGAAACGCTTGGCGCGCACCTGGATCGCTTCGAGCTGATGGACGGACGAGGATGGGTCACCGAGGGCAGGCAGCGGCTGCGCCGGTGCGCGGCGCAGTGTGTATCCACCCGCTTCGTCGATACGCAGTTCGAGCCCGCTTCCCTGCAGCGCGGCGGTGAATGCCTCGCGCACCGAGAAATCCCCGCGGACACCGTCGCTGCGCTTGCCGCTGACCAGCGAAGGTTCGAACGTGAACACCACACCTGCCCGCCGTGCGACCCGATTGAGTGTGTCGCCGAGCGGCCCCGGCGAGATGTCGTAACTGCGCACCGCATCGTTGCGCGTCGCGTCGGCCAGTTCGAGCCGCAGCGCACCGGCCGCCGCCGGCATGCTGACGACGGCCAGCCCCAGCGCAGCCGCACCGAGTACGCGCCTGCCCTTGCCACCCTCTGACCTCTTCATGTGCTCCCCCGCTTTTTTTGTGTAGTCGCGGGCAATGACGAAGGACGAAGACGAAAGTACAGCCGGCGTCGAAAAAATCAGCGGCGTTCGATACGGACGACGTAAGAAGTGAAACGGGTGATGCGCAGCGGCAGGTTCGCGCTCAGCGCGGCAAGTGCCCGGTCGGTGTCGTCGAGCGGGAACACGCCCGAAACCGAGAGGCCCTGCAGCGCTTCGGCGTCGTAGTAGAGCGTGCCGCGGCGATAGCGCTCGAGTTCGGCCAGTACCTCGGTGAGCGGCTTGTCGTTGACCGCCAGCACGCCGTCGCGCCAGCCGATGAGCGCATCGATATCCGCCGCCTCGGTCGCACCGACACCCTCGTCGGTGATCCGGGTCGCGCTGCCGGGCGCCAGCGTGGTGCAGGTGCCGACGGCGCGGCTGCACGCCTCGACGGTCGACTCGATCACCGCGACGCGCGTTGCATCGGCGTCGTCGCGCACCACGTACTGCGTGCCGAGCGCGCGCGCCGTCGCGTGCCGGCTTTCGACCACGAATGGACGCTGCGGGTCAGCGCTCACTTCGACCAGAATCTCGCCCCGCCGCAGCACGATGCGACGTTCCTGACCGGTGTACTGCGCGTCTATTGCCGAGTCGGTGTTGAGCGTGATGCGGCTGCCGTCGTCCAGCGTGATCGTCAGCCGCTCGCCCGGCGCCGTGCGATGGTCGGCCAGCAGGTAGCGTGCGGTCTGCGATTGCAGCGCCAGCCAGCCACTGCCGGCCACGGTGCACGCGAGCATCAGCGCACCGGCCAGGGCGCGGCGGCGTCGCCCTGATCCAGAGAGGCTTGCGTCAAGGGCAGCCTTTCCGGCGCGCGCATCGACCTGGCCGAAGCGCGACCATATCGAATCGATGCGGCCATAAGCGAGACGGTGCATCGGATCGGCCTGTAGCCAGTCGTGCAGTGCGGATCGTTGTTCCGGCGTGCAGGCGTCGTCCTGCATCTTCAGGTACCACTCCGTCGCCGCGGCCACGACGGCGGCCGACGGCGTACCGTCCTCGGTGGCGCGCTCATGCTGCGCAGCGGTCGATGCCGAGTGCGACATGGTCAGCCGTACAGCACGCGGTAGCACTGCATCAGGACGGTAGCCAGATACTGCTTGATCATGCTGACCGACACCCCGAGGCGGGTAGCGATTTCGGCGTGCGGCAGCCCGTCGAGTCGATACAGCAGGAAGGCCTTGCGCGGCTTCGGCGGCAAGGTCTCCAGCATGGTTGCCAGCGCATTGAGGGTTTCCAGCGCCGCGTGATGATCTTCGGCCGAGGGGGCGGACGCATCCGACGCGTAAAGCGCCAGAGCACCGAGATACGACTGTTCGAGCTTGCGACGGCGCAGGTGATCGATCAGCAGCCGACCCGCGGTCGTCGTCAGGAAGGCGCGCGGCTCACGCAGTTGCGCAAGTTCGTCGCACTGCATGACGCGGACGAAGGTGTCCTGCGTCAGGTCGGCGGCGTCGGAAGGACAGCGAAGCTTCTTGCGCAGCCAGCCGAACAGCCATCCCCGATGGTCGATATACAGGTCCTTGACCAGTTCCTGACGGACGGGATGTTCGATCTGCATGGCGGGAATCGGAGGGCGCGTGCACCGGTGGATGAGCAGACGTTCAGGTCCGCGGATGCCCGATTCTCAAAACTGCCTCGACGCTTGTACAGGGAAAAGCTCCCTGCCCCACCCGACCACTTTGCGACGCTTCAATCGCGCGTGCGCTGCCGCACCTGCTCGAACAGGCAGACGGTGGCGGCCATCGCGACGTTCAGCGATTCGGCCGCACCGGGCATCGGAATGATGGCCGGGTCGGTCGCCAGCGCGCTGACGGCCGGCGACAGGCCTGCCCCTTCGTTGCCGAACAGCCAGGCGACCGGGCCGCGCAGGTCGAGCGCGTAGAGCGAGCTGCGCGCGTCGAGCCGGGTGGCGACGATGCGGCCCGGATAGCCGGCCAGCGCCGCCGCCACGTCGCAGTGCTCACGGATGCGCAGGCTGAAATGCGCGCCCTGTCCGGCGCGCAGTACCTTGGGGCTCCACGCCTGGGCGCAGCCGGTGGTCAGCAGCACGTCACGCACGCCGGTGGCCCAGGCGGCGCGCAGCAGCGTGCCGAGATTGCCGCTGTCCTGCACTGCGTCGAGCACCAGACAGTCACCGGTGATCGGCGCCTCCGCCTCGGCTGGGATGTCGATCAGCCCGAGCAGGCCGGTCGGCGTGTCGGTCGGGCTCAGTTCGTCGAACAGCGCGTCGGCGAGCAGCAACACCGCTTCGCCCTGCTCCGCCAGCGCGGCCTTCACCTCGGCGTGATCGAGCGCGCGCTCGGCGACGATGGCCAGCTTGGGGCGCACGCCGGCGTCGAGCGCGCTGCGGAACAGGTGCAGGCCGTCGATCAGCGTTTCCGCCGCTTCGCGCCGCGCGCGCGACGAGGTCGCGAGCTTGCGCAGCTGCTTGAACTGCGCGTTGTCGCGCGACTGGACGTGCTTCATCCGGCCACCAGTGCGCGCCCCAGCGTGGCCAGCGCGATGGTGACGAAGCCGAGCACGGTGTTCAGCCCGACCAGCTTGCGGATCTGCGCCAGCGCCGCGCCACCGGCCGGCCAGTCCGATGCGTTGACGGCGCGCAGCAGCCGCTTGTAGGGCGCGAAGAACACGTGCATGAAGATGAACATCATGATCAGACCGACGCCGAACATCAGATGCCAGTGGATGGGCGCGGCCTTCATGCCGACCGCCAGCATCATGCCGAGCCCAGTAGCGAGGATGACCGCGACCGAAGCCCACACCAGCGGAAAGAAACCGCCGAACACGCCGCGCCACAGCCGCAGCCGCGCGGGCGGTTCGAGCTGCACCGCGGCCACCGGCCTCAGACAGACATACGCGAAGAACATGCCGCCGACCCAGATCGTGACTGCGGCGACGTGCAGGAACAGCAGCAGCGGAGCGTGGTTCATGGTGTGAAGACCCCCGGTGAATGGCGCGCACGTACAAGGGCGCAGCCAAGAAAAAGCCCGCACATCCTGCGATGCGCGGGCTCCGATGTTAACGCCTCCTGGTGATCAGGCCGGTGCCGACGTGCGGATCAGGTGATCGAAAGCCGAAATCGCGGCCTTCGAGCCTTCGCCCATCGCGATGATGATCTGCTTGTACGGCACGGTGGTCACGTCGCCAGCGGCGAACACGCCCGGCGTGCTGGTTTCGCAGCGCGCGTTGACCTGGATTTCGCCGTACTTGGTCAGTTCGATCGAACCCTTCAGCCATTCGGTGTTCGGCACCAGACCGATCTGCACGAAGATGCCTTCGAGCTCGACCGTGTGCGACTCGCCGGTGGCGCGGTCGGTGTACTTCAGCGCATTGACCTTGCCGTCGGCCCCGCCCGTCACTTCGGTGGTCTGCGCCTGCAGGATCACCTTCACGTTGGGCAGGCTCAGCAGCTTGCGCTGCAGCACGGCGTCAGCGCGCATCTGCTTGTCGAACTCCAGCAGCGTCACGTGGCCGACGATGCCGGCCAGATCGATCGCCGCCTCGACGCCCGAATTGCCGCCGCCGATCACCGCCACGCGCTTGCCCTTGAACAGCGGACCGTCGCAGTGCGGGCAGTAGGCCACGCCCTTGTTGCGGTATTCGCGTTCGCCCGGCACGTTCATTTCACGCCAGCGCGCGCCGGTCGCCAGGATGACCGAACGCGACTTCAGCTGGCCGCCATTGGACAGTTGCAGCGTGATCAGGCCGTCGCCCGATTCCGCGGCCGGAATCAGCTTGTTGACGCGTTGCAGCGCCATCACGTCAACCTCGTAGCTCTTCACGTGCTCTTCGAGCGCGGCGGCGAGCTTGGGGCCTTCGGTCTCCTTGACCGAAATGAAGTTCTCGATGCCCAGCGTGTCCATCAGCTGCCCGCCGAAGCGCTCGGCGACCACACCGGTGCGGATGCCCTTGCGCGCTGCGTAGATCGCCGCCGCCGAACCGGCCGGGCCACCGCCGACCACCAGCACGTCGAACGGCGCCTTGGCGTTCATCTTCTCCGCGTCACGCTTCGCCGCACCGGTGTTGACCTTGCCGACGATCTCTTCGAGCGTCATGCGGCCGGCGCCGAACAGTTCGCCGTTCAGGAACACCATCGGCACTGCCATCACCTGACGGTCCTCGACTTCCTTCTGGAACAGCGCGCCGTCGATGGTGACCACCTTGACGCGCGGATTCAGCACCGCCATCAGGTTCAGCGCCTGCACCACGTCCGGGCAGTTGTGGCAGGACAGCGACATGAACACTTCGAAGCTGTAGTCGCCGTCGAGCGACCTGATCTGTTCGATCATTTCGTCCGACACACGCGGCGGGTGGCCGCCGGCCTGCAGCAGCGCGAGCACCAGCGAGGTGAATTCGTGGCCGAGCGGAATCGCGGCGAAGCGCAGCGACATATTGCCGCCCTTGCGGTTGATCGCGAACGACGGCGTGCGCGCGGCACCGCCTCGCTCTTCGCTCACCGTGATCTTGTCCGACAGCTCGGCGATGTCGGCCAGCAGGCCCTGCAGTTCGCGCGCCGCGGCGCTGTCGTCCACCGCGGCCGTCAGTTCGATCGGGTGCTGCAGCTTTTCGAGGTAGGCCTTCAACTGGCCCTTGAGAGTGGCGTCCAGCATGGTGTGCTCGGCTTTCGAAACGGATGATGCGGAAAACAAAACGCCCGGGCCGGGCGCCGTCAGGGCATGTTCTCAAAACCGCTTGAGAACACACCCTGGCACCTGACCCGGGCGCCTCTGCGAAGCGTTGTGCGCTTAGATCTTGCCGACCAGGTCGAGCGACGGGGTCAGGGTTTCAGCGCCTTCCTTCCACTTGGCCGGGCAGACCTGGCCGGGGTGGCTGGCGACGAACTGCGCAGCCTTGAGCTTGCGCAGCGTTTCGTTCATGTCGCGGGCGATCGCGTTGTCGTGGATTTCGGCGGTCTTGATCTGACCTTCCGGGTTGATGATGAAGGTGCCGCGCAGCGCCAGGCCTTCTTCATCGATATGCACGTCGAACGCGCGGGTCAGCTGGTGGGTCGGGTCGCCGACCAGCGGGAACTGGGCCTTGCCGACGGCCGGCGAGGTTTCGTGCCACACCTTGTGCGAGAAATGGGTGTCGGTGGTGACGATGTACACTTCGGCACCGGCCTTCTGGAATTCGGCGTAGTTGTTGGCCGCGTCTTCGACTTCGGTCGGGCAGTTGAAGGTGAAGGCAGCCGGCATGAACACGATCACCGACCACTTGCCCTTCAGGCTCTCGTCGGTCACGGTGATGAACTTGCCGTTGTGGAAAGCGTTTGCCTTGAAGGGCTGGACGGTGCTGTTGATGATGCTCATGTCGAGATCCTCTTTTGTGGGTGGGGTGAAAGTCGCAATGATATTGCGAAACTGCCTCTTTGTTTAGACTTGATCTAAAAAAGTTCAGCGGAATCCGGAAAAAGATGCGCGCTGCGCCGCGTGAAGGCGACCAGCGACAGCATGACCGGCACTTCGACCAGCACGCCGACCACGGTCGCCAGCGCCGCGCCCGAGTGCAGTCCGAACAGGGAGATCGCAACGGCGACCGCAAGTTCGAAGAAATTCGACGTGCCGATCAGGCAGGCCGGTGCCGCCACCGGATAGGGCAGCTTCATCATTCTCGCGGCGACGAAGGAGATGGCGAAGATGCCGTAAGTCTGCAGCACCAGCGGCACGGCGATCAGCGCGATCACGACGGGCTGGGCGACGATGGTTTCCGCCTGGAAGCCGAACAGCAGCACGACGGTGGCCAGCAGACCGACGATGGACCAGGGCTTGAGGCGCGCGACGAATCCGGCCAGTGCGGCACCGTTGCCAAGCGCACGGCGGGTGAGCACGCCGGCGAGCAGCGGCAGCACCACGTAGAGCGCGGTGGACAGCAGCAGCGTTTCCCACGGCACGGCCACGTCGGTCACGCCGAGCAGGAAGGCGGCGATCGGCGCGAAGGCGAACACCATGACCAGATCGTTCACCGACACCTGCACCAGCGTGTAGTTGGGGTCACCCCGCGTGAGCTGACTCCAGACGAACACCATCGCGGTGCACGGTGCGACGCCGAGCAGGATCATGCCGGCGATGTATTCCGACGCCGATTGCGGATCGACCCAGGGCGCGAAAAGGTGCTGGAAGAACAGCACGCCCAGTGCGGCCATCGTGAAGGGTTTGATCAGCCAGTTCACGACCAGCGTCAGCACCAGGCCCTGCGGCCGGCGACCGACGTCGCGCACGGCGGCGAAGTCGATCTGGATCATCATCGGGTAGATCATCACCCAGATGAGCACGGCCACCACCAGATTCACGTGCGCCAGTTCCAGCGCCGCAACGGAAGCAAAAACCGACGGCGCGACCAGACCCAGCGCGACGCCCGCGACGATGGCCAGGCCCACCCACAGGGTGAGCCAGCGTTCGAACATGCCCATGGAAAGACCTCAGTGTGCGGCCAGATCGCGCGCGGTCTGCTGCAGCGCCAGCGCGTGCAGACGTTCGTCCGGCATCGCGACCAGAATCTCCAGACGACGGCGGATCAGCGCCAGCGTGTCGCGGAAGGCGGTCAGCTTCGCCGCATCGCTGCCGGCCGTGGCCGACGGATCGGCGTAGCCCCAGTGCGCGGTGGCCGGATGGCCCGGCCACACCGGGCAGGTTTCGCCGGCGGCGCTGTCGCATACGGTGATGATCAGGTCCATCGTCGGCGCGCCGGGCGCGGCGAATTCGTCCCAGGCCTTGCTGCGCACGCCCGCCGTGTCGATGCCCTGCTCCGCCAGCGCCTGCAGCGCGAACGGATTCACCCGCCCGCTCGGCTGGCTGCCGGCGGAAAAGGCGCGGAAGCGGGCGCCGCCGAGGTGGTTGAGCAGGCATTCGGCGAGCACGCTGCGCGCCGAATTGTGGGTGCACAGAAACAGCACGTTGAGCGGACGGGCCATGTCAGCAGCAGCCGGAGGACTTGACGCCGATGTTCAGCGGCTTGCCACGGGTGACCGGCGCCTCGGGGGCACAGCAGGCAGCGCCGCCGCTGGCCGCTTCGTTGAACACCGGAATGTTGCCCAGCGTATGGAAGTGCTCCCAGGCGATGCCCTGCGGGTCGGTCACCCAGTGCTTCTCGCTGCGCGCGTAACAGCAGGTGGTTTCGCCTTCGTCGAGCAGCGCCATGTCGGCCGATTCGGCGCGCGCCTTCATCGCCGCCAGTTCGGCCGGGTCGTCGGTCTGGATGCCGAGGTGGTCGATGCCCGGCTTGGTTCCGCGGGTCGAGATCGCGAAATTGACCGGCGGATCTTCGAGCATCCACTTCGCGTAGTCGGCTTCGGTGCGCGCCGGCTGCGCATCGAACAGCTTGTTGTAGAAGGCGACGCTCTTCGCCAGGTCGTTGACGTGCAGATGGACGTGAAAGCGCTTCATTGCGGTTCTCCGGTCAGCAGTTCGTGCAGGAAGGTGCGGCCTCGACACAGGGTGTGCCGCGGCAGCAGTTTTCGGTGAGATAGGCCATCAGTGTGCCCATGCGCGCGTAGTCGGCGCGATAGATCAGGTGACGACCGTCGCGCGACTGCAGCAGCAGGCCGGCCTGGGTCAGTTCCTTCAGATGGAAGGACAGCGTGGTCGGCGCGACCGACAGCGCCTCGCCGAGCGCGCCGGGCGTCATGCCGTCGGGGCCGGCGACGACCAGTGCGCGGAACACGCGCAGACGGATTTCGTGAGCCAGTGCGGCCAGAGCGCGGATGATGTCCTGTTCTTCCATAATTCAACGATATTTGAATCATTGAATCGATGCAAGTGTCGCGTGCTTTCGACTACGCTGGCGCTTCACCCGGTTCGCCTGCCCCGCACGCCCGATGAAGACCCGCTACAACGACAGTGCTGCCTACGTGACCAAGGACGGTTCGCTGATCCGCGAACTGATGCATCCGGCGCAGCACGGCGGGCAGGCGCAGAGCCTGGCCGAAGCGACCGTGCCGGCCGGTACCCGCACCGCGCTGCACCGGCACCACGTTACCGAAGAGCTGTACCACGTGACGGGCGGCCAGGGGCGCATGACGCTGGGCGAGCACAGCTTCGACGTGACCGTCGGCGACACCGTGCTGATTCCACCTGGCACATCGCACTGCATCGAGGCAACCGGCCGCGAGGCACTGGTCATCCTCTGCTGCTGCAGCCCGGCCTATGCACACGACGACACCGAACTGCTGAACGAGGCCGCAATGTGAGCGCCAATCTGTTCGACGGTCTGCCGCCGGCGCCGCAGCCGGAAGAGCTGTTCGAGACGCTGTGCGCACGGCCCGGCGTGCGCATCGAGCGCATCGTGTCAACCGGTCAGTGCAGCCCGCCCGGCTTCTGGTATGACCAGCCGGGCGACGAGTGGGTGGCATTGCTGAGCGGTTCGGCCACGCTGCGCTTCGCGGATGAAGCGAGCGGCCGCGAACTGCGCCCCGGCGACTGGGTGTTCATCGCGGCACACCGGCACCACCGCGTCGAATGCACCGATGCCACCACGCCATCGGTCTGGCTGGCCGTGCATCTGGACGCACAGGACTGAGCGCTTCAGCCGGTCTTGCCGAGCAGTTCGCCGATTTCCTGTTCACTCAACACCTTGCCCGCGGACACCAGCTTTTCGTCGATCACCAGCGCCGGCGTCAACATGACGCCGTAGGCGGCGATGTTGACGAAATCGGTCACCTTGACGATATCGGCTTGCTGGCCACGCGCGGCCAGCGCCTTGCGCGTGTTGTCCGCCAGTTCGATGCACTTGCGGCAACCGCTGCCCAGTACCTTGATGATCATGTCGTCTCCCCTCGCCTGCCAGGTCAGGTGAATGCGCCCGCAAAGGCATTGAACAGATAGCCGATCAGCACGATGCCACCCGCCACGATGCCGACGAATGTCGCCAGCAGCGGCGTGCGGACGACACGCTTGAGCATGATGATGGACGGCAGCGACAGCGCAGTGACCGACATCATGAATGCCAGCGCCGTACCCAGCCCCACGCCGCGCGCCACCAGCGCCTCGGCGATCGGCAGCGTGCCGAAGATGTCGGCGTACATCGGGACGCCGACCAGCGTAGCCAGCGGCACCGACCATGGCTTGTCCTGCCCGAGCAGCCCGTTGATCAGACGCTCCGGTATCCAGTTGTGGATGGCCGCGCCAATGCCGACACCGATCAGGATGTAGAGCCAGACGCGGCGAACGATGTCGCGCACCTGGTCGCGGGCGAAGCGCAGGCGCTCGCGCACGTCGGGCACGCCGTCGTCGCCGTGCATGACCGGGCTGGTGAACACGAAAGGCTCGATGTGGCGCTCCATTCGCGCGCGGCCGATCAAGGTGCCGCCGACCACCGCCAGCACGACGCCGACCGTCACGTAGGCGATGGCGATGGGCCAGTTGAAAATGCTCGCCAGCAGGATGACCGACGCCAGATCGACCAGCGGCGACGAAATCAGGAAGGAAAAGGTGACGCCTGTCGGCAGCCCGGCGCTGGTGAAGCCGATGAACAGCGGAATCGACGAACAGGAACAGAAGGGCGTGACGGTACCGAGCAGCGCTGCCAGCACACTGCCGCGCACCCCGGTGAAACGACCCAGGATGCGACGCGTGCGCTCGGGCGGGAAATGGCTCTGCACGTATGAAATGCCGAAGATGAGCAGCGACAGCAGGATGAATATCTTCACCGTGTCATAGATGAAGAAATGCACGCTCGCGCCCACCCGTCCGCTCATCGGCAGCCCCATGCCCTGCTCGACCAGCGTGCGCACCAGGTCTGACAGCCACTGCATGCGCAGCAGCTGGTCGTTGAGCCAGCCAAACGGGTTCATTGCAGGTGCGGGCGGCAGGACATGACGCTCATGCTAGACCTGTAGCGTGCCGGCAGCTTGAACTGGCTCAAGCGAAGGCGAACGCCTTCAGTGGGGCATGCCGAAATCCAGCGCGCTCTGCGCGACCGGCGCAAAGCTGCGCCGGTGAATCGGCGACGGGCCGTGGATGCGCAATGCGGCCAGGTGTTCGGCGGTCGGATAGCCCTTGTGCTTGGCGATGCCGTACTGCGGATACAGCGCCGCCAGGGCCATCATTTCGTGGTCGCGGCCGGTCTTGGCCAGGATGGAGGCGGCCGAGATCGCCGCTTCCGACGCGTCGCCGCCGACGATGGCGCGCGCCGGCACAGTGAGGCCGGGCGGTACGCGGTTGCCGTCGATCAGCACCTGATCGGGCGGCACGGCAAGGCCTTCGACTGCGCGACGCATCGCCAGCATGGTCGCGTGCAGGATGTTCAGACGGTCGATTTCCTCCACCGTCGCGATGCCGACCGCCCAGGCCAGCGCGCGCTCGCGGATCAGTGGCGCCAGCGCTTCGCGCTTCTTTTCCGACAGCTTCTTCGAATCGTTCAGGCCGTCTATGGGGCGCAAGGGATCGAGAATGACCGCCGCCGCATAGACCGGACCGCACAGCGGACCCCGGCCGGCCTCGTTGACGCCGGCGATCTTCATGTGCGTGGCAGATGCGGCAGGATGGCCGCCGCGGCGCGCGCTGCCGTGCCTTGGCGCAGCGTGAAGTGGATGCGCTCGAATTCGTCGATCTGCGCCGCCCGCGCCACCGCGTCACCGAGCAGCGCATCGAGCGCGTCAGCCAGCTTTTCGGGTGTGGCGTCGTGCTGCAGCAGTTCCGGCACGATGCTGCGCCCGGCCAGGATGTTGGGCAGGCCGACCCAGGGCTGATAGGCCATGCGCTTCATGATGCGATAGCTCAGCGCGTGGATGCGGTAGGCCACGACGTGCGGCGCGCGGCACAGGGCCGCTTCGAGGGTCGCCGTGCCGCTCGCCACCAACGCCACGTCGCAGGCCATCAGCGCGTCGCGCGCGTGACCGAACAGGATGGACACCGGCAGTTCGGTCGCCTCGCAGTCCCACAGCGCCTGTTCGAACTGGGTACGCGTTTCGCGCGTGGTCAGCGGCACCAGGAATCTGAGGTCCGGATGGCGCTCATGCAGCAGCTTGGCCGCACCGATCCAGGAATGCGCGTTGTACTGCAGTTCCGACTGCCGGCTGCCCGGCAGCAGCGCCACGATGCGCGCATCGACCGGTATGGCCAGGCGTTCGCGGGCGGCAAAGCGCTGCGGCTCGGGCGAAATCTCGTCGGCGAAGGGATGGCCGACATAGCTCACCGGCACGCCGGCCTTCTCGTAGATCGCCGGCTCGAACGGGAACAGGCAGAGCACGCGCGATACGCTGCGCGCGATGCCCTTGATGCGGCCGCCACGCCAGGCCCAGATCGACGGGCTCACATAATGGATGGCGGGCACGCCGGCGTCGCGCAGCTTGCGCTCCAGCCACAGATTGAAGTCGGGGGCGTCAACGCCGATGAAGGCCGCCGGCTTGTCCCTGAGCAGGCGGTCGAGCAGGCTGCGACGGATGCCGGCCAGTTCGCGGTAGTGCTTGAGCACCTCGAAATAGCCGCGCACGGCCAGCTTCTCGGACGGCCACCAGGCGTCGAAGCCGGCCGACTGCATGCGCGGCCCGCCGATGCCGACGAAGTCGATATCGGGCCGCGCATCGCGCAGTGCCTTGATCAGATGCGCAGCCAGCTGGTCGCCCGACGCTTCGCCGGCGACCATGGCCACCGTGATGCGGGAGGCCATTATCGGATGATGCCGCGTCCGCCGGATGCGAGGAAATCGGACAGCAGCGCGACTTCGGGCGTCACCTTCGCCGCTTCGGCGATGGCGGCCTTGGCGTCGTCCAGCGTCAGCCCCTCGCGATACAGCGTCTTGTAGGCGCGCTTGATCGCCATGATGGCTTCGCTGCTGTAGCCGCGACGGCGCAGGCCTTCGCTGTTGATGCCGTGCGGGCTGGCCGGCACGCCATTGGCCAGCACGAAGGGCGGCACGTCCTGCAGCACGCTCGAATGCACGCCGCAGAAGCTGTGCGCACCGACGCGCACGAACTGGTGCACGCCGGTGAAGCCGCCGAGGATGGCCCAGTCGCCGACATGCACGTGGCCGGCCAGCGCGGTGTTGTTGGCCATGATGGTGTGGCTGCCGACCTGGCAGTCGTGCGCGACGTGCACGTAGGCCATGATCCAGTTGTCGTCGCCCAGGCGCGTGACGCCGCCATCCTGCACGGTGCCGCAGTTCATCGTCGCGTATTCGCGCACGGTGTTGCGGTCGCCGATCTCCAGACGGGTCGGTTCATTGGCGTACTTCTTGTCCTGCGGTGCGCCGCCGATCGAACAGAATGGGTGGAACGCGTTGTCGCGCCCGATGCGGGTATGGCCCTGGATCACCACGTGCGCATGCACCTTGGTGCCGGCACCGATCTCGACGTTCGGCCCGATGATGCTGTAGGCACCGATCTCGACACCGTCGGCGATCTGCGCCGCCGGATCGACGATGGCGGTCGGATGGATGAGCGTTGCCATCAGGTCGGACGCACCGCACAGAGCAGTTCGGATTCGGCCACCACGCCGCCGTTGACGCGGGCGCGCGCCTGGTATTTCCAGATGCCGCGCGAATGCTTCAGCAGATCGACTTCGAGGATGAGCTGGTCGCCGGCCATGACCGGCTTCTTGAAGCGGGTGTTGTCCACGCCACAGAGGTAATAGACCGAATCGGCGTCGGGCGTCGTGCCCAGCGTTTCGAAGGACAGGATGGCTGCCGCCTGCGCCAGCGCCTCGACAATGAGCACGCCCGGCATGACCGGATGGTTCGGGAAGTGGCCGGGGAAGAAGGGCTCGTTGATCGTGACGTTCTTCAGCGCCTTGATGTACTTGCCCGCCTCGACTTCGAGCACGCGATCGACCAGCAGGAAAGGAAAGCGGTGCGGCAGCGACTTCAGCACCGCGTGGATGTCCATCGATTTCAATTCAGTCTTCCTTGTTGCCTTGCAGCGTTGCAAGTTGTTGCTCGAGCGCCTTGATGCGATCGGCCATCGAGTCGAGGTGTCGCAGGCGCGAGTAGTTGCGCGTCCATTCCTTGTGCTCCATCGACGGCACCGAACCGGTGTAGACGCCCTTCTCCGGAATCGACTTGGTCGCGAACGACACCGCCGACACCACCACGTCATCGACGATGTCGATGTGGCCCATGATGTTGGCCGAACCGCCGATCATGCAGCGCTTGCCTATCGTCGTACTGCCGGCCACGCCGGAACACGCCGCCATCGCAGTATGGTCGCCGATACGCACGTTGTGGGCGATCTGGATCAGGTTGTCGAGCTTTACGCCGTCGCCGATCACGGTGTCTTCGAGCGCGCCGCGATCCACCGTCGTGTTGGCACCGATTTCGACGTCGTTGCCGATCAGTACGCGACCGATCTGCGGAATCTTGACCCAGCTGCCGTCCGCCTCGCGGGCGAAGCCGAAGCCGTCTGCACCGATCACGGCGCCCGAATGCAGGATGCAGCGCTCGCCGATCACGCAGTGCGCGTACACGACGACGCGCGGATGCAGCCGCGTGCCGGCGCCGACGCGCACACCCTCGCCCACCACGCAGCCGGCGCCGATCAGCACGTTGGCGCCGATGTCCGCACCCTCGCCCACCACCGCACCGGCGGCGACATGGGCGGACGCATCGACCCGCGCCCCCGGATGCACGCTGGCAGCCGGATCGATACCGCCCGCCGGGCGCAGATCGGGATTCAGCAGCTGGGCGACGCGGGCGAAATAGAGATAGGGATTGCGCACGCGGATGTGCGTGCGGGCGAGATTCTCGCCGTCGGCCGGCGGCACGATGACCACACCCGCACCGCTGCTGGCAAGAACGCTGCGGTACTTCGGATTGGACAGAAAGGAGATATGAGCCGGGCCGGCGCTGTCGAGCGGCGCCACCTGCTCGACCAGCAGGTCGGCGTCGCCATGCAGTTCGCCGCCCAACCGGGCGACGATGTCGCCAAGACGGGCCGCCATGTTCTTACTTGCTTGCCGGAGGGTCGGCCAGCGCCTTCAGCACCTTCTCGGTGATGTCGATGCGCTGGCTGCGATACACCACCTCCTGGAAGATGATGTCGTACTTCTCGGCCTCGGCAATCACCTTGATCGCCTTGTTGGCCTTGTCGAGCACACCAGCCAGTTCCTCGTTGCGGCGCTGGTTCAGGTCTTCGCGGTACTCGCGCTCGCGACGCTGCATGTCGCGGGTGAGTTCGCTGAATTCACGCTCCTTGGCGCGGCGGTCGCTGTCGGACAGCGTGACCGCATTCTTTTCCATGTTCTGCTGCATGCCCTGCAGCTGCTTGGCCAGCTTTTCCAGCTCCTGGCTGCGCTTCTCGAATTCCTTCTCGAGCTTCTTCTGCGCGCGCACCGCCGGTGCCGCCTCGCGCAGGATGCGTTCGGTGTTGACGAAGCCGATCTTGACGTCGCTTTCTGCGCGCACCGGTGCGGCCGTCAGCAAAGCGAGCGAAGACAGCAATGCAATGAATATGAAGCGTGCGGACATACTCGACCTGTTCATACGGAGCTCTTCTTGATCAGAACACATTGCCCATCTGGAACTGGAAGCGCTGCAGACGATCGAGCGGATCCTTGTTCAGGGGCTGTGCAATGCTGAACTTCAGCGGTCCCATGGGCGAACTCCACGCCACGGAAAGGCCGGCACTATAACGCATATCGCCCAGACTCAGGCTCTGGCCGTCTGCCCAGACGTTACCCGCATCGACGAAGGTGCCCAGACGCAGCGACTTGTCCTGCCCCATGCCGGGGAAGGGAAACAGCACCTCGGCGTTCATCACAAGGCGACGATCACCGCCGATGGTCGTGCGCAGCAGGTTGCCATTGCCATCGCGGTCACGCTGGCCGATCGACGCGGTTTCGAAGCCCCGTACCGAGCCGATGCCGCCGACGTAGAAGTTCTTGTAGAACGGCAGCGGCTTGTCGCCGTAACCACGACCATAACCCAGTTCGCCATTGAGCATCAGCACGAAGTTGCCCCACAGCGGGAAATAGGTCTGGTGCTGGTAGGAGGCCTTCATGTAGCGCAGGCCGCCGGGCGGAATGGCAACTTCACCGTTAACCCGCTGGATCGAGCCTCGCGTCGGGTAGATGAAGCTGTCGCGGGTGTCGCGTGCCCAGCCTATGGTGCTCACCAGCGAGTTGTTGGTGTCGCCGAACTCGTTGACGAAGTTCTTGTAGCGCTGCGGGCTGTCCGAGAAGGTGTCGATCGAGGTCTGATCGACCGCCAGACCGAAGTTGATGCGGTCGTCTTCGCGGATCGGGAAGCCCCAGCGCAGACCGGCGCCAACCGACGACGTACGGTAGTTGCCGATACGCAGACGGCTCGGGTTGACGTTGCGCAGGTAGACGTCGAAACCGCGCGAAATGCCGTCCGGCGTGTAGTACGGATCGGTGAAGGACAGCGCGTAGGTCTTGTTGATGCTGCCGCTGTTCAGGCTCAGCGACATCGACTTGCCGCTGCCGAACAGGTTCTGCTGCGAAATAGAGGTTGACAGGATGAGGCTTTCCGAACTGGAGAAGCCGGCACCGAACATCAGGTTGCCGGTCGGCTTTTCCTTCACGGTCAGGTTCACGTCAACCTGGTCGGTGGTGCCGGGCACGGCAGGCGTCTCCACCGTGGCCGCGTCGAAGTAGCCGAGGCGGTCAACGCGGGTACGCGAACGGTTGATCTTCTCGCCGTCGTACCAGGCGCCTTCCATCTGGCGGAATTCGCGGCGGATGACCTGGTCGGCGGTCTTGCTGTTGCCCAGCACGTTCACACGGCGCACATAGACGCGGCGGCCCGGATCGACGAACACGGTGAACGAGACGGTCTGCTTTTCCTTGTCCGGTTCCGGCACCGCATTGACGTTGGCGAAGGCATAGCCTTCGTTGCCGAGACGGTCATTGATCGCCTTGGTGGTGTCGGTCAGGTTCTTGCGCGAGAACTCGTCGCCCGGCTTCAGCTTCACCAGTTTGCGCAGTTCCTCTTCCGGCAGCAGCAGATCGCCCGACAGCTTGACACCGGACACCGTGTATTTCTTGCCCTCGGTGATCGAGATGGTGATGTAGATGTCCTGCTTGTCCGGCGTGATCGACACCTGGGTCGAATCGACGTTGAACTCGAGGTAGCCGCGATCAAGGTACCAGCTGCGCAGCGTTTCCACGTCGGCGCTGAGCTTCTGGCGCGAATACTGGTCGTTCTTCGTGTACCAGGTGAGCCAGTTCGGCGTGGTCAGCGTGATCATCTTCAGCAGGTCCTTCTCCTTGAAGGCACTGGCACCGACGATATTGATCTGACGGATCTTGGCGACCTCGCCTTCATCGACCTGGAAGTTGATCGCCACACGGTTGCGCTCGAGCGGCGTCACGGTGGTCTTGACCTCGACCGAATAACGGCCACGCGACAGGTACTGACGCTTCAGTTCCTGTTCGGCGCGTTCCAGCACGGCGCGGTCGAAGATGCGCGACTCGGCCAGGCCGACGTCACGCAGCCCCTTCTTGATCGCTTCCTTGTCGAATTCCTTCATGCCGGTGAAGTCGAGCGAGGCGATCGCCGGACGCTCCTCGATCACCACCACCAGCACGTCGCCCTCGACCTCGATGCGCACGTCCTTGAAGAAGCCGGTCGCGAACAGCGCCTTGATGGCTTCGGCCGCCTTGTCCTCGGTGAAGCTCTCGCCGACGCGCACCGGCAGATAGTTGAACACCGTGCCGGCTTCGGTCCGCTGGATTCCCTCGACGCGAATGTCGCGGACGACGAAAGGCTCGAAGGCGTGGGCATGAGCCGACAGCAGTCCCGCGATCAGGGCGGGCAGGAGAAACTTGCGCATTGGGGGAATTGGGGAATTCAGTCGGTAGTCAACCGAAAAGGCGATTGATATCGTTGTAGAAGGCGAACGCCATGAGCATCAGCAGGATGGCGAGGCCAACCTGTTGCCCGATTTCCATGACCCGCTCCGGAACCGGACCGCCCTTGAAAAATTCGATCGTATAGTACATCAAGTGCCCACCGTCCAGCAGCGGGATGGGCAGCAGGTTGAGCACGCCCAGACTGATGCTGATCAGCGCGATGAACTTGATGTAGTGGGTCAGCCCCATGGCCGCCGACTGACCCGCGTAGTCGGCGATGGTGACCGGCCCGCTCAGGTTCTTCCACGACAGTTCGCCGGTGATCATGCGGCCGAAGGCCTTGAGGCTGAACAGCGCGGTATCCCAGGTCTGGCCGACCGCCAGCAGCAGTGATTCGCCGACGCCGTGCCGCACTTCGACGAACAGCCGCTCGCGCAGGGTCGGATCGGGTTCTGGGCCGATGCCCAGACGGCCGAAACGCTGCCCGCCCTCCTCCACCGTAGCGACTTCGGCGCGCAGCACAGCCTCGGCGCCGTCGCGCAGCACCACCACATCGACGGTCCGCCCGCCCAGTTCGCGCACCTGCTGCACCATCGCAGCCCAGTCGTTGACCGCCTGCCCGTTGATGGACAGCACGCGGTCGCCCTCGCGTATGCCCGCCTTGTCCGCCGCGCTGCCCTCGCCCACGCTGCCGACCACGGTCGCGACACGCGGCCGGAACGGCAGCAGGCCCACCCGCTCCATGAGCGTTGCGTTGACATCGCTGCCGATACCCGACAGGTCGATGCGCCGCGTGTTGATTTCCGCGCGGTCGTTGATCGTTTCCAGCACCAGCGAACGTCCCTCGACCGCCGCGCGCGCGACATGCCAGCGCAGGTCCTGCGCCGACGCGATCGCTTTGCCATCGACGGCACGCACCTGCTCGCCGTCGGTGACGCCGGCCACCGCCGCCGGGGTGCCTGCCGCAGGTGCGGCCAGCAGGGCGCGCGGCTCTTCCATGCCGTAGATGAACAGGCCCCAATAGACGACGATGGCGAGCAGGAAATTGGCGATCGGTCCGGCCGAAACGATGGCGAAACGGCGCCCGACGGTCTGCCGGTTGAAGGCGCGGTGGCGTTCGTGTTCGGCCACTTCGCCTTCGCGCTCGTCCAGCATCTTGACGTAGCCGCCGAGCGGAAACACCGACAAGGCCCACTCGGTCTGGTCCGGTCCGTAACGACGCATCCACAGCGGGCGGCCGAAACCGACAGAGAACCGCAGCACCTTGACGCCGCACAGCCGCGCCACGCTGTAGTGACCCAGTTCGTGCACGGTGATCAGGATGCCCAGCGCCAGCGCGAATGCCCCCAGATAGAACAGCGGATTCAAGCGCGCGCCCCGATCTGGCGCCGTGCGACCTCGCGTGCTGCCGCATCGGCGGCGAACACTTCGTCGAGCGTGCTCGACGGCTGATCAGGAAGGGTGTCGAGGGTGGCGGCAATCACATCGGCTATGGCACGGAAACCGAGCCGATGTTCCAGGAAGGCGGCAACCGCGACTTCGTTCGCCGCATTGAGCACGGCCGGCGTGCCGGCGCCGGCGCGCAGCGCGTCGAAAGCCAGTTTCAGGCAGGGGAAACGGTCGAGATCCGGGCGCTCGAACACCAGATCGGCTACCGCGGCCAGGTCGAGCACGCCGACGCCGGATTCGATCCGCTCCGGCCAGGCCAGCGCGTGCGCGATCGGTGTGCGCATGTCCGGGTTACCCATCTGCGCCAGCACCGAGCCGTCAACGTACTCGACCATCGAATGCACGATGCTCTGCGGATGGATCACCACGTCGATGCGCTCGGCGGGCGTGTCGAACAGCCAGCGCGCCTCGATCACTTCGAGGCCCTTGTTCATCATGGTGGCCGAATCGACCGAAATCTTGCGCCCCATGTCCCAGTTCGGATGCGCACAGGCCTGCGCCGGCGTCACGGTCGCCAGATCGGCAATCGGCGTGCGGCGGAACGGGCCACCCGACGCGGTAAGCAGAATGCGGCGCACGCCCTCGCGCCCCTTGGCCGGCATGCACTGGAAGACGGCGTTGTGCTCGCTGTCGATGGGCAGCAGCGTCGCGCCGTGGGCAGCCACCTCGCGCATGAACAGGTCGCCGCTCATCACCAGGCTTTCCTTGTTCGCCAGCAGGATGCGCTTGCCGGCGCGCGCCGCCGCCAGCGCCGAGCGCAGGCCGGCGGCGCCGACGATGGCCGCCATCACGGTATCGACCTCGGGCAGCGCAGCAACCATTTCGAGGGCCTCGACGCCGTGCATGACTTCGGTCGGCACGCGACCGGCCAGGCGTTCGCGCAACACGACGGCAGCGTCGGCGTCGGCCACCACGGCGATGCGCGGCGCGAAGGCGATGCACTGTTCGGCCAGCCGGTCGATCTGGCGATGACCGGACAGCGCAACGATTTCGAAACGGTCCGGATGGCGCGCGACGACGTCCAGCGTGCTGACGCCGATCGAGCCGGTCGCGCCCAGTACGGTCAGTCTGCGCATCAGTTCGACGCTCCGGGTATCAGGTTGAGCAGATAGAAGCCTATCAGCGGCAAGGTGGCCGTCAGGCTGTCGACGCGGTCGAGCACGCCACCATGGCCGGGCAGCAGCTGGCTGCTGTCCTTCATGCCGGCCTGACGCTTCATCATCGATTCGAACAGGTCACCGACGATGCTCACCGCCGTCAGCAACAGCAGCATCGCCGCCCAGAACAGCGCCGACGGCGTCTGCGCGCCATCGAACAGTAGCGGCTTGATGGCGAGGCCGTAGAGCTGGACGGCGACCACGGCGCCGGCTGCGCCCTCCCAGGTCTTGCCCGGGCTGATCGACGGTGCCAGCTTGTGCCGGCCAAAGGCCTTGCCGGTGAAATAGGCGGCGATGTCGGCGATCCAGACGACCGCCATCAGCAGCAGCAAGGGCAGCACCCCGATCGCGCGCAGCTGTATCAGTGCCAGTGCTGGCGGCAGCAGGACGAGAACACCGGTCAGCACCAGCCAGGGTTGCGCCGGACGCGCGCCGCGCGACATCCAGAACGGCACCACCAACAGCCAGAACAGGATGGACAGCGCGTGCAGCGCCGACAACGGCGCAACACCATCGGCCACGACGCCCTGCGCATCGAAGGCCCAGTGCGCGCAGATGGCGACTACCGCGAAGGTCAGCAGACCCGCTGCGCGCGCGCCGAGCGGCGCAAAACCGATCAGGCGCGCCCACTCCCAGCCGGCGAAACCCAGTATTGCGGCGACCAGCCAGCCCCAAGCGGCCAGATCCATGCCCCACAGTGCAGCCGACAGGCCGGCCAGCAGGACGATGGCCGTCAGTACGCGCTGCTTAAGCATGCTGGCCGGCTGCGGCCGCTGACTGGACCTGTTCGCTGGTTCGGCCGAAGCGACGTTCCCGCTGCTGGTAGGACGTGATCGCCTCGTCTATGGCCGCACCATTGAATTCGGGCCACAGGCTGTCGGTGAAATAGAGTTCGGTGTAGGCCAGTTGCCAGAGCAGGAAATTGCTGATGCGCTGTTCGCCACCGGTGCGGATGAACAGATCGGGCTCGGGCGCGTAGGCCATCGACAGATGCGGCGCAAGTTCCTGTTCGGTGAAGCCGTCGCGTCGCTCGGGGTGCGCCTTCAGCATGCGCTCGACCGCCTGCAGGATGTCCCAGCGGCCGCCGTAGTTGGCGGCGATCGTCAGGTTGAGACCGGTGTTGCCTTCGGTCAGCGCCTCGGCATTGCGGATCAGTTCGACCAGACGCGGCTCGAAACGGCCCAGATCACCGACCACGCGCAGACGGATGCCGTTCTCGTGCAGGCGGACGACTTCGTCCTCCAGCGCCCGCACGAACAGCTGCATCAGGAAATTGACTTCCTCGGCCGGCCGCCGCCAGTTCTCGGAACTGAAGGCGAACAGCGTCAGATAACCGACGCCGCGCTCGGCGCAGCGCTTGACCACCGCGCGCACCGCCTCGACACCCTTGCGGTGGCCGGCGACGCGCGGCATGAAACGGCGGCGCGCCCAGCGGCCATTGCCATCCATGATGATGGCGATGTGTCGCGGGACTGCGGACGAGCCGGTGCTGGAAGACAAGATCCGGTGCCTGGCTTCAGACGGCCATCAGGTCTTGCTCTTTTTGCGCCAGTTGCTTGTCAACCTCGGCGATGTAGCGGTCGGTCAGCTTCTGCACGTCGTCCTGCGCGCGGCGCTCGTCGTCCTCGGAAATTTCCTTTTCCTTGACGGCTTCCTTCAGCGCGTTGTTGGCGTCGCGACGCAGATTGCGCACGGCCACGCGCGCGTTCTCCGCTTCACCGCGGACGACCTTGATCAGCTCCTTGCGGCGCTCTTCGGTCAGCGGCGGCATCGGCACACGCACGATATCGCCCATGGCCGAGGGGTTCAGGCCGAGGTCGGAATCGCGGATCGCCTTCTCGACGACCGACAGCATCTTCTTTTCCCACGGCTGCACGCCGATCGCACGCGCGTCGATCAGCGTCACGTTGGCGACCTGCGACAGCGGCACCAGCGAGCCGTAGTAATCGACCTGGATGTGATCGAGGATGCCGGTGTGCGCACGACCGGTGCGCACCTTGCCGAAGTCGGTCTTGAGCGACTCCAGCGTCTTCTGCATCTTCTGTTCGGTGGTTTTCTTCAACTCGGGGATCATGACGTCGCCTCTTGTTGGAAGGGACGGCCGCGTCAGGGCGACCGCTGAAACAAAGGGGCCGGCGGCCCCTGCACCACTATATATGGACCAGCGTGCCTTCGTCTTCGCCCATCACGACACGCTTGAGCGCGCCCGCCTTGAAGATGCTGAACACCTTGATCGGCAGCTGCTGGTCGCGGCACAGCGCGAGCGCGGTGGCGTCCATCACCTTCAGGTCGCGACTGATGGCCTCGTCGAAGCTGATGCGGTCGTAGCGCGTGGCGCTCTTGTCCTTCATCGGATCGGCGCTGTAGACGCCATCGACCTTGGTCGCCTTCAGCACGATTTCGGCTTCGATCTCGCGACCGCGCAGCGCAGCTGCGGTGTCGGTGGTGAAGAAGGGGTTGCCGGTTCCGGCGGCAAAGATGACGACCTTGCCCTCTTCGAGGTAGCGGATCGCCTTGCCGCGGATATAGAACTCGACCACGGGCTCGATGCTGAGCGCCGACTGCACGCGCGCGGCAACACCGGCCTGACGCATCGCGTCGCCCAGCGCCAGCGCGTTCATCACGGTGGCCAGCATGCCCATGTAGTCGGCGGTGGCGCGGTCCATACCGGCCGCGCCGCCCGCCACGCCGCGGAAGATGTTGCCTCCGCCGATCACGACGCCCACTTCCACGCCCAAGGCGCGGATCTCGGCAACTTCAGCGACGATGCGTGCAAGCATGTCGCGGCTGATGCCGTAGTCGTCGTCGCCCATGAGGGCTTCGCCCGACAGCTTCAGAAGGATGCGGCGATAGGCAACAGTCATGCAGGCTCCCGGGCTCAGGCCTTGGCGGCCGCTGCTGCGGCAGCCTGGGCGGCGACTTCGGCTGCGAAGTCGGTGGTCTTCTTCTCGATGCCTTCGCCGACCACGTACAGCGTGAAGGAGGCGATCTTCGCCGACTTCGCCTTCAGCAGCTGTTCGATGGTCTGCTTGCCGTCCTCGGCCTTGACGAAGACCTGACCCAGCAGGGTGACTTCCTTCAGGTACTTCTGCACCGAGCCTTCGGCGATCTTGGCGATCATCTCTTCCGGCTTGCCGGCTTCGCGCGCCTTCTCGATCGCGACGCGACGTTCGGCTTCGATCAGGTCGGCCGACACGCCGGTGGAATCCAGCGACTTCGGCTTCGACGCGGCGATGTGCATCGCCAGGTCCTTTGCCATCGCGTCGTCACCGCCGACGACATCGACCAGCACGCCGATCTTCGAGCCGCCATGAACGTAGCTGGCGACCTTGCCTTCGGCCTGCACGCGCACGAAGCGACGGATCGACATGTTCTCGCCGATCTTGCCGACCAGCGCAGCGCGGGTCGATTCGACCGTGCCTTCGCCGAACGGCAGCGCCGACAGCGCGGCCACGTCGGCCGGGTTGTTGTCGGCGACCAGCTTGGCGGCGCCATTGACCAGCGCCAGGAAGTCGTCGTTCTTGGCCACGAAGTCGGTTTCGCAGTTCACTTCGACCATCGCGGCAGTCTTGCCGTCGGCCGACAGGAACAGACCCACCACACCCTCGGCGGTCACGCGGGCGGCAGCCTTGCTCGCCTTGTTGCCCAGCTTCACGCGGAGGATTTCTTCGGCCTTCGCCAGGTCGCCGCCCGCTTCGGTCAGCGCCTTCTTGCATTCCATCATCGGAGCGTCGGTCTTTTCGCGCAGCTCCTTGACCATACCTGCGGTGATTTCCGCCATGCTCATTCCTGCCTATAAGTTCGAATCGGTAAAACAATCGCGGGCGCCTGGGCGCCCGCGGCAATCGATCAGGCCTGGGCTTCGCCTTCGCCTTCGACCTCGACGAACTCGTCGTCGGACTTGAGCTGCGCCACCAGGTCCTGGGCGGCGCTGTTACGGCCTTCCAGGATCGCGTCGGCGACGCCGGACGCGTACAGGCGGATCGCGCGGCTCGAGTCGTCATTGCCCGGAATGACGTAATCGACGCCCAGCGGCGAGTGGTTGGTATCGACCACGGCCACAACCGGGATGCCCAGCTTGTTGGCTTCGGTGATGGCGATCTTGTGGTAGCCGACGTCGATCACGAACAGCGCGTCCGGCAGGCCGCCCATGTCCTTGATACCGCCAATGCTCTTCTGCAGCTTGACCAGCTCGCGCTGCAGCACCAGAGCTTCCTTCTTCGGCATGCGTTCCATCGAGCCGTCTTCGACCATGGCTTCCAGGTCCTTCAGGCGCTTGACCGACAGCTTCAGCGTCTTGAAGTTGGTCAGCATGCCGCCGAGCCAGCGCTCATCGACATAGGGCACGCCGGCGCGCTGCGCCTCTTCGGCCACGATTTCGCGCGCCTGGCGCTTGGTGCCGACCATCAGGATGGTGCCCTTGTTGGCGGACATGCGGCGGATGAAGGCCATCGCGTCGTTGTACTTGGCGACGGTCTTTTCCAGGTTGATGATGTGGATCTTGTTGCGATGGCCGAAAATGAAGGGGGCCATCTTGGGGTTCCAGAAGCGGGTCTGGTGTCCGAAATGGACACCCGCCTCCAGCATTTCGCGCATGGATACGGACATTCGAGATTACTCCGAACAGGGTTTGACCTCCGCCCGGCCGTGTTCGCAGCCAGTGTTCCGGCTGCGCACCCTATCGGTTCAGTCACCATATACATATGCGGCGACACCGGGCGTGTGGATTTGCCTGACGCACCCGCCATCGGGTACTGAAATCAGACAGCCTGCGATTCTAGCAGCCGCAATGCAACAAACTCAAGTCGGCCGGATGACAGCAGTTTGCCGCCCGGAACCGCTTCCGCTAACCTGCTGTCCCTCGGAACACCCTTACAGAGCCTTTTCATGAGCGTCACCATCAAGACAGCGGAAGAAATCGAGAGCATGCGCGTTGCGTGCAGACTGGCGTCGGAAGTGCTCGACTACATCGAGCCTCACGTGCAGCCGGGCGTCACCACGGCCGAACTCGACCGCCTGTGCCACGAATACATGGTGAACGTGCAGCAGACCATCCCGGCGCCGCTCAATTACGCACCGCCCGGCTACAGCCCCTACCCGAAGTCGATCTGCACCTCGGTGAACCACGTCGTATGCCACGGCGTGCCGGCCGACCGGGCACTGAAGAAGGGCGACATCGTCAATCTGGACATCACCGTCATCAAGGACGGCTTCCACGGCGACACCAGCCGCATGTTCATCGTCGGCGGCGAGACGACCAAGCAGGCTGCACGCCTCTGCCTGATCACCTACGAATGCCTGTGGCTGGGCATTTCCAAGGTGAAGCCGGGCGCCCGCCTGGGCGACATCGGCCACGCCATCCAGCGCCACGCCGAGAACAACGGCTTTTCCGTCGTGCGCGAATTCTGCGGTCACGGGATCGGCCGGAAATTCCACGAGGAGCCGCAGGTGCTGCACTACGGCAAGCCGGGCACCGGCATGGAACTGAAGGAAGGCATGATCTTCACCATCGAGCCGATGATCAACGCCGGCCGCGCTGCCGTGTCAGAACTGCCGGACGGCTGGACCATCGTCACCCGCGACCGCAGCCTGTCCGCGCAATGGGAGCACACGGTGCTGGTCACCGCCGACGGTTACGAGGTGCTGACCGTGTCGGCCGGCAGCCCGCCGCCGGCGCTGAGCGGCGACACCGCCCGGGCCGCCTGAGCGGTGAACGGTCCGGCCGATTCCGACGCGCTGCGCCAGCTCGCCGGCGTACTGCGCAGCGAACTGGCGGCCAGCCAGCTCGAATTCCGCACCCGTTTCGAACAGGACGGCAACAGCAGCCGCATGCTCGCGGCGCGCGCCCGCGCCGTTGACAACGCGCTGCGGCGGCTGTGGGCAGCGGTCGGACTGCCGCGCACCGCGGCGCTGATCGCCGTCGGCGGTTACGGGCGCGGCGAGCTTTACCCGGCGTCCGACGTCGATGTGCTCTTCCTGACGCCAAGCGAGGTGTCGGCTGACATCGAGGCCAAGCTCGAACATCTGGTCGGACTGCTGTGGGACATCGGTCTGGACATCGGTCACAGCGTGCGCTCGGTCGGACAGTGCGTCGATGAAGCGGCGCGCGACATCACGGTCGAAACCACGCTACTCGAAGCACGCCTGCTCGCCGGTTCGCGCAAGCTGTTCCGCGAACTGAGCAGCACGCTGGAGGCGCAGCGCGACCCCGGCGCCTTCTTCAAGGCCAAGCGACTGGAGCAGGACGAACGCCATCAGCGCTACCAGGAAACGCCCTACAGCCTCGAACCCAACTGCAAGGAAAGCCCGGGCGGCCTGCGCGACCTGCAGGTGATCCAGTGGATCGCACGCGCCAGCAAGCTGGGCGGCAGCTGGGCCGAACTGGCTGCGCGCGGCCTGATCACTGCCGAGGAAGCACGTCAGCTCGCACGCGTCGAGCGCTTCATGCGTGACACCCGGGTTCGGCTGCACCTGATCGCGCGGCGGCGCGAAGATCGTCTGATCTTCGATCACCAGGAGGCGATGGCCGCCGCCTTCGGCCTTGCCGCCACACCGACGCGGCGCGCCTCCGAAGTGTTCATGCAGCGCTATTACCGAAGCGCCAAGACCATCACCCAGCTGAACACCATCCTGCTGCAGAACATTTCAGCCGCGCTGTTCCCGGCCGACGAGGCGGCCGTGCTGCCGATCAACGAACGCTTCCAGTCCAGCCGCGAACTGCTGGACGTGGTCGATGAACAGGTGTTCGAGCGCGAGCCGAATGCACTGCTGGAGTGCTTCACGCTGCTGCAGCGGCACAGCGAACTGAAGGGCATGACTGCGCGCACGCTGCGCGGGCTGTGGCGCGCGCGCCGGCTGATCGACGCGAAATTCCGCCGCGACCCGAAGAACCGCGCCCTCTTCCTGTCCCTGTTCCAGCAGACGCGCGGACTGGTGCATGAAATCCGCCGGATGAACCAGTACGGCATCCTCGGCCGCTACCTGCCCGCCTTCGGCCGCATCGTCGGCCAGATGCAGCACGACCTGTTTCACGTCTATACGGTCGATCAGCACATCCTGCAGGTGATGCGCAACGTGCGCCGCTTCACCATGTCGGAGCATGCGCACGAATACCCGTTGCTGTCGCGCCTGATCACCGGCTTTGAGCGGCGCTGGCTGCTCTACCTGTCGGCGCTGTTCCACGACATCGCCAAGGGCCGCGGCGGCGATCATTCGCAGCTCGGCATGCGCGATGCACGCCTGTTCTGCCGCCAGCACGGCCTGAGCACCGCCGACACCGATCTGGTCGTGTTCCTGGTCGAGCACCACCTGTCGATGTCCTCGGTGGCGCAGAAGCAGGACCTGTCCGACCCGGACGTGATCCGCGACTTCGCGCACGTGGTGAAGAGCGAACGTCGCCTGACCGCGCTCTACATCCTGACCCACGCCGACATCCGCGGCACCAGTCCCAAGGTGTGGAATGCCTGGCGCGGCAAGCTGCTGGAAGACCTCTACTTCTCGACCCTGCGCGTGCTGCAGGGTGAAGGCGCCCACGCACCCGGCAGCGGTGACCGGCAGGAGGAAGCGCGCAGTCTGCTGCGCTACTTCGGACTGCGCGAGGGCGTGGAGCAGGCTTTCTGGTCACGCCTGGACACCGTGTACTTCATGCGCCACGACCCGGACGAAATCGCCTGGCACACGCGCATGCTGTATTTCCAGGTCGATGCCACGGTGCCGGTCGTCAAGGCGCGGCCGAACCAGGTCGGCGACGGCCTGCAGGTGATGGTGTATGCGCCGGACCAGCTCGACCTGTTCGTGCGTCTGTGCGGCTTTTTCGGCCGGCTGGGCTACAGCATCGCCGACGCCAAGATCCACACCACGACCGACGGCCATGCGCTCGACAGCTTCGTGCTGCTCGACCCGAACGGCCACCTCAATTCGCGCGACATGATCGCGCTGATCGAGACCGGACTGGTCGAGCGCCTGCAGGCGCAACTTCCAGCCGAACAGCCGATCGCCGGACGGCTGTCGCGCGAGGTGAAGCATTTCCCGATCACGCCGGAAATCGTCATCAAGCCGGACGAACGCAAGCAGCACCACATCATGCACGTCACCGCGGCCGACCGTCCCGGCCTGCTCTACTCGGTGGCGCGCGTGCTGGCGGCGCATGCGATCCGCCTGCACACCGCCAAGATCACGACGCTGGGCGAGCGCGCCGAGGACGTGTTCCTGATCTCGGGCGATGAACTGGACAACAGCACGACCCTGATCCGTCTGGAGCAGGAACTGCTGGACGAACTGGCCGTTTCCTGAGCACGGTATGACGGGCGCGACGCAGTGCTCGCTGCGCCGCGCAGGTTTCCGGACATACTGTCGATGCCGACGCACCCGGGCATCCCCGACGAGGACGGAATCCTGCCTTGAGCCTGACCCGCGACGAACCCGCATTCACGATGACCGACCGCGCGCGACCACTGATCGTTGCGCTGGTAGCGCTGCTGGCGGGTCTGGCACTGACCGCCTACATCGCAGGCAACGAGGCGGCGGAACTGCATCAGCGCGAGCGCAGCGCCGTGACAGCGCAGGCCGGACAGGTGCGGGCGCGGCTGGAGAGCGAGGTGAACAGCGCCGCCCACCTGTCGCTCGGCCTGGTCAGTTTCATCGCCGCCAATCCCGACTTCGACCGCGCCTCCTTCGATCGCGTCGCCGAACGCATGCTGGCCTACGGCCGCCATCTGCGGAACATTTCGGTGGCGCCGGACAACGTGGTGCGTGAGGTCTATCCACTCGCCGGCAACGAACGCGCAATCGGTCTGAGCTATCTCGATACGCCGTCGCAACGTGACGCGGTGGTGCAGATGATGAAGTCCCGTCGCTTCGTACTCGCCGGCCCGCTCGAACTGGTACAGGGCGGCGTCGGCCTGATCAACCGGTTTCCGGTCTATCTTCCGACGCGAAACGGACAGCCCGAACGTTACTGGGGCCTGGTTGCCGTCGTGCTGCGCTTCGATTCACTGCTCGAAGCCAGCGGTCTCGTCCCTGAGCGCGGCGACCTGCGTTACGCGCTGCGCGGTCGCGACGGGCTGGGTGCGGCAGGTGAGGTCTTCCATGGCGACGCGGCGCTGTTCGACCAGACACCGGTGCTGGTCAACGTCGTGCTACCCGACAACGCACGCTGGCAACTGGCCGCCGTTCCCGCTGGCGGCTGGCAGAGCGGATATGGCAGCGCGCGCGTGCTCGGCATCTGGGGGGCCGGCGCCGCCGTGTCGCTGGCCATTGCCGCCCTGCTCTATCTGCGACAGCTGCAGTTGCGCCGGCTGCAGATGCGCGACGCCGAACTGTCGCTCGCAGCCAGCGTGATCGACAGTCTGAACGAAGCCATCATGGTCACCGATGCACGCGGACGCGTCGTCACCGTGAATCCTGCATTCAGCGCGCTGACGGGCGTAGCGAGCAGCGCCGCCTGCGGTCGCCCCGCGTCGGCGGTGGTGAGCTGTCCGTACAGCGAGGAATCGCGCAACGAATTCGCCGAGCAGCTCGAACGCGACGGCTACTGGCGTGGCGAACTCGACGACCGGCGCGCCAGCGGCGAAAGCTATCCGAAGTCGCTCAGCATCTATCCGGTGCGCGAACCGGGTGGCCGCATCGCTCACTACGTGCATTCCTTTGCCGACATCAGCGAGCGCAGGGAGGCGGAAGGGAAGATCCACCACCTCGCGCACCACGACATGCTGACCGGTCTGCCCAACCGCCTGTCGCTGCAGCTGCGCATGGAACAGGTGATGGCGCACGCGCGCCGACACAGCACGCTGTTTGCGGTGCTGATGATAGACATGGACCACTTCAAGGACATCAACGACACGTTGGGCCATCACGTCGGTGACGCGCTGCTGGTCGAGGTCGGCAAGCGCCTGCTGCGCTGCGTGCGGCAGAGCGACGTCGTGGCACGCCTCGGTGGCGACGAGTTCGTCGTCCTGGTGACCGACATGGTGACCACGCTGACCGCCGCTGCCGTAGCCGAGAAGATCGTCGGCGCCCTGTCCGCGCCCTACGCGGTCGAGGCCTACCAGCTGCATTCGACGCCCAGCGTCGGCATCGGCGTGTTTCCGAACGACGGCGAAACGGTCGATGACCTGCTGCGCAATGTCAACAGCGCGATGTATCACGCCAAGGCTGCCGGCCGGAATAACTACCAGTTCTTCAACGACAGCATGTCGGCCAACGCCAGCGAACGGCTGACGCTGCAGAGCAGCCTGCACCAGGCGATTGCCAAGCGGCAGTTCGTGTTGCACTACCAGCCGCAGATCGAAACCGGTAGCGGTCGGCTGATGGGGGTCGAAGTGCTGGTGCGCTGGGAGCACCCGGAGCGCGGTCTGGTGCCGCCGAACAAGTTCATTCCGATTGCCGAGGAAAGCGATCTCATCATCCGCCTGGGCGAATGGATACTGCAGGAAGCCTGTCGCCAACTCAGTGTCTGGCGCGCCATGGGCCTGCAGATGCGGATCGCCGTCAACCTGTCGGCGCGACAGCTGCGCTCGAAGAATCTGCTGCGGCAGGTGAAGGACGTGGTGCTGAAGTACGACCTGAAGCCGGGCGACCTTGAACTGGAAATCACCGAGAGTGTCGCCATGGAGGACGCCGACAATACGCTGCGCATGCTGGCGCAGTTGCGCGAACTGGGCCTCGAACTGGCGATCGACGACTTCGGCACCGGCTATTCGTCGCTGAGCCACCTGAAGCTCATGCCCTTGCAGCGGCTGAAGATCGATCGTTCCTTCGTCAAGGACATCGAGAACGATCCGGACGACGCCGCCATCTGCGCCGCGACCATCAGCCTGGCGCACAACCTCGGCCTGACGGTGATCGCCGAAGGCGTGGAAACCGACGCGCAGTACGCCTTCCTCGGCAACCTGGGCTGTGAATGCGTCCAGGGCTTCCTGTTCAGCAAACCGCTGCCGGCACCCGAACTGGAAGCCTGGATCGCGGCGCGCGCAGCGGGGACACGAGCCGCGAGCGGCATCTAGGCAAGGACCATCCGACGGCGACGTCTGCCTTCGAATGGCCGGTGGTTGCTGATCGCCGGCCCCGTCGGGGTCAGAAGGCTTCTCCCACAGAACCTCGGCCCCGGTTCCGACCGTGGGTCGAGCGCATCGCCTGCGGGAGCGGCCTTGACCGCGACGCAGCGGTGGCCATCCACAGACTTCGATACCGGCTTGTGCCGGGGCGAGAAGGCCCTCGGTTCTCGGTAGCAGCGCCCGCTCAGACGCCGTCAGTCGTCTCCATCCTCGGCGCCCGGGAACAGCACGTCGGTGTAACCGAAACGGCTGAAGTCACGCACCCGCATCGGGTAGAGGATGCCGTCCAGGTGATCGCATTCGTGCTGCACGACGCGCGCGTGGAAACCCTCGGCTTCGCGTGAGATCGGCTTGCCCGCCGGATCGAAGCCGCTGTAGTGCAGCCGGCTGTAACGCGGCACGACGCCACGGAGGCCTGGCACGGACAGACAGCCCTCCCAGCCCTCCTCCATGTCGTGGCCGAGCGGCGTCAGCACCGGATTGACCAGCACGGTGAAAGGCACGACCGGCGCGTCCGGATAGCGCACGGACGGCGAGCCGCCGAAGATGACGACGCGCAGGTTGACGCCGATCTGCGGCGCCGCGAGGCCGGCGCCGTTGGCCGCCTGCATGGTGTCCAGCAGGTCGGTCACCAGTGCGTCGAGCTCCGCCGTGTCGAAACGCTCGACCGGCCGCGAAACGCGCAGCAGGCGCGGGTCACCCATGCGCAGGATGTCACGGATCATGGGCACACCCCTTCCTGGCACAAGCGCTCGAGCAGGTGGCGCACGCGCATCATCGCCTCCTGCAGCATGGCTTCGATGGCCGACATCTGGATGCCGTGCGCGGAATCGCCACGACCGGCCGCGTGATTCACCACCACATTGAGCGCCGCATAAGCCAGACCGGCCTCGCGCGCCAGCACCGCCTCCGGCATGCCGGTCATGCCGACGACGTCGGCGCCGTCGCGCTCGAAGCGGTTGATCTCGGCCGCGGTTTCGAGACGCGGTCCCTGGGTGGCTGCATAGACGGCGCCGTCGATCACCGCCTCGCCGGCCAGCGCCGCGGCGGCGAGTAGCCGCGCACGCAGGGCACTGTCGTAGGGTTCGGTGAAATCGACATGCTTCACCTGTCCGTCGTGGCCGTCGAAAAAGGTCGAATGGCGGCCCCAGGTGTAGTCGATGATCTGATCCGGCACGACCAGGCTGCCCGGCGCCAGGTCGGGGCGGATGCCGCCGACCGACGCCACCGACACGACCTTGTCCACGCCGACGCTCTTCAGCGCCGAGATGTTCGCGCGGTAATTGACGCGATGCGGCGGAATCGTGTGGCCGTAGCCATGGCGGGCGATGAACACCAGTTCGTGACCACCGAGACGGCCGAAGGTGAGCGGACCGGACGGTTCGCCGTAAGGGGTACGCACGACCTCGCGCCGCGTGACGTCGAGGTTGGCAAGCTGGGTCAGCCCGCTTCCGCCAATGATGGCCAGCATCGTTCCGCAACTCCTGATTGGATGATCGGCGAGTCTAGCAGCCGGAACGCCCTCCGTCCGGGCACCTGACGTCTTGCGAACTTGGCGTGCTAAACTCGCGTGTTTATCTTTTGCGCCGCACCATTCCCATGTCCCGCTCCATACGCAACATCGCCATCATCGCGCACGTCGATCATGGCAAGACCACGCTGGTTGACCAGCTGCTGCGCCAATCCGGCACCTTCGCATCGCACCAGCAGGTGTCCGAGCGGGTCATGGATTCCGGCGATATCGAAAAAGAACGCGGCATCACGATTCTCGCCAAAAACTGCGCGATCGAATACGAAGGCACGCACATCAACATCGTCAACACGCCGGGCCACGCCGACTTCGGCGGCGAGGTCGAGCGCGTGCTGTCGATGGTCGATTCCGTGCTGCTGCTGGTTGACGCCGTCGAAGGCCCGATGCCGCAAACCCGCTTCGTCACGCGCAAGGCGCTGGCTCTCGGCCTGAAGCCCATCGTCGTGGTGAACAAGATCGACCGTCCGGGCGCCCGTCCGGACTGGGTGATCAACCACACCTTCGATCTGTTCGACAAGCTGGGTGCCACCGACGAACAGCTGGATTTCCCGGTCGTGTTCGCCTCTGCGCTGAACGGCTTCGCCATGCTGGACGCCGACAAGCCGGGCACCGACATGCGCCCGCTGTTCGAAACCATCCTGAAGCACGTGCCGCAGCCGGAAGTCGATGAAGACGCGCCGCTGCAGCTGCAGATCTGTTCGCTCGACTACTCGACTTACATCGGTCAGCTCGGCATCGGCCGCATCAAGCGCGGCCGCATCAAGCCGAACCAGGAAGTGGTCGTCTATTACGGCGACGAAAGCCGCGGCAAGGCCAAGGTCGGCCAGGTGCTCACCTTCAAGGGTCTCGACCGCACGCAGGCCGAGACGGCCAGCGCCGGTGACATCGTGCTGGTGTCAGGCATCGAGCAGGTCGGCATCGGCGTCACTATCTGCGATCCGGAATCGCCGGAGCCGATGAAGCCGATCGCGGTTGACGAGCCGACGCTGACCATGAACTTCATGGTGAACGCCTCGCCGCTGGCCGGTCGCGAAGGCAAGTTCGTCACCAGCCGCCAGATCCGCGAGCGCCTGGAAAAGGAACTGCTGAAGAACGTGGCGCTGCGCGTCGAGTACACCGACGACTCCGACGTGTTCCTGGTGTCGGGCCGCGGCGAACTGCACCTGACCATCCTGCTGGAAAACATGCGCCGTGAAGGCTACGAACTGGCGGTCGGCCGCCCGCGCGTGGTGTTCAAGGAAATCGACGGCGTGAAGTGCGAGCCGTACGAAATGCTGACCGTCAACGTCGAAGAAACCCATCAGGGCGGCGTGATGGAAGAACTTGGCCGTCGCCGCGGTGAAATGCAGGACATGCAGCCGGACGGCAAGGGCCGTGTGCGTATCGAGTACCGCATTCCGGCGCGTGGCCTGATCGGTTTCCAGGGCGAGTTCCTGACGCTGACCCGCGGCACCGGTCTGGCCAGCCACGTGTTCGACGACTACGGCCCGATGGCCGGCGCCATGTCGGAACGTCGCAACGGCGTGCTCATTTCGCAGAACGACGGCGAGGCGGTCGCCTACGCGCTGTGGAACCTGCAGGACCGTGGCCGCATGTTCGTCAATCCGGGCGATGTGCTGTACGAAGGCATGATCATCGGCATCCACTCACGCGACAACGATCTGGTGGTGAACCCGATCAAGGGCAAGCAGCTGACCAACGTGCGCGCTTCGGGCACCGACGAAGCCGTGCGCCTGATTCCGCCGATCGCGCTGACCCTGGAATCGGCGATCGAATTCATCGCCGACGACGAACTGGTCGAAATCACGCCGAAGAACATCCGCCTGCGTAAGCGTCACCTGAAGGAACACGAGCGCAAGCGCGCTTCGCGCGACGAAGCCTGATATCCGGGCAGCATCGAATGAAATGAAAAGAGCGCCCAAGGGCGCTCTTTTCATGTGTGCCTCAACCAGAGACCGGCTTCAGGTGCGGCGTTCGATCGCCGCCTGCGCGCGCAGCCGGGCGTAGGTGGTCTGCAGCACGCGCGCATCGTTGCTGGCGCGATGGCGTGTGGTGTGCAGCTCTTCCGCCACTGCCTGCTTGACCCCATGCCAGCGCGCCGCCTGGTCCTCGTTCAGCAGTTCGCGCAGGCTGCGCAGACGAAAGCGCGGCACGCGGTCCGCTTCGTCGTAGAGGCGCGACAGCCAGGCGTAATCGTTACCCCAGGCGTCGCTATAGACCTCGCGCCCGCGCAGCGCCTCGTCGAGCCGGCATACGACTTCCTCGACCGGCAGGCCGTGCTGCATCAGCACGTCGCGCGTGATGTGGTGGATGGACTCGGCGCTGGCATCCCAGTGCCGCCATCCGTCCGGCGGACGCACCAGACAGCACAGCGTGCGCCCGTCCGGCAGCACGCAGCCCACCTCTATCGGATAGCTGCCGGCACCGAAGCCGGACGCCTCGATGTCGAGGAAGACCGGCAGCGCATCGGTTCCGGCGTCCGTCACGCCCTACTCCTTCAGCGCGTAAATGGCCGGCAGATTGCGCCACGCACCGCGCACATCCATGCCGTAGCCGAACACGTAGCGGTTGGGCAGTTCCAGCCCGGTAAAGTCGGCGGTGATCGGCTTGGCGCGACCGATCTGCTTGTCCGAGAAGACGGCGGTCAGACAGCGCGTCGCGCCCTTGGACAGGATGTGCTGGCGGATCGCCGCCAGCGTGATGCCCTCGTCGAGGATGTCGTCGAGCACGAGCACGGTGCGGCCGACCAGCGGCGTGCGCGGCTCGTTGATCCAGCGCAGTTCGCCGCCCGAGGTCTCGTCGCCATAGCGGGTGACGTGCAGGTAGTCGAAGTCGAGCGGAAACGCGAGTTTCGGCAACAGGTTGCCGGTGAATACGACGGCGCCGCCCATCACCGACAGCAGCAACGGATAACTGTCGCCGACCGCCGCCGTGATCTCCCGCGCGACCCGATCGACCGCCGCCTCGACTTCGGCGGCGGAGCAGATCAGGTCGGCACCTTCAAGCAGCGCCTGCGCGTCGGCCAGACGACTCACGCTGCGTCGGCTTCGCGCGAAATCTCTTCGCGCGACACTTCCTGCGCGTCCATCCAGGCGGTGAACGCTGCGCCGACTTCCGGATGCTTGCGCGCCAGTGCGACGGTCGCCTGCAGATAGCCCAGCTTGGAGCCGCAGTCGTAGCGCGTGCCCTTGAACGGATAGGCCAGCACCGCCTCTTCCTTCAGCAATGCGGCGATCGCGTCAGTCAGCTGCAGTTCGCCGCCAGCGCCCGGCGTGATCGCGCGCAGGTGATCGAAAATGCGCGGCGTCAGCACGTAACGGCCGACCACGGCCAGCGTAGACGGCGCCACTTCGGGCTTCGGCTTCTCGACGATGCCGGTCACGCCGTACAGGCCGCCGACGTCGGCGTCGGTGCTGACGATGCCGTAGCTGCCGGTCTGGCTGCGCGGCACCTGCTGCACGCCGAGGATGGAACGGCCGAAGCGGTCGAAAATGTCGGTCATCTGCTTCAGGATGGGCGGCTCGCCGTCGATCAGGTCGTCGGCCAGCAGTACAGCGAACGGCTCGTCACCGACGACCGGTGCCGCGCACAGCACCGCGTGGCCCAGGCCAAGCGGCTCGGACTGACGGATGTAGATGCAGTTCACGTGCTTGGGCACCGTGTTGCACAGCGCCAGCAGGTCGTGTTTCTTCTTCATTTCGAGCTCGTGTTCGAGCTCGTAGGCCTTGTCGAAGTGGTCGGCGATCGAACGCTTGGTGCGACCGGTGATGAAGATGAGGTCGCTGCAGCCGGCGGCCACGGCTTCTTCGACGGCGTACTGGATCAGCGGCTTGTCAACCACCGGCAGCATTTCCTTCGGGTTGGCCTTGGTGGCGGGCAGGAAACGGCTGCCCAGACCGGCGACGGGAAATACAGCTTTGCGTACGGATTTCATCGTTCTAAGGCTCCCTTTTCTCGAGCATCGACATGAGCCCGGATTCATCGAGAATATTAATGCCCAGTTCTTGCGCTTTTGTGAGCTTGGAACCGGCGTCCGTGCCAGCCACCACGAAATCGGTCTTTTTTGACACGCTGCCGGCCACTTTCGCGCCCGCAGACTCAAGCAAGTCCTTGGCCTGATCGCGCGAAAGCGTGGGCAGCGTGCCAGTGAGCACCACCGTCTTGCCGACCAGAGGACCGCTCGCCACCTGTGCTTCGCCCTCTTCCCAGACGATGCCGCAGGCGCGCAGCTGCTCGACCACCTCGCGGTTGTGCGGCTGCGCGAAGAAAGTGTGGATGCTGGCCGCAACCACCGGACCGACGTCAGGCACCTGGGCCAGTTCCTCGACCGAAGCGTCCATGATACGGTCCATGCTGCCGAGGTGACGCGCCAGATCCTTGGCGGTCGCCTCGCCGACGTGGCGGATGCCCAGACCGAACAGGAAGCGCCCCAGCGTAGTGCGCTTGGACTGTTCCAGTGCGGTCACCAGGTTCTCCGCCGACTTCACCGCCATGCGATCCAGTTCGGCCAGCTTGAGCACGCCCAGCCGGTAGAGGTCAGGCAGGCTGCGGATCAGTCCGCCATCCACCAATTGCTCGACCAGCTTGTCACCCAATCCTTCGATGTCCATCGCGCGACGCTGCGCGAAATGCAGCAGCGCCTGCTTGCGCTGCGCCGAACAGTACAGCCCGCCGGTGCAGCGATGATCGACCTCGCCTTCTTCACGCACCACGTCCGAACCGCAGACCGGACAGTGGCTGGGCATGGAGAATGCACGCGCGTCCGCCGGCCGTCTGTCCGACAGCACCGACACGACCTCGGGTATGACATCGCCGGCGCGGCGCACGATGACGGTGTCGCCGACATGCACGTCCTTGCGGCGGATTTCCGATTCGTTGTGCAGCGTCGCATTGGTCACCGTGACGCCCCCGACGAACACCGGCGCCAGCCGCGCCACCGGCGTGAGCTTGCCGGTGCGGCCGACCTGCACCTCGATGTCCTGCACCGTGGTCAGCGCTTCCTGCGCCGGGTACTTGTGCGCCACCGCCCAGCGTGGCTCGCGGGTGACGAAACCCATGCGCTGCTGCAAGGCCAGGCTGTTCACTTTGTAGACCACGCCGTCGATGTCGAAGGGCAATGTGGGCCGCGCCTCGGCGATGCGCGCATGGAATGCGGCCAGCGCCTCGCCGCCGTTGCACACCGCGCGGTGCTCGCTGACCGGCAGGCCGAAGGCGGACAGCGCGTCGAGCACACCGGCGTGGGTGTCGGGCAGCGTCCAGCCGCGCACTTCGCCGAGGCCGTATGCATAGAACGACAAAGGCCTCTTCGCCGCGATCGCCGGGTCGAGCTGGCGGATGCTGCCGGCCGCACCATTGCGCGGGTTCACCAGCGTCTTCTCGCCCGCTTCGATGGCGCGCGCGTTGAAGGCGTCGAAGTCGTCGCGCCGCATGTACACCTCGCCGCGCACTTCCAGCACCTCGGGCAGGCCGGGTGCGTCGAACAGCGAGGATTGTCCCTTCGCAGGAAGCGGCGTCAGCGCGAGCGGCACGTCGCGGATGGTGCGTACGTTCTGCGTCACGTCCTCGCCGGTTTCGCCGTCGCCGCGGGTGGCGGCGAGCACCAGCACGCCGTTCTCGTAGCGCAGATTGATGGCGAGACCGTCGAACTTCAGTTCGGCGGCATATTCGACCGGTGGCGCCTCCTCGGTCAGTCCAAGTTCTCGCCGCACGCGGGCGTCGAAGTTCAGCGCACCGCTGGCCTCGGTATCGGTTTCGGTGCGGATCGACAGCATGGGCACGACGTGTCGCACCGGCGCGAAGCTGTCGAGCGGCTTGCCGCCGACCCGCTGCGTCGGCGAATCGGCTGTGCGCAGCGCCGGGTACTCGGCTTCCAGCGCCTGCAGTTCGCGAAACAGGCGGTCGTATTCCGCGTCCGGGATCTCCGGTGCGTCGAGTTCGTAGTAGAGGCGGTCGTGACGGGCGATCTGCGCGCGCAGCTCGGCCGCGCGCGCAAGGACAGCCGCATCCATCAGCTGAACAGGCGGCGCGCCGACGCGCTGCCCGGGGCGACGCCGAACTGCGTCATGCGGGTCTGGAACTCGGCGATCTTGCTGCGGATCACGCCGAGCGAAGCAGGCGACAGCGGTTGCCGGTTGTCATCGACCACGCGTGCGCCGAGCGCGTGCGCGAACTGCTCGGCCATCGTGACCATGCGGTCGAAATTGCGCGCGCCGTCGGCGACCGTGGGCACGTCGAGCAGCAGTGTCACGCCCGGCGTCTGCAGGTTCTTCATCGTTTCGGCGATGAATTCGGCGGCGTCGAGATTGCCCAGCGTGTAGATCGTCGCGCCGGCATCGTCGCGCGCACGGAACAGACCGTTTTCCAGTGCGAAGCCCTGCGCTTCGGCCAGACCCCGCAGCTTGGTGCCGGAAATCGAGTGTTCACCGGCCACCAGGTTGAGGCCGATCTGCACGTCAACCGACGCGGCGAAGCTGTCGAGCTCACGCGCACGGGTGAGCAGATCGCGTGCGTCGGGGAAATGCACGACGGCAAGGAAGCGGTCGGCGACCGCCTGCAGCGCGTGCGCCAGCGCCGACAGCGAGGCCTCGCTGAGCGGACCGCGGCGATCGGCGAGCTGCACCGCCATTTCGATGCGCGACAGATTGCCGGCGGTCTCCGGCGTCAGCTCCAGCCAGCGGCCGGCCTGTTCGTCGCGGCCGCGAAGGCGCAGGCCGGTGTCGACCTGGCGCGTCAGCTCGCTCCAGGCGCGCTGGAACTCGGTCGCCGCAATCGGCGCTTCCAGTTCGACGACGATGACTTCCTCAACCTTGGCATCGGCCCACGCCGGCGCTGCGTCATCAGCCGGCGCCGCCCTGAGCACCGGCTCGCGCTGCGGGGCAAGCTGCACGGTGTCGTTGACCGCGGCGCTCATCCGCTCGTCGATCGGCAGATCGATCGCCGGCCCAACCGGTGTGTCGCTCGCGAGGTCGTTGCCGAGATCGCTGCCCAGGTCGAAATCCAGCGTCGGTTCGACGCGGCGCGACGGCTGGTGCAGGGGATCGATCAGCACGTCGGGCTGAGCGTCGCCGAGCGCGCGTTCGGCGGTGCGGCGGTGGCGCCGCTCCTGCCACAGGTTGTAGCCGATCACGGCACCGACACCGACCACGCCGAGCGCGATCAGCCCCATCTGCAGTTCAGTCAGTTGCATGAATCCGTATCCCTTTTTGTTCAGACGCTGAGCGCTTCGTCGCGCAGTTTCAGCGCCGCTTCCATATCGACCTCGACCACGCGCGAACACCCGCGCTCCTGCATGGTGACGCCAACCAGCTGTTGCGCCATTTCCATCGTGATCTTGTTATGACTGATGAACACGAACTGCGTCGAAGCGGACATGCGCTTCACCATTTCGCAGAAGCGTTCGGTATTCGTGTCGTCCAGCGGTGCATCGACTTCGTCCAGCATGCAGAACGGTGCCGGATTGAGCTGGAAGAAGGCAAACACCAGCGCCGTCGCGGTCAGCGCCTTCTCACCACCGGACAGCAGCTGGATCGACGCGTTACGCTTGCCCGGCGGCTGCGCGAACACCTGCAGCCCCGCATCGAGGATCTCGTCGCCGGTCATGACCAGTCGGGCCTCACCGCCGCCGAACAGTTCCGGGAAGATGCGGCCGAACTCGGTATTGACGCGATCATACGTCTCCTTGAGCAGGGCGCGCGTGTCGCGGTCCATGCGGCGGATGGCGTCTTCCAGCGTGGCGATGGCGTCGCGCAGATCGGTCAACTGCGCGTCGAGATAGCCCTTGCGCTCATTCGCCTGCGCCAGTTCTTCCAGCGCGGCGAGGTTCACCGCGCCGAGTGCCGCGATTTCCCGCGTCAGGCGGCTGATTTCGGCCGTCAGTGCGCCCTCGCGCACCCTCTCCGCTTCGCCTTCGCCCAGCAGCGCATCGAGCCGGCCCTCCGGCAGTTCGATCTCGCCCAGACGCTGCGCGTACTGTTCGGCGTTCAGCGCCGCCGCCTGCTGCTTCAGCTTCAGTTCGGCCAGCCGCTCACGCGCCGGCGCCAGCAGGTGTTCAGTATTGGCGCGCTGAGATTCCAGTTCGCGCAGCTGGGCGGCCAGCACTTCCTGCGCGTCGCGGCAGGTGGCCAGCACCTGCTCGCGCGCCCGGCGGTTGTCCAGCACCTGCTGCAGCCGGCTGTCTATGCTGCCCTCGTCGATCTGCGCGAATTCGTCGCTGCGCAGCGCGCGCTCCAGTTCGGCGTTTTCGAGCTGGGTTTTCGCCATCGCGAGGTTGTTCGCCAGATCGGTCAGACGGCTGGCGCACTCGCGCTGCGAGAAGTTCGCCTCCTGCAGTTCGCGCGCCGCCGCCTGATCGGCGAAGCGCGCCTCGCGCAGCTGGCTGTCGGCGTTCTTCTGCGCCTCGGTCGCGGCATCGAGTCGCATGCGCTGCACCTCGATCAATTCGCGCGCGCGCTCGATTTCGGCGTCGGCGCGTTCAAGGTGCGCGCGCTCGGTCTGCTCGGCCTGGTCGACTTCGGCGCGGTCGCGCGCCAGCGCCGCGCGCTGCTCGTCGAAGCGCGACACCGCCTGCGCCAGCTTGATCTGTTCGACCTGCGCGCTGTGCGCAGCCTGGGTCAGCGACTGCTGTTCGCGCCGCGCCGCCGCCTGTTCCTCGTGCGCACCGGCCAACGCTGCCTCGGCTTCGCGCAGCCCCTCGCGCGATTCGGCGAGCTGGGCGTCGGCGAGCTCGATCTCCTCAGCAAGGCGTTCGATGTCGCGCGCACGTTCGAGCACGCCGTGCGTGCGGGCGTCCGGCGCATACAGCGTCAGCGACGCGCCCTGCGCGACACGGCCCTCCCGGTCAACGCGCAGACCGCTGGCGGTGAAATCGAGCGACTCGACGGCGGCGACCGGGCCCAGCCACAGGTCGAGTAGTGCGTCCCAGCGCGCGTCGTGGGCGCGCACGCGGTGGCGCAGGCTGTCGGCGCCGACGTCCGCGCGCACATCGCTACCGGGCAGTGCGAGCGTCAGGTTCTGCGGTGCGGCGCCGGCCGCGCAGGCAGAGGCCAGCGTATCGGCAGACGCTGCCTCGAGCGCGCCCAGCCGCTCACGCAGCACCGCCTCGACCGCCAGTTCCCAGCCGGCATCGACCTGCAGCGACTGCCACAGCGGCTTCGCGTCCTGCAGGCCGAGCGCGGCCAGCCAGGGAGCGAGCTTGCCGTCGGTCTGCGTCTTGCGCTGCAGTTCGACCAGCGCGTCGCGACGGGCGCGGGTTTCGGTCAGCGTCCGCGTGGCGGCGCGCTCGGCGTCCTGCGCGTTGCGCACCTGCGCCTGCAACTGCGGCACCGCGTTCTGCGCCGCCTGCAGACGCTGCTGCGCCGCCTCCTGCGCCATCTGCAGCGATTCGAGCTTGTCCTGCGCCAGCGCCAGCGCCTCGCGGTCGGGCTCGATCAGCTGCGCCTCGTCGTGCGCGATGCGCTCGCGCCGGCCAGCCAGTGAATTGAGCGTGCGGCCCGCGTTGGCGCGGTGGGTTTCCTCGACCTTGAGCTGCTGCTCGACCGCCGCAAGTTCGCGCCGCGCCAGATTGGCCTGCTGCTCCGCTTCCTGGAAGGCGGCTTCCGCTTCGGGCAGCAGCGCGCTGGTCGTTTCGTGGCGCGCTTCCGCCTGTTCGATGCGGTGCGCCGCGTGCTCGGCCAGTTCGGTCCAGCGGCCGGTATCGGTTTCGATGCTTTCGATGCGCGCACGCCAGTTCGCGACCTCGGCTTCGAGCTGGGCGATGCGCGCTTCCAGCTTGTGCCGGTTCTCCGCCGCGCGCTTCAGGTCGTCTTCGAGCCGGCTGGCTTCGGCATTCGCGGTCAGCAGTTCCGCCTGTGCGACATGAACCGCCTCGGAACTGGCGAAATGTTCGGTGCGGATGCGCTCCAGCGCCGCCTCGTGGTGGCGCAGCGCCGCGGTTTCGCGCTCGATGTCGTTCTCGATGCGGCCGGCTTCCAGCGTCAGCGCGTCGGCCTCGGCGGCGGCCGAGCGCTGCTTCATCGCCCACAGCAGCGCCTGTCGTTCGGACAACCGGCGGTTCATGTCGGTGTAGCGGGCGGCGATCTCGGCCTGCTTCTGCAGTCGTTCGATACGCGTGCCCAGTTCGCCGACGATGTCGTCCAGCCGCACCAGGTTGTCGCGCGCATCGTCGAGCCGGCCCTGCGTTTCCTTGCGCCGCTCGCGGTATTTGGTGATGCCCGCCGCTTCTTCGAGGAAGGCGCGCAGCTCTTCCGGCCGCGCCTCGATGATGCGGGTGATCATGCCCTGCTCGATGATGGCGTAGGCGCGCGGCCCGAGGCCGGTGCCGAGGAACACGTCGATCACGTCGCGCCGGCGCACGCGGGTGTTGTTGATGAAGTAGTCCGACTGGCCGTCGCGTTCCAGCACGCGCTTGACGGCGATTTCGGCGTACTGCGACCACTGTCCGGCCGCCCTGCCCTGCGCGTTGTCGAACACCAGTTCGACGCTGGCCCGCCCCACCGGCTTGCGCGTACCCGAGCCATTGAAGATGACGTCGGTCATCGCGTCGCCGCGCAAGGCGGACGCGCGCGACTCGCCGAGCACCCAGCGCACCGCGTCGATGATGTTGGATTTGCCGCAGCCGTTCGGCCCCACCACGCCGACCAGCTGGCCGGGCATCTGTATGGTGGTCGGGTCAACGAAGGTCTTGAAACCGGCGAGTTTGAGCTTGGACAGTCGCACGGGTCGGCGGCGGGAGGGGCAGAGTCGGGCAGATGAGGCCGGGAATGGCCGAATTGGCACGAATGATAGCATCGCCCCCCGCTCCCCGGCTTTGACCGCGTGGGCACGCCCGAGCGGCAAACGCCATGCCGCGCACATCGATACGGTCGGTCAGTCCTGCTGCAGCCTGCCGGTTTCAGCGCGTCCGTTGTGGCTCATCGCATGATCGGGCACAACACCGCGCACGACGGCGAGCGCATCAACAGGACGGCGCGCGCAAGCGGTAGTCGGCACAGCGCGCGACGAATTCACGCGTGCTCTTGGGCATCGGCACCCGTGCCCGCGTGATGTCGCTCAGCAGTTGCGTTCCCTGACGGATCAGGCGCACGCCCAGATCGAGATCGCGCCGTTCGGCGTCCGTACAATCCGCATCGTCCGGCACGAAGGCGAGCAGTTCTTCAGCCGACACCGCGAAGCCGGCCCAGACATCGAAAATGGACTTGTCCGTGCGCAGGGTTTCCGTCTTGATCTTGGCCGCATCGGCGAAGCTCACGACAAGGTCGGAAAGTCCTTTGAAGCGCGGGCGATTGCCGAAGGTGTCGCACAGTTCGCCGGCGATCAGGTCGATATCGCGCATGGTGAGCGCGATCTTGATGTAGCGGCTTTCGTAGAACGACTCGACCGGCACCGAAAATGCCTTGAATGGCTCGCCCCACATTTCGTCGATACCTTCTTCGCCGCTGCGGTGCCGCACCGAGCGACCGAGCTCCAGCGCTTCCTGAAGACAGTGGCCGCACTCGCGCATCAGGCCGTTGTCGCTGTCGATCTCGACACCCGCCGCCTGCAGTTCGACCAGTCTGGTGAATATGTCCGTCGCGCGGTTGAACAGCGCCCCCGCGAGCATGCCGCCCTTGACCCGCTTGAGCGCGGGATCCTGCTCGGCATCGTAGGCGGCGCGTGCCTCGTTTAGGCGGGAGCCCGGAATGTTGATGCCGTGCTCGACATGGTTGAACAGGCGCCGGGTCAACGCCTCAATCAGCTTCTTCTTCGCCGACAGCGAGTCAGCGGGCGGCTCGTAGATCTTGATCCAGTAGCCGTAGTAGTGCACCCGGTACTCGCCCGCCACCTTGCGCTTGCACCCGAGTGGGTAGATTTCTTCGGTATCGCGTTGCATCGCTCGGTCCACACGAAGGCAATGGTTTCATGCTAGGCCAAAAGTCGTATCTTGTGCAGTGCAACACCTGTCACGTCCGTACCAATTCACGCATTCTTGCGAACGCGTGAAAAGCGACCTTACGGCTGCCTCGCCGCGCATGACGCGAAAGCACGCGCATCTGCCCCTCTGCCGCGGCGCGCGAACTGGCCCGTTCGTGCCCAATGCCCTAAAATGGCGCGTCCGTCGAAAGAACCGTCATGGCACTGACCATGGAAGGCTTTCATCCTTGAGATCGAATGGGGTGAAAATGAGCAAGCCTTTCATTTCTCTGTGCCCGGAAATCACCCGGGCCAACGCGCTGAATCTGATGGACTGGCTGGAGGACGAGAACGTCATCCGCTATCTGAGCGATTCGCGTCACGTCTCCCGCCACATCGAACAGGTCGTCAGTCGGGTTCAGCTACCCGTCCTGACTCATCTGTTCAACCAGGGCGGCCGCTTCTTCATGGCCTGCGACCGGGATGACCGGCCGGTGGGCTTCGTCCGCCTGGTCAAGACCGGCGCGGACTGCGAGATCGTGCTGGTCATCGGAGACCGCGACAACTGGGGCCGCAAGCTGGGCGCCAGTGCGCTGCGCGAAGGCATGAAGCTCGCCTTCTTCGACATGCGGGCCCAAAAGCTCATCGCCAGGATTCACGCCGACAACACGCGCTCGCTGAACGCCTTCCTGCGCTGCGGCTTCGTGCTCGAAAGCGAGACATCGACGCTGAAGTCATTCGCCATGAACTGGGAGCGCTATCTGCAGCGCCTGCGCGAAGACACGGAGAGCGACCCCGCCGGCATCTACGTCACCGAAATCGACCAGGCCCGGCTGCGCAACCTGATCGCGCTGGAGGTCAACGCGGACGTGGTCGATCTCGAACACGAAATCGAACGCGCCATCGTGGTCGATTCGCGCCAGGTGGCGCGGGATGTCGTCACGATGAACTCGCGCGCCGTGCTGCATCTGGACGAAGAGGAAATGGAAGTGGCCCTGGTCTACCCGCAGGACGCCGACGGCAGCGCCGGGAAGCTGTCGGTCTGCTCCAGCGTCGGCACCGCCATCCTCGGTTACCGGGAGGGCGATTCCATCGACTGGCGGACGCCGCATCGGACCCGGCGCATCCGGATCGAGCGTGTGCTTTACCAGCCGGAAGCGGCGGGCGATTTCCACCTGTAGGTCCGCGTAGCGGCGGACCTGGGACGAGCACGCCCGCGGGCATGCGGCAACACCGCGCGGCTAGCGCCGCGGTGATCGGAACTAGGCGACTTCGCTTTTTCTCGGCTGCTCGCCGTGGAAAACTGCTCCGCGGTGAGTCACTCTACCCCTGCGAGGCCCTTTCGCCCGCCGCCACATTGCAGGCTCCCTCGGCGTCTCTGGATGCCATGAAAGCAAGCTGACCGCGATGATCATCGCGCCGGCCAGTCATTAGCTCGTCCCCTCATTTTGCCGGGCCGTCTGCCCCGGACGAGCCTCTTTCCACCGCAAATGACGCCCCTCTGCCAGCCGGGCTGGCGGAGCACGACGATTACCACTCTCGTCTTCATCCTCAAGAAAATCAGGAACTTCGCCCGACATGAGAACGTAACAGTGCGCCTGGACGGCCTCAAGAACACGAGCCGATGGGCGTTGGCGACCACTTGCGGAAAGTCAAGGCGACGCGACTCATCCTTACGGATGAATGTCACCCTCCAGAATTCCAATTACATAGCTTTCCGTTGTCATTTGAGTAAGCGCATGTTGCACCGCTGGCGTAACACCACGGATGCCAACCTTCTAGCGCGGACACACGGAAAACGACGCCTTGACCTCTCACCAGTCCGCCGCTGTTCACCCTGCCCCGCCAAGCACTGCCGTTCGCCCGGGCTTGAGCGGACTGAAGTGCCTTGCACTGGTCGCTCGTTTCCTCGGATGCGCGGCAGATGCAGAGCAGATCCATCATCAACTCGGCCTCAGCGGGCGGCCGGTAACGGCCGACGACCTGATCCGCGCCGCTCGCGGCCTGTCGCTGAAATCGCGTGCGGCGAAGTTCGAGCCATCGGCCGACGGGCTCAAACGCCTCGGCAGCGGCACACTGCCCTGCATCCTTGAAACCCGCACCGCCGAAGTCAACGCAACTGAACCCGCGGCCGAGTTTGTCGTGCTGGCCCGCATCGAAGGCGACAAGGCGCTCATCCATGACCCGCAGGAAGAGCGACCAGTGCTGCTGTCGGTGGATGAACTGGTCGCCCGGCTCTCCGGCCGTGCCGTACTGGTCACCTCCCGCGCACAGCTGGCCAGCGCCCTCGCCCGCTTTGATTTCACCTGGTTCGTACCGGCGGTCGTCAAATACCGGCGCCTGCTGGCCGAGGCGCTGGTCGCGTCCTTTGCCCTGCAGATCTTCGCGCTGGTCACCCCGTTGTTCTTCCAGGTGGTGATGGACAAAGTGCTGGTTCATCAGGGCTTGGCGACGCTGCAAGTCATCGGTGTCGGCCTGCTGGCGACCGTGCTGTTCGAATCCGTGCTGTCGGCGCTTCGCACCTATGTTTTCGCGCACACCACGAGCCGCATCGATGTCGAACTGGGCGCTCGCCTGTTTCGGCACATGCTTGGCCTGCCCCTTGCCTACTTCGAGGCGCGCCGCGTCGGCGACTCGGTCGCACGGGTGCGCGAGCTGGAGAACATCCGCAGCTTCCTGACCGGGCCCGCCCTCACTTCGGTGATGGACCTGCTGTTCACCTTCGTCTTTCTCGCTGTCATGCTCTGGTACAGCGTTCCGCTGACGCTGCTGGTGCTGGCCTCGCTACCGCTTTACGCACTGCTGATGGGCTCCGCCATGCCGGCCTTCCGCCGCCGGCTGGACGAAAAATTCGCCCGCGGCGCGGAAAACCAGGCCTTTCTGGTCGAAGCCGTGTCCAACATCCAGACGCTGAAGGCGGGTGCGACCGAGCCGCAGGCAATACGCCGCTGGGACGAGCAGCTTGCCGCCTACGTCGCCTCCAGCTTCCGCGTAACCAAACTGGCCGCGTTTGCCGGCGAGGGCATACAGCTCATCCAGAAGCTGGTGACCGTCGGCATCCTGTGGCTGGGCGCCTATCAGGTCATGGACGGCGCCATGACTGTCGGCAGCCTCATCGCCTTCAATATGTTGGCCGGCCGCGTGGCGCAACCGGTGCTGCGCCTTGCCCAGCTCTGGCAGGAACTGCAGCAGGCCGGCATCGCGGTGGCCCGTCTGGGCGACATCCTGAATGCGCCGACCGAAACACGCGCCGCCAGTCGCACCCAGTTGCCCGCGCTGCGCGGCGACATCGAGTTCGACCAGGTGCGCTTCCGCTACCGGCCCGATGGTTCGGAAGTGCTGCGCGGCGTCAGCTTCCACCTGCGCGCCGGTGAGGTACTGGGCGTCGTCGGCCGCAGCGGCTCGGGCAAGAGCACCGTGGCTAAGCTGGTCCAGCGGCTGTACGTGCCTGAGCGCGGGCGGGTGAAGGTGGATGGCGTCAACCTCGCACTGGCCGACCCGGCCTGGCTGCGCCGGCAGATCGGCGTCGTGCTACAGGAAAACCGCCTGTTCGCGCGCAGTGTGCGCGACAACATCGCGCTGGCCGACCCCGGCGCATCGATGGACGCCGTTGTCCAGGCAGCCAAACTGGCCGGCGCCCACGAATTCATCCTCGAACTGCCCGAAGGTTACGACACCCTGGTCGGCGAACAGGGCTCGACGCTGTCCGGCGGGCAGCGCCAGCGCATCGCCATCGCCCGCGCGTTGATGACCAACCCGCGCGTGCTCATTTTCGACGAGGCGACCTCGGCGCTCGACTACGAATCCGAACGCATCGTGCACGACAACATGCGCTTCATCTGCAAGGGGCGCACCGTCATCATCATTGCGCACCGGTTGTCGGCGGTACGCGACGCAAATCGCATCGTGGTGATGGAAGCCGGCGAAATCGTCGAACAGGGTACGCACGCCGAACTGCTCGCCACGCCCGGCGGGCGCTATGCGCATCTGCATGCGCTGCAGGCAGGGTGACCGAGATGATCGCCACCGCCCGCAATCTTCCCGCCCTGTTCGCCCGTTACTGGCAGGTTCTCGGTGCCGCATGGTTGCAGCGCAAGGACCTGCAGGCGCCCGCCCGCAACCCGTTGGAACGACAGTTCCTGCCCGCCGCGCTCGAGCTCATCGAAACCCCAGCCCCGGCCGCACCGCGCGCCATCATGTGGGCGCTGATCTGCGCACTCGCCGTCGGCCTGACCTGGTCCTGGCTGGGCCGCGTGGACATGGTGGCCGTCGCCCCAGGCAAGATCATTTCCGCCGACAAGACCAAACTCGTCCAGCCGGCGGAAACCGCTGTCGTGCGCCGCATCCACGTGCGCGACGGACAGCACGTCGAGGCCGGACAACTGCTGGTCGAACTCGAAGCCGCCGCCACCGCCCCCGAAGCCGAAACCCAGCGCGCGCAACAGGCCCTTAACGCCGCCCGGCTTGAGGCCGCGCGTTATGCAGCGCTCGCTGGCGCGGGCCCGGCCCGGCAAGCGGACGTGCGGTTGCAGGCCGTACCCGGTATCGCTCCCGACGACCTGCGTGCAGAACAGCGCGCCGCGCAGAGTCAGTACCTCGAACATCGGGCAAGGCTGTCCAGCCTCGACGCCGAGATCGGCCGCCGCGCCGCCGAACTGGCGGCCTCGCGCGAACTGGTGCAGAAACTCAAGGAAACCCTGCCCATCGCCCGCTCCCGCGCCGAGGACTACAAGAACCTCGTCGAACGCAACTTCGTGTCGCGCCACGGCTACCTCGAGCGCGAACAGGTGCGCATCGAACAGGAACGCGACCTCGGCTACCAGGAAGCACACGCCCTCGAATTGAACGCAGGCATCGAAGAGGCACGCAGTCGCCGCGCCGCCCTCATCGCCGAATTCGAGCGCAATGCCATCGCCGCCCAACTCGACGCACAGAAACGCGCCAACCAGCTCGAACAGGAACTGATCAAGGCGCGCACGCGCGAAGTGCAGCAGAAGCTCATCGCCCCGGTCGCCGGCACCGTGCAGCAACTCGCCATCCACACCGAAGGCGGCGTTGTAACCGAAGCGCAGCCGCTGATGGCCATCGTGCCGGACGAACAGCAGGCCGAAGTTGAAGCCGTGCTCGAGAACCGCGACGTCGGCTTCGTCCAGCCCGGCCAGCGCGCGGTGATCAAGGTCGAAACCTTCCCCTTCACGCGCTACGGAACAATAGAAGGCGAAGTCGCCTTCGTTTCACAGGACGCGGTGGCGGATGAAAAGAAGGGGCTGGTATTCCAGGCGCGGGTCCGGCTCAAGCGCGCCGAATTGAAAGTGGACGAGCGCATCGTGCCGCTGTCGCCGGGCATGGCGGTAACTACCGAAATCCACACAGGCAGGCGCCGAGTTATCGATTATTTCTTAGACCCAGTTAGGAAGACAGTTAGTCAGAGCCTCGGGGAACGGTGACGGACTCTCCGCGCGCACAAAATTTACAGACTCGCGATTTACACCACCAATATCGAGAAAAAATGAAACTATTTTTTATTTTTCTGCCGATTGCCCTTGCGCTTTCATCGATATATGAAGCGCAATCTCGTCAAGATTCCAAATGGCCAGAAATAAATATACAAGAAGAAACCAATAAGCAACAATCTGTATATAGGAACGAAGAAGAGTTTGAAAAGATATGGGCTTCTTTGCATGAGTGCAGTACAAATGTCTTCGTGGCGAACGGAGTAATTTCATCACCTTATCTTCAAGACAGGGGCTACAAACCAACAGGCGTGAATGAAAGCTCTGGCTACATAACAATCTACGTCGATGAAATTCTCTACGGCTTTAAAGTAAGAAAAATAATACTTCCCACGACGTGGTCAATTGTTGCCTTGTTCGTAAAGGCTCCAGTAGAGGATGTAAAGGCTGAATTGGAAAAGCGTTATGGCATCCTATTCGACACAGTAGATGGCCGTTATGAGAGACGGTCTGCGAACGGAAAGTTTCAAGTTTTCTCTTCTTATGAGGCCCCCCTTGAATCCATCGTTCAGTGCGATTCCAACCAACAATAGGGAGTAAAAATTGAATTCCTTCGACACTTACAACCCCGGTTCGTCTTTCACCTCTGAGCCGACATCACGATATAACCCCGCGCGATTGCACCCAACCTTGAAGATCATTCGCCCACATCGCGGAGACGACTGGGGGGCACCCTCGGGCACTTCAATACCTGCCGCTGCTGATGGAACCGTTTATTACAACGGATCTATTGCCGGTTACGGCAACACAGTTGTTATAAAACACGTAGGCACGAACGGAGACGCATATTTTACCTTATATGCTCACATGAACACTCAATCCCCGTTAGTCAAAGATAGCTTGGTTTCGGCGGGGCAAACGATTGGATTCGTCGGGGCAACTGGAGGGGTTTCCTCTGGACCACACCTTCATTTCGAAGTTATACCTGGAGACGTTAACCCTACTGCTTCCGGACATGCATCGTTTGACCCTTACACTTTCCGGAGTTGGGGTGGAGTCTCTCATTTAATAGGTACAGATGAGTTGGGAAATCGTCTTGTCGCCCAAGAATCTGGAAAACTAACTGATGGGACATACATCCGAACGATCGAAAAATATAGCAGCACCACCGGATTTCTTATTGCAAGTTATGTTAGCCGAGTTGAAGCGGTAGATGACGGTACTGGTGGATTAAGTGGGTTTATTGTTTACAACCAAGATGGCGCAGAATCTCCTTATATAACATCAATCCTTGATTCAACCGGTAGTTTGCTGCGCCAAACCACTTTTTCATCAAGCGGAGAGAGCGTAAGTTATACCCAGGCTGGGATCAGGGTTGATATTGGAATAAACGGTCAAAGAACCGCCTATATACCCGGTTATTCAGGGGGCATAGCAGTTAATTCCGAGGGAGAGGTCGTTCTCAATACCCCATCGGGCGATGTAAGGATCAGATTGGCCGAAAATCCTCTAACCGGGGTCAATACGTGCGTTTCAAATGGAATAAATTATACATTTACCAGTAGCGAAACAATTGCCGCCTGCCTCAATGGAGTGATGATCTACGGAGATGGGAAATCCCAAGTTACGGATCGGCTTATTGATGGTCTTGGACAGGGCACCCAATTCATATATGAACGCAAGGACCCAAGCCTGTCTTTCCTTTTCGTTGATGAGGGCCAAAGCGGGAGTGAATGGAGTCTCACACGCACGGAGCCGATTCTATTAACGCCGAATGGCTCAGGATCCATGTCGGAGACTTCCGTCAATAGCTTTAATCTACATAATAACAGTTCAACTAGCCCTTTAAGCGGGTCGGGCGCAACTGACCCCTCTAACGCTCCAAATGCAGACAACGCCACTCTTATCAATGCCGGCGTCTATCTGCTACAGGGTGTGGGCAACGTCAATACCGCCACCGGCGCACAGCAAGCCGCGAATGCAATTCTCTCCGGGGATTGGGCGCCTGGCGCCAGCAATCTGCTTAATTTCGATGGTTGGAAGAATCTACCGAGCAGTTATCTGGATTTGACATTCGTCAACCTTCAGGCTGCTTACACCAATCAACAGGCTTCAAGCGCTCGTTTCTGGACTCCCGTTGATCCGCTGGTGCTCGATCTGAATGGTGACGGCGTCCGCCTTACGTCGTTCGGTGAGGCGCCGGTGTTGTTCGATATCGACCACGACGGCGGCAGCAAGGAATTGACCGGCTGGGTCAGCGCCGAAGACGGCATCGTGGTCATGGACATAGATGACGACGGCGTGATCGATGGCATCCACGAAACGATGTCCGAGTACTTCAATGGCTCCGCCGGTACGGACGGCGAATCTGGTTCCAAACCGTTTGCCGATGGCTTCGCAGCGCTCAAGAGCCTGGATTCGAATGGGGACAACCAGTTCACTTCGGCCGATACGGCATGGAACAACGTCAAGGTGTGGGTCGATGCCGATCATGACGGGCAGACCGACACTGGCGAATTGAAGACCTTTGCCTCTCTGGGCATCACCTCGATCAACCTTCTGGCGGCGGCGCAGTCCGGGCTGATCAATGGCGGCAACGAAGTGCTGGCCACCGGATCTTTCGTGATGGCGGGGCAGACCCGTGAGGCACAGGCGGCACGTTTCATCGCCAATCCGGCCGGGAACACTTCGAGCGCGGTGGTCGGCGGCGCCAACGTCAGTTCCGAGGATGGCCAGAGCACGCATGTCTCGGCCTTGACCACAGGCGCCACACTGGATGCAGCCGCACTGGGTGTGGCCAACGTCTATGGCAACGTCGGTAACGATGTGCTGATCGGCACTGCCGGCGCGAACTGGCTCGTAGGCAGTCAAGGCTCGGACAGTTTTGATGCCGGCGATGGCGACGACATGCTCATCATCGACGCCGCCGATCTGCAGCAGAACATCGATGCCGGTGACGGCTTCGACATGGTGCAGGTCGTGGGCTCGGAGGGCGTAACACTCAATATGGCCCAGGCTGGGGTCGAAGTGGTCGCGGGCGGCACCGGTGACGACGTTTTCATCGGCGGCGGGCGAAGCAGTGTGTTCGTGCGCGCCGACGACGGCGACGATATCGTGATCGGAGGGGCGGCGAACGATGGGCTTTCCGGCGAAAACGGCAACGACCTTATTGATGGCGGCGCTGGCAATGACGTCATTCGCGGCGGGCGTGGTCAGGACCAATTGCTGGGCGGCTCGGGCGATGACCTGATCGAGGGCGGGCAGGACGACGACCGGCTCGCGGGCGGCGATGGCAACGACGTGCTCAAGGGGCAACAGGGTGACGATTCGCTGGACGGCGGTGAAGGCACCGACATGGCTGAGTTCTCCGGTTCGTTCGCCGACTACCGCATCACCCGCTTGTCCGATACCGCATGGCGGGTCGTCAACACCAAGGCGGGCCGCGACGGCGCGGACATGCTCACCAACATCGAGAAGCTGAACTTCGCCGATGTGTCCGCCGTGGATATCACGCTGGACAACCCGTTCCCCGTCCAGGACGTGGTCACGATTGCCGACCGCAGCGGGCCCAAGCTCATAAAGGTGGCCGACCTGCTCGCCAACGACCGCGACTGGCAGGCGGACACGCTGCGCATCACCACCATCAGCGACGTCATAGGCGGCACTGTCGCCGGCACCTACAACGCCACAACCAAGGAGTGGACCCCTACCCTTACCGCTGCGGGCGAACTCACCTTCACGCCCACAGCCGGTTTCACTGGCGTGATGAGCTTCAAGTACAAGATTGCGGATACGGATGGCACCCCCGGTGCCACCGCATTTCAGGTCGGCACGAGCAATGCGGCCGAAATGCGCGGTCAGGTCTTCATCAAGACCGCAGACATGCCCATCGACAGCGCATTTACCGAGCAGTGGTATCTGTCGGACATCAATGTCATTCCTGTATGGCAGGACTACACCGGAAAGGGTGTGCGGGTTGGAGTTTTCGAGACATCCGGTCCATTTTCCGCCGGCACCACGACATTCGACTATCGTCATCCGGATCTTTCGCCAAGCACCGATACGGCATGGCTGAACGACCTTGCCCATCCGGTTGTGACCGACTTCAGTCAGCACGCGACGCTGGTTGCAGGCGTGATTGCCGCATCGCGTAACGGCGAAGGTGTGGTGGGTGTGGCCTACGGTGCCAAGCTTGCCGGTTACACGGTAAACACCTCCTTCGACGCCACCACCTCGTCCTCGCCGCTTTCGGTGAGCGATGTTGAAGCCGCGATGGCCCACCTCAAGAATTTCGATGTGGTCAACAACAGTTGGGGGGTCACCGACGACTTCGTATTCGTTGCAAACCCGGTGTACTCGCTCCCGAGCGGCATCGTCAGTGCACTTGCCGAAGGACGGAACGGGCTCGGGACAGTGATCGTTGTGGCCGGCGGAAATGATAGACAGAGTGGCGGAAACACCAACTACGATCTTTTGTCGGCGAATCGCGGGTCTATCGTGACCGGAGCGATCAACGCGCAGGGCGATATCTCGACGCTGACCATCGGCCAGACACCGTTCAGTGCCCCCGGCGCGTCAATTCTCGTGTCTGCGCCAGGCTCGAATGTGGAGTTGACCAGCCGTCTGCTCATGAATGACGACGGCACGGTTTTCGGTAGCGATACGAGCACAACCGAGGGAACGAGCTTCGCCACCCCGGTCGTTTCGGGCGTCGTCGCCTTGATGCTGGAAGCAAATCCGGACCTGGGCTGGCGCGACGTACAGCAGATCCTGGCGCTGACAGCACGAAAGGTGAACGACCCGAACACCGACACGGTATGGAATGCCGCCAGGAACTGGAACGGCGGTGGCATGCACACCAGCCATGACTACGGCTTTGGCCAGGTGGATGCACGAGCGGCAGTGCGCCTGGCCGAAACATGGCAGGGACAGCACACGCTGTACAACGAACGCCAACTTCAGAATGCCGAAGGCAGTCTGGCCAGTGGAACCGGGCTCGGTCTGGCCATTGCCGACGGATCGGTGGTTACCCGTACCCTTTCGCTTGGCGCCGGTCTGCGTATCGAAAACGTTGGCATCAGTCTCGATCTAACGCACTCAAACTGGGGAGACCTGACGGTAGAGCTGATCGCACCGTCGGGAGTGATCAGCAAACTCGTTGCGAATCCTGGAACGTCGGCAAGTAATCCTGGAGGCAATGCGTCGTCAGGACAACTGCTCTACAACTTCAACACCACACACGACTATGGAGAAAATGCGCAAGGAAACTGGCAATTGCGCATCACCGACCGTTCGGGACGAGGTGGAGGCGTGCTCAACGGCTGGCGGATCGATGCTTACGGCTCGGACTTGAACGAGACGGACATAGGCGCGAGTCAGGACGGCACCACGCCGATAACCTCGACCGTTGGCGACGACGTCTATTTCTATACCGACGAGTTCACGAGTGCGCCGGGCACCTCGCGGGCAGGTCTGACCGACACAAACGGTGGCATCGACACCATCAACGCAGCGGCCGTTTCGAGTGGATCGGTCATCAACTTGAACAACGGCAGCTCCAGCACGATTGCCGGCCGAGCGCTGACGATCAACGGAAACATCGAATTCGCTTTCGGCGGCGATGGAAACGACACTCTGACCGGCAACGCCTTGTCCAATCGACTGCAGGGCGGGCGTGGTGCGGACACCTTGAGCGGCGGGGACGGCGTCGATTTTCTGGATGGAGGAAAGGGCAACGATACGTATGTTGGTGGCGCCGGGGGCGACCTGTTTGTCATTTACAAGGACGATGGCAGTACCGACACGGTGAATGACTTCTCCGCGACTGCCGGTAACGAGAAAATCCTGCTCGTCGGATTCAGCCACATCACCGACTTCAGTCAGATATCGACCGTCCAGGAAGGCGCAAACACGCGTCTGCAGCTTGGCGGCGGACAAAGCGTACTGCTCAAGAACGTGTCGCCCGGCCAGATCAGCGAGCAGAATTTCGCGTTCTTCAGCGATGCCCTCACGCTTGATCGTTATCTTGCCTACTTCGGCAATCCGGCTTATGGGATTGGCACAAGTGGAGCCGAGGTAGGACTTTTGCCAAACAATCTTGGCGATCTTAGCTACTTCGCGCTCGGCGGTAATGATGAATTGGGCGCCACGACAACCAACGACCTGCTTGACGGTGGAGATGGCAATGACCGTCTGTTCGGCGACGATGGAAGTGTCACACCGGGGGCGGATTGGTTGCAAGGTGGGGCCGGAGATGACCTGCTCGTCGGAGGCGACGGGAGGGACTACCTGACCGGCGGCAGCGGAAATGACGAATTACAGGGTCAGAACGGCGACGACACACTCGTCGGCGACAGTGGTGACGACGAGATGTACGGCGGAGACGGGAACGATGTCCTGATTGGCGGTTCCGGTCAGGACCATTTGAACGGTGACGCGGGGGACGATCTGATTGTTCTCGACGGTGATCTGGGCACCGTGTCAGGCAATAACTTCGATTTCTACGGTACTCGTATCGGTGGCGCAGGCGCCGATGTTTTCAAGCTGGTCCGTGACGGAACCGGTACGGGCGGTATTTCGATCATCGGTAGCGCGGTGTCGGCCGACAATCTGATTGCCGACTTTGATCCGGGTCAGACGGGCGAACTGGTCGATCTCAGTGCAATCGACTGGATTCGTGGTTTCGAAGATCTGACGATATCCACCTGGACCATCAACGGGATTGCATATGCGCGCGTGAGCGCGGATGACGGAAGCGGGCAGACGCTGTACGTCACGATGCGCGGCGTGTCTGCGGCGCAATTGAACGCCGCCCACTTCAAATTCGCCGAAGTTCCTGGTCTCGTTCGCGGTAGCCCTACGGATGACGATCTTTACGGGAACGCCGGCGCCAATCAGATGGATGGCGGTCTGGGTGCTGACTTCATGTCGGGGCGCACGGGAGACGACACGTATCTGGTCAACAACGCGGGCGATACGGTTGACGAGTTGCCGGGTGGCGGGGTGGATACCGTACGCAGTGCGGTCAGCTACGCGTTGAGCGCAAACGTGGAGAACCTGGTGTTGGTCGGCACCGCTGCCATTGATGGAACAGGGAACGCCCTCGCCAATCGTATTACCGGGAACGCCGCCGACAATGTCCTTGATGGTCAGGGCGGCGCAGATACCTTGCTTGGTGGCGCGGGGAACGATACTTACCTTGTGACAATCAATCGGACAGCATTCTCGAGTTGGCAGGTGAAGGCGTCGATACCGTACATTCCTCGGTGTCGTACACCCTCGGAAGAGAGATTGAGAACCTGGTGCTGTCGGGTATCGACGGCATCAATGCAACGGGCAACAGTCTCGACAACTTCATTACGGGCAACGCTGGCGACAATATTCTGGATGGAGCCGGTGGAAGCGATACCCTGACGGGCGGGTTCGGGAACGACATTTACATCGTTGACTCGAGTGGAGACATTGTTGTCGAAGCGCTCAGTGCCGGACAGGACACCGTCTATTCCAGTATCAACCTGACCTTGAGTGCCAACATCGAGAACCTTGTGCTGATGCCGGGAGCGGTGTCCGGTACAGGAAACGATCTTGACAACGCACTGACCGGAAACTCCGGCAACAACGTGCTGACCGGCGGAGCTGGCAATGACTGGCTGGATGGCAGTGCTGGCAACGACACGCTTGTCGGCGGCACAGGAGACGACACCTATGTCGTCAACTCGGTGCTTGACGTCATCACCGAGAACGCCGCGGAAGGTTCCGATACGGTCATTACGCAAGGAAGCTGGACACTCGGTGCAAACCTCGAGAACCTGACGCTTACAGGCACCGCTGCCGTCAATGGAACCGGAAATGCTCTCGCGAATACCCTGACCGGAAACTCCAACGCCAATACGCTCGACGGCGGCGGCGGCGCTGACACGATGAGAGGGGGTCTGGGCAACGACATCTACGTTGTCGATGATATCGGCGACGTGGTGACCGAGAACACCAACGAAGGCACCGACCTTGTCCAGAGTGCCATCGGCTACACCCTGGGCAGCAACGTCGAGAACCTGACCCTCACCGGTACGGCTGCCATCAACGGCACCGGCAATGCACTGAACAACGTGCTTACAGGCAATTCCGGAGCGAATGTCCTCATCGGCGGCGACGGCAACGACGTTCTTGTGGGCGGTGGTGGCGCCGACATCATGATGGGCGGCGCCGGGCACGACACCTACTACGTCAACAACGTCGGGGATGCTGTTACCGAACAGGTCGCCGAAGGTATCGACGGAGTGTTTTCCTCGATCACACAGACGCTTGGCGCCAACGTCGAGAACCTGACGCTCACCGGCGCGGGCGTGGTCAACGGCACCGGCAACGAGCTGGACAACGTGCTCACCGGCAACAGCGCGGCCAACGTCCTCGACGGGGGCGCTGGCATCGACACGCTGATCGGCGGAGCGGGCAACGACACCTACGTTGTCAACAACGGTGCCGACTCGATCATCGAGAACGCCAACGAGGGAACCGACCTCGTGCAGAGTTCGGCCAGCTACACGCTTTCGGCCAACGTCGAGAACCTGACCCTCACCGGTACGGCCGCCATCAACGCCACGGGCAACAGCGCCAGCAACACACTGACCGGCAATGCCGGCAACAACGTTCTGGACGGTGGAGCCGGAACTGACACGCTGGTCGGTGGTGCCGGCGACGACACCTATGTCGTGGATGTGGCCACCGACGTCGTCACCGAAGCGGCCTCGGCCGGACTGGACACCATTCTGTCCTCGGTCACCTACACCGCCAGTGCCAACGTCGAGAACCTGACCCTCACCGGTACGGCCGCCATCAACGCAACCGGTAACACCCTGGACAATGTGCTCACCGGCAACGCCGCCAGCAATGTGCTCAGCGGTGGAACGGGCGCCGACACGATGATCGGCGGCGACGGCAACGACACCTATGTGGTCGATAACATCGCCGACGTGGTGACCGAGAACGCCAACGAAGGGATCGATCTGATCCAGAGTTCAGTCACCTTCGCCCTCTCTGCCAACGTCGAGAACCTGACGCTGACCGGCACGGGTGTGATCAACGGCACCGGCAACGAGCTGGACAACGTGCTCACTGGAAACGGCGTGGCCAACGTCCTGACCGCAGGGGCCGGCAACGACACCCTCAATGGTGGCGCCGGTTCGGACACCCTCATCGGAGGCAGCGGCAACGACACCTACGTCGTCGATGTCTCGACCGACGTCATTACCGAGTACGCCGGTGAAGGCACCGATCTCGTTCAGAGTGCAGCGACTTACACCCTCAGTGCCAACGTCGAGAACCTGACCCTCACCGGCACGGCAATCATCAACGGTACTGGCAACGCGCTGGACAACATCATCGTTGGCAACAGCGCTGCCAACACACTGACCGGTGGTGCAGGCAATGACACGCTCGACGGCGGTGCCGGTACGGATGCCTTCAACGGCGGCGCAGGCGATGACAAATTCATCGTCGATGTGACCACGGAAGTGGTCACCGAAGCCCTCAACGAAGGTACCGACACCGTCATGGCCTCGGTCTCCTACACCCTGGGGGCCAACGTCGAGAACCTGACCCTCACTGGTACGGCCGCCATCAACGCAACCGGCAACACCCTGGCCAACGTCCTCATCGGTAACTCCGCCAACAACACGCTCAATGGCGAAGCCGGTGCGGACACCATGCTGGGTGGTCAGGGTGATGACATCTATGTGGTCAACGACCTGGGCGACCTGGTAAGCGAAGCCACGGGCGAAGGCACCGACCTTGTCCAGAGTGCCATCGGCTACACCCTGGGCAGCAACGTCGAGAACCTGACCCTCACCGGTACGGCCGCCATCAACGGCACCGGCAACGCACTGAACAACGTGCTCACCGGTAATTCCGGTGTGAATGTCCTCAGCGGCGGCGACGGCAACGACACGCTCAACGGGGGGACCGGAGTAGACACGCTCATCGGTGGTAGTGGCGACGACACGTACATCGTCGAAGTGTCCAATGAGATTGTTACTGAGGCTGGAGGTGAAGGTACGGATCTGGTGCAGAGTTCGGTCACCTTCGCCCTCTCGGCCAATGTCGAGAAGCTGACACTGACCGGCACAGCGGCCATCAACGGCACCGGCAACGAGCTGGACAACGTGCTCACTGGAAACGGCGTGGCCAACGTCCTCGACGGGGGCGCTGGCATCGACACGCTGATCGGCGGAGCGGGCAACGACACCTACGTTGTCAACAACGGTGCCGACTCGATCATCGAGAACGCCAACGAGGGAACCGACCTCGTGCAGAGTTCGGCCAGCTACACGCTTTCGGCCAACGTCGAGAACCTGACCCTCACCGGTACGGCCGCCATCAACGCCACGGGCAACAGCGCCAGCAACACACTGACCGGCAATGCCGGCAACAACGTTCTGGACGGTGGAGCCGGAACTGACACGCTGGTCGGTGGTGCCGGCGACGACACCTATGTCGTGGATGTGGCCACCGACGTCGTCACCGAAGCGGCCTCGGCCGGACTGGACACCATTCTGTCCTCGGTCACCTACACCGCCAGTGCCAACGTCGAGAACCTGACCCTCACCGGTACGGCCGCCATCAACGCAACCGGTAACACCCTGGACAATGTGCTCACCGGCAACGCCGCCAGCAATGTGCTCAGCGGTGGAACGGGCGCCGACACGATGATCGGCGGCGACGGCAACGACACCTATGTGGTCGATAACATCGCCGACGTGGTGACCGAGAACGCCAACGAAGGGATCGATCTGATCCAGAGTTCAGTCACCTTCGCCCTCTCTGCCAACGTCGAGAACCTGACGCTGACCGGCACGGGTGTGATCAACGGCACCGGCAACGAGCTGGACAACGTGCTCACTGGAAACGGCGTGGCCAACGTCCTGACCGCAGGGGCCGGCAACGACACCCTCAATGGTGGCGCCGGTTCGGACACCCTCATCGGAGGCAGCGGCAACGACACCTACGTCGTCGATGTCTCGACCGACGTCATTACCGAGTACGCCGGTGAAGGCACCGATCTCGTTCAGAGTGCAGCGACTTACACCCTCAGTGCCAACGTCGAGAACCTGACCCTCACCGGCACGGCAATCATCAACGGTACTGGCAACGCGCTGGACAACATCATCGTTGGCAACAGCGCTGCCAACACACTGACCGGTGGTGCAGGCAATGACACGCTCGACGGCGGTGCCGGTACGGATGCCTTCAACGGCGGCGCAGGCGATGACAACTTCATCGTCGATGTGACCACGGAAGTGGTCACCGAAGCCCTCAACGAAGGTACCGACACCGTCATGGCCTCGGTCTCCTACACCCTGGGGGCCAACGTCGAGAACCTGACCCTCACTGGTACGGCCGCCATCAACGCAACCGGCAACACCCTGGCCAACGTCCTCATCGGTAACTCCGCCAACAACACGCTCAATGGCGAAGCCGGTGCGGACACCATGCTGGGTGGTCAGGGTGATGACATCTATGTGGTCAACGACCTGGGCGACCTGGTAAGCGAAGCCACGGGCGAAGGCACCGACCTTGTCCAGAGTGCCATCGGCTACACCCTGGGCAGCAACGTCGAGAACCTGACCCTCACCGGTACGGCCGCCATCAACGGCACCGGCAACGCACTGAACAACGTGCTCACCGGTAATTCCGGTGTGAATGTCCTCAGCGGCGGCGACGGCAACGACACCTATGTGGTCGATAACATCGCCGACGTGGTGACCGAGAACGCCAACGAAGGGATCGATCTGATCCAGAGTTCAGTCACCTTCGCCCTCTCTGCCAACGTCGAGAACCTGACGCTGACCGGCACGGGTGTGATCAACGGCACCGGCAACGAGCTGGACAACGTGCTCACTGGAAACGGCGTGGCCAACGTCCTGACCGCAGGGGCCGGCAACGACACCCTCAATGGTGGCGCCGGTTCGGACACCCTCATCGGAGGCAGCGGCAACGACACCTACGTCGTCGATGTCTCGACCGACGTCATTACCGAGTACGCCGGTGAAGGCACCGATCTCGTTCAGAGTGCAGCGACTTACACCCTCAGTGCCAACGTCGAGAACCTGACCCTCACCGGCACGGCAATCATCAACGGTACTGGCAACGCGCTGGACAACATCATCGTTGGCAACAGCGCTGCCAACACACTGACCGGTGGTGCAGGCAATGACACGCTCGACGGCGGTGCCGGTACGGATGCCTTCAACGGCGGCGCAGGCGATGACAAATTCATCGTCGATGTGACCACGGAAGTGGTCACCGAAGCCCTCAACGAAGGTACCGACACCGTCATGGCCTCGGTCTCCTACACCCTGGGGGCCAACGTCGAGAACCTGACCCTCACCGGCACGACCGCCATCAACGCAACCGGCAACACCCTGGCCAACGTCCTCATCGGTAACTCCGCCAACAACACGCTCAATGGCGAAGCCGGTGCGGACACCATGCTGGGTGGTCAGGGTGATGACATCTATGTGGTCAACGACCTGGGCGACCTGGTAAGCGAAGCCACGGGCGAAGGCACCGACCTTGTCCAGAGTGCCATCGGCTACACCCTGGGCAGCAACGTCGAGAACCTGACCCTCACCGGTACGGCCGCCATCAACGGCACCGGCAACGCACTGAACAACGTGCTCACCGGTAATTCCGGTGTGAATGTCCTCAGCGGCGGCGACGGCAACGACACGCTCAACGGGGGGACCGGAGTAGACACGCTCATCGGTGGTAGTGGCGACGACACGTACATCGTCGAAGTGTCCAATGAGATTGTTACTGAGGCTGGAGGTGAAGGTACGGATCTGGTGCAGAGTTCGGTCACCTTCGCCCTCTCGGCCAATGTCGAGAAGCTGACACTGACCGGCACAGCGGCCATCAACGGCACCGGCAACGAGCTGGACAACGTGCTCACTGGAAACGGCGTGGCCAACGTCCTCGACGGGGGCGCTGGCATCGACACGCTGATCGGCGGAGCGGGCAACGACACCTACGTTGTCAACAACGGTGCCGACTCGATCATCGAGAACGCCAACGAGGGAACCGACCTCGTGCAGAGTTCGGCCAGCTACACGCTTTCGGCCAACGTCGAGAACCTGACCCTCACCGGTACGGCCGCCATCAACGCCACGGGCAACAGCGCCAGCAACACACTGACCGGCAATGCCGGCAACAACGTTCTGGACGGTGGAGCCGGAACTGACACGCTGGTCGGTGGTGCCGGCGACGACACCTATGTCGTGGATGTGGCCACCGACGTCGTCACCGAAGCGGCCTCGGCCGGACTGGACACCATTCTGTCCTCGGTCACCTACACCGCCAGTGCCAACGTCGAGAACCTGACCCTCACCGGTACGGCCGCCATCAACGCAACCGGTAACACCCTGGACAATGTGCTCACCGGCAACGCCGCCAGCAATGTGCTCAGCGGTGGAACGGGCGCCGACACGATGATCGGCGGCGACGGCAACGACACCTATGTGGTCGATAACATCGCCGACGTGGTGACCGAGAACGCCAACGAAGGGATCGATCTGATCCAGAGTTCAGTCACCTTCGCCCTCTCTGCCAACGTCGAGAACCTGACGCTGACCGGCACGGGTGTGATCAACGGCACCGGCAACGAGCTGGACAACGTGCTCACTGGAAACGGCGTGGCCAACGTCCTGACCGCAGGGGCCGGCAACGACACCCTCAATGGTGGCGCCGGTTCGGACACCCTCATCGGAGGCAGCGGCAACGACACCTACGTCGTCGATGTCTCGACCGACGTCATTACCGAGTACGCCGGTGAAGGCACCGATCTCGTTCAGAGTGCAGCGACTTACACCCTCAGTGCCAACGTCGAGAACCTGACCCTCACCGGCACGGCAATCATCAACGGTACTGGCAACGCGCTGGACAACATCATCGTTGGCAACAGCGCTGCCAACACACTGACCGGTGGTGCAGGCAATGACACGCTCGACGGCGGTGCCGGTACGGATGCCTTCAACGGCGGCGCAGGCGATGACAACTTCATCGTCGATGTGACCACGGAAGTGGTCACCGAAGCCCTCAACGAAGGTACCGACACCGTCATGGCCTCGGTCTCCTACACCCTGGGGGCCAACGTCGAGAACCTGACCCTCACCGGCACGACCGCCATCAACGCAACCGGCAACACCCTGGCCAACGTCCTCATCGGCAACTCCGCCAACAACACGCTCAATGGCGGAGCCGGTAATGACACACTAGACGGTGGAGCCGGGGCAGATCAGTTGATAGGCGGAGCGGGCGACGATGTATTCCGTATCGATAACGTTTCCGATGTCGTCATCGAAGCAGTAGACGAAGGCTGGGACCGCGTCGAATCTTCGATCAACCTTTCTTTGGCACTGAACATAGAAGAGTTGGTTCTTCTTGGAAACGCTACCATCGGTATCGGCAACATCCAGAACAACCGGATCGTCGGTAACGCACTGGATAACTTATTTGCGGGTGGCATTGGCGCCGATGCCTTGCTTGGAGGGAAAGGTAATGACACCTATATCTTCAGCAAGGGCGATGGCACCGACACCATCGACGACAACGACGCCACCGTCGGCAATCTCGACACCGTCGAATTCACCAACGTCGCCTCCGCCGAGGTCACGGCCCTGCTCCGGGTCAATAACGACCTCGTGCTCAACTACGGCGCATCCGACAGCGTGCGGGTGTCCAGCTACTTCACCGGCACCAGCCAGCAAATCGAGCAGTTCAAGTTCAGCAACGGCGTCACTTGGACCGACGCGAACATCAAGGCAACCGTCATCACCAACGGCACCAGCAGCATCGATCACATCAACGGATACAACGGCGGCACCAACCGCATCTATGGCCTCGATGGTAATGACTACCTCTACGGGGGCAACCAGGCTGACCTGATCGACGGCGGAGCGGGTGCAGATTCAATGGCCGGCGGTCTTGGAAATGACACATATGTCGTCAACTCCGCTTCGGACCAAGTCATCGAAAATGCGAATGCCGGTATAGACACGATCAGGTCCAGCATCACATATACCCTTGGCAGTGAGGTCGAGAATCTCGTTCTGACAGGGTCAACTCCTCTCGATGGCCGCGGAAACGCGCTGGAGAACCATCTCGTCGGCAACTCGGGCGGAAACACACTTTACGGCGATGCAACCGGGACGAGCGGAAACACGGCGCGACTGACTACCTTGAGCGTCTTTGCGCGAGGAAGTATCGCTCTTGGCGCCGCCCCTCTCATGGAAGTCTGGATCGACGGCGTGAAGACACAGACCTTCGAGGTCACTTCGACCACGACCCAGGAGTACGTGATTTCGGCAGCGAATCTGCCGGCGACGGCTGCCCACCGGGTCGATGTCGTATTCACGAATGATGCATACGACGCTGCAACCGGTCAGGACCGCAATCTGTATGTCAACCGGCTTCGTTTCAATGGCAGGGATTACCTGACGAACACCGATCAGTTGGTACTCGATTACGGCGCGGGCACCGGCGCGCGTGATGGCATAAACATCACCCTCTCGTCTACGGGTGTGATCGCATCCAATTCGGCGCTGCGCTTCTCTCTTGATGGCAGCGACCGGCTGGATGGTGGCGCGGGTGCGGACACACTGGTCGGAGGAACCGGCGACGATATCTACTACGTCGATAACGTGTCGGACGCCGTCGTGGAACTGTCCGGTCAAGGATTCGACACCGTCAGAAGCAGCGTCAACCATACGCTGGCGGCGCATGTTGACAATCTGATGCTCACCGGTTCCGCGGTTTCCGGAACCGGCAACGATCTGGCGAACCTGATCCTCGGCAACTCGGGCAACAACACTCTGGACGGAGGCGCAGGCACGGATTCTCTAAGGGGCGGCGTTGGAGCGGACACTCTCATTGGGGGCGCCGGCAACGACATTTTGGAAGGCAGCGTCGGCAACGACACCTATCGTTTCTCCCGCGGCCACGGTCAGGACTCGATCTGGGACTCCGACACCACGGTGGGCAACGAGGACGTCCTGAGCTTCGATTCGACCGTCGCCCACGATCAACTGTGGTTCAAGAAGGTCGGCAACAATCTTGAAGTCAGCGTCATCGGCACCACCGACAAGCTCACGGTCTCCAACTGGTATGTGAGCAGCCAGTGGCACGTCGAGCAGGTCGCCGCCAGCGACAAGATACTGGTCGATACCCAGGTGCAGGCACTGGTCAACGCCATGGCATCGATGACGCCTCCCCCGCTCGGTCAAACCGCCTTGTCGGCCGCTCAGGTCAGCGCGCTCCAACCGGTGTTGGCAAGTAGCTGGCAATAAAGGTGTAGCCCACACGCCAGAGGTAGCAGGGCCGTCGCCCCGCTACCTCTGGCCGCACAAGCGATCGTACGAGCGGTACTTGGAACTGGAGCATGGGCTCGTCCCATGCAAGCGCAACGCCGAGGTCCTAAGCGTGCCCCTTGAGCGAGGTCATGTGTTCAAACGCGAAACTGCCTCTGATGTTCTTTGTCGCCGCACTCAGGTAGGATTCTTACTTCCAATTCTTACCCGGGAGTGTGAGATGCTCGTCACCGAAAAAGGACAGGTCACCATCCCCAAGCACATACGCGACGCTGCAGGCGTTGCGCCGGGCAGCGAGGTGACGTTCAGCCTTGAAGGCAGCAAGATCGTCATCACCCCTGTCGGCACAGGCGTCAGGGAAGACCGTCGGGCTCGGCTCAAGGCCGCCGCTGCACGGGTACGCGGCAGTCTGGGTGCCGAATTCAGACAGATGGGCGCGGACGAAATCATGCATTTCATCCGCGGCGATGACCCCGCCGACGGCGCCCCGTAGTAATGCTCGCCAGTCTTTCCAGCTATGACGGCTCGGCCGGCGTGCTGGTCGATACGAATGTCTGGGTGGACTGCATCGACGATGCCAGCCCCTGGTATGAGTGGGCCGTGGAGCAATTGCAACGCTGCAGCGAGCGATACCCCCTGCACGTGAACATCGTCATCTACACCGAACTGCTGATTCCCGACCCGGACATCGGCGCCCTGGATGCGATGCTCGATATCTATGAAACCTCGCGGACGCCCTTGCCATGGGCAGCGTCCTCCCTGGCAGCGGCCGCCTTCGCACTGTACCGACGCCGCGGCGGCGGCCGGGACAAGCCGCTTCCCGACTTTTTCATCGGTGCTCACGCAGCCGTCGCCAATTTGAGCGTACTTACCCGCGATCCGAAGCCGTATCGGAGTTACTTCGCACGGCTCTCAGTCATCGCGCCTTGACCCGTGACTTAACGACCGGGGCTGTCCAGTACGCATCGAACTGCGCCGAGGATCAGACTTCGCCTCCGGCGTCCTGATCTGTCCGCTCTGGCTCCAGATGCCCCGAAAACAGACTGGCCGCGATGATCATCGCGCCTCCTATCCACTCCTTCACGCCCATCACCTCACCCGCCAGCCACCAGGACGAAATCGCGGCGACCACCAGTTCGAACAGGAAGAGCGCGATGGCGGCGTTGGCGCTGAGGAAGGTGATGCCATACTGCACCACCAGATTGACCAGCAGCAGCACGCCGCCGATCAGCGCGAGCAGCAGCCAGGTGTCGGCGCCGATGGCGGCGAACTGCTGCAGCGGGGCTTCGCCGCGCAGCCAGGCGGCGACGGGGGCTACGGCGATGACGCCGAGGAAGACGGCCATCACCTTCTGTTCGATCTCGATGTGGGCGGTGCGGCGGATGAGCACGTTGGCCAGCGCGAAACAGACGCCGGCGCCCAGGCCCATCCACTCGGCGGAGCCCTGTGGCCAGGGCAGGCCCAGTTCCGGGCGCCACAGCATGACGAAGGCGCCGGCCAGCGACAGCGCGATCACGCCGGCGCCGGCCCGGCTCAGCCGTTCGCCCAGCAGCAGGCGCGACAGCAGTACGGTCCATAGCGGCGACAGGTAGAACAGCAGCAGCACGCGCATCACCACGCCGTCCAGCGTACCCAGCACATAACCCAGATTGGTGCCGGCCGCCGCCAGCGCCAGCGCGACCAGCCAGAAGCTGGGGCGGGTGCGGCGCAGCACCGGCCACAGCGGCACAAGGCCGAACAGGAAGGCGAGGCCGTAGGTGATGAAGGTGGCGGTGACGCCACCCATGCCGGCGGCGTCAATGACGCGGTAGGGGTACCAGACGAGGCCCCAGATGACGGCGCCGGCGAGCAGCGCGATCGAGGGCAGCAGCCGTGAAGACGGCCGGCGGGAAGTGAGCATCGGGACGTATACTTATGCGTTTCCGGGCGCCGCGGTCGGCGCCACCGGCTTCAAGGACCGAAACTGCTGACTTTCATGCTGAACGACACCCTGCCCGTCACGCCCCATCTGTCGCTGCTCCAACCCTATCCCTTTGAAAGACTGAAGGAATTGACCGCCGGCGTAACCGGCCCGGCCGACCTGCCGCTGGTTCGCCTGTCTATCGGCGAGCCGCAGCATGCCACGCCTCAGCTGATCAAGGACGCGCTGACCGGCGCGCTCGACGGCCTCGCGGTCTATCCGACCACGGCCGGCATCGACGCGCTGCGCGAGTGTATCGCGGCCTGGCTGCAGCGCCGCTACGGTCTGCCTGCCGTGAATGCGGCGACCCAGGTGCTCCCGGTGAATGGCTCGCGCGAGGCGCTCTTTTCGTTTGCGCAGTGCGTGATCGACGCCAGCCGGCCCGACGCCAAGGTGCTGGCACCGAATCCGTTCTACCAGATCTATGAAGGCGCGGCCCTGCTGGCCGGCGCGCAGATCGCCTTCTATAACCAGTTGCCGGACGATCGCTTCGCCTGCAACTTCGACCGCATCGCCGACGCCGACTGGAAGGGCGTGCAGCTTGTGTACGTGTGCTCGCCGGCCAATCCCTGCGGCAAGGTGATGACGCTGGAGGAGTGGCGCACGCTGTTCGAACTGGCCGACCGCCACGGTTTCGTGATCGCCTCCGACGAGTGCTATTCGGAAATCTATTTCGACGAGGCGGCCCCGCCGCTCGGCGGCCTGCAGGCGGCGAAGGCGCTGGGCCGCGACGGTTTCGAGCGGCTGGTGGTGTTTTCAAGTCTGTCCAAGCGCTCCAACGTGCCGGGCCTGCGCTCCGGCTTCGTTGCCGGCGACGCCCGACTGCTCAAGCGCTTCCTGCTCTACCGCACCTACCACGGCAGCGCGATGGGGCTGGCGGTGCAGCGCGCCAGCATTGCCGCCTGGCAGGACGAGGCGCACGTGCGCGACAACCGCGACCAGTACCGTGCCAAGTTCGACGCGGTGCAGCCGCTGATCGCCTCAGTCATGGATTCGCCGCTGCCGGACGCCAGCTTCTACCTGTGGGCGCGCACGCCAATCGATGACGCCGAATTCGCCCGCCGGCTGCTCGCCGAATATAATGTTGCGGTTTTGCCGGGCAGCTACCTTGCCCGCAACGCCCACGGCATCAACCCGGGGGCAGGCTTCGTCCGCATCGCGCTGGTGGCACCCGCCGGCGAGTGCATCGAGGCCGCTGAACGCATCGTGCAGTTCTGCCGCGCGCTCTGAGCCGCGGCGCCACTACCCTCCACACCATAAAACTTACGGGACACCCTCCATGCAGGCCGCACAGCAGATCATCGAAACCGCCTTCGAAAACCGCACCCAGTACTCGCCGACCAATGCGCCGGCCGAAGTGCGCGAAGCCATCGACTTCGTCCTTTCGCAGCTGGACAGCGGCGCGCTGCGCGTCGCCGAGCGCATCGACGGCGAGTGGGTCACCCACCAGTGGATCAAGAAGGCGGTGCTGCTGTCCTTCCGCATGCAGGACAACGTCGTCATGGACGGCGCCGAAACCCGCTACTACGACAAGGTGCCGATGAAGTTCGCCGGCTACGACGAAGCGGCCTTCCGCGCCGGCGGTTTCCGCGTCGTGCCGCCGGCCACCGTGCGCCGCGGCGCTTTCATCGCGAAGAACGCGGTGCTGATGCCGTCCTACGTGAACATCGGCGCCTATGTCGGTGAAGGCACCATGGTCAACACCTGGGCCACCGTCGGTTCCTGCGCGCAGATCGGCAAGAATGTGCACCTGTCGGGCGGCGTCGGCATTGGCGGCGTGCTGGAGCCGGTGCAGGCCAACCCGACCATCATCGGCGACAACTGCTTCATCGGCGCCCGTTCGGAAGTGGTCGAAGGCGTCATCGTCGAGGACAACTGCGTCATCTCGATGGGCGTGTACATCGGCCAGAGCACCAAGATCTACGACCGCGCCACCGGCGAGGTGATGTACGGCCGCGTGCCCGAAGGTTCGGTCGTCGTGTCCGGCAACCTGCCGTCGGCCGACGGCAAGTACAGCCTGTACTGCGCGGTCATCGTGAAGCGGGTCAACGCGCAGACGCGCGCCAAGACCAGCATCAACGAACTGCTGCGCGCCTGAGCACCTACTGATCCACTGAAGTCGCTGCCGTCGGAGGCCCGCCGTGATTCTCGACAAGCTGTTCCAGGTCATGGCGGACAAGAACGCCTCCGACATCTTCATTTCTGCCGGCGCGCCGATCGCGATCAAGATCCAGGGCACCACGGTGCCGATCAACCAGCGCGTGATGGATCCGGAAACGATCCAGCGCATGGCCTATGAAATGCTCAGCGACGAGCAGCAGCAGAAGTTCGAGAAGACGCGCGAACTGAACCTGTCCTTCGGCCGGCGCGACCTCGGCAACTTCCGCGTGAACATGTTCTGGCAGCGCGGCAGCATCGCCATGGTGGTGCGCTACATCCTCGGCGACATTCCGCCGCTCGACACGCTGGGCCTGCCGCCGGTGCTGACCGAGCTGATCATGGAAAAGCGCGGGCTCATCCTGGTCGTCGGTGCCACCGGTTCCGGCAAGTCACGACGATGGCGGCGATGATCGACCATCGCAACGCCAACAAGTCGGGTCACATCCTGACGGTCGAGGATCCGATCGAGTACCTGTTCAAGCACAAGAAATCGATCGTGAACCAGCGCGAGATCGGCATGGACACCGAGGGCTGGGCGCCGGCGCTGAAGAACGCGATGCGCCAGGCGCCCGACTGCATCCTGATCGGCGAAATCCGCGACGTCGAAACCATGCAGGCCGCCCTCGCCTACGCGCAGACCGGCCACCTCTGCCTGGCCACGCTGCACGCCAACAACGCCCACCACGCGCTGAACCGCATCGTCAATTTCTTCCCGCTGGACAGCCGTCCGCTGCTCTTCCTCGACCTGTCGGTCACGCTGAAGGGCATCATTTCGCAACGTCTGGTGCGCAAGCCGGATGGCCGGCGCATGCCGGCGGTCGAAGTGCTACTGAACACGCGCCACATTTCCGAGCTGGTCGAGCGCGGCGAAATCAACAGCGTCAAGGAAGCGATGGAGCGCAGCATGGCGCCTGGCTCGCAGACCTTCGAGCAGGACCTGTTCCGCCTCTATCGCGAGGGCGAAATCACGCTCGACGAAGCGCTGTCGAATTCCGACTCGCCGACCAATCTGTCCTGGCTCATTAACAATTCGCAGTTCGGCGTGACCGAAGCCCCCAAGGCCGATGCGCCCAGCCTGGAAATGCGCGATCTCGAATCGACCGAGCCGATCGGCGCCTCGTTCGCCGAGTTCTCGCTCAACCTCGACGAAAGCGGCCGCTGACCGCATCGCCGACTTTCCCCGGATTTCTCCCCCCGTATGTCAGAAGCAACCCTTGAGCTCACCCGGCAGCTCATTTCCACCCGTTCGGTCACGCCAGTCGACGGCGGCTGTCTCGAAACAATAGGCAACCGGCTGGCCGCAGCCGGATTCACACTCGAACGCATCGACGCCGGCGGCGTGTCCAACCTGTGGGCGCGTCGCGGCACCGCCGGCCCGCTGTTCTGCTTTGCCGGTCACACCGACGTGGTGCCCACCGGCCCGCTCGACCAGTGGAACAGCGACCCGTTCGAACCGGTCGTGCGCGATGGCATGCTGTACGGCCGCGGCGCGGCCGACATGAAGGCTTCGCTGGCTGCCTTCGTCACCTCGACCGAACGTTTCGTCGCGCGCTGCCCCGACCACACCGGCTCGATCGCCTTCCTGCTCACCTCCGACGAGGAAGGCGATGCCATCGACGGCACGGTGCGCGTGGTCGAGGCCCTTGCCGCGCGCGGCGAAAGACTCGATTACTGCGTGGTCGGCGAGCCCACTTCGGTGACGAAGCTGGGCGACATGATCAAGAACGGCCGCCGCGGCTCACTGTCCGGCAAGCTCACGGTCAAGGGGGTGCAGGGACATATCGCCTACCCGCACTTGGCGAAGAACCCGATCCACATGTTCGGCCCTGCGCTGGCCGAACTCGCCGCCATCCGCTGGGACGAGGGCAACGAATACTTCCCGCCGACCAGCTGGCAGATTTCGAACATCAAGGGCGGCACCGGCGCGACCAATGTCATTCCGGGGACGCTGGAGGTGCTGTTCAACTTCCGCTTCTCGACCGCCAGCACGCCCGAATCGCTGAAAGCGCGGCTGATTGACGTACTCGATCGGCACGGCGTTGACCACGACATCGTGTGGACGCTGGGCGGCAAGCCCTACCTGACGCCGCGCGGCACGCTGGTCGATGCGGCCGAAGCGGCCATCCGCGACGTGACCGGACTGACGACGGAACTGTCGACCACCGGCGGCACCTCGGACGGCCGCTTCATTGCCGACATCTGCACCCAGGTGGTCGAGATCGGCCCGAGCAACGCCACCATCCACAAACTGAATGAATGCGTGGCGGTGGCCGACATCGAGCCGCTGTCGCGCATCTACGAAAACCTGCTCGACCGGCTGCTCGGTCAAGGAAACACAGCATGAAACTCAAGACCAGCGACAAGGCACCCGCGAAGAAAACGGTGCCGCCGGAAGAACTCATGTCGGTGCGTGACTGGGTGCGCTATCTGGTCAGCCGCATGGGCGCGGCCGAGGTCGCCTTCGGCCAGGGCTTCGTCAACGCCTGGGACGAGGCCGTCTATCTGGTGCTGCACACGCTGCACCTGCCGCTCGATCGCCTCGAACCCTTCCTCGACGCCGCGCTGACGGTGGACGAGTGCGAGCGCCTGATGCGCGTAACCGAGCGCCGCTGCGAAGAGCGCGAACCCGCTGCTTACATCACTGGCGAAGCCTGGCTCGGACCCTTCCGCTTCCGCGTCGATCCACGCGTCATCATTCCGCGCTCGCACATTTTCGAACTGATGCAGGACGGCTTCGCGCCGTGGCTCGACGACATGGGCGAACCGGAGCGCATCCTCGACCTGTGCACCGGTTCCGGCTGCCTGGCGATCGCCGCTGCCCACTTCTTCCAGGAGGCCCGGGTCGATGCCGTCAACCTGTCGGCCGACGCGCTCAAGGTGGCTCAGCTCAACATCCACGACCACGCGCTTCGTGATCGCGTCGAAGTGCTGCACGGCGACCTGTTCGAGCCGCTGGCCGACCGTCGCTACGACCTCATCATTTCCAATCCGCCCTACGTGACCGAAGCGGCCATGGCCGCGCTGCCGGACGAATTCCGTCGCGAGCCGGAAATGGCACTCGGCGCCGGCGCCGACGGCATGGATATCGTGCGCCGCATCGTCGCCGAAGCGGGCCGCCACCTGAACCCGGGTGGTCTGCTGCTGGTCGAGGTCGGCCGCAACCAGGCCGAAACCGAAGCCGCGCTGCCCAACCTGCCGCTGGTCTGGCTCGACACCGACTCGGCCACTGCTCCCGTATTCCTGCTGCGGGCAGAAGATCTGGAGCAATGAGCAGCAGCGAAACGCCTCCGGCCGACACCACACCGCATCGCCGTTCGCACCGCCTGTCCGCCACGAGCTGGCAGGCGATCGCGCTCGGCGTTTTCGTGCTGATGATTTCGCTCGGCCTGGCCAGCCTGTCGGCACGCGGCGATCTGCGTGCCGTTCACGCGGAACTTTCGCACACGCTGATGGCGCCGCTGCAGGCGCGGCAGACGCCCGAACTGCGCCGCATTCTGTCCGACGCGTACGACCGAGGTCTGCTGACCGAAGCCAGCCTGCGCGACGCAAAGGGTGAACTGCTGGTCGATCTGCCCGCCTCCGCCGCCGCCGACAGCGCGCTCACGCTGCGCGCGGAAGGCGGTCTGCGCGTGGACGGCGCGCTGGTCGGTACGCTGACGATAGGCGCCGCGCGCGACACCGGGCTGCCGGTGCTGCTGACCACGCTGCTGCCGGCCTGTGCGCTGGCGGTCTTCTGCGTGCTGGTCGCCTGGGGCGCGCGTACCGCCGAGCGACGGCGCGTCGCCCATGCCATCGGTCCGGTCGAGGCGGCGGCGACGGCGCTGGTGCGCGGCGAACCGGTGGGGCGTGTCGCCCTCCCGGCGGGGCATCCGCTCAGCAAACTTGCGCAGGTACTGGAGGCGGCCTGCTCGGCGCTCGAACAGCGCCGTCGCGACGCCGTCGCCGAGGCCGAGCGTCTCGCGCGGGTAGCCAGCGCACACGACGAAGCGCAGTGGGAATGGAATCTGCAGACCGGACAGATCTGGTACAGCGACCGCTTCCCTGACCTGCTCGGCTACGGCGGCGACGCTTCGTTCGCGCAGCAGTTCAACTGGGGCGCCGCCACTCACCCGGACGACGCCGGCACCGTCCGGCGCGCGCGCGAACGGCTGTTCGGGCGCGAAATGACGCACAGCGATGACCAGATCCGGCTGCGCGTGCGCGACGGCACCTATCGCTGGTTCCGGCTGCGCGCAAGCGCCCACCACGACGCCGTGGGCAAGCCGCTCTACGTCTCCGGCACGATAGAGGACGTGACACGCGATCGCATGACACTGGACGCGTTGCGCGAAAGCGAGGCGCGGCTGTTCCACGCGGTGCGGGGTTCCTTCGACGGCGCCTGGGACTGGGACATCGGCGCCGGCCGTTACTTCCTGTCGCCGCGACTGAGCGAAATCCTCGGCCTGCCTCAGTCCATGCAGCCGCAGACGCACGAACAGCTGCTCGAGCGCGTGCATCCGGACGACCTGTCGCGACTGCAGCACGCGATCGACGAGCACTTCCTGCGTCGTGAATCGTTCGATATCGAGTACCGCATGCGGCACGAGGACGGTCACTACCTGTGGGTGCGCGACCGCGGTCTGGCGACGCGCAACACGGTGGGCAAGGTGCTGCGTTTCTCCGGCTCGATCACCGACATCACCGAGCGCAAGCTGGCCGAACAGGCGGTGCGCACGCTGGTGACCGAGAAGCAGGCCCTGCTCGACGACGTGCCGGTGGCGATCGTCTATGTGCGCGACGACCGTATCGCCGACTGCAACCGGCGCTGTCAGGAAATATTCGGCCACGACCGCCGGGCGCTGATCGGGCAGACGATGGAACCCTTCTTCCGCGACGAGATGGAACTGTCGCGCCTGCTCGAAGGCGCTGCGCGCGTCAAGCCGCAGCCCTACGCACAGGAAACCACGCTGCAGCGGCGCGACGGCAGTCCGCTTCATGCCTACGTTTCGGTGCGCCAGCTGGCCAGCGACGCCGGTGAAGCGGGCGAGACCATCTGGATCTTCTCCGACGACACGGCCCGTCGCCGTGCGCTCGACACCGCGCGCCGCGAGGAGAATTTTTCGGCTGCGCTGGTGCGCAGCATGCCCGGCGCCTTCTTCCTGCTCGACGCACGCGGCGCGCTGCGTCGCTGGAACGAGAACCTGCAGGCGGTCACCGGCCACCGCGCCCTCGATCTGATCGGTAAACCGGCGCTCGATCTCTTCCCGCCGGAGTTCCACCCGCTGCTGCGGCGTCAGGCCCGGCGCGCCCTGACACACCGCGACGCCACCTTCGAGGCGGAGTTGCTGTCGGCCGGCGGCGAACACCTGGCGCACGCCTTCAGCCTCTACCGCATCGACCTCGACGGTCTGCCGCACCTGCTCGGTACCGGTCTGGACATCCGCGCGCAGAAGGACGCCGAACGCAGCGTGCTGGCGCTGAACCAGCAGCTGGAAACGCGCGTGCGCGAGCGCACGGCCGAACTGGTCACCGCGATGCGCGAACTTGAGAGCTTCAGTTACTCGGTATCGCACGATCTCGCGGCACCGCTGCGCGGCATCGACGGTTTTTCGCGGATGATCGAAGAGGATTACGCCGACCGACTCGACGAACGCGGCCGCGACTACCTGCAGCGCATCCGCGCCGGCACTCAGCGCATGCACCGGCTGATCGACGATCTGCTCGGTCTCGCCCGCATCACGCGCAACGAAATGAACCGACAGGTGGTGGATCTCAGCGCGATGGCCTCGGAACTGGCCGCCGACCTGGCCCGGACCGAGCCCGAGCGCAGGGCAGAATTCCTCATCCAGCCGTCGATGCGCGTGTATGCTGACGCCAACCTCTTGCGCATCGCGATCGACAATCTGTTGCGCAATGCATGGAAGTTCACCAGCCGCCATGACGCCGCCCGCATCGAAATCGGCTGCTTGCAGCTTGGACGAGAGCTCGTGTATTTTGTGAAGGACGACGGTGCGGGCTTTGACATGCGTTACGCAACAAAGCTCTTCGGCCCCTTCCAGCGACTCCACTCGGTCGGTGAGTTTTCAGGCAGCGGCATCGGTCTGGCCATCGTCCACCGCATCGTGCAGCGGCACGGCGGGCGGATTTGGGCCGAAGCCGAGGTGGAACGCGGAGCAAGTTTCTTCTTCACGCTGGAACCCCCATCGCAGTGATGCGGGAGACCTGGACAGGCTGGTTTTATGGCAAGCGAACGCCCGATACTGCTGGTTGAAGACAATCCCGACGACGAGGCGCTGACGCTTCGAGCCTTTCACAAGAACCGCATCGCCAACGAAGTCGTCGTGGCCCGCGACGGCGTAGAAGCGCTCGACTATCTCTTCGGCACCGGCCACCACGCCGGCCGCGACCTGTCGGTCGCACCGGCAGTCATCCTGCTCGACCTGAAACTGCCGCGTGTAGACGGCCTGGAAGTGCTGCGCCGGGTGCGTGCCGATGCGCGCACCAATCTGCTGCCGGTCGTCATCCTGACCACCTCGCGCGAGCAGCAGGACATCTACGAGGCCTACCAGCTCGGCGCCAACAGCTACATCCGCAAGCCGGTGGATTTCGAGAAGTTCATCTACGCCGTCGGCCAGCTCGGTCTGTACTGGCTGGTGCTGAACGAGCCGGTCGATCCGCCCACGAACTGAGCGCGCGCCTGGGTTCAGTGGGAGGGGTCTTCTGACCCCGACGGCAACCTGTATCGAAGCCTGCGGACGTCAGCGGCCCAGTCGCGGTCAGAAGACCGCTCCCACAGGGGCGGGGTGGCCGATTCACGACCGGAGCTGGCACCGGAATTCTGTGGGAGGGGTCTTCTGACCCCGACTGCGGCCTGTATCAAAGTCTGCGACCTGCCCCGCCGCCACGGCCAACGCTACTGCTGCAGTGGTCTGGCTGGGCGCGCAGACAGCGCGCCTCCTCAATTCCGCCGCGATCGCGCGATCTGTCTCGACAGCGCAATCAAGGGCAGCAGGCCGACGGCGACGATGGCCAGCGCCGCGGTCGATGCTTCCTGCAGACGTTCATCACTGGCCAGTGTGTAAGCCTGGGTGGCCAGCGTGTCGAAGTTGAACGGCCGCATCACCAGCGTCGCCGGCAACTCCTTCATCACATCGACGAATACCAGCAGCGAGGCGGTCAGCAGGCTGCCGCGCAGCATCGGCCAGTGCACGCGGCGCAGGGTCGCGCCGACACCGAGGCCGAGGCTGCGCGCCGCTTCGTCCATGCTGGGCGTGATGCGCGCCAGACCCGACTCGACCGATTGCAGCGACACCGTCAGGAAGCGCGCCAGATAGGCATACACCAGCGCAGCAATGCCGCCGGTCAGCAACAGCCCCGGGTTGCTGCCGGCCCACTGCTGCCACAGCCCGGACAGCAGGTGATCGAGACGGGTGACCGGAATCAGGATACCGACCGCGATCACCGCACCCGGCACTGCGTAGCCCAGACCGACGGCCGAGCGCGCCAGCGCCACCAGACGCGAGCGGCTGGTGCGGACCGCGTAGGCGAGCAACAGCGCGAGCGCCACCGCACAGACACTGGCGACGGCGGCCAGCGTGAAGCTGTTGATTGCCAGCCCGACGAAACGCTCGCCGAACTGCGCGTCACCCTCGGAAAACGCCCACTTCAACAGCACCGCTGCCGGCACGATGAACCCGGCCGCCAGCGGCAGCACACAGGCGATGGTGACGCCCCAGCCGGCGGCGCGCGGCAGCGCATGGCGGCGCGCACTGCCGCCGGCGCGACCGCTGTCATGGAAACGCGCACCACCGCGGCTCAGCCGTTCGGCCAGCAGCAACATGGCGACAAAACCAAGCAGCAGCGCGGCCAGCTGTGCCGCGGCGACACGGTCGCCGAGCGAGAACCACGCGCGGTAGATGCCGGTGGTGAAAGTCTGCACGCCGAAATAGCTCACCGCACCGTAATCGGCCAGCGTCTCCATCAGCGCCAGCGACACGCCAGCGGCAATCGCCGGCCGTGCCAGCGGCAGCGTGACGCGGAAGAAGGCTTCCCAGGCGCCCTGCCCCAGCATGCGTGCCGCCTCGTTCAGCCCGGCAGCGCGTTCGATCAGCGATTGCCGCGTCAGCAGATATACGTAGGGATAGAGCACGGCGACGAACATGCAGGCGGCACCGCCGACGGTGCGCACGTCCGGAAACCAGTAGTCGCCGCGCTCCCAGCCGAAGGTGTCACGCAAGGCCGTCTGCACCGGGCCGACGAACTGCAGCAGGTCGGTGTAGGTATAGGCCATCACGTAGGCGGGTGTGGCCAGCGGCAGCACCATGGCCCATTCCAGCACGCGGCGGCCCGGGAATTCCCACATCACGGTGGCCCAGGCGGTTGACACACCGATCACCGCGGTACCCAGCCCGACCCAAAGACAGAGCCACAGCGTGCTGGCGACGTACTCAGGCAGCACGGTTGACGCCAGATGCGCCCAGGTGTCGCCGGTGCCGCCGCTGAAAAGGTTGAACAGCACCGACAGCACCGGTGCGGCCACCAGCAGCGCCAGCAGCAGTGCGATCAGCGACAGGGGATGGAGACGGCGGGCAGACAAGTGGGGCATGCCGGCTGTCCCGGCTTGAGTTATCGGTGGCCGGTACGCTCACGCAGCGGCAGGCGCATTATAATTGAGAGCGATTATCGGTCTTGATCCGGATCACCTTTTTGTACCGCCTCCTCCGCCACACTTCGGTCCATGTCACAGCTGCTGCTTGAATCCGTACGCATCGCGTACGGCACCACCGAAGTGGTCCGCGACCTGTCGCTGCGTCTCGAACGCGGCCAGATCGGCTGCCTGCTCGGCCCTTCGGGCTGTGGCAAGACGACGGTGCTGCGTGCCATCGCCGGCTTCGAGCGGCTGCGCGAGGGGCACATCGACATCAACGGAGTCACGGTGTCGTCCAGCCGCCAGCATCTGGCGCCGGAACAGCGGCGCGTCGGCATGGTGTTCCAGGACTTCGCACTGTTCCCGCATCTGAGCGTGGCCGACAACGTCGCCTTCGGCCTGCGCAGCGGTTCGCGTGACGAAAAACGCGCGCGCGCCGACGAAATGCTGGCGGTCGTCGGGCTGACCGAGCACGCCGACAAGTACCCGCATCAGTTGTCGGGCGGCCAGCAGCAGCGCGTCGCACTGGCCCGCGCGCTGGCACCGGACCCGGAACTGCTGCTGCTCGACGAGCCCTTCTCCAGCCTCGACGTCGAACTGCGCACCCGGCTGGCGACCGAGCTGCGCGACATCCTGAAGGCGCGCGGCATCACCGCCATCCTCGTCACGCACGACCAGCAAGAAGCCTTCGCCATCGCCGACGAGATCGGCGTCATGCAGGGCGGCCAGCTGCTGCAGTGGGACAGTGCGTACAACCTTTACCACAAGCCGGAGAGCCGTTTCGTCGCCGATTTCGTCGGTCAGGGCGTGTTCCTGCCGGGTACGCTGCGCGGCGACCACGAGGTGGAAATGGAGCTGGGCGTGCTGCGCAGCGAGTTCCCCTTCCGCTGCGACGACGGCTGTCCGCACTGCGCCGCCGACAACCGTGTCAACGTGCTGCTGCGTCCGGACGACGTGGTGCACGACGACGCCGCACCACTGCGCGCCGAAGTGCTGTGCAAGTCCTTCCGCGGCGCCGAATTCCTGTACACCCTGCGACTCGGCTCGGGCCGCCGCGTGCTGTCGCTGGTGCCGTCGCACCACAACCACGCGATCGGCGAATTCATCGGCATCCGTCTCGATGCCGACCACGTGGTGGCCTTCCGCCACCCCGAGACCGCAGTCGAACCGCTGTCCAGCGCGGCGTGATTCCCTGGCTGGAACCCGGCGACCCGTTTCCGCCGGTCGAGACGGCGCTGCGCGACCCGGACGGGCTGCTGGCGGCGGGTCTCGAACTGACGCCGCAGCGCATCCTCGACGCCTACCGGCAGGGCATTTTCCCGTGGTTCTCCGAAGGTCAGCCGGTGCTGTGGTGGAGTCCGGACCCGCGCATGGTGCTGGTGCCGGCCGAAATCCGCATCACGCCGTCGATGGGCAAGGTGCTGCGCAACCGACCGTACGAAGTCCGCTGCGATACCGCCTTCGAGGCTGTCATGCGTGCCTGTGCCGAGCCGCGCAACGGGCAGGCCGGCACCTGGATCAGCGACCACATGATCGCCGCCTACGGCGCGCTGCACACACAGGGCTGGGCGCACAGCGTCGAAACCTGGGTCGATGGCGAACTTGCGGGCGGTCTCTACGGTCTGGCGCTGGGGCGGATGTTCTACGGCGAATCGATGTTCTCGCGCGCCCGCGACACCTCGAAGATTGCGCTGGTGCATCTCGCACGCTATCTTGAATCGCAGGGCTATGCACTGATCGACTGCCAGATGAACACTGCGCACCTGGCGTCCATGGGCGGACGTGAAATTGAACGCAGCGAATTCTGCCGCGTGCTGTCACAGTCGGTGCAGTCGGCCCATCCGCGGCGCTGGCGGCCCGACGAAATACCGGCTTACTTCAGACCCTGAAACGGACACCGATTCCGCTGACGCGATGGCGCTGCTCAAGGACCTGCCCTTCACCACGCTGCAGTTCTATGCAACGGCACCCTATGCCTGCTCCTACCTGCAGGGCCGCACCGCGCGCTCGCAGGTCGCCACGCCGTCCAACCTGATAGACGCCCGCCTGTACAGCGATCTGGTGCGTGCCGGCTTCCGCCGCAGCGGCGTGTTCACCTATCGCCCCTATTGCGACGCCTGCCGCGCCTGCACGCCGGTCCGCCTGCCGGTCAATCGCTTTACCGCCTCGCGCACGCAGCGCCGCTCGGAAAGAAGACACGAGAACCTGGTCGCCCGCGAGGCGCCGCTGTCCTTCCGCGAGGAGCACTACGCGCTGTACCAGCGCTACCAGTCGAGCCGGCACAGCGGTGGCGGCATGGACCAGGACTCGCGCGAACAGTATTCGCACTTCCTGCTGCAGAGCCATGTCGATACCCGACTGATCGAATTCCGCGAAGGCAGCGAGCCGGACGCCCCGCTGCGCATCGTCAGCATCATCGACATCCTCGACGACGGCCTGTCGTCGGTCTACACCTATTACGACCCCGACGTCGAAGGCGCCAGCTACGGCACCTACAACATCCTGTGGCAGGTCAGCCTGGCCCGCCTGCTCGGCCTGCCCTACGTCTATCTGGGCTACTGGATACGCGACAGCGCCAAGATGGCCTACAAGGCCCGCTTCCGCCCACTCGAAGGCCGCATCGACAGCGTCTGGCGGGAACTGGACGACGGCGAACTGGGGCTGTAGAGCCACTCTTGTGGGCGACCTGCGGTCGCAATACGACTTTGGCAGACGGCCAGCTTCGATTGAGGCCGCAATCGCGAGCAAGCTCGCCCCCACAAGACCCCTGCTCCAGCCGCCGTCAGGGAGTGCTTTGGTGGGAGCGACCTCTGGTCGCGATGCGGCTTCGGCAGACCGCCGTCGATGTCAGAAGCCCTTTCCACACACAACCCTGGCTCTTGTCGCTGCCACCGCTGGTTGCCTGCCCCCGCCGCCGGGCCGATAATCCGCGCCTTTGCGTCGCACCCCTGCGACCTGCGAACCGGATTCCACCCATGCTCTACCCGCTGCTGCGCCCGCTGCTGTTCTCGCTCGACGCCGAACGTGCCCATGATCTGACGCTGGGCACGCTGGCGAAACATCCCGGGCTGGTGCCGCTGCAGCGCGTCGCGCCCAGGCCGGTGCGCTGCATGGGCCTGGATTTCCCCAATCCTGTCGGCCTGGCGGCCGGTCTCGACAAGAACGGCGCCGCGATCGACGGTCTGGCGCGGCTCGGTTTCGGTTTTATCGAAATCGGCACCATCACGCCGCGTCCGCAGCCGGGCAACCCGAAGCCGCGCATGTTCCGGCTGCCGGCGGCGCAGGGCATCATCAACCGGATGGGTTTCAACAACCTGGGCCTGGACACGCTGGTCAACAACGTGAAGCGCTCGCGCTGGGTGCGCGAGGGCGGCATTCTCGGCATCAATATCGGCAAGAACGCGGACACGCCGATCGAGCGCGCCACCGACGACTACCTGATCGGCCTGCGCGGCGCCCACCCCTACGCGCGCTACATCACGGTCAACATTTCCAGCCCGAACACCAAGAACCTGCGCCAGTTGCAGGGCGCTGACGAACTGAACCAGCTGCTCGGCGCGCTCGACGCCGAGCGCCAGAAGCTGGACGCCGCCGCCGGCCGTACCGTGCCGATCGCGCTGAAGATCGCGCCCGACCTGGACGCCGAGCAGATCGACGCGATCGCAGAGGCGACAGTGCGCCACCACATCGACGCGCTGATCGCGACCAACACCACGCTGTCGCGCACCGGTGTCGAAAACCTGCCGCACGGCGGCGAAGCAGGCGGTCTGTCGGGCGCGCCGGTGCGCGAAAAATCGACGGCCGTGCTGCGCGCCCTGGCGCAGAAGCTCGACGGCAAGGTCGCGCTGATCGGCGTTGGCGGCATCACCGAAGGTCGTCACGCGAAGGACAAGATCGATGCCGGCGCGCAGCTGGTGCAGTTGTACAGCGGCCTGATCTACCGTGGCCCGGCGCTGGTCGGCGACGCCGCGCGCGCACTGGCGGAATCGTGACCGCCGACGCCCGCCGCGGCACCGCTGCGGGCATCTTCGCGCTGGCCGCACCGATGCTGGTGTCGCAGCTGGCGAGCATAGGCACCAACGTCGCCGACACGCTGATCGCCGGCCACCACGCCACCGCCGATCTGGCTGCCGTCGCGGTCGGTGGCGGACTGTTCATTTCGGTGGTGATCGCGCTGATCGGCATCCTGTATGCCGCCGCGCCCATCATCGCGCACCACGTCGGCGCCGGCCGGCGCGACGACATCGCGCCCGCCTTCCAGCAGGCGGTGTGGATGGCGCTCTTCCTGTCGCTGCCCGGTGCACTGTTGCTCGCCCTGCCCGACCCGCTGCTCGCGCTGTCGCAGCTCGATCCGGTGGTCGAGGCGAAAACGCGTGACTACCTGCTCGCCCTCGCCTTCGCGGTACCCGGCGCGCTGCTGTTCCGCGCCTTTCAGGCGCTGATGAATGGTATCGGCCAGCCGCGGCCGGTGATGGTGATCATGCTGGCCTGCCTGGCGGTGCATGTGCCGCTGGCCTGGGCACTCACCACCGGCGCTTTCGGCCCGCCGCTCGGCGCGCTCGGCTGCGGGCTGTCCACGCTGGTGGTTAACTGGCTGTCGGTGGTCTGCGCACTGCTGTGGCTCAAGTACTCGCCGCAACTGCGCGCGCTGCGCCCCTTTCACGACTGGCAGGCGCCCAGGGCCTGGGCACAGCGCGAAATGCTGCGCCTCGGCGGACCGATGGGCGTATCGAATTTCGTCGAGATCACCAGTTTCACGCTGATTGCGCTGTTCGTCGCCCGGCTCGGCGCCGACGTGGTGGCAGGACACCGCGTGATCGCCAACATCAACGGCGTCTGTTTCATGCTGCCGCTGGCACTGGGCAGCGGCACACTGGTGCTGGTCGGTCAGGCAGCCGGCGCACACGACTGGCTGCGTGCCCGCCACACGGCGCTGACCGGCCTGGCGATGGCCAGCGTGCTCGCGGTGTTCGTCGGCCTGCTGCTGTGGCTGTCGCGCGAGTCGGTGCTGGCCTTCTACAGCAAGGACCCGGCGGTGCTGGGCGTCGCCCGCAGCCTGCTGCCCTATGTCGCGCTGTTCGTGCTGATCGACGCCGCGCACACGCTGGCTTCGTTCGCGCTGCGCGGCTACAAGGTGACGGTGGCGCCGATGATCGTGCACACCGTCTGCTTCTGGGGCGTCGGCCTGGGCAGCGGTTACGTGCTCGCCTTTCACGGCCTGCCCGGGGCCGGCATCGCGCTGATCGCGCAGCCGATGGGGGCGGCCGGTTTCTGGCTGGCGACGCTGCTGTCAACCGTGCTGGCCGGCTTGATGATCGGCGCCATCCTGCTGCGGGTGATACGTTGACATCCACGCGCCGCCTCATGATTGCTGCGCGGCAACAGCAATCGGGATGTTTTCCCGACGGTGCACCGCACGCGGCAATTGAAGTAAAGTCCGCGGCTGCCCCGCCCGGAACAGAACAAACCACTCGTCCGGGCTTGCCACCGCCTCGCCGATGAATCCGACATCCGTCCTCCGTCCGCCTTACGTCGCCTACTTCAGCGACTTCACGCGATTCCGCTCCTGGCTCTGGGCAGCCGCCTTCGTCGCGTCCATCCTGGTGCACAGCTTCGTCGTCTGGCGGGCGTCGGTGTATGTGCCGCGCGTGGCGCCGACCGAAATCCGCGTCGATGTGCGGATGATCAAGGAAGAACCTCCGCCGCCTCCCCCACCGCCTCCTCCGCCGCCAAAGCCGGTCGAGCCGCCGCCCCCGCCGCCACCGCCGAAGCCGGTACCCAAGCCGCCCAAGCCGGTGCCTCAGCAGGCACCGCTGCCGGTGCTGGCTGCGCCGGCAGCGCCGTCGCCGGCGCCCGAGGAACGCGTGGTGCCGGTGCAGCCGCCACCGGCGCCGCTGCCGCCGATCGATGCGCCGCCACCGCCACCCGCACCAGCGCCGGTCCCTGCGCCCGCGCCGGCACCGGCAGCGCCCAGCGTCGATTTCCAGTCGCTGAAGGCGGGTTACGGCCAGGCGCTGTCGGCAGAGATCAAGAAGGGGCAGACCTATCCGCGACTGGCGGCGATGCGCGGGCTGGAAGGCACACCCAAGGTGCTCATCGTCATCGAGAACGGCCAGCTCGTATCGGCCACCCTGGTCGACGAATCCGGCCAGTCGGTGCTGGACGAAGCGGCGCTGGCGCTGGTGAAGAAGACGAAGCTGCCGCCGGTACCGGCAGCGCTGGCCGGCCAGCGGCTGGAGTTCCTGCTGCCGATCGACTACAAGCTGAAGAAGTGACAAGGGCGCCCGCGGCGCCCTTGTCTGCGTGACGCGGGTCGTTCAGACCCGGTAGTAGTCGCGGTACCAGGCGACGAAGCGCGCCACACCGTCGTCGATGGCGGTGCGCGGCGAGAAGCCGGTCCAGGCCGTCAGTTCGGATACGTCGGCATAGGTCGCCGGCACGTCGCCCGGCTGCATCGGCAGCAGGTTCTTCTGCGCGGTCATGCCCAGCGCCATCTCGATCGCGTGGATGAAATCCATCAGCGGCACCGGCCCCTGGTTGCCGATGTTGAAGACCCTGAACGGGGCTTTCGAATGCCCCGGGTGCGGATGGTCGCCATCGAAAGCCGGATCGGCCTCGGCAACGCGATCCAGCGTGCGGATGACGCCTTCGACGATGTCGTCGATATAGGTGAAGTCGCGCTGCATCTCGCCGTGATTGAACACGTCGATCGGCCGCCCTTCGATCATTGCCTTGGTGAACAGGAAGAGCGCCATGTCCGGCCGGCCCCACGGGCCATAGACCGTGAAGAAGCGCAGACCGGTGGTCGGCAGGTCGTACAGATGGCTGTAGGTGTGCGCCATCAGTTCGTTGGCCTTCTTGGTCGCGGCGTACAGGCTGACCGGGTGGTCAACGCTGTCGGCCTCGCTGAACGGCATCTTCGTGTTGCCGCCATAGACGCTGGAGCTGCTGGCGTACACCAGATGCTTCACCGCCGAATGCCGGCAGCCTTCGAGCACATTCATGAAGCCGACGATATTGGCGTCGATGTAGGCGTTCGGGTTCTGCAGCGAGTAGCGCACACCGGCCTGGGCGGCCAGGTGCACGACGCGGTCGAAACGCTCGGCCTCGAACAGCTTCGCCATGCCGTCGCGGTCCTCGACCGCCATCCTGACGAAGCGGAAGCCGGCCGCCGGCGTGAGCCGGGCCAGCCGCGCTTCCTTGAGGCGCACGTCGTAGTAGTCGTTCAGGTTGTCCAGCCCGACCACTTCGTCACCGCGTTCGAGCAGGCGCAGCGCCACGTGCATGCCGATGAAACCGGCGGCGCCGGTGAGCAGGACTTTCATCGTGCGGGGATCAGCGCCGGCCGATGGCCGAGTACTCGATGCCGGCGGCGCGCGGCACCTCCGGCTCGTACAGGTTGCGACCGTCGAAGATCACCGGCTGCTTCAGCGCATCCTTGATACGCTCAAAGTCCGGACTGCGGAACTCCTTCCACTCGGTCACGATCAGCAGCGCGTCCGCGCCTTCCAGCGCGTCCATCGGCTTGTCGGCCAGCGTCAGTCGCGGCTCGTCACCGTAGATGCGCTTCGTTTCCGTCATCGCCACCGGGTCGTAGGCCGTCACGGTCGCACCGCGACGGAACAGTTCGTTGATGATCACCCGGCTCGGCGCTTCGCGCATGTCGTCGGTGTTCGGCTTGAACGCCAGGCCCCACAGCGCGAAGCGGCGGCCCGACAGGTCTTCGCCGAACTTCGCGACGATCTTGTCCACCAGCACCATCTTCTGCACGTCGTTGGCGTCTTCCACCGCCTGCAGCACTTTCAGGTCCTGACCGTTCTCGCGTGCGGTACGGATCAGCGCCTTCACGTCCTTCGGGAAGCAACTGCCGCCGTAGCCGCAGCCGGCGTACAGGAAGTGATAGCCGATGCGCGGGTCCGAGCCGATGCCCTGGCGCACCATTTCGATGTCCGCACCCATGCGGTCCGCCAGCAGCGCCAGTTCGTTCATGAAGCTGATGCGCGTGGCCAGCATCGCGTTGGCGGCGTACTTGGTCAGTTCTGCGCTGCGCACGTCCATCACCACCAGCTTGTCGCGGTTGCGCTGGAACGGGGCGTACAGCGCACGCATCAGGTGGATGGCGCGTTCGTCGTCAGCGCCCACCACGATGCGGTCCGGACGCATGAAGTCTTCGACCGCCGCGCCTTCCTTCAGGAACTCCGGGTTGGACACCACGGCGAATTCCATCTCCTGGCCGCGCTTGGCCAGCTCGTCGGCAATCGCGGCCTTCACCTTGTCGGCCGTGCCCACCGGCACCGTGCTCTTGTTGACCACCACTTTGTAGTCAGTCATCAGGCGGCCGATGTTTCGCGCGGCCGACAGCACGTATTGCAGGTCGGCCGAGCCGTCCTCGTCCGGCGGCGTGCCCACGGCGATGAACTGGATGGTGCCGAAGCGCACCGCTTCCGCCACGTCGGTCGTGAAGTGCAGACGCCCCGCCTCGACGTTGCGGGCAACCACCGCGTCCAGGCCCGGCTCGTGGATCGGAATGCCGCCCTCCTTCAGGATCCGGATCTTCTCCGGATCAAGGTCCAGACACAGCACGTCGTTGCCCATCTCGGCCATGCAGGCCCCGGAGACCAGGCCTACGTACCCGGTGCCGATTACGGTGATTTTCATTCAGGAGTTTCCGGCGAAAAGTGAAATCTGAGGTGAACGCTGCGGTGAGGAAAGCACGGAGGACGCAGACGGATCAGTCGCGGTCGAGCACGGCGAGCAGCGCCTGCAGCGTCGCGGCGCCGAGGCGTCGGCTGCGTGCGGCACTCCAGCCGAACAGTCCGTCGGGCAGATGGGCGTTGTCCTTGAAAGGCATTTCCAGCGTCAGTGAAAGGCAGCCGAAGTGGTTGAATACCCATTTCGACGCCAGCGTCAGCAACTCGTCGGTAAAGCGGTCCGGCGCATAGCCCTCGCCCACCTGGAAATCGGGGCTGGCGGCCAGCAGCGCATCGCAGAAACGCTTCTCCTGCGCACCTTGCGCCTCGGTGAAGCCCGGCACCATGCCGTTACCGTCGATGAACACGAACGGTAGTGTCTCGTCGCCATGGATGTCGAGGAAAACATCCACACCCGTCGCCAACATGCGATCGCGCACCAGCGCCACTTCGCGACTGAAATCCATGTCCGGCTCGCGCCAGGCGCGGTTCAGATTGCAGCCGCACGCATTGGTGCGCAGATTGCCGCGCACCGATCCGTCCGGATTCATGTTCGGCACGATGTGAAAACAGGCACGCTCGAGCAGCCGGCGCGACACCGGGTCGGACGTGTCGTAAAGCCGTTCCAGCAGCCCCTCGACATAGAACTCCGCCATCGTCTCGCCCGGGTGCTGGCGGGCGGTGATCCACACCTTGCGCTTGCCCGGGGCCGGGCGACCAACGGTGATCAGGTTCAGGTCACGCCCGTCGGGCGTCGCGCCCAGATCGTCAACCGATGCCACCGGTGCGGCGTCGGCCGCGCCCAGCAGATCGAGATGGCGGTCCCAGCCGTAGGGTTCGAAATAGGCGAAATAGACGCTGTCGTAGTCCGGCGTGATGCGGAAGGTGTAGCGCTGCCCGTCGTACTGGCCGGCGGACAGCCGGAACCAGTTTCGGCGGTCGTAGGAGGCCACCACGCGGTAACCGTCCCAACCGCCGGGATACGCCGACTGACCGGCATTCTCGAAGCTCAGCACGCACGCCTGACCGCGCGCCCCCTGCAAGCGGAAGTGAAACCATTGCCGGAAATCCGCCGCATTGTCGGCCGGCAGAGCGAGACGGATGTTCGACGCGTCCGAACAGTCCAGCACCTCGATGGCGCCACTGTCGAACTGGCTGCTGATGCGGATCAAATCGGGGCTCCTGGCGTGAAGTCGGCGGAAGTATACAGGGCTCCTGTCAACCGCTCGCGGCCCGGAAACCGACAGCGTCACACCTTGGGACACGATCTTCGAGGGGTTCGGGGGCTGTGGGATGAGTCTTCCGACCCCGACTGCAGCCTGTGCCAAAGCCTGCGGACCGGAGGAGCCGCGTCGCGGTCAGCAGACCGCTCCCACAGGGGCGGTGCGCCTGACCCGCGACCTGGTTCTGGCCCGGGATCTGTGGGAGGGGTCTTCTGACCCCGACGATTCCGTCTGATCACCCACCAGCCTTCTCCCGCATGTGATGCCTCAAAGGAGCCAGACGGCGTCCCAGTGCGGATAATCGCCAACTCGAGTGACAAGCCCTGCGCGCAGCGGGTTGGCGACGATGTAACGCGCAACGGCGCGGACGTCGTCCTCCATTCTGAGCGCCCGTTCGTAATAGCCGTCTTGCCAGATCGGCCGACCCACATGATGTGCGCTGATGCTCTTCATCGTTCGCATCAGGGCCTGCAAGGTGCCGGTCTCTCCGAGCTGGACGAGCCAGTGGAGATGATCGGGCATCAGTGCGAAACACAAGCTTCGGCAACGGTGGCGCTCGGCCGTGCGATGCATGACTCGGATGACTGCCCGGGCATGGCCGAGGTCAAGGAAAACAGGTTGGCGGTACTGGGTGGTTACCGTCACGTGATAGATCTGGCCCGGCAAGGAGACCCGACCGTCGCGCAGGCGATGATAACCATGGCTCTGGAACATGCATTTATCATAACGTCGAGCGGACTTCTTTGCGATCGTCCAATCGAGCGCTGATCGCGATTGGGGCGCTAGAGTGACTGTTGGTGGATGATCATCGGCCGTATCGGGGTCAGAAGACCCCTCCCACAGAATCCCCGCCAAGGCCCAGGTCGTGGATCAGGCGCACCGCCCCTGTGGGAGCGGTCTTCTGGCCGCGACGCGACCGTTGTAGTCCGCCGGCTTTGATTCAAGCCGCTGTCGGGGTCGGAAGACCCCTCCCACAGAATTCCTATCCAGGCGCAAGTCGCAGATCGGGCGCCTCACCCCTGTGGGAGCGGTCCTCTGACCGCGACGCGACCGTTCAGTCCGCCGGCTTTGATTCAAGCCGCTTCGGGGTCAGAAGACCCCTCCCAAAGAATCCCGGCGCGATGCCCTTCACACCTCGCCGAAAGTCCTTGCCAGCAACTGCCGACCAGGGTGGTCCGGCGGCAGCAGTTCGCCCAGGCGCTGCAACGCATCGACCGCCTCGGGTGACTGGCCGAGGTGATTCAGCAGCACATCGGGATCATCGACCCGGAAGATGGCGTCCGACAGACGGGATTCGAGGCAGTCGCGCCAGGCGCGCAACAGCGGGCTTTCGGTGCGCGGCAGGAAGGCGCCGCGGTAGCAGGCGAGTGCGGTTTCGATGCGGCCGGCGTCCAGTGCCTGTTCAAGATCGCGGAAATCCGCCTGCCAGTTAACAAGCAGCCGGTACGGCCGTGAGCCGATGGCGCCACCCAGGCGGTCGCGCAGCTGCGATACCTCGGTCTTCAGCGTCGCCACGCCGACCGGGCGATCACCGTACAGCGCGGCGTGCAGCCTTTCCAGATCCAGCCCTTCGGGGTGCAGTGTCAGCAGGCACAGGATTTCGAGCTGGCGCGGCGACAGCGCCAGCGCCCTTCCCTGCAGGAAAGCCTGCGGCGTGCCCAGCATGCGAAGGCGCAGCACCGGTGCATGGCTCAATGACTGCAGCGCCTGCGACACGCGCTGCGCAAAGCGCTCGACCGCGTGCAGCGCCAGCGGTGAATGACGGTTCCAGGTGGTTGACAGATCGACCACGCCCATCACCTCGCCACTGCCGGCGTCGCGCACCGGCGCGGCGTAGCACACCCAGTCTTGCACCGCCGGAATGAAATGTTCGGCCGAGAACACGCTGGCCGGACGTCGGTAGCGCAGTGCCAGCGCCAGCGCGTTGGTGCCGACCGAGCGCTCGTCCCAGCGTCCGCCGGGCACGAAATGCACGCGTTCGGCCCGGGTGCGCATGCTGCGGCTGCAGCCGGTCCAGAGCAGACGGCCGTCGGCGTCGCTGACTGCCGCCACCATGCCGCTCTCGCGGGCCACGGTTTCCAGCTCGTTCAACGCATGAATTGACCGCCTCGCCGTACGGGGTCGTTGTCCAGTCCGGCGCGTCATCGTCGATCGGCGCTGCCGAGCAGGTTTCCGATACCGCCTCGCGCGAGCGCTGCCACGAGCCGGCGATGTCCATGCCGACCACCACGATGCGCTCGCCGACCGTGCGCTCGCCGCGCCGGATCGATTCGATGCGCTTCCGGCGTGCCGCCAGACTTGCACTTGAAGCTGTCATTGGTCTCGCTCCACCACTCAACCTGCAAGCTACCTACCGGATACCTACCTGCGCCGTATTAGCGTGCGCGGTGACCCTGTGTTGTTCTGTCATGCATTGTGGCCGACCGCGGGGGCAATCGACAACACGAGGAGAAAGTAAATGCGTTACGCCGACCCCGGCCAACCCGGTTCGAAAATCACCTTCAAGCCCCGTTACGACAACTTCATCGGCGGCAAGTGGGTGGCGCCTGTCGAGGGTCAATACTTCGACAACATCTCTCCTGTCACCGGCAAGGTCTTCTGCCAGGCCGCCCGCTCGCAGGCCGCCGACATCGAACTCGCGCTCGACGCCGCCCACAAGGCGCGCGACGCCTGGGGTCGCACCTCGCCGGCCGGCCGTGCCGCCGTGCTGCTGAAGATCGCCGACCGCCTCGAAGCCAACCTCGAAATGCTGGCCGTCGCCGAAACCTGGGACAACGGCAAGCCGATCCGCGAAACGCTGGCCGCCGACATCCCGCTCGCCATCGATCACTTCCGCTACTACGCTGGATGCATCCGCGCCCAGGAAGGTTCCCTGTCGGAAATCGACGACGACACCGTCGCCTACCACTTCCACGAGCCGCTGGGCGTCGTCGGCCAGATCATCCCGTGGAACTTCCCGATCCTGATGGCGGCGTGGAAGCTGGCACCGGCACTCGCCGCCGGCAACTGCATCATCCTGAAGCCGGCAGAGCAGACCCCGGTTTCCATCATGGTGCTGGCCGAACTGATCGCCGACATCCTGCCGCCGGGCGTGCTGAACATCGTCAACGGTTTCGGCATCGAAGCCGGCAAGCCGCTGGCCACCAGCCCGCGCATCGCCAAGATCGCCTTCACCGGCGAAACTACGACCGGCCGCCTCATCCTGCAATATGCGTCCCAGAACATAATCCCGTTGACCGTCGAACTGGGCGGCAAGTCGCCCAACATCTTCTTCGACGACGTGATGGACAAGGACGACGACTTCTTCGACAAGTGCCTCGAAGGCTTCGCCATGTTCTCGCTGAACCAGGGTGAAGTGTGCACCTGCCCGAGCCGCGCCATGGTGCAGGAATCGATCGCCGACCAGTTCATCGAGCGCGCCATCGCCCGCGTCGCCAAGGTGCGCGGCGGACACCCGCTCGACACCGACACCATGATCGGCGCCCAGGCCAGCTCGGACCAGGCCGAAAAGATCATGTCCTACATCGACATCGGCCGCCAGGAAGGCGCGCAGGTGCTGATCGGTGGCGCCAAGCGTCAGGAATCGGAAACCGGCGGCTACTACATCCAGCCGACCGTGCTGAAGGGACACAACAAGATGCGCGTGTTCCAGGAAGAAATCTTCGGCCCGGTGCTCGCCCTGACCACCTTCAAGGACGAAGCCGACGCGCTGCAGATCGCCAACGACACGCTGTACGGCCTTGGCGCCGGCGTGTGGTCGCGCTCGGTGCATCGCACCTACCGCTTCGGCCGCAACATCCAGGCCGGCCGCGTATGGACCAACTGCTATCACCTCTACCCGGCACACGCCGCGTTCGGTGGCTACAAGCAGTCGGGCATCGGTCGCGAAACCCACAAGATGATGCTGGACCACTACCAGCAGACCAAGAACCTGCTGGTGAGCTACTCGCCGAAGGCGCTGGGCTTCTTCTGAGGCAGCAACGAGAAAGGGGCGCTCCGGCGCCCTTTTTTCGTCAACCGCGCTGACCTCGTAGGAGCGGTCTTCTGACCGCGACAGCAGCGGCAAACGAAGCGCGGGCGCATCAATATCCGCCCTGTCGCGGTCAGAAGACCGCTCCTACAAAATCGGCATCCGTCCAACCGCCCCCGCTCCGGCAACCATCCGAGCACCCTACGGTCATCATTCACACAAGAACCCACGCAGGAGGAGAACCCATGGTCACCCGCGTCAGCGCCACCCCCGAAGCGCTCGAATGGATCGCAAAGCTCGCCCGCAAGCACGGCGCCCTGCTCTTCCATCAGTCCGGCGGCTGCTGCGACGGCAGCGCCCCGATGTGCTACCCGCGCAATGAATTCATACTCGGCAGTTCCGACGTACTCCTCGGCGAGATCGGCGGCATGCCCTTCTGCATGAGCGCGTCGCAGTTCGAGTACTGGCAGCACACCCATCTCATCATCGACGTCGTACCCGGCCGTGGATCCGGCTTCTCGATCGAATCACCGGAGGGCATCCGCTTTCTGACGCGGTCGCGGCTATACGAGCCTGACGAGGAGGTGGAACTGGAAAAGCTCGGCCCGCCGCCGCGTGGTGACACAGTGACCTGAGCGCACGCAGCGGGAATCCGTAGAAGCGGCCGGCGTTACAGGGGAGAGGTCGGTCGGTCCTCTGAGGGAGGAATCTTCTGACCCCGACAACGGCCTGTATCGAAGTTGACGGACGGCAGCAGCCGCGTCGCGGCCAAGGCCGCTTCCACAAGGGGGGCGCCTGACCAGCGACCCGAGCCGGGGCCCGGGTTTTCTGTGGGAGGGGTCTTCCGACCCCGACGGCAGCCTTTATCGAAGCCTGCGGATTGCAGAGGCCATGCCGGAAGCGGCCAAGGCAGTTCCCACAAGAAAGGCGTTGCCACCTCAAAGCCCCTCGAACACCACGCACTCGCCCAGCGGCATGCCTGCCAGGTCCTCAGCCGACAGCAGCAGTTCGCCCGCCAACGGCGAGGCAACAACGACCGTCGGGTCGTTCCACGCCAGACTGCGTTCGAGTTCCGGCGCGCAGTAGTCGGTCGTCCTACAAAGGAAGTCCGCCGATTCGCTCAGCACACCGAAGCAGTGCGCGAAGCCCGCGAGCCCCCGGAACAGGCCTTGTTTCTCCCCCGCTCAGTGACACGCCCTACCACCGGCCGAAGATCGGAAACGGCAATACGGCGAATGCCCCTTAGTCAAAGGCTCTCCAGAAGCCCTTCCGTGGAAAAAGTCAGAGCCCGTCCGTCAGTCTGTCCAGCGGCTCAGCGGGCCTCGCGAAATACGCCTTGGTGTATGGATGCACTTCGTCATGCACCATCAGTTCGTCAACCGAGAACCAGCGTAGCGCCTCGTGCTGATCATCTGACTCAAGGGCAACCTCGGAGTCCAGATCCAGTTGATGTGGCAAGACCACGTAGTGCGTGCTGATGCCTTCAACACCCGCAAAGTTATCCGGGTAGAGATGCTCATAGATGCCCACGCTACGCCAGCCCGCCAAGGGTACCGCTGTCCCGAGCTCTCGCCTCACCACTCGAACCAACGCATCGGCCAACCGCTCATCCTTCAGGATGCGGCCGCCCGGAACGAACCAGAAGTCCTTAGCCGGACGATTGTTGCGCCGGCCAAGCAAGATGTTGTCACCCTGCGATCGCAGAATCAGATCGATCGAAATCAGGGGCGTCCTGCTTACAACGGCCAGAAAGTCGTCCTTCGAGATCATCGCCACACCCTTACAAATAGTTTCACTTCGTAATCAGCCTCAATCCGCTCCTTGTCCTACAGCTCAAACCGAGGTCTCGCGCCAATTTCAAAAATCGACGCACCCAAGGCAGAGATATGCAGGGGGATGCTTCTTCATTTCGCATTCAAGGTTTGCCGAGCGTGATCGTCAAATGCATTGCGTGCTCAGGAACCCAACGCAGATCTGCTGAATTGGGTGTCGCTCTGGCGGCCCAGTCAGGCCTCCGACCAAGCATGACCACCGTGCCCTGACGAGAGACGGCAACCATATCAACAAGAAAAAAGCGACGAGGTGCTCACTACTGAGCGTTCACGCCGCGCCGGCAACTGTCCTGCACCAAGCTGGTCATCTAAACCTGAGATGATTGTGAGAGGGCCCAGCCCTCTTGCCAAGACTTATCCGACAAAGACATTACGGATGTCATAACCTTGGTGACTTCAATGCATCAGCGAAATTTGATCAGAACTCTCTCTGCGCTCGTCGCGTTGTTCGCAACAAGCCTAGCGAGCGCGGAAACGTACTACGTTGACAGTCAGGCAGGCCGCGATTCGAACGACGGACTGGCGGCGACTCAGTCCGCAGCTGCGACCGGACCGTGGAGGTCGCTGGCCAAGGTTGCATCGGCGCCTCTAGCAGCCGGCGACGTGATACTCCTGAAATGTGGCCAGCGTTGGAACGAAACACTGAAGCTTTCGGGCTCTGGTTCGGCGACCGCACCGATCGAAATCGGCTCGTTCCCGGCAGGTTGCACCAACAAGCCCATTATTGACGGTAGCGTCACGCTTCCCTCCGCGGGGTGGTCCAGCACAACGACGAGCGGGAAGTGGGTCGCAAGTTGGCCACCCAACGTCATCATCAACGGTAAGGCAGATCTTGGCGTTGCGGCCCCGTGGTCCTCATGGTCGGACGCGGGCAACCACAAGCTCTATCTCTCCTCAACGTGTCCGACCGCCGGAACGTGCCTTACGCTTGATGGCGGATCGGCTCGTCAACATTCACTGGCCATAAGCAACACATTTCCGGTAGCCGCGGGACAGTCCGTGCGGATCAGCCTCACGTATCGACTGCCGCTAGGACACTCGGCCAACGTCGTCGTTCGGCGCAACGCAGCGCCTTGGGAAACGCTCGGACTCGCACAGACGCTGACTGGTAACGGTAACTGGCAGACCATTACAGCAACCTTTACCGCAACCGAGACGGCGAATAACGCCCGGCTTGATCTGGAACTCCGTCCGGGTAATGGTCCCCTGGTCTTCGATGACGTTGCGATAGTGCCGAGCTACCCACTACCGCTCGAAGTACATGTCGGATCCGTTCTTCAGAATCCTGCCCATCATCCAAACGCGGGCCATCTGTCAACCGCGCCTACATCCGTCTATCTCCCGATTCCCGCCGACGCACCCTATTTCCAACATCCTCAGCGGGCAACGAACGTTTCTACCAGTTTCACGCTCCCGACAACTCTCGGACTTCCCGGCGGTGCTTCGCTCACTCCCGGGCTGGGTGTTAACATCCGCAGTCGCTCTTGGGCGTTCGAGGAGAACGCCATACGGTCACTGTCCGGAAGTACCGTGACACTGCGAGACAGTTCGCTGTTCGCTCTCCAGCAGGGCTGGGGATTCTTCCTGACGGGCGCTGGATGGATGGTTGACAGCCCCGCCGAATGGTTTGCCGACTCGACGACCGGCCGCCTGATTCTAGCCACGCATGACGCTGCCGTACCTGCAGGTCGTGTGACCGCCACGGTGCTTGATCGCGGAATCGACTTGAGTAATCAGTCCAATGTGGTGGTGAGGAACCTTCGCGTACAGAAGGTAGGGACCGGTGTTGTCGCGACCAACAGCACAAACGTTCAGCTCGACGGCCTGTCAATATCTCGAACGGCAGGTTTCGGAGTGGATTTTCTCGCCAGCCGCGAGTTCATGATTTCGAACTCGGAAATCAGTGACACTCGTCTCGACGCTCTCTCCGGCACCCAGCACTGGAAAACCAGCGCCATATACGCAGTCGTGCGTGACAACTTGATCGTAGGGAGCGGCACCAACAGTTCGCCGACCGATCCTGAGCGCCTGCCCGCGCCCGCGCTCGCGTCGCTGCACGCCGGAACCTACGCAACTGTAAGCGGCAACACCCTGGTCCGGAGCGCCTACACAGGTATTCGCGCCGACAAGGGAAGCGTGGTCAGCGGCAATCACGTTGTTGACAGCTGCCTGGTTCTCGACGACGGAGGTGGCATCTATGTGCAGGAGACAGACAATGACGGAGTCATCGAGAACAACGTGGTCGAGAATGTTATCGGTCGCACTGACGGCAAACCGCGCGCAAGTACCCAGGCTGTCGGGATCTACCTGGACGATCTGACATCCGGCGTGACCGTTCGTCAAAATACCGTCAGCAATGCCGACAACGGCATCCAGGTGCACAACGCCTTCAACAACGTCATCGAGAACAACACCCTGTTCGGAAACCGGGTCAATCAATTGTGGTTCCAGGAAAACTGGAACAGGCTGAATCCGGCAGGTGACATTTACGGCAACGAGATACGCGGGAATCTGTTCGTCCCGACCACCCCCGTTCCGGCCCTCTACCAACTTTCGGAGTTTTCCTTTCCGTCGCGTTTCGCCACCTATGCCGGCAACCTATACTCCGGTCTGCTGACCGCGGTCGTCGCGATGAATTCGTGGAAGGACGCGGCAGGAGAATGGCAGAACGTCAGCTATACCTACTCGCAATGGGAAAGCTCGGTTCTCGGCAACACGGGGGTCGCCGCCGCGCTTGCCGCGACGGACAACACCTACATCGCGCCCAAGGCCTATGCGCAGTATCGTGTGACGGGAGCGAACATCCTTCCGACGCTCGTCATCGACACCGGCCCGGACGGATGGAAGACCTGGACGTCGGCCACGGCACCGGCACCCATCTCCTACGCCGGCTGCCCCAATGCTCCGTGCATCCGTGCTGCAGCCGGAACTGCTGACAGTATCCTCATCAGCCCGAACTTCAGTACGACCAAGGACCAGTGGTATCGACTGTCCTTTGATCTCAGGACATCCGCCGCAGGGCAAAAGGTGGACATCGTGATTCGTCGCGGTGGCGGCGGTCAGAACGGCTTCAGCAGCCTGATGGGTTCGCCCATCTCGGTGACCGGCGATGGACAATGGAAGCGTCACGCCTTCATATTCAAGGCTAACAATACTGTCGTGAAGAACAATCCGGCGACGCTGGACAATGGTGCCCGAGTTTACTTCGGGGGCATCAAACCGGGCCAAGCAGTTGAAATCGGACGCCTCGATCTGGTTCCGATTTCGTCGGTCGAAGAAAGCACGCAGATCCGACTGATTTCAAACCCCGAGAGCAGCGCTCAGTACGTCGAATGCCCTGACGCCGAGCTCACGCCGGCGAACTGCTCGAAGTATGTCGATCTTCGAACCGAACAACCGATTTCGTGGCCCGCCACATTGCTTGCCCACGAATCCATCGTTGTATTCACCCAGGAACGCTCGCTTCTCGACAGCGATCAGGACGGTATTCCGGACAGTCAGGACAGTTGCGGGGGGACGACTGCAGGTCTCGCCGTCAACGCATCCGGTTGCCCGTGACTTTGAAGGATCAGCGACGGCCCGCCAGCAATTGGCGGGCCGCTCCGACCACGAACAATGTGTTCGTGGTCAGGTAGCGCTTCCACAGGCGGCGCGGTTCCGACAGCAGACGGTGCAGCCATTCGAGCCCGTGACGCTGCATCCATTCCGGCGCCCTATTGACGGTTCCCGCATAGAAGTCGAACGCCGCACCGACGCCAAGCATTACCGCATTCACACGACCACGGTGCTCGGCCATCCAACGCTCCTGCTTCGGGCAGCCAAGTCCAACGAATACGAGCCCGGCCCCGCTGTCATTGATCTGCGCCACGATTGCCGCGTCCTCCTCCTCGGAAAGGGGCCGGAAGGGCGGCGAGCAGATACCTCCGACAACAATGTCTGGATGCCTCTCGCGGACACGGTCAACAAGAAGTGCAAGGGTCTCCGGAGTACTACCGAAAAAGAAGACCGGGATGCCGGAGGTCCTCGCCTGTTCAAGAAGGCTTGGCATTAGATCCGGACCGCTGATCTTTGGCTGATGGGGAAATCCAAGCTTTCGCATCATCCATGCAACGGGGGCACCATCGGGCGTTGCCATATCGCTGCTCGAGATGACCCTGAAGTAATCCGGCGAACGGCTCGCGGTGACAACGACATGGGCATTGCAGATGGTGACGTAACGGGACGAGCGCTGGCGCGCCCAGGACATGATTCGTCGTACGGCCGCGTCCCACCCGATGACGTCGATGGGCACCGATAGCACAGGCACCGTGGTTCTTTCATCGGTCAAAGTGCAACCTCCTCGATGGCTTCGCGGTAGATGGACAACAGTTGTTCATGATTCCTGGCGGGTGTGTACTTCTGCTCGTACTCGCGCCGCGCGTTCTCACCCATACGGTGCATTTCCAAGTGATGCGCACGCGCCCATTCGAGCTTGGCTGCAAGGTCGCCCGGATCGCCAGGATTGAAAAGCAACCCAGTCCGGCCGTCCTCGATCAGTGCTGCCATGGCACCAAGGCGACTGGCAACGACCGGAAGCCCGGCAGAAAAGGCCTCGACCAGCGTGCGCGGGAAGTTCTCGTACCAGACGCTGGGCATCACCAGCGCCAGATGCTGATGCATCAGGTCATTGATCGATGCGCCATCCTGCCACCCGTACATCACGGCATTCGGACGCATCCGTATCGCCCCATCCATCTCACCCGTGCCCACCACGTGACACTTGACGTCGGGCGCAAGTGAGAGCGCCGACGAGAGCACGTCGATACCCTTCTCGATCGAAAGCCGACCGACATAGAGGAATTCGTCGCTGCCCGTTGATGGGTCCATGCGCCGGTCCTCGACGAAATTCGGCTTCACGCGCAGCCGGTCGCGTGGCAACCCGCCTCGGATGAAGACCTCCTTGCAGAAATCGTTCAGCGCGATGTAACGGCTCACCTTGTACGACCAGGTCCCCAGTGCGCGATGGACCGTGACGGCTGCGGCCAAGGCTGCCGTCTGCGCCCGCGATCCGCGATAACACGCGTGCATCACGCCGCGCCAAGGCAAGTGCCCCACGCAGTCCTCACATACCTTGCTCTCCCGCATCAAGAGTGCCTGAGGACAGAGCAGACGGAAGTTGTGCAGGGTCTGCACGACCGGCACGTGCAAGCTGGCGGCAGCCGAGTAGATGGAGGGCGAAAGCCGGGCGAACGTGTTATGAACATGAATCACGTCCGGCCTGAAGGTGCGAATCGCATCAGACAGTTCCGCATGACTCTCCGACGACCAGATCGTATCCGCGAGCAGCTTCAGCTTCCCGCGCGACTCCAGACCTTCGTTGTCGCGCACGAAGGTTTCCACGTCGTGGCCGAAGGTACGCAGCAATCCGACCTCGGACTCGAAGACCGAATCCTCGCCGCCTCGCTGCTGATAACGGTTATGGCAAACAAGAACCTTCATCGCTGACCGGGCTACTTTCTGAGCAGGAACGGGCCGGGTCCAAACCCGTCTCGGCCACTGAACGTCGCAAGGTCAACGACATGCTCATCCATCGTTTCGACGCTGCTCCACTGACCTTTTAGACGTGACAGGTCGAATTCGTCAGCAACCGTCCACGCGATCGCCATGCCTGGTGCGCTCGCATCGCGGCAGAAAACATCATGAAGCTGCCGCTCGCAATGCCAGCGACGACCCTGACGCCAGCGGTCCAGTGCACGGAGCGCAATCGGGAAGGACGGCTTGATCTTCTCCGTTTTCGGATCGAAAGCCCCCATCGACTCGTTGTCCCAGGCGTAGAAGAAGTTTCTCGACACGCCCTGGCTCTCAAGAATGAAGATGGCTCGGGCAACAAAGGATGCTGCCATCGCTTCGGAATACACCGGATCCTTCTTCGAAAACCCCGCTATGGCTGGATCTATCGCTCTGCCTGCCCCCTGGACCAGCCAGCCGAACTCCGTATTCCATATGGGCTTGTCGCGCACGCCGGCGCGCTCAAGAGAAGACTTGAGTCTCTGCGTCATCTCGAACATCACCTCAGGGGGGCGATGCCCAGTGTAGAAGTGGTAACCGATCACATCGACATGCTTTGCCACACCCGTGGCGAGCAGCGCGTCGATCCGGTTCAGACCGTCACCGCTGGCGAGCGCTGGCAGCACGATGCGCGCACCGGGATCGATCTCCTTGACGATCCGCGCAACCTCACGCGTCAGATCCGCCATCGTCTCCCAGGAGCCCGTATAGAAATTCTTCCAGTTCGGCTCGTTCCAGACCTCGTAGGTCCGTATGCGGCCCTTGTAACGGGTCGCCACCGCACGCACGAAGTTGCGCCAGTCTTCCATCCGCGCGGGCTCCGCAGCAGAGCCCTCGCCGTAGGCCCCCGCCTCGTCCGGACGTGCAGAGGCCCATCGCGGCGTAACACCGAACGCGTATACCACCTCGGCATTTTTGGTTTCGGCCAGCCTGACCCACAGATCAAGACGATTGAAATCGATCTCGCCGCGGCGTTGCTCCATGTCGCGCCACGAGACACCGGCGTCCCAAAGCCGCCAAGCCCCGATCGGAGCGTCAGGCCAAGGGGTCTTGACTGCGCGGTGAATGTGCACACCCACCCTGTCACGGGGCGCATCGGCAAGCACGGCAAGCGGAAGCAACAGCGCGATCAGAAATCCAACCACAAGGTGGCGCACCGCCACGCTGCGGAGCGAAATAGCGCCATTCATGCAAGCGCCCTTTGCAGATGAGTAACCAGTTCAACCTTGAACCGGGCGACCCGTGCTGCAATCGCGGCAGAGATCTCGTCACGGTGAGCGAGTGATTCCTCTATCGCCGGGACGAGCTCCGTCAACTGAACGTTTGAAATATCGAATACCCTGTTTTCGAGTCCCAGTTCAGCCATCACCCCTTCGGTCTTGAACCCTTGATATCGGATCGCCACCACGGGGCAGGCGGCGCAGGCGGCAAGGATGCATGAGTGGAGACGCGTACCCAGCAGCACCCGGCACATGCCGTAGAGAAAACTCAGCTCTTCCGGTGCAAGATCGTCGCGCACCAGCAGGTAAGGAACGCCCACCGCCTCAAGGCGCTGGGCAAGCCGATTCAACAGATCAAGGTCGCTCTCCCCGTGATGCTGCACGGTGACCTGCGGAAACAGCGCGATACCCACGCCGTGCGAATTCGCAACGCTGACAGCGGTTTCGAACAGTGCGTCGAGATAGGCTTCCCTGCGAGCATGGGGATCGCTCGAATCGGGAAAGGTCCAATTGACGACCGTCACCCCTATCCACTGCCCCTGCCCCAGCTTTTTTACGACGTCGCCAAATTGCGCGGGTCGAGTCGGTTCGATCAGGAAGGCAAAGTCCGGAGCCCGGACCACCTTTGAATCAAGACCGAGCTCGCGCAGCAGCGCTTCCGACTTCTGCTCCCGGACGATCAGCTTCTGGCAAAGTTCGAGTGCGCGCCGGGTCATCGCCCTTCCACGCTCATCGACCAACGGGCCGACGCTCTGGCCCAGCATCACGACAGGGCGACGAAGTTTATGCGCCACGAAAATCGGATGCAGGATGCGCCACAGATAGAGCAGTGCGCGCAGCCCTCCCTGATCGTTGTAGATGTACTGACCGCCCTTGAGCAGCACCACATCCGCCTGCTTCATGGCGAGCACGGCCCTGTGCTGCCTCGGGAAGAGTCCGGCCAGGAATGGGAGACGGCGCACCAGCAACTCGGCGACCGTGCTCTTCAGTAGATTGAGCATCGCCGACACATTCCTGAACGCGCTGTGCGACGCGGTATCGACGTAGGGCGATGGAATCGCCATCTGTTGCACTTCCAGGCCGAGGCGCGTAACGAAGCGATGATGAAAGGCGAAATCCGGGTCAAGTTCGGAATACACGGACTGCAAGGTCAGTCTGGCATCCGGCTTTACCTGCCGGATCCCCTTGACCATGCCGACGACAATAGCCAGATCTCCCTTGTTGGAATCGGAATAGCCGTGGAGTATCAGAATGTTCAATGGCTTACCCTAGGTATCAATACGAAGAAATCTGCGTACCGCGCGCTCGAACACTGGCAGGGACATGCGGCTGGCGAAATCGGCCGCCCTGCCCGCCCTCAGGGCTCGCTCGCCTTCATCGGCTGCGCGCAGTAAATCGACACCGGACATGAAAGAAGCAGCGTCGCCAAAATCGAATGTGGCACCCAGGCCGTCTTGGCGCACGCGATGGCCCACGAGGCCATGTGCCGTCGAGAGCACCGGGACGCCGGAGGCCGCGGCGCGGCAGAGTGTTCCGCTCGTAGCCGTAAAGTCCCGGCTGTAGGGGAGGAGAAACGCATCCGCCGACGCGAAATATGCGGGGAGATCCGACTCTGGCACGAAGGCGTCAACATGGACGATACGTCCGGGGTGTGACCGCTTGGCCAGATCGAAGGCCTGAACAAAGGCCTTGTCTATCCGGCCCACGATCGCAAGGACAACGCCCTCCTTGCGCATCAATTCGGGCAGGAGCGACAAAATGAAGTCAAAACCTTTTCGCCGGTCCTGCTTGCCGAGCGAGAGCAGTACGAATGCATCATCGGCGAGGCCGAGCATGCGGCGCCCTTGTTCGCGCTGACGAGGAGAGAAGTCTCCAAACCATGGGTCTGGCAGCACGCCTGCGATGCGCCTCCCCGGCTGCAGACGTTCGTCAAAGGTGACCAGTCGCGCCCTCGACAAGCCAAGCGCCATCGACGTCAGGACGCGCAGCACAAAACTGCGGAAGCGAAGCCCCGGATTCAGCCTGAACAGGTATTCGACTCGATACTTCACGCAATAAAGCTCGTGGGCGCGAGCGATCTGTCTCAGAACAAGCGCATGGCGAAGATACGCGGCGAGATAGTCGTCCAGCGCCATGAACACGAAACTGGCGGACTGTCCGGATGCCTCCAGATCCCGCGCGATAGCGGCCAAACGCGTGACGAAAAGCGCACATTCATCATTCGTCAGATTGCGCATCCATGCCCCGCCGAGATCAGAGCCCACGGTCTCGATATGAGGCGTGAGACCGGCGTTGACGATCAGTTCGGAAAAATGCTCCGACGCATAGTCCTTGCGGGTAAGCAGTACGACCTTCGCCTGCCCGGCGAGCGCCGAGAGGAAATTGGCGACGATCTGGAGGCGGCTGCCGCGGAGCAGCGGCTCGATCAGTACGACCGTTTTCGTCATTTCCCGGCTACGGCATGAAGGCGCTGGAGCGACAAACGAACACTCTCCGGCACCGATTTGACATATCCACCCTGCAGTCCCTTTGTAACCACTCGCGTAGCCCGGGCAAGAGCGCGCACGACCGGCAGTGGCAACATTCGCGTAACGGCGTCGCCATAATGCTGACGCAACTCCGCGTTCTCACTCCGTATCGCATCATGCTGGGTGAACACCTTCTGGCTGTCATGGCATCGCATGCCTGACCAACAGCGTCGGACATGTGCGACCTTGAGGCCGGCGCGCGCAAAACGCAGCCAGAGTTCGAGATCCATCGTCAGATGCAGGTCTTCGCGCAGATAGCCGATCTTTTCGTGAACCCTGCGCCGCCAGAACATCGATGGCTGCGGAATGTAGTTATGGTCGAAAGCGAGTAGCCAGGGCATGAAGCCGATTTCGTGCTTCATGCGCAATGGCCGGCCCTTGCCGTCGATCAGCACCGCATCGCCGTAAACGGCGTCCACATCGGGGTGCCGGGCAAAGAACTCGAGTACCTCCGACAAGGCACCGTCGAGCAAGACGTCATCGGAACACAGCCATCCGACGACTTCGCCGGAGGCGCGCTGTAGTCCCTTGTTGATCGCCTCGGACTGCCCACCATCCTTCTCGCTGACCCAACCGGCAAGGTCAATCTCGTGCCTGCGAAGAATGTCCACGCTGCCATCAGTGGAGCCACCGTTGACTACGAAATACTCGAGCCCTTCAATTTTCTGCGCGACGACGGATCGGATCGTCGTATCAAGGAATGCCGCCTGATTGTATGAACAAGTGACGATCGATATTGTCGGCGTCATGAAAGAAGATGTATCAGTCTGGTTTTTTCGGGGATGGACAGGAGTCACATCTCATCGCAAGGCCGAGCAATATGCCGAGATTCATCCAAAGAATGAATGCCTTGCCCGGCTGAAGCATGATGGGGTTGAACGCCACCACCGGAAGTGCCGCGATGCAACTGACCGCAATCCAGTGAAAATGCGCCACCAGACCGTCACTGAGCGCACCCGGCGGTCGATCCCTGAAGCGCTTCTGCGTGTAGCGGCCGATGCGCCACAACCCATAGCCGAACAGCGCGACACCGATCAGACCACCTTGCGCCAGAATGTCGAGAAGATCGCTGTGTGTCGGAAGAACCTGCGTCAACGCAGCCACCGTGAAAAGGCCGAATTTTTCCGCCCCGGCACCGGAGAACGACTTCCCCCACACCGGCGATTTCTGGAAGTTCTCCCAGGTTTGTTCGTAGGTGTAGAGGCGATATTTCGGATTTCCATCCGGCAGCGAGGTTGACTTGAGTGCCTTGATACCGGCATAGGCGCCTACAACTGCAAACGCTACGAAGATAAGCATAAAGTAATGAAAGATGCGTCGTAGCGCCGTTTTCTTCTGGATCTCTTTTCGAACAAAAATCCACCACAAATAAGAAATCGCGACCCCTGCAACCAAGAACGACGTATTCTTGATTACGACCAGCATAAGCCCTATAAGGAGCAGAATTGAGAAAACGCGCGCCTTTGCGGTTCTCGAGCGAGCAAAAAAATATACCGCCAAAGGGACAGTCAGAAACTCTTCTTCGTGAAACTCATTCCACTTTCCCTCAGCAATTTGCCAACCCACGCCAATAACGATGCTTAGAAAGAGCAGCGAAAGATAAATATTCAGTATCGGCGTCGGATCTTTGTGATCAGCGAAGAATCGCGCAAACAGCGGCATCATGAGCATATAAAGCCCCATGATCAAAAATGTCTCAACAACCTTGATGTGAAAGCGCGCATATAGAGCACCAGCCACCACCCATACGGCAAAAAGAACCAATACCCACGCTTGCTTCAGAACATGGCCACCTTGCAGCGGATCTCTGTTTATTCTGCCCGCCAACCATGCAAGCACGAGCGTTGGAAGTATGAACATCAGGTGAACGTGTTTGAAAACAGTTCTTTTGTCCGCGTACCAGATGAACGGGTCCATCGCGAACAGGATCGCGATGAACAGGACGAAAAGCAGCATCAGATCAGTCATGATCAAGCCGCCGCCCCACAGCCGTCCGGCGGTAACGGGTACGCCGCCCACTCTTGATGCGGTCAATTCCATGGTCTGCCTTCTATCCGCGTGTCTTCAGATGCGGCCACATATGCGTCGCCTGCATGACTGCAGGAATGACATATCCGGCAACATTGGCCCATATCGCCCCCACCAGCCCATAAGTGAGCGTGAGGTACGCACCGACGGTACATGAAAAGAGCGCGCCTGCCGCATTGCTCATGAATACGTTACGGGTCGTGTCCAGCGCAAGCGCCACCGCATTCAACACCACGCTGAACATGCTTGCCCACATGCCCAGCGCCACCCACTCGAGTACCTTGTCAGCTCCCACGAACTTGCCGCCATACAACAGTTCGACCAGCGGCCGGCCAAGCAGCAGCACGACTGGCCAGATCACGATGCCGGCCAGCGCGATCCGGAGCAGCGTGCTACGCGCGAAGGTACGCAGAGCATCCGCACCTTCGTGCGCCAACACGCGCCCTGCGTGCGCAGGCAGGTAATTCGCCAGCGTCATCCTCACCACGTTCGCTGCATTCAGGATGGACATGCCGGCGTTGAAAGCTGCTGCCTGAGCTGTATCCACACCTGCAATCATGAACGGATAAGCCTGACTGCTCGCCCAGAACACCAACTGGCTTGCGACGATCCAGCGCGAATGCGAAAGTTGGGCGGACAGCACTTCAATCGCCCCCATTTCAGACCCCGCGACAACCTTTCGCGGAAGTCCCACCAGCAGCAACCCGGTCGCCAGCCCAGCAATCTGCGCGAGCAGCAGCGCCAGCATCCAGTTCGTACCGGACGACCATCCGGAAAACATCAATACCGCCATGCCGCCCAGCTGTACGCCGCCCATCACCAGACTGGTCAGGCTGGCTTCACGGATGCGAAACAGCGTGTACGCGTATCTGCGCTGCATTTCCTGCAGGAAATAAAGCGCTAGATAAACGACTGTCGCGAGAAGCAACCAAAGGTCGCGAAACGCGAACATAGCGACGGCCGCGCACAGCACACCGCCCGCTGGAATCAGCATCGCATGCGCTCGCCAGAGCGCACGGGCGCGCGCCGGTAATTCGTCAGGCCGCTGCGCGCCCAGCACATTCATAGGCTGGGTAACCCAAGTACGATGGAAGGACAATGCAAACAACACGGCCAGATAGGCCAGCGAAAAATGGGCGAAAGACTGCACGTCCAGTGCCCGCGCAGCTAGGACCATCGTCGCGAAATTGGTCGCCGACTGCATGCCCTGATCAGCAAGCGCCCACACTCGATCACGTTTCGAGGACATCAAGCTGCCCTGTGAAAAGGAGGGCGCGTCACCTTCGCAAGTACGTGCAGTCCTGACCCTCGCCGCCATGCCTTAACGCAGATGGCGAGAATACCTTGGCAAATAGATACGAAAAACCAAGTCGAGGCGTACAACACTGCGACAACCACAGTCATTGCGTGGCGATGAAATCGCTATAAGCAATAGCAAGGCCCGCGGATAGCTCTGTCGGCGCAACCCATCCCATCGCATTGAGTCGCGAAACATCCATCAACTTTCTCGGCGTGCCATCCGGCTTGGTCGTGTCGAACACCAGCTCGCCGTCGAAACCGACCACCTTGCCGACCAGTTCGGCCAGTTCCTTGATCGTGACGTCCTCACCGACGCCCACATTCACCAGCGGAGGCTCGAACCGGCCGCTCACCGACTCGTCGCTGCCCAGCAGGCTCGTATAGCGATCGTCCGGCAGGTTCATCAGGAAGACGCAGGCGTCGGCCATGTCGTCGCTGTACAGGAACTCGCGCCGTGGCGTGCCGGTGCCCCAGATGGTGACCTTCCGGTCGCCGCGCTGCTTGGCCTCGTGGAACTTGCGCAGCAGCGCCGGAATGACGTGACTGTTCTCCGGGTGGTAGTTGTCGCCCGGTCCGTACAGATTGGTCGGCATCACGGCCAGATACTTCGTGCCGTACTGCCGGTTGTAGCTCCAGCACATTTCGATGCCCGCGATCTTGGCAAGCGCGTACGGGCGGTTGGTCGGTTCCAGCGGACCGGTGAGCAGGCAGTCCTCACGCATCGGCTGCGGCGCGAGCTTGGGATAGATGCAGCTCGACCCCAGGAACATCAGCCGCGTAACACCGTGCTTCCACGCGCTGTGGATCACGTTGGCCTGAATCACCAGATTGTCGCGGATGAACTCGGCCGGGTAGCTGTTGTTGGCAACGATGCCGCCGACCTTGGCAGCGGCGAGGAACACATACTCCGGCTTGTGTTCGGCAAAGAAAGCCTCGGTCGCGGCGGCATCGGTCAGATCGAGTTCGGCGTGCGTGCGCTTGAGGACCTGGGTGTAGCCCCTGGCCTCGAGATTGCGGACGATGGCCGAGCCGACCAGACCGCGATGGCCGGCAACATAGATGCGCGCGTGCTTGTCCATGGGATGAGTCGCCCGCTTACTCGTGATAGTCGTAGGCCTGGAATCCGGCCATCTTCACGAGCGCGTCGCGCTTGGCGCTGGTGTAGTCGGATTCGACCATTTCCTTGACCAGCTCCTGCAGCGTGGTCTTCGGCGTCCAGCCCAGCTTCTCGCGCGCCTTGGTCGGGTCGCCGAGCAGGGTTTCGACCTCGGTCGGGCGGTAGTAACGCGGATCGACCTTCACGATCACGTCACCCACCTTCACCTTGGCGCGGTCACCGGTGACAGCGGCCACGATGCCCACTTCCTTCTCACCCTCGCCTTCGAAGCGCACCGTGATACCGAGTTCGGCGGCGGCAAACTCGACGAACTGGCGCACGCTGTACTGCACGCCGGTGGCGATGACGAAGTCTTCGGCCTTGTCCTGCTGCAGCATCAGCCACTGCATTTCGACGTAGTCGCGGGCATGGCCCCAGTCCCGCAGCGCGCTCATATTGCCCAGATACAGGCAGTCCTGCAGGCCGAGGGCGATGCGCGCGATGGCGCGCGTGATCTTGCGCGTAACGAAGGTTTCGCCGCGCACCGGCGACTCGTGATTGAACAGCACGCCGTTGCAGGCGTACATGCCATAAGCCTCGCGGTAATTGACGGTGATCCAGTAGGCGTAGAGCTTGGCGACCGCATACGGGCTGCGCGGGTAGAAGGGCGTGGTTTCCTTCTGCGGAATCTCCTGCACCAGACCGTACAGCTCGGAGGTCGAGGCCTGATAGAAACGGGTCTTCTTTTCCAGGCCGAGGATGCGGATGGCTTCCAGGATGCGCAGCGCGCCGATGCCATCGGCGTTGGCCGTGTATTCCGGCTCCTCGAAACTCACCGCCACGTGCGACTGCGCGGCCAGGTTGTAGATCTCATCCGGCTGCACCTTCTGGATGATGCGCACCAGAGAGGTCGAATCGGTCAGGTCACCGTAGTGCAGGACGAACTTGCGGTTGTTGACATGCGGGTCTTCGTACAGGTGGTCGATGCGGTCGGTGTTGAACAGCGACGAGCGACGCTTGATGCCATGGACTTCGTAGCCCTTCTTGAGCAGGAATTCAGCGAGGTAAGCGCCGTCCTGGCCGGTAACGCCGGTGATGAGTGCCTTTTTATTCATGATTGCCTGACAGTCCCGAAGTAGCGATTGCGGAAATTGAGATCAAACACGGAGTAAAGAGAGCGAACGAAGCTCTCTTGAACATTGAAAGCGGTGGCCTCGTCGAGACCAACGGTCGATACGCGGAAAAGCATGCCGTCCGGAATCTTCCCCTGCAGTCCGTAGCGAAGCTGTTCAAGCTTGCGGCCAAGGCCCGGCAACGTCGCTTCCTCGTCGATGGTGATCCAGTACGTGATAGGTTCAAGACGCTGACCCTGGCGCGCAACAAGCCTCTGCGCCGGAAGTTCGTAGCCATCGAGCGCAATCTTCGTTTCACCCGCGCCGAATACGCGGAAACCCTGTGCGCTGTAGCAGAACTCCGGACGATGCACGGCGGTCGCTTCAGAACTCTGATCGCTACCGTAGGCGATGGACAGCATCACCCGCTGGCCTTGCGCGTTCCGGTAGGTACGGGAGAGCGTGGCCGAGTAAAGCTCGTCGAGCGAGGCCTGCACGTCCGGAGACGGCGCGATCGGGATGATTGACTTGTCAATGACCCATTCCCCGAAAGCCTCGGGAACCTGAACATCAAGATTGATCGCCGGTTTTTCCTCTGCAACGCGCATCGTCGGCTTGAAGCTCTCTGCCGCAAACGAGAGCGCGGTCATGACGACAAACACTGCGATGGCGGCCGGACGCACGTAGGTCATGCAGCAACTCCTTGAGCATCCTTCTTCACCCCGATGCGCAGAATCGAATCAACACCGATGATGAGAAGCAAAGCACTGATGAAAAGCACCATGCCCGCGAATCCGTGCAGGAAGCCCTGCCCCGCCTCGTCTCCGAAGTAGTAGGTGATCAAGGTCAAGACGATCACACGGATCACGTTTGCGCAGAACGAGATGGGAATGATCAGGATGGCCAGAAGAAGGTTACGGAACCACGATTTATGTCGGACAAGATTCATGTAGAGCAGCCCGAGTGCTTCGAGCGTAAACAACGAATGCAGACCAGCACATGCATCAGCGACCAGCAACTGATACTGGCCGATAACCAGAATCACCCCCGTACGCGCGATCGGATACCCCATCGAATAGAGGATGTGCTCGGCAGCGTAGGACACACCCGTCTTGAGCGGGACCGTGATCATCTGCACGAAAACGCCCGGAAGCGGGATCATGAAGATCAGGAAGAAGAAGGGAAACCAGAGCTTCCGCAGCGCTGCCGTACCAAGCATCAGCAGCACCAGGCCGATCATCACTGGAATGATCGAAGCAACCTCGAGGGTGTCGATCGCTTGCGAACGACCGATGAAATACGCAACGAAGCCGAAGAACAGCAGAGCCGAGCCCAATAACGGCGCCGGACGCGCGTCGGCAAGCGAGCTACGAACCTCTCTCCACTTGTCCCAGAGCAACCAAAGCGATACCGCCAGAATGATCGGGCCGTGAGCGTTCTCGTCCGTACTCCACAGACCATTGAACAGGTCGATGAAGGTCGGGACATACATGGCCGCAAAGCCAAGCGCCACGAGTACCCATGAGAGCTCGAACTTGGATCGGATCGAGTCGGGGCGATTCGCGGTAGAGGAGTCAGCCTGCATCGAGTTAAGCATCCAGTGCAATCAACTGCGGGTTGAAGTTATTGATGAGCAACCGGACGAGCCCTGCCCCGAAGTGCTAGACGACGAGAGGTCGCATCCGGGCCGCGATTATGCCGCTATGCGTCCCATCCATCCGCTGACCATCTCACGATTTGTGACAGTCTCGAAAATAGCTCGAACGCATGCTGCAGTGCAACCACACCTCAGAGTACTACGTCACGGTTGCAGGGAAGTGACCATCAAAGTGAAGCAAGCGTTGCAGGGCCGTGCTCATCTCGCAGCAATATATATACGCAGGACCGTGGAATCGGGCCAGGATTTGTTCCCGAGATCGCGCTCGGCCCTAGGCCACATGGGGAAAAGTACTGCACTTCGGTCAGAAAGCAAGGCCTGCGGGTAAGGCCCCGCCGTCGCCAAATCGGCCAAGCCGTGAGAACTCTGCTCTACTTTTTGCGACGTGCACGCATCGTCGCACTGAAGTCGTTAAGAGGCGCGGCGACCGTTCCGACCGAAACGCCTACTTACAACTGCAATCACCGACCAGCAGGCTCGTCGCCTTGCAGGCGATCACCCCATCCGTGCAGACTGCCCTTCGCCGACGTCGCCACTCTGGGCGATACAGATCGACCCGGGTCGGCGCTCTCCATGAGCATCGACGACGGTGCAGCGCGACATTCGGGCTACTGATCACGTCCTGCGACGTGGCGGCAGCGGGCTATCCGCGGAGGGCGTTGCGACCGCCGAATGGTGCAAGACGTTGGCGCACGGGCCGCGTCGCGGTCAGAAGACCGCTCTCACAAGAGACTTCGCGCATCCGCACGACCGGAGTCGATGCGGATGCGCGAGCACGTCAGTTGACGCGGCGACGCGCGACCGCGCCGATCAGCGCCAGCCCTGCGCCCAGCATGGCCCAGGTGGTGGGCTCGGGCACCGGGGCGGTGTAGCCGGCGAGTTCGGACGGGGTGGCGCGGTAGGCGTGCAGCACGCCGGGGATCAGTTCGAAGCCGTCGGTGCTGCCACTGTAGGGCGTGGTGCTGGCGTGCAGCGTGCAACCTTCGGTCGAACCCAGCGGGCACTGGATGCGCTGCTGGGTGAGCGGGTTGAAAAGCACGTCGAACTGCACCGCGCTGCCGTTCTGGGTGACCGAATAGTCGTTGTCGTTGCCGGCGACGATGAGCCACGAACCGTCGTCGAGCTGGGGGCCGACGGCCAGGCCTTCCCACTTCTCGGGCGACACGCCGCCAGTTTCCGGCAGATTGTTGGCGGCGAGGTCGATGAAGGGCGTCGAGTTCTTGCTGACAGCGGTGAAGCTGGCGCCGGCCGCGTCGAGGTCGATGTCGGTCACGTCGGTCGCGCCGGCGAGGTCGATCAGGTAGACGTTCTTGTTGCCGGCGGCGCCGGCGAAAGTGGCGTCGGCGCCGAGGCCGCGGTTGTTGCGCTCCAGCACCATGAATTCATGGTCGTTGATCGCCACCAGCGCCGAGATGCCACGGCCCTGGGCGGCGGTTTCCATCCGGTAGGCGTACTGGGCGACGGCTTCGCCGCTGGCGTTGTCGAACTTGACGATGCGGTTATAGACGCCATTGGCACCGCCCTCGTCCACCATCGCGCTCTGCAGCATGGCGAAGGTGTATTGGCCGTCCGGCGAGATCGCCAGGCCTTCGAAGCCGCGGTTGGTGCGGCGGCCGATATTGCCGTCACCGTCGTAGTTGTAGCCGCCGGCCGTCAGCGCCGGGCGCAGCGCCTGCGGCGTGTTGAAGGCGCGGATCATCGTGCCGCTGCGGTCGAATTCATACAGCGACGGGCCGTACTCATCAGACACCAGCAGGTGGCCGTTCAGCGGGTTGATCACGATGCCTTCCGGGTCGAAGGCGGTGCCCAGATTGCTGGCCGAGCCACCCAGCGTGCTCGGGAACTGGCCGCCGAGCACGGTGCCGGCGCCGTTACGGAACTTGATCGTATCGACCACCTGGAAATTCGAGATCGCGCCGGTGCTGCGATCGACGTCGAGCGTGAAGCGCTGGACGCGCACATCGTAGGGCAGCGTGCCGCCGCCCGGGCCGCGGTCCGACAGACCCCACCATTCGTTGCGGTTGGAGTCGTAGTAGATGTCGGAGAACATGCCGAGCCGGCCGTCGTTCACGCTGCTGCCGAACAGGTCACCGGTACTGCCCGGGATGGCGATGCCATTGACGAAGGACACGGCGGATGCCGGTGCGGCGATAGCAGCCAGCAGCAGCGCCGCAGCGAGCGATGTAAGTTTCATGAAGACCCCCTGATTGTTTGTGTGTTGTCGGACATTCGAGGGTAGCGAGGGGATGTTTCAGCGATGCGACGCGGGTGACGGTGTACTTGTGGGAGCGGCCTTTGTGGGAGCGGCCTTGGCCGCGACAGGGCCTGTGCATGCTGCACGCTTTGGCACAGGCCGTTGTCGGGGTCAGAAGACCCCTCCCACAGACCCCCTACGCCGGCGCGACCTCTTTTGGAGCAAGCATTCTGGGAGCGGCCTTGGCCAAGACGCGGCCTCTGCTGTCTCCGAGCTTCGATGTAGGCCGCTGTCGGGTTCAGAAGACTCCTCCCACAGACCCCCTACGCCGGCGCAGCCTCTTTGGGAGCAAGCTTTGCGGGAGCAGCCTTGGCCGCGACACGGCCTGTGCATGCTGCAAGCTTTGGCACAGGTCGCTGTCGGGGTCAGAAGACCCCTCCCACAGAACCCCTACGGCGGCGAGACCTCTGTGGGAGCAAGCATTGTGGGAGCGGCCTTGGCCGCGACTGGGCCTGTGCATGCCGCAAGCTTCGGCACAGGCTGTTGTCGAGGGTCAGAAGACCCGTCCTACAGAACCCCGCCACCGGCGCCAATTGCAGACGCAGGGCGGCCTTACATCCTCCAGCTCACCGCCACCCAGGCTGCTCGCTCGGGCATCGGGTAGTAGGTGTTGCTGTAGGCAAGCGTCGAATACACCTTGTCGAACAGGTTGTTGATGCCGGCCGACCAGGTGGCGGCACCGCTGCGAGTGCTAACGGCGAGGTCGAACACCGTGTAGGACGGCAGCGGCGCGAAGCTCTGGTTGTCGAGATCGTTGCCGTCGAAGCGGCGGCCGGCGTAACGGGCGCTGAGGCTGAGGCGATGCGCTTCGGCCGGTGTCCATTCGATGCGCAGGTTGGCGGTTCGCCGCGGCACCAGCGGCACGTCGGCGTCGCTCCCTTCGAAGCGCGGCTGCACGTAGCCGGCATTGGCAGCGAACAGCAGCGCGGGTCGCACCCGCCAGCGCAGATCGATCTCGACGCCGGTGCGCACGGTCGGCAGTTCGTAGTTGCGATTCACGCTGAGGCCGCTGGCGCTGTCGAAGTAGATCTCGTCCTCGATGCGCATGCGATAGACCGTGGCGCCGAACTCGACCGTCTCTCCACGCGCACGCAGGCCTGCCTCGCGCGTGCGGCCGCTCTGCGGGCGCAGGTCGGGCGCGGCGAGCGCAAGTTCGTTGACGTTGGGGTTGCGGAAGTGACGGCTGTCCGCCGCAAACACGGTGAGCGCCGGCGACAGCTGCCAGCTTGCGCCCAGTTCGCTCGCCCGGTTGCGCCACTCCGATGCGGTGGCGTCGGTCGCACGGAAGGCGTTCACGCAGCTGCCCGGAACTTCGACCGGAAACGGAATGAAGATGTACTGGCACTCGCGCGTGTAGCGGCTGCCCGCGGTGCGGCTCTCGGCGCGGTCATGGCGCAGGCCGGCGTTGAGGCTGACGCTCTGCCCCAGCCTGAACACCCCTTCGGCCCAGCCCGCGTGGCCGTTCAGTTCACCGCTGCGCCGGGTCGAGTTTCCGACCACGAAGTCGCCGTTCTCACGCCGCAGGTAGTCGGACGACTGGCTGACGTAGCCGAACGCCAGATCGTGCCGCTGACCGAAGGCGTTGACGCCCAGTTCGTGCGTCAGGCGCAGATCGCGCCGGGTGGAGCCGATCACGTTGCGCTGGTCGGCCAGCGTGGTACCGGCCTGCACACCGATGAAGTAAGGGTTCTCGCGGTCGCGGTGGTCAACCTGCACGGTGAGCAGCCCGGCGCCGCCGAAATCGGCACGCAGCCGGGCGCCCAGCGTGCGGTCGTCGGTGCTGCCGCCATCGAGCGGTGAGGCGCTGCTCGCGCGCCGCTGGGCGCTGCCGCCGCGGAAGGCTTCGGCGCTGACCGGCCCGGGCAATCCGTATTCATCGATGTGGCGCGCGACACGCAGGCTGAGGTTGACGAAGGACCACGCGCCCTCGGGCAGCAGGTTCAGCTCGACCGCGCTGTCGCGCGCGGCGTAGCGATCGTTGTCGCGGTAGCCGTCGCTGTCCTGCCGGCTCAACGTGACGCTGGCGGCCAGCGGCCCGGCGCCGCCGGCTGCGCGCAGCCGCGCTTCGCGGGTGCCCCAGGCGCCGGCGCGCAGATCGAGCTGACCGTTGAGCGGCCCGGAGCGCGGGCGCCGGGTCTGGATGTGCACGATGCCGCCGACCGCGCCGTCGCCGTGGCGCACCGCCCCGGCACCGCGCAGCACTTCGATACGCTCGACCTGCGACAGCGAGACCGAAGACAGGTCCGCGCCCGACAGATCGTCGGCATTCAGGCGCACCCCGTCGACCAGCACCAGCACATTGCTGACCGCGGTCGCGCCCAGGCCGCGCATGTCAACGGTGGCGCCCTTGTCGCGGCCGAAATAGCTCTGCAGATTGAGGCCGGCTTCGCGGCTGAGCAGTTCACCCATGCCCTGCGCACCGGCGCGCTCGATGTCGTCGGCAGTGATGACCGACACCCCGTGCGGCACCGCGCGCAGCGTGTCGTCGGCCGACGGCGCACTGATGACGATCTCGTCGAGCCGGAAAGCCTCGTCGGCGTAAGCCGGCAAGCCAGCGAGCAGGCACGGCAGGAGCGCCAGCGCCCGCCGGAAAGTGATGTTCATTGGTATCGCCTCCGCACCGGCTCCGCCACGCGGGCGGAGCCGGGCATGCCTCAGGACTTGAGTCAGGAAATGAGTCAGGCCATGCGGCGGCGAGCAACGGCGCCGACCAGCGCCAGACCGGCAAGCAGCAGCGCCGCCTGTTCGGGTTCCGGCACGGCGGCGACCGCGAGGTTGTCCATCGCGAAATAGGCCGGCGTGTTCATGCCGAAGGCGCCGTTGTCGCTGGATGCGAGCGAGAACTGCAGGCTGCTCACGGTGCCCAGCGCACTCAGGTTGACCCAGCGCCAGTCGGTGACGACGTAGTCGTCGGCGCTGTCGGCAAAGCGATAGTCGGCGAGCATGAAGTCCACGCTGCCGGTGCTCTGGCCGAGGCTGTCGAGGCCGGTGATGGTGAGCATGAACCAGTCGGCATCGCTGCCACTCGCACCGCCGAACTGCTTGGCAAAGCCGTCGCCGTTCAGCATCGACAGTGCGGCGTAGGTGCTGTTGGTGAACCAGGCGCCGAGCACGTCCACCGGCGCGGCAAAGCTCGCCACCGGCGCGCCGATATTGGCCACCGCGTAGTTGGCCGAGCCTTCGGCTCCGCCGCCGGCGATGGCGCTGTGCTGGTTCAGATAGCCCTCGGTGGTGGTGTCGGTCTGGTTGGAATAGACCCAGTCGGTGTGGCAGCAGTCGCCACCCCAGTCGTTGAAGCTGTGGTTGAAGGTGGCGGCGCCACTGGTGAAGGTGGTGCTGGTCTTCGGGAAGAAGACGCTGTCGGGAGCCAGCGCCAGATCGTCGAAGGTCGATACGGTTGTGATGGCGAGGGCCGGCTGGCTCAGGGCGAGTGCGCAGAGCGAGAGTGCAAGCGTGCGGATATTCATTTGTGTTCTTCCTGGTGCGGCGCCGTTCAGGCGCGATTGCGACGGACGATGACGGACAGCAGGCCGAGCGCGGCGGCATACATCGCCCACTGCGAAGGCTCGGGGACCGGCGGCGTCTGCGCGTCGAAGGCGGCGTAGTGGATGACGCCCACCGCGTCGAGGTCGAAGCCGCTGCTGCCGCTGGTCGGGTACGGGTCGTAGATCGGGTGCGGGCCGCCGTAGGCCGCCGGGTAGCTGTCGAAGGTCGAGCCGTTGCCGACCACGTCGATCAGGCGCACGTACTGCACCTTGTTCACGTCCAGGCCGGCGATGCCGCTCAGCAGGTCGAGATCGAAGGGCGTGCCGTAGCCGGCGCGGTACTTGCCGGCCAGGCCATCGATATTGGTCGGATCGATGGTGCCGAAACCGGACACCGGGCTGGGCGTGAAGGAGTAGTTCGGGAAACGGAAGAAATCGGTGCCGTTGGACGACACTTCAACGAAGGCCAGTTCGAGGAAGGTGTTGCTGAAGCTGTTCTCGAACACCGCGAAATCGGCGCCGGCGCCATTCGTGATGTAGCCGTCGAAGCTGAGCGTGATGCGGCCGCCGTCGCCCAGCACGACGACATCGGTCGAGGTGCCTTCAGCCTTGCCCAGCCCTTCGACCGGGTTCTTCCAGGCGGCGTTGACGCTCGGGCCGGGCTGATAGTCCGAGTAGCCAGTGGCCCACTGGACAAATGCAGCACTGTCCTTGTGGATGGCGGTGGAACCGGCGCTGCCGGCCGCCGGCGCGAACGGCCCGGCGTGTGCGGACCCCGCCAGCGCGAAGCCGGACAGAGTGATGAGGGTGGAAAGTGTGGTGCGCATGCAGACCTCCGTGCAGTGCCGGCATCACCCGCCGGCGAAGTGCAGAAAATCCGATGGCGCACGGCAAGCCGCGCGAGAAACGCACAGGAACGGATAGGACGGCCGCAACACGGCCGAGCGAACGCATGCGCCCCCGGCCGCCCACCGCAGCCATCGGTCGTCGGGTCGAAAGACCCGTTGCGCCAGGCCGGTCTCCGGGCTCACGAGGGGATGTGTGCGATCCGCCTTCCCGTGCCGGGGGCACAGTGGCTGTATGGATCGCTACGACTCGCTTACCGTTGCGGGGGCAGCGCCGGAATAGCAGACCGCGAATGCGGCTGCGCACCGGACTTCCCGTTTCACCCCTTGCAGCGAACGCCGCGCGGGGCACCTGAGGCGAGCGCAGGGTATGCGAAATGCGGAGGGCGGGTCAAGGCAAGCGCCGCTGTGGGGGTCAGAGGACCCCTCCTACAGAACCCCCGTCCAGGCTCCGGCCTCGAATCGGGCGCCCCTCCTTGTGAGAGCGGCCTTGGCCGCGACAGGGCCTATGCATGCCGCAAGCTTCGATCCCGGCCGCTGTCGGGGTCAGAAGACCCCTCCTACAGAACCCCCCGTCCAGGCTCCAGCCGCGAATCGGGCGCCCATCCTTGTGGGAGCGGCCTTGGCCGCGACAGGGCCTATGCATGCCGCAAGCTTCGATCCCGGCCGCTGTCGGGGTCAGAAGACTCCGCGTGCAGACGCCCTCGACGTCCCATGATGGCGAAAAAAAACCGGGGCACCTGCCCCGGTTTTCTTGGTTGCTGCGACCGCTTACGCCGTCACCGGCTTCGCCTGGCCGCCGCCGTAGGTCAACAGCTGGGTCGGCGTGCCGCCCTTCTTCAGACGCACAGCGCAGTACTTGAACTCCGGAATCTTGCCGAAGGGGTCGAGCGCCGGATTGGTGAGCATGTTCGCCGCCGCTTCGTAGTACGCGAACGGAATGAACACGGAACCGACCGGTACGTGCGGGTCGATGCGCACGTACAGTGCGATCTTGCCGCGGCGCGATTCGACGGTGACCACATCGCCCGCCTTCACCTTTAGCTTGGCGACGTCCTCCGGATGCACGGTGACCGTAGCGATCGGCTCGATGCTGTCGAGCACCGACGCGCGACGGGTCATCGAGCCGGTATGCCAGTGCTCCAGCTGACGGCCGGTGATGAGCACCATCGGGTACTCGGCGTCAGGCTTCTCGTTGGCCGTGATGAGCTTGGCCGGTACCAGCTTGGCGCGGCCGTTCGGGGTCGGGAACTTGTCGATGAACACGACTTCGTCGCCCGGATCGCCCACGTTCTCGCACGGGTAGGTGACCGAGTGCTCGGCCTCCAGACGTTCCCACGTGATGCCGGCGATCGAGTGCATCGCTTTGCGCATTTCGTTGAACACGTCCTTCGAGCCGCCGTAGTTCCAGTCCAGGCCGAGACCACGGGCCATTTCCTGGATGATCCACAGATCCTGACGGGCATCACCCGGCGGGTTGATCGCGGCGCGACCCAGCTGCACCTGGCGATCGGTGTTGGTGAAGGTCGCGGTCTTCTCGGGGAAGGCCGAGGCCGGCAGCACCACGTCGGCGAAGTAGGCGGTTTCGGTCAGGAAGATGTCCTGCACCACCAGCCAGTCGAGCTTGGCCAGCGCGTCGCGGGCGTGGTTGACATCCGGGTCGGACATCGCCGGGTTCTCGCCCATGATGTAGCAGCCGTGCAGCTTGCCGGCGTGGATGGCGTCCATGATCTCGACCACGGTCAGGCCCGGGTTCGGGTCCAGCGTGGTACCCCACAGCTCTTCGAACTTCTGGCGGATGGTCTGGTTGCCGACCGCCTGGTAGTCCGGGAACACCATCGGGATCAGGCCGGCGTCAGACGCGCCCTGCACGTTGTTCTGGCCACGCAGCGGATGCAGGCCGGTGCCGCGGCGACCGATCTGGCCGGTCATCATGACCAGCGAAATCAGGCAGCGCGCGTTGTCGGTGCCGTGCACATGCTGCGACACACCCATGCCCCACAGGATCATCGAGGCCTTCGAGGTGGCGAACATGCGCGCGACCTCGCGCAGCGTTTCCGCCGGGATGCCGCAGATCTTGGCCATCTTCTCGGGCGAGAAGTCGGCCACGTTCTTCTTCAGTTCCTCGAAGCCCGAGGTACGGTCCTTGACGAAGGCTTCATCGACCAGACCTTCCTCGATGATGGTGTGCATCATCGCGTTCAGCATGGCCACGTCGGTGTCCGGCTTGAACTGCAGGAAGTGGGTGGCGTAGCGCTGCAGATCGTTGCGACGCGGATCGCACACGATGAGCTTGGCGCCGTTGCGCACAGCGTTTTTCATCCAGGTCGCACCGACCGGGTGGTTCACCAGCGGGTTGGAGCCGATCAGGAAGATCACTTCCGAGTGCAGCACGTCGCGCACCGGGTTGGACACGGCGCCGGAGCCGACCGCTTCGAGCAGCGCGGCGACCGACGAGGCGTGGCACAGGCGGGTGCAGTGGTTGACGTTGTTGGTGCCGAAGCCGGTACGCACCAGCTTCTGGAACAGGTAGGCCTCTTCGTTCGAGCCCTTGGCCGAGCCGAAGCCTGCCAGCGCGTTCGGGCCCTTGCTGTCGCGGATCTCGCGCAGCTTGCCCGAGGCCAGCGCCAGCGCCTCTTCCCAGCTCGCTTCACGGAAGGCAGTCAGCGGGTTGGCCGGGTTGACCACGAAGTCCTTGTGCTTGGGCGCGTCAGCGCGACGGATCAGCGGCTTTGTCAGGCGCTGCGGGTGACGCGCGTAGTCGAAGCCGAAGCGGCCCTTCACGCACAGACGTTCCTCGTTGGCCGGGCCGTCGCGGCCAGTCACCATCAGTATCTTGTCGTCCTTGACGTGATAGGTCAGCTGGCAGCCGATGCCGCAGTACGGGCAGACCGAATCGACCTTCTTGTCCGGCGTCACCATGCCGACACCGCCGGCCGGCATCAGCGCGCCGGTCGGGCAGGCCTGCACGCATTCGCCGCAGGCCACGCAGGTCGAGGCACCCATCGGATCGTCCTGGTCGAACACGATCTTCGACGCGGAACCACGGAAGGCGTAGCCGATCACGTCGTTCCCCTGCTCTTCACGGCAGGCGCGCACGCAGCGGTTGCACTGAATGCAGGCGTCGAGGTTCACGCTCATCGCCGGGTGCGATTCGTCGCACTTCGGTTGTTCGCGCGCTTCGAAGCGCGAGTCGGTCACGCCCAGCTTGCCGGCCCAGTAGGCCAGTTCCGAATCCGGCTTGTAGGTCTTGTCCGGCATGTCGGACAGCAGCAGCTCGACCACCATCTTCTGCGCCTTCACGGCGCGCTCGGATTCGGCCTTCACCTTCATGCCGGGCGTCGGCGCGCGGCAGCAGCTCGGGGCGAGCACGCGCTCGCCTTCGATCTCGACGACGCAGGCGCGGCAGTTGCCGTCCGGACGGTAGCCGTCCTTGTAGCAGAGGTGCGGAATGTCCACGCCTTGGCGGGCGGCGGCCTGGATGATGGTTTCGCCCACACGGGCCTTCATGGCCTGGCCGTCGAGCGTGAATTCGATGCTTTCCGCGGCGACCGCGGGATCAAGAGGTGCGTTCATGTGAGTTGCCGTCCCTTCACTTGATTTCGTCAGGGAAATACTTGATCACGCAGCGCACCGGGTTCGGTGCTGCCTGCCCGAGACCGCAGATCGACGCATCGACCATGGTCTGCGACAGTTCCTCGACCAGCGCGGTGTCCCACACCGGCTTGTCGATCAGCGTGTTCATCTTCGAGGTGCCGACGCGGCAGGGCGTGCACTGGCCGCAGGACTCGTGCTCGAAGAAGTGCATCATGCTGCGCGCGGCGTCGGTCGCCGTGTCCTTGTCGGACAGGATGATGACCGCGGCCGAGCCGATGAAGCAGCCGTGGGGCTGCAGCGTGTCGAAGTCGAGCGGAATGTCGCCCATCGACGCCGGCAGGATGCCGCCCGAGGCGCCGCCCGGCAGGTAACCGTAGAACTCGTGGCCGTCGAGCATGCCGCCGCAGTATTCGGCGATCAGCTCCTTGACCGAGATACCGGCCGGCGCCAGATGCACGCCCGGCTTCTTCACCCGGCCGGACACCGAGAACGAGCGCAGGCCCTTGCGACCGTTGCGGCCCTGGCTGGAGAACCACTCCGGACCCTTCTCGACGATGTCGCGCACCCAGAACACGGTTTCCATATTGTGTTCGAGCGTCGGGTAGTTGAAGAGGCCGACCTGGGCGACGTAAGGCGGACGCAGACGCGGCATGCCGCGCTTGCCTTCGATCGATTCGATCATCGCCGACTCTTCGCCGCAGATGTAGGCGCCCGCGCCGCGGCGCAGGTGGATGGGCGGCAGCGCACAGGGCGGGTCCGCCAGCAGCTTCTTCAGTTCCTTCTGCAGCAGTTCGCGCACGTGGGCGTATTCGTCGCGCAGATAGATGTAGACCTCGCCGATGCCAACGCAGTAGGCGGCGATAAGCATGCCTTCGAGGAAGCGGTGCGGGTCGCGTTCGAGATACCAGCGGTCCTTGAAGGTACCGGGTTCGCCTTCGTCGATGTTCACCGCCATCAGGCGCGGGGCCGGCTCGTTGCGCACGATGCGCCACTTGCGGCCAGCGGGGAAGCCGGCGCCGCCGAGGCCGCGCAGGCCGGAATGTTCCATCGCGGTGATCACGGTTTCCGGATCGCGACGACCTTCGACCAGGTCGCGGAACAGCTGGTAGCCACCGGCCTTCAGGTAGGCCTTGTAGCCGATGTACTTCGGTGCCGGCGCGGTCGTTTCCTTCGCCTTCACCGCCGCCTTGACCGCCGCTTCGGTGGCGCCACCGAGCGCGTTCTGGCCGACAACGACCACCGGCGCCTGTTCGCAGCGACCGACACAGGGCGCCGGAATGACGCGCACCTTGGTGCCGAGGATGCCCGGCAGCTTGTGCAGCAGTTCGTCGGCACCGGCCATCGCGCACGACAGCGTTTCGCAGACGCGCACCGTCAGTTCCGGCGGTGCGGCTTCGCCTTCGCGGACCACGTCGAAGTGGTGATAGAAGGTCGCGACCTCATAGACCTCGGCCTGCGACATCTTCAGTTCCGCCGCCAGGGCAGCCAGATGACGAGCGTGGACGGCGCCAATATTGTCCTGCAGCAGGTGCAGGCATTCGATCAGCAGGTCGCGGCGGCGCGGCATCCTGCCGAGCAGCGCACGGACCTCGTCCACCGCCTGCTGGTCAAGCGCGCGCCCCTTGGGCGTCGGCTTGACCATGCGGCGCATCTGTTCCAGCGGGATGGAAAACGGTTCCGACATTTACGGTGATCCTCTTCAGTCAGTTCGTTGTGCGTGACTTCTTCGCTTTTGTCCGCGATGTAGTTTTCGGGGCGCCTGTACCGACGCCCTCGCATTGTTCAGTGCTGTCCTTCTTCCGGTCCTGCGCCCTTGTCCGTCAGTGCGCCGAACTCGCCCTGCTCCCGGTGCAGATAGGCGAAATGCACGTTCCGCCGGTGCCACACCGAATATCCGTACCACTCATTGAAGCCTGCGGCCTCGACCTTCTCCAGCGATTCGAGCAGCGACACGCCCTGCTCGAACAGCGCATCGACCTGCGCGATCAGCGTGTCGAGGTAGCGGCGCGGCGCCTCCAGCACCTCGCGGCCGCCGGGCGCGCCGTGCGCCGGCACCACCTGCTTCACGTCCATCCGGCCCAGCTGCACCAGCGCATCGCGCCAGCCTCGTTCCTGCGCGTTGTACAGATCGGGCAGATAGCGGGCGGCGCCCAGCTCGCCGGCAAAAAGCGTTCCTGTCGCCTCATCGAGCAGCGCCGTCGCACCGGGCTGGAAGGTGTGGCCGAAATGAAGCAGCTTCAGCCTGCGCGAAACGCCGGGCAGATGGCCCGTGCCTGCGAACACCACCGTCGCCGGCGTCGGTTCGGTACTCGACATCATATTTTCGCCCAGTGCCGCGGTCAGGCGCTCGACACAGGTGTGGCAACTGGCCCGGATGAAGCGGTCTGTTTCAATCTGCGCCGCAACCGGCACACCCCGTGACACAAAAAAACCGTTGCCCAGCACGTGGTCGCCGCCGCCGTACAGATTGACCGCGGCGATCACCGGCTTGCCGAAGCGCGATTCAACGAAGGTTTTCAGGTGCTGTGCGAAGCGGTGGCTGGTGCCGGTTCCGATCAGCACCAGGCCGCGCGCGTCCTCGATCACGCCAATATTGGTGACGAAACCGCCGTTTTCGGCCGTCACTTCGAAGGACGGCGCCGGCAGCACGTGCACGCCGTCCGCCAGCGTGCGCACGGTCAGCGCCGGCAAGGTCTGCGCCTGCAGCGCCGCCGCGGGCAGGAACCAGAAAATCGCGATGACCGCGCCGCGCAACAAGGAAAGAATCCCGCGAAACTTGGGCATACCGACGGTGGTCTTCAGCGCTGTGCTAGCCTTTTCTGCACCCGACGAGGCCGAGCCACCGAGGTTCGCAGATAACAAGTCCGTCGATAACAATTGAGGAGAACCGGTTTGAACGTCCATCGTTTCCAGATCACTGTCGCCACGCTCGCCGCCCTGCTCGCACCGGGGCTGGCGTCTGCAGCGAACGACTACCCGACTTCGTCGCGCGTCGAATTCGCGCTCGAATGCCTGCAGACTTATGGCAACAACCACGAGTACATCTACAAGTGTTCGTGCCTTATCGACGAGATCGCCGAAAAGCTGAATTACGACGAATACGTCGAGCTGTCGAGCTTCAGCCGCTCGTCGGGCATGAGCGGTGAGCGCGGCGGCATGTTCCGCGGCACCGACCAGACCAAGGACGCGGTCAAGAAATACATGGGCATCGTGTCCGAGTCAAAGAAGCGCTGCTTCATCAAGTGATGCCCGTTGCGGCCGGCGTCGCCGGCCGTACACCGCCTGTCCGCGGCGCTCAGCTACCACCCTTCATGCCCGGCCGGATGGCCACCGCGCTCTCGAACTTCAGGTCCTTCGAATCGACGATGACGGCCTTCAGTTCTCCTTCGCCCTTGGGCACGAACCAGAAGCGGAAGTTGGGGTTCTCGCTGATCGAGAAATCGACGTCGGCGGTCATCACCGGCTCACCGGCGTAGCTCACCTCGACCCGACGCACGAAGTGCGGCGGCACGTAGAGGCGCGTCAGCTGGTCCATCGCCAGACCTGAACTGTTCGGATGGCTGATCATCAGCTGTGCCGCGCTCGGCTGACCGGCGACGGCGTCGTCGTCGAGCTTGAGCTTCATCTTGCCCAGGCGCGCCATCGCCTCTTCCTGATCCTTGCCGGCCGGCGCCGAACAGCCGCCCGAGGCCTTCACGTAGCGGCGCGCCATATAGACCTTGCCGTCGCTGGTTTCGGCCAGCGCGCGTACCCAGCTGTAGGCCTCGATGCGTACCCGCGTCTCGATGTCGGCACGCCCGGCAATGGGCGAGAAGGTGAAGGTGCCGCCGATAGGCGACGGGTTCTCGTCGATCACGAGGTGCACCTTGCTGACGTGCACACCGCCCGGTTGCTGCTTCGTGCGCACCGCCAGCGGCACCACCGCAGCGTCCTCCGCGCGCACCGGCGCTTCCAGTTCGATCACGTTGCCGGCCGTGTCGTCGATCACCGGGCGATCACCGACCAGCAGCGTCTTCACTTTGCCCCAGATCGCCGTGTCGGACCCATCGTCGGCCGCCTGGACACCGGCGACCCACATGAAACCGGCCAGCAGAAAAGCCAGCCTGCGCGAAATACTCATGTTCTTCTCCTCCAGATGGACTGCTCCGCGACGATCAGTCTGACGCCGATCGCTCGATTGTTCTGTAACCCAGGTCGCCCAGCCGCCGCGCACCTGCATCCGACGAAGTCTCTTTGTGGGAGCGGCCTTGGCCGCGACAGTGCCGACGCATGTCGCACAGTTCGGCACAAGCCGCTGTCGGGGTCAGAAGACCCCTCCCACAAAAGCCCCGCTCCGCGACCGCGCGTCTCCTGTGGGAGCGGCCTTGGCCGCGACAGGGCCTTCGCATCCTCGCCACCTTCCTTCCACAGGCGCACCACGCCCCACCAGTTTCAATCTTCCCACTCCAGCTCGGCGTACGCCGCGGTGACGTTGCGCTTGTGGAACAGGTCGGCCAGTTCCCAGTTGCCAACCTGGTCGCGCGCCACCTCGTCCGCCGCCTGCGCCAGCTTGCGGCCGGCCTTGATGGCCGCCCTCGTTTGATCGGCAAGGGCCTGCAGGTAGTTCCCCTGTTTCGCAAACGCCTCCCGCCAAGCCGGTCCGGCGTCACCGTGCCCGGACACGACGCGCTTCACGTCGAGCGCGGCAAGTTGCGCATTCACCTTGATCCAGCCCAACAGCTTGCCGTCCACCACCGGCATGTGACCGACGAACAGCAGGTCGCCCACGAACAGCGTGCCGCTCGTTTCGTCGAGCACGGTGAGGTCGTTGTCGGTGTGCGCGGTCGGCCAGGCGCGCAGACGCAGCACGCGTCCGCCGAGGTCCAGCGTGTCTTCGCCGCTGACGGTACGTGTCGGCGCGACCAGTTCCAGCCCGCGCCCGGCGTCGCCCATCAGGCGTTCGGCGGAGGCGATGTAGTTGCGGCCGCGCGCCGCCAGCGCCGCCGGCAGCTTGGCGTGGCCGACGAATTCGGGCTTGTCGGCGACGAAAGCCTGGTTGCCCAGCACGTGATCCGGGTGCACATGCGTGTTGATCACGTAACAGACGGGCAAGGCGGTCTTCTGTCGCACGCTCTCGCGCAGCGCGGCCCCCACGGACGGAGACCCGCCAGTGTCGATCACCGCGACGCAGCGACTGCCGACGACGAAACCAAGGTTCGAAATTGCACCGCGGTTGTGAGCATCCTGCTCGGCGGTGACACCATTAAACACGAACACGCCCGGCGCGAGCTCCTTCATCGGCAGCGTCTCCGCCGCCATCGAAGCGCTCACCGTCAGCGCGATCAGCCCACCCACCATCGACCGCCACAGGCGCCCGGCAACGGCGCTTGCGGATTTGCACTCAACTGTCAGCATCGTTAGCATTCGGCGTCCATACGCGGCCCAGAATAACAAATCAGGATGCAGCGCCTCACCTCACTTCTTCCACTGCTGCTGCCGCTTCTGGCCCTGTCCGGTTGTGCCATGCAACACGTGGAGCCGGCGCCGCTGCAGCCCGAAGCGTCGCAATCGGCTTTCCGCCAACGCCAGCTGACCGATGCGCGGACGCGCGACTTCCTGGCGCAGCGCAATATGGATGTCGCGCAATGGCCGCCGGCGAAGTGGGCGCCCGAGCAACTGGTGCTGGCCGCCCTCGACCGTCACCCGGCCACCGCGCAAGCACGTGCCCGCGCCCAGCTCGCCCGCGCCGAGCTGCAGACCGCCGGCCTGAAGCCGCGGATGTCGCTGGCGCCCGAGATCGAACGTACCAACGAGCGCGACCCCGGCCAGTCGGCCTGGAGTGTCGGACTGGCGCTGGACCTCGCGATCACCGGACAGTCAGTGCGCGAAGCGCGCATCGAGCGCGCCCGCCTGCTGGCCGACAGCGCACTCCTCGACGAAGCAGACGCAGCATGGACCATACGCAGTAACGCACGCCGCGCCCTGCTCGAACTGTGGTCAGCCAGCGAAGAACTGAAACTGCTGGACCGCCTGGTCGTGAGCTGGCTGGACGCGCAGGCGGCAATGCAGAAGCGCTACGACCTCGGCGCCGCCGACGCGCTCGATCTGACGACGACGCGCACCGCCGCCGCGCAGGCGGAGTCGCGCTACGTGCTGACCGAGCAGCGGCAGATCCGCGCCCGCGGCGAACTGGCGCAGGCGCTCGCCTTGCCACTGTCGGCGATCGACGCGCTGACGCTCGATTTCGACGAATTCGAACAGCCGCCGCCGTTGCCCGCCGACGACGTGCTGCGCAGCGCGGTAACGCTGGACCGCATCGATCTGCGCCGCGCGCTGGCCCGCCACGCCGCTGCCGAAGCCGGCCTGCAGGTGGAACTGCGCGCGCAATACCCGGAAATCCGGTTGCAGCCCGGTCTGTTGTGGGACCAAGGTGCGACCGTCTGGAAACTCGGCGCTTCGCTGCCGCTGTTCGCCGCGCAGCGCCAGGCCGGCCCGATCGCCGAAGCCGTCGCGCGACGCGAGATCGCGGCGCAGGACTTCCTGCTGCTGCAATCGCAGGCGCTTGCCGCGCTCGATCTCGCGCGCGCCCGGGTGAAGGCCGCCACGCTCGATACCGATGGCGCCGAAGCGGAAAACGACGAGGCGCGGCTGCAGCTCACCCGCACCGAACAGCGCTTCACCCGCGGCGACGCCGACCGGCTCGACCGCGTGCTCGCCCTCACCCGCCTGCTCGAAGCCGACATCCGGCTGCTGCAGGCGCGCGCCCGCACACTGGCTTCGCGCCTCGCGCTCGAAGACGCCATGCAGCGCCCGCTTGCCGCCGGCGCCGCCACGGAAGGACAGCCATGAAAGCACTGACACCGCACCGCGCGATGTTCCTGATGGGTCTGCTCATCATTGCCCTGGTCTGGGCGCTCATCTATTACGCACGCGACGAATGGAAGCTCTACGAAGCGCCGGCCGACGACGACATCGCCGTGCCTTCGCTGGTCGAGCGCGACGAGAGCGGCATGAGCAGCGTCAAGCTGACGGCCGCGGCGCAGAAGGCGAGCGGCATCGAGGTCGGCCAGCCACTGACCGTGCGCGCCGGCACCGAGCGCGAGGCGCAGGCAGCCGTGCTCGACGTCGAGCCGCTGTTCGCGCTGCGCGCGCAACTGCAGGAAGCTCGCGCCGACATCGCCCGACTCGCTTCGCAACTGGCCCGCTCGGAAGCCGAACGCGACCGCATCCAGGCGCTGTACAGCGACGACCGCAACGCGTCGGAGCGCGCATTGCAGACCGCACGCAGCCAGGCCGAACAGGATCGTGGCGCACTGGCCGCTGCGCGCGCCCGCGCCGACGGTCTGCACGCGCGTCTGGTGCAGGGCTGGGGCTCGCTCGGCGGCACCGCATCCGGTGAAGCGCCGCCCGAACTGGACAAGCTGGCCGACCGCCGCGCCTCGCTGGTGGCGATCGCATTGCGTGGCGCCGGCGACGCGCCGCCGACCATGCAGCTGCGCCTGCCCGACGGCGACGAATCGATCGAAGCGCGGCGCATCGGTCTGGCACCGCGCAGCCTGGCGCATGCAGCTGGCGAAACCTGGCTGTACAAGACCGAGCGCGTGCTGCCCACCGGCACCCGCCTCGCCGCACGCGGCGTGACCGGCACCGCGGTGCTGCACCTGGTGCCGAACAGCGCCGTGGTCTGGTACGCCGGTCTGCCGTGGATCTATGTGCGCGACGACGACGAACCGGAGGAATTCATCCGCCAGGCCCTGCCCGCCGAATCGCAGCGCCCGGACGGCTGGCTCGCGCCGGCACTGGAAGACGACGCCCGCGTGGTCACCCGCGGCGCGCAGCTGCTGCTGTCGGAAGAGCTGAAGCACACGCTGGCGGACGAGAACGATGACTGATCGCCTGCCGGCGGGATCGCGGATTTCGCCCGCGCTCGCACACCGTTCGCCCGCCTCTCGCGATGCCGCGACCAGAATCGCGGCGAGGCGCCGCTCCCACAAGGACTCGCGCCGTCCGTCGCTCGGAACCCCGTGGGAGCGGCGCCCCCGCCGCGATGCGGCCGCGCATCACATGCCTGCGGCAGATCGTCCGGCTGACACGCTGGCTGGCGCCACAGGCGGCAGGTGCCCGCAATGATTGAAGCCATCGTCCGCTTCTCGGTCCGCCGGCCGGGCATCGTGCTGGCACTCGCGCTGGTGCTGACGATCTACGCCGTCAGCCGCATGGTTGACGCGCGGCTGGATGTGTTTCCGGAGTTCGCACCGGCGCAGGTGGTGATCCAGACCGAAGCGCCCGGACTGCCGGCCGATCTGGTCGAAACCCGCGTCACCACGCCGATCGAGGCGGCGGTGTCCGGCACGCGCGGACTGAAGGAATTGCGTTCGCAGTCCATCCCCGGCCTGTCGGTGGTGACCGTCATCTTCGACGAGAAGTCCGACCTGTTCCGCAACCGTCAGCTGGTTGCCGAGCGACTGGGCACGCTGGGTGCGCTGCTGCCGGCCGGCGTCACGCCGGTCATCACGCCGCTTACTTCGTCGGCGTCACGCTGCTCGGCGTCGGTCTCACCTCGGACAAGCGCAGCTTGATGGACATGCGCTATCTGGTCGATTCGGTCGTGCGCCCGCACCTGCTGGCGGTGCAGGGCGTGGCCGACGTGAATGTGTTCGGCGGCGACGTGCGGCAATGGCAGATACAGCTCGACCCGGCCCGGCTGCGCGCGCTCGGCGTCACGCTGGCCGACGTCGAAACGGCGGCGCGCAGCGCCGCGACAGTCGCCGGTGCCGGCTTCGTCGAGAACGACAATCAGCGCCTGCTGATCGCCATCGACGCCACCCCCTCGACCGCACGCAGCCTCGAGCAGTTGACCGTGACGCTGCCCGACGGTCGCGCGCTGGCACTGGGCGACATCGGCCGCGTGCGCGAGGCACCCGGTCCGGCCATCAGTGCGGCGCAGATCAATGGCACGCCGGGCGTGTTCATGATGGTGCAAGGCCAGCTCGGCGCAGACACGCTGGGCGTGACGCTCGAACTCGAGAAGGCGCTGGCCGACCTGGCGCCGCTGCTCGAACGCGAACAGCTGGTACTGCATCCGGCGCTGTTCCGGCCGGCCAACTTCATTCAGACCGCGCTCGGCAACGTGCGTGCCGACGTCATCATCGGCGCCTCGCTGGTCATCGTCGTACTCTTCCTCTTCCTCTACAACCTGCGCACCGCCTTCATTTCGGCGGTGGCGATTCCGCTGTCGCTGCTGGCGGCCGTGCTGGTGATGCTGGAAACCGGCGCCAGCCTGAACATCATGGTGCTCGGCGGGCTGGCGATCGCGCTCGGCGAAGTGGTAGACGACGCCATCATCGATTGCGAGAACATTTACCGCCGCCTGCGCGAGAACCGGCACAAGGGCTCGCCGGTGCCGACCTGGAAGGTGGTGTTCGACGCGTCGATGGAGGTGCGCAGTTCGGTGGTCTACGCCACCTTCATCGTGGCACTCGTATTCGTGCCGCTGCTCACGCTGTCGGGTGTGGCCGGCAAGCTGTTCGCGCCGCTCGGCACCGCCTACATCCTGGCCATCCTCGCCTCGCTGGTGGTGGCGCTGACCGTGACGCCGGCGATGAGCTGGCTCATGCTCGGACGGCGCGAACTGCCGGACGACGACCCGCCGCTGATCCGCTGGCTCCGCCCGCGCTACGAGCGCACGCTGCGCGCCATCGAGCGCCGGCCGCACGGACTGATCGCCGGCGTCATGTTCATGCTGGCCGGCGGCATCGGCGTACTGCCGCTGTTCGGCGGCGAATTCATCCCGCCGCTGCGCGAAGGTCACTACATCGTGCACCTGTTGACCATCCCGGGCACTGCACCGGGCGAGGTATTGCGCGTAGGTCAGCGCGTGACCGAGAAGATTCTGGAGATCGACGGCGTGAAGTCGGTCGCGCAGTGGGTGGGCCGCGCGCAGAACGGCGCCGACCCCTTCGGTCCGCACTACAGCGAAGTCGAGATCGAGATCGGTCCGCTGCCAGCGAAGGATCAGGAGCGCATCCTGGCCGACATCCGGCGCACCGTCACCGGCGATGACGGGGATGAGGACCGCTCGGACGAGGAAGCGCAGAACACCGTCGGCTTCCCCGGCCTCGCCTTTTCGGTGAACACCTTCCTGACCGAGCGCATCGGCGAAACCGAATCCGGCTTCCCGGCGACGCTGGTGGTGCAGGTGTTCGGCACCAACCTAGACCGCCTCGACGCCGATGCCAGCGCGGTCGCTGGCGCGCTGGCACGGGTGAAAGGCGCGACCGACGTGCAGGTGCTGGCACCGCCGGGCACGCCGGAAATCGTCGTGCGACCGCGGCTGGACAAGCTCGCTGTGTGGCGTCTGTCGCCGGAGGATGTGCTGTCGGCGGCGCAGACTGCCTTTGCCGGACGCCGCGTGAGCGAGGTCTATCGCGGCACGCTGGCGACACCGCTGGTGGTGACGCTGGACCCGGACCATCGCCGTTCACCGACCGAAGTCGGCCGTCTGCCGCTGCGCACACCCGACGGACGCCTGATCGAACTGCGCGACGTGGCCGACATCGCGGTCGAGAACGGCCGCTACAAGATCCTGCACTCCGGTGGCAAGCGCGTGCAGACCATCACCGCAAACCTCGCCGCCGGGCACGATCTGGGCCGCTTCAGCGACGACGTGCAGCGGGCGCTGCGCGAGGACGTGAAGCTGAATCCGGGCAGCTACTACAAGGTGACCGGTGCGGCTGAGGCGCAGGCCCAGGCACGGCGCGAGCTGGTCACCCACTCGCTGCTCGCCGCCGCCGCCATCGCTGTGCTGCTGATGCTGGCCTTCACCAGCCTGCGCAACCTGATGATCACCTTCGTGAACCTGCCGTTCGCGCTGATCGGCGGCATCCTCGCCGCGCTGGCGGGCGGCGGCTGGCTGTCTCTTGGCTCGGTGGTCGGCTTCGTCACGCTGTTCGGCATCACGCTGCGCAACTCCATCATGCTGGCGTCGCACTACCAGCATCTGGTCGAGCAGGAGGGCCGCCGCTGGAACGTCGATACCGCCATCCTCGGCGCAACCGAGCGTCTGCCATCCATCCTGATGACGGCCCTGGTGACCGGCCTCGGTTTGATGCCGCTGGTGATCGGCTCGGGCGAGCCCGGCCGCGAGATCGAAGGCCCGATGGCCGCCATCATCGTCGGCGGTCTGGCCACCTCGACCCTCCTGAACCTGCTGGTGCTGCCGACGCTGCTGCTGCACTACGGGCGTTTCGAAGCGAAGGAAGAAGACCGGGGCGCCGGGGTGTCGTAAGAGCGGTCTGCCGGCCGCCGGAGCCAGAGCCCGGGGATCCTCTGACCCCGACAGCGGCCAGCATCGAAGCCTGAGGATGGCCACGGCCGTGTCGGGGTCAGAAGACCCCTCCCACAGGGGGCGGCGCGTGATCGGCGGCCCGAGGCCGGACCGGGACTCTGTGGGGGGGTCTTCTGACCCCGACTGCGGCGCAGGAACGCTCGCGGCGCTGAATCGAGGCCTGCGGCACACCCCGCCCGCGCTACTTCACGATCAGCGGATCGATCATGATGTCGCGCGTGAAGAAGGTGTTCTGCTCGCCAGCGCAGCTCATGAAGCCGAGCGCCTCGCCGAAGCGCAGGAACTGGCCCTCGCGCTTCAGGTAGGCGTTCTGCGCCTGGTAGGCCTCGGTTTCAGTTTTCAGCGTGGTCGGGCAGTCGGCGAAGATGGCGTCGCCGCGGGCCTTGTGCTGCAGCACATGCACCAATTCATGCAGCAGGAAGGAGTTGTCGGCGGCGTTTTCGAGGTCCAGCGTATCGCGCAGGTAGATGACGTAGTGCTCGGTCTCGAAGGTGGCCGCGATATTGGTGCAGCCCGCCGCGGCGTCGGGACAGACTGCCTTCGCCAGTTCGGCTTCCGACAGCACCTGCACCGGCGGCAGCGCGTTGACCGGAATGGGCGGATAGCCGGAAAGCTTGGCTGCGAGGTCGATCAGAAAGGCCAGTAGTTCCTGCGAAACCATGACGCACCTCCTTCAGCCGATGCGCAACAGACCGCGCGCCGGGCGGAAACGTTCGCCGCGGCGACGCCGAAGCCCTACACTGCGCGCCGATCATGAAGGACATCGTGAAGCACATCGTTCTCGACACCAACGCGGTACTCGACCTGCTGCTGTGGCACAACGCCGAACTGGACTGCGTGGCACAGGCGCTGACCGACGGTCGCGCGCGGCTGTCATGTGACGAGGCCTGCCTGCGCGAATTGCGTACCGTGCTGCGCTACGACAAGTTCGGTCTCGACGATGAAGCCGCTGCCCGACTGTACGCCGACTACCTCGCACGGGTAGAACTGCATCCACAGCCCGACCAGCCCGATACATCACTGCCGCGCTGCCGCGATCGCGAGGACCAGAAGTTCTTCGACCTCGCGGTGCGCAGCAAAGCCGACCTGCTGGTGTCGCGCGACCGCGCCGTGCTGCGCCTCGGCCGGCACCGGCTATGCCCGCCCACGCTGAAGGTGGTCGCACCACCCGCCCTCGCCGCCTTGCTGGAACCGTAAGCCGGTCTTCGGCTGCCCGGCCAGCCGGTTCAAGTTTTTCGTGAGGCTTTGTAAGCAGCGGCTGCCTATACTCGCGCCCGTTCGATCAGGCGCGCACAGACGCGCCGCGCATCCGAGACAGCAGGCCCGCGCAATTGCGCCCGGCCGTAGACACCCAGAGAGAGACCTCCAATGACAACCGTGCTCCGCCACACCCCGATTGCCCTCGCCCTTGCGCTGATGGGTCAGACCGCGCTGGCCGCTCCGCCCATCCTCGCCCCGACCGTGGTCATCACCGGCACCCGGGTCGAGCAGAATTCCTTCGACCTGCCAATGGCCATCGATTCGATCGACGCAGCCACCATCCAGGAGCAGCGTGCGACGGTGAATCTGTCCGAGGTGATCAACCGCGTGCCGGGTGTCGCGTCGGCCGGCAAGGAAAACTACACGCAGGAACAGTCGCTCACCATCCGCGGCTTCGGCGCGCGCTCCGCCTTCGGTGTGCGCGGCGTCAAGCTGTTCGCTGACGGCATCCCGGCCAGCACGCCGGATGGCCAGGGCGGCACCGGCCTGTTCGATCTCGCCTCGGCCAGCCGCATCGAAGTGCTGCGCGGCCCCTTCTCCGCGCTGTACGGCAACCACTCGGGTGGCGTAGTGCAGGTGTTCACGGAAGATGGCCCGGAGAACTTCACGATCGTGCCAAGCTACCAATTCGGCAGCTATGGCACCTCGCGCACCGGCCTGAAGTTCGGCGACACCGTCGGCAACTTCAATTACACCGGCAGCGTGTCTCATTTCCGCACTGATGGCTACCGTGCCTACAGCGAGTCCGACAAGGACCAGGCGAATTTCAAGGCGAAATGGCGCCTAAGTGACAACGCCACGCTGACAGTGGTGGGCAACTATATGCACCAGCAGGGGCAGGATCCGCTCGGCCTTACCTTCGCCCAGCTCAACGACAACCGTCGCCAGCAGGGCACGTCCAACCGCAACCTGGCCGGCAATCCGGGAACCGCCTCCTTCTATGGCACCCGCCGCACGCTGGAGAACACCCAGGGTGGTGCCGTGTTCGAGGCGCAGCTGACCGAACGCGATTCGCTGCGCGCGATGTTCTACCTCGGCAACCGCAACAACGAGCAGTACCTCGCTCTGAACGCGGGTACGCAGGACAACGTGACTGCGTCGGGCGGTGTGTCCGCGTTCGATCGCGATTACTGGGGCACCAATCTGCGCTGGACCCGCAAGTACGAAAAGGCCACCTTCAGTCTCGGCGCCGAGTACGAGCGCGCTGACGAACACCGTCGCGGCTATCGCAACGGTGAAACCAAGAGTGGCGCGCAGGCGCTGACTACCGTGTTCGGATTCCGTGGCGATCTGAAGCGTGACGAAAACAACATTGCCGAACAGTCCGGCGCCTTCTTCCAGGGCGAATGGGCGGCGACCGACACCGTGCTGCTGTCGGGTGGTCTGCGCTATACCAAACTCGACTTCAAATCGCGCGACCACTTCGTCTGCAACGGTCCCTGCTCGGGCTCGACAGGCGGGGGCGTAAACCCGGATGACAGCGGCTCGGTTTCCTACAGCGACTGGACATCGGCCGTCGGCGCCGTCTGGAAGGTCACCCAGACCACCAATCTTTACGCCAACGCCGGCCGCAGCTTCGAAGCACCGACACTGATCGAGCTGGCCTACCGTCCGGATGGCGGCAGCGGTCTGAACTTCGATCTCAAGCCGTTGACCAGCAACCAGTATGAAGTCGGCGTGAAGACCTTCCTGAACGATTCCACCCGCCTCGACGCTGCGGCCTTCTACATCGATTCGTCCGACGAAATCGTCATCCGCAGCAACGAAAACGGGCGCGCGGTCTATCAGAACGCCGGAGACACCTCCCGTCGGGGCATCGAATTCGCCCTTGATTCGCGCCTCACGCGCGACGTTGGCGCCTACGCCTCACTCACCTTCATCAAGGCCGAGTTCGATGACGCGTTCCGCACTTGCCTTGCCACGCCCTGCGCGCCGGGTCAGGCAGTCACCGTGAGCGACGGCAATCGCATCGCAGGCATCGCCAACAAGTCCTTCTACGGCGAAGTGACCTACAAGCACGATCCGTGGGGCTTCAAGAGCGCACTGGAGTATCGCGCAAGCGGTCGCATGTTCGGCGATGACACCAACGACGTTCGTGTGGGGGGCTACGGCGTCGCGGCGATTCGCGCCGGCTTCACTCAGAAAGTGAAGGGCTGGACACTGAACGAGTTCGCCCGCATCGACAACCTGTTCGACAAGGACTACGTCGGTTCGGTGTATATCAACGCCGGTAACGCGCTGACCGGCCGCTACTACGCCCCCGCCGCCGAGCGCACCTGGCTGATCGGCCTGTCCGCGTCCTACTCGATGTAAGCGCTCGCCAGCCGGGGCAGCACGCGCAGCGCGTTGGCCCCGGTTGCGGCGACCAGTTCGTCGGTCGCCATACCCCGGATGCCGGCAATCACCTGCGCGATGCGCGGGAGATGGGCCGGCTCGTTGCGTTCACCGGCGGCGAATTCCGGCGGGATATCCGGTGCGTCGGTTTCGAGCACGACGGATTCAAGCGGCAGTTCGGTCACGAGGCGACGCAGGTTCAGTGCGCGCTGCCAAGTGACCGCACCACCGAAGCCGAGCGCGAAACCGAGCTTGATGAATTCGTCGGCCTGCTGGCGGCTGCCGTTGAAGGCATGGGCGATGCCGCCTGGCCCGTTGCGGCCGAATACGGCACGCAAGTGCTTGAGTATCCGGTCCTGACTGCGGCGCACGTGCAGCAGCACTGGCAGGCCGCGCTCACGCGCGAGCTTGAGCTGGGCAACGAAGTACCACTCCTGCAGTTCGGGATCGACGTCGGTGACGAAGAAGTCGAGGCCGATCTCGCCGACCGCGACGACGTCGTGTGCATCCAGTTCCATCGCCAGCCGGTCCAGGTCGTCGGGCTGCGCCGCCGGCACGAAGAGCGGGTGGATGCCCAGCGCGAAGCGCATGTCCGTCTGCCCGTCGCACAGCGCCCTCACCCGCCCGAAACTGTCACGATCGACCGCTGGCAGCACCATGCAACCAACGCCGGCACTGCGTGCGCGCGCGATCATGTTGACGCGGTCGGCGTCGAATTCGAAGGCATCGAGATGACAGTGGGTGTTGACGAGCATGATCGTTTCCGGGGTCGGAAGCGCACAGCATAGCGCCGCTTCGGGGCCGCACAGAATGACTAAGGGCCGGTGGCGCACGATTGCACCACCGGCCCCCGCGTCCCGTCATCGACGCACTCAGCGCTTTTTCTTGCCCATTTCGTTACCGATGGCGCCACCGACGATGGCACCACCTACCGTACCGACCGTGCTACCGCCGGTCAGCACCGAGCCGGCCACGCCGCCAGCGGCGGCGCCTATCATCGCGTTGCTTTCGCTGCGACTCATACCGGCACAGCCAGTCGTCAGGGCAGCCAGCACGGCCACGATGGATACGGTCTTGAGGGTATGGATCGGCGTTTTCATCGCGTTTCTCCGCAGTCATTGATCGGTCAGCACGCGATGTCGATCGCTCGCGGCTTGATCTGAAGTCTAGGGAGCGATGCGCTGTCACGCGGTAGGCCGGCAACGAAGCGATCTGTCGGCGGAATCCGACGTCTGGCGGGCGTTGTGCGCGGAAGCCGAGCCGGCTGATCGCCTGCACACGCGGATGCCGTCGGAGGGGCCTTCTGACCGCGATAGCAGCAGCCTGTACCGAAGCCGGCGGACCGCGGCGGCCCAGTCGCGGCCAAGGCCGCTCCCACAATGGGAATGCGCCAGCGCCGTGACCCGAGCATGAGCATGAGCATGGGTTGGGTGGGAGCGAGCTTGCTCGCGATTGCAGCCCAAAGCGAAGCCGGCGGTCCGTACCGGCAGTGTCGCCGCCAAGGTCGCGCCCACGGGGGGGCCCAGATGAGGCGCCGGAGCCGGTTGTTCCTGTATTGGTGCCCGGAGCGGGGATCGAACCCGCACGACTTGCGTCGAGGGATTTTAAGTCCCTTGTGTCTACCAATTTCACCATCCGGGCGGACGGAACGGCGGCGAGTATGCCACCGATGTGACCGAAATCAGCGGGCGCGCACGACCGGCGCTGCGCTGCGATCACCGACGCCACCGACCACGGCGGCGGCATCGAAGCCGTGACGGCGGAAGGTGGCGAGCACCGCATCCAGCGCGTCCGGCGTGCAGGACACGAGCAGGCCGCCGCTGGTCTGTGGGTCGGTAAGCAGGGCGCGGTCTTCCGGCGCGAAGCCGTCGGCCAGCACGATGCGTTCGCCGTAGCCGGTCCAGTTGCGGTTCGATGCGCCGGTGACGAAGCCCTGCGCGGCGAGTTCGCGCGTGCCGGCATGCAGCGGCACCGCCGACCAGTCGATGGCGACGTCGCAGCCCGAGCCGCGCGCCAGTTCGAGCGCGTGGCCGGCGAGGCCAAAGCCGGTCACGTCGGTCAGCGCGTGCACGCCGGGCAGCTCCGCCAGATCTGGCCCCGGCGTATTGAGCTTGGTCGTGCTGGCGATCATCCGTGCATAGCCGGCGTCGTCCAGTGCGCCCTTCTTCAGCGCCGCCGACATGACGCCGACGCCCAGCGGCTTGCCCAGCACCAGCACATCGCCCGGCTGTGCGTCGGCATTGCGACGGATGCGGTCCGGATGGGCGATGCCCAGCGCAACCAGACCGTAGATCGCCTCGACCGAATCGATGGTGTGGCCGCCGGCGACGACGATGCCGGCGTCGCGGCAGACCGAGGCACCACCTTCCAGGATGCGGCCTATGGTGGTCGTCAACAGCACGTTGATCGGCATGCCGACCAGCGCCAGCGCGAGGATGGGCCGGCCGCCCATCGCATAGACGTCGCTGATCGCGTTGGTGGCGGCGATGCGACCGAAGTCGAACGGATCATCGACGATGGGCATGAAGAAATCGGTGGTCGCGATCAGCGCCTGTTCGTCGTTGAGGCGATAGACCGCCGCGTCGTCCGACGTTTCGATGCCCACCATCAGTTCCGGCGGCACCGGCATCGCCGCCGTGTGCTTCAGGATGTCGGACAGCACGCCGGGCGCGATCTTGCAGCCACAGCCGCCGCCATGCGAGAGGGAAGTCAGTCGGGGTTCGGTGCTCGCTGCCTGCGCTTCGTTCATCTGTCCATCCAGTTCTTGCGGGGTTGTCATGCGGTCGCGACGCCGTGTCGCGGGCCGAAGGATGCCAGACATCCGTTGACCAGCGCGACCAGTGCCGCGCGCTCTCGTTCGGGCGCGAACAGCGGCGCACGCGCGGCGCACTGGCGGTCGAGCCGGGCCAGCCAGCCGGCGTCGTCGCGTGCGCGGGCGATGCAGGCGGCCAGCGCCGCAGCGTCGTCCACCTCGAAACAGCCGTCGTAGTCCTCGCCGAGCAGGCCGACGTTGCCATCGATGCGCGACGCGATCACCGGCACGCCGCAGCGCACCGCCTCGATCACCGTGTGCGCGCCGCCTTCCATGCGACTCGGATGCACCAGCACGCTGGCGCGCGCCAGCCGACGCAGCGTGTCGCCGTGCGTCAGCCCGCCCAGCCAGCGATAGTGCGGGCATTCCTGCATCAGCGTGCGCGCCTGCTCGCCCAGCGCGGGATCCAACGCCCCGCCGATGTGGTCGATGCGGATATCGGTGCGCGTGCGCAGCCGGCGCACCGCGTCGAACAGCGTGTCCGGCGCCTTCTCGGCGCGCAGGTGGCCTATCATCAGCGCGCGCAGATGGCGCGTCGGCGGTGCAACGCGTGCGCGCGCCGGCGTCGATTGCAGCAGCACGCTGCAGCGTGCGCGCAGCGCCGGCGGCAGCGCACGCGCGCCGAGCGTGTTCAGCGTGATCAGGCGATCGGCTATGGCCAGTGAATGCCGGGCCGAGGCGTCGCAGTCGATGTCGCGGTAAAGATCGGTGCCGGTCAGCGTGAGCAGCAGCGGACGCGACGGGTGTGCCTTCCGCCACGCGGTGGCGGCTGCGGCGGAACGGCGGGCGTGCAGTGCGATCATCAATGCCTCGTCGCCACCATGCCAGTCGGACGCCAGCCGAACGTCAAAACGCGGCCGCAGCATGGCGGCCCAGCGACGTGCAGTGCGCCAGTTGCCGTTGTTGGCGTCGGCCAGCGCCGGCGTGACGATGACAATGGATGGACGGGACATGGACGTGTGTTCGATGGAGGCCTCAGATCAATCGGCAAGCGCCCGTCGCGGAGACCGCACGGCTCTCGCGGCAGCGCTGCGCGCGAGCCGCGATGACACGCTTGCCCGCTTCGCCGACTATCAGCGCGCCTGCCCGACACTGCGCATCCCGGTTCACGAAACGCTGAATCCGCCGCTGTGGGAGCTGGGCCACATCGGATGGTTCCAGGAATGGTGGACGCTGCGCAATCCGCTTTATCTGAAGGGCGTGCGTGCCGACCCCGATGTCGCGCGCACGCCGCCGCTGCGGGCGAACGCCGACGCGCTGTACGACTCCAGTCGCGTAGCCCACGCCAGCCGCCCCACCCTGCCGCTGCCGGACGCCGACGCCACACTTGACGATCTCGCCCGGCAACTGGACGGTGTCCTTTCGCTGCTGGCGGGCGTGCCGGACGACGGCGACGACGCGCTCTACTTCTTCCGCCTGTCGTTGCTGCACGAGGACATGCACCACGAAGCCGCGCTCTACATGGCGCAACAGCTCGACATCGCGGTGGATGACCCGCGCTGGCAGCCGGCCGCGGCCGGTGCGCACGACACGCTGTCGCTGCCCGCGGCCCGCCACCTGCTCGGCAGCAGCGGAAACGGCTTCGCCTTCGACAACGAACTGAGCGCGCACGCGATGAGCGTGCCGGCACTGGACATCGACAGCGCCGCGGTGAGCTGGCGCGACTACCTGCCCTTCGTCGATGCCGGCGGCTACGACGACCCGCACTGGTGGAGCAGCGAAGGCTGGCGCTGGCGCACGGCCCAGGGGCGCACGCAGCCGCGCTACCTGAGACGCGCCGGCAGCGGCTGGGAGCGCCGCGTGTATGGCCAGTGGCAGGCGCTGGACGCGGACGCCGCGGCCTGCCATCTGAGCGCCTACGAAGCCGACGCATGGTGCCGCTGGGCCGGCCGCCGGCTGCCGACCGAAGCGGAGTGGGAGTACTCGGCACTGAGCGCTGCACCGAGCGCGGCCGATCGCTTCCGCTGGGGCGCCGTATGGGAATGGACGGCCAGCGATTTCCTGCCCTACCCCGGCTTCGCGCCCCACCCCTACCGCGACTATTCGGCGCCGTGGTTCGGCGACCGCCGCGTGCTGCGCGGCGCCTCCTTCATGACGCAGCCGCGCATGCGCGACCCGCGCTACCGCAACTTCTTCCGGCCCGACCGCGACGACGTGCCGGCCGGTTTCCGCAGCTGCGCGCTCGGCTGATCGGCCTCTCATCAGGCGCACGCAAGGAAGACAGCGAACCCGTCGCGCGCGTCGGTCCAGCAGGCGATGTCGCCGAAACCGGCTTCGCGCAGCAGCACCTCGAAACGCTCGCGCGTCCACTTCCACGAGTATTCGGTGAGGATGCGCTCGCCGGCGGCGAAACTGCGCTCGCCTCCCGGCCAGCGCACGGTGAGGGTCTGGCGTGCCTCCAGATGCATTTCGATGCGCGAGGTGGCGGGATCGAAGAAGGCGACGTGGCGCCAGTCGGCGAGGCGGAAATCGGTGCCTGCGATGCGGTTCAGATGGCGCAGCACATTCAGGTTGAAGGCGGCGGTCACCCCCAGCGCGTCGTCGTAGGCGGCGTCGAGCACCGCCTTGTCCTTGACCAGATCGACGCCGATCAGCAGCGCGCCGCCGCGGGCCACCGTGCGCGCTTCACGCAGCAGGCGCAGCGCCTCGTCCGGCGCGAAGTTGCCGATGCTGGAGCCGGGGTAGAACACCAGCGCCGGCCCGTCGTATAACGCGGCTGGCAGCGCGAGGGCGGCGGAGAAGTCGAGGCCAACACCCACCATGTCCATGTCCGGATGGGCGCGCTGCAGGCACTCGAGGGAGTGCTTGAGGAAGTTGACCGAGATGTTGACCGCGACATAGCGGCGCGGCGCGAACAGTGGAAACAGCTTCGCCGCCTTGGCGCAGCTGCCGGCACCGAGGTCGATCAGATCGTGCGCCGGGCCCGCGTGCGCGCGCAGACGTGCTGCCATGTCGGCGGCGTGGGCGTCGAAGATGGCAGCCTCGGTGCGCGTCGGGTAGTACTCGTCCAGTTCGGTGATCGCTTCGAACAGCCGCGAGCCCAGCGCGTCGTAGAAATACTTCGGCGACACCCGCGCCACCGGCGCCTGCAGACCGGCCCACAGAGCCGGCATCTGCCCTGCCTCGCCGACTGGCTGCAGCTGGATGAAACGTGGCGTGCGCACCATGGTCCATTCCCCTCGTATTCTGTGTACTGCGCGGGCGGCCGATTGCCCGCAGTGGATCCCGCCGGCGCGACCGGCCACTCGCCAAGGATGATACGTGCCCTCCAGACCGCGCGCCGGCCTGCTTTTCGCCTACGACTGGGATCGCATCGGCTTCGCCCGCTCCGGCGCGGGCCACGCCTTCGACCACGCCGGCTTCGATCTGTTTTCGTTTCCGTCCAGTCTGCGGCTGATCGGCTTCGACCTCGAACGCTTCGCCGAGCGCACCGCGGCGCGCGGCCGGCGGCGCGGCTGGTCGGCGGTGATCTCGCACCACGAAGCTTTCGGCGCGCTGGCGGCGGCGCTGGTGGCCGAGCGGCTGGGGCTGCCCTGTGCGCCGCCCGAAGCCATTCTGGCCGCACAGCACAAGCTGCACGCGCGGTGCGTGCTGGAGGCGGTCGCGCCAGAGGCCTGCCTGCGCTTCGCCGCGCTGGACATGGTGTGCGGCGACGACGTGCCGGCACGGCTGCCGGCCGGCTTTGCCTACCCGGTCTATGCCAAGCCGATCAAGGCGGCCTTCTCGGTGCTGGCGCGCGAAGTCGGCAGTCGCGAGGCGCTGCAGGCGCACACCCGTTTTGATCTTGCCGAGCGCTGGATCATCCGCCGTCTGATCGAACCTTTCGACCGCGTCTGTCGCGCGCGGCTGCCCGAGGCCGGCAGCGCCCACCGCATGCTGCTGGAGGAGCCGGTCGATCCAGCCACGCCACAGTTCAATCTCGACGGCTGGGTGTTCGACGGACAGGTGCATGCGCTGGGCGTGGTCAACGCCATCATGCATCCGGGCACCCAGGCTTTCATGCGCTGGGAACTGCCGAGCCGGCTGCCCGCGTCGGTACAGGCGCGCGCGCTCGACGTGGCGCGTCGCTTCCTCGGCGCGATCGGCTACGACCACGGTTTCTTCAACCTGGAGTTCTTCTACGACGACGCGCGCGACCGGCTTACCGTGATCGAGTGCAATCCGCGTCTGGCGTCGCAGTTTTCCGACCTCTACCTGCGGGTGCACGGCATCGACGCCCACGTCTGGTCGCTCGCACTGGCGCACGGCGAGGACCCGCGGCTGCTGCGTCGTGAGACGCCACGTGCCCGCGTCGCGGCCAGCCTGGTCTATCGCGCCTTCGACACAGCCACCGTGCCGCAAATGCCCGACACGGCGCGGCGTGCGCGCTTCGCCAACGCCTTTCCGGACGGCCTGATGTTCGCCTTCGGCCGCCGCGGCCGGGCGCTGCGGCGCGACCTGAAATGGACGGGCAGCCACCGCTACGGCATCGTCCATCTGGACGGCACCGACGCGGCCGAACTGCGCGCACGGGCGGAAACGGCCAGCGACCTGCTCGGCTGGCGCGCGCCCTATCGCGACGACGCAGTGGAAGCGACACCGGCCGCGCTCGACGTCGCCTGAACGGTCAGCGCCGAAGACTGCGACGCGAGGCTGAGCTGCGCGATCGGCAGATCGCCAGCCGCCCGCAGCAGCAGGGTCGTCAGGTCGTGCAGGCCACCGATGGGCGCGCGGGGCGGCGCCAGCCCCGGCTGGAAGCCCTGGGCGACGAAGCGCGCAAGCAGTTCGGGGTCGCGCGACACGATGTGCACCGGCACGTCCCACGACGCGCCTTCACCGCTGACGCCGGCCACCGGCTGGTGATCGCCGGCCAGCACGTAGAGCGTGTCGTGCGGTGGCGCCCGTCGCAGGTGGTCGCCCAGCCAGCGGTAGGTGTATTCGATGGTTCCGATGTAGTCCGGGAACATGTTCAGCCAGTCCGGCTTCTTCGCCAGCGCGCGCGCCGCATCGGCCGGATCGAAGGGCGTGTCGCCGAGCAGGCGATCGACGTCGGGCTGGAAGGGCGGCACCGGCGAGAACGGCAGATGGCTGGTGATGGTCGGGAAGAATACGAAGCGCGGCGGCTCCCCGGGCGCACGAGGATGCAGCTGTTCGAAGCGCTCGGCCGAATACTGGTCAGGAATCTTCCAGTAGCCCATTTCGGGCCCCGGGTAGCGCAGGTCGCGGCCGTCGATGAACACGTCGTAACCGTAGAACACGCGTTCCGGCCACGCCCAGAACAGCGCCGGATAGAAGCCGTAAGTGCGGTAGCCGTTGCGCCGGAACAGGGTGATCAGCGTCGGTCGCTCGGTCGTGACCAGCAGGTCGTGCCGCCGCGGGTCGCTCAGATCGAGGCCGGACAGCATGCCGAGCTGTGCGAGATCGGACGCGCCACCGAAGGTTGGCGAGCGCATGAAGGCCGACACCACCTGCCAGCCGCCGGCGGCGAGGTCCTGCGCCAGACGGTCGCGCGCCGGCTGCAGCAGACGCGCCGCCTCGGCATTGTCATAGACCACCGCGCCGTAGGATTCGAGCGGCATCAGATAGACGTCGCGGCCGCGCAGCGCGCTCAGCGCGCGGCCCGGCGGCTGCGCCAGCGCGTCGTCCAGCGCCGGCACCTGCGGCAGCGCGCGCGCCACCGCCTCCGGCGACATCAGCGTCGCGAGCAGCGTGGCCTGCCGCCAGTAGGTCGGCGTGATCGGTCGCGACACCACCGGCCAGGTTGCCTCGACGCCGGCCAGATTGGCGGTCACCAGCAGCGCGGCCAGCGCGGTCGCGACGCGTGACCAGCGGTGACGCAGCGCATACGGAACCGCCCGGTGCGCGATCTGCCCGACCAGCGCTCGCGCGCCGCGCCACAGTGCCCAGCCGAGCAGCGAAATCGCTGCCAGCGCACCGACGCTCACCCACCAGGGCAGGCCCTGCGCCGCCACCCAGAGAAAGCGTGGAATCTGCTGGCCATCCCAGAACAGATTGACCGGCCGGCCAAACAGGCCGGGCACGGTCACGTCGGCATAGCGGCCGAACGCGAACAGCAGGAACAGCGCGGTGAAGACCGTAAGTGCGCGAGCCGGCAGGCGGCCATAGCGGGCAACCGCCGCCATCAGCGCCAGCCACAGGCCGACGAACTCCGGCGACAGCCGGTGATCCGGCACGATGAAGGGCGTGGGCCACAGATTGTTGGCGCTGAGCAGCGCATTGCCGAGCAGCAGCGCGGCCAGCGCGACGATGGCCTGCTTCGGGCCCGGCGCGGATCTGTCGGTCATTCCGGCACGCGGCCGCGGGCGAGATAGCCCATGCCGTACTGCGTGGTCGTGATCGACCAGTTGACCAGGCGCGGCGCGATGCGGTCCCACGGCGTGCGCAGTTCGCCCGGCGCACCGTTGTAGCCGTGGTTCTTCAGGTAGACCCAGAGGTTGAGCGGCGCCAGCCAGCGCGGGAAATACTTGATGCCGGCGATCGCCACCACGGCGCCCGGTCTTGCGCAGGCCAGCAGGGCGTCAACTGCGGTGTGCGAACGCAGGATGTCGTGGGTGTAGTGGAACAGCAGCGCATCGACCCGGTCCGGCAAGCGCAGGCCCTGCGCCGCGGTTTCGAACAGTTCGACGTTGTCCCAGCCGGCTTCGCTCACGCGGCGGCGCGCCTGCGCCAGCATGTCCGGGCTCTGGTCGAAGCCATAGACCCGCCCGGCGTCACCGACCGCTGCTCGCAGCAGCGGCAGGCTGAGGCCGGTACCGCAGCCGACGTCGAGTACCGACTGACCGGGCTGCAGACCGAGCATCGCGACCGCGCGTTCGCGGATCGGCCAGGTCGGCCCGCAGGTAGCGTCGTAGCCAGCGGCGCGCTTGCGGTACTTCTCGATCGACGCGGCGCGGACCGCGTCCTCGTCGTCTGCAGAAGGCTGGGCGCTCATCGCGGCTCCGGCGTCGGTGGGAGGAAGGGCCGGGCGTGTCGAGCGCGCCCGGCCTGTCGCTCAGCTCAGACGTCCGGCGCGGCGCAGGGTTTCGACGATCTGCTCGACCACTTCCTCCGTGGCGCCTGCAGCCAGCACGAGACGCTGGCCGCTGGCGTCCAGCGCGGCCTGCGCGGCGCCGGCGTCGATCTTCAGTTCGACGTGCTCGCCGGCCGCCAGTGCGGTGACCAGGCTCTCCGGCTGCGCCGAGTCGGCGTCGATCACCACCACCAGACCGGCGTCGAGCAGGATGCCGACGATGCGTGGCAGGTCTGCGGTGGCAGCCGGCAGCGTGATGGTGTGGCGGCCGAGCGACATGAGCTTCTGTTCAAGCTTGTCGGCGGCGATGCCTTCACCCGCCCACAGCAGCAGCGGCGACTGCTGCTTCAGTGCAGCGCGCGCAGCGCGGCCGGTTTCCAGGCGCGTCCAGCTCAGGTCGCGCGGACGGCTGCGGGCGCCATGCAGCAGGCCGGCGCCGACCGTGTTGTTGGTGAGTCGATCGATCAGGATGAAGCTGCCGGTATCACGCACCGACTCGTACGGATCGAAGGCAAGCAATCGGTCCGTGAGCAGCGACACGCGGCCGATCTCGTTCAGTGCAAGCGCGGCGGTGGCGGAGCGCTCCATCGTATTCACGTTCACACGGTATTCGATCGCATTGACGGTGGCGCCGACCGTACGGGTGCCGCACTTCATCAGATAGCTGCGACCGGTGGCCATGGCCTCGTCGCTCATCCACACCAGCGTAGCGTCGAAGCTGTCGCCGATCAGCGCCGGCGTGTCGGCGGCGACGATCACGTCGCCGCGCGAACAGTCGATCTCGTCAGCGAAGGTGACGGTGACCGACTGACCGGCCACCGCTTCGCTCAGATCCTGCGTTGACAGCACGATGCGCTCGACCGTGGTGTCGCGGCCGGACGGCTGCACGCGCACGCGATCGCCCGGGCGCACGGTGCCGGAGGCGATCTGACCGGAGAAACCGCGGAAGTCGAGGTTCGGGCGGTTCACCCACTGCACCGGCAGGCGGAAGGGGCGCGCCTGCAGGTCGTCCTCGATCTGCACGGTTTCCAGGTGGTCCATCAGTGCCGGGCCGGCGTACCACGGCGTGGCCGCGCTCTTCTCGATGATGTTGTCGCCCTTGAGCGCCGACATCGGGATGCACAGGATGTCGGACAGGCCGATCTGCGCCGCGAACGCCCGGTAGTCCTTTTCGATGCGCTCGTACACGTCCTTCGAGTAGCCGACCAGGTCCATCTTGTTGATTGCGACGACGACGCGCTTGATGCCGATCAGCGACACCAGGAAGCTGTGGCGACGGGTCTGCGTCTGCACGCCGTGGCGCGCATCGACCAGGATGATGGCCAGATCGGCGGTCGAGGCGCCGGTCACCATGTTGCGCGTGTATTGCTCGTGGCCCGGCGTGTCGGCGACGATGAACTTGCGCCGATCGGTCGAGAAGAAGCGGTAGGCGACGTCGATCGTGATGCCCTGTTCGCGCTCCGCGGCCAGACCGTTGACCAGCAGCGCGAAATCGAGGTCGCCGCCCTGGGTGCCCACCTTCTTCGAGTCCGCTTCGAGCGCGGCCAGCTGGTCCTCGAACAGCATTTTCGATTCGTACAGCAGGCGGCCGATCAGCGTGCTCTTGCCGTCATCGACGCTGCCGCAGGTGATGAAGCGCAGCAGGCTCTTGTGCTCGTGCTGCTTCAGGTAGGCGCCGATATCCTGCGAAATGAGGTCGGAAACGTGTGCCATCAGAAATACCCTTCCTGCTTCTTCTTTTCCATCGAACCGGAGGAATCGTGGTCGATCACGCGGCCCTGGCGCTCTGACGTCGTGGTCAGCAGCATTTCCTGGATGATGTCGGTCAGCGTGGCAGCGGTCGATTCGACCGCGCCGGTCAGCGGATAGCAGCCCAACGTGCGGAAGCGGACGCTCCTCATCTGCGGCGTCTCGCCCGGACGCAGCGGCATGCGCTCGTCGTTGACCATGATGAGGGTGCCGTCGCGCTCGACCACCGGCCGCTCGGCCGCGAAGTACAGCGGCACGATGGGGATGTTCTCCAGGTGGATGTATTGCCAGATGTCCAGTTCGGTCCAGTTCGAGATCGGGAACACGCGGATCGATTCGCCCGGATGCTTGCGCGCGTTGTACAGCTTCCACAGCTCGGGGCGCTGGCTCTTCGGGTCCCAGCGATGCTGCGCGGTGCGGAAGGAGAAGATGCGCTCCTTGGCGCGCGACTTTTCCTCGTCGCGGCGGGCACCGCCGAAGGCGGCGTCGAACTTGTACTTGTCCAGCGCCTGCTTCAGGCCTTCGGTCTTCCACATGTCGGTATGCAGCGCCGAACCGTGGTCGAACGGATTGATGTTGCGTGCCTTGGCGTCCGGATTGATGTGCACCAGCAGGTCCATGCCGAGCTTGCGCGCCATTGCGTCGCGGAACTCGTACATCGCCTTGAACTTCCAGGTGGTGTTGACGTGCAGCAGCGGAAAGGGCGGGACCGACGGATAGAAGGCCTTGGCGGCGAGGTGCAGCATGACGGCGCTGTCCTTGCCGACCGAATAGAGCATGACCGGGTTTTCGGCCTCGGCCACCACTTCGCGCATGATGTGGATGCTCTCGGCTTCCAGCCGTTGCAGGTGCGTCAATGTACTCATCGTGTTGGGGAACCGGAAGGTGCGGAAATAGCGGGCCGCACGGCGTCGGACAGGCCGCCCGTGCGAAAGGGACAGGATTTTACCGCGCCGCGGGGGTTCCCGGCGAATGCCGTGCAGCGCCGCCGCCGGCAGGCGCCGTAATGATCCGGACTGCGCGGCGCGGCGCGGCGCGGCGTTCAGGCGCTCTGCGAGCGGCTGCGCGCAATCATGCCGCGGCGGTCGGGAAAGTTGATCACCACCGACCGGTGACGCCGGTCGGCAAACAGCACGTTGCCGCTGCTCAATGCCTCGGTCAGCGCCGGCGCCTGCTGCACCACCGAATCGCAAGCCAGATCGACCAGCTCGTTCTGCACCTGCGAGAGGATGTGGTACGACTGCCGCGCGTGCTCCGCCATCTCTTCGAGCAAGGCGCCGTAAAGCTGCGGCAACTGCCACAGCGCGGACATTGCCTCGGCGACCGTCTGCGGCTGCTCGATGGCCCGCATCTGGGTGGTCAACGCAGAACTGACCGACTCGGCCTGCAGCTTGAGCAGGCGTTCACCGCCGTCGGCAAGGATGTTGACCAAGCGCTTGGACGTATCCGGGCCTATCAGTGTTCGCTCATCGTGCGTTGTATTCACGGTCCCTCCCTGCTTGAAGCTCACATCACTTGCAGTAGCTCTGCACCTGACACATCATAAGCCGCCATCCGTTCCCTTCCTATCGTCCCGGCACAGGCGCTAGGTTGAAAGACCCCGTCGCAACGTAGTAGCACACACAGGGCAGCAAGTGCACCGAGCAGGCAGCAGTAAGACTTTCAACGACGTCCTGTCCTGCAAGGCCTTGCGGTGGAGACACCCAAGCCTGCCATCCATCACCAATCTTGCGGCAGTCGGTGTTCAATTCCATTCAGTCCGCTGACGGACCACATCATCCGGACAGATCCTCCTGTGTCGGGGAGAAAGCGCGTGACGCGAAGCCGAAGTCGCGGACCGCATCATCGTGATCAAAAACCATGTCCGCATTCATGCGCTCGGCCATGCCGATCGACACCGTGGAACGCGGTTGGACCGCTCGCCACACTGCGACTGCTACGCGAAACATCCAGAAAGGTACGGAGGGCAAACGCGGACGACGGCCCATCATCGTAAAAATGCGTTCGACCATCGCGCGATAAGTCAATGTTTCACTACCGGAGAGCGTGTAACTACGGTTGGCGGCGCACTTCGACCACGCGGCGGCAACCATCGCACGCGCAAGATCCTCCGCGTGCAGCGGCTGCCTCAGTCCGCACGCCTTTCCCAGCAGCGGAAAAAAACCGAAGCGCCTAATGAAGGCGGCAACCGCCCCCACGTTTCTATCGCGACCGTAACCGTAGATCAGCGTTGAACGGAGAATTACCCACTCGACACCATGGCGTTCCGCCCACGCAATCAACGCCTGCTCACCGTCGATCAGTCGTTTGACGATATCGCGCTCTGCGCTATCCGACGAATCCAACTTGGTATAACGACTGGTTGATGACAGCGCGACGATGCGCCGCGCACCGCTCCTTCGGACCGCCTCAAAGTAATCGGGCAGCACCCAGATAGGCGCCAGGCAAAACCACACCGCTATCGGTTCTGTGCCCGCTGCGCCAAGCACGCTGGACAATCTCCAGACCACACCAGCATCCGGACCTTCGTGTCGCGTGCGCGAGTAGGCGATCACCGGCTGCTGGCGTGCATGGAGACAGGACAGCAACGGGGGCCCAACCAAGCCACTGCCCCCGAGCACCGCAACAGGAAGTGGTTCAGGGCTCATCCGGGGCTCTCCTGAGTCCTCTAAGGAACAGCACCAGCGCAAGCACACCAAACCGAGACCAGACCCCAAGCGCGACCAACCACATCAAAAAGCCGGGATACTGGTGCCGAAAGAACTTCCGGTAGAAACGCATCATGCCCCGATGCTTGTGCCATTCAACGAAGACACGCCGATTGCGGCTGCATGCCCCTTGCGCGTGCATCACGCGCGCGGTCGGGACGAACATGATCCTCCAGCCCTGCTGACGAAAGCGCATGCACCAATCCAGATCTTCGCAATGCAGGAAGTACCCTTCGTCCCAGATACCGACGTCGGCCAGGACGGATCGGTTGACCAGCATGCATGCTCCGGAAATCGCCTCAACGTCGATCGGCGTTACGGGCAGTGGTTGCTTGTGCAGGTAAAAATCGAAGAAGAGCTTGGGCCAGCGCGAGGAAAATCGACTGAGACCCGTCATTCGAACAAGCGAGCGCCAAGGGGTGGGGACCGCGCGGCGCCCCCCGCCTTGTTCGCTGCCATCTTCGTTGAGCAGAAGTCCACCTGCCATTCCGACGTCGCGCTGCTGCGCGAATACATCGAGAAGAGCTTCTACGGCCCCTTGCTCCAATCGGCAATCGGGATTCAGGAAGAGAACGTACCCGGTCGTACAAGCGCGAAGTCCAACGTTGCAGGCCACTGCAAACCCGGCATTGCGACCATTGCGGATGGCCAAGAAGGACGGATTCCCATCAAACACCCGTTCACACTCGAGCAGACTGTCATCTGTCGAATCGTTATCGACGACGATCGCCCGAAGAGAGCTCTCGAGCACGCTCCGCACACAATCGACGAGGAGCGGTCCGGCGTTGTAGTTGACGATGACGACGGAAACATCGGCGGTCGTTGGCGCGTTCATCGCCCGCCCGGTCGATTGATCCGGAAACTCATTCCGGGAAAGGGCGTCTTGTCGAGGGCAGCCCACACAGACCGCACGCTCGCCCGACGAGAGCGCTGGATGATTGCTCTCTTGGCCCACATCATTGGCAAGGCCCTGAACGCATCGCGCTTGGCCCGCAACATGACTGTCGTCTGCCCCGAACAGATCGCCCCCGCAAGGTACGCGAAATTCATCAGAAGATGCAGCGGAAGCAGAAGCCAGAACAATCCGGAAGGCATATTCTTGATGAAATTGAACACAATGTTTCGATGCCCGTGATACACGGCGAAGTCGCTACGTCGCCCTGTCAACGCTGAACCGATGTGGCGCACAACGGCAGCGGGCACATACAGACATCCATGCCCAGCTAAGCGCAGTCGAAATCCGAGATCGACGTCTTCCAGGTAACAAAAAAATTGTTCGTCGAAGCCCCCGCACTCGACGAATGCGCTTCGCCTGTAAAGAGCTGCAGCTGCACACGGTGCAAAAACGTCCTCTTCCGCTAGGAAACGAGCCCTCGCAACATCACCATGTCCTCGCCGAGCGGGCTTTCCGCTGATCGATAGAACGTCACCCGCTCCATCCAGCATGCGGGTATCTCCATGGTCGAGCATTCGACTTGCAAAGCTGGCGGCATATGGATTAGCGCACGCAGCGTCCGTCAGCGCCTTCAACCACTGAGGATCCGGAAAGGCATCGGGATTGAGCAGCGCGACGTACTCGACGTCGTTGCATCGTGCAATGGCGAGATTGTTGGCCGCCGCGAACCCTTGATTCTCCGACAACCGGATAAGTGTGTGCCCTTGTCGGCCGTCCAGAACGGCTTCCAGTCGCTCAGCGTCGGCACTACCGTTATCGACCACCAAGACTCGACAGGGCTTCAAGGTCTGGGCATCAAGCGCGTCGAGCACCTGGCCGAGTAACTCGGTCGCGTTCCACGTCACGATGATTACGGCCACCGTCGTCACGCTGATTTCCTACGGTGCCACCTGCGTACCAGGGGTGAGTGAAAGTACATTCGAGCGAACAACGCTCGTACGGCCGCAGTCGGACTTGTCCACGGCCGCGCTTTTCCTGTAGTCATACTCTTGAAAGGCGCCACGAACTTTCGATCGAGCGCTCGCAGTGCCGCAGGCAAGGAAAGTGGATCGTCAATGCCCGCTTCGAGTTGTGCCAACAAAGATGGGCGGACGTGCCCTGAGTTGACTTCGCGCTTCAGCTCGCTCAGTGTGACGAATCCCGCCCCCAGTGCCCGCCGCAGGCATGCAACCCAAAGATGCCCATTCCTGTTGGCGCGTGAAATCCAGGGCTGTGTGTTCATGTCTGTGTAGTGGAGCAGGCGCGTTTTCCCTGCTTGGAACTGCTCCAGGGAATTCCACGTCGCTGGCAAGACTCGTCCGATCGCATTTGCCACGCGCATCTCGTACATCAAGCTTGCGTAGTCCAGATCACCCGCGTCAAGCCTTTCAACAATGTCCTCGATGCGCCAGGAAAGTCGGTCACAGTTCAGCAGCATGACGCTGAACTGCGGGCGTCGGCCCGAGTCATCGTCCGCGACCGTCAGCAGGTCGTTGCCCGCAAAATCGCTATTCCACACATCCCGGATGTCACCAAATACCTGCATGTCGGCGTCAAGGTAGATGGCTTTTCCCGTATAGCCGCAGAGTTCTGGAATCAGGAAGCGCTGAAACGAAAAAGGTGTACGGGGACGGTTATCAAGAATACGAGGAAGCGGAATCTCCCGACGGAAGGAGTAAAGGGTCCTAAGTACGATCGATGACTCCGTTCCCTCAGACATCGAGAACTCAAGAACTCGTGCTGGCAGCCACTCCGCCTCAGTGCAAGCGACAAAGACCCTGATCTCATCCATTGGCGCGTCCGCATTCCTCATGTGCGGCTCCCCCGGTGCATCTGGACGGCGGCGACACCCGCACGACCTCCTCACGCAACCAGCGAAGCCTGGAAACCAAGCCAAGCACCGAAGGGAGAGCCGACACCAGAATGCCCCCGGCTAACCCAAAATCCTGCCAGAATCCACCTACAACACCGCGTCTCACCTTTAGCGCATTGGTGTCACCACTCCAGTCCTTCACACCGAGCCGGGCGCCCTTCTCGACCCTGCCCTTCTCGGATACTGAAATCTCTGCCTCCCTCATTCTTTCGAAGCTCGCATCAGTGATCGCTTCGTCAAGCACCTTCAGATCAACCTCTTTCTGATCGATCAGCGACAGCAACTCCGCAAAACCGGCTGCCGGGTTATCCCTCAGGGTTTCGTAGCTCAGCGCGAGTTTCGGTCCAGAATGTGCCGCATACAAATCAAGAATCATATTAACGAACGTCAGCTGCCTGACGATCCCATATACCGGATCCAGTGCAAATCGGAGGATGCTGCCCGTCCACATCCGGTCCCGACTGCCAATATGATGAAAATATGATGCACAAACATCTCGAGGGTCACGCACGACTATGACAAGAGGCTTCTCGACAAGAAATTCTTTCTCGAGTAGCTCGACGGGCCTTTCCACATACCGATATACATCGAAGAAATTATGTGTAAAACAAGGACGAGAAAAAAAACGAGAGGCAACAGAAAATTCAAGATCAACATCTTGGCGATATCGCTTCTGAAGATAGCCCGAAACCACCGCCCTTATCCATGTCCGCCCAGATTTCGGAAAGGATAGAATAAACAGGTCCGCACTTTGATAACGTTCCCTGAGTCAACTCAACTTAATTTCGATTCTACGCTCACAGGATGTCGATGCGCTCGACTTCGCATTTTCATCACACCATGCGGGCGCAAACCTCTTCCGATCAAAAAAACGAATCATTAGAAAGAAATTATTGAAAATTACAAAAACACATCATAAACGCCCCGTTCAGCCATGCCGAACCGACGCAATTCTGCGACAAGCAATTCCGCATAGCGATCAGGGTGATAATGATGATCGCTCGGATCCGAATTCCTTAACCCATCATCAACCAACCCATCAGACCCAACGGACAACTCATCCAGCATTAAGTAACCAAAATCCCTTTTATGGCAGTACTCTTGCATCGAACGATTAAAAGAACGGGTAAGTTCAGTTCGTTCAACCTGGCTTCCCGAAATCGATGAACGAGCATTCGCCACAACCCCAAAATCACATCCATCTGGAATGGTCGGCAGCGGAGTACTAATGCACAACACCGCATGACCACGTTCATGCAGCTCCTCAAGAAAAGCCTTGTACTGACCAAGCGTCTCTTCAAGCATTAATGAAACCGAAAACCCGTATTTTTTTGCACGATACCAAATCACAAAACCAGTATCGATCTCACCGAACATTGATATAACCAAACGAGCCGTTGTCAGATCCAAACGCCGACGAATTATCGGAAGCGCTTGCGTTTCAGAATTCGGGTTCCTAAATCCAGATATCGTCGCACCACTGACTGCACCAGACTCAAAAAAAACATCTGGAAATGCAACTTCAAATGCGCGATGCGAAAAGATCTTCGCATGCGAATCACCAGCAACAAATACTCGACGCGCCTGACTGTTTTTCGTCATGGATTCAACACCTCGGCATTCAGCGTCATGCCAAGATCGACAACCCCCCCCTTTGGAGTACCTTGAACATCGAACGTCAGTGCGTTCTGGAAGGTCGCCACAACCAGCGCCACATCGTCTACCATCTCGCGCAGAGTGACGCTAAAGAAATACTTTCCCGGTTGCAGAATATGGTCAAATCCGAACGAAATAGACCACTCCTCTCCCGCTTTCATTATCTCGAGGGCACTTCCTTCGCCGGAATGCGCGACGATAATTCCCTGCGCTGTGCGTATTCCCCAATCAAACACCGGATTGCTGATCGTACGACGAAGATTAAGGCGCGCTTTAACGACGCCTCGAGTGCCCCGCCCCGGAGCCTCATCCAAGGAGAAGGAAAGATCCTCCAAAACCGCGTCCTGTCCAGTTTGCAGTTCTAGTGGCACTCGTTCTACAACCACGCCCCTTCTACGCTCTTCTGCTGTGCGAATATTTTTGTAAAGCAGAAGCGCTTCAAGTACGTCACCATCGAACACCTTCTTACCGCCATCCAGCACAAGCGCACGCGTACAGTAATTCGCGATGATGTTCTGACTATGGCTAACCAGAAGAAACGACTGACCGCTATCCTGCATACTCTTTATTTTGTCATAGCACTTTAGTTTAAAGCTTGCGTCTCCAACCGCGAGGGTTTCGTCAATGATGATGAGATCGGCGGAAACGTTAACCGCGCAAGCAAAACCTAGTCTTGCCTGCATTCCCGACGAATAGGAGCGTATCGGCAGATCGAAGTATTCATCAAGCTCAGCAAACAACTCGACATTATGCACCACGCTATCGGCTTGCCGCCGCGGAATGCCCTGGATTGAGCAGAACAGATACGCGTTCTCACGCCCTGTAAAGTTTGGGCTGAATCCAGCGGATAAGCCCAGCAAGGTGGCTACCTTGCAGCGGCGCTCCACGCACCCGGCATTTGGGATGATTACGCCTCCAAGAACTCCGAGTAGCGTGGTCTTACCGGCACCGTTTTTTCCGATGATGCCAACCGTCTCACCACGATGAACAACGATGTCAACGCCATCCAGCACACGACGAGTTTTTGCGGGCTTAAACCAATTGGGCGCTATAGCGTGACAAAAAGCCGCAAACGGATCGGATATTCCTGTGTAGCTCTTGCAGACACCTTTTCCGGAAATTAACAACTCAGACGACATCAGACAACACACCTCGCACGCGAGAAAATATCCAGAACCCGGTTACAAGAAGGAGCAAAGTGACGCCGGCCAGGAAAAGCACTTCCACTCCGCCCCCTGAATTTCCATAGATCAAAGCATTTCGGAATGGCTCGATTACTGACGTCAGTGGATTCATCCATATAAGAAATTGATACTTTTCCGGCACGGAGAGCATTGGGTACGTTACCGGAGAAGCATAAAAGAGCACGCGCAGTGCAAGGCGCACAATATGTGACAAATCCCCAAGGAAAGGCCCTATGACTGCCAGGAGAAGAGCAACCGAGAAGAAAAAGACCGTACACACCATAACTATCAGCATGGAATGGATGACACCTGATACGGATAGCACTCCGGCGACAGCACAGAAAATCACAACCAATAGATATGAAACCGAAAAGGGAATACCCGCTCGGATAACATTGGAGAGAATGAGAACCCAGACGGGAAAAGCGGACTTAACAACATATGTCCTCTTCGAAACCAACAATGGAGTCGAGCTACTCACAACATCGGAAAAGAAAAGATAAACAACCAAACCGATAAACATGGGCAATGCATAGCCAACATGCAAGCCATCTGGCCCATTCCATTTTACGCCCAGAAAAACACCAAAAACCAATGTATAAACCCCAAGCAGGAGCAGCGGAGTAAGCAATATCCAAACATATCCCAGAACCGTTCGCTTGGTAGAACTCTGCAGATCTCGTATTGCGAGATCCAACGCCAACATTAAATATTCAATTTTCTTCGCGAGCATTCGAGCTGACAACCAATAAAGCTGGAGGCGGGGGGGGGATGGGATGGGGACTGCAGAGCATGCCATTTAATCGGGCAGTGCTCGCAGCGAAGACAGTCAACGAGGACTGCCAAATCAAGCGAAGACGATCTGTCGCTTACAGATCATCACGCCGTCCTGACACCACTGGAGCGCCACCACGCGCCCCCCATGAGATTACCGTCGTTGCATTCGCCAGCAAATGAGACGTAAAGTACTTCTTCACAGCGAAGATCTGGATCCGTCCTTCCCGTTCATATTTCCGCAGCAGTGCGTAAAGATTCGAATTCTGATTCCTCTTCTCTGCAAAACGTCGATTCTCAGCATCAATGCGGTTCATCAAGTCCTTCCCGGCAGGTGCATCGAGCCAGCTATTCGATGCGAACTGGAATCCAACGGGCTCCATGTGCAGACAAATACGGAATCCAGGGATGGCCAGAATCTGATCGATCAGCTTTTCGGGAACGTTCGGAATCTGTTCGATACTGTGATGAGTGAAGACGCAGGTCTGGACTTCATCACGCAGTGCCGAGAAATCGGCATCGTAGTAATCGAAGGCCGATGTGCGGACTTTCATCTGGGGCGAACACCCTGCGCCGACCTGCTCCATCAGAGCCCGCCCCGTTCTAGTCAGTTCAAACCCCCAGTACTCAGCGTTCAGCGGAGCACCAAACTTGAATAGATTAAAGAGATTCTTGCCCCATCCCGATCCGAGTTCTACAATGCGCTGCGCGCCAGCGCCGAATGTCGAGATCATCTCCCTCATCTTGACGGAATCCGTTAGCAGGGTGACAACACGAGGATCGAGTTCCGACACCCTGATCAATTGCCGGTCCAGGATGTAACCGGTTTCGGCGATCTTGCGTTCATGCTGGGCGTACTTTTCGCGCAACATCTCGTCTTCGAAGTCCGGACCAAAGTTGCGCCGCATGAAGAGGTGTACCCGACTCAGGTCAGACTCCCCTTGCGCGACAACTCGTTCAAACTTGTCGTACACGCCTTGCCAGAGGTGCTCGTACTGCCCTTCCACGAATGACCTACGGGTAGTTGTGTCTGTGGAGAAAGCAGCGCTGCCCTCCTGCTGTCGATCGACTGTCACTACTCCGCCCTCCTTAACGTGATGCATGCTCGACACGACCTTGGCATCGATGCGTACCGGATCATATGCGAGCCACCCTAATCATCTTCGCCCCTGCCATCCGATGACGAAGACCAATGAAATACCGTTCCACGAGAAGGTGGAGCACGAGGGAAATCACTGTCGCCACTGCGAGCGCGACGAAGAACTCCGTGTAACTGCTGCCCTTAAGCTGCAGATACCTCAGCACCGGAATGTGCACAAGGAAGACGCCATACGACAGGTAGCCGGCAAGTGCATCATAGCGCCGTGGCGCCGACTTCAGTCCCCAAAGCAGTAATAAGGGCGCAGTGATGAGAGCCAGTGAGTACTCGCCGAGCCAACGAACCACCGGGGCATTGCTACGAGCAGCGATAACAAAGAGAACGACTCCGACTGCGATCGACATGTACTGCCAGCGAGCCCACCAGGGTCGAATGACTTGGAGGCCGCGATATAGCATGAGGCCCACAGTGAACACTGGAAGTACCCCGACGAGGAAACGGTAGGTAAAACTCTCCAAAAGGTCTGCATTACCAGAGCGAAGCGCCCGATAAACCAGCAGCGTGGCAGTCAACATCATCAATATGATTACCCACTCCTTCATCCGCTGAAGCAGTGGAAACACCGTGAAATACTTGACTTCGAGAGCCAGTGACGCAACCGGCGTAAAGGCGAAAAAGGCTCCATAGGGGAAGTCCCCGGCGTGCATGAAGCCAAGTAACCCATTCAATGGCTGAAGAAAGGCAAATACCCACGTCTGCAGATCGCGATAATCCGAGGGTTGCGCATGCAGCGCTGGCTCATACCAGAACATGCCGAGCCCTCCCACTAGCGCAATCACGGCCACGAACATCGGATAGACCCGCAGAAGTCGATCAGCATAATAGCGCCAGACCCGACCTTCACCCTCATAACGATCAAATATCGCGGCCGTGAAGAAGCCGGAAATCAGATAGAAGCAGAAAACCGCGTAACCCCTTGATTGATTCTGACGTCAAATACATTCCAAAGAGGATAATTTAGGTGGGAATACAGAACGAGCGACGCAAGAATGAATCGGAGATAACCGACCATCGAAGCTTACCTGGTTGTTGTTAATGTCATTTGCATGCAATCACATGATACCGGTCGGCCTGTCCAATTTCGCCGAATTTCCTCCGGAAGCGGAATGCGAAGATGTAATTCAGCAAACCGTCAGCAGCCAAGCCTTCAACCCGCTCATTAGACAAAGCACCTTGATCGACACGCTTATAGGCCCAACTGCGAACCATGTCTTTCACCACCGGCTCCTGTACGACCTCAATGGATCGGAAACCGATCACCTCAAGGAGCCGCACTAACTGAACAGGCGGAATCAACACGATATGTCGCGGGCACTCAAGCCCCCACCATGCAGAACCATAGAGTGCCGCGGAAGGACCTGAGGGATTAGGCGTTGAGATATGAATAACGCCACCGTCATCCATCGCCCGAAATACCTTACCAAGGGTATCTCTAGGACGATAGAGGTGCTCCACGACATGGTTCAGGCGTACGAACTTGAGCCTGCGCCCAGCAAGCGCTTCCCACGATGCCTCGCTGACATCCATGGTTTCGTGACCACGCCGCGCAGCTTCCACGAGCGCCTGCTCCGAGAAATCCATTCCGAGCGTTCTGCATCCAAGCTTTCGCGCACGATCAAGATACTTTCCCGATCCACAGCCGAAATCGAGGATCTCCCCGGCGGCCACCATACGCTTTTCGATGGACTTCATCCATCGCGAGAAGCCATTCATGCCTGCTCGATGACGGGCAAGCCTGTCCAAAAAGCCATTCAGTGGCGCAGGCAGGCGAGACAACGTTCGGCCGTCATGATGCGCCGCGTGCGGACCGTAGGCGGACGTGTAACAGCGATAAATTTGAGATTCTATCGGACGGAGTGACTGAAAAAGCGAACCGCATGCCGTACAGGTACTGTATTCGAATTCTTGGTCTGTCAACCGGTAAAGACGATCCGTGGCGACCGACCAGAAATTCGCAGTGAGCCCGCCGCAGGCCGGACACGCATCCACCCGTTCAGTGGTGACAGGGACTTCGTTCATTTGACAGATTCCGAACTAGCGCAACCGGAATTTCTTCCCGAGATGACGGAGGTTCTTTTCAACGATATAGCGCGTCAGCTTAAGGTACCGTGCATTGTCCTGCATTAACGTGGTGCCGCGAGGAATATCTTGGTTGTGAATAAACTTCGCATTGCCTGTTTCCGCGCACAGCCGCTCGAAATCCATGTCGGCGCCGTCAATCTTAACGAAGGGATTCATCGTCACGACGTTCACGCCACGCTTGCGAAGCGCGGCTCGGACTTCCGCCACGCCTTCGTAATACTGCATGTAACGGATGTCCGGGGACTCTCCTTTCCACATGGTGTGCTGATCATGGGCGTGATGGTTTTCCCCGATTGCGCCGTTGTCACAGCCAACGAGAATTATGTTGCGTGCACCCATATTGGCCGCCAAATTCATCGCGCTTTGAGAGATGGATGTCCAGAGGTAAAGTTTTTCCGGATGGGGATTGAGTACCCATTCAAGCACACGTCCAGTCTCGCTTGGCTCATCAAGTCCGGTCAGGCTGGCGCGACCATCATTCTCAAAGCCGAAGAAGTGTTGTTCTGCATAAGCAATCTCGTCGGGCGTGCATTGAGCTCCGATCTTCGATGGTTTGGTAATCCATGTAATGTCTGGGCGCCGCATCTCTCCATCGATGAACTCCGGGATGTTCAGCCGCGGCATCATCGTGATTGCGTACTGTGTCTCAAACACCTTCCAAGCCTGATTGAGGCCTATGGTGATCTTTCCCTCAAGGAGCTCCAGGGGAAATACGCGCAGACTGGTTCCGGTTCCGACGATATAGATATCGCTATTCGAATGCCGGCCGTACAGTTCTCTGATTGATCTCATTCTCGATGTTAGTCCGTTCAAGCCTTCTCGGTCATTGCATCAACCAGCTGAAGCGCGTCAGCCCGGACATCCTTTTCGTTGATTCGTTGCTTTAGAAGTTCGAGATCGAGATATCCTGCATCGAGCGCGCCCTTGAGCAGACTGAAGAACAGTTTCTCCTGCTCGGGATCCGGATGTGGTTGATAGCGGCCGACCGCAGCGGGTTGTGCGACCTCATTCGTAAGGCCAAGGCCACGTAGGAGGCGTTCAACAAAGCCGCTTCTCCGGGCGGCAGGGGCCTTGGTCGTCAGGTCGAAGTCGATAGGGAGACCCGTCTTCCATGGCTGAGTCAGGCGTTCCGTCGTATGCAGCAGGCGAGTCTCCGGAACGAGGCGGTCGAACGAATTCCACTCCTCGCCGATCTCACCGATGGTGGTCGGATCTTCGTTCTTCAGCCCAATCCACGGGCCGTAGTCGAGCTTGCCCTCGAACATCCGGTCAATATCCTCGTCCCAGCGCCAGTGACTGAGTTTCTCGCAGTCGAGCAACATCACGCTGCTCGCATAGAACATGTGACCGTTACCCTTGTAGCCGTCCTGTATGTGGCGACACAGAATAGCTTTGCCCTCCATGTCCGCATTGAGAAGATCAAGGATGTCCCCCACAGCGAACACATCCGGATCAGTCACCAGCGCCCGCCCCTTGAACCCCATCAACTGGGGCACCATCTTCCGTAGCGGGCTGAAGGACTGCAAATCCTCGTTCAGCCAAACCGCTTTCTTGCCTTTGCGCAGATAATGCTGCCCCTGACGCACGGTCAGATGCGGGGTTTCTTCGAGACGGATCAATTTGACGTCAAAAGCGTCCGGGTCCCTCGATGCCCGCTTCATCGAGTACATCCCCACGTAAGCGCCAACTATCTGCTTGTCATTGGTGTGGATAAACACGGTCGGCTTGTTAACCATGATTCTCTTCCTTCAAATGTGTCTGCAAAGATCGTCAACAATCCGCGACGAAGCGTCACCGGGCTGCATGACATGATCGGCGAACGTTTGCGAGCGGACTACGAGTTCCTTCCACCCGCTGCCCGAAATGGCGAGCGACACGTAACTTGCCCAGTGCTCAGCAGTATGGATGCCGAAAAGTCCATCGTACCGAGATGCATCAATGTTCGGTCTCACGACGGCCACTGGCAACCCGTAGCGCGCTGCGTGCACGACGACTGACGAGGGGGAACTGATTACTGCATCCAATCGCGGCAAGACGTCCCGCATCTCGTCCCCAGGCCGGGCGATCGTCACATTCGGTAACGTAATGAGCGCGATGCGCTTTGGATCGTCTAGCCAGCGTCCTGCCGGATGAGTGTGAACAATGAAGGACACGCCGGGAAAATCCTTGGACAGCGCCAGGATGCCTTCTACGAAGAACTGCCGGTACGCATCCGAGTATCGGTGCCAGTGTAGATTCTCGAAGATTCCGATGACGCGTCGATCGTCCGCTTCACGGCGTGACTCGACTGCAACGTTCTGCCCCACAACATCGGGGCACCCCACCGACACGCACTTCCTGATTGTCGCGCGTGGGACCTGACTACACAGACAGGAACGATCACCCCAAAGATAAACCTTCTGCGATGCGAAGCGAATCTTGCGCGCCGACTGCAGCGGATCGTGATAAGTGAGTCCCGGCGTTTCATAGCCATGTTGCAAGGTCGCAGTCAAAATGCCTTTGGAATTGGCAACGCGACATAGCTCATGAGCGAAACGATGGGGCAGGAGGCTGGATTCTGACGCGGCGAGCAAGACGCGGACGTCCCCGGGCAAGACCGACGCGGCCAGGGCAGCTGGAGCAATTGTCGTCATCTGTACGCCGAGTGCATCGAGCTCTGCAGAAATCATGGCCAAATCCTTCTGCAGCTCCGAACTAAGCATTGCGATAATGCCGCGCCCGCGTTGCTTCATTTCCGCCACTAGCGGACGGAGCAGTATCCAGTCCAGAGCCATTTGAACGACTATAGCCACCTCGGTCGGCGGCATAGCAGGAACTCCGCGGGCGCGAGCGTCGTCGATGACCCTCGACCATAGGTCGCCAATTACCTTGGCCCCATACAGCTGCTCGATCAGCTTTCGTCCTCGCTCAACATCATCGCGACCACATACCGGATCGGAAAGATAGGTTGCGAGCCCCGATCTCACGTTGTCGAGCCGAATGACTTGAGAAAGGGCCTCGAGCGCGGGAGTACTCGTCGCAACAACAGGAACACCATTGAGAAGCGCCAGCACAGCCCGGTTGGAAGACTTACAAATGCTGAAAGCATCAAGACTGTTTGGAATGACAACAACGTCTGCGGCGTCCAACTCATGTAGCAGAGCTGCGTTGGACCACTCCACGTAACGCGTCCGCATTGCAAATGGAAGGATGTGCCTTTCGTACTTGCCTACATTGTTGCTTATGACCACCAACTCAACGTCAAAACAGCGGGCGATAGCTTCGAGGTCGTCTTTCACCAGAAGCAAATCAAGCATGCCGAAGCGGGCGTAGTCGGCACCGTGATGCCCAAACCACACGATCCGCCGATGAGTCCCTTGCGTCGTCGCTCCGGTAGGCAGTTGCAGCGAGCTTTGAGCACAAGCGTTTTTCCGACGAAGAGACGGCAAAAATCGACCTCGTTTGGCCATACGCGTGACGGCCCCAAGCGCTAGTCGAGCCACATGGCGAACCACGGGTCCGAACTCAGCGGTTCGCAGATGTCCTGCCTTGTGCCAAATAGAGTGAAGCCGCTTGACCGATCTTTGCACTGAGCTCCCACGCCGTTCCCGGACCGCGGACTCAAGCCGCTCGGACATCTTCTCAACCAAGTCATCGGTCTCTATACCGTCGGGGATCACGGTCACTACATGACAACCCGGGATACGGCTTTGAACCACCTCGGCGAGAGGCCGTGTAGTCACCACGATGACAGCTGCAAGGCGCGCAATCTGCTCGAAGATCAAGGTCGGGCGAGCAGAGACCACGCCGTCCTTGCTTCCGTAGCCGTCGATGAAGATGTTGTCACAAAGATCGATGACAAGAGGAATACCTTGGCGCCTTGCCTCGCTCGCTAGAACGAGATCATCGGGCGTAAAACTCTTGACCATCACTAGGCAATCAAGGCCTTCAAGTTGCGCGGTGTCGCCGCTTGACAGGATACGGTTTGCTATCCCGCGCCGATCCAACTCTAGAATCGGCAGCAATCCTCTGTAACGAACCGATGCTATATGCAACGACAATGCAGCAAGTTTCCAGCCGATAACGATGCGCTCAGGCATAACAGTTCTCGCGGCAGCACAGTGGTCGCCCATACTTCGTGTTCATCGATCAACAATGGGGAAGAGCAAACGAGACGACGCAGTACAAATTAGCGTAGTCCATTCCCTTCTTGGGAGATTGACTCAGGTCATCGGTGATTCGCAAACTCGTCGGAGGCGCGATGTCAGACGAGGGCCGATGATATGTGAAAGGCGATCAACAAACCAGAACAGAACTATCCAAAACGGATAAAACCATCCGCAAGATGCAACTCGATATTGCGAGAGGAGAAAGGTCGCGGCTTGCGACAGACATGCAACTACACAAGAAGCGAACGTCCGAAAGCTAGCAGTCGGTACGCTCGAGTCGATGACTTCGTCCGGACGAACGATTTTCTTGACTCCCTTTGACGAACAAGGGACGAGAGAATGGTGGAGAGGAGGAGGATCGAACTCCCGACCTTCGCATTGCGAACGCGACGCTCTCCCAGCTGAGCTACCCCCCCAACGGCTGCGGATTATAGGGCCTCGGATGCCGGTTGTGAAGGAACATCGATCAGAATCACGCGGTCGCAGCATCATTACCGGTACGGACTTCAGACACGATGAAAAAAGAGATCGACGGAATGGATCGCAGGCGCTTCATCGGCGGCAGCGCGGCCGGCGCGCTGCTGGTGGCGTCGCCGCTCTGGCTGGCCGGCTGCGCGACAGCGCGGCAGTACGAACAGGCCGAGCACATGGCGGCGCAGCTCGCGGTCGGCGATGAGTGGATGTACGACGAACTGAACGGCTACAACCGCGAGCGGCAAGCCGGGATCCGCTACGTCGTCGAGCAGGCGGACCCGCCGCGCCTGCGCATCGAGGTCGATGGCAAGCCGCTGAGCAGTCTGCGCAGCGGCCAGTTCGAGGAGTACGCGGCGCCCTGGGTGGTCAGCCGCGACACCGTCTATGACCGCGACAACCGTTACGACGCGCCGCTACCGCTGCTTCCGGCGCTGCTCGAACCCGGCGTGCGCGAGGCGTGGCAGTCGATGGTGAGCACCGATCCGAAGGAGCGGCCGCGCCGCTGGCACGTGCAGATCGACACGCTCGGCTACGAACGTGTGACCGTGCCGGCGGGTGAATTCGAAGCCTTGCGCGTGCGTCGGCTGATCAAGTTCGAACATCCGGATTTCTTCCGCACGCAGTCGGAACGCGTCGAACACCTGTGGTTCGTACCCGAGGTGAAACGCTGGGTGAAGCGCGAGTGGCGCGGTCAGTACATGCCCAAGCTGCGCAGCCGCCATCCGCTGCTGCGTGAGGACTGGATCGTGTGGGAGCTGACCGGCTTTACTGTGGCGTGATGCCGGCGCCGGCAAGCGCGCGTCCGAGGCGGTCGTTCACGGCGGCCCATTCGGGCGTTTCCGGAATCGCTTCGATCACGATCATCGAACCACCGACCGCGTCCGCGTCACGCATCGCGGCGTAAAGACCCCGCGCGTAACCGGCCGGTTCGGCCGGCAGCATGAACCAGCGATGCGGGCAATCGGACAGCGGCGGCTGGCTGTGTGCGATCACCGCGCAATGGCGCCCGCTGTGGCGGAAGGCGTTCAGGAAGTCGCGCAGCCGCGCTGGCGCGATCTTGCGCATCGCGCTGCGCGGCGCGTAATGCGCGGCGAGCGCACCCGACACCCGCGGTGAGTTCTCGTCGCCCTTGCCCGCGGGCATGCGACCGATCACGGCAGCAATCTGCCCGGCGCTGATGGCGCCCGGCCTGAGGATGCGCGGCGTGTCTCCGGACAGGTCGAGTATGGTCGATTCGATGCCGACCTCGCACGGCCCGCCGTCGAGCACGGTGACCGAATCACCGAACTCGTCGCGCACATGCTGCGCTGTGGTCGGGCTGATGCGACCGAAGCGGTTGGCCGATGGTGCAGCGACGCCGCCGCCGAAGGCGCGCAGCAGCTTCAGCGCCACCGGATGCCCCGGCACGCGCAGCCCCACCGTGTCCTGACCGCCGGTCACCTCGAGCGGTACGTCCTCCTCCCGCTTCAGGATGAGGGTCAGCGGTCCTGGCCAGAAGGCCTGCGCAAGCGCAATCGCCTCGCGCGGGATATCGCGCGCCCAGACGGTGATCTGCTCGGCGTCGGGCAGATGCACGATGAGCGGATGGTCGGCCGGCCGCCCCTTTGCCTCGAATATGCGGCGCACCGCCGCCGGATTCATCGCGTCGGCACCCAGCCCATAGACGGTTTCTGTCGGCAGCGCGACCAGTTCGCCGGCGCGCAGCCGGCGCGCTGCGTCGGCGATGTCGGCATCCGACGCACTCATTGCGTCAGCCGGCAATGCCGATGGCGCCGCGCGCATTCATCGCGGTGTCGATGACCGGATCGCCGCTCTCGCCGAGTACGGTGAAGTGGCCCATCTTGCGGCCGGGGCGTGCGTGATGCTTCTGATAGAGGTGCAGCTTCAGACCCGGATGGCGCAGCAGGCGCGACCAGTCGGGTTCGTGCGAGTGGTGGGCGTCCTGCTGGTACCACAGGTCACCGAGCAGATTCACCATGACCGCGCGCGAATGCTGGCGCGCGTCGCCCAGCGGCAGGCCGCACAGGATGCGTACCTGCTGTTCGAACTGGTTGGTGACACAGGCATCGATCGTGTAATGGCCGCTGTTGTGCGGCCGCGGCGCCATTTCATTGACCATCAGTTGACCGCCGGCGATGAAGAACTCGACGCCAAGCACGCCGACGTAGCCCAGTTCGGCCGCAATGCCCGCGGCCATTTCGGTCGCTTCTGCCGCCAGGGCACCGCTGATCCGCGCAGGCGCAATGGTCACGTCGAGAATGCCATTGCTGTGGCTGTTCTCGGCCACCGGGAACGGCGCGACACGGCCGGCTGCGTCGCGGGCCAGCACCACCGACACCTCCAGTTCGAGCGCCAGCATCTTCTCCAGCACACAGGCTTCGCGCTTGAAGCTTTCGAAGGCCGCCTTCGCCTCCGCCACATTGCTCACCCTCGCCTGCCCCTTGCCGTCGTAACCGAAGCGCGCCACCTTGAGCACCGCGGGGAACAGCGACGGATCGGCCGCCTCGATGTCGGCCACGCTGCGGATCGCCGCGAACGGGCCGACCGAGAAGCCACGGTCGGACAGGAAGGTCTTTTCAGCGATGCGGTTCTGTGCCACCGCTACACAGGCCGCGTTGGGGCGGGTCGGAATGAATTTGGACAGGTGATCCAGCGTGTCCGCCGGAACGTTCTCGAACTCGGTGGTCACCGCAGCGCAGGTCTGCGCCAGTCGTTCCAGCGCCTGCATGTCGTCGTAGGCAGCGCACAGGTGCTCGTCGGCCGCCTTGCCGGCCGGGCTGTTGCGGTCCGGGTCGAGCACGACGACGCGATAGCCCATTTCGTGCGCAGCCAGCACGAAGAAGCGGCCGAGCTGACCGCCGCCGAGCATGCCGAGGGTTGCGGGAGGAAGAATCATCTGCAATGGCTCCGAAAGATCCGGCTCAACTTCTCGTGACCGCGGACGGATGCGGATGTGGCGGATGAACGCGGATTAAAACCTGAAAATGGATGCAGCGGACGGCAGACGCAGCGACGGCGGTCAGCCTTCGAGCTTCATGTCCAGCACGGTCTGCGCCTGCCGGGCGCGGAAGTCCTCGAGCGCCTGCGCAAGCGATGCATCTTCGCCCGCCAGCAAGGCCACCGCAAACAGCCCGGCGTTGGCTGCACCCGCCTCGCCGATGGCGAAGGTGGCGACCGGAATGCCCTTAGGCATCTGCACGATGGACAGCAGCGAATCCATGCCGTTGAGCGCCCGCGACTGCACCGGCACACCGAGCACCGGCACCGTGGTCTTGGCCGCCAGCATGCCTGGCAGATGGGCAGCGCCACCGGCACCGGCGATGATGGCGCGCAGACCACGGGTGCGCGCCTCTTCAGCGTACGAGAACAGCAGGTCGGGCGTGCGGTGCGCCGACACGACGCGCGCCTCGAACGGCACGCCGAACTGTTCCAGCATGGCGCAGGCGGCGCGCATGGTGTCCCAGTCGGAGTTCGATCCCATCACGACGCCAACCAGCGGCGTGCGGGCGTGGTCTTCAGCACTCATCGGCTTCATCCTTCGCCGGCCTCGTCGGCCCGGAAAAAGGCGCGGATTCTACACCCGCGCGACAGCGAATCGACAAACATGGAAAAAACGAAAGGGGCACCGATTGCCCGGTGCCCCTCTGGGGTCTGGTCAACCCTCTGTGCTTCAGCCTGCGTCAGCGATCAGTCCGCACGACGCGCGCGGTCGCTGCGGCCGGAACTGTTGCCACGCCAGCCGCCCTCGCTGCGCGGCGCACCGCCACCCGGACGACGCGGGCCGTTGCCCGGCTTGTTGCCCCAGCTGCCCGGACGACCGGTGCCGGTGCGCGGGCCGCGCGGAGCGGACGTACGCGGCTGCACACGCGGCTCCAGACCCGGAATGGTGTGCACCGGGATGGTGTGACGGATGAAGCGTTCGATCGTCTTGACGCGACGCACGTCGTCGCCGGACGCCAGGCTGACCGCGATGCCGCTGCGGCCGGCACGACCGGTACGGCCGATGCGGTGCACATAGTCTTCCGCCGACTTCGGCAGATCGAAGTTGATCACGTGGCTGATGCCGGCCACGTCGATGCCGCGGGCGGCAACGTCGGTGGCGACCAGCACGCGCAGCGCGCCGCGGCGCAGGTGACCCAGCGTGCGATTGCGTTCGCCCTGGTGCATGTCACCGTGCAGTGCCGCAGCCAGGAAGCCGTTCTCGCCGAGCTGCTCGGCGATCTGGTCGGCGTCGCGCTTGGTGGCGGTGAACACGATGGCTTGTTCGACGCCCTCGTCACGCAGCAGGTGGTCGAGCAGGCGCTGCTTGTGGCCCATGCCGTCGGCGAACAGCAGGCGCTGTTCGATGTTCTCGTGCTGGGCGGCGGTTGCCTGGATTTCGATGCGCTGTGCGTCCTTGGTCAGGCGCTCGGCCAGACGGCAGACGCGCGGCTCGAAGGTGGCCGAGAACAGCAGGGTCTGACGGCTCTGCGGCAGGCGGTTGACGATGGCTTCGATGTCCTCGATGAAACCCATGTCCAGCATGCGGTCGGCTTCGTCGAGCACCAGCATTTCCAGACGGCCGAAATCGATGCGGCCGCTGTCCATCTGGTCGATCAGACGACCCGGCGTGGCGACCAGCACTTCATAGGGCTGGGCCAGCAGCTTGTTCTGCATCACGTAGGAGGTACCACCGACCACGCTGACCGCCTTGGCGTAGCGCAGGCCACGGCCATACTTGCGGCAGGCGTCGGTGACCTGGATGGCCAGTTCGCGCGTCGGCGTCAGCACCAGGATGCGCGGGCCGCGGGCCTTGACGGCCGAGTCCTGCGTCAGGCGGTTCAGCGCCGGCCACATGAAGGCCGCGGTCTTGCCCGAACCGGTCTGCGAGGACACCATCAGGTCACGACCGGCCAGAGCGGCGGGGACGGCCTTTTCCTGCACGGCGGTGGGATTGGGGTAACCGGCCTCGACGATTGCGCCAAGAAGGGATTCGTTAAGACCGAGTTCTGAGAATTCCATGTATTTTTTCCACACAATGGCTACCCGCCGCGCTGCGACAAGCAGTGCGGAAGGAGCGGGTTGGTCGGGCGAAATCCCGACGTTCTATCGGCACTAACCGATCAACCACGCTTGACCAAACAGGCGGGAGAAAAAGACAGGCCAGGGACGATAACTTTCTCGTGCCAGCGCCGGACCAAACCGGGAATGCGTCGCCAGGAGCAGACGCGGGGAAAGCACGAAGGCGCGAACTTTACAGACGGGCATGTATGTTTGCAAGCTCTTTTTCGCATTGCAACAATCGACCTCCAACCCGGCATCGAAAAAAATCGCGTCCGACTGCATCCGTGTGGGCGACTCGGGGGTAAGCCGTGAGAAGCTGGCGCCGGCTCACGGCAGCGGTGCTCGGCGATCCTTCACCCGTTCAAGGCAGAACCATGACAAGCACCACGGACGATTTCGATTTCGAGGCGGCGCTCGGCGCCTGTGCCGCCGGCGAGCGCAGCGCCCTGCGCCGCATATACGAGCGTGAGGGCGGCCGCCTGATGGGCGTGGCCCTGCGCATCGTGCGCCGTCGCGACGTCGCCGAGGACGTCGTGCACGATGCCTTCGTGCGCATCTGGGAAAAGGCGTCCAGTTTCGACGCCAGCCGCGGCAGCGCGCGCGGCTGGATCTACAGCATCGTGCGCCACGGCGCGCTGAACCACATTCGCGACCACGCGCGCGAGGTGCCGGCCGACGAATCGCTGACCGACAACTTCGAGCACGAAACCTCCGCCAGCGTGCCGGACCCTTACCAGCAGGTACTGCTGTCCTCGGAGGCCGGCATGCTCTACGACTGCCTTGGACGGCTCGACGCCGCGAAGCGCTCCAGCATCCTGCTCGCCTACCTCGAAGGCTGTACCCATACCGAAATCGCCGACCGGCTGGCCACGCCGCTCGGCACGATCAAAGCCTGGATACGCCGCGGCCTGCAGGCACTGAAGGAGTGCCTCGCATGATCCAGACCCCCGAAGACATCGCCGGCCTCTATGTGCTGGGCCTGCTCGACGCGGCCCGCCGCAATGAGGTCGAGCGCGACATGGAGAACGACACCACGCTGCAGGCACGCGTCGCCGATTGGGAGGAGCGGCTTCTGCCGCTGACACGCATGGTCGAACCGGAACCGCTGCCACCCGGGCTGTGGTCGCGCATCGAACGCAGCCTGTGGCCGGCGCCGCGCGCGAGCGCGGCATCGGCGCCCTCCTCTCTTTTCAGCCGGCTGTGGGACAGCCTCGCGTTCTGGCGCTCGCTGGCCGCCACCGGCTTCGCCGCCGCCATGCTGCTCGCCGTCGTGGGTCTGCCCGGCACGCAGCAGGCCGGCGAACCCAAGTTCATGGTGGTTCTGGTGGCGCCGGACGACAAGGCGCCGGGCTGGGTGGTGCAGGCCAGCACCGAACAGTCGCTCAAGCTCATCCCGCTTGGCGTGACCGAGGTGCCGCAGGCCAAGGCGCTGCAGTTCTGGACCAAGGGCGACAAATGGAAGGGGCCGGTCTCGCTGGGCCTGGTGCAGCCGGGCCGCCCGCTCGACGTGCAGATGAAGGAACTGCCGCCGCTGGAGCCCAATCAGCTGTTCGAAATCACGCTTGAACCCGAATACGGTTCGCCGATCGGTCGCCCGACCGGCCCCATCCTGTACATCGGGCGCGCGGTGAAGGTGATGTGACCTCTGCGGCCAGGCCGCTACCGGCCTGACACCGGTCTGGATCGGGGCCTGCGGTCGGCAGCGGCCATGCCCACCAAAGCTGCGTACGACCCCTCACAGATCGGGAATTCTGTGAGCGGCCCTTGCCGCCGTTTTCGATGCAGGCTGCTGTCGGGGTCAGAAGACCCCTCCCACAGAACCTCGCCCCCGCTCAAGCCGAGGATCTGGCGCAAGCCCCCTGCGGGAGCGGTCCTCTGACCGCGACTGCGGCGGTGGGCCGTGCGCCTCGGCGTGACATCGACGGTTACTGCCACATGCTCTCAGAGACCTGGCCTGACCATCTCCGGAGCCGTGGTCCTCGCTGGCGCGCGCTTCCGTCAGTGTCCCTTGGCGTGCACCTCGCGCGCGCGCTCGACCAGCGCATCGAGGCCGAATTTCTTCAGCTTGAGGTAGAGCGTGCTCTTGGCGATGCCGAGCGAGCGCGCAGCCAGTGCCATATTGCCGTGACTGCCGTCGATGGCGCCGAGGATGGCGTCGCGCTCGGCTTCTTCGAGCCGCCGGTTCTCGCGCGTTTCGCCGCCGAAGACCATGCCGTGATCGGTGGCCAGCGGCGCGTCGAACAACTGGATGCCACGCGGCGCTTCGGGTGTCATCAGCGCACGCGGACGCTCGCCGGTCAGCAGCATCGATTCGAGGATGTTGCGCAGTTCGCGCACATTGCCCGGCCACGAGTAGGAAGACAGCTCGCTGATTTCGGATGCGGTGAGCTGCGGCACCGGCACGCCGTGGTGCGCCGCCAGCTTCTCCATCAGCGCGCGCGACAGCACCGGGATGTCACCCAGCCGCTCGCGGAGCGGCGGGATGCGCACGCTGGTCACCGCGACCCGGTAGTAGAGGTCCATGCGGAAGCGGCCATCGGTGACTTCCTTGCGCAGATCGCGATTGGTCGCCGCGATCAGCCGGAATTTCACCTTGCGCGGCGTGTTCTCGCCGAGGCGGTAGATCTCGCCCTCCTCCAGCACGCGCAGCAGGTGCGGTTGCATGTCGAGCGGCATTTCGCCCAGTTCGTCGAGGAATAGCGTGCCGCCGTTGGCCGCTTCGATCTTGCCCATCATGCCGCCGCGCCGCGCACCGGTGAATGAGCCCTCGGCGTAGCCGAACAGCTCGGTCGCCAGCAGCTCGCGCGACAGGCCGCCGCAATTCACCGCGACAAAGGGCGCCGCCTTCGCACTGCCGCAGTCATGGATGCCCTTGGCGAACACCTCCTTGCCGACGCCGGTCTCGCCGAGCAGCAGCACCGGCACGTTGGAACGCGACAGGTGACGGGCGCGTTCGACCGCTTCCATCAGTACCGGGTCCTTGCCGACCACGCAGTCGAGCTTGCTCGGCTCGTGCGCTGCGCTGGTGGCGCCGACCGGCATCGTCGTGCCCTGCACCGAACGCGGCTTGAAGATCGGAATCGTGAGCAGGGTGCCGATGCGCTGTCCGTTGTCCAGAACCGGTTCCAGCCATTCCGGCGCAATCCAGCCCTGCAGGCCGGCCGGCAGCCCGTCGTCGGTGGCGTGACCCAGCGTAAGCGATGCGATGTCGAGTTTGCGCGAACCGATGCGGCCCTCGGACAGCTGGTTCAGCGCCTGTTCGGCGCGCTCGTTGGCCTTGACCGGATTGCCGCGGCGGTCGAACACGATGACGCCGTCCGAGGTCGAGTGGGTGAGCCGGTGCATGCAGCGCTCGAGCAGGCGGAAGCGGATGCCCATCTCGTGCTTGGCCAGACGACCTTCGATCTTGCTGGCGGTGGCGACCACCAGCGCCAGGCTGTGCTTGTTGTACGTCTGCTGCAGGCCCGACACGTCTATCGCGCCGAGCACGCTGTTGTCGTAGGGGTCAAGGATGACGGTGGACGAACAGGTCCAGCGCTTGATGCCGGCACAGTAGTGTTCGGCGGAATGGATCTGCACCGGGTGGCGCACCGCGATGGCGGTGCCTATCGCGTTGGTGCCGCAGGCCGTCTCGCTCCAGCTCGCCCCCGGCATCATGTTCATCATCGCGCCTTCGTCGCGCGTGGCCGGGTCGCCTTCGAGGCTGAGTATGGTGCCGCTATGGTCGGTCAGCACCATGATGGTTCCGGTTTCGGCGAGGAAGTCGCGCGCCATCGCCATCACCGGCGTGCTGGCGGTGAGCAGGTCTCCGTGCTTCTGCTGCAGCGAATAGAGCGAGTTCTCGCTCAGTGGCGGCGGCGCCTGGTACTTGCCGGGATCGACGTGGGCGTTGAGGCAGCGGCGCCACGAGTCGTCAATCAGGCGGCGCAGGGCGTCGGAACTGCATTCCTCGCCGTTGAGCAGCCGCTCCCAGTGGTTCATCACGTCCCGGTCTCGCTCCGGGCGCGAAAACATCTGGCTTTGATCGTCGTCCCGCAATTCCATGGCCACCTCCTGTTTGTAGTGGAGGTAGACAGGCTGCGAGGCACCACGGACGTGATGCATGCAGCACCCGACTCCTCCGATACCGGCGTAGCGATCCGCTTCGAGGCGCATCGTCTCGCAGGCTTGTTTGAAAACCATGTTGCACCGGCAGCCGCGGAATGTCAGCCACCGGGTGAATCTTCAAGGCGCAGGCCGGGCGCCACCCGGCCAATCAAATCAGGTTAGCTCAATTCTCGTACAACTCCAGTGCGATCGCAGTGGCTTCGCCGCCACCGATACACAGGCTGGCGATGCCGCGCCGGCCGCCGCTGCGTCGCAGCGCGCCGATCAGCGTCACCAGCAGCCGCGCGCCGGTGGCGCCGATCGGGTGACCGAGCGCACAGGCGCCGCCATGGACATTCACCGTATCCGGATCGAGGCCGAGGTCACGGATCGCGGCCAGCGTCACGACGGCGAAGGCTTCGTTGATCTCATACAGGTTGACATCGGCTTTCGACCAACCGGCGCGTTCCAGCACCTTGCGGATCGAATCGACCGGTGCCATCGGAAAGCGCGCCGGTGCGCCGGCGTGACCGGCGTGGGCGACTATCGTGGCCAGCGGCGTCAGGCCGCGCGACCTGGCGGTGGATGTACGCATCAGCACCAGCGCCGCGGCACCGTCGGAAATCGAACTCGAGTTGGCGGCCGTGACCGTGCCGTCCTTGCGGAAGGCGGGCTTCAGGGACGGAATCTTCTCCGGCTTCGCCGTCTGCGGCTGCTCGTCGCGCACCACGCTGGCGCGTGAGTCGCCGCGACCGATCACTTCGACCGGCGCGATCTCCCAGTCGAAGGCGCCACTCGTATCGGCTTCCAGCGAGCGGTTCAGCGAGCGCAGCGCCCAGGCGTCCTGGTCGGCGCGGCTGAAACCATATTCCTCGGCGCAGCGCTCGGCGAAAACGCCCATCAGCGTGCCGCGCTCGTCGTAGGCGTCTTCCAGCCCATCGAGAAACATGTGGTCGATCACGCGGTCGTGACCGAGTCGGTAGCCGGCCCGGGCACGGGCCAGCAGATAGGGGGCGTTGCTCATCGATTCCATGCCGCCCGCGACGACGATGCCGGCCGAGCCTGCGCGCACTGCGTCGTGCGCCAGCATGACCGCCTTCATGCCCGAGCCGCACACCTTGCTGACGGTGGTACAGGCGGTGGATGCCGGCAGGCCGCCGCGGAGGGCTGCCTGTCGGGCCGGCGCCTGACCGATGCCGGCCGGCAGCACGCAGCCCATATAGGCCTCATCGATGTCGTGGGCACTGATGCCGGCACGCTGCACGGCGGCGGCGATTGCCGTTGCGCCGAGCTGAGGCGCGGTCAGCGCCGAAAGGTTGCCGAGAAATCCGCCCAGCGGAGTGCGGCTGACCGACACGACGACTACGGGATCTGACACTTGATTCACTCGATGCTCCTTCGCGGAAGGCGGCAACCGTCGGGCCGCTGCGCGTCCGCGTGTCACGTAATTGCAATTAGCGGGCCAGTTTCGATGAATTGAAAAACGTCTTTTTTTCAATCACCTGACTCGATTTCTTGAGAGTCAACGACATGGGGCGTCCGAAAGCCGTACGGCGCGTACTGCGACCGTCCGGCTTTCGGACGTCCGATCGTCCGACCTTCAGACGCGGGCGGCGCGCAGGCCGATCACCTCGTCGATCGAACGCGGGTTCTCCATCGACGACAGGTCGCCCATCGGTCGCCCGATGTAGGCGTTGCGCACGACGCGGCGCAGGATCTTGCCGTTGCGCGTCTTCGGGATCTGCGTCAGCGCGTGAATGCGGGCCGGGCGCAACGGCTTGCCGAGCAGCCGGGCGACGTGGTCCGACAGCTCGGTTTCCCACACGCTCCAGCCCTCCTGCCCGCTGCGCTTGTCGTGCAGCGTGACGAAGCACACCACCGCCTCGCCCTTGATCGGGTCGGGCACACCGACCGCCACCGCCTCGGCCACCAGCGGGTGCGACACCAGCGCCGACTCGAACTCGGTCGGACCGAGCCGCTTGCCCGCCACCTTGATGGTGTCGTCGCTGCGGCCGTGCACGAACCAGTAGCCGTCGCTGTCTATGCTGGCCCAGTCGCCATGTACCCACAGCCCGGGCAGCGCCGACCAGTAGGTGTCCTCGTAACGCTCGGGGTCGTTCCAGAAGCCCTGGGTCATGCCGGGCCACGGCTGGCGCAGCACCAGTTCGCCGACGCTGCCGCGCACCGGCTTGCCTTCGGCATCAACGACGTCCGCCGCCATGCCGGGGATCGGTCCGTTGAAGCCGCAGGCGGTCTGCGGCAAACCGGGGAAACAGGCGAGGATGCCGCCGCCGATCTCGGTCCCCCCCGAGTAATTGACGATGGGACGACGACTCTGACCGACCGTTTCGAACAGCCACAGCCACGGTGTCTCGTTCCACGCCTCGCCGGTCGAGCCGAACACGCGCACGGTGTCGAGCGATCCGCTCTGCGGCACGGCGTCGCGGCTGCCCATCAGCAGGCGTACCAGCGTCGGCGACAGGCCGAGGTGGGTGACGCCGTGCCGCTGCACGATGCGCCACAGCCGGCCGGCGTCCGGGTAGTCAGGCGTGCCTTCGCACAGCACGATGGTGGCGCCCAGCAGCAGCGCGCCGAACACCATCCATGGGCCCATCAGCCAGCCCATGTCGGTCACCCACATCAGGGTGTCGTCCTCGCGCAGATCGAAGGCCATCACCATGTCCTGCGCCGCCTTGAGCGGGAAGCCGCCGTGCGTGTGCACCACACCCTTGGGCTTGCCGGTGGTACCGGACGTGTACACCAGCATCAACGGGTCGGAGGCACCGAAGGACTCAGCCGCGGACGGATCCGCCGGGGTGGCCGCAAGCGTCGCGTAATCGCACAGATCGTAGTGGCCGCCATGCTCGCTGCCGGCGTACGGTCCGTTGCCCAGGCGGTTGACCACCACCACGTGCTGCACCGATTCGCAGGCATCGGCCGCGGCCAGCGCGTCGGCCAGCATGCGCACCGGCTTGCCGCGGCGGAAGTAGCCGTTTGCGCACACCAGCACGGTGGCTGCGGCGTCCTGCACGCGCTGTACGACCGAGTCGGCGGAGTAGCCGGAGAACATCGGCACCGAAATGGCGCCAATCTTTGCCGCGGCGAGCAGGATGACGGCGGCCTCCGGCACCATGGGCAGATAGATCGCGATACGGCTGCCCTCGCCTGCGCCCAGCGCACGCAGCCCCGCCGCCACGCCGTTGACTTCGCGTGCCAGCTCCGCGTAGGTGATGCGTCGCTCTTCGCCCGCGTCACCTTCCCAGCGGACAGCCACCTTGTCCGGGTGGCGGCGCGCGTGCTTGCCGACAATGTTGTCGACCAGATCGAGCCGGCCGCCGACGAACCAGCGCGGCCACATGATGCCGTCGCTCATGTCCAGCGTCTGCGTGTAGGGCGTGCTCCATTCGAGCCCCACCTCGGCCACGACGCGGTCCCAGAAGACCGGCGCATCGCGCTCGGCGTCCTCCTGCAGCTGATCGAGCGAGCCGTAGCCATGACGTTCAATGAAACGGGCAAGCCGCGTGCCCTTCCACTCGTATCCAGATGGCGTGAATACCTTCATGATCGAATCCTGTTCTCTTTATGCCGGCCCGCTCCGCACCCGGTTTCCGCGGCGAAAAAAGCCCGACCCCGCGCTGCACAGGGTCGGGCGAACATGCCGGGAGGAGGTTCCAGCAATGCGTTCAACTGCGCTTACTTGCCCGTACCCGTTGCCACTTCTTCGAGCACGTTCAGCGATACGTCGGTTTCCTTGACGCCCTTCGGGTTGGACTTCATGTTCGACGACCAGTTGGTGGCGTGGCCGCGCTTGACGTCGATGATGTGGCCGATGACAGGCATGACCGCCTTGTAGCCGTCGTCGCCGATGTCAGGCCGGTTCTGGAAGATGAACATCTTCCAGAACTCGCCCTTGCGGTCTTCCGCATAGCCGAGGTAGGGACGCGGGAAGTCCACTTCCATGTACACCACCTTCTTGCTGTACGGATGCTCGTCCGGCGGGATGCCCTCGACCACGTACACCTCGCGCGGCTCCCAGCCGATGTCCTTGGCCGGGTTGAAGTACGGCGCCTCGCTCATGTTGATGCGCGGGAAGCGCTTCTGCGGCTCGGTGTAGGGCTGCGATACATCGACGCTCATCTCGGGGCTGTGCGCGATGGCCAGCACCCAGCGCTTCTCGATCAGCTTGTTCGACTTGTACTTGGTGGGCGCGGCGTCCCAGATGTCCCAGTCGTCGTACAGCTGGTCGGTACCGCCGATCGGATCCATCCACGCGCCACCCGACAGACGGCGTACGCGGCGCACCGACTTCAGGTAGGCGTAGGAGTCGTCCGGCTTCTTCGAATCGGCCTGGTTGTAGCGGACCGAGAAGGTGCCGAGGCCACGGATGTCCTGCGGGTAGTGGGCGACGAAGTAGGTCTTCTGCGCGATGGTGCCGTCGCCGACCGTGATCGGACCGCCATCCAGCCGGCCTTCCATGTAGTAGCGGCGGGACTGGAAGGCCTGCACGCGCTCATAGCCCTTCTTCGCGTCGAGGAAGGCCCAGGCGATGTCGCGCAGGTCCATCGTCGCGCCGTAGGTGGCAGCGCGCAGGTTCCAGATCACCTTGTCGCCGGCGTGCGGATCGTCCATCTTGATCGTTTCCGGCGGGAACATCATGCCGGCCTGCCAGCCCGAAACGGTGCGGTCCGCCGGATTGAACTTGACGGTGCCGACGTTCTTCTTCGACCACTCGACATACTTCGGATCCATCTCGATCTTCTTCGAGTTGGCGAGCTTGATGGTCAGGTTGTAGTTCTTGATCATCCACTCCAGCTTCTCCGGCACCATCGAGGCGATCGTCTTCTTCTCGAAGGTGTCGTTCTTGATGCTGTCGTAGTTGCTCTTGTCGATGATGAAGCCGGCTTCCAGCTCCTTGGCGTTGATCTGACCGGCGGCCAGACCGAGCACCAGTGCGAGCGCACCGGCGACACCCGTGCGTCGCGCGCGACCGGCCGGGATATGTGTGTTGAGCGTGTACATCTGTCTTCCTCCTTTGATCAGAACTGCCGGGTCAAGCGAAACACCAGCTGGCTTGCGCGACTGAAGTAGCCGAACAGCTGGGATTCACCATTGCTGAACTGGGTCCTGTTGCTCTTGCCGCCGTCCCAGAAAATGTCCGCTTCGACCTTCGCCAGCCACTTGTCGGAGAAGGTCATCGCCACGCTCGGGATCGCGAAGCCACCACCGTTCGACAGATCGAAGCCCACGGCCAGGCCGGGATTGATCGTGTCGTTCTTGTAGTTGAGCGTCGTGAACATGGTCAGGATGGTGCTGTGCTCGTTCAGCTTGGTGCCGTAGGCGAACAGGCGAACGAGGTCTTCACGGCCGTCGTAGTCCAGCACCTGGGTGTTGAACAGCTGGACCGACGAGAAGGACGGACGCGAGGTGCCGAAGATGCCTTCGAGGCTCAGGTCCTTGTCGATGCGGATCATGGTCCGCAGCGTGTCCTTCTTCTTGATGCCGTTCAGACCGATGCCGGGGTTGGCGGCATTTCCCGGATTGAATGCGCCGCTGCCGACGTTGTACGGCTGGTCCTTGGTGAAGGCGACTTCCGCGCTGATCACGGCGTCCAGCGTTTCGCTGTAGCCGCTGACCGTGGCGCCGAGCACGTCGATCTTCGGATGGATCAGGTCGAACACGGCACCGGTGACCGGTACCCCCTGGTGCGGCCTGAAGACGGAACTGGCCACCGGATCAGCGGCGAAGGTCGTCAGGTAGGCGATCGAGTAGTTCAGGCCGAAGGCTTCGCCGGACCAGCGGATACCGCCGGTCACGTCGTCCATGTCGCCGTCCTTGTGATCGCAGTTCTTGTCCGTCACCTGCGTCAGGTCGAAGCCGCGGTAGGGCTGGAAGAACCAGCGGCCGCCGCGGATATCGTAGGTGTTGCCGATGTCCTCGCAGCGGTCCCAGCCCGGACGCACGAAGGCGGCGATCATGCCCTTGGCTTCGGGAATGCGGATCTTGGTCAACACCATGATCAGCGGCTTGCGCCATTCCTCGTTCTCGCCCTCGAAGAACAGGCGCCAGCTGTAGTCGTAGCCATGAACCAGGTCCATCGCCTGGAAGAAGTCCGACTCGCCCCACACCAGCTGCTGCTTGCCGGCCTTGACCGTGATGCGGTCACCAATCGGAATCTCCGCCCAGAACTCGCGGATGTCGCCGTTGTTGTAGTTCTCGGTGATGCTCTTGCCGCCGGCCGTGCCGTTGGTGGCACGCAGGTCTTCGAGATCTTCGAGGTAGTTCGTCTTGTACTCGCGGTCGAGGCGACCGATCACCTTCCACTTGACCGGGCCGGTCTTCGCGTCGGCGTCGAGCAGCACGGAGCCACGCAACATCGACAGCTTGCCGGCGCTGTCCTTGCCGACTGCGCTCAGTTCCGGTTGATCCTCGAGATTGAACGAGGCCCAGGCACGCGCGTAACCCGACAGCTGGAAACTGAAATCGTCCGTACCCGCCCAGTTGCCACCCTCTTTCGCCGCCTCCTCGGCGCCCTGCGCGACGGGCATGCCCATCATCGCCAGTGCCGCCGCCACCGCCAGACCGGTGCCGGTCCGCCTGAAGGTTCTGCTTCTTCTCATGTCTCCACTCCCTCCTGTTTGGGACTACCCATGAGCCGCCTGCACACGCCCGTCGCCGTCGGCTGACACCGACGGGCGCGACGGGCTGCCCTCACACAACGACTGCAGGTTCTTCGGCGCGCTCGATCGGGCGCTGTTTGCTGCCCACGATGAACGCGGGGCGGAACACATAGACGATGGCCGGCATGATGAAGAGCGCACTGAAGGCCGAGATGAAGAGCCACAGAGCGATCAGCAGACCCATGTCGGCCTGCAGGCGCAGAGACGAGAAGCTCCACAGACCGACGCTGGTGATCAGCGTCAGTGCGGTCACCAGTACGCCGCGACCGGCGCTGGACAGCGCCTTGACGATGGCGCGTTCCACGTTGGGGTTGTGGTGCAGTTCCTCGCGGATGCCATCGACGATGTAGAAGGTGTAATCAACCCCCAGACCGATACCCAGGGCGACCACCGGCAGCGTGTTGATGTTCATGCCGATGCCCTGCCATGCCATGTAGCTGAAGGTGATGGTGTTGGACAGCATCACCGGGATCATGAAGAACACCCCGGCCACGGTGGAGCGGTAGGTCACCGTGCAGCAGACCACCAGCACCAGCAGCGCGAGCGCGATCGCCTCGATCTGGCCGGCGAGGATGACCTCGTTGACCGCGGCCAGCACGCCGACCAGGCCGCCGGCCAGCAGGTAGTCCGCCTTCTCGATCGGGTTCTGCGCCACGTAGTCCTGCACGCGGGCCACCGCGGTACGGATGGTTTCGCCCTGGTGGTCGCGGAAGAACAGCGTGACCGCGCCGTTCTTCGCGTCGGCGTCGGCGTAGCGGTCCATGTCGCCCGGATCGGAACCCGAGACGAACATGTAGGTCAGCTCCGAATTTTCGCCGGCGTCGTTGCCCAGTTCGGCGTACATCGGATTGCCCTCGCGCAGCACGCGGCGCACCTGCGGCAGGATGTCGGCCAGCGAAATGCTGCCGCCGACCTCGGGCTGGGCTTCCATATAGCGCTGGAAGTTGGCCATGCTCTGCAGCACTTCCGGCTCGCGCAGCGCGCCCTTCTCCTTGCCGGCGACCACGACGAACATGCGGTCGGAACCTTGGAACTGGCGGTTGATGTCGGACGCATCCCGGTTGTACGACGAGTCCGGCCACAGGATGGGAGAACCCGGGTTGGCGTCACCCACCTTCAGGTTGAAGGCATACCAGCCGGACACCACGAACACGATGCCGGTGATGGCCAGCACGACGTAGCGCAGGCGCGTGGTGACGACACCTGCACAGGCACGCAGGATGGTTTCGAGCACCGGGCGAATGTTCAGCGGATGCACGAACCCCTGTCCCGGCTTGAAGAAGGACAGCATGACCGGGGTCATGATCAGCGCACTGACGAAGATCGAGAAGATCCACACCGTGCCGATGTAGGAAATCTTTTCCAGCATCGGTATCGGGGTCAGCGCCACCACCAGCACGCAGCCCGCGTCGGCGACGATGGCCAGCATCGAAGGCTTGAAAAGATTCTTCGCGCTCGCCACCGCGGCCGCGGCCGACGTCGTCGCGCCGTGCGCGATCTCGTCGTCGTAGCGCGAAATCAGCTGCACCGAGTTGGAGATCGCCTGCGCCGTAATGAGGAAGGCCACCACGATCACCAGTGGATCGAGGTGGAAGCCCATCAGCTTGGCTGCGCCCAGCGCCCAGATCGCGCTGATGACACCGGCCAGCAGCGGCAGCACAGTGCCGTGCCAGGTGCGCGTAATCAGCATCAGGATGATGACCAGCGAAGCGATGGCGGCGAAGAAGATCTGTATGGTTTCGTCGAGGTAGTAATTGACCCAGCCGTAGAGCACCGGCTCGCCGACCACGCGCACCATTACGCCGTCGCCGTCGGCCTCCTTGACCAGACCCATGATCTGTTCGAAGGCCTTGCTGTAATTGATGTCACCGTCGAGGAAGTCGGCGGTGATCAGCGTGGCCTTCAGATCCATCGACACATAGGGGCCGTAGATCAGCGGATTGTTGAGCACCGCCTCCTTCAGCACCGCCATCTCGGCCGGCCCCTTGGGCAGCTCCGGCCACATGATGGGCCGCGACTCGACGCCCTCGGTCGAGGCGCGCACCTCCTTGATCTTCTTCGATGCGATCGAGATGATCTGGTAGGTGTCAACGCTGTCGACCTGCTGCAGACCGACGGTGATCTTCTGCACCTTGGCCAGCACCGAGGGCTTGAAGATGTCGCCTTCCTTCACCTCGATCATGATGCTGACCATGTTCGAACCGCCGAAGGTCAACTTGAACTGCTGGTTCACCGCGACGTACGGGTGGTTCTTCGGCAGCAAGTCGCTGAACACCGTCTTCACTTCGACGTGGCTCGCGAGATACCCCATGACGGCGGTCAGCAGCGCCACCGCCAGCACCACCCAGGTGCGATGACGGATCAGCGTCGCGAACGCGTGTTCGACCTTGCTGAAAGTTTCGTTTTTCACAGCATTCTCCCCCTGCGCTTCTTATCGACCGACGATGGTCAGCTTGCCGCCCTCGAGCACGCCCAGATTGGCGCCCGATACGTAGTAGCGATTACCGGCACGCGCGATCTGCGTGCGCCAGGACACGTCACCCTCGGAGATGCGACCGAGCTTCCATTCGGCGGCTGCGGCGTCCGACGTGACCATCACGCCCTTGTCGCCGACGGCGACCCAGCGGTTCTCGTCCCATGCGATGTCGAGCAGGTGTTCGCGGGTCAGGCGCGGCACTTCGCGCCAGCTGGCGCCACCATCGCTGGTCACCAGCAGGGTCCCGGTCAGGCCCACGGCAACGCCGTTCTGGTCGTCGCGGAAATCGACGCCCATCAGGCTCACCTTGTTTTCGAGTTCGTTCTCGGTCCAGGTCGCGCCGCCGTCGGTGGTGCGCATGACGGTGCCGAACTCGCCGACCAGCCAGCCGTTCTGGCCGCGGAAGTAGATGTCGTTCCAGGCGCGGTCCTTCTCTTCCATCGCGCGCGTCCAGGTCACGCCCTTGTCTTCCGAGCGCAGCAGCGAACCGAATTCGCCGACCGCCCAGGCCACGCCGTCGAAGATGTGCACGCGGAACAGCTTGTTGGGGTTGTCCGACTTCGGCACCTGCCCGGCCTTCCAGGAGCTGCCGCCGTCGGCGGTGTAGAGAATGACGCCGTGGTTGCCCGCGACCACCGCGTGCTGCGCATCCCAGGCGGCGATGCCCTGCAGGTTTTCGTAGGTGGGGGCCACCTGGCGGTGCCAGGTCTTTCCGCCGTCGTCGCTGCGGACGATCTTGCCGCCGGTACCGGCAGCCCAGGCGATCTGCTCGCTCGGTGCGGTGACGCTGAAGAAGTTGTCGCGCCGCTCGACTGCCTTGGGCTCGACCTTGTTGATGACGGCTTCGGCCTTCACGAAGAAGCCCGCGTACAGCAGACCACCGATGATGGCGATGGGAAGCGTCGAGGTGACGACATTGACCGCGGCACGTGCACCGCTGCCGAACCGCTTGAGCTGGTGAAGCATCTTCTGTCTCCTTCTGGCGCCGTTCCGTGCGCTGGGCGCACGACGCTTTTCATGACCTGGACGGACATTTCGGCGTGAGGGGCCCCCTGCAGCCGCCAGAGGCCGCATACGGGTACTGCCGATTCCGCGTCAGGGTGTTTGGAGGAAGGCGGCCGGCCGGAACCGGCCGCTGTCGCTGCGACCGGCCTCCCCCGGCCGGTCGCGCCGGGGCACCTTGTGGGCGCCCCGGCTATCCATCACGACGCCCGTTCGGGCACCGGAAGGCCGACCCACTCCTTGTAGAAGGCTTCGATGTCCGGCTCGAAGTCGTGGATCACCGGGTACCACGGAGTCGGTGCCTCGACGTCGTGCAGCGTGCCGCAGGTCGGGCAGTAGTACTCGCGGTACACCTGCCAGTTGGTATCCGGCGCCATCAGCTTCGGATAAACCTCGGTCATCGCCTCTTCCGTGTCACGCACGTAGATGTGCGCGTGCATCTTCCAGTTGTCGGTGTAGTCGCAGAACTCGTGACCACAATCGCACTTGATGACCCACTGCTTCTTCGCGGTCTGCACGATGTACATGTGCGGGGCCAGCGGCAGCACGATCTTGTCCTTGAAGGTCACTTTCTTCTGCAGCGCCTCGACGTACTGCTTGAAGCGGCTGTTGTCCTTCGGCATGGACAGCATGCGGAAAGTGGTTTCCCAGTCCAGCGTGCCCTCGGCCAGGTGAGCGACCTGCTCGTTGGTGTAAGTCAACATTTATTGCTCCTTGATTCGCGTGATCGGTCTGTTGGAGGTCACTCTTCGACCTGGACGACAGTGGTGACGTCAGGCATCAGCGACAGGTCCATGCGGTGCTTGGAACCGTAGGACGGAACGCCCAGTTCGGTCTCCAGCAGTTGCCAGTCGGCCGGCAGGCTCCAGAAGTCCTTGAAGTGCTTGGTGAACTTCTCGGACAGCGCGAAGCTGGTGGCGAACATGTGCTGGACGGCCTGCGACGCGTGCTTGTTGATGATGCGTTCGCGCTCTTCCTTCATCCATTCGCGCACCGGCACCGCACGGGCCAGACGTTCCTTGCGCATCTCGGCGCGACGGGCCTGGGTCTTCGCCACATCGATGACATACGCACCCTTGGCGTTCTGGGTGAAGACGGCGCCGTACACCTTCTGGGCATACTCGGGCAGCAGGAACTTCTCGTTCAGGTCCTTCTCGATCGCCTTCGGCTCGCGGTCGATCGGGTCACCGAAGCCGGGGCCGCCACGCAGGTAGTTCAGGTACAGATCGTGGTTGTCGTAGCAGTCCTCGGTGGTCATGCACTGCTTGTCGCGCTTGATCCGTGCCGTGGCATCGATGTTGTGCTCGTAGGTCGGCGAGGTCGGATCGATGTCGCCACCCAGCGGCAGGCTTTCGCCGTTGGCGATGCGACGCTCCAGGCCGGTCTTGTGCGCTTCGAAGCGGTAGCCGGTGGCAGCCGGGTAACCACCCATCATGCCCCAGTCACTGTTCATGAAGCCGTTGCCCATGAAGAACATCGTCCAGTCCTGGGCGTTCCACACCATGCGCAGCGTCTCGAAGCCGCAGCCGCCACGGTACTTGCCGTAGCCGCCGGAGTTGGCCTTCACGTTGCGGCCCATGTAGAGCAGCGGTTCGGCCATTTCCCAGATTTCGATGTCGCCCATGTCGCCTTCCGGATTCCAGATGGCGGCGGCGTGGTTCAGGCCGTCCTTGACGGCGCATGCACCAGTACCGCACGACGAGGCTTCGAAGCTGTTGACCGCGTGGATCTCGCCGTCCTGGTTGATACCGCCACCCTGCAGCCAGTTCGAGGTGTTGGCATTGCCGGCGTTCACCTCTTCGAGGTAGCCGCGGCTGAAGTAGGACTGCGACAGGCCGCGCCACAGCGCCGCCCAGCCGGACACCAGGAAGTGCCATGCGTAGGCGTGGCCGGTGCGGCGGTCATCCGGGTTGCACCAGGTGCCCTTGGGCAGGTGGAACTCGGTGGCGAAGTAGGCACCGTCGTTGATGCGCTGCGTCGGCACCAGCGTCTGGCACATCATCACCCAGATGCCCGAGGTGAAGGCCACCTGGTGGGCGTTGAAGGTATGCCAGCCCCAGCGGCTCGCACCTTCGAAGTCGAGGCGCCACTTGCCGTCCGGCTTGATCGTCATTTCGCACGGCGAGTGCATGATCGAGTCGAGCTTGGCGAAGGCGGAGGACACCTGCACGTCTTCGTGCTTGTACGGCACATCGACGAAGGACACCTTGCGGTACTTGCCCGGCAGCGTCATCGCCTTGATGCGGCTCATCAGGCCACGACGGCCTTCCTCGATGACTTCGTAGGCGAACTTCTCGTAGGCCTCGATGCCGTCGGCACGGATCACTTCCTCGACCAGTTCGCGGATCATGTGGCAACCGGCGATACGGGTCTTCTCGTCGAGAATCCAGTACTTCGGCGTACGCACCGAACGCTGCGACTCGTGCAGCCAGTCACGCAGCGGCGTGTCATTCACACCGGTCTTGCGGCAGGTGATCATGTAGCCGTCGCCGAAGCGCTGCACCTGACCGGTTGAACATCGAACCCGGGGTCACCGCGCCGGTGTCGATCACGTGCGTCACACCACCCACCCAGCCGATCAGACGGCCTTCCCAGAAGATCGGGACGATGGTGGCGATGTCGCACGGGTGAACGTTGCCGATCGAGCAGTCGTTGTTGGTGAACATGTCACCGGGATTGATGCCGGGGTTGGCTTCCCAGTTGTTCTCGATCATGTACTTGATCGCCGCGCCCATCGTGCCGACGTGGATGATGATGCCGGTCGAGGTGAGCACGCAGTCGCCGACAGCGTTGTACAGCGTGAAGCACAGTTCGCCTTCCTGCTCGACGATCGGGCTGGCGGCGATCTTCTTCGCGGTTTCGCGGGCATGCACTAGGCCGCCGCGCAGCTTGGAGAACAGCTTCTCGTAGCCGATCGGGTCGGCGTCGCGCAGTTCCAGCTTTTCCAGGCCGTTGTAGTGGCCGCTGGCCTTGGTGCGCTCGATGATGCCGTCGCGGAACTGCTTCAGCGTCTGGCCGTTCTTCAGGAGATCGGCGAAGCCGGTCTCGTTGTTGCTCAACATGTTCATTCAGTCTCTCCTTTGGAGTTTTTTCCGGATCGCTGTGCTGTCAACCCCGGATGGGTGCCGACAGCCCTTCAGGACACCGGCGCTTACTTGACTTCCTTCAGGTGGAACAGGCGGTGCTTGTCGACGAAGGTTTCGAAGCCGTCCGGCACGACGAAGGTGGTGGCATCGGATTCGATGATGGCCGGGCCGACGATGTGGTTGCCCGACTTCAGCGCTTCCATCTTCCAGATCACCGCATCGACCCACTTCTTGTGGCGATAGAACGGACGGGTACCGATGCGCGCTTCCGGCGGCGGCGTGGGGCCGCAGTCCGGGTCTTCCGGCAGCACCGGCTTCTGCGTCACCACGGTGCCGCGCATGATTGCGCCGGTGGCCGAGAAGCCCAGTTCGGGCGAACGTGCGGAGCTCGCATAGACGCGGCCGTAGGTGTTCTCGAAGGCTTCGACGATCTTGTCCCAGTCGGACGCGGTCGCGGCGGTCAACACCGGCGAGATGATTTCCAGGTCGTTCAGCTGACCCATGTACTGCATCTTGTAGCCGGGGATGAGCATCACGTCTTCCGGCTTGAAGCCGTTGATGACGAACTCCTCGATCACCTTGCCCGCCAGCTCCGTCCAGGCCGCCTGCAGGGTCTGGCATGCGGCCGCCTTGTCGGCGTCGCTGGCCAGCTGGGCGACACCGAGGTTGACCGACTTGTCGTAGCGATATTCGAAGTCGGCGCAGGCGCAACCGAAGGCCGAGAAGCCGGCCGCCCAGGCGGGTACGACGACGTCCTTGAAGCCGACGCCTTCGGTGTAGCCGTAGGTGTGAACCGGGCCGGCACCGCCGTAGGAGAAGCAGGTGAACTCGGCCGGGTTGTAACCCTTGGCGCTGATGTTGGCGCGCAGGTACTCGGACAGCGTCAGGTCGAGCAGCTCGATCACGCCGGCTGCGGCGTCTTCCACCGACAGGCCCAGCGGGTCGGCGATCTGCGCCTTGATGTGGTCACGCGCACGCTGCACGTCGAGCTTGATCGCGCCGCCGAGGAAGTTGTTCGGGTTCAGGTAACCCAGCACGACGTGGCAGTCGGACACCGACACCGTGTCCAGGCCACTTTCCGGCCAGCAGGTACCGACGCGGTAGCCGGCGCTGTCCGGGCCCAGCTTCAGCGACTTCGAGTACGGATCCAGGCGCACGAAGGAACCGGCGCCGGCACCGACCGAGTCCATCGCCACCAGCGGCAGCGACAGCACCAGGCGGGCCATGTCCGGATCGGACTTGATGGCGAACGAACCCTTGGTGATCAGTGCCACGTCGAACGAGGTACCGCCGATGTCCGAGCAGGCGATGTTCTCGTCACCCAGCGCTTCGCCCAGCAGCTTGGAGCCGATCACGCCGCCGATCGGGCCGGACACGATGGTGCGGGCCAGTTCCTTGGCCTTCCAGCTGATGGTGCCGCCGTGCGTGGCCATCACGCGCAGGTCGAACTTGCCACCGTGCTTCTTGAAGCGGTCGCTCACCTTCTTCAGCGTTTCGCGCGACGGTTCCGCGCCGTAGGCTTCGAGAATGGTGGTGTTCATGCGGTGGCTTTCCTTGCGCTGCGGGTAGTAATCCACCGAGGCAAAGACCGGGATATTGACGTTCAGCTTCTTCAGCTCTTCCTTGACGATGTCGCGGGCGCGCTGTTCGCTGGTGCCGTTCTTGTGCGACTGCAGGAAGCAGATGACGATGGCTTGCGAGCCGGCATCGACCAGCTCCTTCACCGCGGTGCGCACTTCGGCTTCGCGCAGCGGAATGACGACCTTGCCCTGCACATCCGTACGCTCGGTCACGCCACGGGTACGCGACACCGGAACCAGCGGCTCGTCATAGCGGTGCGTGTTCAGGTGGATGCGGTCTTCCAGCGCGTAACCCAGATAGCTCTGCAGCGCGCGGCCCATCGAATGCACCTGCTCGAAACCGCGGTTGCAGATGAGGCCGACGTCGAGGCCCTTGCGCATCAGAACGCGGTTCAGCATCGCGGTACCGGAGTACACGCAGGTCACCAGCTCCGGGTACACGTCATCGACCTCACGGCCCCAGTGCGCCAGTGCATCGACCGACGAGTTGTAGATCGCCAGGGATTCGTCCCCGGGATTGCTCTGTGCCTTGCCGACCACGAAGCGGCCGTCCGCACGGACAAAGAAGGTGTCGGTCATGGTGCCGCCTGCATCAATCCCCAGCACCTGAACCGACGAGTTATCGATCGTCATCTCCACGTCTCCATTTGAATAGTCCAACTGCTCTTCGCCTCCGACCCCCGTGGGCCGGTGTTTCCTGATCGATCTGGCCGCGATCGAACAAGCCTCCAGGTGCAAGGACGGTGCCAGTGCGGATTCCGGCACACGGCAATCTCGCAAGCGATTGATTTATAGACGGTTAATTTTCTTCGCCGGGCGGGTGACAACATGCCGACGGGCATCGGACGGATGGAATTCGGACGGCATCGTATGAAGCGACCGTAGTGCGATCGGACAGTCCGGAAACCCGCGTCGGACGGTCGTTTCGGACGGTTTTGACATGCTGCGTCGCAACAACTTCCAGGCAGCGTCAACGCAGTGGCTCGCGCTGCGCGGTTGGGCGACGGTGGGGGCGAGCTTGCTCACAAGATTGCCGCCTTGATCGATGCCGGCGGCCAACCAAAGCCGCGTCGCGGCCAAGGCCGCTCCCACAGGAAATGCGCATGACACGCGGTCGAAGCCGGCTCTTTGTGGGAGGGGTCTTCTGACCTCGACAGCAACGGTGGGCAGTGCGCGGCGCTTGGTTCAGATCTCGGCGGTAGCCAGGGCCGCTCCCACACGAAATGCGCACGACACGCGGTCGAATCCGGGCTTTCTGTAGGAGGGGTCTTCTGACCCCGACAGCAACGGAGGGCAGTGCGCGGCGCTTGGTTCAGGCCCAAGCGGTAATCATGACTACTTCCCGCAGAGCGCCCTCGTTCGGTGCCTGGCGCGAAGCCCGTGGGAGCGAACTTGCTCGCGATTGCGGGCTTGACCGAACCCGGCGGCCGGCCAAAGCCGTGTCGCGGCCAAGGCCGCTCCCACAGGGTGCTGGCTGGATCCGGTTCTGCGTGGAGCGGTCTTCCGACCGCGACTTCAGGACTTGTGCCGGACGCGTTGAATCGTCGCTCGCGCGCTCAACGCAGCAGGATGGATTTCACTTTCCACACATGTTCGGCCGGCCGTTCGAGCGACGGTGACGGCAGCGCGCGCAGGCCGCGCAGCGTGGCGTCGCGCGCCGCGACGCGCTGAAGCCAGCGCGCCAGCGCGTTGAAGCGATGCATATCGACGTCGGACCAGGCATGCATGCGCATCCAGGCCCAGTGCGCGATGTCCGCAATGCTGAACGCGCCGGCAAGGTAGTCGGCGCCCTGGAGGTGGTGGTCGAACAGCGCGAACAGACGCAGCATCTCCGCCCGTGCGGCCTTCGCATCGCCCGTCTTCGCCGCGTCGGCGGCATCGACCGGCAGCATGAGCCACTGCATCACGCGCGAGCGACCGATGGCGTCGCTCGGCATCAGCTGGCCGCTGCGTTCGGCGAGATAGACCAGAACCGGGCCGGCATCGCTGACCGAGAAACCCGCTGCGTCGTGATCGACGATGGTGGGCGAACAGGCGCAGGCGCTGACGCGCATGAATTCCGGCGCCAGGCGTTCGCCGCTGCAGGCGTCCATCGGGTGCACGGCATAGGGGATGCGCAGCTCTTCGAGCGCAATCGAAACCTTCCAGCCATCAGGTGTCGGTGCAGAGTAAAGGTCGATCATTCGCGCATCCCCCGATGCAGTGCTTCGTGGCCTCGATGCGATCCGGATGCGCGCGCCGCCCTGCCCTGCAGCGTGTCGACACTCACCCGGCTTCGCATGTCGGCGATCCTCAGGCGCGCGCGCTCGGGCGCGCGCTCACGTCCTTGTGCCAGCGCAGCAGATTGCTGCAGTCGGCCGGAATACCGATGTCCGACCAGCCTGCGAACTCGATGCTGCAGAAGGTGGTGCAGTCGGCCACCGAGAAGGTCTCGCCGGCAACGTAGCGATGCTTGCCCAGTTGCTGGTCGAACTTGCGGAAGAAGTGACCGAGCCGCTCGCGGCCACGCTCGACCAGGGCGGGAATCTGCGCCACCGGCGACGCGAAACCCGGCAGGCCGCGGTCGCGGAAGGCGTCGGCGGTATTCCGGAATACTTCGCCGGCGGCCATCATGCCTTCGTCGAAGGCACGCCTTTCCCACATGTTGACGATGGCGCGCTCGTAGGCGTTGCGACCGAGCAGCGGCGGCGCCGGATGCAGTTCTTCGAGGTAACGGCAGATCGCCATCGACTCGCCGATCTGGCGGCCGTCCGGCAGTTCCAGCATGGGCACCATGGCCTGCGGAAACTTCTCGATGTAGTCGGCGCGCAGGCGCAGGTTCTCACCCGACACCTCGACGATGTTCAGGTCCAGGTCCTTCTCGACCAGAAACATGCGAACCCGCTTCGGGTTCGGGGCTGCGTGCCAGTCGTACAGTTTCATGTGTCCGTTCTCCCAGGGTGCCATCACAGCATGTCCGAATGTTCGGCGAGGTAGCTCGCCACACCGCGATCGGTCGGCGTCATGCCGGCCTTGCCCTTCTGCCATCCGGCGGGGCAGACCTCGCCGTGCAGTTCCGTGTGCTGGAGCGCATCGATCACGCGCAGCAGCTCGTCGATGTCGCGGCCCAGCGCGAGGTTGTTCACGATCTGGTGCTGCACCACGCCGGAACGATCGATCAGGAAGGTGCCGCGCAGCGAAATGCCCATCGGCCCTTCGACCCCGTAGGCACGCGACACCGCGTGCGTCATGTCGGAGATCAGCGGATAGCTGAGCGGACCAACACCGCCCTCGGCATACGAGGTCTTCTTCCATGCCAGGTGGGTGTAGGCCGAGTCGATGGAACAGCCGACCACATCGACATTGCGGCGGGCGAACTCGGGCATGCGCCGCTCGAAGGCGATCAGTTCCGACGGACAGACGAAGGTGAAATCCAGCGGATAGAAGAACAGCACGGTGTAGCGCCCGCGACCGTCCGACAGCGTGTAGGGGCGGAACTCGTTGTCGCCCCACACCGCGTTCTCGGTGAAGTCCGGCGCCGTCTGGCCAACCAGGATGCTCATGTCGATTCCTTTGAAGAGACGATTTCCGGGCGGAAGTGCCGGGCGCGGAAAGGTTTGCGCTGACGTCCGGCCGGCGGCGGGTCGTAGCCTTCGGGCTGACGCCAGGCCATCAGGCGCTGGTAGCTGGCGAGCAGCTTCATGAAGTTGGGCAGCGCACGGCGGGCCGGTGACGCTTCGTCGTACAGGTCCATCAGCTCGCGCAGTTCGCGCAGCGTGAAGCCGAGCTGCACGGCGGCCGCGGCGATGATGAGCCGGTCATCGTCCTCGCAGCTGTAGCGGTCGGCGCCGGCTGCGTCGATGATGCCGAGCTCCTCGAAGGCGGAAACCCGCGCCAGCGGAATGCCGTAACCCTGCACCAGCTGCTGCAGCGTGATCACGTTGGCGCGCGCGCTGCGACGCGCGGCGGCGGCAGGCGCCGCACCGCCCGGCGTCAGCACAGCACCACCGGTGCAGTGAGCACCGGCGCACCGGTCTTTTCGAGCACCTCGTCGATGCTCACGCCGGGCGCCAGTTCGCGCAGCTCCAGACCGTCAGGCGTCACCGCCAGCACGCACAGGTCGGTGATGATGAGGCTCACCACGCCGACCCCGGTCAGCGGCAGGTCGCACTGCTTCAGTATCTTGTGTTCGCCGCTGCGGCTGCAGTGCTCCATCATGACGATGACACGGCGCACACCGGCCACCAGATCCATCGCGCCGCCCATGCCCTTGACCAGCTTGCCCGGAATCATCCAGTTCGCCAGATCGCCGCGTTCGCTCACCTGCATCGCGCCGAGGATGGCGAGGTCGATGTGACCGCCGCGGATCATCGCGAACGAATCGGCGCTGCTGAAGAAGCTGCTGCCGGGCAGCGTGCTCACCGTCTGCTTGCCGGCGTTGATCAGGTCGGCGTCAACCTCGTCCTCGGTCGGAAAGGGGCCGATGCCCAGCAGGCCGTTTTCCGACTGCAGCCACACGTCCATGCCTTCCGGAATGTGATTGGCCACCAGCGTCGGCATGCCGATGCCGAGGTTCACGTAGTAGCCGTCGCGCAGTTCGCGCGCCGCGCGGCGCGCCATGTCGTCTCGTGTCCAGGCCATGTCAGGCAGTCCTCGTCGTGCGTTTTTCGATGTGCTTCGAAGGGGTGCGATTGACGATCACGCGCTGCACGAAAATGCCCGGCGTATGGATCTGGTCCGGGTCGAGCTGCCCGGTCGGCACGATCTCCTCGACCTCGGCGATCGTCGTGCGCCCGGCAGTCGCGATCATCGGATTGAAGTTGCGCGCGGTCTTGCGGAAGACCAGATTGCCCGCGCCATCCGCCTTCCACGCCTTGACCAGGGCCACATCGGCCAGCAGTGCGTGCTCAAGCAAATAGCGGTGTCCGCCGAAATCGCGCGTTTCCTTGCCGTCGGCGACCGGCGTGCCGACGCCGGTGCGGGTGTAGAACGCCGGGATCCCGGCCCCGCCGGCGCGCAGCTTCTCGGCCAGCGTGCCCTGCGGCGTCAGTTCGACCTCCAGCTCGCCCGACAGCAGCTGTCGTTCGAATTCCTCGTTCTCGCCGACGTAGGACGCGATCATCCGGCGCACCTGACGATTGGCCAGCAGCTTGCCGAGACCGATGCCATCGACGCCGGCGTTGTTGCTGATCACCGTGAGGTCATGCGTGCCGCTGTCGGCCACCGCGTCGATCAACTGCTCGGGAATGCCGCACAGCCCGAAGCCGCCGACCGCCAGCGTCTGTCCGTCCTTGAGCAAACCCTTGAGCGCGCTCTTGGCGTCCGGGTAGAGCTTTTTCATCTGCCTCCTCCTTGTTGCATCGGTGTTTCGCGACGTCGCCGCGAATTGCCCGGAGGAGATTCAGCAAAGCCTGTGCCGGCGCGCGTCGTGTGCATCGCACCATCGACGGAAACGGCATTCCGGAGGGGGATGAAGTGACCGCTTACCGGGAAACGTTGCGGCGCACCAGACAGGAAGTCCGAAAATCGGCCGCAGCCCGTCAACCGGGCGGTCCGACTTTCAGGCGATGCCTGCATCCGGAATGGCACCTGCCGTGTAGCACGAGGGGTACCGCCGCGGATGCATCCTGTGTCCGGCCGGAACATTCCCGACAACCGTTACGGAGATTTCGTCATGACCCGTCTGAAAGCCTGCAAAGTCGTCATTGCCGCCCTCGCCCTGGCCGCCTCATCGGCACAGGCCGCCACCTTCCAGTTCGTCGCCAACCTGTCGGGCGCGAGCCAGGTACCCGCCAACGCCTCGACGGCGTACGGCAGCGCCTACCTCACGTTCGACGACAGCACGAACAGCATCACCCAGCTCATCTTCGGCGCTGGCGGTCTGGCCGCCTCGGTGACAGGTGCCCATATTCACGAAGGTCCGGCCGGCAGTAACGGACCGGTGGTGTTCGATTTCGCCGACGACATCCTGCAGGCGATGCAGGACGACGGCAGCTGGACGGCCGCCGCATTCACCCGGAGCGGGCCGGGCGCGCTCGATCTGACCGATCTGCTGGCGGGGGGTTATTACGTGAACATCCACAACGCGGTCTTTCCCGGCGGCGAGATCCGCGGCCAGTTGCTGCAGGTGACGGCGGTACCGGAGCCTGGCACCTGGGCCATGCTGGCTGCGGGCCTGGGTCTGGTCACGCTGGTCGCACGCCGGCGCGTCTGAACACGCTGCCGGCGAGCGATCGCCACAGTCCGGAATTCGTCCGCCCGACGGCGGGCGGTTCGACTTTCAGTCTGTGGAACGGCTGACCGCGGCGTTCGGAGGTATGTCCGGATGGCGTCGATGCGCGGCAAACGGCGTGTCAACGCCATCGTGCGGGGGCATGTCGAACGGGTGTGGCAGACGGGACGGATGGCATGGTCCGTGCGCAGCGTCGTGCGGGTCAATCCGACCCGGCCATTCCGGAGCCCCGAATGTATACCACCCAGTTCCACGCCGACGATCTGAGCTGGCAGGCCAGCGGCATCGAAGGCGTGCATTACAAGGTGCTCGACGGCAACCCCGCCGAAGGCGCTTCAGTCGTTGTCTACCGCTTCGATCCCGGATCGGCGGTGCAGAACCACCTGCACACCGAGGCCGACGAAGTGGCTTACGTGCTCGACGGCGAGTTCATCGAGAACGGCCGCCGCTACGGTCCGGGCGCCGTGTTCGCCGCGCCGGCCGGCACCGTGCACGGACCGCACGAGACGGACACCGGCTGCACCGTCATGTTCATGCTGTCGAAAACACTGGATTTCGTCGCGGTCTGAATCGCGCAGGCGCACGGTCTGCGGGAGCGGCCTCGACCGCGACAAGGCCGCTGCAGTCCGCGGGCTTCGATCCAGGCTGCTGTCGGGGTCAGAGGACCCCTCCCACAGAACCCCGGCCCAGACTCTGTCGCGGATCTCGTGTACCGCATTTGGGAACGGCCTTGGCCGCGACGGAGTCGCCGCTCGGGCGCACCGTCCGGAGAAGCGACAGCGCCGTCGCTCAGAACAGCTGCGCGACGATCTGGAAGTGGACGTAGTAGTTGCGCGGATCCTGCACGCGGTCGCGGATGGGCAGGCCCAGCGTGAGGCGGGCTGAAACGCGGTCATTGATATTGGCGTTCACGCCCCAGCCGTAGCTGGCCAGCGTGTCGGTACCGCGCGTCGAACCGACCGGACGGAAAGGCTGGGTCGCGCCGTAGTCGAGGAACAGGAAGCCGGCCGTGCGCACCGGCGCCACCGGTGGCTGCGGCAGCGGGTGGTGCAGTTCGATCGACGCGGCGAGACCCTTGTCGCCGCTGAACAGGCCGGTCTGGTAGCCGCGTACGCTGTTGTCGCCACCGATCAGGAACTGCTCGCTCGACGTGAGGTTCTCGTCGCGCGTGTACTGGAAGGCAAGGTTGCTCTGCACCGACCAGCCGTCCGACAGATCCTGCACACGGCGCAGCGAGCCACGCCAGATCGAGAACGATGTGCTGACGATGTCGTCGATCGGGTCGGCCTTGCCGTTCGAGTAGGTCAGCGAGCCAGTCCAGATGCGGTCCTTCTCCCACCACTGGCCATCGACGCCGAGCGACAGATCGTCGATGTCGGTCGATTGGAACAGCCGCCCGGAAATCCAGCTCTCGGTCTTGCGCTTCTTCGCGCCGCCGAGCAGATCGAGCTGGTAGTTGCCACCAATGAGCACCGGATGCCGCAACAGCGCAGTCCACGCCGTCGATTCGCCGCGGATGCGCAGCGGCCGGAAGGGGCCGTCGATGATGCGCGTGTGGTCGTTGAACCAGGAGAGCGTGAGCCGCGTGCCCAGCGTGCCGAGCGGAAAGCTGTACGACAGCGCCCTGCCTTCGTGCCCATCGGCACCGACCAGCGTGACGCCCAGCGCATCACGGAAACCGAGCAGGCTGCGGTTCTGGTAGAAGGCGCCGACACGATAGACGCCGGTCGCCTGGCTGCCGCTGCTGTCGGCAAACAGCCGCATTTCGTGCTTTGGCGGTTCCTTCACCGACAGCGCGAAATCGGTTTCGCCGAACTTCGCGCCCGGTTTCAGCTCTGCCCTCAGCTGTACGTCCTGGGTGCGGTTGAAGCGCATCATGCTGCGCTCGAGCGCGGCCACGTCGGCCAGTTCGCCCGGCCTCTGGCCGAGCCGCTCGCGGATGAAGGCCTCCGAAGTGCTGTCGTTGCCGCTCATCACCACCTTGCCGACGCGGCCTTCGACCAGCTTGATGGTGATCGCGCCATCGGCCACTTCCTGTGCCGGCAGTACCGCCTGCGCGGTCGGCACGCCCCGGTCGCGGTACAGCGCGTTGATGCGATCAACCAGTTCCTGAACCTCGCCCAGCGAGACCTCGCGCCCTTCAAGGCCGGCCGCCAGCCCGCGCAGCATGGACTCATCCAGCAGTTCCGAGCGGGTGAAATCGATGCGCCGGAGCATGAAGCGTGCACCGGCCGCCGGCTTGACCGGCGCCGGCTTCAGCGCGTCGTCATCGATGGTGGGCGCGTCGTCAGGACGCCGCTCGCGCTCCTCACGCAGTCGCCGTTCGATGTCGCGCGAGCGTTCCTGGATCACGCCCGGGTCGGCGGCCGCAGGAATCTGCGGCACCGCCTGCGCATCCACCTGCAGCGGCAGCAGCAGGCTGAACGCCGAAACCAGTGCGCATGCAGCGCCCTGCCCTATCTTCGTCCGACGCGGAGAACGACTCACTCGACAACCTCCTCTTCAGCCCGACGACGGGCTTCGGCTTCTTCTTCGCTCTCTTCCTCACCGGAATTCACGGCCGGAATGTCGAGCGGCACGTTGATCGATACCGACGCGATCTGTGGCACCTGACCCGCAGCCGACTGCTTGTCCGGCGTATTGACGCGGGTGACGATGAGTTCTCGCGACTGCTCGCGGCCGCTGTAGTCGAGCACGGTGTTCATCACCACTTCGTGCAGCGGATCGCGCATCACGACGTAGGGGTCGGTCACCAGCAGCCACTCGTCGAGCAGCATGTTGCCAAACACCTTGCCCGGGTGATGCAGTTGCACGTCGGCCGGCTCGACCACCGTGGTCAGGTTGTCCATATAGATGTTGCTGACCGGGTTGATGAAGCGCGCGCGGTTCTCGATGCGGCCCTGGTCGATGCGCAGGAAGCCGCGCTCCATCGTCACCTCGGCGTCGAGCGCGCTGAAGCGGTCGAAGCGTACGCCAACCTCGCTGTTGATCGTCAGATCGACCCAGCGCGCCGGCACGCCGCCACGACCGACCGCGCGCATCGCCAGCGGCGCGTCGTTGCGGGTGTGCAGGATGCGGGCAGTGACCGACTGCGAATTGAAGAACAGCGAGCGACCGACGCTCAGCGTGCCGAGGTTCAGATCGTTCTTCGCGGACAGCGACAGGATGTCGCCGGTGATGCGCGACACGCTGACGCTGCCGTTGTTCGACTCCAGCGTCACGCCGTTACCTGCCGTGACCGCGTCCATCAGGATGTCGTCCTCGGCGATCACCGTCGTGCTGCCAAGGTCCGCCGTCGCGTTGACCACCGTCACCTTGCCGCCGGACAGCAGATCGATATTGCCGCGCGATGCGTACACCGTGCCGTTCTCGATGTCGCCGGCGGCACGTACCCAGGCGTCGTCGCGCACTTCGATGCGGCCGATCTCGATGTCGTCGCGCTCGTCGATGTGCACGCCGCCAGCGGTGCTGATGGCGTCAATCTTCGCGATGTCGGTTTCCAGCGCGTTCGCTATCGCGCGCGGCGAGCCGTTGTTCCAGCTTGCGTTGCCGACGCCGCCGGCCGCGTCCAGCGTCACGCCGGCACCGGGCGTGGCCGCGACCAGATCCCAAGTGCCGATGTCGCCACCATCAAGGATGCGACTGCCGGTCGTGATGCGGATGGCGTCGGCGGTGGCGTTGTTCGTCGCCTCGATGCGGCCGACCACGACGTCGCCGGTGGCGTCGATCGCAATGGTGCCGCCGTCGGCGCGCAGCACGGTGCCGTCGTCCATCAGGTAGCGCCCGGCCTGCACCGCGATATCGCCCGCTGCCTCGGCGTCGCCGGTCTGACGCAGATCGCCGACCGGTGCGGCGAGCGACATCGAACCACCGGCACTGACGTTACCGACGGTCAGCGCCGGCGACAGGTCGGGCTCGACCGCCCGCGTACCGGACAGATGCACGTCGCCGCTGGCCTGCGCATTGACCAGCCCGCCCGCACCCTGTGCGATCAGCAGCGGCTCGCCGTCGGCCCCGATGCTGCCGCCGAGCGCCACCAGATCGATGTCACCGGCGTCCGTCTGCATGGCGACCGCGCGCTGCGGGCCGCTGGCGCTCAGGATGCTGCCGGCGCTCGTCAGATGGATGCCGCCGCTGCCCGAGAACATCTCGGCCACCCGCATCGGGCCGTTCGTTTCGTTCAGCCAGATCCCTGTCGAGGCGCGCGCGGTCAGTGTCGCCGCTTCGCCCAGATCGAGTGTGATCGGCCTGGCTGCACTACCTATGCTGCCGCTGCCCGCCTCGATGATAGTGCTGCCGCCACGCAGGTTCGGCGCGTTCGTCGTGCTGGCATCGACGATGCCGCCAGACACCTTGAGCCGGATCGTCTTACTGAAATCGACGCCGCCGCCGGTCGCATCCAGCGACACGAGGTTGATGTCGCCTGGCAGCACGGTGCCGTTGCGGTCGTAATCGTCGGCGCCGAGGAAGACGTGGCCGCGCGCATTGACGGTGACCGAACCGCCAGCCGTGGTGGCGATGTCAACGTCGTCGCGCTTGAGCACGGTGGCGGTCTTGGCCACCGTATCGATCGCCACGTCGTCCGCTTCCGCCGCCGACAGCGCGCGGCGCTGTTCCGGCGTGAGCGCGGTCAGGCTGGCGATGCTCACCGTGAACTGGCCCTCGTCGCGGCCGACGCCGCCGCTCGCGCTGTTGGCGTTCAGCACGATGTGGCGACCGACCACGTTGGGCTGTTCGACCCGGGTTTCGGTGTCGGACGTGGACTTGTTGTAGATCGCCGCGCTGACGCCGTAGCGCACCTGGTTGTCGGTCCACACATGGGTGCCGTCGGACATGCCGGCGATGACGGTGTCGGTCGCGGCCGAGCCGACGTAGCTGAAGCTGCTGTCGTAGCTGGCACCGGTGCTGCCGAGCGAGATGCCAAGTCCGCTCAGCTTGTCGTGCAGCGTACGCAGCCGCGTCAACGCGGTAGCCGCGTTGTAGCTGTCCGCGCGATACAGGAAGCTGCCGGCGTTCTGCGGATCCTCGATCAGTTCGACGTTGCGCAGCGACCAGTACTCCTGATACTCGCGGCTGATCTGCGAGCGGTGGCCCTTCAGCGCGTCGGCCAGACTGTCGGCGGCGCCGTCCGATTCGCGCAGGCGCAGGTCGTTCCACAGCGCGTCGAGTTCGGCTTCGGCGCGGGTATCGCGGGTTTCGTTACGGTTGCCGTCGGTGATGCGACCGCCGAGCGCGGTGAGCGTCACGTCGCCCGACAGCGATTCGATCTTGTCCAGCTGCATGTCGCCGTCCGGCTGCATCAGATGGATGTCGCCGCTGGCAGTCGCGCTCAGACCGCCCTGCGCGGTGGCCTGGGTCTGCACCACCAGCGCCTGCGCGTCGGTGCCGATCTGGCCCGAGCTGGACATCAGCTCCACGCCGCCGCCCTGCACGCGTACCGCATTGCCGCTACCGGCCGCAACGATGTCGCGGTCGGCCTGCAGGAACACGCGGCCGTTGTTGTCGGTGCGCACTTCGCTCACCCGCATGTCGCCACTCATTTCGCGCAGGCCGATGTCGCCGCGCGCGCTGATGGCAGTCACCGCGCCGGTGCCCAGCATGTCGATCTGCAGCGGCGTCAGTGTGTTGCCGATGCCCTCGGCGGCACGCAGGGTCAGGTTCTGCGCGGTGATGACGCCGCGCACGCTTTCCGCCGTGATGGCACCGCCCGGCAAACCATTGCCGGCGGTAGCGTCCACCGTCGTCGTGCCGGTGCGGTTGGTCAGGCTGCCGGCGAAGATGATGTCGGCGCGGCTGCGGATGTCAACCTGGCCGCTGTCGTAACCGATGAAGTTGATCGGGATCGAGTGGTCGGCCTTCACCGTGTGCGTGTTGTAGCGCTTGGAGCCGGTTTCGGTCACACCTCGTAGGTGTGCCACTTCCAGATGCACAGGAAGGCCGAGCACTCGGAATCCTCGCGGTCCCAGGCGCGGAAGGCGGTGGTCACGTCGCGCCGCTGGTAGCGGTAGGTCGTACTGCCCATGCCGGTGTCGATCTTCGTGTACTCGCCCTCGGACAGCGGCGTCGGATCGTCCCAGCTCCGGTAGGCCGTGCGATCGGCCAGCGACCAGCTGCCGGGGAAGAACCAGAACTTTGTCTCCTTCTCGTACCGCGAGTAGGTGTTGGTCGTGTTGCGCTGACCGGTGACCCAGGTATAGGTCTGTCCGGTCACCGGCGCGTATCCCGTATTGCGACCGGCCACGTCATCGTAGTGCTCGACCTCGACCTCCTTCAGCTTGTTCTGGGCATCGGTGGTGGTGATGAGGTCGCGTGTCTTGACGGCGTTGCCCAGGCGGGTGACTTCGCGCGTCACCGGCGTCAGGCTGTTGTAATAGGCCAGCGTCTGCGTGCTGGATTGCGATGCGTTGGTGACGATGGCGCCCTGGCCGCCGTTGGCCAGCGGATCCCAGCGACGCAGGTAATCGGTGATGCGCACCTTGCCTTCGATGTCGTTGCCGGTATCGAGGCCAGTAATCACGATGTCGTAGCCGCTGCGGTTGTCGATGTTGAAGCGGCCGTAGCCGTCCATCGCCGCGATGCGGCCACCGCCGGTGTTCAGTATCTCGCCCAGCAGCTCAAGCTTGCCCCCCTCGACCTTCACCGGTTCCAGCTCGACGCGGTTCAGTTCCGCATTGAAGAAGGCCACGATGTTGCCTTCGGTGTTGCTGATGCGGAAGCGCGGATCGGACGGTTTCATCCCCGCCGCCACCAGCGCGTCGTAGTTGGATTTTGCCTCCGCCAGCGTCGTTGCCGTCTTGTAGGGACCGATGTTCAGGTTCACCCGCGCGCTGTCGCCGATGACGATGTTGCGGTCCGGCAGCCCGCTCTGCAGCAGCCCGTTGATGTTCAGGTAGCGCGCGCTGATGAAGATGTTGTTGCCGGCGATGGTCGGGCCGCCGGTGCCGTTGCGTGCTTCCGTACTGGAGCCGGACGACGCGGTGCCGTCCTCGTAGTTGTTGGCCAGACCACCACTGTTGCCGCTCGGCGTGCGTGTACCGCCCCACATGTCGCGCGGGTTGCCGGCGGTGTGATAGAAGGCCGACGGCGAGCTGAACACGAAGTCGCGACCGGCGGTGATGTTGATGTCCGCCGCCTGGATATTGGGTGCGGTCAGCGGGTTCAGCGGATCCTTCGGCTGCACCAGCACGCTGCCGCGTTCGCTTTCCAGCGTGACCGAGCCGAGCAGGTTGCTGATGTTGCCCACCACTTCGATGTCCGGCGCGCGCGTGTCGCCATCGGCCGGCACATAGGTGTTGCGCACGGTGATCGACGGCGCCGGCGAATTCGGCGCGATGCCGACGCTGGAGAAGGCGGCGGTGCCGCCCTGGTTGCGATCGTTCAGCGCGGCGTTGATCTGTCCGGTGGTCGGGTTGCTGCCCGGCGTGTTCAGGATGGCGACGCCGTTAAGCGTGAGGCGGCCGGTCGCGTCCTCCGGGATGATCAGTTCATCGGTCCGCAGGAAGGCCGAACTGTTGTTGATGATTTCGATCTTCGCCTCGCCGCGCGCATTGAGGCGACCGTTGCCGGCGAGGTTGTCGCCGATCACGTTGATGTTGCCGCCACGCGCGTTGACCTCCGGCATCACGATGAAGGCCGCGTTGGCGATCGATGCGTTGGCGCCACCGGCCGGGAACAGGTCGGCCATCTGCTGTTCGAGGAAATTGATTTCCGCGGTCAGTGCGGCCACCGTTTCCGGGTTGCTGGCGTCGCCGCCGGTGCTGGTCGTGCCCTGGTAGTTGCCGCGGATTTCCTTCAGCGCGTTGATGCGTGTGCGCAGGTTGTCCTGAAGGTTCTCGACGCTCAGCGTAGGCAGTTCCATGCCGTCCGAGCGGGTGATCCAGTACTGCTTGGTCACCGTGTCGTAGGTGCAGCCGGCGGTGCCCGGCGTACGGCACTCGGCCCCCTGACCCTCGCGCGGCACCTGCACGCTGAGCGTCAGCGTCGGCGCGCCACTGCCGCTCTCGTTGATCGTCATCAGCTGCTGGTTCTGGATGCCGGCATCGACCAGACCGCTGACCGACACGCCGGCGCGCGACTGCTCGATGCTGCGGCCGCTGTTCTGCTCGATCGACACGTCACCGCCGCCGAACAGATTGCTCACCCCGCTGGCGATCGCACTGGCGGCCTGGCTGTACAGGTCGCGCGCCACGCCCTGACCGTCAACGCGGTGACCGAAGCCCTTGTCGGCACTCAGGTTCACGTCCTTCACACTGCGCAGCGTGCCGGCGATGGTGATCTGGTTGTCCTGGTTCAGCAGTGCGTCGGCACCCCAGTCCGAACTGGAGATCGGTACCGCCGCGTTGTTGTAGAGGTCGGCGGTCGCAACGGTGGAGAAGGTGTTGCGCGCGCCATTGGCATCACGCCCGGCGCCGACGTTGATGAAGCCATCCGCGCGGATGTCGCTGCCGCTGCCGACAGAGGCACGCGAACGGACACGCAGGTCGGACAGCGAGTAGCCGTCGGCGTAGGCCGCCAGACCCCAGGTCTTGGAATTGGCGCGCACCTCGACGTCGGCCACATCGCGCGCCGCCAGGTTGAAGTCGCCCACGGTGTCGATCACCGCGTTGTTGCCGACGCGTGCCTCGGTCCGACCGATGTTGTCCGCCGATGGCGTCAGCGGCGTGGCGTTCAGCCACGCCTTGGCCTCGGCGTCGGCGGCACTGATCGCGCCGCCGGCCTCCAGCTTGGCGCGGTCGCGCAGCATCACGTCGGACACCGCGTTGAAGTTGGTGCGGCCGGGGTCGTCCTCGTCGCCCAGTACGCGCACGCGCGCACCGTCGCCCACCTCGACCAGCGTGATGTTGTCCACCGTCGTTTCGCTGGAACCCGCCGCGCCGCCGGCCAGGCCGCCGGCACCGGCGAACACGTTGAATTCGGCCAGCCAGGGCTTGCGCGTCTGGTTCAGCGCAAGCACGTCCAGATCCCAGGTGCGCAAGTTGGCACCGGCCTTGATGCCGGCCACTACGCGCGCGTCGATGTCGTTGCGCGCCTGCGCACCGCTGGCGCCGACGACACCGGCCGACAGCGAGTTGACGCGCGAATTGAAGGTGGCGATGTGATCGGCGCGCACTTCCATGCGCCCGTCGGTCGCCGTGCTGAGCGCCGTCGCCGTCGTGCCGCCGCCGAGCAGCGCCTGCGTATTGGACAGGTTGCGCGTCGAAGCGACCGCCGCCGCGCCGGCGATGATGCCGCCGGAGCCGGCTTCGGCATCGGCGTAGGTCTGGTCGTGACCGGTGGCCAGCACCGACAGTGCCGAGCCGACGCTGCCGGTGTTGCCGTTGTCGATCGACGCCAGTGTGACCGAGCCGGCACTGGCCGACGCCAGGTTGGCACCGATGGCGAGCAGACCGCCTATCGTGACGCCGCTGGTTTCCGCCGTCTGGCGCGTCTGGTTCGACGCGGTCAGGCTGGTGCTGCCGCTGATGGCGAAGCTGTTGCTGCCACCCACCGTCGCGTTCACCAGCGCCGTACTGCCGGCCCAGGAGTCGCTGCCATTGGCACCGACCAGCAGCGAGCCGCCGGTGGCGTTCGCGTACGAGTAGGCCGTTTCGCCCAGCGTCGGCAACAGCGTCGCGGCGTTCAGCGACAGGCTGCCGGCGGTGATGCTGTTGTTGCGCCCCATCGTCGCGTAGGACTGGGTGGCCGCCGTTGCTTCCGCCAGCGACACGCCGATCGACACCGCCAGCGAGCCGTTGTAACCGCGCGAAACCGCACTGACTTTCGGCGTGCTGCGTGCGGCGACCGAAATCGCCGAACCCGGCGCACTGACCGTCACCCGGTCGGCAATGGCCGCCCGTGCCGCACCGGTGGCGCTGGCCGTCGCTTCCGATCCGGAACCGGCTGCCACGCCGCCGGAGCCGGCTTTCGAACTGGCACTGACGGTGTCGCTGCGTGTCAACTCGACCGCCAGCGCGCCGCCGCCCAGAGTGACCGAAGTCGCAGCCGCCTGACTGGTGGTATCGGCTTCGCCGATTTGCGCCGTACTGCTGCCCGCCTTGTCGGCACGTGCGATGACGATGCCGGCCGCCACCACGCCTACCGCGTAGCCTTCGGCGTGCGCACTGGCGTCCATCGCGTCACCGGCGAGCACGCGCACGTCGCCGGCCGCGCTGCCGACCGTCGCCTGGGTGCCATCACCCAGCTTGGCGACGACGGTATTGGCCAGATCGGCCGTCGCCACCGCTGCGCCGACGCCGACCAGACCGCCGGCCGCCTGATAGCTCTTCACGTTTACCGCCGCGGTACCGGCCTCCAGCCGTCCGGTACTGGCGTCGAGTTCGATGTCGCCCGTATCGGCACGCAGCGTGATCGCACCGTCGGTGGTCGCGCGCACGTCGTGGCGCACATTCAGCACGCCAACCGCAGCACCGACGCCAGCGATGCCACCCAGCGCCCCGCCACCGACCAGCACATCCACCTTGTCCTTCTCGGACGCAGTGATGCGTATGTTGCCGCCTGCGCGCAGCGTGTTCGCTGCGGTGTTCGCGGTATCGACCACCGTCGCACGGGTCGAGCCATCCGGTGCGGCATTGACGTCGGCCTTGGCCGCGACCTTGCCGCTGGCATTGATGCGCGTGATGTCCGACTGCGAGAAATTGCTGCCGGTGCTGATGTTCCCCTCGTCATCACCGGTCTTGAGCTGGTCGCCGCTGGAGAAGGCGTTGGCTTTGCTCAGCGTGCCGTTGTTGTCCTTGTCCGCCTCGCCCGACGCGTCGCTGCTGAGGCCGGCATTCATCACCGTGACCGCCACCGCGCCGCCGATGCCCACCGTGCCGCCGGCCGCTGCTGCAACGGCCGCATTCGACATATTGCGTTCGGCCCTCGCGGTGACCGCGATGTCGTTGTCCACGTGGACATTGCTGTCCTGGATGGTGGCGGTCGTCGTGTTGTTGACCTTGGTCACCGAGGCACCGGCACCCGCGCCGGCGATGCCGCCGACCGCGGCCACGCCGGCGCGGCTTTCGGTCACTACGCTGTCGGTCGCCTGCACGGCGAGCCCACCGCTGCGATCGGCGGCGCTGCCCACGCGGCTGTCGATCACCTTGGCGGACGTCGTGCTGTCGATGATGCCGACCGCGACCGCGCCGGCAATGCCGGCCGCACCGCCACCGGCGCCGCCAATGGCCCAGGTGCGCATTTCGGTCGAGCTGTCGGCCATCACGTTGACCTGACCGTCGGCATCGATACCGCCGCCGTCAACGCGCGCTTCGGTCGTGCTGGTATCGAGGCCTACCGCGAAGGTACCCGAACCGGCCACACCGCCGGCCGCCAGGCCGCCACCGGCCACCAGGAAGACGGAGTCATGGTCGGCGCGGATGTCGAGCGCGCCGACGCGCCAGACGGCGTCGTCCGAATAGGCTTCGGTGGTGCTGGTGAACTTGGCGACCGAGCCGCTGCCGACCACCGCCACGGCACCGCCGGCGGCGCCGACGACGATGGACGACACGCCCTGGCTGGAGCGCGCCTTCACCGTCGCCGCGCCCTTGGCGGTAACCGAACTGGTGCTGCCGCTGACGCCGGCGCGCGTGTCGCGATCAAACACGTTCACGTCCGCCGACGCGCCGACACCGGCGAGGCCAACCGCGATCGAACCGATGAAGGTGTTGCCGTAGGCATGGTCGGCCGCCTTGATGCTGACCGCCTGCGCGTTGCTGGCCGTGCTGTTGTCGCCGCCGTTGAGTACCGAGTCGGTCACCGTGGCCGTGGTTGCGCCGCCGATGATGTTCATGCTCACGGTGGCCGCGACGCCGGCGAAGCTGCCACCGGCAACGTTGGCGACCGCGGTCGTGGTCTGGTGCGTGGCGGTCGCATTGACCGCGATGCCGCGCACGTTCTCGCGCGTACGCGACGCAACGAGGTCGGGCGCGACGAAGGGGTTGGACGAGGAGTAGCCGCCGCCGCTCTGGTTCATCCGGTCGATGCTGGCGCGCAGGTTCACGCCGCCGATCTCGCCGGTGTTCACACTGACGCCGCTACCCTGCTGCGCGCGCGCCGCCACCGAACTGTCGCGGATCGCTGCCTCGGTCGCGCCGCCGATCTCGTTCACCGTGGCCGACGCGCCGACGCCGGCCGCGGTGATGCCGATGCCGGCCGCGCCGGCCAGCACCGTGATCTTGTCATCCGACTCGGCCAGCACCGCGACGTTGTCACGCGCCTCGATGTCGGCGCCTTCCTTGATCACCGCACGGGTGTCGGAGTTGATCAGGTTGACCGCCACCGACCCGCCGACGCCGACATCGACGCCACCGCCGATACCGACTGCCGCGGTCTTGATCGTCGCCAGCGAATCGGCGCTGACGATCAGGTTGGTCACGTCGAAGCCGCTGCTCTTCAGGCCGGACACCGTGGCGTGCGTCGAATTGGCGATCTTGTTCACCGCGATGGCGGCGCCGACGCCCGCCGAGCCGCTGATGCCGACCGCACCGGCCAGCGCATTGATGCGCGCGCTGTCGGCCGCGTTGATCGACACTGCAGCGGTGCCGCCGCTGATGTCGGAGCCGGTGATCTCGGCCACCGTCTTGTTGTCGGTGCGGTTGCTCGATGCCGAGCCGGCAAAAGCACCGGTGGCCGCACCGGCGCCAGCGACCGAGCCGGATTCGATCAGTGCCGTGTTGCTGCCGGTCAGCGTCAGCGACGCCGCGCCGCCGATGGTGCTGTCATGGACGCGCGCCTTCGCCGTGTTGCGCACCCAGTTGTCGCCGACCGCTCCGCCCACCGCTGCGTTGCCCGAGAAGGCGGCCGCACCGGCCAGCGACTTGATGGTCGATGTGTCGGATGCCTGCAGCGTGATCGCCGAGTCGTTGTTGACGTTCTCCAGCGTGCTGCCGACGATTTCGGCGGTGGTGACGTTGCCGCCTTCGCCACCGGCATTGGTGTCGCCGGAATACATGCCGATGTGGTTAAGCGTGATCGAACCGGACAGCGCCACGCTCTGCGCGCCGCCAGCGGCCAGTGCCAGCGTTTCGATGGTGGCCGTCTCCAGCGCGGTCAGGCTCAGCGCCGACGCGTTGCGCACGGTCGCTTCATCGATCGAGGCCAGCGTCGTGTTGCCGATCTTGTTGTAGCCGAAGGCACCGCCGACCGCGCTGCCGCCGATGCCCACAGCGACCGCACCGGCCAACGACTGCAGACGCGAGCTGTCGGTCGCGCTCACGGTGACCGTGTTGCCGTCACCGCTGTCTTCCAGCAGCGCGTCATCGACCGTCGATTCGGTCCGGTTGCCGATGAAGTTCACCGAGATCGACGCACTGACCGCTGGCGAACTGCCCAGCGCCAGCCCGCCGGCGACCGACAGGCTGCGGATGCGCGCATCCGACAGCGAGGTCAGGCTCAGCGTGCCCGCGGCGTCAACATGGGCGCGGTCGATCTGCGCCTGCACCGTGTTGAAGATCTCCGAGTACGCGACCGAGGCGCCGATGGCCACGCTGTTCATGCTGGCCGAAAAACCGCCGGCCAGCGTGTCGATGCGCGAGCGGTCCTTCGCCTCTATCGTGACGCTGGCGGCCGACACGTCGTCGAAGGCGCTGTTGCCCTGCGGCGCACTGACGTTCGCGAGCAGATCGTTGTCGATGAAATTGACCGACACCGAGCCGACCCCCGACACCTTGCTCGACGCACCGACACCGACCGCGATCGAGGTGATCAGCACGTCGGATTCCGCCTTCACGTTCAGCCGGCCGGCCGCACCGGTGACGTTGACCTTCGAATTCTCGACCTTCGCGGTCAGGTCGTTGTCGATCGAACTCCAGTTGAACGACGCGCCGACCGCATTGCTGTTGCTGCCGATATTGACCTGCAGGATGCCCGCCACCGACGTGATGCAGTTGCCGCTGGGCGTGGCGCCGGCGCCACTGCGACCGCAGTAGTCCAGGCCCTTGACCGTGTTCTCGCGCTGGTTGCCCGGCTCTATCGTGTCTTCGAGCGCTGCGTCGGCGCCGCGGTCCTGCGCCAGCACGTTGACCGCGCCAGTGGCCGTGACCGAGGACAGGCCGACGATCTGCGCCGTGGTGTCGTTGTCGATCTCGGTGATGACGACGGCACCGCCGATCGAATTCGCGTTGTTCGACGCCGACGCCTGGCCGTGCGCCGCACCGGCGCCGATCTCGGTCGCGTTGAATGCGCGCACGGCCGCGCTGTCAACCCCGCTCACCGCAGAGCCGCCGGCGATCTCCGCGGTGACGACGTTGGCGACGTCGGAATAGGTGACCGCGCCGCCGGCACCGGTCTTGCCGCCCAGCGCCAGCGTACCGCCGCCGGTGCCGATGAACATGCGGTTGTAGGCGGTCACGTCGAGCGCGCGACCGCTGCCGGCCGCGCCGGTCAGATCGGTCGAGTTCAGCGCGGCGCGTATCGTGTTGTCGATGATGGACAGCGACAGCGAACCGGTCAGCGAGTAAGAACTCTGGTTCTGGTTGCTGCTCGCATTGGCAGCAACGCCGATGGCGATCGACAGCTGCTCGCCGCCGGCCAGCGCCTGCACGGTCACGTCCTGCGTGTCGTTCAGGTCGGCGTTCTCGACCAGGCCTTCGACCGTGTTGTCGATCATGTTCACCGACACGCTGCCGGTGACCGCTGCCGACTTGTTCTGGCTCGGGTTGTTGGCGCGGGTGAAAGCGGCCGCACCGGAGGCGGTGACGATATCGAGGTCCGACACGCCGAGTACGGTCAGCTTGGCCGCGCTGCCCCCGTCCGCCTGATCGACCGTCACGCCAGCGAGCTTCGCGCGCGTCACCAGCGTCACGTCATTGACCGCCGCGCTGCCGGCGGCCGACAGGCCGAAGCTGGGCTTGGACTGCGTGCCCTGGCTGCTGGTATTGCCCTGCTTCGAGGTCGAAGTCGGCTTCAGTTCGACCATGCCGGCGATCTTGGTCTGCACCTCTTCGTACTTGCTCTTGATACTGCCGAAGAAGCCCCCCTGGGAACTGCTTTCGCTGCTGCTGCCGCTGACCGCCACCGCGCCGGTCACCGCGATCGCCTCCATGCGACCGCTGGCGCGCGCCTCCACCGTCACGTCGCCGGACTGGATGACGGCATTGGTGATGCTGCGCTGACTGGCGCGCGTGTCGCCTTCGTTCAGCGCCTCGCTGTCGTTGTCGCCGACCAGCGCCTCGGTGGTGCCGGTGACGCCGTTATAGGCGATGCCGAGGCCGACGCCGGCCGATTCCGATTTGTTGAAGCCGCCGGCGATGGACCACAGCACCGGTTCGTCGAGCGCGGTGATCGACAGGGTGCCGGCGCGCAGCGTGGCTTCATCGTCAACCAGCGCCCGCGTGTTGTTCGTCACCTCGACGATGGACACCGAGCCGTTGATGCCAAAGCTCGATCCGTAGCCGGCGATCGTCGCCAGCGAAATGACCAGATCCTTGCCCTCGGCCGAAATGTTCACTTCGTCGGTCGCGCGCGTGCCGGTGACGGTGTAGCTGCGCTGGCCGGCGGTGCTGCCACTGACGCTTTCGGTCACGCCCTGGATGGCGGCGCCCTCGCGCACGAACACCAGGCTGTCGCCGTTCAGGATTTCCTGCGTGTAGGCCATGCCCAGGCCCTTGCTGCCACTGCCACCACCGGTGCCGCCCGGCAAGAAGTGGCCGCCGTGGAACAGCAGCGTCACGTCGCGCTTCGCACTGATGTCGGCTGGCGCACCGAAGGACCAGTCCTGCAAGACCTGTTCGTCTTCCGAGGTCGAACTGTCGTCGGCCACGGTTTCGTAACTTGCGGTCCAGGCGCCACTGGCATTGCCGGTCAGGTTCAGCTTCGCCGATTCCTGCACCTCGGTCTTCGCGGCGTGGTCGAATTGCAGCAGGCTGAACGAGCCGGACAGCGAAATCGCGTTGTTCGAGTTGTCGGACGTCAACTTGGCGGCCGAGGCGCCGTTGAACACGTCGAGGATGCCGGTGAGGTCGTTGAACCAGTCCTTCACCGTGGACAGGCCGTCCCAGCGCGTGAAGCTGCCGCCGGTGATCAGCGTCTCGCGCACCGGAATGATCACGTCCGACGCGACCGCGATGCGCGGTGCGGTCACCGTGGCGCTGCGGCCTACGGTGGCCAGCGCGTCATGGCTGAAATTGCCAATGGCGATGCCGGCCGAGAAGGTGTTGCGGGCGGTGTTGCCGGTGGCGCGGTCCTTCGACTGGGAAATCGCCGAGGCCTCGGCCACCACCTGGATGTCCGAGCCCAGCGTGCGCGCCGCCACGACCGCGCGGTCGCTGGCATGCACATTGGCGTTCGGCCCGATGCTGGCCGACGCCGTCGCGTCGCTGTCCACCCAGGCGATGGCGCCGCCGATGCGCAGAGAGGTCGATTGCGGCTTCTGCGCCTTGGCGTCGGGCTCGGCACCGGCGAGCAGCTTTTCCCACAGTTTTTCCTCGATGAAGCCGCCGGTGTCGGTGATCGGCTTGGCCTTTTCCTTGGCGGCGTCGAGGATGGCGTCGTTCAGCGAGGTGCCGACCTTGGCTTCGGCCGTCGTGGCGTTCGAGGTGTTGTCGTTGATCGCCAGTACCTGCACCTTGGTCGCGTCAGCCACGTTGGCGTTCAGCGACGCAGTCGCTTCCGACGACAGCTGGCTGACCGCGATAGCGGCGGCCGCCTTGCCTTCGTTGCCGAGCGACGCGGTGACCGAATTGGCGAAGGTGTTGCGGTTGGTTGCCGCCACCGTCACGTCGCCCGATACCTGCACCGTGGCGCCGGCTTCGACCGTCGCGTTCGCGCGCACGTCGGCAAAGGTCAGGCCAAGCGCAAAGCTCATCTGCGAGTTGGCGTCCTCGCCCGGATCGGCCGCTTCGACCGATGCTTCGAGCGTGGCGTCGTTGTTGGCGCGCACGTTGAGATTGGCGGCGCGCACGGTGGCACCCGACTTCACATCCACGGTGGCGGTGGAACTGTTGCGCGCATAAAGCGCGCCCAGACCCAGCGGCGTGTTCACCTGGGTACCCGGGCCGCTGATGCCGGTGTCGGGCGCAGCACCGGCCGACGTGAGGTTGTCGGCCAGCAGCGTGAGGTCCTGCGTGGCCTCGACCACCGAGCCGGCCTTCAGCGTGATGGTCAACGTGCCGACCGCCTGCGAATGCACGATGTTCAGGCCGAGCAGCGTGGCGCCGATGCCCAGCAGGCCGGTGGCGCCCTCGGTGGCGAAGTTGGCCGCGTTCTGCTCGAAACTGCCTTCATCGAAGACCCAGCGGTTCTGCACGTCGGTCAACGCGGTCATCGACACGTTGCGGCCCTTGACCGTCGCGTTATCCAGCTCGATCGATGCGCTGGCTTCGCGGTAGCCCAGGATGCTGACCGACGACACCTTGTGCGCGGTGAAGGTGACGTCACCGCCGTCGAAGATGCCGCCGCCGTGCGCCAGCACCTTGCTGCCGGACTTGAGCAGGATGTTCGGTGCCTCGAAGGTGATGTTGCCCGAGTGGCCGGTCGATACGCCGCCCACGTGGTCGCTGCTGACCAGGCGACTGGACACGACGATGTTGTCGTTGACGGTGATGCTGTTAGTGGCCTGCAGCAGCAGGTGCGCCCCGTTGATCGTGACACCGCTGTCTGCGCCGCCCGGTACGCCGCTGTATGCGGTAGCGCCGCGCAGCAGGTTCTGGCTGAGCACGATGTTCAGCGGGTCGATCAGCACCTGACCGGCGGCACCGCCGCCTCGCCCGTCCGCGTAGAACTGGCCGCCGGCCAGCTCCACCGTGTCCTTGGCCGAAAATTCGACGAAGCCGCCGTCGCCGCGCGAGCCCGCGCTGGCGTCCATCACGGCACCGCTGCGGATGACCGCGTTGCGCTGCGCCAGCGAATCGATGCGGCCGCCGTCGGAGCCTTCGCCGTCGCCGGCGGCCGTCACCATGGCGTCGATGTCGGCCACGATGTCGCGGCCGGCGCGCAGCGTGATGTCGCCGCCGTCGGTGCCGGCACCGCCCCGGGCGTCCAGCGTACCGGCGATCTCGATGTCGTCCGCCGCAGCTATATATATGCGGCCGGCGCGCTCGACCACCCGGCTGCCGATGGCCAGCCCTTGCGCATTGACCACGTCGGTGAAATCGGGTGCCTGGCCTTCGAAGCGGGCGCCGGTCAGCACGGCACCCTTGACGCTCACCGTGCCAGCCGCCAGTTCGACCGCGTCGATCGCGTTGATGCGGCCGTCGATGCGGATGGCTGCCGACGACAGCGGCGCGGTGCCATTCAGCAACTGACCCAGCGCGCCGGCGTCAACCACGCCCGGCGCGGTGAAGAACCGATCGACGAAGCCTTGGGTGGGCGTGCTCACCGACAGCGCGCCGACATTCACGATGCCGCCGGCACCGACGACAAAGCCGTGCGGATTGGCGAAATAGACGTTACCGCCGATGCGCCCGTCGCGGATCGCGTTCAGGGTGCCGTGGATGTCGGTGCGCGTGTCGCGCACGATGTTGACCAGGTTCAGCGCGCCGCCCGGCACGTGCAGGTTGGCCGTGTGGCCGGCATTGACGCTGAAGCTCTTGAACGAGTTGAAACCGGTGTTGCCGGACACCGTTCCGGTGCGGATATCGGTCACCGCGCCCGCCGTCGTCACCGTGGTCAAGGTCTGGCCATCGGCCTTGATCGCCTGCGCCCAGGCCGATGGCGACATCAGAAGTGGCAGGCTTGCCACCCCGACCATCAGTCCGTGCCCGTTGCGCAGGTTGGCAACCAGGGTGCGCAACCGAGGCTGGCTGCGACGACGTTGTGTGGCTTTCATGACCTGACTCCTGAATGCTGCAGCGCCCGCGGTTGCTGTCCGCGTGTAGGAATATTTCTTACATAAGTGTAAGCCGATGTGACCGGAATGATGTGCATTGCGTCCGCCATCGCCCCTCCGATCCAATTGTTTTCTTTGACTTTCGTCAACATTCCGAGCCATCCGTCACGGTCGTGAGGTCAGCCGCGGCGGCGACGGCTCACCCACAGCGCACCGACGGCCAGCATCGTCAGTGCCAGCGCGTCCGGTTCCGGCACTGGCGTCACCGTGGCGCCGGTGAGCAGGAAGGTCGCGTACAGGTCGCGCAGGTGGTAGGCCGGCGTATCGGCACGCAATTGCACCGCCTGCGTGTAGAACGCATTCGGCGTCACCGTCAGCGTGCCGGTGGCGCCGAGGTCGAACGAGAGCGACGGCATGGCGAAGGCGTGGATCTGATACTGGTCGTTGGCGATCTCCTGCACGCCCAGATCGAACTCGAAGTACTTCGTGATGCCCAGCACCGTGAGGCCGACCGAGTACGGCTGGTACTCGATGCCGGTCATTCCGGGGTCCGCCGGCCCGGTCCCGGCGAAGAAGGTGAAGAACCGGGTCTGCTGGCCGACGTCCGGGGTCAGTTCAAGCGCCGCGCTCAGGCCGACGAACTGCACGGTGGCGGAGACGGCAGGGACGGACTGGAAATAGGTATGCACCGGTGAACCGGTGGTGCTGAAGCTGATCGGCGCCGCCTGCACGGCGCCGACGCACAGGCCGAAGGCGAGCGCCGCTGCCGCCGGGAAACGGTTGGTCATCTGAAACCCCCTTGTATTGGTCTTGTACGTGGCCCGGACGCAGACCCCGCCGTTGCCGCCGTCGCGCTGCTCGTCCGCAGCGGCGTCCGGCAACCACGGGAGGATGCGGAATGAGGAATGCCCCGGGTGCCCGGAAAATCCATACCGCATTGGAGCGTGCCCACCCGGCGGGGGTAAATACGCACAAGCGCGTAGCGCGCCGGCAATCAGCAGGCAGGCAGGGAATTGCTCACGCTTCGGGCAGCCGGTGCCGCACCGCCCAGGCCACCAGTTCGGCTGCATTGCGCAGTCCGAGCTTGCGCGCGATGTTTTCGCGGTGCTTGCGCACGGTGTGTTCGGAAATGCCCAGTTCGGCGCCGATCTGCTTGCTCGACAGACCGCGCCCGACACGCCCGGCAATGTCCATTTCGCGCGAGGTCAGGCCCTCGTGCGCGGCGTCCATGCCGTGGCCGAACAATGTCGCCAGTTCCGGACTCACGTAGTAGCCGCCCTCGGACACCGTCATCATCGCGCCGACCAGCGCCTCGGCGTCGTCCGTCTTCAGCATGTAGCCCTGGGCGCCGAAGGCCAGGGCGGCCTGGAAAGAGGCGGCGTCCTGGCGCGCGGTCACCACCAGCACCCGCGTCGCCAGACCGGCGGCGGCGATGGCCTGCATTACGCCAAGGCCATCCAGACCGGGCAGGCCGAGATCGAGCAGCAGCACGTCGGGCGACAGACTGCGCACCAGTTCAAGCGCCCGCTCGCCGTCGCCGCAGTCGCCCAGCCAGCGCACGCGCGGCTCGGCCGAAAGCATCAGACGCAAGCCCTGGCGCACCAGAGCGTGGTCTTCGGCAACGACGATGCTAATCTCGCGGGCGTCCATGACTGCGGAAACTACCATGACCGGAACATCCGCCACGCTCGACGACGCCACGTCGCCCGGCGATTCGGACGCCGTCCGGCGCGACCTGCTGGGCGTGCTCTTCGGTCACACGCCCACCATCGTCGCCGGCAATCTGGCGGTGTCGCTGACCGCGTCCGCGGTACTGGTCAGCGCCCAGGGGCACGGCATCGTCTGGCTCTGGCTGGCCGCGATCTGGTTGCTGGTCGGCCTGCGCTACGCGCTGGTACGCCAGTTGCGGCCGCAGCTGTCCACGCTGCAGGGCGACGGCCTCGACCGCGCCGAAACCGCCTACACCGCCGTCGCCGGGCTCACCGGCCTGGCCTGGGGACTGCTGCCCTGGCTGGGCTACGAGGGGCGCGACCCCTTCATGGATTTCTTCAGCGTCGCCATGCTGGCCGGCATGGCCGGCGGCGCGGTCACCGCCACCACCGCCCTGCCGCGCGCGCTCAACCTCTACCTCGTGTGCGCGCTGCTGCCCTTCATCGTCAAGTCATGGCTGATGGGCGGGCTGATCAACATCGGCGGCGGCCTCACCTTCCTGTTCTACCTGCTCGTACTGGTGTCCTTCGGCCGCAACGCGCACGCAACGATGCGCAACGCGCTGATGCTGACGCGCCAGAATGCCAGGCTGGCCGACGATCTGCGGCAGGAACGCGACGCCGTGCAGGCGGCAATGCGCGCCAAGAACCTCTTTCTGGCCGGCGTCACGCACGACCTGCGCCAGCCGGTCCATGCGGTCGGGCTGCATGTGCGCTACCTGCGCTCGCAGGACCCCACCGCTCTCAGCCGCGATGTGCTGGACGAAGTCTGCGGCGGCATGGACGCCGCGGTGCGTGCCATGAGCAGACAGCTCACGCGCTTGCTCGAACTGTCGCGCCTGGAAGCGGGCGAGGCCCGTGTGCTGCGGCGGGCGGTGCCGCTGTCCGAGGTGTGGGCCGCCTGCGCGGCGCAGTTCGTGCCGCTGGCGCAGGAAAAGGGGCTGGACCTGCGCTTCCGTCCGACTGCGCGGGTGGTGGACAGCGACGCGATGATGCTGCAGTCCATTCTCGACAACCTGGTGTCGAACGCGGTGCGCTATACCGAGCGCGGCCGCGTCCTGGTCGCCGCCCGGCCACGCGGCAACGAGGTGGAACTGCAGGTATGGGATACCGGGCCCGGAATCGCCGCCGAACATCTGCCGCTCATCTTCGTTCCCTACCGCCGCTTCGACGACCGCAGCGCCCGTCACGACGAAGGCCAGGGCCTAGGACTGGCGCTGGCGCGCGGTCAGGCCGACGCACTCGGCCACGCACTCGAAGTGCGCTCACGCCCCGGGCACGGCAGCACATTCACCGTTACGGTGCCGCGCGCGGGGTCAGCGCTGCGCGGGTGACCGACGCCGCCCGCAGGCTCCGTCACCGGCCGCAATCGCGAGCAAGCTCGCTCCCACGGGAGCCTGCCGGCGCTGCGGGCCGTTCAGCCTTCCAGCTTCCTGCCCTTGGTCGCGCGCACGCCGCGCCAGTTCATCAGCGACGCTTCGTCGATGTTCAGCGTCTTCGGCCGGCCGCGCGAGCCCGGCACAGTCAGCGCGAGACGTTCGCGGAACACGTCGAGCAAGTGCAGCGACTCGCCGTCGGGCAAGGTCATGATCTTGACGCCCTTGCCGCCCGACAGCTCCTTCATCTCCTCCAGCGGGAAGGCGAGCAGGCGGTCGCCGCCCAGCGCGACCACCCACTTGTCGCCCGGTCGCAGTTTCACTGGCGGCAGCGCAGTGCTGCCGTCGGTGTTGAGGAAGGCCTTGCCGGCGCGCTGGCGGCTCACCATGTCCTCGATCGCGCAGACGAAACCGTAGCCACCGTCGGACGCCACCAGGAAACGGCTGCCCGGCTCGCCGGTCAGCACCGCCACCAGCTTCTTGCCGGCGAGATCGGCCAGCGAGGACACCGGCACACCGTCGCCCTTGCCGCTCGGCAGATCGGTCGGCTTGATGGTGTAGCTGCGGCCTTCGCCGTCGATCAGCACGACCGGCCACACGGTGCGGCACTTCAGCACCGCGAGCGGACCGTCGCCGGCCTTCCAGGTCAGCGCGGCCTCGTCGACATCATGGCCGGAGCGCAGCCGGCCGAAACCACCGCGCGACACGATGACGGTGACCGCCTCGTCGATCTGCGGCACTTCGCGAGTGCGGGTCGCCTGCGCATCGGCATTGATCAGCGTGCGGCGCTCGTCGCCGAAACGCTCGACGTCGGCGCGCACCTCGTCGCGCACGAAGGTACGCAGTGCGGCATCGCTGCCGAGAATGCCGAGCAGACCGGTCCGTTCGGCGTCCAGCGCATCGCGCTCGCCCTGCAGCTTGATGGCCTCCAGCTTGGCAAGTTGGCGCAGCCGGATTTCCAGCACGTCCTCGGCCTGACGCTCGGTGATGCCGAAGCCGGCCATCAGGTCGGCCTTCGGATCGTCGGCCGCGCGGATGATGGCGATGGCGCGGTCGATGTCGAGCAGGATGGCCAGCCGGCCATCGAGGATGTGCATGCGCTCGTCGATGTCGGCGATGCGCTGCGTGAGCCTGCGCGACACGGCAGCGAGACGGTAGTCACACCATTGACGCAGCACCGCCGGCAGTCCGATCTGACCTGGGCGGCGGTGGGTGTCGAGCAGCGTCAGGTTCAGGCTCGCGTTGCACTCGAGATCGGTATAGGCGAACAGGAAGGCCAGCAGGTCTTCCTGGCTCACCGCGCGCGACTTCGGTTCGATCACCAGACGCACCGGATGGCGCGCGTCCGATTCGTCGCGCACCGAATCGATCAGCGAGGTGGCCAGCGTCTTGGTGCGCGCCTGGTCGTCGCTGATCTTCTTCTTGTCGCCCTTGGGCTTGGGATTGGCGAGGTCGTCGATGCGGCTCATCACGGCACCGGTGCTCACGCCCGGCGGCAGTGCGGTGACCACGATCTGCCACTGGCCGCGCGCCAGCGCCTCGACCTCGTAATTGGCCCGCATGCGGAACGAGCCGCGCCCTTCCTTGTAGGCGGCGACGATGCTCTCGCGCGACGAAATGAGTGTGGCGCCGTTCGGGAAATCCGGCCCCTGGAAGCAGTCGATCACGTCGTCGTCCGGCATGCGCGGATCGATCAGCAGCTTGCAGGTGGCGTCGCCGATCTCGCGCAGGTTGTGCGGCGGGATTTCGCAGGCCATGCCAACGGCAATGCCGGAGGCGCCATTGGCCAGCACTACTGGCAGTCGTGCCGGCAGCAGCGATGGTTCCTGCTGCGTGCCGTCGTAGTTCGGCTGGAACTCGATCACGCCGGCGTTCAGCTCGGACAGCAGCACGTGCCGCGCGAACGGCGTCAGGCGGCACTCGGTGTAACGCATGGCGGCCGCGTTGTCGCCGTCCATCGAACCGAAATTGCCCTGCCCGTCGATCAGCGGGTAGCGCAGCGTGAAGGGCTGGGCCAGCCGGACCATGGCTTCGTATACCGACGAATCGCCGTGCGGGTGGTACTTGCCGATCACGTCGCCGACCACGCGCGCGGACTTCTTGTGCGCGGCATCGGGCCGGGCGAAGCCGTCCATCGCGTACAGGATGCGCCGCTGCACCGGCTTCATGCCGTCTTCCAGCCCCGGCAGCGCGCGCGAGGTCACCACCGACATCGCATAGGTCAAATAGGCCTGCGCCGCGTGCGCATCGACCGGAATGTCGGCGATGTCGGGTTCGAACAGGTTGTCAGTCAACGGAGTGCTCCGGGTGTTTCGTTGTGTGTTTGGAGGGGCTGGGGACGAGGGGCTAGAGACTAGGGAAGAGGTGTGGCTTTGCCACACGGGATGAACGCAACACCGCGCGGCGCTCCAGTCCCTAGTCCCTGCCCTCCTCAAGCATCCGGCACGACCTTGTCGCCTTCCAGTTCCATCCAGCGACGGCGGCGTTCGGCTTCTTTCTTGCCCATCAGCATGGTGAAGGTGTTCAGCACCAGATCGGGGTCGGCCCCCTGGGTGATGCGGATGAGCCGGCGCGTTTCCGGATTCATCGCGGTTTCCTTCAGTTCGTCCGGATTCATTTCGCCCAGACCCTTGAAGCGGCTCACCGTCAGCGCGCTCTCGGCAATACCGTCGGCAATCAGGTTGGCCAGTATGGTGTCGCGCTCGGCCTCGTCCAACGCGTAAAGACGGCGCGCCGGTCGGGTCTTGGTCGGCGCGATCTTCACGCAGTACAGCGGCGGCTGGCCGATGAACACGTGGCCACGTTCGATCAGCTTCGGGAAGTGACGCAGGAAGAGCGTGAGTTGCAGCGTCTGGATGTGGGCGCCATCGACGTCGGCATCCGACAGAATGATGATCTTGTGATAACGCAGGCCGTCGAGCACCGCGTCCGGCGCGTCCGGCTTGTGCGGGTCGATGCCCAGCGCCACCGCGATGTCGTGCACTTCGTTGTTGGCGAAGATCTCCGACGAGTCGATCTCGAAGGTGTTGAGCACCTTGCCGCGCAGCGGCAGCACCGCCTGGAACTGCCGGTCGCGCGCCTGCTTGGCGCTACCGCCGGCGGAGTCGCCCTCGACCAGGAAGATTTCGTTCTGTTCCGGCGAGGTGCCGGTGGCGTCGGTGAGCTTGCCCGGCAGCAGCGTGACGCCGGAACCGGCGCGCTTTTCCACCACCTTGCCCGCCCGCGCGCGGGTTTGCGCACTCTTGATCGCCAGACCGGCGATGCGCTGCGCCTCGGTCGCGTGGTCGTTGAGCCAGCGGTCCAGCGTGTCCTTGATCGCTTCGTACACGAGCTTCACCGCCTCGCGGTTGTTCAGCTTGTCCTTGGTCTGCCCCTGGAAGCGCGGCTCCAGCACCTTGGCGCTGAGCACATAGCTCGCATGCTGCGACACGTCTTCCGACTGCAGCGCGAGCTTGGCCGGCATCAGGCCGTGGTGTGTGGCGTAGTCCTTCACCGATTCGAACAGCGCCTGCCGCATGCCGGACTCGTGCATGCCGCCGCCCGGCGTCGGAATCAGGTTCACGAAGGACTCGCGCACCGACACGCCCTCGGGGAAGGCGATCGCCCATTCGGCGCCCTCGCCCTCGTCGTAGCCGGCGATCGCCGTGCGCGCGCCGCAGAACAGCTCGCACTTCGCGTCGCCGATCTCCTCGCGCAGATAGCCTTCGAGACCATTGGCGTACTGCCACTCCTGCACCGCCCCGCTCTCTTCGTCCTCGAAACGGATGCGCACGCCGGGCAGCATGGCGCTGCGCGCGCGCAGCAGATGCTCGATGTCGGCACGCTTCACCTTCGAACTGGCGAAGTACTTCGGATCCGGCCAGGCGCGCACGTGGGTGCCGGTATGCGACTTCGGGCAGCTGCCGACTTCGGTCAGTCCCTGCGAAATGCCGTGGTCGAAGGTGATCGAATGTTCCTTGCCGCCGCGCTTGACCGTCGCCTCCAGCCGGGTCAACAGCGCATTGGTCACCGTCACGCCGACACCGTGCAGACCGCCGGCGATCTTGTAGGCCTTGCCCTCGAATTTGCCGCCCGAGTGCGGGATGGTGAAGATGACCTCGATCGCCGGCACCTTCTTGGTCGGGTGGATATCGACCGGAATGCCGCGACCGTTGTCCTCGACCGACACCGAGCCGTCGCCGTGCATCACGACGCGGATGCCGTCGGCGAAGCCGCCCTGCGCCTCGTCGCAGGCGTTGTCGATCATTTCCTGGATGATGTGGTTCGGACTTTCGGTCCGGGTGTACATGTCCGGCCGCTTCTGGATCGGCGCGATGCCCTCGAGCACCTGGATTTCAGCGGCGTTGTAGCTGGGAGTCGTCATCGGAGTGAATCAGCAGAACGGGAGCGCGGCACGCGCCGCGCGGAAGGCCGCTAGTGTGCACGGAGAGGGGCGCGGCCGTCGATATTGACATGCGCCCACCGACGCGGCAGCGCCTGCCGCCCGACTCCACTCATATACACTGCGTCCCTTTTTGCCCGACGCCATGTGGTTCAAGAACCTGCAGATCTACCGCCTCACCGCCCCCTTCGCGCTCGCACCTGAACAACTCGACGAAAAGCTCGCCGCCAAGGCCTTCCAGCCGGGCAGCAGCGTGGAAATGCAGCGCATGGGCTGGATGTCGCCGCGCGACAACGGCGCGCTGGTGCACGCGGTCGGCGGTCAGATGCTGATCACGCTGCGCACCGAAAAGAAGCTGCTGCCGGCCACCGTCATCAATCAGGTCGCCAAGGCACGTGCCCAGGAAATCGAGGAAAAGCAGGGCTACAAACCCGGCCGCAAGGAAATGCGCGAGCTGAAGGACAGCGTCACCAACGAACTGCTGCCGCGCGCCTTCGCCATCTGGCGCGATACGCAGGTTTGGATAGACCCGGTCAAGGGTCGCATCGTGGTCAACGCAGCCGCCAGCGCCAAGGGCGACGAGGTGATGCAGCTGCTGAACGAGTGCGTCGAACAGCTGGGCGCCCGACCGCTGCAGACCGCGCTGTCGCCGGTATCGGCGATGACCTCCTGGCTGGCCGCCGACGAAGCGCCTGCCGGCTTCAGCATCGATCAGGACACCGAACTGCGCTCCAGCACGCAGTCCAAAGCGACCGTGCGCTACGTGCGCCATGCGCTGGAAGCGGACGACCTGCGTCGCCACATCGAAGCCGGCAAGCAGTGCACCCGTCTGGCGCTGAGCTGGATGGACCGTGTTTCGTTCACGCTGACCGAGAACCTCGCAGTGAAGCGGGTCGCGCCGCTGGACGTGCTGACCGAGAACGACGACGGCAGCGGCGATGAAGCCGAGCGTTTCGACACCGATTTCGCGCTGATGACCGGCGAGGTCAGCCGCCTGATCGATCACCTCGAAGAAGCGCTGGGCGGCGTCGCGTCGAACTGAGCGCATCACCGGGAAGAAAGACCGATACGGCGACTGCGAATGAATACGGTTCGCACCACGACTTCGCGGGACGCCACCAAACCCAGCACAGAAGCCAGAATGGGCGCATCATCGAACAATCTTCGTATGCGCCGGACATCCGGGAAGTGAGATAAGCCATGCAAGGAAAACAGGTCATCCTCGACGCGCTGAACGCGCTCTTGGTCTACGAACTGGCGGCACGCGACCAGTACTTCATCCATTCGCGCATGCTCGACGAATGGGGCTTCAGCAAGGCCGCCGCGCGCATCGCGCATGAAATGGAAGACGAAACCGGCCACGCCGACGCGCTGATACGCCGCATCCTGATGCTGAGTGGTACGCCCGACATGAAACCCGCCGCGCTCAACGTGGGCCACGACGTCGTCAGCATTTTCGAGAACGATCTGGCGGTGGAGATTTCGGTCGTGAAGCATCTGCGCGAAGTGATGGCACTGACCGAGAAGGAGCAGGATTACGTCACCCGTGATCTGCTGCTGCCGATGCTGAAGGACACCGAAGAGGACCACGCGCACTGGCTGGAACAGCAACTGCGCCTGATCAAGCTGATGGGCGAGCAGAACTACCTGCAGAGCGCTGCGGGCTGAATGCTGACGGCGGCGATGGCCGGGGCGTGCGCTCCGCCATCGCTGCACGATTCCATGCCTCGGCACGTGCCATGACGACGCGCACCTCGCGCGCGACAAATGTCGGCGCGACGGGCTCGCACAATCAACAACAGGGGAATTGGGTGGGGTGGCTGATGGGACTCGAACCCACGACAACTGGAATCACAATCCAGGACTCTACCAACTGAGCTACAGCCACCACTGAAACGGATGCCAAACGGGCAACCGCTTTGAAACTCTCTCAGGCCTTTGCTGGCCTGCCCGGCAGGAATCGAACCCGCAACCTACGGCTTAGAAGGCCGTTGCTCTATCCAGTTGAGCTACGGGCAGGTACTAAGAACGGTGTTGCGGACCGATTATGGTCGGGGTGGAGGGATTCGAACCCCCGACATCTTGCTCCCAAAGCAAGCGCGCTACCGGGCTGCGCTACACCCCGAGAGGCCGAGATATTACCGGCCGACCGGGGTGCGGTCAATGCCTGCAGAGCGTTTCAGCGAAATATCTTCAAAGAAATTCGCTGGACGCCCCGCAGGACATCAGCCCTGCTCGCCGTTTGCCTCCGGCGCAGCCAGCAGTGCCTTCATCGACAGGCGGATGCGACCCTTCTCGTCGGTCTCGAGCACCTTCACCTTCACCTGCTGACCTTCCTTCAGGTGATCGGCGACGTTGGCGATGCGCTCGTTGGCGATCTGCGAAATGTGCAGCAGACCGTCCTTGCCCGGCAGTACGCTGACGATGGCGCCGAAGTCCAGCAGACGCAGCACCGTACCGTCATAGACCTTGCCCACTTCGACTTCAGCCGTGATCGCCTCGATGCGGCGCTTGGCGTGCTCGGCGGCTTCCGAATTCACCGATGCGATGGTGATGGTGCCGTCGTCGCCGATGTCGATCGTGGCGCCGGTCTCTTCGGTCAGCGCGCGGATGACTGCGCCGCCCTTGCCGATCACGTCGCGGATCTTTTCCGGATTGATCTTCATCGTCAGCAGACGCGGTGCGTAGGTCAACACGCCTTCACGGGCGCCCGACATCGACTCCTGCATGATGCCGAGGATGTGCTTGCGCGCTTCGTGGGCCTGGGCCAGCGCAACCTGCATGATTTCCTTGGTGATGCCCTGGATCTTGATGTCCATCTGCAGCGCGGTGATGCCGCTGTCGGTACCGGCCACCTTGAAGTCCATGTCGCCGAGGTGATCCTCGTCGCCGAGGATGTCGGTCAGCACCGCGAAACGGTTGCCATCCTTGATCAGGCCCATCGCGATACCGGCAACATGCGCCTTCAGCGGCACGCCGGCGTCCATCAGTGCGAGCGAACCGCCGCACACCGAAGCCATCGACGACGAACCGTTCGATTCGGTGATTTCCGACACCACGCGCATCGAGTAGCTGAACTCTTCCGGCGACGGCAGCACAGCGAGCAGCGCGCGCTTGGCCAGACGACCATGGCCAATCTCGCGGCGCTTCGGTGCGCCGAAGCGGCCGGTTTCACCGGTGGCGAACGGCGGCATGTTGTAGTGAAGCATGAAGCGGTCGCGGTACTCGCCGCCCAGCGCGTCGATGATCTGCTCGTCGCGGCCGGTGCCCAGCGTGGCGATCACCAGCGCCTGCGTCTCGCCGCGCGTGAACAGCGCCGAACCGTGGGTACGCGGCATCACGCTGTTGCGAATCGCGATCGGACGCACGGTGCGCGTGTCGCGACCGTCGATGCGCGGCTCGCCGTTCAGGATGCGGCTGCGCACGATGCGCGCTTCCATGTCGAAGAAGTAGTTCTTGATCGTGTTCACGTCCGGCGCCGTCGCGGCGTCGGCGGTCAGCGCAGCGATCACTTCGTCGCGCAGGGCGTTCACGCTCTGGCTGCGCACCTGCTTCTGCGTGATGCGGTAGGCATCCTGCAGCTTGGCTTCGGCCAGCTCGGAAATGCGGTTCCACAGCGCTTCGTCGCGGGCCGGCGCCTGCCAGTCCCACTCCGGCTTGCCGGCGACTTCGACCAGTTCATTGATCGCATTGATCGCGGCCTGCATCTGCTCGTGGCCATAGACGACAGCGCCCAGCATGACTTCTTCCGACAGTTCCATCGCTTCCGACTCGACCATCAGCACGGCTGCTTCGGTGCCGGCGACGACCAGGTTCAGCTTGCTGTCCTTCAGCTGCGAGGCGGTTGGGTTGACGATGTACTGACCATCGATATAGCCCACGCGGGCGGCGCCGATCGGGCCGCTGAACGGGATGCCGGAGATCGCCAGTGCGGCGGATGCACCGATCATGGCCGGGATGTCGGCATCGACTTCCGGGTTCAGCGACAGCACCTGAACGATGACCTGAACTTCGTTGTAAAAGCCTTCCGGGAACAGCGGGCGGATCGGGCGATCGATCAGACGCGAGGTCAGCGTTTCCTTCTCGGTAGGACGGCCCTCGCGCTTGAAGAAACCGCCGGGTATACGGCCCGCGGCGTAGAACTTTTCTGCGTAATCAACGGTGAGCGGGAAGAAATCCTGGCCAGCCTTTGCCGACTTCTGGGCAACGACGGTCGCCAACACGACGGTTTCTTCAACGTTTACGATGACGGCGCCGCTCGATTGACGCGCGATCTCGCCGGTTTCCAGCACCACTTTCTGGGTGCCGAACATGAATTCCTTGCGGGTAGCGTTAAGCAAGTCGATTCCTTTCGATTCGATGAGTGGCGGGCATCGTCCGCCCGCCAGAAAAAACAAACCGGCGGAGCCGCAAAGGACTCACGCCGGTATGTGGTGTCAAGCCTGCGAAGGCTCAGACATTGCCTTCGGATGCAATTACTTGCGCAGACCGAGGCGGCCGATCAGCGAACGATAGCCGTCGGCGTTGGTGCGCTTCAGGTAGTCAAGCAGCTTGCGACGCTGGCTCACCATCTTGAGCAGACCACGACGCGAGTGGTGGTCTTTGACGTGTTCCTTGAAGTGACCGGTCAGGTCGTTGATGCGTGCGGTCAGCAGGGCGACTTGAACTTCGGGCGACCCCGTATCGCCGGCCGCGCGCTGGAAGTCGGCCACGATGCGGGCTTTATCGGCGGAAACGATAGCCATTGATCTAAACTCTCTCGTTTGGAAAACCCAAAATTATACGCCACAGTTGCGCAATCTCAAGCCTATTTCAAGGCTTTTGCGCACTTTCCTGCGGCAACAGGCGCTTCACCCGCAAGCGGGCGCCGCGTACGACGACCAGACCGAGAAAAACCGGTCCGGCATAGGCGCGCAACACGCCTTCTTCTTGCAACGCAATGTCCGCGTCAACCGCTGAAAGCGGCACCGACTGACCGTTGATCAGGCGCTGCGCATCCGCGTCGGCAATGCGGCAGAGCGGCATGTCCTGCAACAGGATGTCGGCGGGATTCAACAGCGACGCGCGCGTGTCCTCCTCGAGCGCGGCGATCTGCTCAAGTGTCACCGCACGATCGAGTCGCAGGGGCCCGGTGCGCGTGCGGCGCAGTCCGGTCAGATGCGCACCACAGCCCAGCATCGCACCGATGTCTTCGGCCAACGTACGGATGTAGGTGCCTTTGCTGCACAGCACGCGCATCGAGAACGACGGCAGCGTGACATCCAGCAGTTCAATCTCGCGTATGCGCACATGACGCACCGCCCGTTCGATGGTCTCGCCGGCGCGGGCGTATTCGTAGAGCGGCTTGCCGGCGTGCTTGAGCGCAGAGTGCATCGGCGGAATCTGCTCGATGTCGCCGGTATGCGCATCGACGGCGCTACGCAGCGCAGTTTCGTCGATCGCGACTTCGCGGGTTTCGAGCACCTCGCCTTCGGCGTCCCCGGTCGTCGTCCGCACACCGAGACGCACCTGGGCGACATACTCCTTGTCGGCATCCAGCATCAGCCCGGCAAACCGGGTCGCCTCGCCAAAGCAGACCGGCAGCAGACCACTGGCCAGCGGATCGAGCGTACCGGTGTGTCCGGCACGGGCGGCCTGAAACAGACGACGCGCCTTCTGCAGCGCGTCGTTTGAACTGAGACCTATGGGTTTGTCGAGCAACAGCACACCGTTGATCGCCTTCCAGCGCGAGCGTGGCTGCAACTCAATCCTCGCCGGTGGAGGGGCCGGAATGCAGGGCCTTGTCGATCAGACGCGACAACTGGTCTGCACGCTCCATCGTCTGGTCATGCACGAAGTGCAGCTGCGGCGTGGTGTGTATGCGCACGCGGCGACCAATCTCCCGGCGCAGGAAACCGGACGCGCGCACCAGACCTTCATGTATCAGCTTCTGCGCGTCACCTTCGGCCAGCGTGCTGTAGTAGATCTTGGCGTGCGCATAGTCCGGCGTCAGTTCGACCGCGGTCAGCGACACCATGCCGACGCGCGGGTCCTTCAGTTCGGTCGCGATCAGCTGAGCCAGTTCGCGGCGGATCGCTTCCGACACTCGGTCACTGCGTGCATAACGTTCGGCCATTGCGTGTGGGCGTCAGGCTCAGGCGAGCTTGCGCGCGATTTCCTGGATTTCGAAGACCTCGAGCTGGTCGCCTTCTTCGATCTCGTTGTAACCGCGCAGCGACAAGCCGCACTCGTAACCTTCCTTGACTTCCTTGACGTCGTCCTTGAAGCGCTTGAGCGAATCGAGCTCGCCGGTCCACACCACCACGTTGTTGCGCAGCAGGCGGGCGCTGGCGCCACGCTTGACCAGACCCGAAAGCACCATACAACCGGCAATCGTGCCGATCTTGGTGCCGCGGAACACCTGGCGGATCTCCACCGTACCGAGCACGTGCTCGCGCTTTTCCGGCGCCAGCATGCCCGACAGCGCAGCCTTCACCTCATCGACCGCTTCGTAGATGATGGTGTAGTAACGCAGATCGACACCGAAGTTCTCGGCCAGCTTGCGCGCACCGACATCGGCGCGAACGTTGAAGCCGATGATGACGCCCTTGGAAGCCTGCGCCAGGTTCACGTCGGTTTCCGAGATCGCACCGACCGCGGCGTGAATCACCTGCACGCGCACTTCGTCGGTGGACAGCTTCATCAGCGACTGCACCAGCGCTTCCTGCGAACCCTGAACGTCAGCCTTGATGATGAGCGGCAGCACGCGGACTTCGCCCTCGCCCATCTGCTCGAACATCGACTCCAGCTTGGCGGCCTGTTGCTTCGCCAGCTTCACGTCGCGGAACTTGCCCTGACGGAACAGTGCAATTTCACGCGCCTTGCGTTCGTCGGCCAGCACCATCGCCTCGTCACCGGCGGCGGGCACGTCGGACAGACCCTGGATTTCCACCGGGATCGACGGACCCGCCTCGCTGATCGCCTTGCCTGACTCGTCCAGCATGGCGCGCACCCGGCCGAATACCTGACCACACAGCAGGATGTCGCCGCGCTTGAGCGTACCCGACTGCACCAGCACCGACGCGACCGGACCCTTGCCTTTGTCGAGACGCGCTTCGATGACCAGACCGCGGGCGGGGGCTTCCTTCGGCGCCTTCAGTTCAAGCACTTCAGCCTGCAGCAGCACGTTCTCGAGCAGTTCGTCGATGCCCGTACCCTTCTTCGCCGACACCGGGATGAAGGGTGAGTCGCCACCGTATTCTTCCGGTACCACACCTTCGGCCACCAGCTCCTGCTTCACGCGGTCCGGGTTGGCTTCCGGCTTGTCGATCTTGTTGATTGCGACAACCATCGGCACGCCGGCAGCCTTCGCATGATGGATGGCTTCACGCGTCTGCGGCATCACGCCGTCGTCGGCCGCCACCACCAGGATGACCAGATCGGTCGCCTTCGCACCGCGGGCACGCATGGCCGTGAAGGCCTCGTGACCCGGCGTATCGAGGAAGGTGATCATGCCGCGCGGCGTATCGACGTGATAGGCGCCAATGTGCTGCGTAATGCCGCCCGCTTCACCGGCCGCCACACGGGCACGGCGGATGTAGTCGAGCAGCGAGGTCTTGCCGTGATCGACGTGACCCATGACGGTGACGACCGGTGCGCGCGGCAGCAGTTCGACATCCTTGTGCTCCTCGTCGGCTTCGCCGAGGAAGGCTTCCGGATCGTCCAGCTTGGCCGGCTTGGCGACGTGGCCCATTTCCTCGACCAGGATCATTGCGGTTTCCTGGTCCAGCACCTGATTGATCGTGACCATCTGACCGAGCTTCATCAGCACCTTGATCAGTTCGGTCGCTTTGATCGCCATCTTGTGGGCGAGGTCGGCGACGGAAATCGTTTCCGGCACCAGCACTTCGCGCACGACAGCCTCGATCGGCGCCTGCTGCTGGCCCTGATCGTGGTCGCGATGATTGCGGCCCTTCGGGCCACCACGCCAGCCACCGGTACCGGCGTCGCCGCGCGTCTTGATCTGACGGCGCTTGGCGGCGTCGTCCTTCCAGTTCGAACCCGGCTTTGCCTTGGCTGCAGCGGGCGCAGCGGGCTTAGTCTTGGCTGCCTTGTCGTCCGGCTTGGCCGGTTTGTGCAGCGTTCCGGCAGGCGCTTTCGCTGCCGCCGCCTTGGCCTCTTCCTCGGCTTTGGCCTTGGCTTCGGCTTCGGCTTGCGCACGCACCAGACGGGCTTCCGTCTCCTGGCGCATGCGAATTTCGCGCTCCTGCTTCTCCTTGAGCTCTCGCGCCTGATGGGCGAGCAGTTCGGAGTGGCGCTTGGCTTCGCGTTCACGCGCGGTCAGCGGACGCGGCTCGGTCGGCGCAGCCGCCTCGGCCACGACTTCCGGAGCGCTTTCGGCCACCGGCTCGGGCGTCTCAACCGCCGCCGGTTCGGGTTCGGGCTCAGGTTCCGGTTCGGGTTCGGGCTCAGGTTCCGGCGCCACTTCGAGCACCGGTTCCGGCACCACCGGCGTCGGCTCGGGCTCGGGGACAAAAGTCGCCTCGTCCGCCACGACGTCGGCCGCGACCTCTTCGGTCGCCGCCGCCTGCGCTGCTTCTTCGGCCAGCAACTCGGCCGGATCGCGCTTGACCAGCACGCGCTTCTTGCGCACTTCGACCTGTACGGTACGCGCCTGACCGGACGAATTGGTCGCCTTGATCTCGGTGGTCTGACGACGGGTCAGCGTGATCTTGGTCTTTCCCGCCGTATCGCCGTGCTGACGCCGCAAGTAGTCGAGCAGGCGCGTCTTGTCCTGCTCGGTCAGCGAATCGCCTTCGCTCTTCTTGTCCACACCGGCCTGCTTCAGCTGCTCAAGCAGCGCGGCCGCGGGGATTTTCAGCTCGGTCGCAAACTGGGAAACACTCATCAACGCCATACCGTCCTCAATTATTCAAACCAGTGCGCGCGCGCAGTGGTGATCAGCGATGTCGCGCGCGCAGCATCGATGCCGGCGATCTCGACCAGTTCATCAACAGCGAGATCAGCCAGATCATCGCGCGTGCGCACATTGGCGCGCGCCAGCTGCGCCGCCAGCTGCTTGTCCATGCCGTCCAGCGCCAGCAGGGCATCATCGACCTGCTCCAGTTGCTCTTCGTTGACGATGGCTTCGGTCAGCAGCACGTTACGTGCGCGGGTACGCAGTTCGTTCACCGTATCTTCGTCGAACGCCTCGATCTCGAGCATTTCAGCCAGCGGCACGTAAGCCACTTCCTCCAGCGTCGAGAAGCCTTCCTCGATCAGGATGTCCGCCACTTCCTCGTCCACGTCCAGCTTGGCCATGAACAGCAGGCGGATGGCGGCGTTCTCCGCGTCGGACTTGGCGGCCGACTGCTCGACCGTCATCAGGTTGATCTTCCAGCCGGTCAGCTCGGACGCGAGGCGCACGTTCTGGCCGCTGCGACCGATGGCAATCGCGAGGTTGTCTTCGCTGACCACCACGTCCATGCTGTGCGCGTCCTCATCCACCACGATGGAGGCGACTTCGGCCGGCGCCAGCGCGCCGATGACGAACTGCGCCGGATCAGGCGACCACAGGATGATGTTGACGCGCTCGCCGCCCAGTTCGTTGGTCACCGCCTGCACGCGCGAACCGCGCATGCCGATGCAGGTGCCTTGCGGATCGACGCGCGGATCGTTCGACTTGACAGCGATCTTGGCGCGGATACCGGGGTCGCGGGCGGCGCCCTTGATCTCGATGAGGCCGTCTTCGATCTCCGGCACTTCGAGCTCGAACAGCTTCATGATGAACTCGGGCGCGGTACGCGACAGGATGATCTGCGGGCCACGCGCCTGGCGATCGACACGCAGCAGCACTGCCTTGACGCGGTCGCCGACGCGCAGGTTCTCGCGGGCAATGATGTGTTCGCGCGGCAGCAGCGCCTCCAGGCGGCCCACTTCGACGATGGCATTGCCGCGCTCGATGCGCTTGATGGTGCCGGTGACCAGATGGTCCTTGCGCTCAAGGAAGTCGTTCAGGATCTGTTCGCGCTCGGCATCACGGATGCGCTGCAGGATGACCTGCTTGGCGGCCTGCGCACCGATGCGGCCGAAATCGACCGGCTCCAGGGCTTCTTCGATGTAGTCGTCAACCTGGATGTCGGCGATCTGCTCGCGGGCGTCGATCAGGCCGATCTCGGCCTCGTCGTTCTCGACCAGTTCGTCCGGCAGCACGTGCCAGCGACGGAAGGCTTCGTACTCGCCGGTTTCGCGGTCGATCGACACGCGCACGTCGGCGTCGTCATGGGTGCGCTTCTTGGTGGCCGAAGCCAGTGCGGTTTCGAGAGCGCCGAAAACCACTTCGCGGGACACATTCTTTTCGCGTGCCAGTGCATCGACCAGCAACAGAATCTCGCGACTCATCGTTTCAACTCCTGCTTGCGTTCAAAGTCCGGCACCAGGCGGGCACGTTCGATCTGCGACAGTTCGAACTCGTGGGCTTCGCCCTTGATCTCGAGGGTGAGCCGGTCGTTGGCCACGCCGGCCAGTTGACCGGTGAAATTGCGTTGATTGCCCACCGGCACGCGCAGGCGCAACTGCGCCTCCTGCCCGGTGAAGCGAACGAAGTCGGCGGTCTTGCGCAGCGGGCGATCAAGCCCCGGGGAGGACACTTCAAGACGGTCGTAATCGACGTTTTCGACCATGAAAAGGCGGGTCAGGTGATTGCTCACCGTCACGCAGTCATCCACCATGATGCCCTTGTCGGTGTCGATGAAGACACGCAGCAGACGGCCTCTTGGCGAGGTTTCAAGATCGACGAATTCGTAGCCGAGCCCAGTTACCGCCTGCTCGATCAGTTCCGCAACACTCATCCCAGCAACACACTTCCGGATGTACAAATAAAAAATGGGCTGACCGCCCATCGAAAAACGCCGGCCGGGCCAGCGCAACAAGCCGAGGAGTGTAACAGAGGCCATCCATCCCCTCAAGCTGCAAGGATGGACGGCCCCGCCCAACGGTGGTATGTCGTCAGGCCTCTCCGCCGCCTGCCGCGGGCTTGGCCGACGAGCGGCGACGGCGACGCGGTGCGCGCTTGCGGGCCGGGGCGTCGCCCTCGCCGCCTTGCGGCGACGGTGCACCCTGTTGCGGCGCAGCGCGATTGCCACCCTCTCCGGCTTCACGCGGCTTGCGCGGACCGCGGCGACGGCCGCGCTTGGGCGACGCCGGCGTTTCGCCGTCGGCTTGCGGCCGGGCTTCATCTACCGGCCCCTTGCGCTGCTTGCCCTTGGCCGGCACCACCGACAACAGCTTCTCGACCTGTTCCGCCTTGAGCTCCTCCGACTTGCCGCGCGCCAGCCGTCGCGGCAGCTCGAACGGGCCATAGCGCACGCGCATCAGTCGGCTCACGGTCAGACCGATCGCCTCAAACATGCGACGCACCTCGCGGTTGCGGCCTTCGGACAGCGTGACGCGGTACCAGTGATTCGAACCTTCGCCGCCGCCGTCAGCCAGCGAATTGAACTTGGCGATGCCATCTTCGAGCTCGATGCCGTCAGTCAGCTTCTTCGACTGTTCCGGCGTGAGCTCCCCGATCAGGCGCACCGCGTACTCGCGTTCGAGCTCGTAGCTCGGGTGCATCAGTTTGTTGGCCAACTCACCACTGGTGGTGAAGACCAGCAGGCCCGAAGTGTTGAAGTCGAGTCGACCGACCGCGATCCAGCGGCCACCGCCCACCTTGGGCAGCTTGTCGAACACCGACGGACGGCCTTCCGGGTCGTCGCGCGACACGATTTCGCCTTCCGGCTTGTGGTAGATCAGCACGCGCGGCGCACGCTGGGCGAAGTGGATGTGGATCAGCTTGCCATTGACGCGGACCTTGTCCTCCGGCCCGACGCGCTGACCCACATGCGCCGGCAGCGAGTTGACGCTGATGCGGCCGGCGACGATCCAGTCTTCCAGTTCGCGGCGCGAACCCAGGCCCATGTCCGCCAGCATCTTGTGCAGCTTCTGCGGTTCGTTGAACACCACCGGGCCGCGCCGCTTGTTCTTGCTGTCCTGCGAGCGGTAATTGGCCACGTTGCCATTGACCTCGCCACCGGCGCCCGGCCTGCGTTTACCTTGCATCATTGAATTCCATCACCTTCTGTAGTTCGGCCAGCGGCGGCAGCTCAGCGAGCGTGCGCAGGCCCAGGTCGTCGAGAAAACGTCGTGTCGTTGCATACAGCGCCGGCCGGCCGGGGACTTCGCGGTAACCCACGCTGTCAATCCAGCCGCGCCCTTCGAGCGCCTTGATGATGCCCGGCGACACCGCCACACCGCGGATGTCCTCGATATCGCCGCGCGTCACCGGCTGGCGGTACGCAATGATCGCCAGCGTTTCCAGCACCGCTCTGGAATACTTCGCGGGCTTTTCGTTCTTCAGTCGATCCAGGTAGGGCTGAACGTCCGCGGTGGTGCGGAAACGCCAGCCGGACGACACCTGGACCAGTTCGATGCCCCGCCCCGCCCAGTCCTCGCGCAACTCGTCGAGCAGACGACGGATCAGCGCGTGGTCGAGCTCCTGTTCGAACAGCTTTCGCAGTTCGCCGGTACTCATTGCGTCCTGGCTGGCGAGCAGCGCGGCTTCGAGCACGCGCTTGACCTCAGACGGGCTCGGCGACTGCGGCTGTTCGGGCAGTTCGGACATAAATCGGCGCAAAGGCTTCGAGCTGAAGCAGTTCAATCAGGTTCTCGCGGGCCAGTTCGAGCACCGCGAGAAAATTCACCACCATCTGGGCGGCCGGCGCGCCAACCTCGAACAACTGGTCGAAGCGCAGATCACCTTCTTCGTGCAGCCGGCGCAGGATGCCGGACATGAACTCACGCACCGACAGCGCCTCGCGCGTCACCTTGTGATGGCGGGTCATGTCGGCACGGCGCATCAGCGCCAGCCAGGCCAGCTGCAGGTCGGTCGCACTCACGTTCGGCTGGATCTCGACCAGCCGCTCGGCCACCTGCACGCCGACCCACTCGTGCTCGCGCTGGATGCGCGGAATCGCGTCCAGCGCCAGCGCGGCCGCCTTCATCTGTTCGTACTCGATCAGCCGGCGTACCAGTTCAGCACGCGGATCCTCGCCCTCGTCGGCGACTTCACGCGGCGGACGCGGCAGCAGCATGCGAGACTTGATCTCGAGCAGCATGGCCGCCATCAGCAGGTATTCCGCCGCCAGTTCCAGGCGTTGCGAGCGCATCGCCTCGACGTAGACGAGGTATTGCGCGGTCAGCGGCGCCATCGGAATGTCGAGGATGTTGACGTTGGCCTTGCGTATCAGGTAGAGCAGCAGATCGAGCGGCCCCTGGAACGCGTCCAGGAACACTTCGAGCGCATCGGGCGGAATGTACAGGTCGAGCGGAAGTTTTTCCAGCGCCTCGCCATACAGGCGCGCCGGTGGCGCGGCCGTCGCGGCCGGCACCGGTTCAGCGATGAGCGCCTCGCCGGACATCAGGCGTAGTTCAGGCCCATGGCCTCGCGCACGTCGCGCATCGTTTCCGACGCCAGCTTGCGCGCCCGTTCGCAGCCATCGGCGACGATGTTGCGCAACAGCATCGGATCTTCCTCGTACTGCTTCGCGCGCTCGTGGATCGGTGCCTGTTCCTTCAGCACCGCGTCGATCACCGGCTGCTTGCACTCGAGGCAACCGATGCCGGCCGAGCGGCAACCTTCCTGTACCCACTGCTTGACCGAGTCGTCCGAGTAGATCACGTGGAACTGCCACACCGGGCAGCGGTCCGGATCGCCCGGATCGGTGCGGCGCACGCGCTGGGTGTCGGTCATCATGCCGCGGATCTTCTTGGTGACGACCTCGGGCTCCTCGCGCAGCATCAGCGTGTTGTTGTAGGACTTGGACATCTTCTGACCGTCCAGACCCGGCATGCGCGCCGCCTCGGTCAGCAGCGCACCCGGCTCGGCCAGAATCATCTTGCCGCCGCCTTCCAGATAGCCGTAGAGGCGCTCTCGGTCGCCCAGACTCAGGCTCTGTGCCTCTTCGAGCAGCGCCTTGCCCTGCGCCAGCGCGTCCTCCTTGCCTTCCTGCTGGTACAGGCGGCGCAGTTCCTCGTACAGCTTGCCGCGCTTGCCGCCCAGCTTCTTCACCGCCTCACGCGCCTTGTCCTCGAAGCCGGGCTCACGACCGTACAGGTGGTTGAAGCGACGGGCCACCTCGCGGGTCAGTTCGACGTGCGGCACCTGGTCCTCGCCAACCGGCACCAGATTGGCGCGGTAGATCAGGATATCGGCCGACTGCAGCAGCGGATAGCCGAGGAAGCCGTAGGTCGCCAGATCCTTGTCGGCCAGCTTTTCCTGCTGGTCCTTGTAGGTCGGCACCCGCTCCAGCCAGCCGAGCGGACACATCATCGACAGCAGCAGATGCAGTTCGGCGTGCTCCGGCACCCGCGACTGGATGAACAGCGTCGCCTGGTTGGGATCGACACCCGCGGCCAGCCAGTCGATCAGCATGTCCCACACGCTACGCTCGATCACCTGTGTGTCTTCGTAATTGGTGGTCAGCGCATGCCAGTCGGCAACGAAGAACAGACAGGGGTATTCGTGCTGCAGCTTGACCCAGTTCTTCAGCACGCCGTGGTAGTGACCAAGATGCAGGCGACCGGTGGGGCGCATGCCGGAAAGAACGCGTTCTGCGTACATGTTATCGATTCATCCGGTTCAGAAAAGCAGGGACATCAGCAGCGCGTTCGCCAGCACGAGCAGCGGACGCAGGATGTCGTCGAGTACGTGCGACACCAGCAGCGCGATCAGGATGAACATGCCGTAAGGCTCGATGCGCGCGAACACCATGGACGGACCGCGCGGCAGCAGGCTCACCATGATGCGTCCGCCGTCGAGCGGCGGTATGGGCAGAAGGTTCAGCACCATCAGCACCAGATTGATCAGTATGCCGGCCTTGGCCATCAGCAGCAGCGGCTCGGCAAAGTAGTGACCGGGCATGCCGAGTGCCAGCTTCATTGCCAGCCCCCAGCCCAGTGCCATTACCAGATTGGCGGCCGGACCGGCTGCCGCAACCCAGAACATGTCCTGCTTCGGGCGACGCAGCCGCGAGAAATCGACCGGCACCGGCTTGGCCCAGCCGAACAGCAGCCCCTCGTGACCCGCCATCGCGCCGACGAAGTACATGACCAGCGGCACCAGTATCGTGCCGACCGGATCGATGTGCTTCAAGGGGTTGGCGGTGATCCGGCCGGCCACATGCGCGGTCGGATCCCCCTTCATCAGTGCGGCGTATCCGTGGGCCGCCTCGTGCAGCGTAATGGCAAGCACGACCGGCAGCACGATGACCGCCAAGCGTGCAATGCTTTCGTCCATAGGCGGGCGGATGCTAGCAGAACGCGGCCGGCACGTCAGTCCAGGCCGAAGCGCGCGACGTCGCCCGCGCCGGCGCGTACCAGTTCGGGCGTGCCCGACGACAGGTCGATCACCGAGGTCGGCTGCGTACCGCAGTGACCGGCGTCGATCACCAGGTCGAGCTCGTGCTGCAGGCGCTCGCGGATGTCCTCGGCGTCGGTCAGCGGCAGATCTTCGCCGGGCAGCAAAAGGGTCGAGCCGAGCAGCGGTTCGCCCAGCGCCTCCAGCAATGCCGACACGACCGGATGGTCCGGCACCCGCAGGCCGATGGTCTTGCGCTTCGGATGCAGGATGCGCCGCGGCAACTCCCGCGTCGCCTCCAGAATGAAGGTGTAGGGCCCTGGTGTCGCGCTCTTGAGCAGACGGAACTGCGCGTTATCGACCTTGGCGAGGTTGGCGATGTCCGACAGGTCGCGGCACATCATCGTGAAATGATGATGCACATCCACGTCGCGGATGCGACGGATGCGCTCGAGCACGCGCGCATCGCCCATATGGCCCACCAGCGACCAGGCGCAGTCGGTCGGAATGGCCGCGAGCCCGCCATCCCGGAGGATGTCGGCGGCGTGTCGTATCAGGCGGGGTTGCGGATTGTCGGGATGTACGGTGAAAAGCTGTGCCACGTGGATGTATTCGTCAGAGGGTGTGGAAAAGCGGCATCAGGCCGGACAGGCGACACGCGAGCCAAGCTCGGGCGCATGCCACACCGGTTCGACACCGGCGGGCAGATGAGCGCCTCGTCCGAGGTCGATCGGACTTTCGTCCGGCGCATGGAAGTCGGACGCGCGCGAGGCGTAGAAACCGAAATCGCGGGCCAGCCGGGCGAAATGTCTGACCTCGGCGTCGCCGTGCGAGCCGGACACCACTTCGATGGCCTGCCCTCCGGCATCACGGAAGTCGCCGAGCAGGCGCAGCAACTGATCGCCGGAAATGCGATAGCGGCCCGGATGGGCGACCACGGCGACGCCGCCAGCGCCGCGTATCCACGCCACCGCCTGCTCCAGCGCCGTCCATTGGTGTTCGATGTAGCCGGGGCGACCGCGCACCAGATAGTTGTGGAACACCGCATGCACGTCCGGCGCATAGCCCTGCTCGACCAGCACGCGTGCGAAGTGTGACCGACCAACGAGCGACGGATTGCCGGCATGGCGCATCGCGTTGGCGTAGGCCTCGCGCACGCCCAGCGCTTCCAGCGCCTCGGCCATGCGCAACGCGCGCTCGTCGCGGCCGCCGCGCACGCTGGCCAGGCCCTGCTCCAGTGGCGCATGGCGCGGATCGATGCCGAGGCCGACGACGTGGATGGTGGTGCCGTGCCAGGTGACGGAGATCTCGACGCCGTCGATGAAACGCATGCCCAGCGCACGTGCTTGCTCGCGCGCTTCGTCGAGTCCGCCCAGATTGTCGTGATCGGTCAGCGACCACAGCTCGACGCCATTGGCCGCTGCGCGCGCGGCGAGCGCGGCCGGCGACAGTACGCCGTCGGAGTGGCAGGAGTGGCAGTGCAGATCGGCATTCATAACTTTGGGATTCTAGCAGGCGGCCGCTGACGGTCCTGCGCGGCTACAATCTTGCCCGGTCAAACCCACCAGGAAACAGCAATGAATCATCCGGACAATCTTCGCTACACCGACACACACGAATGGGTCAGGGTCGAACAGGACGGCACCGTGACGGTCGGCATCACCGACCACGCGCAGGATGCCCTCGGAGATGTGGTCTTTCTGCAGTTGCCCGATGTCGGCCGCACCGTCGCCCGTACCGAGGCGATGGCGGTGATCGAATCGGTCAAGTCGGCCTCCGACATCCACGCTCCGGTGTCGGGCACGGTCACCGCGGTCAATGCCCCGGTCGCCGACCAGCCCGAATCGGTCAATCAGGATCCCTACGGTGCCTGGATGTTCGTCATCAAGCCGGACAATGCGGCCGAACTTGACGAGCTGCTGAGCGCCGACGCCTACAGCGCCTCGCTCGGCTGACGCGACGCGGCGCCGGCCAGCCCCGGCGCCGATGATTCACTGCCGGCCGCGCTCCATGCGCTGGCCGTGCTTGCGCAGACTGGCAGACAGCTGGTCGATGATCTCGCCCGCCGCGCCGACGATCTGGTTGTTGCCAAAACCAGCCGCCTTCATTTCCCGATAGAAGGATTTCGCCAGCATGCGCGCCACCTGCGCCGGCTGCGCCGCGCCTTGCGAGAAGGCTTCCGCCAGCGCTGTCACCTCCTCGCCCTGCAGCGCCCGCTGCGCGAACTCCGATTTGACCAGGAAGGCCAGTTGCGCGGTCTGCACCGACTTGCCGCCGAACAGCGCGAGGCAGTCCAGCATGCCCTCCTCTTCTTCCGTGAATGCCGGCTGACCGCGACCGCGTCGCACGTTGATCACGCCCAGTATGCGTCCGTCAAGCGGCAACGGCGTGCAGATGAAGCTGCCGCCCTCGCCGCGCGCGCGGCCGCCGGCGTGCGGCGCGTCGGCGTCGATGACACGCCGCCCTCGCCCGCTGGCGAACACCTCACCCGCCACCGAACTGCCACTGCTCACGCGCGCATTGACCACTTCCTGCGCCAGTTCGCCACGCCAGGCCGCAATCCCAAGCACGGCATCGTGGCCCTCACCGTCGGCCAGCATGATGGTGACGCGCTCGCACGGCAGGCGCGCCCAGCACGTCTCGGCGACCTGATCCAATGCTGCCTGCAGCAGACCGTTATCGCGTGGCGCTGCATTTCCCGGATTCATGATTCGCACCTCCTGCTCAGCCCTTCCGCCTCCGCCCGATCAAGCCAGTCGGCGATCCGCACACCCAGTGCATCGACGCCACGCGACAGCGCCGCAACACCGGACGGCGCATCGGCGCCGAGCGCCTTCTCGGTCAGCGAGAAGCGCATGCGGTTGACGATGGTTCTGCCATTGGCGCCGACCAATGTGGCGACGCCGGATATCAACGCCGACGAGTCGTCCGGCCGGTCGAACACCTGTATGAACTCGTCCAGCTCGACCACCAGGCGGCAGGTAGACGGCGCACCCGGGCTATCCAGCATGCGTCGCAGCGCGACCGACAGCAGTTCGGCCGGTGGTGCTGCCCAGCGGCTCAATGCGTAACTGCGTCGGCGTGTTTCGCTCTCGTAGGCAAGGCGATAGTGGATGGCGGTGCCGTCCAGCCAATTCGGGGCACGCACGTCGGTCAGCACCGGCACGCGCGCCAGCGGGCGGGCGGCACGCTGGCTGCCCAGATCGTGAAGTTCGGACGTCGGCGAACGCGGCAGCAGCGGCCCGCACGCGGCCAGCGTGATCGACAGCAGCGCGCTCGCCCAAAGTGATTTCATCTCCGATGCTCCTCAGTCGCGCGCTCTGCCGGCGGCGGGATCGAAACCGGGCTCGCCGGGCCCGGGCTGTTGCGTCTCGCGCCCGAGCAGCAGCATCTGTGGCGAAGACTCGAGCTCGCCCAGCACACGTCGCAGCTGGCGGGCATCGCGGTTCGCTTCGTCGAGCAGCGTCTGCAGCCGCGGCAAGGTGTCGCCGTTGATCTGCTGCCCCATGCTCGCAGCCAGCGCATCGAGCCGCGATGACAACTGCTGCATCGACGCCAGCACGGTCCGCAGTTCCTGCGCCAGCGGCGCGCCTTGGGCGCTGACCGCCTCCAGCTGACCGAGGATGCGCCCGCTGCGTTCGATATTTTCAGCCGACAGGACTGTCTGAGCGCGTTGCAGCGTTTCGCGCAGATCGCCGGCGACGCCCGGCAGATGGACCAGCGTCCGGTCCAGGTGCGCAGTCGCCGACTGCAGGCTGCCCAGCGTCGCGCCTATGCGTTCGAGATTGCGGTCGTCGAGCAGCACATGCAGGCGCAACAGCACCTGGCGCATCACGTCCATCGTGTCGCTGGCCTTGTTGCCCAGTCCGCCAAACTGCGAACCACGCAGCGGGATGCGGGCGTCGGCCGGCGACAGCGGCGTCGGGTCGGAGCCATCGTCCGTCATGTCGATCAGCGCCAGACCGGTCACGCCGAGATAGCCAAGTTCTGCGCGCGTGCCGGCGGTCACCGGATAGCGCTCCGGAATCGAGATGCGGACGTGGATTTCGCGCGGGTTGTCAGGGTTGATGGAAATGTCCCTCACCTTGCCGACACGGATGCCGCGGTAGCGCACCTGAGCCTGCGGACTCAGGCCACCGACATCGGCCGTGGTCACCAGCAGGTACTCCTCTCCGGCGTCGTCCCCGCTGGACAGATACCAGATGGCCAGTCCGACGGCGACACTCATCAGCAGCAGGAACAGACCTGCAGCCAGTGCGTGGGCGCGGCTTTCCATGATCAGCTCCCGCTGCGCGCGAGCAGGCGCGACATGCGTTCGGCACAGAAGAAACTGCGGATGAAGGGATGATCGTGTTTCATGACGTGATCAAGTGGACCGTAAGCGAGTATACGTCGCTCGCCGAGCACGGCGACCTGAGTCGCCAGCGCCGCCAGTGTGTCGAGATCGTGGGTCACCAGCACCACGGTCAGACCAAGCTGATCGCGCAAGCGACGGATCAGCGCGACAAAGGCCTCCGAGCGGTCCGGATCGAGGCCGGCTGTCGGTTCGTCGAGCAGCAGCAGCTCCGGTTCGAGCGCCAGCGCGCGCGCCAGCGCAACCCTCTTGATCATGCCCCCGGACAGTTCGGCCGGCATCAGCCAGGCGTGCTGCGGTTCCAGTTCGACCATGGCGAGCTTGATCATGACCAGATCGTGGATGGCATCGCGATCGAGCCAGCGCAGTTCGCGCAGCGGAAAGGCGATGTTCTCCAGCACGTTGAGTGCGGAAAACAGGGCGCCCTGCTGGAACAGCACACCGAAACGACGCCGCAACTGGCGGTCGGCCAGCGCATCGCCGGAAAAGAGCGGCTGACCGAACACCCTTATCTGCCCCTGCTGCGGCCGCAGCAGGCCGATCACCTGGCGCAGCAGCGTGGTCTTGCCGCTGCCCGAACCACCGACCAGCGCCAGCACCTCGCCTGCCGGCAGAGCGAGATCCAGTCCGTCATGCACGACATTGCTGCCAAAGCGCGTGACCAGCCCGCGGATGTCGATGACCGCGTCGTTCATGTTGGCATGCCGATGTGACGCGTAGCAATGGCGAACACCGCGTTGACCAGGATGACGCAGGTGATCGCACTGACCACCGAACGCGTCGTATTGGCCGACAGGCTTTCGGTGTTCGGCTTCACCGTCAGTCCGAAATGGCAGGCGACCAGCGCGATCACCAGACCGAAAGCCAGACCCTTGCCCAGGCCGATGTAGAGATTGGCGATCGGCACTACGCGCGGCAGGGTTTCGAGAAAGAAACCGTAGCTAATGTCGAGCTGTATCGACGCCGCCACCATGCCGCCGAACAGCGCCGCCGACGAGGTCCACAGCACCAGCAGCGGCATCGCCGCCAGCAGTGCCAGCACCTTGGGCAACACCAGCCGCAACGTGGCCGGCACGCCCATCGTGGTCAGCGCATCGATCTCCTCGGTGACCCGCATCACGCCGAGCTGCGCGGTCATCGCCGAGCCGGAGCGTCCGGCCACCAGCACCGCCACCAGCACCGGCCCCAGTTCGCGCACGATGCCGATGCCGAGGATGTTGATGATGAACACGTCTGCGCCGAAGGTCTTCAGTTGCAGCGCCGACAGATAGGACAGCACGACGCCGATCAGGAAGCCCACCAGCGCGGTGATCGGCAGCGCCGTCACGCCGGTCTTGTACAGATTGGCCGACAGCTCGCGCAGCGGTGCGTCGTGCGGGCGACGCAATGCAGCGGCGAGATCGAACAGCATCTGGCCGGTCAGCGCGATCATGCCGATCAGCTGGCGCCACAGCGCAATGCCGACGCGACCAAGGGCGACAAGCGAATCGCCAAAACGCGATTGCGGTGCACCGGCGCGGCGGCGTACCCCGAGCGTCGCCGCCGACTCCAGCATCCTGCGCGTACGCGGATCAGCCTCCAGCCGGTCCGGCAGCCGGTCGCCCCAGCCACGCCACAGCACGCTGGCGCCGAGCGAATCGAGACGGCTCACGGCGGCGAGACTCCAGCTCTCGATGTGGCCTGTTTCGGCCGCGGCAAGTTGCGCGCGCAAGGCGTCGAGGCGTCCTTCCAGTCCCGTCAGCGTCCAGTCGCCGGCCAGCACGGCAACGCGCAACGGCCCGGACATCTCGAACGCAATCGTCGGGACGCCCATGATCTGGCGCTCAGGCGGCCGACTGGCCTTTGGCGCGCTGCGGACGCAGCTTGAGCTCGATGCCTATCGCCGCCCACAGACGCTGCTCGTCGTGCAGGCTGGCGGCAGTCAGCGGTGACGCCGCCAGCCATTCGGCACGAGCCGACATGACGTAGCCCGCGCCACTGCGGTCGAGGCGCAGCGGCAGTTCGTCGTAGTCGTCGCGGCTGCGATGCAGCAGCACGGCCAGCCGCAGACAAAGGATGAGCGGCCAGTCGCGCAGGTCGGCGGCGGCGGAATTCACCTTCTCCAGCTTGCCGCGGTGCGCCAGCACCAGCCGCGCGAGTCGCGCCTGGTCCATGCGCGAGAAGCCCGGCATGTCGGCATTGCCGACGATGTAGGCGCTGTGCTTGTGGTAGCCGGCGTGCGCCACCGAGATGCCCAGCTCGTGCAAGCGCGCCGCCCAGCTCAACAGGTGCAGGTCCGGATGATCGTCGCCGGCATCCGGCTCAAGCTGCCGGTAAAGCTTGAGCGCCGTGGCGTGGACACGATCGGCCTGACGCTGGTCCACCTGGTAACGGCGCACGAACTGCAGCACGGTCGCGTCGCGCAGGTCACGATGGTGATAGCGCCCGAGCAGGTCGTACAGCACGCCCAGCCGCAGCGCACCCTCGGAAAAACTCATGCGTTCGAGACGGAAGGCGTCGAATACCGCCGACATGATGGCGAAACCGCCCGCCAGCACCGGCAGGCGGTCCGGACGGAGCCCGGCCACCCCGAGACGATTCACGTCACCGACGCGCAGCAGCAGCGAACGCAGCTTGTCCATGCCTTCGCGCGTCAGCGCACCCTGGCACCAACCGTTCAGTTCCATGATGTCGAGCAGCGCGCGGGCGGTGCCGCTGGAACCCACCGCCTCGTCCCAGCCGAGCGACCGGTAGTCCTGCTCGATGGTTTCAAGTTCACGCCGCGCCGCCAGTTCGGCCTCGCGCAGCGACTTCTTGTCCATGCGGCCGTCGGGAAAATAGCGCAGGCTGAAGGCGACGCAGCCCATGTAGAGCGATTCGAGCGCCATCGGCTCGAAGCTGCGACCGATGATGAACTCGGTCGAGCCGCCACCGATATCGACCACCAGTTGCTGACTGGAAGGATTGGGCAGCGTGTGGGCAACGCCGACGTAGATCAGCCGCGCCTCCTCACGCCCGGCGATCACCTCGATCGGGAAGCCCAGCGCCGCCTCGGCCTGCGGAAGGAACTGCGGCGCGTTCTTCGCCACCCGCAGCGTGTTGGTGGCCACCGCACGCACCTGGTCCGGCGCGAAGCCGCGCAGACGCTCGTTGAAACGGGACAGCGCCTCCAGCCCCCTGAGCTGCGACGCCCCGTCGAGCAACTTGCCGTGCCCCAGACCGGCCGCCAGGCGGACGGTTTCCTTCACGCCGTCGAGCGGGTAGATCTGGTCATCGATCACCCGCGCGACCTGGAGCCGGAAACTGTTGGACCCGAGGTTGACTGCGGCGAGAAGTTCGTAGCTCATGCGGCGATGCAATAAAAGAGATCAGCGCGGAGTGTAGCAGCGCGCAAGCCACGCGCCGTCAAGCACGAGGCGCCCGGACGCTGTAATAATTCCATAGCACTTGTGTCACAAAATACCGGGTCGCATAACAACAACTTCAGAGACAGAAACCGATCATGCCGTCCATCCTGCCGGTGCCACGCTACGCACCCGATCACTTCATCAATCGCGAACTGTCGCTGATCGCCTTCAACCGGCGCGTGCTGGCGCAGGCGGCGGACGAACGCGTACCGCTGCTCGAACGGTTGAAGTTCCTGTGCATCGTGTCGAGCAACCTCGACGAGTTCTTCGAGGTCCGCATCGGTGGCCTGCGCGAACACATCCGCATGGGCGCCCGCGGTGTCACCTCGGACGGCCGCTCCGCGCAGGAAGCACTGCGGCTGATTGCCGCCGAAGCGCACCAACTGATCGCCGAACAGTATTCGCTGCTGAACGACGTCATCCTGCCGCTGCTGGAAAAGGAAGGCATCGTGTTCCTGCGCCGCGGCGACTGGACCGAAGCGCAACGCGACTGGGTGCGCGACTACTTCATGCGCGAGCTGATGCCTGTGCTGACGCCGATCGGGCTCGACCCCTCGCACCCCTTCCCGCGCGTGCTGAACAAGAGCCTGAACTTCGCCGTCGAGCTGGAAGGCCGCGACGCCTTCGGCCGCAGTTCGCGCTACGCCATCGTGCAGGCACCGCGCGCGCTGCCGCGCGTGATCAAGCTGCCGAAGGAACTGACCGGCGTGGACCACGGCTTCGTGTTCCTGTCGTCGGCCATGCACATGAATGTCGGCGATCTGTTCGAAGGCATGAACGTGCTCGGCTGCTACCAGTTCCGCGTCACCCGCAACTCCGACCTCTTCCTCGACGAGGAAGAGGTAAAAAACCTGCGTCAGGCGCTGCAGGGCGAACTGCCGCAGCGCCATTACGGCGACGCCGTGCGGCTGGAAGTTGCGGACAACTGTTCCGAACACATGGCGGATTTCCTGCTGCAGCAGTTCAACCTGACGCGCGACGACCTTTACCGCGCGCCGGGCATCGTGAACCTCGTGCGTCTGATGCAGGTGCCGGACTGGGTCGAGCGCCCGGATCTGAAATACCCGCCCTTTGTGCCGCAGGTGCCGCGCACAATGGAAAAGCGCTACGACATCTTCGCCATGATCCGCAAGCAGGATCTGCTGTTGCACCATCCCTTCCAGTCCTTCAAGCCCGTGATTGACCTGGTGCAGCAGGCGGTTGACGACCCTGAAGTCGTGGCGATCAAGATGACGGTGTACCGCACCGGAACCGATTCCGTGCTGATGGAAGCGCTGGTGCGCGCCGCGCTCAAGGGCAAGGAAGTCACCGTCGTGGTCGAACTGATGGCGCGCTTCGACGAAGAAGCGAACATCAACTGGGCGTCGCGCCTCGAAGAGGCTGGCGCACATGTCGTCTATGGCGTGTTCGGCTACAAGACGCACGCCAAGCTGCTGATGGTGGTGCGGCGCGAGCAGGTGGATGGCGTGCACCGCTTCCGCCGCTTCGTGCACCTCGGTACCGGCAACTACCACCCGCGCACCGCCCGTTTCTACACCGACTTCGGCCTGATGACCGCGAACGAGCAGATCGGCGAGGACGTGAATGAGGTATTCAAGCAGCTGACCGGCCTCGGACACGCCGGCACGCTCACCCATCTGTGGCAGGCACCCTTCACGTTGCACAGCAACGTGATCGCCGCCATCGGGCAGGAAGCGGAGAACGCACGTGCCGGCCGCAAGGGCCGCATCATCGCCAAGATGAATTCGCTGGTCGAGGACGAGACGATCGAAGCGCTTTACGCGGCCAGTCAGGCCGGCGTGGACATCGACCTCATCGTGCGCGGGGTGTGCGCGCTGCGCCCGGGCGTGCCCGGCCTGTCGGACAAGATCACCGTGCGTTCGGTGGTCGGCCGCTTCCTCGAACATTCGCGCATCTATCACTTCCACGCCGACGGCGAGGAAAAGCTCTACCTCGCCAGCGCCGACTGGATGGAGCGCAACTTCTTCCGCCGTATCGAGGTGGCCTTCCCGGTACTCGATCCGAAGCTGAAGCGACGCATCATGAAGGAAGGCCTGCGCCCCTACCTGCTGGACAACAGCCAGTCGTGGGAGATGGAGCCGGACGGCCGCTACCGCCGCCGAGTGTCGCGGGCGGCGCGCCACTGTGCACAGGACACGCTGCTGGCCGAGTATTCGCGCGGCGCTCTGTAAGCGCGTCACGGCACTCAAGCGGCGGGGGCGCGCTGCCGTAGACAGGGTGTGTGCCCAATCTCCGGAAGCGCCCCCAGGTGAAAGCTGTCCCCTCCATCGTGCTGATCGCGTGCGCAGTCCTTGTGGCCGCGTGCGACAAGTTGCCCATTCCCGATCCCAACCGCGCCGCAGCGCAGAAGGAACTGGAGGCCAAGGCCGTCGGCGGCGCCTGCCGCCACGCCGGCCGCGCGCTCGAGGACTGCTACGCCTTGAATCCGAAGGCGTCGAAGGCCGCCATCTTCGCCGGTTGGCGCGAAATGAACGACTACATGACGCAGAACAAGATCGAGGTCGTGCTGCCGACGGTCAGCCCGAAAAACACCCGCAAACTGAAGCCGGTTGACGCCGAAACGGTCGCCGACGAGGCAGTGGCGGACGACGCACCGGCCGCGAAGGAAACACACGGCAGCCGGAACCCTGCGCTGACCGCAGGCTGATCCTCAGACGACAGGACAATGAAAAAGGGCCAGGTAATCACCGGGCCCTTTTTCATTCGGCGCTGGACTCAGCGCGCGCTGACCAGTTCGCTCACGTCGCGTCCATCGACCCGCACCCGGGCCAGCGTGACGTCGCCGCCATCCATGCCCAGCGGTTCGATGCTGACGCGACCGGAATCAAGCAGTTGCTGCAGCCGCTGTTTGGCCATGCCCGAGGCACCCGCCATTTCAATTCCCTCCAGGCCGGCGGCGCGCACCCGCACGCCGTCCGCGTAGAAGGTGCTGCCATCGACCGCGTAGTGACGCTGCGCCGGCGGCTTCGGCGGGCGGAAGGCCGGCACCGCGACAGCAAGCGGCGCCGAGCGCTTGGCCGCGGCCTGCACTGTGGGCGAAACACGCTTCTTGGAGGCGATCTTGGCCGCAGGGCGGACCGCCGACTTGACCTGCTTGCCGCTGGCGACCGAACGCGCTGCAAGCGCAACATCGGCGGCAAACATCGAAAATCCGAAAACCAGCGTCAGGGCATAGAGGCCCGGGCGTCGAAACATCATGCACGTCTCCCACTGTTGATGCGCGCGAAAGACCTGAATAAGCCGATCAATTTCGCGTGCCAGTTTGTTGTTTCGGATAAATTTTCCAAATCTTAACCATTGCAGGACGATGACGCCAGCCCCAGGAGGCCATTCGTCACCCGCAGCAGGCGCCGGCGGTGCAACGTACAATGCGCGCTCTCCGGATTTCGCACCTCAACACCCCATGCTTCGCGTCTTCGGTATCAAGCGCTGCGACACCATGTCGCGTGCCTTCGCCTGGCTTGCCGACCGGCACATCGACTTCCAACTGCATGACTACAAGAAGGACGGCGTACCGGCAGACGCCCTGGCTGACTGGATACGCCGCGCCGGCTGGCAGGCCGTCGTCAATACGCGCGGCACCACCTTCCGCAAGCTGCCGCCTGACCAGACCGCCGACCTCGACGCCGATCGCGCATTCGCGCTGCTCAGCGCCAACCCGTCCGCCATCCGCCGGCCCATCGTCGACCACGGTGACGAACTGCTGATCGGTTTCGACCCCCAACGCTGGTCCGAGGTGCTCGGATGAGCGCACCTGACCTGATCCAGCGCTTCATGTTCGAAGGTCTGGACATCCGCGGCGCCCGCGTGCGCCTGTCCGAAGGCTGGCAGTCGATGCTGCGTGGCCGCGGCTACGGCCCGGTGGTGACGCGACTGCTCGGCGAAGTGACCGTGGTGTCGCTGATGGTGGGCGGCCAGCTCAAGCAGCCAGGTCGGCTGACAGTCCAGGTGCGCGGCAATGGCGCGGTGGGCATGCTGGTGGTCGATTGCGACCAGCAATTGCGCATCCGTGGCATGGCGAGTGCGCCGGCCGAGCTGGTCGAAGCACCGCTGCCCGAACTGTTGGGCGATGGCCATCTGGTCATGACCATGCAGCCGGAAAGCTCTCCCACGCCCTACCAGAGCGTGGTACCGCTCGAAGGCGCGACCGTGGCAGAGGTATTCGAGCACTTCCTCGAACAGTCCGAGCAGCAGCCCACGGCGCTGTGGCTGGCTGCCGACGGGGATACGGCGAGCGGGCTGTTCCTGCAGAAGCTGCCGGGCGCCGATCAGCGCGACGCCGACGGCTGGGCCCGTGTGTGCCATCTGGCCGCCACGGTGACGCCGGACGAACTGAAGACGCTGGACACTGAAACGCTGCTCGGCCGACTGTTCCACGAGGAGATACAGGCCGGCGGCATCCGCGTGTTCGAGGCACAGACGCCGCGCCATCACTGCCCGCGCGACGAGGAAAAGGTGCGTCGGCTGGTGCTGTCGCTGGGCCGCGCCGAGGTCGAATCCATCCTCGCCGAGAAGGGCGAGCTGCACATCCATGACGACATGTGCAATCACGACTACCGCTTCAGCGCAGCCGACATCGCCCGCCTGTTCGGCGATCCGCCGGCGGCGGTGCATTGAAACGCCGTGTTGCCCGCAGGTCGGGCACTGAGTAGACTTTCGACATTTCCCGCGGACTCCCCATGGCGCGCAAGCCCGATACTTCGGCCATAGAACTCAAAAGCGCCACGCTCGAAGCGATGCGTGCCGTGCTGCGCAGCGACGACAGCACGGCCATCGCCGCAGCGCTCGACGCGCGGCTCGGCAGCATGCCCGGCTTCTTTTCCGGCGAACCGGTGGTGATCGACTGCAGCGAACTGCCGGCCGACGCCCGCCCCGACCTGCCGGCCATCCGCGACGCCCTGGGCCGCCATGCGCTGACCGCCATCGCCGTGCAAGCCGCGTGCGACGCTGCCGCGGACGATGCGCGCGCGCTTGGCATGGCCGTGCTGGCGGCCGACAGCGCGCCGCGCGCCGCGCCCGAGCGCGAACCTGAACCGACGCCCGAACCGCCTGCGGCAGTAGCGCCCCCCGAGCCGGCGGCGGCGAACACACCCGCGGCGGTCGCCCACGAAGCGTCGCGACGCACCGAAATCATCGACAAGCCCTTGCGCTCCGGTCAGCGCATCTATGCGCGCGGCTGCGATCTGGTGGTGCTGGCCATGGTCAGTGCCGGCGCCGAAGTGATCGCCGACGGCAACATCCACATCTACGCGCCGCTGCGTGGCCGCGCACTGGCCGGCGCCTCGGGCGACACGCAGGCGCGCATCTTCACCACCTGCTTCGAGGCGGAACTGGTGTCGATCGCCGGCGTGTACAAGACCTTCGAACACACGGCCAGCGGCGAACTGTTGCGCCGACCGGCGCACGTGCGCCTGGAAGACCATTCGGACAAACAGGTATTGACCGTCGCCGCTTTGGCGACCACCTGAATCACAAGAGGGAGAACACAGTGACCCGTATCGTAGTCGTCACATCCGGCAAGGGCGGCGTGGGCAAGACCACGACCAGCGCCGCTTTTTCGTCCGGCCTCGCACTGCGCGGCAAGAAGACCGCGGTGATCGATTTCGACGTCGGCCTGCGCAACCTTGATCTCATCATGGGCTGCGAACGCCGCGTGGTGTATGACTTCGTGAACGTAATCCACGGCGAAGCCAACCTTACCCAGGCGCTGATCAAGGACAAGCACTGCGACAACCTGTTCGTGCTGCCCGCCTCGCAGACGCGCGACAAGGACGCGCTGACCGAAGAAGGCGTCGAAAAGGTGTTGAAGGACCTCGCCGACATGGGTTTCGACTACATCGTCTGCGACTCGCCGGCCGGCATCGAGCACGGTGCGGTAATGGCGCTCACCTTCGCCGACGAGGCGGTCATCGTGACCAATCCGGAAGTGAGTTCGGTGCGCGACTCGGACCGCATCCTCGGCATCCTGCAGTCGAAATCGCGCCGCGCGCGCGACGGCCGCGAGCCGGTGAAGGAACATCTGGTGGTCACCCGCTACTCGCCCAAGCGCGCCGTTGAAGGCGAAATGCTGAGCCACGTCAACGTGCAGGAAATCCTGCGCATCCCGGTGCTGGGCGTGATCCCGGAATCGGAAATCGTGCTGCAGGCCTCGAACCAGGGTACGCCAGCCATCCACATGGAAGGCAGCGACGTCGCCCAGGCGTACGAAGACGTGGTCGCGCGCTTCCTCGGCGAGGAGCGTCCGCTGCGCTTCGTCAACTACGAAAAGCCCGGCCTGCTCAAGCGCCTGTTCGGAGGGAAGTAAGCATGTCCCTGCTTTCCCTGATCTTCGGCCAGAAGCAGAAGACCGCTTCGATCGCGAAGGAACGCCTTCAGCTGATCATCGCGCGCGAGCGCGGATCGAACTCGGCGCCCGACTTCTTGCCGGCGCTGCAGCAGGAACTGGTGGCGGTGATTTCGAAATACGTGCGCGTGAACCCGGAAGACATCAAGGTTCAGCTCGAAAAGCAGGACAACTACGAGGTACTCGAAGTCAACATCGTGCTGCCCGAGCAGCGCAATTGAGCCTCGCCACGCTGTTCGGCAGCGGGCGCACGAAGACGCCGCGCAATTCGATAGACGTGTCCGAGGCGGCCGGCGTGCGCTACCTGCACTTTGGTTCCGAATGGGTGCAGGGCGCCATGCGCGTCGCGCGCCCGTTCGCGCTGGAACTGGAATACACGCGCGAAATGATGCTGCCGCTGCTGTTCGCGCCGCACGACGCGTGGCCGGCACGCGTGCTGGTGATCGGGCTGGGCGCGGGCTCGGTCACCAAGTTTCTGCATCGTTACTGCCCGCGGGCCGACATCACCGTGGTCGAGATCGATCCGCGCATGCCGGCCGTCGCGGCGATGCATTTTCGGCTCCCGGCCGAGGACGAGCGTCTGCGCATCGTCATCGACGACGGCGCGAAATTCGTCGCCGAAAGCGAGACGGCGTGGGACTTCATCCTGGTCGATGGCTATGACCACCGGGCGCGCGCCAATGCGCTCGATACCGCCGCCTTTCACCAGCACTGCCGTGCGCGCCTTGCCACGGATGGGCGTGTCAGCCTGAACATGTTTGGTCGCACGCGCGGCTTCCGCGCCAGTGCGCAGCGCCTGATCGACGCCCACGACGGGCGAGCGCTGGTGCTGCCCTCGCTCGACGAAGGCAATGCGATCTGCGTCGCCGGTGGTGCCGAGGTGATCGACCTGTCGCTGGACACGCTGCGCGAGCGGGCGCGCCATTTGCGCACGCAGACCACGCTCAATCTGGCACCAACCCTGAGCCGGCTGGAAAAGGCCGGCTACTGCCCGGGCGGCCGCCTGAAGCTCTGAACGGCGGCGCACGGCAAGCGGGGCAATAAAAAAGCCGGCAATGCCGGCTTTTTTATTGGAGCAGAGACACGAACTCAGCGACGGGTGACCAGCGGACCGGCCTGCGACGCGAAGTAGGCGGCCAGATCGGCCATGTCCTGGTCGCTCAGCGCACCGACCTGAGCCGCCATGATGGCGTTCTTGCGCGTGCCCTTCTTGTACTGCTGCAGCGCCTGCAGCAGGTAGTCCTCGTGCTGACCGCCGATGCGCGGGAAGGCCGGCGCCGGGCTGTTGCCGTCGGCACCATGACAGGCGGCGCAGGCAGCGGACTTTTCCTTGCCCTTGGCGGCATCGCCGGCGTGGGCGACGGACATGCCCACCATGGCGGCGAGCGCAACGAAAGCGAATTTCTTCATCATGGCCTGCGTTCCTTATTTCTGGGCGCCGTAGTAGGCGGCGAGGTCGGCCATGTCCTGCTCGGTCAGGCTGGCAGCGATACCGGTCATCGTCGGGTGCTTGCGGTCACCGTTCTTGTAGGCCTGCAGCGCGGCAACGATGTACTCCGGGTACTGACCGCCGATGCGGGGCACCTTGTAGGTCTTCGGGAATGCGGTCTGGTAGCCCGGAATGCCGTGACAGCCGACGCACATCGAAATCTTGTCCTTGGCTGCGTCGGCACTGCCCTCGGCAGCGAAGGCGAGCGGGCTGGCGCAGACGGCTACGACAGCAAGAAGGGTCCTGGCGCTCATCGAGTCTCTCTTCTTATGGGTTGAAGTGGATTCCTGCAAAATCGCGGCGCAGTTTAGCCAAGTACTTGATGAGCGTCAAAATTAGTGCGCCGCAACAGTGCTTGTCGCCCACGCCGCGGACCGCTTCCGGTCAGACCGCCGCCGTATCGACCACGAGGCGACCGCGCACCTGTCCGTCGATGAAGCGTGGCGCGACGGCGATCACGTCGGCAAGCGGCACCACCTCGGTCATGCGGTCCAGCAGGTCCATCGGCATGTCGCGCACGATGCGCGCCCAAGCCGCCTCGCGCGGTGCGCGGGCGACAGTGACGCTGTTGATGCCGTACAGCGTGACGCCGCGCAGGATGAACGGCGCGACCGTGGCCGGGAAATCCATGCCCTGAGCCAGGCCGCAGGCCGCCACCGCACCGTTCTCGCGCGTCGCCGCGCAGGCATTGACCAGCGTGTGCGAACCGACGCTGTCGACAACGCCTGCCCAGCGCTCCTTCGCCAGCGGGCGGCCGGGTGCCGACAGCGTGGCGCGGTCGATCACCGATTCGGCGCCCAAAGATTTCAGGTAATCGGTCTCTTCCAGCCGGCCGGTGCTGGCCACCACGCGGTAACCGAGCCGGGCCAGAAGCGCCACCGCGACTGAACCGACGCCGCCGCTGGCGCCGGTCACCAGCACCTCGCCGTCGCCCGGCTGCAGACCGTGACGTTCCAGCGCCATCACGCACAGCATGGCGGTGAAGCCGGCGGTGCCGACCGCCATCGCGTGCTTCGCATCGAGCCCGGCGGGCAGACCCACCAGCCAGTCGCCCCTCACCTGCGCGCGCTGCGCCAGACCGCCCCAGTGACCTTCGCCTACGCCGAAGCCGGTCAGCACCACCTGGTCGCCGGCCTTCCACAGCGGGTGACTGCTCTGTTCCACCGTGCCAGCGAAATCGATGCCCGGCACCATGGGCCACTTGCGCACGATGGGACTGCGTCCGGTGATGGCCAGCGCATCTTTGTAGTTCAGGCTGGACCAGCTGACGGCGACGCGCACATCGCCTTCCGGCAGCGCTGCTTCGTCAAGATCCTTGAGACTGGCGATCGTCTTGCCGCCCTCGCCCTGCTCCAGCAATATGCCTTTGAACATTCCTTCTTTCCTCCGGTCGTTGGCGTGGGTACGTCATCGATGACGTACCCCGGTGCCGGGCAAGCATACTGCACCCTGACCGTAAGGTTTTCCGCCCCCGGGCGGTCTGCTGCCGCACAGACATCGAGGACCCTCCTGCATGCACGCCACCCTGCCGCTGCTATCCCGCACCGATTTCCCGCCACTGCGCCGGCGTCGTACCGAAGTGCTGCAGGTCAATCTGGGCTACACCTGCAACCAGAGCTGCCTGCACTGCCACGTGAATGCGGGCCCGACGCGCACCGAACAGATGAGCGCCGAGAACATCCGCGCCGTGCTCGACTTCATCCGCGCCAGCGACATCCGTCAGCTCGACCTGACCGGCGGCGCGCCGGAAATGAATCCGCACTTCCGCAGCCTGGTCACCGAGGCGCGCGCGCTGGGCGTCGCGGTGATGGACCGCTGCAACCTCACCATCCTGTCCGAACCGGGTCACGAGGGATTGGCGACCTTCCTGGCCGAACAGGGCGTGCAAGTGACCGCGTCGCTGCCCTGTTACCTGGAGGACAACGTCAACCGTCAGCGCGGCAACGGCGTGTTCGCGCGCAGCATTGCCGGGCTGAAGCAGCTGAATGGGCTCGGCTACGGCCGGACGGACAGCGGCCTTGAACTGAATCTGGTGTTCAACCCGCAGGGTCCGGCCCTGCCGCCGCCGCAGGCCCAGCTGGAAGAGGCGTATCGCGAGCACCTCGGGCGCGAGTACGGCATCGTATTCACCCGCCTGCTGACGCTGGCCAACATGCCGATCCAGCGCTTCGGCTCGACGTTGGTGTCCAAGGGTCTGTTCTCCAGCTACATGGAATTGTTGCGCGGCGCCCACCGCGACGACAACCTGCAGCACGTGATGTGCCGAAACCAGTTGAGTGTGGACTGGCAGGGCCACGTCTACGATTGCGATTTCAACCAGATGCTGGGGCTGCCGCTGCGCGTCGAGGGGCGGCCGCGCACCCACCTGTCGCAATTGCTGGGGCGCGACCTCGACGGCAATTCGGTGGTGGTGGCCGACCACTGCTACGGCTGCACTGCCGGACAGGGGTCGTCCTGTGGCGGCGCGCTCAACTGAAGGGACGTTCATGAACGATCCGCTGCTTTTCGGTGCCGCCTTCTGGGGCTTCCTCATCCTGTACGGCGCCGGCATGTACGCACTGTCGCCGCGCGCGGTCGGTCACGCCGGCTTCTTCCGCGGTCATGATGAAGCAGGCCGCCCGGCCGCCACCTGGGCGCTCGGTGCGAGCATCTTCATCTCGTGGATATTCGCCAAGTCCATCACCAACGCGGCCAACCTCGGCGCCACCTACGGCATCGTCGGCGGCCTTGCCTACGCCACCTACTGGCTGTCCATCCCGCTCGCCGGCTGGGCCATCCTGCGGCTGCGTCGCAGGTATGCAGCAACCGGGCTGCTGTCTTTCCTCATCACCCGTCACGGCCGTATGGCGGCGCTGGCTTTTTCACTCGCCATCCTCGTTCGGCTGTTCAACGAAGTGTGGAGCAACACCTCGGTGGTTGGTGGCTACTACGGCGAAGCGGGCTCGGCCGGTTTCATCGGCGCCGCGCTGCTGTTTACCGCGGCCACGCTGTTCTACAGCCTGAAGGGCGGACTGCGATCTTCCATCTACACCGACGTGCTGCAGACCGTGCTGTTCGTCGGCTTCTTCGCCGTCGTCATGCTGATGGTGCTGCCGACGCACGGACCGGCGACGCTGCTGTTGACCGGCGACTGGCGACTCGAGGCCGGCGTCAACCTGCTGCTGGTGGCCGCACTGCAGGTGCTGTCCTATCCCTTCCATGACCCGGTACTGACCGACCGCGGCTTCATCACCAACGAGCGCAGCATGCTGCGCGCCTTCGTCTGGGCCGGGCTGCTCGGCTTCGCCTGCATCCTGCTGTTCTCGCTGGTGGGCGTACACGCACGGCTGGAAGGCATCGCCGGCGGCGACAACGTGCCGGCGGCACTCGCCCGCAGCATGGGGCCCGCCGCACTGTTCGTGATGACCATCGTGATGGTGGCGGCCGCCGGTTCGACGCTGGATTCGACCTTCTCCTCGGTTGCCCGCCACGTCGCGCAGGAACTGCCGCAACTGGCGGGCCGCCCGGAGCCGGTGCGCGCCATCGGCGTCGGCATGCTGGCGATGGCGGCGATCGCGCTGCTCGGCAACATTCCGATGATTGCCGGCACCGACATCCTGAAGGCGACGACGATCAGCGGCACCATGGTGATCGGCCTGGCGCCCATCTTCCTGCTGGCCGGTTTCACGCAGCCCGGCACACGCGCCGCCGCGCTCTCCTTCCATCTTGCCTTCTGGACCGGCATGATCCTCGGCGTGCTGCTTGCCGCCGGTCTGATACCGGACAGCTGGGCCATCGGCAGCGGCAAGTACGCCAAGCTGCTCGGCGTCAATCTGTACGGGCTGCTGCTGTGCACGGCCGGCTACCTGCTGCCTTCGCTGCTGACACGGCGGGCGACATGAACATGGACGACATCGCGCGCGGAACGCCGGGCCGCAGCTGCCCGCTGCACTACCGTTACGGTGCCGGCGCACTCGCCAGTACCGCGCACGACCTCGCGGCCGACACGCTGTACGTGGTCGGCGGCCTGTACGGCAACCGCCCCGCGCTCGACGCGCTCGCCCGCCTGCTGGAAGCCGAGCGCGGCCCGGTGCGCGTGCTGTTCAACGGCGACTTCCACTGGTTCGACATCGACGCCGCCCACTTCGCCGACGTGCAGCGCCGCGTGCTCGCCTTCGATGCGATCGCCGGCAACGTCGAAGCCGAGCTGGCCGATGACGCGGACGACGCCGGCTGCGGCTGCGCCTACCCGGACGAGGTGCCGGAGGCGGTGGTCACCCGCTCGAATCTGATCCACGCCCGGCTGTCACAGACCGTGCGTCACGATCCCATGTGGCGCGGCGAACTGGCCTCGCTCGACTACTGGCGCGCGGTGCGCGTCGGCGACGCGCGCGTCGGTGTGGTCCATGGTGACGCCCATGCGCTGGCCGGTTGGACCTTCGACGCACGCGCGCTGCACAACCCGGCGCAGCGCACGGCGCACGAAGCGGCCTTCGCCGCCGCCCGCTGCGACGTGTTCGCCAGCAGCCACACCTGCCTGCCCGCGCTGGCACGCTTCGTCGAAGGTGCGGTGATCAACAACGGCGCCGCCGGCATGCCCAATTTCCGCGGCGCGCTGCACGGCGTCGTGTCGCGCATCGCCGTCACGCCGTCGCCGCATGAACCGTTGTATGGCGTACGCATCCGCGGCGTGCATGTCGATGCGCTGCCGCTGCATTACGACCATGCCCGCTGGCTCGACGAGTTCGACAGCCAGTGGCCGGCCGGCTCGCCGGCCGCACTGAACTACCGCGAGCGCATCCTGCACGGACCCGCATGGACGCTGCGTGAGGCAGCGCCATGAACGCCCGCAAGCTGGCGCTGCTGCTGATCCTCCTCGCGCTGGTCGGCGCCTTCTTCGCCTTCGACCTCGGCCGCTTCTTCGATCTGGCCTGGTTCAAGGCGCAACAGCAGGTGCTGAACGAGCGCGTCGCCGCTGCCCCGTGGGCGGCGGCAGCGATCTACTTCGTGGTCTATGTCGCCGTCACCGCGCTGTCCTTGCCCGGCGCCGCGGTGATGACGCTGGCCGGCGGCGCGCTGTTCGGCTTCTGGGTGGCGCTTGCGCTGGTGTCCTTCGCCTCCAGCCTGGGCGCCCTGCTCGCCTTCCTGATCGCGCGCTTCCTTTTGCGCGAATGGGTGCAGACCCGGGTCGGCAAGTCGCTCGACGCGATCAACCGCGGCATCGAACGCGACGGCGCGCTCTACCTGTTCACGTTACGTCTCGTGCCGGCCTTCCCCTTCTTCGTCATCAACTTGGCGATGGCACTGACCCGGCTGCCGGCACGCACTTTCTACTGGGTGAGCCAGGTCGGCATGCTGGCCGGCACCGCGGTGTACGTGAATGCGGGCACCCAGCTCGGGCAGATCGACTCGCTCGCCGGCATCCTGTCGCCGGGCCTGATCGGCGCCTTCGTGCTGCTGGGCCTGTTCCCGCTGATCGCGCGCAAAGCAATCGACCTCGTGCGCGCCCGTGCCGTCTACGAACGCTGGCCGCGGCCGGCGCGCTTCGACCACAATGTGGTGGTGATCGGCGGCGGCAGTGCCGGGCTGGTTACGGCCTACATCGCGGCTGCGGTGAAGGCCAGCGTTGCACTGGTCGAGAAGCACCGCATGGGTGGCGACTGCCTGAACACCGGCTGCGTGCCGTCGAAAGCGCTCATCCGTTCGGCACGCTTCATCGCGCAGACGGCAAAGGCGCAATCGCTGGGCATGAAGTCAGCGCAGGTGGACTTCGATTTCGCCGACGTGATGGAGCGCGTCGCCCGCGTCGTACGTACGATAGAACCGCACGACTCGGTCGAGCGCTACCACGCGCTCGGCGTCGACTGCGTGCAAGGCAATGCGCGCATCACCTCGCCCTGGACAGTCGAGGTGTTCGGCGAAGACGGGCGCGCGCGCACACTGAGCGCACGCAACATCGTCATCGCCGCCGGCGCCCGCCCCTTCGTGCCGCCGATACCGGGCATAGACCGGATCGACGTACTGACCTCGGACACCGTATGGTCGCTGCGCACGCTGCCGCAACGCCTGCTGGTGCTGGGCGGCGGGCCGATAGGGTGCGAGCTGGCGCAGGCCTTCGCCCGCTTCGGCGCAGCCGTTACCCAGGTCGAGATGGCAGAGCGGCTGATGCTGCGCGAGGACCCCGAAGTGTCGGCGCTGGTCGAGCAGCAGTTCGCCGCCGACGGCGTGCAGGTGCTGACCCGGCACAAGGCGGCACGCTTCGCGGTCGAGGGAGACGAGCGTGTGCTGTACGCCGACGGCCCGGCCGGCGAAGTGCGCATCGTGTTCGACGCGCTGCTGTGCGCGGTCGGCCGCACGCCAAACGTCAGCGGCTACGGACTGGAGGAACTGGGCATCGCGCTGCGCCCGAACCGCACGGTCAACACCAACGACTACCTGCAGACGTTGTATCCCAACATCTACGCCTGCGGCGACGTGACCGGTCCTTACCAGTTCACCCACATGGCGGCACATCAGGCCTGGTATGCGGCGGTCAACGCGCTGTTCGGCCGCTTCCGCCGCTTCCGCGTCGATTACTCGGTCGTCCCCTGGGCCACCTTCACCGAGCCCGAGGTGGCCCGCGTCGGCCTCAACGAAAGCGAGGCCACCGAAAAGGGCGTGCCCTTCGAAGTGACCGTCTACGGCCTCGACGACCTCGACCGCGCCATCGCCGACGAGGCCGCGCACGGTTTCGTCAAGGTGCTGACGGTGCCCGGGCGCGACCGCATACTGGGCGTCACCATCGTCGGCGAACACGGCGGCGAACTGATCGCCGAATATGTGTTGGCGATGCGCCACGGACTGGGGCTGAACAAGCTGCTGGGCACGATACACATCTACCCGACCATGAACGAGGCGAACAAATACGCCGCTGGCGTCTGGAAGCGCGCGCACGCGCCGCAGAAGCTGCTCGAATGGGTCGGCCGCTACCACGCGTGGATGCGCGGGTGAGGCGGCTGTCCATCATCGTACCGGTGCTGGACGAGGCGCCGGGCATCGTCGCGACGCTGCAGGCACTGCAGCCGCTGCGCGCGGCAGGCGTGCAGCTCATCGTCGCCGACGGCGGCAGCCGCGACGACAGCTGCGCACTGGCGCGGCCCTTGTGCGATGTGCTCGTTGCGTCGTCACGAGGGCGCGCGCTGCAGATGAATGCAGGCGCCGCGCATGCCCGCGGCGAGGCGCTGCTCTTCCTGCACGCCGACAGCACGCTGCCGGACGGCGCACCCTTGTTGATCGACAACGCGCTCGACAGCGGTGCGCAATGGGGCCGCTTCGACGTCACGATCGAAGGCCGTTCGCCGCTGCTGCGCGTGGTCGCCTTCATGATGAATCTGCGCTCGCGCCTGAGCGGCATCGCCACCGGCGACCAGGCGATGTTCTGCACGCGGGCGCTGTTCGACCACCTCGGCGGCTTCGCCCCGATCGCGCTGATGGAAGACATCGACTTCTCGCGCCGCGCACTGAGCCTCAGTGCGCCAGCCTGTCTGCGGGCACGCGTACGCACCTCGGGGCGCCGCTGGGAGAAGCACGGCGTGTTGCGTACTGTGTGGCTGATGTGGCGCCTTCGCCTGCGTTACTTCTTCGGCGCCGACCCGCAGGCGCTGGCGCGCAGCTATCGGCCGCACCATGACTGAATCGACCGCGGTACTCGTTTTCGCGCGCGCGCCGGTCGCCGGTGCGGCCAAGACGCGGCTGATGCCCGCACTCGGCGCCGACGGCGCGGCGCGTGCCAGCGCGGCACTCACACGGCGTGCGCTGCGCACTGCGGTCGAGGCCGGCCTTGGCGCAGTCGAACTGTGGTGCGCGCCCGACTGCGACCACCCCTTCTTCGCCGACTGTGCGCGCGAGTTCGGGGTCACGCTGCACGCGCAGTCGGCGGGCGATGTCGGCCGGCGCATGTCGCAGGCCTTCGACGACGCACTGTCGCGACACGCGCGCGTGGTGCTGATCGGCGCCGACGCCGTGTCGCTGCAGGCCACCGATCTGGCCGCCGCCGCCGCGGCGCTGCGCGGGCACGACGCCGCCTTCGCGCCGGCCGAGGACGGCGGCTACCTGCTGGTCGCACTGCGCAGCCGGCAGCCGGCGCTGTTCGACGGCCCGACCTGGGGCACCCCGTCGGTATGGACGCAGACGCGCGCGCGCCTCGACGCGCTGGGCCTGCGCACCCGCGTGCTGCCGACCGGCTACGACGTCGATCACCCGGCCGACTGGCAGCGCGCGCTGCGCGAAGGCCTGCTGGAGGGCGGCGCATGCTGACCCGACTGCGCCTGCTGCTGTGGGCGACTGCGCTGGCGCTGGCCGGCGAGGTGTGTGCGGACAGCGCATTGCCGCGCTTTTCGTCGCAGTCGGCCGGTGCCGCCATCGCCGGCTGGACACCGTGGACGCTGGGCGGGAAGGCCGCACCGGCCGACTTCCGCCTGAGCGCGCTGGACGGGCAGACCGTACTGCGCGCCGAAGCCGTCAATGCCGCGTCGGCACTGATCCACGCCGGTCGCTTCGATACCACCGCAACGCCCTGGCTGAACTGGCGCTGGCGTGCCGACCGTCTGCCGACCGGCAATCGCTTCGCCACCCGCGATGGCGACGACTACGTGCTGCGCGTCTATGTGCTGTTCGACTACGACATCGCCAAGCTGCCCTTCGGCGCCCGCACGAAGCTGCGCATCGCCCGCGCGCTGCATGGCGACCAGGTACCCGCCGCCGTGCTCTGCTACGTGTGGGACAACCGCGTGCCACCGGGCACCCGCGCCTGGAGTGCCTACACCGACCGCGTGCGCATGATCGCGGTCGAAGGCGAAGGCGCGCCGACCGGCGTCTGGCGCAACGCCCGCCGCAACCTGCGCGATGACTTCCGCGAAGCCTTCGGCGAGGACGCTCCGCCGGTGATCGGCGTCGTCGTCGCGGCCGACACCGACAACACCGCCGACAGTTCGCTCGGCCATTTCGGCGACCTGTCGCTCGACGCCCAGCCACTGCCGTGAAAAGACTGGTATTGCTCGGCGGCGGCCACGCCCACCTCTTCGTGCTCGAAGCCTTCGCCCGACAGCGGCCCGATGCCGACATCCGGCTGATCACGCCGGACGCGCTGACGCCCTACTCCGGCATGCTGCCCGGCGTGCTCGCCGGTCACTACACCTCGCGTCAGGCCTGCATCGACCTGCGCCCGCTGGCCGCGCGCGCCGGCTGCCACCTCACGCTGGACCGCGCCATCGGCATCGACAGCGCGCGGCGCCGGATCAGACTGGCCGGCGGTGGCGCCGTCAACTACGACCTGCTGTCCATTGACATCGGCTCGACCCCGCAGCGCCCGGACATTCCTGGCGCGGACGAACACGCCCACCCGGTGAAGCCGATCGCCGACCTGCTCGCGCGCTGCGCCGTCGTGACGCCGCGCGCGGTCAGCGTGCTGGGCGGCGGTGCAGCCGGCGTGGAGGTGACAATGGCCTTGCATCACCGCTGGCCTGCGGCGCGCTGCACGCTGGTCGAGCGCGGCACGACGCCACTTGGCGGACTGGGTGTGCGGCTTCAGCGCAGCGTCGGCGCCGAGTTCGCGCACCAGCGGATCGATGTCGTGACCGGTGCCGAGGTCACGCGGATCGACGCCGATACCCTCCAGCTGGCGGACGGCCGCACCATCGCCAGCGATTTCACAGTGCTCGCCACCGGCGCCGCCGCACCCGCCTGGCTGCGGAACAGCGGACTGGCGCTCGACGCGCGCGGCTTCATCGAGGTCGGCGCAACGCTGCAGTCGACCTCGCACGCCGAAGTGTTCGCCGCCGGCGACGTCGCCACGCTGACTGCTTCGCCGCGGCCGAAGTCCGGTGTCTATGCAGTGCGCGCCGGCCCCCCACTGGCGGCCAACATCGCGCGCATGATGGCCGGCCAGCCGCCGCTCGACTGGCATGCGCAGCGGCATGCGCTGATGCTGCTCGCCTGCGGCCGCCGCCACGCGATCGCCGCGCGCGGCGGCTGGGTGCTCAAGGGTGACTGGGTATGGCGCTGGAAGGACGCGATAGACCGCGGCTTCGTGCGCCGCTTCGATCCGCAGGCCGACAGCGAGACGGCCGCGGGCTGAGGACGATCAGTTCGGGGGCACAGGCGCGGCGCCCGTGCCGAAGCCGCGTCGCGGCCAAAGGTCGCTCAGACGAGGGTCGCGCCCTGTTCGCCGTTGGCGCATGGTTTTGTGGGAGCGAGCTTGCTCGCGATAGCGGCCTGGATCGAAGGCGGCGGCCCGCAAATGCCGCATCGCGACCAGAGGTCGCTCCCACGAAAGGCACTGCCGCACCGTCGTCGGAGCCCGGTTTCCTGTGGGAGCGAGCTTGCTCGCGATAGCGGCATGGATCGGAGGCGGCGGCCTGCAAATGCCACAGGCGGTCCAGGCCGCTACGCCATCATCCGCCCGGCCGCCAGCCGGATGCGCCGGCTGCAGCGGGCGGCCAGCGCCTCGTCGTGGGTCACCAGCACCAGGGTCGTACCCTGTTCGGCGTTCATTTCGAACATCAGGTCGATGATGGAGGCGCCGGTCGTCGCGTCGAGATTGCCGGTCGGTTCGTCGGCCAGCAGCAGCTGCGGCGCCGGCGCGAAGGCACGCGCGAGCGCGACGCGCTGCTGTTCGCCGCCCGACAGCTGGCGCGGATAATGGGTCAGCCGGCCGCCCAGACCGACACGTTCGAGCAGCGCGATGGAGCGCTCGCGCACGCGCTCGGCATTGGCCAGTTCCAGCGGCAGCATGACGTTTTCCAGCGCCGTCAATGCCGGCAGAAGCTGGAAGGACTGGAACACGAAGCCCACCTTGTCACCGCGCAATTCGGCCCGTGCGTCCTCGTCGAGCGCGAAGATGTCCTGGCCGGCGATGCGAACCGAACCGGCGCTCGGCAGGTCAAGACCGGCAAGTAGCCCGAGCAGCGTCGATTTGCCCGAACCGCTGGCGCCGACGATGGCCAGCGCCTCGCCGGCACCGACCGCGAAGGCGATATCCTGAAGAATCTGCAGCGGCGCATTACCGCTGCTGACTTGTTTTCCCAGCCCGCTGACTTCGAGCAGCGGGCCTGTTTGCGGAGTGTCTGTAGGCATGAAGAAGCTTTTCTGGTCCCTGTTTGTCCTGTTGTTCGCCGCCCTCCCCGTCGCTGCGCAGACCGTGCTGGTGGTCGGCGACAGTCTGTCTGCCGGCTACGGCCTGCGCCAGCAGGAGGCCTGGCCGGTATTGCTCGGCGACAGGCTGAAGCAGTCCGGTTACGGCCATGCGGTGGTCAATGCCAGCACCAGCGGCGACACCACCGCCAACGGATTGTCGCGCATCGACGCCGCGCTGGCCGCACACAAGCCTGCCGTCGTCATCATCGCACTGGGTGCCAACGACGGCCTGCGCGGCCTGTCGCTGAAAACGATGCGCGACAACCTGGAAAGCATGACGCGCAAGGCGCAGGCTGGCGGCGCCAAGGTGCTGATCGCCGGCATGCAGCTGCCGCCGAACTACGGCCCCGACTACACGCAAAAGTTCGCCGCCACCTTTTCTGAGGTCGCAAAGTCCACCGGATCGGCGCTGCTGCCCTTCCTGCTTGACGGCTTCGCCACCGATCCGCAGCAGTTCCTGCCGGACGGCATCCATCCGATTGCTGCGGCGCAGCCGCGCATCGTGGACAATGTATGGGCGCCGCTGCGCTCCCTGCTCGGCAAGCCGCTGGCGCGGCGCTGAGCACGCCGCGGCGCACATCACGAACAGACAGGACACCCGCTGCATGAACGCCCCTTCCGGCCAGCGCCGCCCGGCCGGCATCGCCCAGGTCAACCAGCTGTATGGCTTCGACGACATCATCGACACCCGTTCGCCGGCCGAATTCGCACTCGACCACGTACCGGGCGCCATCAACTGCCCGGCGCTCGACAATGAACAGCGGGCGGAAATCGGCACGCTGTACAAGCAGGTGTCGCCCTTCGTCGCGCGGCGTCGCGGCGCGGCGCTGGTGGCGATCAATATCGGCCGTCATCTGCTCGAACGCTTCCAGGACAAGGGGGCGGACTGGCGGCCCCTGATCTACTGCTGGCGCGGCGGCAAGCGCAGCGGCGCCTTCGTTACGATATTCCGCCAGGTCGGCTGGGACGCCCATCAGCTCGACGGCGGCTACAAGGCCTACCGGCGCGAAGTGCTGGCGAGGCTGGCGGCAACGCCAGCGGCGTTCGACTTCCGCGTGGTCAGCGGCCCGACCGGCAGCGCGAAGAGCCGCGTGCTCGAACGCCTCGCCGCACGCGGCGAACAGGTGCTGGACCTGGAGGCGCTGGCGGCGCACAAGGGCTCGGTGCTCGGCCGCCAGCCCGGCGTTGACCAGCCGCCGCAGAAACTGTTCGAGTCGCGCCTGCTGCACGCGCTGTCGGCACTCGACCCGGCGCGCCCGGTGTTCGCCGAGGCGGAAAGCCGCCGCATCGGGTTGGTCACCGTGCCGGACGCACTGATCGAGCGGTTGCGTGCCGCCCCCTGCATCCGCATCGAAGTGCCCGCCTCAGCGCGGACCGAATTCCTGCTGCGCGACTACGATTACATGACGCAGGATCCCGAAGCGCTGATCGAACGGCTGGAGCGCCTGATCGAGCTGCGCGGCCGCGAAACCGTAGCGGCCTGGTCCGCACTCGCGCGCACCGGGCAGTGGGCCGAGCTGGTTGCGGGTCTGCTCGAACAGCACTACGACCCACTGTACCGTCGCTCGCAGTCGAACAACTTCAGCCGCCACACCGATGCCCCGACCGTCACCGCCGAGCGGCTGGACGATGCAGGCATCGATCGGCTGTCCGGTCAGATCGCAGCCGCCTCGGCTCAGTTCAGCACCGGCAGCACGTCCGAACGCACCGCACAGATGCGCTGAATCATCGCCGGCGCCGGACGGGCGATCTCGCCCTGTTCGAAAGCGATCACGCTGCCCCAGCTGCGCACCCAATCCAGCAGTTCGTGCGGGCGCAGCAGGAAATCCGGGTTCGACGGCTTGCCGAAGCGCGCATTGCCGTCCATGAAGGTTTCGTAGATCAGCAGGCCGCCCGGCTTGAGCAATGCGGCGACGCGGTCCAGCCGCGGCCGGAACAGATAGCGGGTCACCACCACGGCATCGAAGCAGGCTTCGCCCCAGGGCCAGTCGCCGCCCTCGAGGTCGGCGCACAGCGTACGGATGCGCGGCTGCCCGTCCAGCGCCGCCAGCGCCGCGGCGTCGCGGTCGGCCGCCAGCACGTTCAGGTCGCGCCCGGCCAGCCAGCGCGCGTGGCGACCGCCGCCGCAGGCCAGGTCGAGCACGTCGGCGCCGTGCGGGATCAGTGCGCCGAAACGCACCACCCAGTCCGACGCGTCCTGCATTGAAAAATGAGGATGAGATGCCATCTGCGGGCCCTTATTCGGGTTTTCGTGTCGAGGGGCCGCATTATCATCCCGGGCATACCAAGGACAATAATGTTCCGCTCTCCGGACCTTCCGCCGCCCACCCGTGGCGCACGGACATTCTTTCTGTGGCGCGCACTGCCGCTCGCCCTGCTCGCCGCAGCGCTCGCCGCCACCGAGTCGCTGCCGGTCGGGCTCGCGGTGCTGGCCGCCAGCCTCGGCATCGGCGTGCTCGCGCTGCGCGAACAGGACCGGCTGTCACGGGAGGTCGAGCAGCACCGGCTCGACGCTGCCCGCCTGCGCGACTACACCGATCTGGCAACCGACTGGCACTGGGAAACCGACGCCGCGCTCCGGCTGCAGTATTCGCGCGCCGAAGGTCACCTGGCCAGCGCACTGGACCAGCGTGCCGTGCGCAACCGTCGCCTGTGGGAAATCAACGCCCTGTCGCCGGTGCACGGCGACTGGGAGGAATGTCATCGCCAGTTCCAGAGCGGCAAATCGCTGCAGCTTCATCTTGTGCTGCACCGGCCGGACGGCGTGGTGCGCCACATCGAGCTGCGCGGTCGCCCGATCACCGACGGCAGCGGCCAGCTGTGCGGTTATCGCGGTACCGGCCGCGACGAAACCGCCTTCGTGCAGTTGACCCGGGCGCTGCGAGAGGTCGAGACGCGACACCGCGAAATGGTCAATCACCTGCGCGAAGTCATCTTCCGCATCGACGCACGCGGCCGCTTCACCTACCTGAACCGCGCCTGGGAAACCTTGACCGGCCAGCCGGTGAACCAGGCCATCGGCCAGCGCATCCTGCGCTGGCTCAGCAAGGACGAGGCACGCTATCTGCTGGCGCGGCTCGAGCCGATGCTCGACGGCCGCCGCGATTCGATGCAGATCGAGGTGCGCACCGGCACCGGCAGCGCGTCGGCGCGCTGGCTGGAAATCGCCATCGGAGCCCGTTTCGACGGCAACGGGAAGCTCGAAAGCCTGTCCGGCAGCATCGAGGACATCACCCAGCGCAAACAGGCCGAAGCAACGCTGTACGACATGAATGCGGAGCTTGAGCGCCGCGTGAAGCGCCGCACCGCCGAGCTGGAGGCGTCCAATCGCGAACTGGAAGCCTTCTCGTACTCGGTATCGCACGACCTGCGCAACCCGCTGCGCGCCATCGACGGCTTCTCGCAGATCATCCTGGAAGATTATGGCGACCAGCTGGACGCGCAGGCGCACAGCCACCTCGCGCGCATCCGCGCCGCCTCGCAGAAGCTGTCGACGCTGATCGACGACCTGCTCGAACTGGGCCGGCTCACGCGTACGCCGATCAGCCGCGCCGAGGTCAACCTGTCGGCGCTGGCGCGCGCCATCATGCGCGACCTGCGGGCGGAATCGCCGGAACGCGAGGGCAAGCTGGCCATCGGCATGCATCTGATGGCGCGCGTTGACCCGATGCTGGCGCGCGTGCTGCTAGAGCACCTGCTGCGCAACGCCTGGACCTTCACCGCACGGCGCGAAACCGCGGAAATCGAGTTCGACGCCCGACTGCGCAACCGCGAGGTGGTGTTCCACATCCGCGATAACGGCATCGGCTTCGACATGGCGCACGCGGCACAGCTTTTCAAGCCTTTCAACCGGTTGCACGACCAATCGGACCGCAGCGGTACCGGCATCGGTCTGGCCACCGTGCAGCGCATCGTCAATCGCCACGGCGGCCGCATCTGGGCCGAAGGCGCACCGGACAAGGGCGCCTGCTTCTACTTCACACTGCCCGACCCGACTCACTGACGGCAGCGGGCGCAAGGATGTAGGCTGCGCACCACACTCGCCGCGAAGTGTGGATTTCCACAAGCGGCATTTATGTTGCAATGCAATATACTGGGGTCCAACGTGCACGGGCGCACTGCTCACGGAAGCGCACAGGGCGGACACCCCACACTGCCTGAAAGCCTTCCCAGACACGGGAGTTCATGATGCAGTACGAGCACTATCTCAAATCCATGTTCGAGCCGCAGTCGGTGGCCATCATCGGCGCCAGCGAGCGGCCGGACTCGATCGGCGCAGTCATCGTCCGCAACATGCTGGACGCGCAGTTCAGCGGCGAGTTGCACGCCATCAATCCGAAACACAAAACGGTTTTCGGCGTGCCCTGCGTGGCGCGCATCGACGACCTGCGCAAGCGGCCCGACCTCGTCATCATCTGCACGCCGGCGCGCACGGTGCCCGGCCTGATCGATGAATGCGGTCGCGCCGGCATCAAGGCGGCCATCGTGATCAGCGCCGGTTTCGCGGAAACCGGTCCGGCCGGCGCCGAACTGGTGCGCCGCACCCGCTCCGCCGCCAAGCGCAACGGCGTGCGCATCATCGGCCCAAACTGTCTGGGCCTGATGCGCCCGTCGCTGGGCCTGAATGCCACTTTTGCGCGCTCGCCCGGCAAGGCGGGCAGCATCGGCCTCATTTCGCAGTCGGGCGCCGTGTGCACGGCACTGCTCGACTGGGCACAGTCGAACGGCGTCGGCTTCTCGACCGTCGTGTCGCTGGGCGCCTCGATCGACCTCGATTTCGGCGAAATCCTCGATTACATGATTGCCGACCCGAAGACGGAAAGCATCTTCATGTACATCGAGGGCATACGCGACGCGCGCCGCTTCATGAGCGCGGTGCGCGCCGCCGCCCGCGTCAAGCCGGTGCTGGCGATCAAGGTCGGCCGTCATCCGGCCGGCACCAAGGCGGTCGCCTCGCACACCGGCGCGATGGTGGGCGCTGACGACGTGTTCGACGCCGCACTGCGCCGCGCCGGCGTCGTGCGGCTGTTGACGCTGGGCCAGATGTTTTCCGCCGCCAACGCGCTGTTCACGGGCTTCAAGCCGGCCGGCAAGCGGCTGGCCGTCGTCACCAACGGCGGTGGCCCGGGCGTGATGGCCGCCGACCGTGCAGCCGACCTCGGCATTCCGCTGGCGCAGCTGGCGCCGGAAACGCTGGAAGCGCTCAACAGCGCGCTGCCGCCGACCTGGTCGCACGCCAACCCCATTGATCTGATTGGCGACGCCGACGACGCGCGCTACCGCGCCGCGCTGGAAGCGGTGCTGGCCGACCCCGGTGTCGATGGCGTGCTCACGCTGCTGACGCCGCAGGCGATGACCCACCCGACCGCGGTGGCGGAGGCGGTGATCGACATCGCCAAGACCGCCAACAAGCCACTGATGACCTGCTGGATGGGCTGCGATCAGGTGCGCGCCGCGCGCTCGCTGTTCGAGGCCGCGCACATCCCGACCTTCCGCTCGCCCGAGCCGGCGGTCGAACTGTTCCACCACATCTCGTCCTACTACCGCAACCAGCAGCTGCTGCGCCACGCGCCCGCCTCGCTGGCGCAGGACCTCGATCCGCCGTCGGTGGAATCGGCCCGGCTGGTGATCGAAACCGCACTGTCCGAGCGGCGCACCGTGCTGACCGAGATGGAATCGAAGGCACTGCTGGCCGCCTTCCGGATACCGATCGCGCAGACCGTCGTGGCGCGCAGCGCTACCGAGGCCATGGTGTACGCCGAGGAGATGGGCCTGCCGGTGGCGATGAAGATCGACTCGCCGGACATCACGCACAAGAGCGACGTCGGCGGCGTGCGCCTGCATGTCGATAACCTGCGTTCGGTACGCGACTGCTGGCAGGAACTGATGGCCGAAGTCGGCCGCCGCAAGCCGGACGCCCGACTGCGCGGCGTGTCGATCGAGCCGATGGTGAACAAGCGTAATGCGCGCGAGCTGTTCGTCGGCGTGGTGCACGACGACGTGTTCGGCCCGGTCATCAGCTTCGGCCACGGCGGCACGAGGGTCGAGGTATTGCGCGACCGCGCGGTGACGCTGCCGCCGATCAACGTCGAACTGGCGCGCGACGCCATCCAGCGCACCCGCGTGTCGGCCATGCTGGGCGAATTCCGCGGCATGCCGGCGATCGACATGGAAGCGCTCGAACGGGTGCTGATCCGCGTATCGGAAATGGTGTGCGAGCTGCCGTGGATACGCGAGATGGACATCAATCCGCTGCTGGTCGACGAGAGCGGCTGCGTGGCGGTGGACGCCCGCATCATCCTCGCCGACGTGCAGCCGACGGCCACGCCCTATTCGCACATGGCCATCCACCCGTATCCGGCACGGCTTGAGCACGTGGTGAACCTGCCCAACGGCACGCGCGCCATCATCCGCCCGATCCGGCCGGAGGACGCTGATCGCGAAGCCAAGTTCGTGCGCGAGTTGTCGGCGGAAACGCGCTACCTGCGCTTCATGAGCACGATCAAGGAGCTGCCGCCGCAATTGCTGGCGCGTCTCACGCAGATCGACTACGACCGCGAAATGGCGCTGGTCGCGGTCAGCGAGGGCGAAACAGAGGAACAGCTCGGCGTCTGTCGCTACGTGGTGAATCCGGACGGCGAAACCTGCGAATTCGCCATCGTCATCGCCGACGCCTGGCAGCGCCAGGGTCTGGCCCGCATCATGATGAATCTGCTGATCGAAGCGGCGCGCGAGCGCGGCCTCAAGGTGATGGAAGGCGTCTTCCTCGCCAACAACGAACGCATGCTGCGTTTCGTGCAGAGCCTGGGCTTCCACATCAACCGCGATCCCGAGGACAGTTCGCTGGTGAATGGCGAACTGCTTCTGCGCCCGGCATGAGTGCAGCGCCCGCCCGGTGCACGTGGTGTGGGCAGGACCCGCTCTACGTCGAATACCACGACAGCGAGTGGGGCGTGCCGGTGCGCGACGAACGCGAGCTGTTCGAGCGCCTGATACTGGAAGGTGCGCAGGCCGGACTGGCCTGGATCACCATACTGCGCAAGCGCGACGGCTACCGCCGCGCCTTCGCCGGCTTCGACGCGCAGCGCATCGCCCGCTATGACGAAGACGACCGGGCGCGGCTGATGGCCGACGCCGGCATCGTGCGCAACCGGCTCAAGATCGACGCCACCATCGGCAATGCGCGCGCGCTGCTGGCGCTGCACGAGCGCGGCGGATCGCTGGGCGATCTGCTGTGGGACGCGGTGGGCGGGCAACCGATGGTGAATCACTGGCGGCGCCTCGGCGACTGCCCGTCGAGCACGCCGCTGTCCGACCAGCTGTCGAAGGAACTGGCACGGCTGGGCTTCCGCTTCGTCGGCAGCACCATCGTCTATGCCTGGATGCAATCGGTGGGCGTCGTGAATGACCACCTGGTCAACTGCTTTCGCCACCGCGAACTGATCCGTCCGCTGGACTGAAAAGCCGGCGGTGTTCAGCCGACCGCGCGCAGCGGCCGGCTTTCCTCCGCCTGGAAGGCGTCCAGCCCGCGCCAGCCGCCGATGAAGGCCGCAATCTGCGGCTCCGGCAACGGTCTCGACATCAGGTAGCCCTGCGCATAGGTGCACTCCTTGCCAGCCAGCGCCGCCCACTCGGCCGCCGTTTCAACCCCTTCGGCCGTGGTGTCCAGACGCAAGGCGTCGGCCAGATTGATGATGGCGCGCACGATAGCGCCACCGCCCTCCTCCTCGTTCAGGCTGGTGACGAAGGAGCGGTCTATCTTCAGCTTGGTCATCGGGAAGCTGCGCAGATAGGCGAGCGACGAATAACCGGTGCCGAAATCGTCGAGCGCGATGCCGATGCCCAGCGCGCGCAGCGTGCTCAGCGTGTCGCGCGCCGCCGCACTGTCGTGGATCAGCAGCGACTCGGTCACCTCGATTTCCAGCCGATCCGGCGCGAGGCCGCTCTGCGTCAACGCATCGCGGACCACCTCGACCACCGCGCCGCGCGCGAACTGGACGGCGGACACATTGACCGCCACATGCATGTCGTCCGGCCAGCGCACCGCGGCCAGGCAGGCCTGCTCCAGCGCCCAGCGGCCGATCGGCACGATGAGGCCGGTTTCCTCGGCCAGCGGAATGAACTCGCCCGGCGACACCAGGCCGCGCTGCGGATGGCGCCAGCGGATCAGCGCCTCGAAACCGGCGACGCGGCCACTGCGCATGTGGATCTGCGGCTGATAGTGCAGTTCGAATTCGTCACGTTCCAGCGCACCGAGCAGATCGCTGTGCATGCTCAGGCGACGGCGTGCGCGCTCGTCCATGTCCTGTTCGAAGAAGCGCCAGGTATTGCGTCCGGCGGCCTTGGCCGCGTACAGCGCCATGTCGGCATTCTTCAGTAGCGCATCCGGGTCACTGCCGTGCTGCGGCGCCAGCGCGATGCCTATGCTGCTGCCGATCTGCACGCTGACGCCGTCGATCAGGACCGGCGACGCGAAGGTGTCGAGCAGTCGCTGGGCAAGTTCGGCTGCACCCTCCGGTGTGCGGCAGCCCCAGCAGATCAGCGCGAATTCGTCGCCGCCCAGCCGCGACAGCACGTCGCCGGCGCGGATGCGCTCCTGCAGGCGCTGCGACACCAGTTGCAGCACACGGTCGCCGGCGGCATGGCCGAGCGAATCGTTCACGTTCTTGAAATCGTCCAGATCAAAGAAGTACAGCGCGCACGGCCGCGCCTCCTCCGAACCGGCCGGACGGATCGCCGCCAGCTGGTTGCGGAAGTGGTGCCGGTTGGCCAGCCCGGTCAGCGAATCGAAATTGGCCAGCGTCAACATTTCCAGCGCTGCGCGACGGCTGTCGGTGATGTCGGAGCACACGCCGCGCCAGCCAGCGTGATGTCCGCCCTCATCGAACAGTGGTTTGGCGGTGAGCGCCCACCAGCGTCGTTCGCCCTCCACCACCAGCGCCACCTGCACGTCGCGGAAAGGCACCGGCTGCATCAGATGTGCCGCCAGCGTGCTCAGCGCATCTCGCTCGGCGTCGTTCATGTCGCGCCCACCCTGGGCGAACAGCTCGATGAAGGGCTGCGCGCGCAGTTCGTCGAGCGGGCGACCGAAGGTTTCGGCCAGCCGCGCCGACACGTGCTGCAAGAAGCCGTTGCGGTCGGTGTCCCATAACCAGTCGCTCGAATGCGCCTCGAAATCGTGCAGCAGCAGGCCGACCAGCTGCTTCTGCCGCTCCGCCTCGGCTTCGGCCAGCAGCCGGGCGCCGAAGGTGCGGGCGCTGGCGATGGCGCAGGCAAGCGCCAGCGCGGCATAGAAATTCATCAGCACCACGAGATCGAGGTTGCGGACCGGGTGGTCGATGACGAAGGAAAGCGAACTGGAGGCACACAACAGCAGTACATAGAGCACGGCTGCACGTGGAATGTTGGCCAGCACGAAGCTGCCGGCGCACATCATGCCGCCCGAGATCAGCGTGACCAGCAGCGCGCTGTCGGCCTCGGCGCGGGTGAAGAACAGCAGCGACGGCACCGACCACAGCAGTGCCAGCACGCCAGCGTGCAGCGCGGCGCGGCGTATGGCGCGCTCGGACGCCCGCACGGGCGGCGAGGCCTGATCGCGGCGCCAGGCACGCAGCGTCGAGCGCATCGCGACGGTCAGTGCGGCCAGCCACAGCAGCAGCACCCACGGCGGCTCGCTGCCCCAGAACACGACCACGATGAGTAGCGCATTGAACAGATTGGCGGTCAGCGTGAGCGGTGCAAACCGGAGCACCGAGCGCAGTTGCTGCGCTCGGATGCGGGCGGCCAGATGCGCATCGGCATTGCGTGTGCCGATGACGTCATCCAGCCAGCGATTCAGCCGCGCGGCGAGGCCCGCGGTGCTCGACGAGGCGGTTCCGGTTGTGCGCATGATCTGCAGACTCTTCTTTCCGGGACATGGCCCGCTGCGGCCACCCCTGCTTGAACATCGATCCGACGCGTTGCTTCGCTCATATCGGCGCGGCGTCGCGCGGACTTGAACGCGCTGCGGCGCGAGTCGCTGCCGCAGCGCAGCAGATCGACGGTCGCTGCGCCTGCGTCCGGCCGGGCCGAACGCACGCCACGCCTGTGCTTGAAGTGCCGCATTCCTCGGCACGATGGCGCCGCCAGGCATAGAATGCGCGCCTGTGCTCGCCGGACCCGTCGGTCCGGCGACAGTCCGGTCCGAGCATGCCCACCCCGCGAACCCTCAACACCTCATCGCTGACGGCGCTGTACGACGCCGAGGCGCTGCGACGCATCGAGCGCCATTACGCGCCCGCCAGTTCGCCGCGCCTGATGGAGCGCGCCGGTGCCACCGGTGCGGCCAAGGTGATGCAGATTCTCGGCGGGCGCCACGGTCGCGTGCTGGTCATGTGCGGCCCCGGCAACAACGGTGGTGACGGCTTCGTGCTGGCGCGCCAGCTGCGGCAGACCGGTTTCGACGTCGTCGTCGCCTATCAGGGCGACGAGCACCCGCAGGCCAGCGACGCGGTGTCGGCGTGGGCGTCGTGGCGCGCCACCGGTGGTGTCACCGTGCCGCGACTGCCGCGCGGCGACTTTTCCATCGTCGTCAACGCGCTGTACGGCATCGGCCTGACGCGCCCGATCGAGGGCGAACACGCGGCCTGGATAGACGCGGTCAACGACATGGACTGCCCGGTGCTCGCCATCGACGTACCCAGCGGCCTCAACGCCGACACCGGCGCCGTGCTCGGCCGCGCGATCCGCGCCTCGCACACCGCAACGATGATTGCGCTGAAGCCCGGACTGCTTACGCTGGACGGCCCCGACCACTGCGGCGAGCTGTCGGTGCACGACCTCGGGCTCGACTGCGCCGCCGTCGTACAGCCGTCCGGCTGGCAGGTCGGTCGCGGCCTGTTCGACCACCTGCTGCGGCCGCGTGCGCGCAACAGCCACAAGGGCACGCACGGCAACGCGGTGTTGGTCGGCGGCGCGCGTGGCATGGCCGGCGCCGCGCTGCTGGCTGGCCGCGCCGCGCTGAAGGTGGGCGCCGGGCGCGTCTATGTCGGCATGCTCGACCACGCCGCACTGCCGCTCGACCCGGAACAGCCGGAACTGATGATCCGCACGCCGGCCGACGTGCTGGCGGGCGATCTCGCCACCTGCGTGGCGATCGGCCCCGGCCTGGGCCAGAGCCCGGCCGCACTCGACCTGATGCGCGAGGCTGTGCTGTCGCCGGCCACGCTGGTGCTCGACGCCGACGCGCTGAACCTGCTGTCGCAGCACGCGGATCTCGAAAAAGCGTTGGTCGAACGGGGCGCGGCGACGCTGCTGACGCCGCACCCGATGGAAGCCGCCCGCCTGCTCGGCAGCACGACTGCCAAGGTGCAGCATGACCGCATCGCTGCGGCACGCGAGATGGCGCGCCGCTTCCGCGCCTCGGTCGTGCTGAAGGGCTGCGGCAGCGTGCTGGCGCTGCCGGACGGACGCTGGTTCATCAACACGACGGGCAATCCGGGCATGGCGTCGGCCGGCATGGGCGACGTGCTGACCGGCCTGATCGCCGGCCTGCTGGCCCAGGGCTGGCCGGCCGACCTCGCGCTGATCGGCGGCGTGCACCTGCACGGGTTGGCCGGCGACCGCCTGGTCGCACTGGGCAAGGGACCGAACGGCCTGACCGCCGGCGAGGTGATCGAGTCGGCCCGTGCCGCCTTCAACGCACTGATCGCCGGTGCCGATCTGCAGGAAGTCGGCCATATCCACCTCTGAACGCAGGCACCCGCTGATCGGCGTTGCCTTCATGCTGGCCGCGCTGTTCTGTTTCGCCGTGCTGGACACCACCGGCAAGTACCTGTCGCAGCGCTACCCGGTCGGCGTGCTGGTGTGGGCGCGCTACTTGGTGCCCGCCATCGTGCTCGGCGCGGTGCTGTGGCCGCGCATGCGGCGCAACCTGCTGGCAACGCCGCGCTGGCGGCTGCAGATACTGCGGGCCGCACTGCTGGCCGGCGTGTCCTTCCTGATCATGGGCGGGCTGAAGACGATACCGATGGCCGAGGGCACCTCGCTGTTCTTCGTCACGCCGCTGATCGTGACGCTGCTCGCCGGGCCGGTGCTGGGCGAACGGGTGACGGCCGCCAACTGGATGCTGGCGCTGTTCGGCTTCTCCGGCGTGCTGCTGATCGCGCGCCCGGACGGTCATCTGCCGCTGCTGCCGGTACTGATGCTGCTCGGCGGCTCGCTGCTGTATGCGTTGTACCAGCTGGCCACGCGCAAGCTGGCGCCGACCGAGCGGCCGCTGACCACGCTCTACTACACCGCGCTGGTCGGTGCGACGCTGTCCTCGCTGGCGCTGCCGGCGGCCGCGCACAGCGAACTGCCGGGGCCGGTCAACGCGCTGCTGGTGGTGTCGCTGGGCGTGTCCGGCATGGCCGGCCACTTCCTGCTGATACGCGCGATGGCCTTCGCGCCGGCGTCGGTGCTCAGCCCGCTCATTTACGTGCAGCTGGTGTGGGCGACGCTGATGGGCTGGCTGGTGTTCGGCGACCTGCCAGGCGCCAGCGCCGTCGGCGGCGCCGGCCTCATCGTCGTCTGCGGACTGGCCAGTGCCTGGCTGGCCCACCGGCGCTGACGCTCAACCGGCGGCCAGTTCGAGCGGCTGCGGCGTGTTGGCCGCATCGGCCTGCAAGCCCTCGCCGAGACTGCATGCCCGGTTAGACAGCTCGCCCAGCTGCCGGCTCTGCAACAGCGCCTCGATCTCGCCCGCCGGCACCGGCCGCGAGAAGTAATAACCCTGTATCAGGTCGCAGCCGAGCGCTCGCAGCGCGATCACCTGCTCCGAGCGCTCGACGCCCTCGGCCACCACCTCCATGCGCAGCGAATGGGCGAGGCGGATGACGGCCTCGACCACATGGCGCGCCTCGGTGACGTGGTCCATATCGATGACGAAGGTGCGGTCGATCTTGAGCTGACGCGCCGGCAGCCGGCACAGATAGGCGAGGCAGGAATAGCCGGTGCCGAAGTCGTCGATCGACAGCGTGACGCCCATCGCCTTCAGTTCCTCCAGCACCCGCCGCACGCTGGTCGAACTTTCCATCACCACCGACTCGGTGATCTCCAGCGCGAGCAGGCCGGGATCGATGTCGAATTCGTCGATGCAGGCGCGCACGCGCTCGACCAGATCGGGCTGTCTGAACTGCTGCGGCGACAGGTTCACCGCCACCGGTATACGCCGGCCGGCGTGCATCCAGCTGCGTATCTGGCCGCAGGCCTCACGCAGCGTCCAGAAGCCGATCGCATTGATCAGTCCGAAGCGCTCGGCCACCGGGATGAACTCGACCGGCGGCACCATGCCGCGCTCCGGGTCCTGCCAGCGGATCAGCGCCTCGACACCGCGCAATTCGCCATCGACCGCACTTACCTTGGGCTGGTAGTGCAGTACGAACTCGTCGTTGTCGAGCGCACGGCGGATCGCACGCTGCATGCCGAGGATGTCGGCACCGCCGCCGTCCATGTCCTCGCAGTACAGGCGCCAGGTGTTGCGACCGGCGTGCTTGGCGGCGTACATCGCGGTGTCGGCGCAGACCAGCACGCGATTCTCGTCGCCGTCGTCGGGAAACAGCGCGACACCGACCGACGCCGACACCTGTATCTCATGGGTGCCAATCAGCATCGGTTGGCTGGCGGCATCGACCAGGCGCTGCGCCAGCCGGCCGGCACCTTCGGCATCGATCGCGCCCTCGGACAGCATGACGAACTCGTCGCCGCCGATGCGGGCCACCAGGTCGCCTTCACGCAGACCGTTGCGCAGCCGGCGCGCCACGCACTTGAGTACCTCGTCGCCGACGTGGTGACCGAGCACGTCGTTGACCGGCTTGAAGCCATCGAGATCGACGAACAGCACCGCCAGTCGCGCCCCTCGCCCCCGCACGCGCTCGGCCGCCTCGGCCAGCGCGGCATCGAAATTGACGCGGTTCGGCAGATCGGTCAGCGGGTCGTGCAGCGCCGCGTGCATCAGTTCGCTGTTGGCCGCCTTCAGACGCATCGCGAGCTGCCGCGTGCGATGTTCCATGCGGGCATCGAACAGCGCGGCGACGCTGCCTATCCAGGTGAAGCCGATGGCCGCGACGGCGATGGTCAGCCCCAGCCAGGTCGGATCGATCTCGTGCTTGGCCAGGCTGACCGCATTCGCCTCGAAGCGCACGGCCGCCATGCAGATGTAGTGCACTGCGCACAGCACGAGCCCGATAGCCATCGACGCCAGCACCTTGAACAGATAGAGCGCGCGACCATCGAGCGCACGCATCCTGAGCAGTGCGCGGGCGGTCGCCGCTGCCAGCGCCCAGGCCAGCAGCACGGCCAGCGCCAGCAGACCCGGACGGTATCCGACCGCCGGTTCGATACGCATCGCCGACAACGCAAGGTGGAACACCATCACGATACCGGCGCCGACGACCAGGGCCAGCGGAGCGCGCAGTCGCTGCGCCGGTGCCAGCCGACTGACGCAGAGCAGCGCGAACAGCGATACGCCGACCGATATCAGCCAGGACTGCACGGTGATGATCAGGTCAAAGCCGGTCTGCATCGGCAGCGCATAGGCGAGCATGCCGACGAAGTTCACCGACCAGATGCCGGTTCCGAGCACCAGCGCACCGGAAAAGAGCCAGATGCGCGCGGCGCGCCGGTCGGTGCTGTGGATGCGTTGCGACAGATCGAGTGCGGACCAGGCAGCCATCACCGCCACCAGCAGTGACAGCGCGACCAGAAGCGGGTGGTATTGCCCCGTCATGGCAGCGGCGCCCCGCATCGACGAGCCGATGCCGGGCCGCGCGCCAGCGGCGCGTCCACGTGGATGAACATTTCCTTCTCCCCAAAAGGACGATGCGAGCGGAGCCTGTTCGAGTCGGCTCTCGTATTGATTCCCCTGCTACGGCAGCGAGCAGCGCAACTTTAAGCATGGCGGCGCGCACGTGAAGCCGATTCGTGACGAACTTGGGAGGAAGGCCGGATTGCCTGTGCCAGCCTTGCGGCTCGCATGGGCCGGGGCAGGCCGATGCTAGAATGCGCCGCGACAAATACAGAAGACGAGCCATGCGGGAAAACGATCAGCTGTCCATCGAAATACAACGCAACGTGTCGCAGGCGCTGGCCGAGGACGTCGGCACCGGCGACCTGACCGCACGGTTGATCCCGGCCGGACGCGCCGCCACCGGCATGGTGACAGCGCGCGAGGAAGCAGTGCTGTGCGGCCGCGACTGGTTCGAAGCCTGCCTGCGTGCGCTCGACCCGAAAGCGACCGTCGCCTGGCATGTGGCCGAAGGCGAGTGGGTCGCGCCGGACCAGCGGCTGTGTGAAATCCTGTCGGAAACCCGCGCCCTGCTCACCGCCGAGCGTGCCGCGCTGAACTTCGTCCAGCTGCTGTCGGCCACCGCCACCATCACGCGTCGCTTCGTCAACGCCATCGCCGGCACCTCGGCACGCATCGTCGACACCCGCAAGACCCTGCCCGGCCTGCGGCTGGCGCAGAAGTATGCGGTCACCGTCGGCGGCGGCCTGAATCACCGCATGGGACTGTACGACGGCATCCTGATCAAGGAAAACCACATCATGGCCGCCGGCGGCATCCGCCCGGTACTGGCGCGCGCGCGCGGCATCGCACCGTCGAATGCCTTCATCCAGATCGAGGTCGAGACGCTGGCCCAGCTGGGCGAGGCGCTCGACGCTGGCGCCACCATGGTGCTGCTCGACAACATGTCCATCGAACAGATGCGCGAAGCGGTCGCCATCAACGCAGGTCGCGCCGAACTCGAAGCGTCCGGCGGCGTGAACCTCGACCGCGTGCGGGCGATCGCCGAAACCGGCGTGGACCGCATCTCCATCGGCGTCCTGACCAAGAACGTCCGCGCCATCGACCTTTCACTTCGCCACGTCGAACGCTGAGCGTCCGGCGCCAGCCCCTACTCGCGGAGATTCCGTCTGATGTGGTTCATCCTGTACTACGTTGTGGCGATCACGGTGCTCATCCTGCACTTCACCGGCTTCCTCGCCCGCAACAACCTCGAATGGCTGGTGTTCGTACTGGCCGTCACCGTCTTCCCGGCCGTGCTCTATCTCTGAGCGCGACGCGCCCCGTCGAGCACACCCCGCGCCATTGCCTCGATGGCGGTCGCATCCCGGTATGCGCGCCGCTTGCGCTGCGTCAAATCAGCCAGGGTCTCAAGCTGCGCCTTAACGTGTATAAGCTGCGGAACGAGAACTACTTCTTCGAACTTGCCGGCGGCCCGCGCCGTCCGGGTGACGGCCGCGCGGCTCTGCTGTCCGCCATGAATTCGCTCCGATGCTGCTGACGATAGATGACCTGCTGTCCGGCGAAGAAGTCGCCGCCCTCCGCGATCTGCTCGACCGTTCCGAGTGGGCCAGTGGCGCCCTCACCGCCGGATCGCAGGCGACGGTCGTGAAGAACAACCAGCAGGTGCCGGAAAGCGCCCCGACGCTGCCGGAGCTGCGCCGGCGCGTGCTGGCGGCGCTGAACCGCGAACCGCTGTTCTTCAGCGCCGCACTGCCGGCGAAGATACTGCCGCCCTTCTTCAACCGCTATGCCGACGGCAGCAATCGCTACGGCCAGCACATCGACAACGCGATGCGCGCAATGCCGGACGGCAGCGGCTATGTGCGTGCCGACCTGTCGGCCACGCTCTTCCTTGCCGATCCGGACGAGTACGACGGCGGCGAACTGGTGATCGACGACACCTTTGGCCGTCACAGCGTCAAGCTGCCGGCCGGCAGCCTGGTGCTCTACCCGTCGTCGTCGGTGCACGAGGTGACACCGGTGACGCGCGGCGCCCGCCTCGCCTGCTTCATGTTCATCCAGAGCATGGTGCGCGACGCCGAGCAGCGCCGCCTGCTGTTCGACCTCGACATGGAACTGCTGACGCTGCGCCAGCAACTGGGCGAGACGGCGTCCATGGTCAAGCTGACCGGCATCTATCACAACCTGCTGCGCCGCTGGGGTTCAGCCTGAACACGCCGCTGAACCTGCCGCAGTCGATCGCCGGCTACCGCGAGCGGGCGCGCGAACTGCTGCATCCGGACATCTGGCACTACCTCGACGGCGGCCGCGACACCATATGTGGTCGCGCCAACCGTGCAGCGCTCGACGCCATGCCGCTGTGGCCGCGACCGCTGACCGACGTGCGCGGCGGCCATACGCGGATCGAACTGTTCGGCGAAATGTTGGGCCACCCGCTGCTGCTGGCGCCGATCGCCTACCAGCGCCTGCAGCATCCGGACGGTGAGTGTGCGAGCGCAATGGCGGCCGCGGCGCAGGACGGGCAGATGGTGGTCAGCACGCTGGCCAGCCAGCCGCTTGAACAGATCGCACGTGCGGCCGAGAAACCGCTGTGGTTCCAGCTCTATTGGCAGGGCGACCGCGAGCGCACGGCACGCCTGCTCGATCGCGCGCTCGCCGCCGGCTATCGCTGCGTGGTGTTCACCGCCGATGCGCCGATCAAGCTGGCGGCCTCACCGCTGCCGGCCGACGTGCGCGCGGTGAATATCGACGCTCCGGTCGGCCGCCAACTGCAGCCAGGGCAGAGCGAGGTGTTCGACGGCTGGATGGGCGACGCGCCCGGCTGGGACGACCTCGCCTGGCTGCGCGCGCGCACGCCGGTGCCGCTGCTGATCAAGGGTGTGCTGCACGCGGCGGACGCCGCGCGCGCCGTCGATCTCGGTTGCGACGGGGTTGTCGTGTCGAACCACGGCGGGCGTGTGCTGGACTGCGCGCCACCGGCCCTGTCCTGCCTGACGGCGGTGATCGCTGCGGTCGGCGACGACGTGCCGGTGCTGTTCGACAGCGGCGTCAACAGCGGTGCAGACGCGCTGCGCGCGCTGTCGCTCGGCGCGCGAGCGGTCATGGTCGGTCGCCCCTATCTGTGGGGTCTGACTGCCGGCGGCGCGCTCGGCGTCGCGCACGTGATCCGGCTGCTGCGCGACGAACTGGAAATGAGCATGGCGCTGTGCGGCCGCGCCACGCTGGCCGACGTCAACGCAGATAGGTGCGGCTGATCTCGCGGAATTCTTCCGAACCCGCCGCGCCCAGCCATTCGAAGGCGACCATTTCGCGCGACACGATGACCACGCCGTGCTGGCGCAGACGCTCCAGCGCGAGGCCGCGGTTGGACGGGTCGCGCGAGGCGACGCAGTCGGCGACGACGAACACCTGGCGGCCGCTGGACTGAAGATCCATCGAGGTCTGCAGCACGCAGATGTGCGACTCGATGCCGCACACGATGACCTGCGGCCGCGCCTCGTCCAGCAAGGGCTTCAGGCAGCCGTCGGAAACGCATGAAAAATGCATCTTGGGTACGATGGATTCGGCCGGGATCAGGTCGCGCAGGGTCTGCACCGTCGGCCCGAGGCCCTTGGGATACTGCTCGCTGACCAATACCGGGACCGACAGCCGCTGTGCGATCTTCACCATCCACACGACGTTGTCCAGCAGGCGGTCGGCGTCGTCCATCGCCGGCAGCAGGCGCTCCTGCATGTCGATCAGCAGCAGCGAGGAACGTTGGCGGTCAATCAGCATTTGAAGCACTCCATCGGCAAGGCAGCGGCGCAGCGTAGCAGGCCGGCCCGACGGTGAAAACCCGTTGCGTCAAAGAACCAGCATGGTAGTGATCGACAGCTCGTCGAGCTGCGCGAGCTCTTCGGTTTCCTGCCACGCACGGTACTCGAACACGCCGGCCGCCACGGCGAGAACCAGCGCGGCGAGCGCAACGCCCGTCACCCAGCGCGGGCACGCCGACGCGGCACGACGCGGCGCGCCGTCCCGCACGCGTGCCGTCAGTGCGGCATGCACCGGCGGTGGCGGCAGCGAACGCAGTGCGCTGCGCAGCGCGTCATCGGAAAATCGTTCAGTCATCGTCGGTCTCCCCGGCCAGCAGGGCCTTCAGACGCGTGCGCGCCCGGAACAGCAGCTGATGCGCGGCATTGTCGGCAATGCCGAGCTCGCGCGCGATCGCTGCCACATCGTACTCCTGCCAGGCCCACATCATCAGTGCCGCGCGCTGGCGTTCCGGCAGACCTGCCAGGGCGGCGCGCAATGCGCCGCTGCGCGCCGCCGCCTGCCAGTGCTCCTCCGGCGTGGGCTGCGGATCGGCCAGCGATTCGAGTTCCGCCTCGTCGGCGCGCGGCCGGCTGCGCCTGAAGCGGTCCATGCACAGGTTGCGCACGATGCTCAGGAACCAGGTGGACAGCTGCGCCCTTCCCTCGAAGCGCCCTGCGTGCTGCCACAGGCGGCAGAACGCCTCCTGCACGACGTCGTCGGATTCGGCGGCGTCGCCGGTCAGTTTCCAGGCCAGCGCATGGGCTGGCGGTAGAAGGCGTTTCACCAGTTCGTCACTGGCCACCCGCTCACCCGCCCTCGCCTGCTGCAGCAACAGCGCGTCGCTGCGCCAGCCGGTCGGCAGCAGCACACGGAAGCCGGACAGCGCGCCCTCAGCGTTCAAGTTCACGTTTGAGCCGCCGGCGTTCTTCGGGTGTCATCTGCTCGAGCATTTCGCGGCGCTCGCGCAACAGCGCGCGCCGCTCGTCCGGCGACAACGATTGTATGTAGGCGCGCCGTTCGGCGCGCAGGCGCTCGCGTTCGGTCGCGCTCATCGATCTCCAGTCCTCGCGCAGCCGCTCGCTCATTTCCCGGCGCTGTTCCGGCGGCAGCGACGACAGACGCTCGCGCAGCCGGGCGCGGAACTCGCGCCGCTCCTCTGGCGTGGCCGCCTTCAGCTTCTGCCGCAGTTCGTGCGCCTGCGCTTCCCGCCGGTCGGCGGGCAAGGCACTCCAGGCACCCGGGTCCGGCACCGCCGGCACTTCGGCCTGCGCGACACCTGCCCAGAGCAGGCCACACAGCAGGGTCAGACGGAAAATCATCATCGCAAGCAGAAGGATGGACACGACAGTTTGACGCCGCGGCGCGGCATTCCTTACGCGCCTGAGCGCACATTACATCCGCTTACAGCGGCGGCGCGTAAGGGCCGGCCAGGGCGACGCGTCTCACGGTCACAGCAGACGCATCCCGCCGACGCTGAACCTGCGGAGAACACCATGAAACTCATCCCCGGCCTGCTCGCCATCACCCCCCTGCTCGTCGCCGGCAGCGCGCTGGCGCAGACGCCCTCCGAGCGCATGGAGCAACGCATCGACGCGCGTCAGGTACGGCAGGAACAGCGCATCGACCACGGCGTCGAAAGTGGCAACCTCACCCAGCGCGAGGCAACGCGGCTCGAACACCAGCAGGCGCACATCGATCACGCCGAAAACCGGGCACTGGCCGACGGCTCGCTGAACAGGAAGGAGGCGCTGCGCATGGAAAAGATGCAGGACCGCGCCAAGCGCAGCATCCGCCACCAGAAGCACGATCGCCAGCACACGCGCTGAATGCGCTGCCGCGCGCGGGACACTCAGCCGGCGGCAAGCTCGTCGCGCGGCTGTGCCAGCGCCTGACTGACCGCGCGTTCGAACATCGGCGCCGCATCGACGATACGCGCTTCGCCCCGCGCCAGCTGCAGCGCCAGCGCGTCGGGCGCAATCGAGGTGGCCCGCGGCGAACCGGGATTGGTGAACAGATAGATGCCACGCTGCGGACTGACCCAGTTCAGGCGCATGCGCGAAAAACTGCCGTCGGGCTGCTTGAACTCGACCCAGTCGCCACGCTTCAGCTCGGCCACCCGGCCTTCGTCGGCAATATCGAGATGCGCCGGCAGATTGAGCGAAATGTCCTCGTACTCGAGGCCATCCTGCTCGACGTGCTCTGTCACCACCTCGGGCGCCGGCACCGCGTCATTCGCCGAGCCCTCGCCCGGCACCCACTGTTTCACCGGGGGCGGTGCGCCAGGCGTCGCCCCTGGCTTGATCCACTGTGCGTGCAGATCGAACAGGCCGTTGAGCAGCAGCAACTTGTCGGCCGGATGCGCTTCGGCCGTGTCGAAACCCTGATTCAGCCGGCGCAGCAGGCCGGGCAGCGCCTGCACCAGCTTGCGCCGCTCTTCCGGATCGCTCTTCGGCTGCACGCTCCAGATCAGTTCGTCGGCCGTCACCAGAGCCTGCCGGTAATCGACCTCGGTATCGGTTCCGCGCTCGGCAAGCGTGCGCAGCAAGCGGCGCCAGACGCCGTCGAGCAGGTTCTGCACCACCGCAGGCAGCGGCGTGCGCAGACGGTCGTCACGGCGTCGTCGGCGGCGCGACGCGCATCGTCGCGGCGCAGACGTTCCTGTTCGCGCTCTTCGGCCAGACGGGCGGCCGTTTCGGCACGCTGCGACTCCTCGGATTCGAGCGCCTCGATGAAGCTTTCGAGATCGCTGTTGCAGGCCTCGAACAGGCTCATGTCGCGCTCGAAGTCGCGCAGGATGCGATCGACGATTTCCGCCAGCTTCACGTACAGCGGATCGTCGTGGCCGACATCGCGGCCCCAGCGCAGCATGGCCTGAGAAATGAGATCGAGCAGGCGGCGCGCCGGGTGCGCCTTGCTGGAGAAGAAGCTGCGATCCAGCATGGCCACCTTGACCAGCGGGATCTGCAGCCGGCCGACCAGCGCCTTGATCGGATCGGCGATGTTCGCATCGTCGAAGATGAGGTCGAACAGCATCGCGACGATGTTGACCGTGATCGCGTCGAACTGCCCCAGATGCCGGCCGAGATCGGAACTGCGGAAATCGCGCAGAACATTGACCGGAACGGGAAGCCCGACACCGGAACTCACCGGCAGATGATCGGCCTCGGCCTGCAACGCGCTCAGCGCCTCGAACACGAAGGGCGAGGCCGGCGTGAAGCCGGCGGCGGGCCCGCTGCCGCCGGCAGCCGGCATCGGAATGCCCTGGGCAGCCATCTGACCCTGCACCAGCTGGGCCAGCATCGCATAGATGTCGCCCTCGCCATCGAAACCGCCAACGCCCGACATCGACGGATCGCCGAAGCCCTGATGCATCGACGCCGTGCCGAAACCCTGCGTCATCGACGCGCTGCCGAAGCCCTGTACCGATGACACGGTGCCGAAGTCCGGCCGCGGCATCGCGGCCTGCTCGCCACCCGGTGCAGGCCCGGCGCCGCGCGGCCGCGCCCCTGCCATCGGTGCACGCCGGAACCCGCGGCGCAGTCCGGGCAGCACGTTCTGGCGCACCAGACGGGTATTCAGTTCCTGGTAGAGACGGGCCAGCTCGTTGGAAATCTGCTGTTCGAGCGATTGCAGCAGCACCAGCCGCATCTGCACGCCCGGGTCGACCTCTTCGGACGCCGCGCGCAGCGCGTTGGCAATGGCCTCGGTACCGATCGGGTTGTCGGCATCGGTCGGATCCTGCTTGCCGAGCAGGCTGCCCAGTCGCTGTTCGACCGCGTACAGATCCTCGTCGCAGTGTTCCTTCAGCTTGCGGGTGATCTCGCTGACCGCCAGATCCTGGGTCAGCACGTCCTCTTCGACCAGGCTCAGTTCGTCGAGCGATTTCGGCGTGGCGGCGGCGGAGGCCCTCAGCGGCTCACCGCGCACGCGGGCGTCGAAATAACGCGAAAGATTGTCGATGAAGGCCTGCTCGATGCCGGCCCAGTTCTCGCGGGCCTTGCCGCAGGTGAACATGTAGAGGTTGCGCTGGTCGCGGTCGAGCTCGGCTTCTGCACGCGCGACCAGATCTTCTTCGATCTTGGTCAGCATGCCGTGCAGCGATTCGCGCAGACGACGCAGCGTGAAATCGCGGCAGTCGTTGATCACGCGTCCGCGTTCGGGCGGCAGATTGGGAGGCATCGGTGAAGCGGCGCTCATTGTTTACCTTTGCGGTCGCTCAACGCGACGTGAAAAGGCCGAAACCCGGGCAAGTTTCAGGTCGGAGCGCAACCTGTGGCGCAGTATAGCGGCGGCCCCGCTGTCATGGGGTGTCGTCACCCTGTAGACCGGAAACTTTGCGTCGCCGTCTTTCGACGGGTTTGCCCTGGTTCAGCTGTTATCAGATTTCACCGAAATTAACGGTCCGCCGGGCGCGGACTTGAGGCCCTCCCCGGCGGTCGAGCCGATCACACCTGTAGTGTCGCGATGATGGAATCGATTTCCTCCTGCGACTCAGCGACCACCGCGTCGAGCGTTTCGTTGTCGATGTCGGCGGTGACCGTCTCGGCGATCGCCGCGTCGTGCTCCGCCGTCGCACTGCAGAACGGGTTGGGGAAGGCCGCCATGCTCTCGGCCAGGAAAAGAACGTCGGCCAGCGAACGCGGCGGCACGACCGGACCCGTGATCGACGGATCGTCAACCGCATCAATGATCTGGGTCGGCACCTTCAGCGATTCGAGCACTGCGCGACCGACACTGCGGCTGAAACTGAACATCAGGCCGCTCAATTCCTCCTCGCGCTGCAGCAGCGCCGGGAAGGCGGACGCCCGGGCCAGCAGGTAGAACTGGCCGATCTCGTGCACGACGCCGGCGAACATCGCCGCATCGGCGTTCAGTCGGGACAGCCGGCGCGCGATCACGAAGCTGAGTGCCGACACGTGAATCGTGTGCTGCCACAGGTCGTGCGTCATCACACGCAGCCGCTCGTCGGCACGCGCGTTGACCATCTGGCGGACGATGAGCGACATCGTGAGCATGCGGATCGGCTCGGTGCCGACCCGGTTCACAGCAGTGCGCACGTCGGTGATTTCGTTGCCGCTGCGGTTGTAGGCGACCGAGTTGGCCAGACGCAGCGCTTTCGCGCTCAGCACCGGCTCGGCGCCGACCAGGCGCGCGACCTCGTTGATGTTGATGTCCGGATTCTCGAGCGCCTGGCGGATGCGCAGCGAAACGTCGATGCTGGTCGGGAACACGATGTCCCCCGATTCCAGTTCGGCCGAAAGTCGTTGCAGTGCTTCAAGCGATGCGTTCACCGGCTCACCCATGAGTTGTCCCCGTACGTACACAGTTCGATGTACGGGTTTACGGCAGGCCGGCGGATGTCTTGAATCCGTGGGGCGACCGCCCCTGCGCTCAGCCGGCGTGGCGCGCGATGTAATCCTTCATGGCCGCCACGTCGGCATCCATCACCTCGAAACGCTGCGGCAGCGATTCCAGGTTTTCCATGCCGGCCGGGCGTACCGGTTCGCGACCCAGGGCCTCGACCACGGTTTCCGAGAACTTTGCCGGCAGCGCAGTTTCCAGCACGATCATCGGCACGCCGGCCTCGCGCCGCTCCAGCGCGACCTTGAGGCCGTCGGCGGTGTGCGTGTCGATAGCGCGCCCCCAGCGTTCGTTGGCCAGCCGCATCGTGGCGACGCGGTGCGCATGATTGCTGGCACCGGACTGGAATCCGTATTCGGACGCCACTTTGCCGAACAGCGACGACGCCGACAGATCGAACGGACGGCCGCGATCGACCTCGCCCCACATCGCCCGCACCGCCTCCGCATCGCGGCCGGTCAGGTCGTAGATGAAGCGCTCGAAATTGCTGGCCTTGGAAATGTCCATTGACGGGCTGGTCGTGTGCAGCGTTTCCGCGGTGGCGCGCGGACGATAGACGCCGGTGCGGAAGAACTCGTCGAGCACGTCGTTCTCGTTGGTCGCGACCACCAGGTGACGGATGGGCAGGCCCATCATGCGAGCGATGTGGCCGGCGCACACGTTGCCGAAGTTGCCGGACGGCACGGTGAAGCTCACTTGTTCGCCGTTGTGCTTCGTCGCCGCGAAATAGCCCTTGAAGTAGTAAACGACCTGGGCCGACACGCGCGCCCAGTTGATCGAATTGACCGTGCCGATGCAGTACTTCGACTTGAAATCGAGATCGTTGGACACCGCCTTGACCATGTCCTGGCAGTCGTCGAACACGCCGCGCACCGCGATGTTGAAGATGTTCGGATCCTGCAGGCTGAACATCTGCGCCGTCTGGAAACGGCTCATCTTGCCGTGCGGGCTCAGCATGAACACGCGCACGCCGTGCTTGCCGCGCATCGCGTATTCCGCGCTGGAGCCGGTGTCGCCGGACGTGGCGCCGAAGATGTTCAGCTGCTGGCCGCTTTTTTCCAGCGCGTACTCGAACAGATTGCCGAGCAGCTGCATCGCCATGTCCTTGAACGCCAGCGTCGGACCGTTGGACAGTTCGAGCAGATGCAGGCCGGACTCCAGCGTGTACAGCGGCGTGATGTCGCGCGCATCCGACCCGGACACCGTGTTTCGATACACCTCCGGCGTATAGGTGCGGTCGATCAGCGCCTTCAGGTCGGCGGCCGGAATGTCGTCGGCGAAGCGCGACAGGATGGCGAAGGCGAGCTGGCGGTAATCCATGCCGCGCATCGCTTCGAGATCGGTCACGGTGAACCGCGGGTACTGCACCGGCATGGCGAGACCGCCATCTTCCATCAGGCCGCCCAGCAGGATTTCGGTGAAGCGCTTCTGCGGCGCCTGGCCGCGGGTGGATACGTAGTACATCGCGTCGTGCATCGGATTCGTGGTCGAGAAGCGGCGCGCGGAGCACGCGCAGGGGGCATTAATCTAGCACAGGGCGCTGCCCGGCCCGCGCCGGCGTGCGCTGTGGTTATGGGTACATGTTCGCACCACAATGGGGCATACAGGTAGACTGGCGCGCTTTGCCCGGACCGATTCGATGACCGGCCTGACCGAACTGCTGCGGCGTCATCTGGTATCGGATGCCCCGCCGCTGTCCCGCGCAGAACGCTGGCGCAGCACGCTCGCCGGCTTCTTCGGCCTGCTGCTGTTCGAGGGCGTGCTTTTCGTGCTGCCGCTCGGCGCCGAAGAAAAACGCATCCTGGCGCCGCTGGGCGCGACCTCCGTCATCCTGTTCGCGCTGCCGCACAGTCCGCTGGCCCAACCGTGGTCGGTGATCGGCGGCCTGCTGCTGTCCGCGCCGCTGGGCTACGCCTGCGGTCACTGGCTGCCGGCCGGACCGTGGGTGATGGCGGTCGCACTGGCGGCGTCGATCTGGCTTACCGCGTGGGCGCGCTGCATCCACCCGCCCGCTGGCGCGATGGCGCTGACCATGGCCATGGCCGCCGCACAGGGTACGGCCATCGAGCCTGCCTTGATGGCGACGGCGGCGAACACGATCGCCATCATGGTGGCGGTGATGGTGGTGAACAATCTCGTCCCCGGCCGCCATTACCCCCAGGGCACGCCGCCTGCCGCCCAGCAGCAGATGCATCAGGCGCCGCCCGTCATCGCCCACCGCGACCTGGAGGCGGCGCTGAGCGAGATCGACAGCTTCCTCGACATTCGCGAGGACGATCTGGTCGATCTCTACGAGCGCACACTGCGGCACGCCTTCAAGCGCGTGCATCGCATGCGCTGCGGCGATCTGATCGATGGCGCCGTCACGGCGCCCGCCGTCGAATTCGCAACGCCGCTGGCAGACGCCTGGCTGCTGATGCGCAAGTTGCGCGTCGATACGCTGCCGGTGGTCAACCGCAGCCGACGGGTGATCGGCCTTCTGTCGCTGGAGGACTTCCTGCGCGAGGTGTCGCCCGAGGCGAATCGCTCGATGGGCGAGGCCGTGCGCCATCTGCTGGCGCGCTCACCGCACACGCACTCGGACAAGGCGGAGGTGGTCGGACAGATGATGCGCGAGGTGCGCGACGGCGTGCTGGTGCTGCGCCAGAACGACAGCGTAGCCGACGCGGCCGAGGCGCTGGCCTCCGGTCGTCAGCCGGCAGTGCCGGTGATCAATGGCGCCGACCGTCTGGTCGGCATGCTGGATCGCACCGACGTGGTGGCGGCGCTGTATCACCGCATCGAACTGGCCGACGCGATGAGCGCCGGCCCCGCTCAGGCCGGCTGAGCGCCGGCCTGTCCGTTCAGCCGTTCAGTTCTTCCAGGCGCAGGCGCGTCACCGCGCCCACCGTGCTGTCCAGCGCCTCGATGCGGACGATGGCTGCATCGACCTGCTTTTCGCGGGTGACGTGGGTCAGCATGATGATGTTGGCCTGCTGCTCGCCTTCCGACGGTTCCTTCTGCAGCATCGCGTCGATGCTGATGCCCTGGTCGGCGAGGATGCGCGTGATGTCGGCCAGCACGCCGGGTCTGTCCTGCACGCGCAGGCGCAGGTAGTAGGCGCTTTCGACCTCGCTGATCGGCAGGATGGGCGTATCCGACAGCTGATCGGCGCGGAAGGCAAGGTGCGGTACGCGGTGTTCCGGGTCGGCGGTATGCAGACGGGTCACGTTGACCAGGTCGGCGATGACCGCGCTGGCCGTCGGTTCGGCGCCGGCGCCGCGACCGTAGTACAGCGTCGCGCCCACCGCGTCGCCCTTCACCACCACGGCGTTCATCACGCCTTCGACGTTGGCGATCAGGCGCTTGGACGGGATCAGCGTCGGATGCACACGCAGTTCGAAACCGTCGGCCTTGCGCTTCGTGATGCCCAGCAGCTTGATGCGGTAGCCCAGTTCCTCGGCGTAACGGATGTCCTCGGCGGTCAGCTTGGTGATGCCCTCGATGTGGGCACGGTCGAACTGCACCGGGATACCGAAGGCGAGCGCCGACAGCAGCGTGATCTTGTGGGCGGCATCGACGCCTTCGATGTCGAAGGTCGGGTCGGCTTCGGCATAGCCCAGACGCTGCGCGTCGGCCAGCGCGTCGGCAAAGGTGAGACCTTTGTCGCGCATTTCCGACAGGATGTAATTGGTGGTGCCGTTGATGATGCCGGCGATCCAGTCGATGCGGTTGGCGGTCAGGCCTTCGCGTACCGCCTTGATGATGGGAATGCCGCCCGCCACGGCCGCCTCGAACGCCACCATGACGCCCTTGGCCTGCGCCGCGGCGAAGATTTCCTGGCCGTGCACGGCGAGCAGCGCCTTGTTGGCAGTGACCACGTGCTTGCCGTTGGCGATCGCCTCCAGCACCAGCTGCTTGGCCACGGTGTAGCCGCCGATCAGCTCGACCACGATGTCGATGCTGGGATCACGCACCACCTCGAAGGCGTCGCCGGTCACGCGGGCGGCACCACCGGTCATCGACTTCGCGCGCTCGACGTCGCGGTCGGCAACGGCGGTGATCTGGATCGGGCGACCGGCGCGACGGGTGATTTCTTCCTGGTTTCGGGTGAGCACCGTCCAGGTGCCGCCGCCGACGGTGCCGATGCCGAGCAGGCCTACGTTGATGGGTTTCATGCTGTCCCTCGTCTTGTAATGGGTGCCGCGGGCCGGTCAGGCCAGGTCCCGCGAAAAATGAAAACAGGCGATGTGCATGCCTTCGCGATGGTAGAAGCGGTGCGCATCGACGCGATGGGTGCCGGAATCCAGCCGCAGCCGGGTCGCGCCGCGCGCCTTCGCCTCGGCCGCCAGCCAGTCGAGCAGCCGCTTGCCGACGCCGCGCGAGCGCGCTGCCGGGTCGGTCACCAGATCATCGACGTAGAAGAACACTCCGCAGGACGTGTTGCGATAGCTGCGAAAGACCGTGACACCGACGACCTCTCCGTCGGCGACGGCCACCGCGATCTCGCCACCATCGGCCACGATGCCCTGCATCGTGCCGGCGTAGTCGGCCGGCAGATCCGGCCGCAGCGCGCGATGCACGGCTTCGGCCCGGGCGAGCAAGCCCGGTTCCGTTACCGCGCGAGCGCCCGCCACGCGCAGCACTTCGAGCGTCGGCGACTCAGGTGCCATGGCGCTTGCGGTAGCCGTCGAGGAAGCGGGCAATGCGGCCGATGGCGTCGCGCAGATCGTCTTCGTGCGGCAGGAAGACGACGCGGAAGTGGTCCGGACGCGGCCAGTTGAAGCCGGTGCCCTGCACCAGCAGCACGCGCTGTTCTTCCAGCAGTTCGAGGATGAAGCGCTGGTCGTCCTCGATCGGGTAGATCTTCGGATCAAGCTTCGGAAAGAGGTAGAGCGAAGCGCGCGGTTTGACGCAGCTCACACCCGGGATGTCGGTGAGCAGTTCCCACGCCACGTCGCGCTGACGCGCCAGACGGCCGCCCGGCTTGATCAGGTCGTTGATGCTCTGGTAGCCGCCGAGCGCGGTCTGGATCGCGAACTGGCCCGGCACGTTTGAGCACAGGCGCATCGACGCCAGCATGTTCAGGCCGTCGATGTAGTCGCGCGCGTGGCGCTTGTCGCCGGACACCACCATCCAGCCGGCGCGGTAGCCGCAGGCACGGTAGTTCTTCGACAGGCCGTTGAAGGTGACAAACAGCAGATCGTCGGCCAGCGAGGCGATCGAGGTGTGGGTCGCGCCGTCGTACAGCGTCTTGTCGTAGATCTCGTCGGCGAACACGATGAGCTTGTGCTCGCGCGCGATCTGCACCAGGTCGCGCAGCAGGTCGTCCGAGTACAGCGCGCCGGTCGGATTGTTCGGGTTGATGATGACGATGGCGCGCGTGCTCGACGTGATCTTCGAGCGGATGTCGTTGAGGTCGGGCATCCAGTCGGCGCCCTCGTCGCAGATGTAGTGGCGGGCAGTGCCGCCGGCCAGCGTCACCGCGGCGGTCCACAGCGGATAGTCGGGCGCTGGTACCAGCACCTCGTCACCGGTGTTGAGCAGACCCTGCATCGCCATCACGATCAGCTCGGACGCGCCGTTGCCGATGAAGATGTCGTCCACGCCGACGCCGGGAATCTTCTTCTCCTGGCAGTACTGCATGATGGCCTTGCGCGGCGCGAACAGGCCGCGCGAGTCGGTGTAGCCGGCGGCGTCGGGCAGATTGCGGATCACGTCCTGCACGATCTCTTCCGGCGCATCGAAGCCGAAAGGCGCGAGGTTGCCGATGTTGAGCTTGATGATGCGGTGGCCGTCCTCCTCCATCTGGCGGGCCCGGGCGAGGACGGGGCCGCGGATGTCGTAACAGACGTTGGCGAGCTTGGACGACTTGGTGACCGGCGGATGCACGATGGCGGACTCGGAAGACTCTTTGGGCGTATGGCGGGACATGTGGATTACCTATGCGGCGGCGCGCGCGCACTTGCCGCTGCCCTGGCAACATTGCCGGCAGGCGAAAAAGGTATGATTGTAAGCGACCGCCGAAAGCAGGGCAAAACCGTTCTGGCGGCCACGACGATACAGTTGCGAACCACCCCGGACTTCTCCCCACGCGACGTGAAGCTGCACCAGACTCCCCGCCCCACCATTCCGCTGGTCACCGGCTTCGGCGACGGCTATCTGCAGATCGGCGAACGCCGGATCACGCGCACCATCCTGATCGCGCCGGAGCAATTGCGCGAAGACTGGGGCGCCGACGACCTCGACCGTCTGAAGCCGGAAGACTTCACCGAACTTGCGGCGCTGCCGGTGCAGATACTGCTGCTCGGCACCGGCCCGACGCAGCGCTTCCCGCACCCCTCGCTGCTGCGGCCGATGATCGAAGCAGGCATCGGTGTCGAGGTGATGGACACCCTCGCCGCCGCCCGCACCTACAACATTCTGGTGGCCGAAGGGCGAGCGGTGGCTGCCGCGCTGCTGCTGCCCGACGCGACATCCTGACCCCATCTTTCTGCAAGCACTGGAGACCGATACACGATGAGCGAAATCCGGGCTGACGACTTCACCCTGCCCTCCACCTCCGGCGCCGATTTCCTGCTGTCCGCTGCCGGCAAGCCGCTGGTGATCTACTTCTACCCGAAGGACAGCACGCCGGGCTGCACTACGGAAAGTGCGGACTTCCGCGACCGCTACGCCGATTTCAAGGCACTCGGCGCCGACGTGGTCGGCATTTCGCGCGACAGCATCAAGTCGCACCAGAACTTCAAGGCCAAGCTCGAACTGCCGTTCGAACTGCTGTCCGACCCGGACGAGACGGCATGCACGCTGTTCGGCGTGATGAAGATGAAGAACATGTACGGAAAACAGGTGCGCGGTGTGGAACGCAGCACTTTCGTCATCGGTCCGGACAACCTTATCCTGCGCGAGTGGCGCGGCGTGAAGGTGCCGGGCCACGCGGAAGAGGTGCTCGCCTTCGTCCGCTCGCTCTGAACCGCCGTACCCACGACACCACCCGAGACTTCACGCCCACAGGATCACATGGCCACCCGACGCCCCGCAGCAGCCCCTGCCCGCCGTTCCCGCAAGTCGCCCCCGGCCACCAAGCTCTTCGTCCTCGACACCAATGTGCTGATGCACGACCCGACGTCGCTGTTCCGCTTCGAGGAGCACGACATCTTCGTGCCCATCATGACGCTCGAAGAACTGGACAACAACAAGAAGGGCATGACCGAAGTGGCGCGCAACGCGCGCCAGGTGAGCCGCCTGCTCGACGAGATCGTCAGCGGTGCCGAAGACAAGATCGCCGAGGGCATCCCGCTGGCCGCGGCATCGAGCGAACTCGCCAGCGGTCATCTGCTGCTGCAGACCGAAGCGATCAACGGCGTACTGCCGACCGCACTGCCGACCGCCAAGGCGGACAACCAGATCATCGCGGTGGTGATGCATCTTTCGCAGCGCCATCCGGGTCGTCAGGTCATCCTGGTGTCCAAGGACATCAATATGCGCATCAAGGCCCGCGCGCTCGGGCTGCATGCGCAGGATTACTTCAACGACAAGGTGCTCGAAGACACCGACATGCTCTACACCGGCACGCGCGAGCTGCCGGAGAAGTTCTGGGACGAGCACGGCGGCAACCTCGAGTCATGGAAGGAAAACGGCCGCACGATGTACCGGGTCAAGGGTCCGCTGTGCCCGGATCTGCTGATCAACGAATTCGTCTACAAGGAAGCTGGCGCCAAGCAGGACAAGCCCTTCCACGCGCTGGTGCGGGAGCGCGCCGGCAAGACGGCGGTGCTGGAAACACTGGTTGACTACAGCCATCACAAGAATTCGGTCTGGGGCATCCTGGCGCGCAACCGCGAACAGAATTTCGCACTGAACCTGCTGATGAACCCCGAGGTTGACTTCATCACGCTGCTCGGTCAGGCCGGCACCGGCAAGACGCTGCTGACGCTGGCGGCGGGGCTCACCCAGGTTCTTGAAACCAAGCTTTACAGCGAAATCATCATGACCCGGGTGACCGTGCCCGTCGGTGAGGACATCGGCTTCCTGCCCGGTACCGAGGAAGAGAAGATGACGCCGTGGATGGGCGCACTCGAAGACAATCTGGACGTGCTGAACAAGACGGACGATCCGAATGGCTCAGGCGAATGGGGGCGCGCCGCGACGATGGATCTGATCCGCAGCCGCATCAAGGTGAAGTCGCTGAACTTCATGCGGGGGCGCACCTTCCTGAACAAGTTCCTCATCATCGACGAAGCGCAGAACCTGACGCCGAAGCAGATGAAGACGCTGATCACGCGCGCAGGTCCTGGCACCAAGGTCGTGTGCCTGGGCAATATCGCTCAGATCGACACCCCTTACCTGACAGAAGGCAGTTCCGGCCTGACCTATGTCGTTGACCGCTTCAAGGGCTGGCCGCACAGCGGTCACGTCACCCTGCAGCGCGGCGAACGTTCGCGTCTGGCCGACCACGCTGCAGAAGTGCTCTGACCCCCTACGGAGGACATCGCCATGACCTTCATCGACCCGATGCTGCTGGACCAGCAGCTGTGTTTCGCCCTGTACGCCGCCGCCCACGCGATCACGCGCTGTTACACGCCGGGTCTGAAGGCGCTCGGGCTGACCTATCCGCAGTATCTGGTGATGCTGGTGCTGTGGCAGGAAGACGCGCTGACGCTGAAGGCGCTGGCCGAGCGGCTGGATCTCGATTCGCCGACGCTGACACCACTGCTCAAGCGGCTCGAAGCGAACGGCTATCTCACCCGGGCGCGCAACCGCACGGACGAACGGGCACTCGAGATACGACTGACCGAGGCCGGCCACGCGCTGCGGGAAAGAGCGGAGGAGGTGCACGCTGAGGTCGCCCGTCAGTCCGGTCTGCCGCCAGACGCGATGGCGCGCATGCGGGCCGAACTGCAGCGCCTGAGCGCACAACTGAAGGGCGCCGAACAGGCGCGGACACAGGCGGGCTGATCCGCGCCTGGCGAGGGCGGCGGATCGGCCGGCAATCAGTCGCCGAACAGCTTGCCGACGGCCTCGCCCACACCCTTCACCACCGAACTGCCGGCGTTGCCGACGCCGCGCACCAGCCCACCAAGACTGACGCCGAGCGACTCGGCCATGGCGCTGGTGACGCGCGTCGCGAAGCCTTCGTTCAGCGAGAATTTCGGATCGTCGATGCGCCCTTCCAGCGTGAAATCGACGCTGATGCGACCGTTCCTGTCCTTCATCAGCCCGACCACCGCCGCTCGCGGCATGCCCATGAAAGTGTTGTCGGAAGCCAGTTCGAGGCCGGTCAGCGTGAGCGTGCCCGGCGCCTTCAGTCGTTTGTCGGCAACGACAGGACGGATGTCCAGATCCATCGAGCCGCGCTTGACGCCGGTTTCCGCGGCCTGGATCAGATAGGGCTGGAAGGCGACCAGATCGACGCCGCGCAGCGAGAACTCGAGCTTCGCGTCGCGCGTAGCCAGCACGACTTCGCCATTCAGTGCCAGCCGGCCGTCCTGTCGAGGCCCCTTGACGGCCCCGTCGATCGCCAGCGTGGTCGCGCTGTCCAGGGCCGGCAGGTCGATCGGGCCGATATCCGCGTTGAGCGCCTCAAGCGCCAGCCGGTGCGGCGTGCGTCGCACGCTGGCGTCGAAGAAATCGAGCGCACCGTCGCGCAGTTCGATGCGCGCGACGTGCACCGGCGGCACGCTGCCGCCCGCATCGGTGGCTGAGTCGGTTTCGAGCAGGGCGGGCAGCACGCGTAAGCCACCTTGCCGGGTACGCAGCATGGACAAATAGGCGCCTTCGACGGTAATGCGCGCGATGCGCACACGCGCCGACAGCAGGTCGCGCAGTTGCGGCACCACCTCGACCCGCCGCGCACGCAGTTCGTCGTCGGCCGGCCACGGCATGTCGCCGTCGCGCTGCGCGCGGATGCGCACCTCGTACAGCACGACCGCATCCAGCCCGACCTCGATGCTTGCCACCTCACCACGCGGCCCGAGCGCTGCTTGGACCTGGCTGCGCAACAGATGCAGCGCGAGCTGAAAGGCGCCAACACCGAGCACCGCCAGAACGGCGATGACGATGGCAAGGCGACGCAGCCAGACCGTCACGCGCGCCTCAGTAGGAACCGGGCCGCGCGGCGTTGACGAACTTGGTGTGCTCGCCCTGGAAGCCGAGCACCACGGTGCCGGTCGGACCGTTACGGTGCTTGCCGATGATGATTTCGGCCAGCCCCTTGTCCTGGGTGTCCGGGTTGTACACCTCGTCCCGGTAGATGAACATGATGATGTCGGCGTCCTGCTCGATGGCGCCGGATTCGCGCAGATCGCTCATTACCGGCCGCTTGTTCGGACGCTGCTCCAGCGCGCGGTTCAACTGAGACAGCGCGATGATGGGCACGTGCAGCTCCTTGGCCAGCGACTTGATCGCACGCGAAATTTCCGAAATTTCCGCAGTCCGGTTCTCGCCGTCGCGCGTGCCGGACATCAGCTGCAGGTAGTCGATCACGATCAGGCCGAGCTTGCCGCACTGGCGATAGAGCCGGCGGGCGCGGGCACGCAGGTCGGTCGGGTTGATGCCGCCGGTCTCGTCGATATGGATCGGCGCCTCGTGCAGCTTGCCCAGCGCCATGGTCAGCCGGCCCCAGTCGTCGTCGGTCAGGCGGCCCGTGCGCAGGCGCCCCTGATCGATCTTGGCAACGGAGGACACGAAACGCATGGCCAGCTGGGTGCCTGGCATTTCGAGCGAGAAGATGGCGACCGGCAACCCCAGCTCGACCGCCACGTGTTCGCAGATATTGAGCGCGAAAGTGGTCTTGCCCATGGCCGGACGGCCGGCCACGATGATCATGTCTCCAGGCTGCAGACCAGCCGTCTTGTCGTCCAGATCGACGTAACCGGTCGGCACGCCGGTCACTTCCGACGGATCGTCGCGGTCGTACAGCTCCTGGATGCGATTGACCACCTGCACCAGGATAGGCTGGATGGCGACGAAGCCGGTGCTGGCCGAAGCCCCCGCTTCGGCGATCTCGAAAATCTTCGACTCGGCTTCGTCGAGCAGCGTCTTGGCATCGCGTCCGCGCGGCGTCAGCGCATTGGCTGCGATCTCGTCGCCGACGCTGACCAGCTTGCGCAGGATGGCGCGCTCACGGACGATTTCAGCGTAGCGTCGTATGTTCGCCGCCGACGGCGTGTTATTGGCGATCTCGCCCAGATAAGCCAGGCCGCCGGTCTGCTGCGCCTCATCGCCCTTCTCGATCGATTCATAGACGGTCACGACGTCGGCAGGCTTGCCCTGCTCGATCAGCTTGGCGATGTGGCGGAAGATGCGACGATGGTCGTCGCGATAGAAATCGGATTCGTTGACCTGGTCGCCAACGCGGTCCCAGGTACTGTTGTCCAGCAGCAGGCCACCGATCAGCGACTGCTCGGCTTCGATCGAATGTGGCGGCAGCTTCAGCGCCGCCACCTGTCTGTCCTGCGCGGCTTGGGCGGCTTGGGCGTCCGGACCGGGTGCGTTGCGCACGCTGCTCATGATGTCTTTTTCATTCTGGAGAACTTGCCGGGGCAATCCCGCAATCTAGCCGTGCAGCGTCTGCACGACAACTGCACAAGCTGTGGAAAAGCTGTGGGCTTCGCTGTGGATGAAACGCCCGTCGGATGGGCGTTAACGAAAAAGGCCACCCGCAGGTGGCCTTTCCGACGCAGCCCGAAGGCCGGCGATCAATGCTCGCCGAGCACCGACACCGTCACGGTGGCGATCACGTCCGAGTGCAGCGCGATCTCGAACTGGGCATCGCCCACGGCCTTCAGCGGGCCGTCCGGCATGCGCACCATCGACTTGTCCACCGGGAAGGACTGGGCAGCCAGCGCCTCGGCGATGTCGGCAGTGAACACCGAACCGAACAGGCGGCCATCGACACCGGCCTTGCGGGTGATCTGCACCATGAAGCCTTCCAGCTTCTCGGCGACAGCCTTGGCAGCGGCCAGACGTTCGGCAGCGGCCTTTTCCAGTTCGGCACGGCGGGCTTCGAAAGCCGCCAGGTTTTCCGGGGTCACGCGCTTGGCGCGGCCAGTCGGGATCAGGAAGTTGCGGGCGTAACCGTCACGCACCTTCACCACATCGCCCAGATCGCCGAGCTTGGCGACCTTGTCCATCAGGATTACTTGCATGGTCGTCTCCCTCGATTACTGGTGCAGGTCGGTGTAAGGCATCAGGGCCAGGAAGCGAGCGCGCTTGATGGCGGTCGACAGCTGACGCTGGTAGCCGGCACGGGTGCCGGTCAGGCGTGCCGGCATGATCTTGCCGTTTTCGGAGATGAAGTCCTTCAGGATTTCAACGTCCTTGTAGTCGATCTCTTCGATCTTCTCTGCGCTGAAGCGGCAGAACTTGCGGCGCTTGAACATGCTGCGCGAGCCGCGATCGTCCTTCTTCTTGCCGTTCTTCGGTCTGAAAGCCATGGTGGTTTCCTTCCACTGTTGCGACGCCGGGCTCAGTTGCCCGAGGTCACGAATTCGATACGGGTTATGTGCATGACGCCCTGCCTGCTTTTCGCACTGCGGGCGGCCATGAATCCTTCTGCAATCAACGACGTTCCGAGCGGGGCTTGAGCGAGCATCCTTGCAAGATCTCCCAGCAGCACGAAATCGGTTTCAAACCGTACTTCGCGTGGCGCACCGTTTTCGATCTGTTGCGAGAAGTGCTCGAGGCATCCACGCAGGATCGGCACGCCGGCCGGGGTCTGTCTCAGTGCGTCGCGTTCGATCAGCGTGGCGGACAAGGTGAAGCTGTTCGCCGCCGGGCCGACCGCGCCCTGCCCTTCGGTCAAGCCGCCGGCTGTTCCGCAGCCGGGGCAGCGGCTTCAGCAGCCGGTGCCAGCAGCGAACGCGACTTCTCTTCCTTCATCATCGGCGACGGCGTAACGACAGCCTTGCGCATCTTGATGGTGAGGTGGCGGAGAACGGCGTCGTTGAACTTGAAGGCGTGCTCGAGTTCGGCCAGCGTTTCGCCGTCGCACTCGATGTTCATGAGCACGTAGTGAGCCTTGTGCACCTTCTGGATCGGGTAGGCCAGCTGACGGCGACCCCAGTCTTCCAGACGGTGGATGCTGCCGTTGCGGCCAGTGACCAGCGTACGGTAGCGCTCGACCATGGCGGGCACTTGCTCGCTCTGGTCCGGATGGACGATGAAAACCACTTCGTAATGTCGCATGTAATCTCCTTGCGGTTCAGTGCCGGGCAAACACGAGCCTGTCCGGCGGTTACACCTCCCGGCATGCGAATCCGGTGAGGCAAGGTAAGCCCGCGAGTATAGCGCGCGGGCCGTGATTCTTACAAGCCGTGCTCAGCCTGCCCGGGCCGTGCGCTGGCGCCGCGCCTCGAACAGGCACACGCCGCTGGCCACCGACACATTCAGGCTTTCGACCGTGCCATGCATCGGAATCGACGCCAGCACGTTGACGGTTTCGCGGGTAAGCCGGCGCATGCCGTCGCCCTCGGCACCGAGCACCCACGCCACTGCGCCCGACTGGTCGACCGCATACATTGACTTGTCGGCCTCACCGGCCGCGCCGATGGTCAGAATCTCGCGCTCCTTCATTTCGCGCAGGCTGCGCGCCAGATTGGTCACCGTCACGTACGGTACGGTGTCGGCCGCGCCACTGGCCACCTTGATCGCCGTTGCGTTCAGGCCGACCGCGCGGTCGCGCGGTGCGACCACGGCGTGCGCACCGGCCGCATCCGCCACGCGCAGGCAGGCGCCGAGGTTGTGCGGATCCTGGATGCCGTCGAGCACCAGCAGCAGCGGCGGCTCGGACAGCGTATCCAGTACGTCGTCGAGCGACCGGTAAGGAATTTGCGCCAGCACGCGCGCCACGACGCCCTGGTGACGCGCGGCGCCGCCGGCGAGCCCGTCAAGGCGCGCCGGCTCCATCTGCACCCACTTGACGCCGGACGCCTCGGCAGCGCGAATCAAGTCGCGCATGCGACCGTCCTGGCGTGCAGTGGAAACGAACAGCTCCTTCACCGCATCCGGGGCGTGGCGGATCTTCGCGGTGACCGCGTGGAAACCGAAGATGTAGCGGGTATCGCTCATTCGCGCACCCTCCGCTTCGGCACTGCCGACTTCGGTGTGCGGGCGCCGCTCTTCTTGGCGGCGGACGGCTTCTTCGCCGGGGTTTTGCTCACTGCGCTCTTCTTTCCTGTCGTCTTCTTCGTTGCGCTCTTCGCCGTCTTCTTCGCTGCCGGCTTCGGCGCTGCAGCCTTGCTTCCCTTTGGCTTGGGCGCCCGGGCAGGCGGTTCAGTGCGCGGCGCGGGCGCTGTCACGTCCGGTGCGACAGGCTTCGCCTTCCCCTTGGCGTGCGATACCGGCTTATCTTCCCGCGCAGACGCGTCGCGCTCGACGCGCCGGCGCGAAGCCGCGCCGGTCGGGCCCTGCTTGGGCGTCAGCTTCGCCTGCTGCGGCACACGACCGAAGTCCCGCTCGGCACCGCCGGCGAGTCGGAAATCGATGCGCGTGTTGTCGAGATCGACCCGCACGACCTGGATGCGCACGCGATCAGCCAGACGATAGATGCGGCCGCTGCGCTCACCGACCAGGCGATGCTTGCCTTCGTCGTAATGGAAGTAATCGGCGCCGAGGTCGGAAATATGCACCAGGCCTTCGATGAACACGTCATCGAGCGCGACGAACAGACCGAAAGGCACGACCGCCGACACGCTGCCTTCGAACTCCTCGCCGACGCGGTCCTGCATGAAGTAGCACTTGAGCCAGTTGGTCACATCGCGACTGGCTTCGTCGGCGCGCCGCTCGGTGGTCGAGCAGTGCAGACCGATGTCGGACCAGTCGCCCGGCTCGTACCTCTTCTTCGCCAGCGCAGCCTTGATCGCGCGGTGCACCAGCAGGTCGGGATAGCGGCGGATCGGCGAAGTGAAGTGCGTGTACGCCTCGTAGGCCAAGCCGAAGTGACCGACGTTGTCGGGGCTGTAGATGGCCTGGCGCAGCGAGCGCAGCATCACCGTCTGCAGCAGTTGGCGATCCGGGCGGTCGCCGATGCGCTCGAGCAGCGCGGCGTAGTCCTTCGCGTGCGGCTTGTCGCCGCCACCGAGCTGGAAGCCGAACTCACCGAGGAAGGCGCGCAGCTTCTGCAGGCGGTCTTCGCTCGGGCCTTCATGCACGCGGTACAGTGTGTCCTGCCCGCTCTCCTCGAGGAAACGCGAAGCGCAGACGTTGGCCGCCAGCATGCACTCCTCGATCAGCCGGTGCGCGTCGTTGCGCGCGTACGGCACGATGCGCTCGATCTTGCCGGCATCGTTGAACAGCATCTGCGTCTCGACCGTTTCGAAGTCGATAGCGCCGCGCTTCGCACGCGCCTTGCCAAAGACACGGAACACCGCGTCCAGCGCTTCGAGGCGCGGCAGCAGCGGCTTGAGCCGCTTGCGGGTGTCGGCATCCTTGTCATAAAGGGCGGCCGCAACCTCGGTGTAGGTGAGGCGTGCCTTGGAATTCATCACTGCGGCGTAGAAGCGGTAACGCTGGATCGCGCCGGCCGCGGACACGTCCATATCGCACACCATGCACAGGCGGTCCACCTGCGGATTGAGCGAGCACAGCCCGTTGGACAGCTTCTCCGGCAGCATCGGAATGACCCGGCGCGGGAAGTAGACCGAATTGCCGCGCTCGAAGGCCTCGGCATCGAGCGCCGTGCCCGGTTTCACGTAATGACTCACGTCGGCGATGGCCACGACGAGGCGGAAGCCCCGCCCCTGTTTCTCGCAATACACGGCGTCGTCAAAGTCCTTCGCCGTTTCACCGTCGATGGTGACCAGTTCGAGGTCGCGCAGATCGACACGGCCGGCGCAGTCCTTCTCGCGCACCTCGTCCGGCAGACGCTTGGTCGCCGCCAGCACCTTGGCCGAGAACTCGTGCGGCATGTCGTGCTTGCGCAGCGCGATCTCGATCTCCATGCCGGAGTCGCCGTAGTTGCCCAGCACCTCGACCACGCGACCGATGGGCGGCGTATAGCGCGTCGGCTGTTCGATCAGTTCGACCTCGACCACTGCGCCGGCCGCGGCCTTCAGCGCACGCTTGCCCTTCTCGGGGGCGGCCAGCACGATCTGCTGACGGATGCGGCGGTTCTCGGCGATGCAGAACTGCACGCCGTGCTCCTCGACCACACGGGCGATCAGGCGCGAATTCGCGCGCTCAGTCACCTCGACCACCTTGCCCTCGGGCCGGCCGCGACGGTCGGTGCCGCTGATGCGTACCAGCACGCGGTCACCGTGCAGCACGCTGCGCATTTCCTGCGCGCTCAGGAAGATGTCCTTGCGCTCAGCCTTGGCCCCAGGCGGCGTCTTGTCGTCGCCAACGATGACGAAACCGAAACCGTCGGGATGTCCCTCCACGCGACCCGCGATCAGATCGGCCTTGTCGGGGATGATGTAGGCGTCGCGACGATTGCGCATCAGCTGCGCCTCGCGCTCCATCGCACCGAGGCGACGCACGAAGTAATCGCGCTCGTGCGGCTGTATGTCGAGTGCCTGGACCAGTTCGTCGGCACTCATCGGAACCGCTGCCTGCTCAAGCACTTGAACGATGTATTCGCGGCTCGGCAACGGGTTCTCGTAGCGAGCGGTCTCCCGCTCGAAGAAGGGATCCGCGCGGCGGATCTTGCTCAGTTTCACTTTTTTCTCTTTTTCTCTTGACAACGTAGATGCCTAGTATAAAATGCGCAGCCTCTTGCCCAGGTGGCGAAATTGGTAGACGCGCTAGTTTCAGGTACTAGTGCCGCAAGGTGTGGAGGTTCGAGTCCTCTCCTGGGCACCAAACAAGCCAGCAGAAAAGCCGACAGAAATGTCGGCTTTTTTGTTTTCTGCTGCCGCCAAAAACAAAAAATCCGCACACCCCTTCCGGGGCATGCGGTTCGTCGTACCCGTCACCCTCACTCGAAGGGATGACGAAGCACGATGGTCTCTTCGCGATCTGGGCCGGTCGAGATCATGTTGACCGGCACGTCGCACAAGGCCTCGATGCGCGCGATGTAGGCGCGTGCATTGGCCGGCAGATCCTCCACCCGCTTCGCCCCCACCGTCGTGCCATCCCAGCCGGGCAACGTCTCGTAGATGGGCTCGCAGGCACCGACGCGCTCCGACCCCAGAGGCAGCAGGTCGGACACCTCACCGTTGACGCGATAGCCGGTACAGACCTGCAGTTCCTCGATGCCGTCGAGCACGTCGAGCTTGGTCAGACACAGGCCAGTCACGCCATTGATCTGGATCGAACGGCGCAGCGCAGCCGCATCGAACCAGCCGCAGCGGCGCACGCGGCCGGTCACCGTGCCACGCTCGTGACCGATGGTTGACAGATGATGGCCCACGGTGCCCTCTTCCTCGATCGGCAGTTCGCTCGGGAACGGACCGGAACCGACGCGGGTGGTGTAGGCCTTGGTGATGCCCAGCACGTAATGCAGCATGCCCGGGCCGACGCCAGCGCCGGCGCTGGCCGCACCGGCCACGCAGTTGCTCGATGTGACGTAGGGATAGGTGCCATGATCGACATCCAGCAGCGTTCCCTGCGCGCCCTCGAACAGCAGATTGTCGCCGCGCTTGTGCGCCGCGTGCAGCAGCGCCGACACGTCGGCCACCATGGGCAGGAGCCTCGGCGCGAGCGCCAGGACGTCATCGAGCGTCTGCTGATAATCAACCGGCTTGGCGCCAAGCTGCTTTTCCAGCAGGAAGTTGTGGAATTCCATCACCTCGCGCAGCTTCTCGGCGAAGCGCTCGGGATTGAACAGATCAAGCACGCGCAATGCGCGGCGCGCGACCTTGTCTTCATAGGCCGGGCCGATGCCCTTGCCGGTGGTACCGATCTTGGCGCCGCCACGTGCGTCTTCACGCGCGATATCGACCGCGCTGTGGAAGGGCAGGATGAGCGGGCAGGCCTCGCTCACCTTCAGACGCGAACGCACCTCGATGCCACCCGCCTCCAGCTTATCGATTTCCGACAGCAGATGGGACGCCGACAGCACGACGCCATTGCCGATGTAGCAGGCGACACCGTCGCGCATGATGCCGGACGGGATCAGGTTCAGCGCGTACTTCTGCCCCTTGATCACCAGCGTGTGGCCCGCGTTGTGGCCGCCCTGGAAGCGCACGACGCCCTGCGCGTGATCGGTCAGCCAATCGACGACCTTGCCTTTGCCCTCGTCGCCCCACTGGCTGCCGATGACCACTACGTTCTTTGCCATGCTCAAACCTTTCTTTCGAGCGGCTTCACCTGCCACTCACCTTCAACAAATACCAGCTGGCGAGTGCACGCCAGTTCCTGCACATCGTCGTCGTGACCGGGCAGTGCCGCAATCACCGTTTCACCTTGCGCCCGCAGCGCACTCACGCGGGCACGCAGCGCAGCGTCGGCGACCGCCGGCGCAAGAATGGCTGACTTCGCGCCGACGGTTGGAGCAAGCTGCGCCAGCTGACGCAGATCGAGGCTGAACCCGCTTGCCGGCCGCGACCGGCCGAAGGCCTTGCCCACTTCATCGTAGCGCCCGCCCAGCGCGATTGCCTGCGCCTGACCGGCGCAATAGACCGCGAAGCTCACGCCGCTGTGATAGTGGTAGCCGCGCAGATCGGCCAGATCCACACCCGCCACGGCCGGATCGATCGCCGCCGCGAGTTGCGCCAATGCGTCCAGCGCCTGGCCGATGTCCGGCCAGTCCGGCAGCTCCGCACGCGCCCTCGCCAGTACATCGATCTTGCCGTACAGCCCCGGCAGCGCCATGAAGGCGTCGCGCACCTGGGCCGGTTCATCGACGAGCAACTGGCGCAGCGCCGGCAGGTCCTTGCACTGCAGCGCGGCAAACAGCTCCTGCTCGCCGTCCTCGCTGCGCAGCGCCGCGGATTGCAGGCGCGAAGCCAGTGCCCGGAACACGCCGACATGGCCGAGATCGACGCGCGCCGGTTGCACACCCGCCACCTCGAGCGCACGCAGCAGCAGGCCGATCAGCTCGATATCGGCTTCGATACCTGCGTGGCCATACAGCTCGGCACCGAGCTGTATCGGCTCGCGCGTTGCGTTGAAGCCGGACGGCAATGCATGCACGACGGGGCCGCAGTAGCACAGACGCACGACGCCGTTTCGATTGAGCAGGTGCGAGTCGATGCGCGCCACCTGTGGCGTGATGTCTGCACGCAATCCCATGGTGCGACCCGACAGCTGATCGACCAGCTTGAAGGTGCGCAGATCCATGTCGCGGCCACTGCCGGTCAGCAGTGACTCGATGTACTCGACCAGCGGGGGGAAACCAGCTCGTAACCGTGCAGCGCGAATTCGTCGAGCAATCCGCGGCGCAGACGCTCGACCTGCCGTGCTTCATCGGGGAGCAGGTCTTCTATGGATTCAGGAAGCAGCCAGCGACGCATCACTTGAACAGCGCGATCAGCGCGATACCGATAATCATTGAAGTCAGGCCGACGAAGCGCAACTGGCCGTCTGCCAGTTCGGTCGCCCGTCGGAAGGTGTCGCGCCACAGACGGGGCGCGACAAAGGGGAGCACACCCTCGATGACGAGCATGAGCCCCACAGCGATCAACAGGATTGATTCCATCAGCAAAAAAGGCACAGCCCGCAATGCGGGCTGTCGCCTTCGGTCTGGTTCCCTTGTGGAACAACCCGTGGACTATACAGCACGCCCACCGGCTTCACCCGCTGTGTTTACTTCCCGGGTGCCTTCGAACCATTCTTCAGATAGCGGAAGAAATCCGAATTCGGCTCGATCACAAGCACGTCGCTCTTGCTGCGGAAACTCTTCTGGTAAGCGTCCATGCTGCGGTAGAAAGCGTAGAACTCGGGATTTGAGCCAAACGCGCTGCCGTAGATCGCGGCCGCCTGGGCGTCGCCCTCACCCTTGATCTTCTGCGCTTCGCGGTAGGCTTCGGCGACGATGATTTCGCGCTGGCGATCGGCATCGGCGCGGATCTTCTCGGCCTCGGCCGAACCACGCGAACGCAGTTCGTTGGCAACGCGCTTGCGCTCCGCTTCCATACGGCGGTAGACCGATTCCGACACTTCGCTCGGCAGGTTGACGCGCTTGAGACGCACATCGACGATCTCGACGCCGATCTTCACCGCATCGACGTTGGCCTTGCTCCGCATGTCCTCCATGATCTTGTCGCGCTCGCCCGATACGACCTCGTGCACGGTGCGGCGACCGAATTCCTCCCGCAGGCCGGCATTCACGGTCTGCAGCAGGCGCGTTTCCGCCAGGCGTTCGTTGCCGCCCACCGAAATGTAGTACTGCTTCACATCGGTGATGCGCCACTTCACGAACAGGTCCACCAGCACGTTCTTCTTTTCCGACGTGATGAAGCGCTCAGGATCGGCACTGTCCAGCGTCAGGATGCGACGGTCGAACACGCGTACGTTCTGCACCAGTGGCCACTTGAAATGCAGGCCCGGCTGTTCGATCACGTTACGGACTTCACCAAGCTGGAAAACGATCGCGTACTGACGCTGATCCACCGTGAACAGCGAGGTTGACGCGAGCACGATGGCGAGGATGATGCTGCCCAGCAGCAGAGGAAGCTTTTCCTTCATCAACGCTCTCCCCGCTCACGCGAACGCAGCGCTTCACGGTTGCGCGCATCATTTGCCGTCTGGTCGTTCATCAGCGGCGGCAGCGTCATCGGCTCAGCCGGACGGGCAACGCCATCGGTCGCCACACCCGACTGCTGCATCAGCTTGTCCAGCGGCAGGTACAGCAGGTTGCCGCTGCCCTTGGCGTCGATCATCAGCTTGCTCGTATTGGTCATGATCTGCTGCATGGTGTCGATGTACATGCGCTGGCGCGTCACTTCGGGCGCCTTCACATACTCGGACAGCACCTGCTTGAAACGGCTGGCGTCACCTTCCGCAGTCGCGATGATGCGCTGCTTGTAACCGTTGGCTTCTTCCATCAGACGCGAAGCGGTACCGCGCGCCTTCGGAATGACATCGTTCGCGTAGGCCTGGCCCTCGTTCTTCTGCCGTTCGAGATCCTGCCCGGCCTTCACCGCGTCGTCGAACGCGGCCTGAACCTGCTCCGGCGGCTGGGCGTTCTGCAGCGTCAGCTTGCTGATCTGGATGCCGGTCTGATAGCGATCGAGGATCTGCTGCATGATGCGCTGCGCATCGACGGCGATCTGTTCGCGACCTTCATACAGCACGAAGTCCATCTTGCTCTTGCCGACGATCTCGCGCATCGCGGTCTCGGCCGCGTGCACCACCGTGTCTTCCGGCAGGCGGTTCTGGAACAGGTAGGCAACCGGATCCTTCAGGATGTACTGCACCGCGAACTGGATGTTGATGATGTTCTCGTCGTCGGTGAGCATCAGCGCTTCGTTCAGCACCTTGTTGCGCTCACTGCCGCGGTAGCCGATTTCGACCGTGCGCACGCCGGTCAGATTGACCAGCTCGTGCGAATCGATCGGGAACGGCAGGCGCCACTGCAGGCCCGGCTCGGTCGTTTCGTGCAGCTTGCCGAAGCGCAGCACGACGCCACGCTGGCTGGCATCCACGATGTACAGACCACTGGCCAGCCAGACGATGAGCACGAGGCCGAGAATGATGCCGATGCCACCGCCGAACTGGCGTGGCCCGACTGGCGGGCGCGCCTCGTTGCCTCCATCGCCCGAGGACTTGCCGCCAAACATGCCGGACAGTTGACGATTGAAGTCACGCCAGAGATCTTCCAGATCGGGCGGTCCCTGGTTGCCGCCCTTGTTGCCGTTGCCGCCCTGATTGCCCCAGCGGGGGTCATTGAGCGACATCAAGATCGCATTGAGCACGTTCAGACTGGATAAGTAAGGATGGATGAGTCGGGTGACGCGTTCGCTCCGTCGGCTGACGAAGCTTCATCACCCGCCGACGGTGAGATGACTGGGAGTGCAGACCTCGACGAGGGTTCCAGATTCAGCCCACGCGGATCGTCATTCGGTGACTTCCGGTTGGCGGCAGCTATTCGTTCGTCAATCAGGCGCTGCGTCACCGCCGCCCTCAGATCGGCGAGTCCGGCACCCGTACGAGCGCTTACACGCGCCGTTTGAATGGTATCACAGGCCCCGGAATCGGCTCCGGGCGCCAGAGCGGGCACCAGATCGACCTTGTTCAGCACGCGGATCTGCGGCACCGCATCGGCACCGATTTCCGCCAACACCTTGTCCACTGCCGCGATCTGCGCGTCGCGATCGGGGGCCGACGCATCGATCACGTGCAACAGCAGATCGGCGCCCGCGGTCTCTTCGAGCGTTGCATGGAAGGCCGCCACAAGCGTGTGCGGCAGATCGCGGATGAAACCCACCGTATCCGAAAGCACCACCTGACCGAAGTCGCCGAGGTAGAGCTGGCGCGATGTCGTGTCCAGCGTCGCGAACAACTGGTCCGCAGCATAGGTGCCGGCTTTGGTCAGCGCATTGAACAGCGTGGACTTGCCGGCGTTGGTGTAGCCGACCAGAGCGACGACCGGCGTTTCACGGCGCTCACGCGACTTGCGCCGCACGCCACGCTGGCGCTCAACGCGCTCAAGCTTCTCTTTCAGCGCCTTGACGCGTTCCCCAAGCAGGCGACGGTCGGTTTCAAGCTGGGTTTCGCCTGGACCGCGCAGACCGATGCCGCCCTTCTGCCGTTCCAGGTGAGTCCAGCCGCGCACCAGGCGAGTGGCCAGGTGTTCGAGCTGAGCCAGTTCGACCTGCAGCTTGCCCTCGTGGCTGCGCGCACGCAGCGCGAAAATGTCGAGGATGAGCGCATTGCGGTCGATCACCCGGCGCGACAGCGCGCGCTCGAGGTTGCGCTGTTGCCCCGGCGACAGTTCGTGGTTGAACAGGACGATGTCGGCCTCGTTGGCGTTGGCCAGATCGAGGATTTCCGCAACCTTGCCCTTGCCGGCGAAGGTGGCCGGGTCCGGCGACTGCCGGCGCCCACCGACGCGAGCGACCGGCTCGGCACCGGCGCTGCGCACCAGCAGCGTGAATTCGTCGAGACGGTCTTCGTAGTCCCTCGCGCCAAGGTCGAGCTGGACGATGACCGCACGCTCCCCACCTGACGGACGGTCAAACATCCGCGCAGGCTTTCATGGTAGAGGACGGGAACGGAATCAACTGCCCTCGCCCTGGTCGTGCTGGATGTTGACCGGACGGGCCGGCACGACGGTGGAAATCGCGTGCTTGTAAACCATCTGGGTGACCGTGTTCTTCAGCAGCACGACGTACTGATCGAAAGACTCGATCTGGCCCTGCAGCTTGATGCCATTGACCAGGTAAATCGCGACCGGAACGTGCTCACGGCGCAGGGTGTTGAGGAAGGGGTCTTGTAGCATTTGCCCTTTGTTGCTCATGGGAACACCTCTTGTATATTTGAAATTCAACTGTACTGGATTTTTTGATGCACCGCAGCCTTGGACGCGGCGTCAGCCGATTTGATCCCGGAGCGGCCGATCATTTTTCCCGTGCGGCAAAAGGGTTGTGCGCGGTGCGGAACTGGACCCGCAAGGGCGTGCCCTGAAGCTTGAAGGTTTCGAGGAAACTGCGTTCGAGGAAACGCCGGTAACTGTCGGCGATGTGCTCGAGCGCACTGCCGTGAATCACGATGACCGGCGGATTCATGCCGCCCTGGTGCGCGTAACGCATCTTCGGGCGGAAAAGACCGTGCTTGGGCGGCGCCTGTTTTTCGACCGCGGCCTGCAGCGCCCGCGTCAGGCGTGGCGTTGGCAGCTTGATCATCGCCGCGGCGTAAGCGGCGTCCACTGCGCCGAAAATGCCACTGACGCCCTGCCCCTCCAGCGCCGAAATGTAGAGCTGGCGCGCGAAGCCGAGAAAGCCCAGCTTGCGCGCGATCTCCCGTTTGAAGATTTCGCGGCGGTAGCTGTCCACTGCGTCCCACTTGTTGACCACCAGCACCAGCGCACGACCGCTCTCGACGATGAAGCCGCCGATGTGGGCGTCCTGATCCGACACCTCCTGGGTCGCGTCGAGCACCAGGACGCAGACGTTTGACTGCTCGATCGCCTGCACCGTCTTGATCACCGAGAACTTCTCGATCGACTCGAACACCCGGCCCTTGCGCCGCAGGCCCGCGGTGTCGATCAGCGTGTACTCCTTCCCGCCACGCTGGAACGGAATGCTGATCGCGTCGCGCGTGGTGCCGGCCTGATCGAAGGCGATCACACGCTCCTCACCGAGCAGCGCGTTGATCAGCGTTGACTTGCCGACATTCGGACGACCGGCCACGGCAATCTTCGGGCCGCGGACATCGTCTTCGTCCTGCGGATCCTGCGGGAAAGGTTCGAGGCAGTGATCGACCAGATTGCGCACGCCCTCGCCATGGGCCGACGAAATGACGTGGATGTCGCCCAGGCCCAGTTCATGGAACTCGGCGGCGACGATCTCGCGCCGCATACCCTCGGCCTTGTTCACGGCCAGCACCAGAGGCTTGCCGACGCGGCGCAGCCGGGCTGCGATCTCGCGGTCGTGCGCGGTCAGCCCGGCGCGGCCATCGACGATGAACACCAGCACATCGGCTTCGGCGATCGCCTGCTCGGCCTGCTGCGCCATCTCGACCATGATGCCGTCGCGCGCGGTCGGCTCGAAGCCGCCGGTGTTGACCACCAGAAAGGGGCGATCGCCCATGCGGCCGTTGCCATAGTGGCGATCGCGGGTCAGGCCGGGAAAATCGGCGACCAGCGCATCACGCGTCTTGGTGAGGCGGTTGAACAATGTTGACTTGCCCACATTGGGGCGACCGACCAGTACCAGTACGGGTTTCAAATCAATTCCTCAGCGTGCCGACAGCGCGCGCACGCTGCCGGCGCGGCTCTGGGCGATGAATGCGCGTCCGTAGGGCTGCATCGCCGCGTTGATGGCACTGCCGTCACCGTTCAGGCGGGCAGCAAAGGCACCGTTCTCGCGCTGCAGCAGGTGCACGATACCTTCGACATCGCTGACCGCAACAAATCCCTCCAGTGCAAGCGGCTTGCCCGGGAAGCGACCGGCCAGCTTGTCCTGCTTCCACAGGCTGGCGCCGGTGGCGCGATCGAGCGCATGCACCGCGCCCTTGTCATCGCTGATGTAGAGATTCTGTGTATCGATGTCGATGCCGGCGCTGCTAGAAATGTCGCGCGTCCAGACGGTGTTGCCGCTGCTCAGTTCGAAGCAGGCGACCCGCCCCTGAAAAGCGGTAGCGCAGACCTCGCGACCGGCGATCACCGGCGGACTGGTCACATCGGCGATGCGCTCCAGCTCGGTCGAGCCCTTGGGCAGCGCCACGTTGGATTCCCACACCGCGGAACCGTTGGTGCGATTGATCGCCACCAGCTTGCCGCCGGGAAATCCGGCCAGCACCAGCGACGGCGTCGTGATCAGGCCGGCGTGGGTGCGCAGTGTCAGCGCCGGGTTGGCACGCTGGTAGTTCCACTTGCGGGCACCGTCGGCGGCTGCAAAAGCCTGGATGCGGCTGTCGGCGCTGCGCACGAACACCATGTCGTCCGACACCTCGGGCGCGCTGAGCACTTCCGACGTGACGCTGCCCTGCCACATCGGCTTGCCGTCGGTGGAGAAGGCCAGCACTTCGCCCTTTTCCGTACCAACCACCAGCATGCGCTCATTGGCGCCGACGCCGCCCGACAGATTCTTGCCGGCGTCGATCTTCCAGATCTGCCGGCCATCGTCGATGCGCGCGATCGAACCTTCGCGCGAGGCGACATAGACCGTCCCGCCGATCACTGCCGGTTCGAACACGAAATTTTCCGACTTGCCGGCGCCGAAACGCCACACCTCGGCCAGCTGCGCCGTCGGCTGGATCACGCCCAGCGACGGAACCTTGGGTTTGGACGGGCCGCTGAAAGGATTCAGGCTGTCCAGCGACAGCGACGAACACCCGGTCAGCGCCGCGACGAGCAGCAGGGCCGAAGCACGTTTCACTGCTTGCCCCCCACAGCGTCCAGCTTGATTTCGATCACGCTGCGATAGCCCTGCTGGGCCAGCGACGCCGCCTCACCTTCGGCCTTGATCATATCGTCCAGCTTGGTCAGCGCCGACTGATAGGCGGCACGCGCCTCGTCGCGCTGGTCGCGCATCAGGTGCAGATCGCCACGTGCTTCGAGGAAGCGCGCTTCCAGCGACGCCTCGGCCTTGTCGTCGAGCAACTTCGCAGCGTCGTCGAACGCCTGCTCCTCGATCATGACGTAGGCCAGACGCAGGCGGGCCAGATCGCGCAGAACGTCTTCCGGCGCCTTGTCCTTCACCCATTCGAGCTGCGCACGGGCCGTCTTGGTATCGCTGTTCTCGACGTGAACCTTGGCCGAAAGCAGCGCGCCCAGCGACGCATACGGGCTGCTGGCGTAGTGTTCGGTCAGTTCTCCCGCCGCTTCGCGCGTCTTCTTCAGGTCACCGGCCAGGGCCGCCTCCTGCAGCGTGTCGAACACGGCACTCGCCTTGACCGACTGGTCGCGGTTATACCAGCCCCATGCCTGCTGGCCGATGATGGCGGCCGAAATGGCGATCACGGCCCAGGTGATCGCATTGCCCCATTGGTTCCACCACGCCTTGATGGCGGAGAGCTGTTCCTGTTCTTCCAGATCGAGTGCTGCCATGGTGTCGGCTCCTGCCCGGTAATCCGGTTATTGAAAGTTCGTTATTGGAAAGTGTCGTCGCGGTCGCTGACGAAGTCGTCCAGCAGCATGGCGGCCAGATGCTCGCCAACGTCGTCGAGACTGACGCGCATCTGCTCGCCACCGCGCAGCGGCTTGAAGGTCACTTCGCCGGCCGCGACCTCGTCCTCGCCGAGGATGAGTGCGACCATGGCACCGGAGGCATCGGCGCGCTTCATCTGCGACTTGAAGCTGCCGCCGCCGCAATGCATCAGCGTCGCGAAACCGCCGTCGCGCAGACGCTCGGCCAGCGTGAACGCGGCCGTCTGGGTGCCGGCGCCGGAGTGCACGATGTACACCTCGACCCGATCGACCAGCGCGTCGGCCTGCTTTGCGTCCCACAGTGCCATCAGGCGCTCGATGCCCATGGCGAAACCCGCCGCCGGCGCCGGCTTGCCGCCGAGCTGGGCGATCAGGCCGTCGTAACGACCGCCCGCACACACCGTACCCTGGGCGCCGAGCTGATCGGTCACCCACTCGAATACGGTGAGGTTGTAGTAATCCAGCCCGCGCACCAGGCGCGGATTGATGCGGAACGGGATGTTGGCGGCGCGCAGCGTGTCCTGGATCGCGGTGAAATGCGCCAGCGATTCCTCGCCGAGGTAATCGGACAGCTTGGGCGCTGCTTCGACCAGCGCCTGCATGGCCGGGTTCTTGGTGTCCAGGATGCGCAGCGGATTGCTGTGCAGCCGGCGCTTCGCGTCGTCGTCGAGCTGGGCCTGGTGCGCCTCGAAATAGGCGATCAGTTCGGCGCGGTGCTTCAGGCGCTCTTCCGGCGAACCGAGCGAGTTGATTTCGAGCTTGATGCCCATCAGGTCCAGGTCGTCCCACAGGCGCTGGCACATGATGATCAGTTCGGCGTCGATGTCCGGCCCGGCATAGCCCAGCGCTTCCACGCCGACCTGATGGAACTGCCGGTAGCGTCCTTTCTGCGGACGCTCATGGCGGAACATCGGACCCATATACCAGAGCTTGCGCGGGCTGTCGTACAGCAGGTTGTGCTCGGTCACCGCGCGCACGCAGGAGGCGGTACCTTCGGGGCGCAACGTCAGGTTCTCGCCGTTGAGCGCGTCCTCGAAGGAATACATTTCCTTCTCGACGATGTCGGTCACTTCACCGATGGCGCGCTTGAACAGCGGCGTATGTTCCAGCAGCGGCATGCGGATCGGCCGGTAGCCGTAGCCACGCAGCCAGTCGCGCACGATGGTTTCGAATGCTTCCCAGCGTTCCGCCTCGTCCGGCAGGATGTCGTTCATGCCGCGAACGGCTTGCAGTTTGCTCATTGTTCTTCGTTCAGACGCCGGTGCGACCGGCGATCTTCTTGGTGTAGGTGCGGGCCACGTAGGCATCGACGATGCCGCGGAACTCCGCCGCGATATTGTCGCCCTTCAGCGTGACCGTCTTCTCGCCGTCCTCGAACACCGGCGCGACCGGCGTTTCACCGGTGCCGGGCAACGAAATGCCGATATTGGCGTGCTTGCTCTCGCCCGGCCCGTTCACGACACAGCCCATCACGGCCAGCGTCATGCGCTCGACGCCGTCGTACTGCGTCTTCCACTCCGGCATCTTGTCGCGGACATAGGTCTGGATGTCAGCGGCCAGTTCCTGGAAGAAGGTCGAGGTCGTGCGGCCGCATCCGGGACAGGCCGCGACCATGGGCGTGAAGGCACGCAGCCCCATGGTCTGCAGCATCTCCTGGGCGACGATCACTTCCTTCGTGCGGTCGCCATTCGGCTCCGGCGTCAGCGACACGCGAATGGTGTCGCCGATGCCCTGTTGCAGCAGCACCGACATCGCTGCGGTTGACGCCACGATGCCCTTGGAACCCATGCCGGCTTCGGTCAGGCCCAGATGCAGTGGATAGTCGCAGCGCTTCGCCAGTTCGGAATAGATGGCGATCAGGTCCTGCACACCGCTCACCTTGCAGGACAGGATGATCTTCTCCGGCGACAGCCCCCACTCGACCGCCTGCGCCGCACTTTCGAGCGCCGAGGTGACCATGGCTTCGCGCATCACCTCGACCGCATCCTTGGGCTGCGGGCGACGCGCGTTCTCGTCCATCACGCGGGCGAGCAGCGCCTGGTCCAGGCTGCCCCAGTTCACGCCGATGCGCACCGGCTTGTCGTAGCGGCAGGCGATGTCGATCAGTGCGGCGTACTGCTCGTCGCGCTTGCTGCCCTTGCCGACATTGCCGGGGTTGATGCGCAGCTTGTCGAGCACCTCGGCACAGGCCGGGTGTTCGCGCAGCAGCTTGTGACCGTTGAAATGAAAATCGCCGACCAGCGGTACGTTGACGTTCATCTTGAGCAACTGCTCGCGCACCTTGGGCACGGCAGCGGCAGCCTCCATCGTGTTCACGGTGATGCGCACGATTTCCGAGCCGGCGCGCGCCAGTTGAGCGACCTGGATCGCGGTCGAGATGTGATCTTCGGTATCGGTGTTGGTCATCGACTGCACCACCACCGGTGCAGCCGATCCGACGACGACACCGCCGACGCGCACGGTGCGCGTGGCGCGACGGGAGATGGCAGAGGACAGTTCACTCATCATTCGAGCCTCAGACGGGCGACATCGACCTTGGTCGCCGGGGCCAGATCGTGCGGCGTGCCGTCGATGCTCAGGCGGACCGATTTCGCATTGCCGATCACCAGCGACACCGGGAACACTGCACCCACGCTGCGCGAGCTGCCGGCGCGATTGAGTTCGGACAGGATGATGTGATCCTGCGCATCGCGGATTTCAACCCAGGAATCGGCTGCGAAGGTGAATGCAAGCTGCCGCTGCCCCGCCACGGGCGGCGCAACGGCGGTTTCGGCCGCCGGCGACGGCGAAGCCTCGGGCAACGCTGCCGCGAGCGTCGCCTCGGTCGCAACGGCGTCGGCCGCCTGCGCATCCGTACTCGGCGTCGCCGGCTCCGCTTCGGGCTCAGCCACAGCGTCCGGCGGCGGCATCACCGATTCCTGCTCCACCTGCACCTGCTCAGCGGCCGGCGCGGTCCAGAATTCGGACCACAGATAGAGCGCGATGGCGACGACGACCGGCACGCTGAGGGCAAACAGCGGCAGCAACCATTTGCGTCGCGGGGACTGCACAGGCATCGCGACGCCAACGTCGGCCTGCTCGACCAGCTGCGGCGTCGCCCGCACCTGCTGTTGATCGAGCTGCGCCAGCAACGACTTCGGATCGAGACCGATCAGGGCGGCGTAGTTGCGGATGAAACCACGGGCGTAGGTCGGATTCATCAGTTCTGCGTAAGCGTCGGCTTCGATGGCTTCGACCTGGCGCGCAGCCAGCTTGATCGCGGCACCGACGCCTTCGACCGTCATGCCGCGCGCTTCGCGCGCACGGCGCAGTTGCGCCCCGACCGATTGCTGCAAAGATGACTCCTGCATTGCGTTATCGACCGTCATCAGTCGTAGTTCCCCTGCATCAGCGCCTGGTGCTGCGGCGTACCGGCAAAACGGCGACGCAGCTGACCGGCAAAACCCGATTCCGACGCCTTGTCACCGAGCTTGCGTTCGATACGCACGGCCAGCCAGAGACTTTCCGCCACCGGGTCGGTCTTGGCGTGGAAGTCGCTCAGATACTTGCGCGCCTCGTAGAAGTTCGCCCGGCGATAGAACAGGGCCGCGAGGTTGTAGAGAGCCTGCAGGTTGTCCGGATCGGCGTTGATCGCACGCAGGAAATTCACCTCCGCCCCGGCCAGATCGCCCGCCTCCATCGCACACAGGCCGGCATTCGTATAGGGGCGGGTCGGGTGCGCGTAAAGCGGGTTCTTGATCGCAGTATTGAACAGTTCCATCGCACGTGCGCGCTCACCGCTCTGACACAGGAACCAGCCGAAATTGTTGTTGATGTCCGGGTCGCTCGGCGACAGGCGCAGTGCCTTCTCGAAATTCTCCCGCGCCTGCGGACGTTCCTGCAGGTACATGTGGGCAAGACCCATCAGGTTGTAGGCGGGGCCGTAGGACGAATCATCGCGCAGGGCCTGGCGGCCTTCGTCAAGCGCCACCGCGACATTGCCCGCCTCCAGATAGGCCAGACCGAGTTCGGTGTGCGATTTGGCGCGGGTGCGGGCGGCGCCGGTAACGATGTTCTCGACCGGCCGGTAGTCGGAAGCCGGCGTAGACGGGGCGTTCGATGCGGCGGTGCCCGGCCGGGCGGTCTGACCGCCGGCGCATCCGGCCAACAGCCACGCCGCGGACAGCGCGGCGGCCGCGCCTGCAATCAATCTTTTCACCGTGCGGGAACCTCCTGGATCGGAATGGTCTTGCGGGTGCGCCGGGTGCGGTCGAGCACCTGGCCGGCGAGCTGGCCACACGCGGCATCGACGTCGTCGCCGCGCGTCTTGCGCGTGGTTGTGACGATGCCTTCGGCCATCAGGATTTCGGAGAAGCGGCGGATGCGCTCCTTCGACGAACGTCCGAAAGGCGCTTGCGGGAACGGGTTGAACGGTATCAGGTTGTACTTGCACGGCACCTGGCGGGCAATATCGACCAGTTGTCGCGCGTGCTCGTCGCTGTCGTTCACGCCGTCGAGCATGACGTACTCGAAGGTGATGAAATCGCGCGGCGCGCGATCGAGATAGCGCACGCAGGCGGCCAGCAGCTCGCGCAGCGGGTACTTCTTGTTGATCGGCACCAGCTCGTCGCGCAGCGCGTCGTTCGGCGCGTGCAGCGACACCGCCAGCGCGACCGGGCAGGCGTCGCGCAGGCGATCCATCGCCGGCACGATGCCCGAGGTTGACACCGTCACACGACGGCGCGACAGACCGTATGCATTGTCGTCCAGCATCAGCTTGAGCGCCGCCACCGTGGCGTCGAAATTGGCCAGTGGCTCGCCCATGCCCATCATCACGACGTTGGAAATCACGCGCTCGCCGTCATTCTCGCCACCGCGCACAGCGCCGAGCGCACGATTGGCAAGCCAGAGCTGACCGATGATTTCCGACACTTCGAGATTGCGGTTGAAACCCTGCTTGCCGGTCGAGCAGAAAGCGCAGTCCAGCGCGCAACCGGCCTGCGTCGAAATGCACAGCGTGCCGCGACGCTCTTCCGGAATGAACACGGTTTCCACCGCATTGCCGGCACCGACATCGATCAGCCATTTGCGCGTGCCGTCGGTACTGGTGCTGTCACGCACCGGCACCGGGGCCTCGACGCAGGCGATGTCCGCCAGCTTGGCACGCAAGGACTTGGCGACGTCGCTCATCGCGTCGAAATCGCCTTCGCCATTGCGGTGTATCCATCGCATCACCTGCCGCGCGCGGAAGGGCTTCTCGCCCAGACTCGTGAAGAAGTCGGCGAAGCCCTCGGCGTCGAATTGCAGCAGGTTGGTGCGGGTCACGCGTGTGCTCTCAGCGCGAGTAGACGTTCAGCGCCGGGAAGAAGTAGGCGATCTCGACGGCGGCGGTTTCCGGAGCATCCGAACCGTGCACGGCGTTGGCGTCGATCGAGTCGGCGAAATCGGCGCGGATGGTGCCCGGCGCAGCCTTCTTCGGATCGGTGGCACCCATCAGGTCGCGGTTCTTCAGGATGGCGCCCTCGCCTTCCAGCACCTGGATCATGACCGGGCCGGAAATCATGAAATCGACCAGATCCTTGAAGAAAGGACGCTCGCGGTGCACGGCGTAGAAGCCTTCGGCTTCGGCGCGCGACAGCTGGGTCATGCGGGAAGCGACGATCTTCAGGCCGGCGTCTTCGAAACGCTGGTAGATCTTGCCGATCACGTTCTTGGCAACGGCGTCGGGCTTGATGATCGAAAGGGTACGTTCTGCGGCCATGGGTATCTCCGGTAAAGGCGGCTAGGGAAACGGAAGGACAACCTGAGATTGTACCAATACCGACGCGCCCCGTCTGCCTGCGTGCTGCACCGCAACGCCGACGCGCGGGCGGAGGTTGACACCACCGACGATCACGGATAGACGCCAGCCGCCTTCACGCACGACCGGTCCATACCCGGAGTCACGATCAGATCTTTCCGAAATTTCAGTATTTTCTGAAATTTGATTTATATTAACAGCCGTTCAGATAGCACTTGAAAAGTCCGAAGACCATGACACCGCTGGTACATAGCTTCGTTGCGCACTTCGGCGAGATGGGCAGCCGCTGGGGCATCAACCGCACGGTTGGCCAGATCTACGCCCTCATCTTCGTGTCGCCGAAGCCGCTGTGCGCCGACGAGATCGCCGAGACGCTGTCCTATTCGCGATCGAACGTCAGCATGGGGCTGAAGGAGTTGCAGTCCTGGCGGCTGGTGAAGCTCAAGCACGTGGCGGGCGACCGCCGCGAGTATTTCGAGGCACCGAGCGACGCCTGGGAAATCTTCCGCACGTTGGCCGAAGAGCGCCGACGGCGCGAGATGGAACCGACCTTGTCGATGCTGCGCAGCGCGCTGCTCGAAACACCGAGCTGCGAGGAAGACAGGGTCGCCCAGGAGCGCATGAAGGGCATGCACGACCTGATCGAACTGATGAGCAACTGGTTCGACGACGTACAGAGACTCGACGCCCAGACATTGGCCAAGCTGATGCGGATGGGCGCAAGAGTCCAGAAACTGCTGGAACTGACCGGCCAGCTCAAATCCGGCAGCAAGGAGTGAGACACACCGATGGATCTTGATCCCGTCCTGCTGGCGCGCATCCAGTTCGCCGCCAACATCACCTTCCACATCCTGTTCCCGACGATTTCGATCTCGCTCGGCTGGATGCTGCTGTTCATGCGCTGGCGCTGGCTGAAGACCAGCCACCGGCCCTGGCTGACCGCCTATCGCTTCTGGACCAAGGTGTTCGCGCTCACCTTCGCCCTCGGCGTAGTCAGCGGCATCACGATGAGCTTCCAGTTCGGCACCAACTGGCCGGGCTTCATGGAGAAGGTCGGCAACATCGCCGGACCGCTGCTCGGCTTCGAAGTGCTGACCGCCTTCTTCCTCGAAGCGACCTTCCTCGGCGTCATGCTGTTCGGACATGGACGGGTAAGCGAACGCGTGCACATGCTTGCAACTTTCCTGGTCGCCTTTGGCACGACGATGAGCGCATTCTGGATCCTCGTGCTCAATTCCTGGATGCAGACGCCGGTCGGTTACGAAATCATCAACGGCGAATTCCATGTCACGAGCTGGATGGAGATCATCTTCAACCCGTCCTTCCCCTACCGCTTCGCGCACATGCTGCTGGCCTCCTTCCTCACGATGGCCTTCCTGGTCGCCGGCGTGTCCGCATGGCAGGTGCTGCGCGGCAAGGCCAACGCCTCGACGCCGCTGGCGCTGCGCGCCGCGATCACGCTGGCGGCGGTGCTGATTCCGGTACAGATCCTGGTCGGTGACATGCACGGCCTGAACACGCTGCAGCATCAACCGCAGAAGATCGCCGCGATCGAAGGGGTGTGGGAGACCGAGAAGGGCGCACCGCTGCTGCTGTTCGCGCTGCCCAACGAGACCGAGCGACGCAACGACATGGCCATCGGCATTCCGAAGATGGCATCCCTCATCCTGACCCATGAATGGGATGGCGAACTGAAGGGCCTCAATGAGTTCGAGGCGCACCCGCCGGTCAAGCCGCTGTTCTTCGGCTTCCGCATCATGGTCGCGATCGGCACGCTGATGCTGCTGGTGAGCTGGGCAGGCTGGTGGCTGCTGCGCCGCCGGGGCTGGCAGCCGGAACATGCGCCGCGATGGCTCATGGTCAGCATCGCCGCGATGACCTTTTCCGGCTGGATCGCCACGGTCGCCGGCTGGTACGTGACGGAGATCGGCCGCCAGCCGTGGATCGTGCACGGCCTGATCCGGACGGCCGACGTCGCCTCGACGACGCCGGCGCCGCACATCGCGATCACGCTGGCCGGTTACCTGATCACCTACGTGCTGCTGATCGCCGCATATATAAGTGTGCTGCGCTACATGGCCGAGAAACCGTCCGACAGCTACGACCCTGCGCCCACCGGCGGCGCGGCGATACTGCTCGGTAACCAACCCGCAAAGAAGGAAGGTGGCGCATGAGCTGGGCCGAAATCCTGCCGGTGATCTTCATGGGCCTGATGGGCTTGGCAATGTTCCTCTATGTCGTGCTCGATGGCTTCGATCTGGGCGTCGGCATGCTGCTGCATCGCGCCGACGACGGACAGAAGGACATGATGATCGCGTCCATCGGTCCCTTCTGGGACGCCAACGAAACCTGGCTGGTGCTGGGCGTCGGCATCCTGCTGATCGCCTTCCCGAAAGCGCACGGCGTCGTCATGACCGCGCTCTACCTGCCGATCGCGCTGATGCTGCTGGGCCTCATCCTGCGCGGCGTGGCCTTCGACTTCCGGGTCAAGGCACAGGACACGCACAAGCCCTTGTGGAATTTCATCTTCTTCGCCGGCTCGACCGTCACCTCGGTCGCCCAGGGCTGGATGCTGGGCCGCTTCATCACCGGCTTTGCCGACGGCAGTGCCTACGACCTGTTCGCACTGGCGATCGCCATCGCACTGCCCTGCGCCTATGTACTGATGGGGGCGACGTGGCTGGTGCTGAAGACCGAAGGCGAACTGCAGTCGCGCGCAGCGCACTGGGGGCGGCTTGCGTTGATACCGGTCGTCGTGGGCATGGGCCTCATCTCGCTTGCCACGCCCTGGGTCAGCGATACGGTCAGCGCACGCTGGTTCAGTCTGCCGCAGTTCATCGGCCTGCTGCCGATCCCGTTTGCCACCTTCGCCTGCTTCGTCGCACTGTGGTGGACACTGAACGGCAAACGCGCATTGGGCACGCTGTGCTGGCTGCCCTTCGTCCTGACCGTGGGCGTATTCCTGATGGGCGGACTGGGCCTCGCCTACAGCCTCTACCCCTTCGTCGTAATGGATCGCATCACGATCTGGCAGGCAGCGAGCTCCACCGCTGCACTGAATCTCATCCTTGCCGGCTGCGCCATCACTGTGCCGACCATTCTCGCCTACACCTTCTTTGCGCACCGCGTGTTCTGGGGCAAGGCGACGGAACTGCGCTACGGATGAACAAGGCGGTCCCGCCCGGCGGGCGGGACCGCTGCCGTTCCGGCCGACTAACGCGCCGGAAACACCCAGATTTCCTCGCCATAGTCGAAATACAGCACGACGCCGCTGCCCGCACAGCGTTCCGATGCATCGACCGCCTCGCGCCAACCGACGAACTTCCGTGCCTGTTCGACCGAGGACGTCCAACCCCAGTCCGAGGGCGCAGCAGCAGGATCACAAACGGCGAGAAAGAGCGCTCCACCCTCCTTCTGCACACCGAAACCAAGATACGTCGCATGCTCGGGCACACCGAGCTTCGCCTTCAACCAGGCCACCGGCGCGACCCGTTCCTCCCCGAACTCCGCACTCTTTTTTCTTATGGCCACCCGCTTCTCCTCCCCGAACAAGTCGTGAAACGACTTTGTCATATTACCAAGGTCACTCCACGCCCCTGCACGAAAGAACACCGACGGAATGTGACGAATGGATACACGACGGCCGAAGTCGCGCAAGCCATACGCGTACGATGAAGTGAGGAATGAGGGACGGTAGCCGGTCGCCGCAGAATGCGGCCCGAGAAGGGAAGAACAAAAGAAAAAGGCCAGTCAATCGACTGGCCTATCTCTTTGTTTCTCTGCGGTAAATTGGCGCGCCCGGAGCGATTCGAACGCCCGACCCCTTGGTTCGTAGCCAATTTTTTCAAGCGCGATTTGTGCCGCGGAATCAATCACCTGCAGACGCCTCTCTGTGCTATTCGAGGCGGCGGAGCGCGGACTTAACCCGTTGATTTTCTGACGTTGCCGATTCCCGAATAGCACGGGCTCAGCTGCCTTTGGCACCGACGGCAGGATGCGCCCGACGCACTTCGTCGTGGTCGTCGATATGCCTCAGCGCGCGCCGCGCCAGGTCACCGTGCCGATCACCTTCCGGCCTCTCGGCCGCGATTCTTTTCAGCACGGCGTACATCGTCGGCGCCCCACTCATCAGAAGACCGACTTCGTTCAGGACATGCGACGCCAGAATGCGGCCGTCGGCATCGCACACGACGTGTCCGAGGCCATATTTCACTGCGTGGAAGAACCAGGGTGGGCGCCCTGACATCGGTGCGGGGTCGTCGGGGCTCCATGGGCGCGCCTTGTCATGCTGTATATCCATACAGTAGACAATAACGAGTGAGGTGGCGCGCGTTCACTGCCCACGGCGATTGTCGAATTCGCCGTTTGTGGGCAGTACTTGCTTACAGCGGCATCCCGTGGCCGCTGTGGTAGTTCATTCGGCTATCGCATCGGGAAGAAAGATCGCCCCGGGTGCCTGCTTCGACCGGAAACGCTTGCCCGGCGTCGCGCGGCCGAACTGATTCCTGCCACGCCGGCGTTTTCGCAGGATTCCTCCCCGCCAGCCCATGTGCGGCGCCAATTCCATCCCGCCGGAGCGGGAATTTGCCGCCCGTGCCGCGTGAGCTAGCAGAAAAATCGCGCTTGCGGGTGCCAGAGTGGCTCACTAGAATCGTTTGCAGGTCATGAACGCGGGATATCCCGCATGACCGCAAAGAATGGGGTGGTGACCGACGGAAAGGCCCTATCGGTCACCTGAGCCGCTCAGCACAACAAGCAACTCGTCTGGAAAACGATCCGCCGCGTGCTGAGCAGCTTCACCTCGATCCCAACCGGGCCCGAAGGGAACGACCATGAAAAATGGCCTTCTCAGCACCTTGCCTATCCGTACTGTCGGACGCCGTCACGTTGACGGCCGCTTCGTCAGTCTCGAAGAGGCTTTGGCCAATCCGGACATCTGCTCTATCGAGCGTTATCCGGCTCTTGGTCGTCTGCCTGACGTAAGTTAAGGCAGACAGCCGTCGGACGGGTCACTGTTCGGCGGCTTTTTCACAACACGTTGTGTTGTCGCCAAAACAATAACGCAAATTCGCCTAATTGTGTCTGTTTTTCGACTACGAAATTAGTGCGACTCACGCGCCATCACCCTCTTGTAAGTAGCGCGATCAGCGTACGCACCAACCCGAATAGATCAACGCACATCCGGCGCCAGGCATTGCGGTCAGCGCGCAGCCGGTCGCACTCAGGGCACGACGGCGGCCTGCTCACGGACCCACGCCTGCAAGGCGGTCAGTTGCTCAGCGTTGAGCCGGCACGCAAGGTAGTTGCGCGCGACGGTTTCGGCAGCGGTGTCAGGGGCAACGGGGGTTGCATCAGCGAATCCGGCGGGGTCGGCAGGACCACCGGCGGCGGCGGCGTCGTGCTGCACGCGCCAGCCAGCAGGCAGGCGGCCATCAGGATCACAGGTTTCGCGGACATAGACGGGCACCTCTCGGATGATGGTGTCGCCGGCCTCGCGCACGGTGCGCACACGGTCGGCAAACTTGGTGATGACGCGCGCGGTGACCTCGGCCTGGCGCTGCTTGACGACGGCCACGACGGTCTGTTGGCGGGCGCGCTCGATGTCCCAGCGTTCCTGCACATCAGACGCGCCGCGACCGTAACCCCAGCCAGCGACAACCACGAGCAGGATGGCGACGGCCGCGTATGGCACCCAGCCGGGCAGCGCGCGAGCAAGGAAACTCGGCATCACAGCAGCGCCGGCAGCACGACGAACAGCCCCTGATCGGCCGCCTGTGCCGCGCCGGTCGATTCCCAGCGCCACCAGTGCTCCCCGGGCTCATCCATCGAGACATCGACGTGGTACTGGCCGATGTCGTCACGGACGATTCCGTCGCTCGCGCCGGGCGGATAGGTCTTCAAGGTGGCCTCGGCATCCGCGATGCTGGCCGGCCGGTGCTTGAATGTGACCTCGGTCGGGTCAGCCGGCGCGCCGGCGGCGTCACGAAAGACGCAGCTCAGGCGCACCAGCTGCCCCTGTATGTAATCGCTCATTGGATTGGCTCCACGATGGTTGTGATGGTGGCGGCCCTGCGGTGTGCGCCTACGGCGGACGCGGAGAGGAAGTGCGAGCCCGTGCAGGACACCGGAGGGAGGCCGATCTGTGTGCCGTCGTCGGCGATGCCAGTGCCGAAGGCGCGCACGCGAATGAAGGCGGCGCGACCGCCGAACGCCCGCTCGAGCGCGACGCCAGAACCGGCGCTCAGGACTGCGACAAGGGACGCGCTGCCACCCTGCTGGGCGCCCTCTTCCTGCTTGACGCCAGCCCCGGCGGCAGTGACGGCGACAACAGAGGGCGAGCCACCAACCACGACCTCTGTCGCCAGACCGCCGCCCGCCGCAACGACTTCGACTCTCGAAGCACTGCCGCCGGCGGCGGCACCGTCTTCCTGGGCAACACCGGCGCCCACAGCGGTGACAGCGACGGCTGACGACGATCCGCCCTCGGCGAGTTCGGCCGCGTGGCCAGCACCCACCGCAATGACGTTGACGATGGACGAACTGCCGCCAGCCGCAGCGCCATCCTCCTGCGCCGCGCCAGCGCCTGCCGCCGTAATCTCGACAACGGAGCTCGCGCCTCCTGCTGCCTGCTCCGCCGCGGTGCCTGCGCCGGCTGCGCTCACCTCAACCAGTGATGCGCTGCCGCCGTTTGCGATCTCGGCGGCAACGCCGGCCCCCGTTGCGATGACATCGACCGTGCTGTTTGCGCCACCGCCAGCACCTTCCATCGCGGTTCCAGTGCCGGCCGAGGTAACACTGATGCCGCTGGATGCCCCGCCAGACGCAGATTCGACGGCGTTTCCCGAACCGGCTGCAGAGACATCAATCAAGCTACTCGCCCCACCGGAGAACGAGGTGGTGTAGCCCAGCAGCGCAGCCATGCGCTCGGCGATCGTGATGATCTCGGTGCTGCCCTCGAAATGCAGCGTGTCGTAGGCCGGCGTCGGGTCGTCGAGGTCGAGCACACCTGCGACGTGTTCGTTGCTCGCGAGACTCGCGATGGCTGCGCGCAGCAGCACACCGTTGTCCTTCGGTGTCGGATTCGCCAGGCAGGGCATCGTCAGCACCCACTGCGCGGTCTGACCGGCCGCGGCGAATGCATCCATGATCTCGTCCAGCTTCCCGGCGTAGAGCGTCGGGTCGTAGGCGGTGCCGGTCGCGGTGTCGGCCATCGAGCCCTCACCCTGCCACCACAGCACGTAGCGGAAGCTGCTCAGCTTCTGCGCGGTTGCGAGCATGGCGCCGTAGAGCGTGCCGGTGTTCGTCGGGCTGCCGGCGTTCCACTGGTCGATGTTCGTGCTGCCGCGCGCCGCAGGAACGACGCCGATCGGCACACCGGAAGCCATACCCAGCGTGGCGAGGTGACCGTAGTACGAACCGTCGCCAGCGCCGCCGGCATTGAACGCGGAATACACGGCGTCGCCGGGGATGTGGAACGGCTTGGCCAGCGTCTCGAAATTCTCGCGCCACACGTGTGCGAAATCGAACTCGACCGCCTTCCATGTCGGGTTCGTGTCGGGCGCTACTGGCTGCACATAGCTCGGCGACCAGCCGGCCGCATTGCTCTGCCCGGCGCACAGATACAGATCGCCGACACCGACGTAGGACAGCGCGGCCGAAACAGATGGATTCGCGGCGAAGCGCACCTCGAGCGCGCCCTGCGCCGGTCCCTGCAGCGTGACCGTCTCGTCGAACTCGCCACCGGTCGGCGTCTCATCCAGCGTGGCCCAGCTGCCGCCGTTGTAACGCCACTCGATAGCGCCCTCGGGGTCGCCGTCATACGTACCGGTGACGCGCACGCCGGTGGCCTGGTCAGCACCGTCACGCTGGAACAGGCGGTAATCGACGGCGCCCATTGGGTCCGGATCGGCGCCCGACATCGGCACCGTGAAGGCGATCGCGTCGGCCTCGACCGTGATATTCGCGACATCGGCCGACACGATGCTGGTGTTGTTCCCGTAGCGCGCGCGCAGTGGCGCGGCGGTGGCGACTTCCAGTACAGCCGCGCCTGACCACGTGCCGGATGCGGCGCTGAAGCCTGACAGCGTCACCCACGATGCGCTGCCGTGCTGCACGTTGACGCCGGTCGGAGCCGTACCGGTGTACGTGCCGCTGATCGTGGTGGTGGTCGGGACGGCGCTGTCTGCGGCCGGCGAGGTGATCGCAAGGCTGTCGCTCTCGACCTCGTTGGCTTCCAGCGCCCAGAAGTCGCGGCCGACGTTACGCGTCGCCTCGTCGTCGAGCGACGACCCGCCCCAGAAGCGCACACCGTGAATCGCGACATCGACGACCGCTGTCGTGCTCTGATTCCACGCGATGTAGATCCGCTTCGCGCTGGTGTCCGTCCATGAGGTGCTATCGCTGCCTGCGTTGTAGCGCGCAACGAGGATGCTGGACGGCGTCGCCTCCTGCGTCCAGACATTGGTCACGCCACCACGGCGGCGGAACCACAGAATCACCGTCTTGTTGACGCCGTAGATGGTGGCGGTGACAGCTGTGCCCTCACCGGTCGAACTGTTCGCGTTCAGGAACCAGCCGTTGCCGTTGCTCTCCGAGATCGTCAGGTTGACAAGTGCGGTGCCAGCATCATTGCGGATGACCAGCGCCTTGATGGTGTTCGTGCTAGTCGGCAGCGTCGGCCCGGTCGTGAAGATCAGCGCGACCTGAAAATCGTCTGTGCCGACCTGCATACCCTGACCAGTAAAGGTCAGGTTGCTGTAGCTGCCAGAAGCACCCGAGCCGCCTGGCCGGACACCCTGGATGCCGTTGTAGGTCGGATAGCTGCGATTGCCGCTGACCGTCAGCGACGGCGCGGAGCCACCTCCGTACAGGAACGGCTGGGCCTCCGGCAGGCTGCCCATGCCGGTGAAATCCCAGGCGAGCGTGATCCCCGCCGCCGCCGGATTGTCCGGGTTTCGCGCGAGCGGAAGGGTCCGCTGATCGTGGGTGACAGCCATCGTCTAGACCGATCAACCGGCCTGCACGGTGAAATTGGTGCTCGCCGCAAGCAGCGTGTAGGTGCCGGCATTGGTGAAAGATGCCGGCGTCAGCGCAGCGCCACCGTAGTTCGTGCCGGCCGTGAGCGCCGTGAAGCCGCGCCAGCCCGCCACGGTCGCGCCTGCCGGAATGTCGAACACCTTGTCATCGTCGAGGCTACGAACGCCAGCCGCGCCGGCCCACGTGACCGGGAGGCGCGCGTAGCCGCCTCCACTGATTTCGACACCCGAACCATTGACCAAACCAATGTGGGTGATGAGGCTGGCGCCGTGCGCGGCAAGTGCTGTGTGAAAGTTGTTGTCCATGGTTGTCTCCGAGGGGGTTAAGCGGCCAGGACCTGCTTGGCCGTGGTGAGGTAGCGACGGCGGTCGTCGAGACCCGCGAGGCCTGGGTTGATCTTCTTGGTGACGGCTCGAAGGTCGTCGGCGTCAGCCAGCGGGCCGATGCGCCGGTCTGTCCAGTACCAGCCGGCGACGCGCGCGCCGACATCCGGGTCCATGACGATCTCAGGCTGCTCGACCAGCGGCAGGCCAAGCGCCTGGCCGGCGCGCGCGTAGTTGCTGCGGCCGGTGATCTGGATCGGGCCGCGGCCGCGGTAGCGCCATCCGTCGCCGCTGGACTCGACGCCATTGCCGTTCTTGCCGGCATAGGCGCGATTCGCGAGCAGGACGGGATTGCGAACGAAGCCGCGCGCGAACTCGATCTCCTCGGGGTTGACGACACGGTCGCCGTCAAGATCGAAGCTGCTCCGGAAGATGCGTGCGATGCGCTCGGGGTCGGTGTAGTTGAGGTTCTCCACCAGCCGCGAGAACTCCGTCACTCGTGCGCGAGCTGTGCAAGCCAATGGGCGGCCTGCAGCTTCGACTCGATCGCGAATTCGCGCATGGCCTCGTTGAGCGCACGTGACCAGGCGATGGTGTCGGGACAGCGTGGCGCGATGCGCAGCAGCTGGATGGGCGTGATGATCATGTCAGCCTCCCGCGCGCCGATGGCGGTGCCGGCGCCTGTCGAAGACGATCACCGCCGCAAGCCCTGCGAGCAGTGCGAGTACGGCCCACGGCCGTTGCAGCGGAACAGCCACGGCGCCGACGCCCATGAGCGAGGCGCCCACGGCAAAGCCCAGATGCCGCCACCGCGGCCAGCCTTGACGTGTCGTGCGGGTGACGATGCAGAGCGCGCGCACGAAGACGGGGATTGCGCACAGCACCGCGAAGAGAACGTAGAGGTTCATTTCTGCTCACCTCCCCTGCCCTCCGCTGCCCGTTCCGCTCTCCGTTTGAGCACCGGCCCCACCGAGGGCACCAGAAACCCGATCACCAGCGCGATCGGCATGCGCAGGCTTTCCACGTTCAGCAGCGTCTGCATGCGGGCCGGAAGGCTGGACCACATAGCGACGGCGAGCAGGCCAGACAGGACGCCGCAAACGAGCGCGCCAGCGATGACCGACGCTGCCGCGCGGCGCATGCTGTTCAGTTCGTCGAACCACGCAACGGCGATGAATGAGCCGATCAGGCCAAGCAGCAGAGCATCGATCTGCGCGCCCAACATGACGGCCGGTAACAGCGAGATGGCGGCACCGCCTGCCGCGCCTCCCGCAGTGGATGTCGGTTCAGTCACTGGCCTCTCCGGAAAATGAAAAGGCCGCTCGAAGGCGGCCTGGTTGGTTCCGATGCACGCGGCAATGCCGGCGGTGCTGCAGATTCGTTTCGCACTGGTTCTCCTGTCAGACGAAGCAAACCGTTGATGAGTAGGCGCCGGAGATGGCGCCGGTGATCGGGTCTTGCGCGCGGTACCAAGTGGTCGGGCCGCCATCCCAGATGCCGAGCAAGGCATTGAAGGCCCAACCGCCGCCGACGGGCGCTTGTGCTGCACCGCTCGCGCCAGGCGCGAACGCAGCCGACCATGTGACGAAGCCGCTGCCGCTGATGCGGAACAGGCACCACAGCCCTTTCGAGTACGCCCAGAAGCCGTTGTTGAGCATGGTGTTGGCCGAGGTGGCCTGTCCTTCAGCCACCGTGCGAGCGGTGAAGGCGCCATCGGGGAAGATGACTTCGAAGTAGGTGTCGCGCGTGCCGGCCTTCGTGATCACGTAGTAAATGCCACCGACGTCTTCGAAGCCGTCGGCCACGAAGGGAGCAGGCAGCGTGTCGTGGTACTGGGTCGCGACTTCAACGCCATCGATTTGCAGGCCGACCGACCAGTAGCTTTCAAGCGGCGTGCGTCGGTCGAGCGCGGTGTAGTCGCTGCCGTCGTAGGTGACGGTCCATTCCTGATACTGGCGAATGCTCTCGGAGTAGCTGGTGTAGGAGCCGGTGATCTCTTTGACCGTGCCGCCATCGCCGAAGAACATCGAGAGCACACGACCCGTGATGACGAGGCTGCGCACTTCGGTGACCGAGCCCACCGGGCGGCCGAGGCCGTCTGTCGGCAGGGTCGCCTGCCCGCCCGCCGGCGACCGCGCGTCAGCGAGGGTGATGGAGCCGAGCGTCTGCAGATGGTTGCGGACCGTGGTCAGAGAGAGCGACGGCGCGCCCTCGACTGAGGTGACGTCGATGCGCACGAAGCCCATGGCGCGCTCTACGGGCTGGCGAAGGCGCCAGGTGCCGTCGTGCACGGTCGACTCCGGCACGTGATAGAGACCGATGACGACGCTGCTGCCGTCGGTGTTGATGTCACAGATGCGCGGGCGCGTGCGGATGACGCCTTCGAGCGCCAGCGAGAGGTCCGTGGTGCCCTTGAGATCGACCGCCGGACTACCCCCGTCGATGGTGTGCGCGAGGTTGACATTGACCGGCGGGTAGGCTGCTTCGCCGAAGCGGCCGAACTTGCGATACGTCACCCGAATCTGGGTCTGGTAGGTGCTGAGCGTTGGCAGCGAGAACTGCCACACCACGCCGGCGCTGTCGCGCCAGAGCCAGGCGGGCGCGTTGCCGGTCAGCGCCTTGCCATACACCTGCGGCACCTGCCCGCTGACCACCACTTGGTGCAGCCACTGGTGTCCGAGCGCGGCGTCTTGCGCGAGCTGCTCGGTCGTGCGCGTGAGTTCGGGCACGCCGGCCAGGTGCAGCGCCCAGGCGTCGGCGTTGGACGGCTGGCGGTAGATGAGCGTGTCGTCGTTCGGGAGCGTCAGCTGGCCGGACTGCACAAGGCCATGGAATGGATGGCCCCACATCACAACCTTGTCGAGCGGCCTCAGCGGCGCGGGCACGTTGATGGAATCGAGCACGCTCACGGCGTCGGGTCGGCGAGGCGGATGGATCGGCCTGTCGTCAGCTTCACGCGCTTGATCGGGCGCACGACCCAGACGAAGGCACCGTCAGTGGTTGTGAGCGTCTCGTCTGTCCAGTATTCGCGGTCAGCGGCCGCGGTCTCCTGGAGATCGTCGCCACCACCGCCGCCCGATGACTGCGCCTTCGCACGTGCCACGGCCGGCGGTTTCGCGCCTTTGGCTGGCTTCTCTTCGAATGGGGGGCGCGTGCCCTGCGTCATGCCACCGCCGGCCAGGTCACGCGCGCCAATCTTGCGCAGCGCCTCGGCAATGTCACCCATCAGACATCCGCCTCGGCCGTGTTCTGCACCTCCAGCCCGATGTCGAGGTAGTCCTCGCCCACCACGCCGGATGTGGTGTTGATCCGGATATGAACGGGCTTCGCGCCGCCGACGCCGCCCATCACGACCGCGCCAAGCGAGAGGGCAGCGCCACCGACCGCGCTGGCCAATCCGCCCGAGGTGAGCGCGAGCTTGTATGCCGAAGCCGGGAGCCCTGCGCCGGTGTCGTCGTCAATGATCGAGACGTTCAGATTGGCCACCTCCGGCGACGTGGCGTCCACCAGCTTCTTCGCGGCGTTCGGACTGCCGAAATACACGAGCCGGTCGCCGACCTGCGTGCTGTAGTGGCGCAGCGTCGCGATCGGCACGGTCAGACCGGCGTCGGAGTAGAAACCAAAGCTCATGGGTTGATGATCTCCAGGATGTCCTGAGGAATGGCGACTGCGTAGGTTGACGATTTGGGCAGTTCGATCGGGTCGCGCACGGCGGCCTCGACCTCCGGCGATCGGATGCTGAGTTCGTACGGGTAGGCCGGCGCCTCCGCATCGAAGTCGGCCCCGGCGCGGGCATTGGTGCAAAGCCCGAACATCAGGTTCTGGTTGTACTCGGGCGCGCCAGTGACCTGCCCGATGTACATCTCGCACTCGCAGCGCAGCCTGTCCGCGCCAGGTGCTGGAGTCGGGTCCGTCGGCGCCGCGGGCGCATCGGGGGCGTCGTCATCCTGCAGGCCGACGGCCGAGAAGCCCGAGACCGCAAGCGTGAAGTCGGTGTCGGCCTCACCTGTCTCGATGCTCAGGCGATGTCGGAAGCGCGCGACCTTGCCGGTGGCGTGCAGCGTCGTCGTGTCGATCTCCAGCCGTACGGACAGCTCGATGTCGGCACGAAACGGCATTGATGCCTCGATCGACGACTTCCTGTGCGAGCCAAGCACCTCGCGCCTCATCTGAGCGACCGTCGTGGCAATGGCGTTCTGGGCAGCGGGACGGTCTGATTTGCCCGCCGCGCCGTAGTCGAGTGACACGTCGCCGCTCGTCGGCAGCGTCAGAGCCGGCGCAGCATTGGGGTCACCCTGCCAGGCACCCTCATCGAAGTCGGTGTCCAGCGTCGCGCCGTCCCGCGTATCCGGCGCGCGCCCGATAGCGTCGATGGAGGCCTGCGAGCGCACCGTGACGCGGTAGTTCTCCGTGACCCACTGCACCCACCGATTGGCGAAGCGTGCCGCGAATCCCAGCGCGAGCTTCGGCGCGTCCGTGATGCTAATCGTCGTGAAGATCGTGCCGCCAGACCCTGACGACTCGTACTGACCAGGATCGACGCCGACGTAATTGATGTCGCCGAGAAGCTCCCAGCCCGACATGCCGGTGACCGCCTGTTCGATCATGGCCCGGTTGGGGATGTCGAGGCCTTGGGACGTGTACTGATTGACTGTGCGTTCGAAATCCACCGACACAACCCGGGCGCGCAGCCGGGGGAATCTGTACTTAACGCCCCCCTCGATCTCGTTGAGGATGTCGCCGCGCGGCGCCAGCCTCGGAACGAGCGTGCCGTCCCAGATATCGTCGTCGGTCAGCACCAGAAGCGGCTCGTCCTCGGAGTGCCACGGCGTGACACGCGGTTGCTGGAACGCGTCCAACTCAAGCGTTGCGGGAACTGTCGAAATCCTCGCGTCGGCGTATTGCAGCGTGTCCGTCGTCTCGCCGAAGATCACCTCGGAGTAGTAGCCGCCGACATTCGCATCCACCCACTCGCGCGGAAGATTGCGGATCACCTGCTGCGCCTGATCCGTGCACTCGAATCGAACCACCCCTTCGGAGAGGTCGATCTCGGGTTCATCGACGACACCGGTGAAGATCCGCCGCGGGTTGATGGCACTGCCGTCGGCGGCCTGATGCGCCACGTCGATCGTCACCGTCTTGCCCGTCCAGTTCGGCAGCAAGATGGTCCCCGGAGCCGGCGCCATCGAGAAGTTCGCGAGCTTCGCCTCCCCCTCACCACCCTCGACGATCACCTCCTCCGTCAGCCGCTCGCTGATGTCCTGGCCACCCAGCGTCGCGACGACGGTCCATTTCGCGGGGCTGGTGACGGTGGCATCCACCATCGTGATCCAGACGGGCAAGACGATGTCGAGCTCTTCGACCATCGAGATGCGAAGCCCCAACGCGATGGATCGAGCGGTCACCATCGACACGCGGATCGGCAAGGCGATGTCCGCAGCCTCGACCATCGACACGCGGATATTCAGACGCAGTGAGGCGCCTACACCTGGCTCTGGCGGGTCGCCGAGCGGGCCGGAGCCGTAGGTCGCCGAACCGTACGGGTGATCTCCGTACATCAGTCAGCCTGCTCAGCCGCGCGGATGGACACGGCCCACTTCCACGTTTCAGACGCGGCGCCCGTCACGAGCACCGCTACCGACCCGTTGACCTCCAAAGAGCCATCGACCTGAACCAGATCACTATCGATGCCCAGGTCAAAATCGCAGGTAACGCCCGCGCTTTGAGCGATGACGGTTTTGCCAGACGTACCGACCAAGATCGGGAGATCTTCGGCCGATGTACGAAGCACCGCTGCTTTCATCGTCGCGGCATAGAGCGCAGGGGTCGGCGACGTACGCCTTGCCACGACATTTATGTCCAGTACGTAGGCGGCCACCGACCACGGCACGAACTTGTCGCCAGAGATCCCTACCGCAGTCGTCTCGGTGGCGCCGCTGGTCTCCGCATATCCACCCCAAGTGAGGGCCCAGAGACCCAAGTGCACCGCACCGACCACTCTGGACGCGCTGCCACGCCCGATGGCCGAAGAGTACCGGGCAAGTGCATAAGCCTCGGCACCGATCGCGGTCGTATTTGAACCTTGAGCTACTGCCATCGCTCCGAGCGCAGTCGAGCCAGAACTGTAGGCCTGCGCACCTTGCGCCGGGTCCAGTTCTGAGAACTCGTCATCCTGCAGCCCGGTCATCGTTACTGCTGGCGCGGAAAGGGCTGTCTGCACCGCATAAACGATGTTTGACGTAGCGGTGAGTTCAGGAATCTCTATCCGTGCATTCGCGTTACTGGATCGCAGCACGCGGCTCCGCGCAAGATAGCCTTCCGCATCAAACGTTCCAATTCCGAGTTCCCATTGCGCGTCGGGGGTCATGATCAGATACCCCGATTGCCACAGAGGGGGGATGCCCGACAGTGACGCGGCGGCGGCGGCGGTCAGAAACGTTGGGACGGCGCCTCCCAGCTGCATGATTTCGTCGTCACCGATGGACTCGATGTACTGTGCAACTCGATCAAGGGGAAACATCACTGTTCCTCGGCGGTGAGGGTCCAGGACACCGTCCCGGATTGGTGGTCGGTGGTCTCTTCCGGCGCGCTGGCGATCACGGTGAGCTGGGGGTAGTACCAGACGGCGTACCCAATGGCGCCCGCCACCGGCGTGATGGTCGCAACGTGCGCGGCAACGCTGACCGCGGCAAAGGCCTCTCGTCGATCCGCGAAATAGGCACGCGCGACGGGCTCGTAACCGGGGCCGGTGCGCCGACCGACGGGCAGCGCGATGGACGTGCTCTGCGAGCGAACGGCACGCGGCTCGCCGCACTTCAGGACAAGCGGCCCCGAGAAGTCGAGGCCCTGCAGGCCGGCCGGGCTGAGGCCTGTTGCCGCGATCACGACCTCCAGCTTTTCCCAGTGGCTCTGCTTCAGCGCACGGCCGGACATCAGCCGTCGCGTCGAGAAGCCACCGATGACCCGGAAGCTCTGCGTCATGCCGAGGCCTGCAACCCAGGGCACGCGCACGCCGCCGAGTTCGAAGGCCTCGCCGGTCTTCATCATCATCGTCCGACCCTCTTCGCTTCCCGCTGCACGTCACGGGTCCAGCTGATGGTGTTGTTCGGCTGCTGCGACGTGCTCGCCTGACCCGATTGATCGAACGTGACCGTACGGCCGCCCATCGAGACGGAACCGCCGGACTGCCCGGCGGTCGCCGCCGGCGCTGCGGCCGCGGCCTGCGTGCCGATCGCGTTGAGCTGCGCGATCAGGTCGTTGATCTTCTTCTCCGCGGCGGCCGTGTCGAGGTTGAGCGACACCGGCGTGGTCAGCGCCGTGATCAGGCCGTCGATGCGCGCCTTCGCCTGGTCGATCTGGTCGGCCTCGGCATCCTTGAGACCTGCCTGCACGTTGCCGATCTTTTCGCGCAGGCGACCGAGCTCCTCGAGCTGGCGCGCCGCGGTGTCGTCGTCGGCGATGTTTTCGGCAGCCCGGCCTGCACGCTCGGCAAGCTTCGTGGCGTCCTCGGCCAGGCGCTGCGCCCGCTTCAGATCTCCGTCGCGCAGCGCCGCGAAGGCATCGCCAGCCGAGAGCGTCGCACGCGCGCCCAGTGACGACGCCTGCCGCTGCGCGCGCTCGGATCGGTCCTCTTCGCTGAGGCCGCGCTGTCGGCGATCCTCGGCCCGGTCGAACAGGCTGTCGCGTGCGTTCCGTCCCTGCGCACGAAGGGTCGCGGCATCGGCACGCGCCTCGCGTGAGCGCTGGCCCAGTCCCTCGCGATCGCTGAACTTGTTGACCACCCGGCCGACGATGTCGGGCGAGAGTGAGGCGCCGAGCTCCTGCCGGGCCTTGAGCAGTTCGGTGCGGAGCTTCTCGGCGTCGGTGGCGTACTTCTCCAGCCACTTGGAAGCGTTGCTGCTGCTGGATGCCGCAACCAGCTTCTGTTGCTCCGCGTCCAGCTCACGGATGCCCCTCAGGAGCTTGGCCAGTTCAAGGCCATAGCCCTTGAGCAACTCCATCTGCTCGGCGTCAGTGATGCGGGAGTACTGACCCGTTCGCGTCCGGATCTCCTCCATCGTTGCTGCCACCTGCCGAGCTTGGACCGATGCGTTGTCGTCTCGCTCGGATATCTCGGACAGACCACCATCACGTAGCGCGTTCCTGCGCTTCAGTTTCTCGATCTGCTTGTCGAGGTCGGCGACGATCTCGGCCGTACTGCGCTTGACCTCCTTCTCGACCGTGTTGGCGGCAGTCTCGGAGCGCTCCCCCCAGATTGCCCAGGCCGTGGCGCCCAGCGTAAGCGCGGTCGTGATCGCGCCGAGCGGGCCGGCCAAGAAGCCCAGCGCCGCAGCGCCACGGCTGGCGGCCGCGACAGCCGTTTGCGCACCGGCGAGGCGGGCCTGCGCGGCTGCCAAGCCGTTGGTGGATAGCGTGGCTGCGTTCGTCGCCTGCACGTTCGCAAGTGCCGCGGCAGCGGCTTCCATCTCGGCCGCTGCAAGGCGCCGGGCCTGATTCGCTGCAGCGATCTTCGCCACGGTGCCGGCGGCGACACCGACAACGAACCGGCCCGCATAGACAGCACCCACCACGCCAACTGCACCGGCCACCACGTCGAAGTTGTTCGCCAGATCGTTGATGGCCGAAGCCGTCCCGCGAAACACGCCCGTCAACTTCTCGAAGTTGCCGACGGTGTTGATGAAGGCATTGTCGAGGTTCGTGAAGGCGCGGCTGAACACGGCCGGCAGCTGGTTCGCTTCTTCCTGCAGTACTTCCGACTGGCTCTTGAGCGCATCGACGAGCGCACGTGACGTGATGGCGCCGGTTGACGCCAGTTCGCGAAGCTGCCCCTGCGGAATGCCGAGACCCTCCGCAAGCGCCTGCGCAAGTCGAGGCGCCTGCTCCAGCACGCTGTTCAGTTCCTCACCACGGAGCGTTCCGGATGCCAGACCTTGGCTGAACTGCACCAGTGCGGCCTGAGCGCTGGCCGCCGATCCGCCCGACACCAGCATCGCGTTCGCCACCGCCTGCGTGGTCTCGGCGACCTGCTTCTGGCTGATACCGATGTCGCCTGATACCGTCGCCAGCCGGCGGTAGATCGTGCCAATCGTCTCCAGCGACTGCCCGCTGCTGCGGGCGATCCGGAACACGTCGCCATACGCCTGAGCTGCGGCGGAGGCGCTCCCCGTCGCGATGCGCAGCTGGGCATTCAGTGTCGCGAAGGTGTCGGCGGCGTTGGCCACTTCCCGCACGCTGAATCCAGCGGCCAGACCACCAACTGCAGTGCGGAGCTTGGAGACGGCTGCGTCGGCCGCGCCGGCGGACTTCTCGAACCGGTCCAGCGACTGCGCGGCGCTCGCCGCCTGCGACGCGTCGATCCGGATGCCGAGTGTTGCGATATCCATCGGCACCCCCAAAAAGAAAACGCCGGCACTGGGCCGGCGTCAGGTTCATGTGCTGCGTTTTGCTCGCCTGCGGATCTCCTGCAGGGCGGCTGGGACCATCTCTTGGAGCGCGTCGAAGATCTCGTCGCGTCGATCAGGTGCGATGTGGCAGCGTCGCCAGACCTCCGGCAGCGCCGCGTAATCGAGGGCATACGGGCCATTCGGCCCGACGCGCCACTGGTCCTTCATTGCCCCGAAGACCATCAGGGGCGTCCAGTTCTCAGGCCAGACTTCGAAGTCCTGGCCGGCAAAGTCCGCGCGCGTCAGGCCCAGTTCGCCCAACTCGTCGTCGGACGGGATCGGGCTGAACAGCTCCTGCGCGGCGGCCTTCAGTTTCCCAGGCGCGCGCCGGTCAGCTCCGACCAGTAGGCCTGCACGATCCGCTCGGGTGCCGAGTGGTGGTTCTGGCAGAGCTCGGTCAGACCGTCGCGGCTGAACTCCAGGCCCTCGACATCCCAGCCCTCGGCGATCTCCAGAATCACGTCTTCGTCGGGCTTGCCCTTCGCCCATGTCTGAAACTCATCGAGCTGGGCGCGCGTCTTGTGTTTGAACACGAAGGTGATGACGGCCGGCTTCCCCTCGCCCGGCACGTGGATATGGACCTTGCCCTTGAAGGTCGGGTTGGGAACGATCTTGAAAGCCATGTGTGGTTACCTCAGGGAGCCGCGCTGTAGCGCAGCGAGCGCGGGTTGTCGTAGGAGAGCGAGATCGTGACCTGCTGGTTCTGGTTCTTCACGAAGGACGGCTCGCCGTCGTAGGCGACGTACATGTGATAGAGAATCACGGCCCCGTTCGGGAGCGCAGCGCGGATGGCGTGCGGCGTGCCGAGCTGGTCAGCCGCCAGCAGTGCGGCGTGCCACGGCAGATCCGGGTCGTAGTCGGCCGTGATAGTCAGGGCGCGCGCATTCTTGAAAGTGGGACGCTGCCGCTGCGCCCGCTCCTCCAAGTACTGCCACTGGTAGAACTGTTGCTCGCCGCCGCTCGGCTGAACATCCGTGATCTGCGAGAGTGGAACCCAGCTGGTGACCTCTCGCGCGGTACCGACGCCGCCACCGGCCGGAAATAGCGTGGTGTTGGAGGCGTCAAAGCCCTCGATGTCGAAGGCGTCGGCAACCGCACCATCGACGCGAACCACGGCGCCGTTCAACGTCGGCCACCCGGACGTGAGCACCAGGATGTTGCCGTCTTCGAAGTCGTGGGCCGTCGAGGACGCGACGGCGGGGCTCTCATTGCTGATGTCGCTGATCACCTTCGCGGCACCGTACGCACTGCCGATCGAGAAGATGGTTCCGTTCGGGAAGAACGATGCAGCGAGAATCAGGCCCTGCCTGTGCATCCAATTCGTCAGCCAGACATAGACGGGGTCGAAGAAGGCGAGCAGCAGCGCGCCGACGAAAGACATCAGCTTCTTCATGGTGGTCTCCAGAAATGAAAAAGCCCGCACAAGGCGGGCTGTGGGGTGGTGCTGCGGGCGGTGGTCTGGTCAGGTCTGCGCGTAGTAGCGCAGCGTCATCGGCACGCCGAACACGTCGGGTTCGGGGTCGGCGCGACCGGGGGAAAGCGGTGTGGTTGTGCGGACGGTGAAGGCGCCGTCGGTCAGCGCGAGATTCACTGGAAGCAGTGCCTCCAACTCAGCGACGATGGCCTCGGCCGGGCCGGCGCCCTGGCCGCGCGGGATGAACAGATTCAGGGCCAGCACGCCGATATAGCGCCGGTCGGTTCCCTCGACGTATTCGCTATCGGTGTCGGCAGGAATTACGGTGCAGCGCATCCACGGCCGGTCCTTCGGTGGGTCGAAGTCCACGTTCTCGAACGCGATCGGCACGGCCGGCGTTTCGGCCGCAGCCCATGCGCTGAGCCGCGCCTCGAACAGCTTCCGGATGCGCGCCTGGCTCATGCGAGGCCTCTCACGTATGCGTCAAGGCGGCGCTGGATGTCGGTCAGCGTGACCATGACCATGCCGGCCGGCGCCTGCTTCGAGTAGCCGGTCTCCAGCCGACCGATGTAGGGCAGCGAGTTCGTGACGTACATGATCGGCTGATACTGCGCAGTGGCCTGCGCGGCGATCCTTGCCAGCGCGCTGTTGCCGCCCGGGTCGTATCGATTCCACTCGAAGCTGACGTCCGCGCGGCCGGCGCCGAACACCCAGTTGGCCCTGGCCCGCCCGGTATCCACCGGGGTGGTCATGATCAGGCCCTGGGCGACCAGCACGACGGTCTGTCGCACGGCCAGTTGGACGTTTCCGTTCGCCTTCTTCACGAAGGTCCGGATGTCGGCGGTGAAGCTCACCGGCGGACCTGCGCATCGTGCAGCACGACGACACCGGCCGGGGCCAGCGGTCGCGACGCGATAACCGACCACATTTCTCCGCCGATAGTCAGCGTGTCACCCGTCTGCGGCGTGATCTCGATATCCGGCGCGATGTAGGCGCGCAGGTCGCCCACGCGGATATGCGTTCCGTCGATGTCGCGCTGCTGGTACTCGAGCAGCGCGGCCGTGCCGGCGTGCGTGACCGTCGTCCCCGTGCCCGGTGCACCGGTGGCCGAGTCGTAGGCGCCATGCGTCGTACGAGTCAGCGTCACCGCGCGGCCGAAGCGCTCCAGCAGGCGCTGCGCTGTCGCGGCTGGTCTCGCGTAGTCGAAGGCGGTCACAGCATCGGTTCCTGCATCTTCTGCGCCGCACAGCACAGCATGTAGTGCGCGACGGTTCCGTCCGCCGTACCGAGGCCGAAGATCTTCAGTTCGTCACCACGAAGCACAACAACGGCGTCGCCCACCTGCCCGTGCTCACCGGCCTCGATGCTGTCAGCGATGTTCCGCAGAACCGCCGGGATGTCGCTGAGAGGCGGGTTCGGCAGCGCGTACAGCTTCGCACTCATGCCCGCACCACGCGCACCGATCCTCCCGCACCGCCGGCCAACGTCAGGCCGCGCAGCATGGAATCCACGAGGCTGAAACGCGTCAGCCCGCCGTTGCGCGCCTGGCCGTAGCTGGTGCTGATCGGCCCCACCGTCTCCTCGGTGACAACCTCCGGCGCAACATCGGGCATCAGATCGACCGTCAGCGCCTTGGCCGCCAGCTCGCACACGGCGCGCTGCACCTGGACAGGGACTGCGTTCGGCGCAACCACGACGCCGTCGCGGCAGACGCCGGAGCGTGGCCACGAGAGAGCCTGGCCGCCGAACGATCGCTCGCCGCGCCACGTGTAGGCCGCCTCGACATAAGCGGTGGCCTTCCGCAGGGCAACCTCGCGCGCCGGTACGCTGGCCGCCACCCAGGCGGATGCGCCCATGGCGGCGAGGTACTGGTCGGCGAGCGCGACAGCCACATAGCTGTCGGCGTCCGGCCGGCCGGTACCGTCTTCGGGGGTCAGCGCCATCGCTTACTCGACGCGCCAGCCCGCCGCGACCCAGTTCTCGACCTCATCCGGGTGCACGTCGGCATCGGTCGGGCCGCGCGGATGCATCGGTTCGTCGCGGACCATGCGTATGGTTTCGATCTCCGGAGCGTCCTCGATACGAGTGTCGCCGCCCTTCCGCGCTTCGGCTTCCGCTTCGAGTCGCGCTGCCTCCGCTTCCTCGGCAGCCTTGCGATCGGCGGCTTCCTGCGCAGCCTTCCTTGCAGCGGTCTTCTGTTCCTTCATGGCTTCCGTCATGTCGATTTCCTTCATGCGGCCGGCGAGCGTCGAAACACCCGCCGGCGGGGTTGCAGGAGACCTATCAGCCCAGCAGCAGCGCGATGTGCTCGGACTTCACGCCGCGGACACCCCAGGCCATGCCGATCTCGTACTTCACTTGGCGGTACTGGCGATAGACACGCACCTCGAAGGTCAGGCCGGTGACCGGATCGGTGATCATCATCGCGTCGTCCGCCGAGTCGCCGCCCTCCGGCACGGCCGGAGCCCGGGTGGCCAGAACCATCGCCGAGCGGGCGAATGCCGCGTTCGGCGTGTAGTTGTTGCCGATGGTCAGTGCGTTGTTGTCGGGCACGGCGACGCGCAAGCCCGACTTGTTCAGCACGATGGAGCCGCCCGACAGCGCACTGCCCACGACGTACTTGTTGCTTCCGTCCGCAGCGAACGTGACGATGTCACCGGCCAGGACGGTGCCGGTGCCGGTGTCGAGCGCGATCGCGCTGTCACCGATTCCGTAGCCAGCAAGCAGGTTGGTCTGGTAGCTGGCGCCGGTGCCCTTCGTGTGGGGGGCGATGCCGCCGGAGTTGCGCAGCGCGAAGCTCTGCACGCGATCCGTCATCCCGTTGCGCAGCATGTCGCTGGAGCCGGCTTCATTCACCTTGAACAGGACCGACTGCTTGCCACGGAGGTTCGCAATGGCGGCCGAACCGAGGACCAGCTGCAGGTCCTCCTTCGGCGCACCGTTCTCCTCGAGGATGCGCAGCACGCCCGCGAAGTCGCTCAGGTCGCCAGCGGTACCGAACGGGGCAGTGCCCGCGGAGCCGTACGCGCGCGAAGCGGTTACCTTCGCTTCAGCGGCGAGATCGATCTCGATCGCATTCACGAGCTTCCGCATGCCGTCGGTGAATTGATCGGCAAGGACACGGTTGTAGACACCGGTCGAGCCGATGCCCTTCTGCTCTTCACCGTTCCAGCGGATCGGCGCCACCTTCGACTTCGTGATGGTGACATCCACGTAGCTCACGGTCGTATCGCCGCTGTTTGCCGGATTCGTGCCCGGCGTCGCGTCCTCCAGCGCGCCGGCTTCACCGATCGGGGAACGCACGGTCTGATTGAGAGCAGCGCGTTCCACCTGGCTGTCTCGGGTGACTGCGGGGATGAAGCCGACCATCTCGCGCGACACGCGATTCAGGGCTTCGTACAAGGTCGGGATGAGCCCGGTGAGCGTATTTGCCATGGTGTTGGATCTCCAGAAAAGCAAAAGCCCGCTCAATGGCGGGCTCGCATGGGGTTACCGGATGGTTCCGGCAATGATGAGTTGCTTCAGTCGGTGACAGTGCCACCGGCCGAGGTATGAGCCACGCGAGCCTGGGCATCCATCGCGTCGAACTGCGCGCGCGTGACCGACTTGCCCCCCCTCCGCCCTGACCACCTCCCTTCGCACCGCCGCCGGATGCACCGGACGACTTCAGGATGTGGTCCTTGTTCGGATAGGTCTCGACAAGGTGTTCCAGGGCTTCGTCGAAGTCAGCAAGCTCGCCCGGTCGCGCGCGGCTGAAGATCTTGTTGCCGCTGGCGTCGGTGGCGACGACCTTGCCGTCCTCGATGCTGAACCGCTTGCCGAAGGCGGCCTGCGCGATGTCGGACGGGATGGCCAGCTTGTCGGCGATGAACTTCGATCGCGCGAAGCTGCCGCCGATCTTCTCGCCGTAGAGCTGCTGTTCCAGCTCCTCGGCCTTCTTGGCGATCGGGGCGTACTGCGCCTCGACGGCCTTGATGGCTTCAGCCTTCACGCGCTCCACCTCGCCGGCGTCCACCAGCTTCTTGTCGTCGAGGTTCTTGACGGTGGCCAGCGCCTTCGCGGCGGCGACCGGGTCGTCGATCCCCTCGAACGCCTTGAGCTTGGTCTCGGCCGTGTCGGCACGCTCACGATGTCCCTTGGCTTCCTTGTTCAGGTCGCCGATCTTCGACATGGCTGCCGCAGCATCGAACGGGATTTCCTTCCCGTCGTCGTGGACATAGACCGGCTTGCCGTCCTGGACCACGACGTGGCCCTGCTCATCGAGCTTCAGTTTCATGGTGGATTTCCATCCTTCGTGGTTGCGGGCTTCCGCCCCGGGGAGTTGGGCCGCATCCGCGGCGCCAGAAATGAAAAAGCCCCGGCACGTGCCGAGGCTGGATGCGAAAAAGCCCGCTCGCGGCGGGCCTTCGAATGGTTGCGGGGACAGGATTCGAACCTGTGACCTTCGGGGTATGAACCCGACGCTCTGCCGGACTGAGCTACTCCGCGTCTATTTCACGACGACACGCTCGCCGCGCGCCAAGCAAAGCACGCACAGAAAGCACTTCGTCCCGCCGCTGGCTCGGCCCCTGCTGATCGTCACACCTGTCCGCGCCTCGATAAGCTCACGGCCTCCGCAGCGCGAGCACTGCGCAATGTCGGCCGGCTTCGGCATGGCCTTGATGCGCGCGCGGCCCCTCTCCTGCGGCGTGTCTGGCGCAGGGGTCTTAGGGATGACAGTGAGGTGGCGAGGCTTCACGCACCGGATTCTACGCCCGCCAGCTTGAACGCTGCAGCGTGCCTTTCCTCCAGCTCCGCCAGCGTCAGCGTCCTGCCCTTATCGTTCGAGAACTGCTCGATGTTCAACCCGCCGCGGCGAAACAGCGCGCCTCGGGACGGCCCAAGAATGTCGTCTTGCACACTCGCCGGCTGGCGCTTCAGCCACGCCCCGTAGCCTTCGTTCGCATCGACCTGGCCGTCCTTCGAGGCCCGCGTCCCGAACAGTTCCTGCTGCCCCTTGAGCAGCGCGATCGCCGTGCTTCGACACTGCCAGTGCAACCGCCCTGGCCCGCTTCCCCAAGGAAGGGAGTGCCCGACCGGCCGGTGGCTGCCGCGCGTGTAGCGCTTGCCGTCCCGGATTCGGCACTCCTGCGACGTGCGGCCGTCCAGCGTGCTCACCCACACCTCGTCGCCGAGAATGTCGTCGTTCGCCTCGAAGAAGCGATCCCGCGTTGTCGCCGCCATGTGCGAGAGCGCAGTCCGGGCAACGGCTTCGGCGTGCCGGCGGTCGATTTCGATGATCCCGTCTTGGAATCCCTTGGCGCGCGTGCCGCGGATCTCGCGCACGATCTGCGCCGTCGTCTTGCCCTCCAAGTAGCCCATCCGTACGGCGTCGCGGATGCGCTGCATGCGCCCTGCCTCCAGCGACTGGCCCCACTCGCGCAACAGCCGGCCCTGAAACGGTCGCGACAGCGCTGCGGTGTAGGCCGTCTCCGGTGTGACAGCAGCGAATGCCGTGTTGACCAACAGGGTGTTCGTGTAGGTCGCCTGCGTCCAGCGTGATTCGAAGCCTGCGAGATCTCGAACGCCGGCGTCCAGCTCCAGCTGCAGCCGCGCGTAGGCGTCGGCATTCAACAGCCGCACGCTGCTCAGCATCTGGTCGAGATACTCGACAGTCAGCGCCTCAGGCGCGCGCTCCAGCAGCGCCAGAAGTGCGGCGGAGATGTCTGCGTCCGCGCGGTTGAGGACGGCGATGATTCGCCGGACGACGCCATTCGAGTACCGCTGCAACTCGATCTGGTGCCGCACGACGGCATCGAGCAGATCTTGTGCGGCCATCAGACCACGGCAGCCGGGTCATCCATCGTGCCCAGCGGCGGCCCGTCCTCGCCGGCTTCTTGCAGCTCGTCCTCCGGATCGAGGTCAGCGGAGAGCACACCGCGGCGCTGCTGCTCGATGATGACTCGCTTCTTGCTGATGATGCCCGCCGCCTGAAGCTCCAGCAGGAGCGACGCCGAGGCCTCGCCAAGCGAATCCGCACCGAAGTCCTTGTGGAGCGTCGCCTTGCCGCCGTCCGCCTCGCCGATCCAGTCAGCCGTGAATTGCAGTGCCTGGTCGATGGCATCCTCCAGATCCTCGGCCATCCTCTGCAGCGCGCAGCGGTTGCCCTCTCCTTCGCTGGAAATCTGTGTCGCCGTGACCGCGGCTCCTTCCTTGCGGACCAGCAGCTCGGCGCCGGTCTGCAGCATTCGCTGCTCGATATCCTTCAAGTCGTTGCGGCCGGCCTCGATCGCGGCGCCGGTGTGCTCGACGAACTTCAGGTCGGCATCCTTCGGCAGCTTGACGGCCGACGACGCGCCAACCGTGATCTCGACCTCGCCCTCTGCGCCGACCAGCGCGAGGATTGGCACGCGCGCCACGTGCAGGATGTTCTGCTGGTCGCTCTTCGACTGCCAGTGCTCGACGTTCTGGTGCGCAAGCTCAAGCAGCGGCGGTACGGCCACGCCGAAGCCCGTGCGCTGCCCGTAGCAGAAGACGAACGGAACGGCCTGCAGGGTCGTGACGCCCTCTTCGTGCAGCGCCCACTCTTCCTGACCGGCGGCGGACTGCCGCTTGCGGTACGTCTTCCATTTCCCGGGCTCCAGGACGCGCACCTGCTCAATGCAGGCTTCACCGAACTCGCCGTCATCCTCGTGCTCGATCTCAAGCAGCCGCAGCTGCGTAAGCTGCACGACGCCGGCCTGCCGCTTGCTGCGCCAGCCGAGCACCGTCCCAGCCGGGTAGCGCTTCCAGTACGGCCGCAAGCCGGCTTGAAGCTCCTGCGCACGCGTGCGAACGCCCTCGGCCGGCGGGAAGTCGATCAGGATGCCGCTGATGCCCGTCGATACCAGGTTAACCATCAGGTCGCCGGCAAACGCATGCAGGTTGCGGCCCTCCAGATCGATGTTCTCGGCGAAGCTCTTGATCCGCTCCGGCACGTCATCGCCCACCTGTAGCGGCTTGCTGAAGGGCTTGCCGGCAAGGATGCGCACCGTTTGGCTGAACGCTGGATACAGCGTGGCCACCGCGAGGCGTGCGTCGTAGGACTTCTGCTCTTCGTTCGGCCACTTCGGCAGGAATGCCGATCCAGCGACGCGCATCGCCGCGGTGCCGCCCATCAGCGCGCGCACGAGAGGCCAGTGCTTGGCCATGTCGCCGACGGCGGCTGATTCCTTGCGGACGGCATCGGTCATTGATTGGTCCTCACATGCGCAGCGGCGCCACTGTGGCGATTCGAGTAGGCATCGTGCAGCGGTAGCGCGTCTCGTCGCCGACGTGGTCCTCGGCGTCGGTGTCGATGTCGTCGGGCTGCCGCTCGTCGCGCGGCAAAACAGGGACAGTCCGGATGAACTGGCGGCAGGTGTCGAAAACCAGAATTCCTGGCTCCTCCATGGGATGCCGGAGCGCCGCCTTCAGCATCTTGCGCATGCGCTCCCAGCCGTTTCGCCGGCTGCCCGGCCCTTTGTCGGCCTTCTCCCACTTGACGCCAGCCTTCGCCATGTCGTCGGCGATGCACACGCCGTTCTGAGTATCGAAGATGGCGGAGTCGGCAGGGCCCGACTTCACGCGGCCGGCGATTCCAATCTCTCTCTCGACCTTCAGGACACCTCGCGCCACTTCCACGGCCAACATGCGCAGACCCTCGTTCGGCTTGCCGTTCCAGCCGTACCACTCCGCGATGCGGATGAGCGTCCCGCGCGGGAAGCTGCGGCGCGTGCCGTCACGCATGATCGCGTCCGTGCCATCCGCCTCTGCCCACCAGCCGACGCTGAATGGCTTGGTGCTGCCCCAGTCGAACGACCGGTCAATTCGCCAGCCGGCGGGAACATCGAATGGCTGCAGCGCGTGCCGCTTTTCGTCCCACACATCGTCGAACATGCCGCCGGCCACGATGTTCCAGTCGCCGTCGCGCATGGCCTTCACCAGCGCTGGGTTCCCGAGGCCCTCCAGGCGATCAACGTAGTCCGGGTCGTTCTCGAGCAGAGTCGGGTTGTCCGCCAACTTCGCGGGGATGTATTGGCGGAGCATCCCGCCCTCGGACTTCGGCTGCCGGGTGATCTGCCGCGGCGGCGCGATGTCGATGAACGTCGCCTTGACCCAGTTGTGGCCGATGCCGCCCGGGTTCGCGCTACCCAAGATGCGAGGAAAGAGGCCGGCGTACTTCTTGGGCAGCTTCAGCGCCCCCATCCGACACCGGCCGCGGAGGTATCGGTAGATCTTCTCCGTGAAGTGCGTCAGCTCATCAAGCATCAGGACGTGAATTTCGGCGCCCTGATACTTCGTCACGTCCTTCTCGTACTGGCAGTGACAGAGGTGGATCTTCGAGCCGTTCCAGAACTCGATGAAGGCCTTCGACCAGTTGATCTTGACCAGACCGCAGTCAATCCACTCGGAGAGCAGAGCGGGAAACCCGCTCACGCCCTCCATGTGGTTCTTCAGCAGGTCATCGGACAATCGCCGAAAGATATAGACCTGCAGTCCATGGATGTCGGTGCACCAAGCGATGGCCCCGACGCGCATGAGATGCGACTTTCCGCCGCCCGCCGCCCCGCCGTAGAGAATCTCCGTCGCCGTGGATAGGTACGCCTCACTCTGCTGGGGGTGGAGGGCGAGTTCCATTCAGCACCAGCTTCAGTTCCGGCGTCTTGATCTCGCCGCTGTGCTCGACCTTGTCCTTGAACATGCCGAAGTGCCGACCCAGCAGCTCGAGGTTCTTCACCTTGTCCGGCCACTTGATCTTCTTCAGGATGCCGATCATCTCCCGCTGCTCGCCGCGGCCGTCGAACATCTCTGCCAGATCAAACCCGCTCAGGTACTGGCGCCAGACCTTCGGCCACTCGCTGACCGGCTTCATTGCCATGTCGTCGTCCATGATGTCCAGAACGTCCATCTGGTCGATCTCGATCATCCGCTTCAGCACGTAATCAGCATCCACCTCAGCGCGCTCGGCGCGCGCCTTCTTCGCAGCGGCTATAGCGGCGGACACTTCAACATGTCTCAACAGCCGTTCGCCCTGCGAGTGCGCGGTCTTGGCGCTGTAGCCGGCGCGGATTGCTGCCTGAGTGGCGTTCAGGTCGATGAGGTACTCATCGACGAATCGCTGCTGCTTCGGTGTGAGGCTCATGTCGGCACCTTTCCTGGTGACCGCATGCGGGGTGCGGTTGCCGTTTCCACGGCGAGACTGACGGTCCGCTTCCACGGACGAGGGAAAGCTCCGAAGCCAGCCGAAACCGGCCCCGGACAAGGACAACGAGGAGGAGATTAAGCGAACGACAGACGACAAAAAGCCCGCCGGGATCTCTCCGGGCGGGCTTTTGGCACCTATCCGAAACGGACTCTAATTCCGCATGAAATGCGGAGTCAAGTTTTTTCACCGTTCAACGATGCCGTCCGTGTAGAGCTTTTCGTCGATGGCCTTCATCGCTCGCCCCTCGATCCCCGCCAGATGCTTCGCAATTCGCTTCGCGTGGTCTGAAACCGTGTCGCGATTGACACTGGCCACCTCGGCGATCTCCACCAGCTTCACGTCGTCACCGAAAACGCGCCGGACGATGCCGTTGCGCAGCCGATAGTGGCTGACGGTACCGGCCAGGGCCATCCGCAGCACGTATTCCGTCAGGTGGTCGGTTGCCGCGCGCCACTCGCGCCCCGGTACCCATCCGCTGCAGCAGTCACGACGGCATGGGCATCGATCGCGACGCGGCGCGAAACGGGCGGTAATCACCATCGCTTCCTCGCGACCCAGCGCATCGACAGCGGCGCGGATCATCCCCGCCTGCCCTGCCCCATCCAGGCCCACCAGCCCTTTGCCGCTGCGCTTCGGGCCGTCAGCCATCCGGTTCATCACCGGCCGGTCGTACGCCTGGTGGCTGAAGTTGAAGGCGAAGACCAGCGCCGCATGGGTGCTGCTGAACAGCGGCTCGACTTCTGCTGCGACTGCACCCATCACTCGCCCTCCGTCACTTCACGAATAACCACCCTGACACCCGGCACAGCGCTGTAGCGCTTCCGCTTCGTCACATCCACGACCTGGACATCGTCGTTCCACACCACGCCGTTCAAACCGTCGAAAATCGCCTTCTCGACGTTGTCGATGTCCGGCTTCTTGGTGGGCAGCAGCTGTCCGTCGAGCGCCTCGTTCTGCTTCCGCTTCGACCAGCTGGCAGGAACTGGCAAGCGGATGTCGAGCTGCACACTCACCGCACCGGCAATCAGGTCGCGTCCGTTCATCGCAACTTGCCCGGCGTGCGCCACGAGGCCTTCGTAGTTCGCCGTTTTCTCGGGCGTGTAGAGCTGCGCGAACCGTCCACCGCGACTCGCCACCTTCGGGCGACCCTTTCCGACGGGGGCGCCGGGTACAGTGAATGTGATCACTCGGCCGGCTTCTTCCGCGCCTGCCACAGCTGGACCACCGCCGCCCTGACCCTCTCCAACTCCTCCGGCGACATCGTGGACGCCAGCGCGTCCCTCACATGCCGCGGCTGTTCCGAAATCCATCTGATCCTGCATTTCTCGCACCCCTCTCGATACCATCCCGATCTCCCTCCGTTCGCCTCGGCCCTCGCGCAGCAATCGCAGTCCGTCACGCTTCCTCGCTGACCCTCGGCGCACACCGGCCACCGCTCCACACCTCGTCCAACGCCGCGGACGCCATGGCGATCTGCGCCGGCTTCAGCCGCTCACCGCCGAGGTACATCTGGCGCAGGCGCTTCGCCCATTCCTTGTCGCCGGCGTCAGCGGACATCCTCGGGATCGATGCCTCGCGCCTCATGCCGCCGTCGCCTCGTGGGTGATCCGCAACACGCCAGCTGCTGAGCCACCGGCGAGAACCAGGCGGGCGGCTCCGGCATCGCCGATCAGCGTCGGCGCTTCAGGCTTGAAGCCGCGTCGCTCGGCGTCGGCTTGCTGGATGCCGATCAGCACCGGCGGATAAGCCGGCCGCTCGCTGCGCATCGCGTAGCCGCGGTAGCGGTTCTCGAACTCGCGCGCCACGAAGGGCCAGTCCTCCTCGCTCTTGCCCGTCAGCAGCACCCAGCCGCCCATGTCGGTCACGACGGCGTGAATCAGCGGATCGTCGAACGCCACGGACCGGTACGGCCCGACGCATCGCACGGCGCGATCGACCTTCGACCAGGCCACGGCTGCCGCATCCGTCGTACGCCCGCCGATCATGCGGCGCAGGTCGGCGACCTTCGGCATGAACTGCCCGGTGTCGGGGTTGCACATGTGCCGGCCGATCGCCGACTCGACCGCGGCGATATCGAGGTCCTGCAGCCCCTGCCAGTACAGCGCCACAACTCCGTCTGACAGCGGCTTTCCGTAGTACTCGGCCAGCGCCATCAGCGCCTGAGCGAACCGCGTCTTATCCGTTTCGATCATCGGACACTGCCTCCTGCGGGTTGGAATTCGCCAGCCAGCGCTGCACTGCTGCGGCGGTCTGTTGCCCTGCCGGGCTGAGGTTCTCCGTGCCTCGCGGCGGAGGCGCAGGCGGAGCACGCGGCCGTCGCGGGGTGTTCTCGTCGCGCACCCAGTTGCGCCACGTGGCGAGCCAATCGACCTTCCGGGCCAGCTGGCCAGCCTTCGCCAGCCAGTGGTCACGGAAGCGATCGGCAGCCCGGCGCACGTCGTCTGCCGACCATTCGGGGCGCTCGGTCAGCGCCCACTCTCCCCAGGCCTTCGGCAACACCCAGTCCCGCCGCAACCGTGTTCCGCGCGCAGCATCGGCTGTCTGCTCGGCCTGCTGGCGAGGATCGTGGCCTTCGGACGGCGACGATGGCGGCGTGGTTATGGTGGCTGGCGGAGCCGAAGGCGACGCATCAGGCTGCCCGGGCGGCGGCGGTTGACCACCCCCTGCACCCCCGACCGAAGGGAGGGGTTCCTGTTCTTGCTCTTGTTCCTGCTCTTGTTCTTGGCTTCGAAGGGGCTTCGAAGGGGCTTGCTTCGGCGTAGGTGATCCGCGCCGCGAAGACATGCAGAACGCCTCAGCGTATTTCTCGAAGAACAGCGACAGGAAAGGGTTTGAAGGCAGCGCAGCGTAGTCGTTCTGCACGCCCTTGACCCGCAGGTCGTTGGGTTTCAGGGACTCGGCGATCTGGTACTTCGCCATCTCCATCACCCACACCACTTCGGAGGCCTCGTCGTAGAGGCAAAACCCCGCTTCGATGGCCCTTTGAAGCCCCTTCGAAGCCCCTTCTAAGCCCAGTCCTGTTTCGTGCGCGATGAAGGTGATCGGCAGGTAGTACAGGCCGAGCATGTTCGCGTGCGGACTGGTCATCAGGTACAGCCCAACGATCAGGGCTTCGTGGCCCTGGGCGCGCAGCGCCTTTCCGGTAGCGCCGCACCAGAACTTCGGGGAGACCTTGGCGTAGTCACGCATTCACGGCCTCCAGTGGCAACCCCGTGGTGACGCCGCGGAGGCGATCGTCCTGCAGGGCGGAATTGGCCGGATTAAGCTCGCACCCGATGAACTGGCGACCGAGACGCAGCGCAACGCGGCCTGTCGTGCCGGTACCGAAGAACGGGTCGAAAACGATGTCGCCCGGCCGGCTGCCAGCCAGAACGCACGGCTCGACCAGTGCCTCGGGGAACGTTGCGAAGTGCGCGCCGCTGTAGGCCTGCGTCGGGATGGTCCAGACGCTGCGGCGGTTGCGCCGGCTCACGTCCCACTCACTTTCGGCGCGCTCAGGACGATGCGTCCCTACGGACTGGCCGGGGATGGCCTGCTCGCGCTTGCTGTCTTCGCGCTTAAACGAGTCGCGACGGCTTCTCGGCTTCGGATTGGCGTCGTAGCCGTGGCCGAATCCGACACCGCTGGAACCACGACCCACCGCCTTCATGTTGCCGTTCGTCTTTCCGCCACCGTTCGCCCGCGTGCTGCCGGTCTGATTGGCGACATCCTGAGCGAGGCGAGCAAGCGTGTTCGGACTCGCCGGCTCAAGAATGGCGTCCTGATCGAAGAAGTACCGTTCGGACCGGGTCATCAGGAACAGGTACTCATGCGACTTGGTGCAGCGGTCGCGCACCGATTCCGGCATAGGGTTCGGCTTCGACCATATGATGTCCTGGCGCAGCCACCAGCCGGCGTCCTGCAGCGCGAAGGCGAGGCGCCACGGCTGACCGATGAGGTCTTTGGGTTTGAGGCCAGGTGTGCGGCTAAGGCTGCCGGTTCCAGTGGATCGCAGCTGCGCGGCCTTCACTTGATTGGCGCTGATGGCCGAGACGTTCGGAGCGTGTTTTCCAGCATGTTCGCGGGACTGTGCCCCCCATGAGCTGGCGTAGCTGTCGCCCATGTTCAGCCAGAGCGTGCCGTCGTCGGTGAGCAGCTGGCGGCAGAGATCGAACACCTCGACCAGCTGCGCCAGAAACTCCGGTAGCGTCTGTTCCAGCCCGATCTGCCCCTCGACGCCATAGTCGCGCAGCCCCCAGTAAGGCGGCGACGTGACGATGCACTGCACGCGCACCCCGTCGGCGATCATGCGACGCATCGTGTCGCGGCAGTCGCCGAAGTGGCAGCGGTTGAGCCAATGGTTCATGCGCGCACCGCCGTCAGGATGACCACCGACACGCTAGTGCCGGCGAACTCGTTGTCGTAGGTGCGCGACCACTCGCACGACCAGCCGGGCAGCACTTCCTTGCCCTTGGCGCTGGCCGGTAGGACGGCGACCAGGCGGCCGTTGTCGGCGAGCATGGCCGCAGCGTGCTCCAAGTGCGCCAGCCAGCGGCCTTCGCTGAACGGCGGGTTCATGACGATGCGGTCGTATAGCTGACGCTGGTGGATCGTCAGGAAGTTGACCGGAACGGCACAGAAGCCCTTGGCCTCGAGCACCTTGCAGTGCAGCGCGCTGATCTCGACGCATGTCGTCCGATCCTTCGGCATCAGGTCGGCCAGCGCACCGGTGCCGGCGCTCGGCTCGAGGCATACGTCGTCCGGCCCGATCTGCGCCGCCTCGATCGCAGCCGCGGCGACGTTCTCCGGCGTCGGATAGAACTGGTGTGCCTTCTGATCCGGCAGGCAGCCGGACGCGACCACCTCGGACACCGCGTCGTGGGCGTCGTAGTCGAAGGCGTAGTAGTGGCCGTTCCGGCCGTTCGGCGTCTTCACGCCGCCCAGGTAGGCCAATACGCGGTCGATGTCGGCCTGCAGCGCCTTGTCGTTGACGCGACCGTACTTCAGCTGCAGCCCGTGGCGGATCTTCGTGCGCAGGTATTCCTGACGCCACGCATTCGGGCCGGTGTTCTTCTCCAGGAGGTAGGCCTCTTCCATACCGCCCAGCGCCTCGACGACGCGGAACGGCAGCGGCCGCCCCATCATCACGAAGTCCTTGGAGCGCTTCTTCGGGCGCTGCCGGAACTGCGCGGGGATCGCGAGCGGGTAGAGGTGCGCCAGCACACAGTTCAGGCGCCAGGCCATATCCGGATGCACTTCGAGGTGCGCGGTGCCGCACTTGTAGGCTCGCAGGCGAAGGGCGCCACCGTCCAGCGTCACCCACTCGCCGCGGTGCTGTCGGCGCGCGATGTTGACCACGGTGATCGATGCGCCCCAGCCGGGCTCATCACGGCCCATGAATTTCGCGATCACCTTGCGCAGGTCGTTGATGTAGCCGACGCGGTCGTGGTCCGTGCTGCCATAGCCGTTGATGAGGCGGGCGATGATCATCCGGCGGCCGAAGCCCTCCGGGCAGTTCGTCACGTGCTCACCAGACAGCGCGCGGAAGATGCCGTCCACACGCTCGGCCAGGAACTTCGCGCGGCTGTTGAGCAGATCGAGCAGCGTCGCGCGGACAGTCTGTTCATCGAAGTCCGGGAGCGGCGGAAGATCCTTCTCGCTGCTGTTCCACGCGGCCTTCCGGCCCTGCGGATAGCGAATCTGCTCGTTCCACTGGTTCCGGCGCTCCTGCGGCATGGCGTCGTAGACGTCTGTCAGGTTCAGCGCCTTCGACCAGTAGGCGGCATTCAGCGCCGCGACGGCGCCGGCTTGCTCGAACAGCTGGCTCGCCGCGGATGACAGCGAAGTGCGGCCCCGGTCCGGGTCGGAATTGCCATCCAGGAAGTAGTTCAGGACGCTGGCGCACTCGGGACCATTGATGAAGGCAGCTGCCGCTTCGATCCGCGCGCGGTCCTGCCGATAACTGGCCACCAGCCCGTTGACCATGTCGGTCGATGTCGGCGCGAAGAAGGCGGACATGTCATCCATCAGCTCGCCGTCACGCGCGGCTGCAATCACGTCGTGGTCGGCGTGGCTCATGCAGCCCTCCCCTGCAGCTGCTCGATCCGGCCGGCCAGCTTGGCCAGGTGGCGCGTTGCCTCCACGAACTCACGCTGCATTCGCGCGACCTCGTTCTCCGGCTCGATCGGCATCGGATCGGAGTAGCCGGCGTCGCGGGCCAGGAAGTTCATGGCTGCGTGGGTGCCAGCTTCGCGCCCGATGCGCAGCAGGAAAACGACCTGCTCCGGGGAAAGCTTCTCCCGACGGTCCGGGTTGAGGCAGTCGCGCAGCTTGTTGCCGGCCTGCTCGATGGGCAGCTCCGGCCACATCATGGCGCCAATCTTCTTCACGCCGCCGCAGGCCTTCACGACCTCTTGCAGGGCATCCGTGATGGTCTCGTGCATCAATCCGAGCTGCATTTCCGCACCTGTACGTGTTTCACGGACGGCCACGTACAGCGTCCGCGGGGCAAAAAAAGAGACTGGCGCCATGAACACGAAGCCCGGCTGCTGCCTCGCACGGCTGCTGAAGAGAAAGACCCCTGCCCGCTTCACAGGTATCGGTCGAAAAGACCTGATCGACGGGCCGGGGTTGAAAGCCACGGCCGGGGGTTGCGGCTGTGGTTGAGGAGACGGTGATCACGCCGCGGCCTCGCTGGACGCGTCCTTGGCGGCGGTGCCGCGGAGGTAAGCCCAGTGCTCCGCGAGGTCCGGCCGAAGTTCTTCGCACGTCACCATGCCGGTGGTCGCGCGCTCGATGTCCGAGCATCGCTCTGCTGGAACGGGTCTGCGACCGGTAACGATCTGGCTGATGAAGCCTGGCGTGACGTCGAGCTTGGCCGCGAGGCTCGCCGCACTCTCAACTTCAGATAGGTAGGTCTCGAGTTTCATATGCGCTCCGTCGATACCGGAAATTTAGCTGCGCTAACCAACAACGTCAACAGCCAAGCTAAATTTAGCGCCGCTTACTATCTGACTATGGACAGAGTGAAGCTCTTGCAGGAACTGATCGACAGCCGCTTCAACGGGAGCCAAGCCGCGTTCGCACGCGCGATCAAAAAGCCGCCATCCCTAGTGAGCCAATGGCTTTCGAAGCATCGAGGTTTCGGTGACGCGAGCGCACGTCATATCGAACTGGAGCTTTCGCTGGGAGAGGCCTACTTCGACGGTCGCCGCAACGCGCCTATGGCTGTTGTGGAGCCGACCAGTGACACTGCAATCGCGATCCAGATGTTGGATGTCGCTGGTTCTATGGGGTACGGAGAGGCGATCCCAGATCACGAGACCGTGATCAACCGGATGAACGTGGAGATGGAGTGGGTGCGCAAGCATCTCCCCGCCATAAGCAGCCCTGGCAATCTGAAGGTGATAAGCGGGTACGGCGACTCGATGATGCCGACGTTCAACGACGGGGACATACTGCTCGTCAACACAGGAATTCGTGCTGTGAACATCGACGGCGTCTATGTGCTGAGCGCGAACGAGCGCCTCTACATCAAGCGCGTCCGTCAGCGCATGGATGGCCACTTCGAGATATCCAGTGACAACCCAACTGTGAAGACGGTCGATGTTCTGAACGGTGATCACGAGGTGACGGTGCACGGTCGTGTCGTGTGGGCTTGGAATGGGAGAAAGCTCTGATGGCTCTGATCAAATGCCACGAGTGTGGCAATGCAATCAGCTCCTCCGCGAAAGCATGCCCGGCCTGTGGCGCCCCTGCGAAGCTCGCGCCAAAGACGCAGCCGGGCTGGAACACTTGGCCGGTCGCCATCTTCGTGGTCCTTCCGCTTGGTCTTGCCACGATCTACCTCATGAATTCTGGCGGCAACAAGGTCCAGGAATGCACCGAGCGTGGCGTGGCCTATTTCAAGGAGATCGGCAGCTACCCTCGGCTGTCGTCGTATCCCGACGCAGGTCGCACCGCGGAAGAAGTTGCATTGGAAAGATGCAAGAGAACAACAACGGCATTCTGACCCTTCCGGTACCAGGAATATTGGTGTCCTGAACGGTTTGCTGGTGGCGACGGTGCGCGGACGTGTGATCTGGGCACCGTATGGGAGGAAGTTGTGACTACGTGCCCGAAGTGCGGCTACGTGCGCCAAGCGAGCGATCCGGCGCCGGATTACGAGTGCCCAAAGTGTGGGGTTATCTACGCAAAAGTCAGGCCGCTGGAGGGCACAGCGCCTGCGCCCGCACGCGAAGATCAGCCGAATCGTCCGCGAGGCGAGAGGGTATCCGTAGCAAGGGGGATGATCAGCGAGCCTTCGCCGCAAAGGATCCGGTGGATCGACGACCGACAGAACAGAATCTTGGTCGCGGCCGTGGTCATCAGCCTGACCGTGGGCTATTTCGCAGGTCGTGAGCACCTGAAGTACGAGTTCCGCTCGGCCTTGGCCGACGCTGCGCAGGGATTCCGAAAAGCCCTCGCCGGTGAACTACCTGCGAAGCCCAGCAAGCCGCCGGAGACGCGCGAGCAGCCAATCGTGCCGACACTTGTGAAAAAGGGTTTTCGCGAAGAGGAGTACGGCCAGGACACCATCACGTTGGCAGTGGATTTTTCGAATCGAACCGGGCAGGACATCCGTGCCTTCGATGGAAGCCTGATCCTCACCGACCTGCTGGAGAATCGGATACTTACCGCGAAGATCGCAGTCAACGATCCTATCCCTGCGGGTTCAACCTACTCATGGAGCGGCGGCATCTCGTACAACCAGTTCATTGAGTCTCACCAGAGCCTCAGGAACGCTGATGTCGAGAACATGAAGGCTCAGCTACATGTCGGCAAGGTTCTTTTTTCCGACGGACAGACGAAGGATTACGGCAAGTGAGGCGGGCGGCTGCCTGTTTGACCGCCCTCTTCCTCGGCGGGTGCTACGACGGTGAATCGAGTGCAGTTGACATCGAGTGCCGTGAACAAGACTGTCGGGAAGCCAAGGCAAGGGCTCTGATCGAGGCCAGCAAGGAAGCCGTCAGGCAGGTAATGAAGGACCCCAAGAGCGCCGAGTTTCGTGACGTGAAGTACCACGCGGCCCGATGGACCAATCCGCCAGTCGTTTGCGGAGAGGTCAATGCGAAGAACAGCTACGGCGCGATGGCTGGGTTCGAGAGGTTCGTCTACGTGTCCGACAAGAATGAAGTACGCCTTGAGTCGTCGGTCGATGACTTCAGGATGACGTGGTGGATCTGGTGCGAGCGGCCAGAGGAATCGACTTCTGGTGGTAGAAAAAATTGAACGCTTCGAGAGCGCTTGTGGCGTTGCTCGCCATGACTGTCATCGCAGGCGGGGTCGCGGCGTGGAAGTGGGACGCCTGGGTGACCATCCCTGAGCTGCGAGGCGGGGTAATTCAGCCGCTGAAAGACCCTCAGTCTGCTCAGTTTCGATCTGAGCACCTTGGGAAGCATCCAGGCTACCTCTGTGGCGAAGTCAATGCGAAGAACAGCATGGGCGGGTACGTCGGCTTCAAGCGCTTCGTCTCTACCTCCCAAGGTGCAGTGGTCGAGGGTGATGGCCTAGATTCATGGCCAGACAGAGACCAAGACGCACCCTTCGAGAAGCTGTTGGAGCGCGTCCGAATCCGCGTAGATTTCGCCGTCAAATACGATCTCGGGGTTGATTTCGAGACGATCATGGAAGAGTCGAAACAGAGCTTCTTCGATGACATCTGGCAGAAGCACTGTTCCTGACAGCGCTATGGCTTCTCCCATTGACGCCCTCCTCGTCGCCCTTGTCGTCGGAGTGACCGACGGCGACACCCTGACGGCCCTGTCCGAACAGCGTGAGCAGATCAAGATCCGCATCGCCGAGATCGACGCGCCAGAGAGCCGGCAGCCGTTTGGCGCGGCATCGAAGCGTTCGCTGTCCGACCTGTGCTTCAAGGTCCGCGCCGAGATCCGGCCGCAGAAGACCGACAGGTACGGCCGAACGGTCGCCCGGGTCACGTGCCGAGGCGAGGACGCCAGCGCGCACCAGGTACGCACGGGCATGGCCTGGGTGTTCGAACGGTACGCGAGCGACCGCAGTCTGTTCCGGCTGCAAGACGATGCCAAGGCGGCCGGCCGAGGCCTGTGGAGTGAGCGGACGCCAGTGCCGCCGTGGGAATGGAGGAAGGCTCGATGAGGCGCAAGAAGGACAACCCGTTGGCAGACCTGCGGGCCTACCGCGTGTCGCGCGACGAGAACCAGACCGAGTTCTGGGGGCGCTTCGGCGTCACGCAGAGCGCAGGGAGCCGGTACGAGAGTGGGCGTGAGGTGCCGGCTCCGCTAGCTATGCTGGTGCTGGCGTTTGCGGACGGCTTACTGGATGACACAACTCTTCGAACGATAAACACACGTACCGAGAGAAAATAGGTCTTTCCGTTTGAAATACCTCAACCCAAAATCCCATGCGCGGAATGCCCGATTCAGTCGTTGGGGCATCGCGACCGCAACATCTCGCAATGCTTCTCGACGTGCCCGGCGACAAGTGGGACGGAAGCTACGACGCGTCGTCATCCGTGCCCCCGAAGAGCTAAACATCACGTCCAAAAGGCATCGTGGTGCGTTCTTGAGCTTCCTTGACCAAGTTGATCAGGCCCTAGTAACGCATGAGCGAGTTCACCTCAACTTCAACAGCGTTAAGCTGGCCTTTCCGTGCGGCACTCTACTGTTCCGCGCAAAGCTCGACACTTGGATTGCCAAGTACCCGAACAAGCTCGTCGGTCGCTACCCAACCGACCCTGTTGTTGAAGAGCTGTTCCAGCACATTGGCGTACTTGGCCTCCTTAACCTACCACATCGAAAAAATGCCATTACGCACGACCAAGTAGTTCATTGGCATTTTCACTCGGGCGCAGTCATGGATCCCACGCTCTACAAGGATCTGACACTGTCTTTGCGAGACCGTATAGTTCACCCACAAAGAGAACTCTTTGCCGATTGCCTGAACGAAGCGGTCTACAACACGGTCAATCACGCGTATGACTTTGAAGTAAAGGGGCTGCCGGATCGGCGTCTTCGAAAGTGGTGGATGTTCTCGCAGGTCAAGTCAGGCTTGGTTACTGTCGTAATCCTGGATCTGGGCGTTTCGATTCCCAGATCGCTGCTGCAAAAACCAGAATGGAAGGATTACGCCCGTTTGCGGAAGCGTGACGGACAGCTGATCGAGGCAGCGGCATGCAGTACCCGAACTAGTACAAGATTGCCACACAGAGGCAAGGGGCTTCCGGAAATGTTGGAGTTTTCGGAAAATTTGGCTGCGGGCGGTTTGCGTATATTGAGCAGATTCGGAGTATTTTCCTTTGACGCAAGTACCAAGATCATGCTTCGCGACAAGTACTACCAAGCAATCCCTGGCACGCTTGTGATGTGGCAAATACCGATTTCTGGAGGTGGCAATCATGAGCCAACTTGAAATTTCTATTGCTCGAGACTTTTCGGAAACGCCTGCTGGCCGACACACAAAGGACAGTGCGACTTCTGGCGAACGCTTCAGAGAAGAGGTGCTCGCACCTGCGCTTCGAAAGGCAGAGGAGGTAGTAATTGATTTAGACGGCACCTTAGGATACGGATCATCTTTCTTAGAAGAAGCATTCGGTGGCCTTGTTAGACAAGGGTTTACACCAGAACAACTTCACCAACGAATGCAAATAAAGTCATCAACCCCAACTTACCTGAGGAGAGTTTGGCAATATATTGAAGAAGAAGGAAAGCGTAGCAAATGACGTTCGAGGAATTTGCAAAGCAATATGGATCCTTAGTCGTCTGGACGCTCGCAATCATTGGGTGGCAAGTCGCGAATTACTCCGCAAACATGCGAGAGTACAGAAAGGAGATTCGTGGCGACATCGATCTAGCGTGCTCGCTAATCGAAAAGATACTAAACATTTATTTCGAATATTTGAGAAAATCGACAGACAGCATAGAGCGAAGAATAACTGAGAGTCGGATAAAGATGATGTTTGCCGACCTGGACTTGCAAATAGAGCGACTCAAGAGCCGAAAGACAACATTCGGGAGAAAGCTTCTTGAAATGGACTCAGTGGTACAGAACTCTGATAGCTTTTATGATCTAATAACTGGCGGTGACTTTGAGGCAGAGGGGCAACCATCGAAATTAGACCCACTGCAAGATTATCGCGCATCTCATCGCGCGCTAAAGCTTATTGATTCATTGCGCAAGGCTTTCAATCAAGCATTTACCTAGCCTGTTGCTCCCCTCGCAACGCGTGATGCTTGCCTTAACACTCCCGCCCGATCTGCCCCTGCAGCGCCGGTATCCGCGCCTTGGCGTCGTTGTACTGCCAGTGCGCTGCACCGTTCCTGACCAAGGCCTCCGCCGCATCCAGTCGCGCGCGAAGGTCGCTGCAACGCCGCTTCTTCGACTCGTACTCGTAGTCGCGTGACGGTCGGTTCATCTCCCTGATTCGCTCGAGCTGCGCGTTCTCCTGATCGCGCATGCGCTGGCGCTGCTCAAGGCCCTTCAGCTGCCGCTGGACGTTGTCGTCCTGGAAGTCCGCAGGCGTTGCGCCACGTGACGGCCGCACGTCGATCGCCTGGGCATTGCCGCCGCACGGCTGATCCGAGAACACTGTCTTCCCTGCCCCGTCCTTGCACTTGTAGACCTGCCCGAAGGCCGGCGAGGCGACCAATGCCGCCACTAGTACCAATCGCTTCATCGCTTCCCATCCTGCCGCGCGGGCCCGGCCGCAACAGCGTCGAAACCTTGAGGGCCCGCCGCCGACGCCCATGACTCAGCGCCGGCTTCGGGCAATTGCTTACCTACTGCCGTCGCTCAATGGCAGTGGCGGATTCCAGTGCTGTGATCCTTGTGGCAGCCGTACTTGTCGGTGCCGCCGCTGTGGGCCATCGCCAGGCCGGACATCAGCGCGAGCGCCGCAACCAGCATCGTTCTTTTCATCTCGCTCCCCTTCTGGCGGAACGCCCGCCGCGCGACTGCCGAGAATTCGACCGCACCAGAAGTCTGCGACGGATCACGAGGCGCGGATGCCCCGCCCTATCACTTTCGTCGTCGGCCGAAAGGATGATGCTCCGCTAATGTTTAGCCGCGCTATTGACTCCAAAGATTAGCGCGGCTAATCTTTACTCCATCGCAGCACTCGCTGCACAGCGCGGGAAAAAGCCCCGAGCGGGCCAGCGCCCTAAGCCGATCCGGCTCTGCCCTCTTCTGGCATCCGTAGGCGACCGGCCACCACCTGCGCACCACGCGATGGAGGTGTCATGGACAGCAGAAGCATGGCGGAGCAGCAGATCGCGGCGGATGTCCGGCTGCAGATCGAGGCGACCGGGCAGTACAACCCGAAGGAAGGCGACCTGGAGTACCACGGCGCCGACTGCGCGTACTTCACGCGGCACACGCTGGCTGTCATGGCCGCGGGCGGTGCCGACAGCGGCCAGATGGTCGTGCTGCGCGACCTGCGCGACGACCTGATCAAGCAGATCACGGACGCCGAGATCAAGGCGCGCGCCGATGATCTGGCCGCAGAGATCAACGAGGAGCACGCCGCCCAGTTGGCGCGCTTGGCTGAGATTGCACGGTACGGGGTGGCGGCATGAACACCCCGCGCTACGACTTCACCGTGCGTGACGACGTCAACTGCCTCGTCGTCGCCGTATGCAACGAGAACCCCGCGCTGAAGGCCATCGGCGAGCGCGATGGATTCGACGCTGTGATGCAGACCCTGCTGGTGGCCGGCTGCATGTACATGCGCGGCGTGCACGGCATCGACCCCGATCCAAACGCGCCCGCGATCGAGGTGGCGAAGGCCGCCCGCGTGCTGGGCTTCTCGCTGGTCACCCGTCCGAATGGCGACATCGTCGTGGCCGCTCCCGGTACCGGCCAGCGCATGGCGGTCGTGGAGCGTGACGCCGCATACGACCAGACCGAGCGCGGCGCCGCTGTTGCCGACTGCGCTTCGGACGCGCTGGCGCGGGGTGCGGCATGAACATCGTGCTCGGACTGCTCATCGCCGTCGCCTACCTGACCGTCGCTTGGCTCATCGCGCGCGCGACCGGCCGCATCGCCGACCAGATGGGAGGACCGGACGATGAATAAGCGCCCCTCCCCCACCGCCCTCCGCGCGCGAATCCTCGGGCTGCGCTGGCGCCGTGCGCATGCAGCGATGCGCGTGCTGGCCGCCGACAGCATCGCCTCGCAGGTCGCGGCAGTCGGCGCTGACGGCATCGCCCTGATGCGTGCCAGCGGCTACCAGATCGCCACCACCGAGGCACTCCGCGAGATCGAACACCAACTGCGCCGGTGTCGGCGCGCCCTCAACCACCTGAAGGAGTACCGCGCATGAATGCGCCTGAACGTCTTCCGTCTCTGACCGTGCGCGCCAGCTCGTGGGCCGGCCTGTTCGACTGCGCCTACCGCTGGGAAGGCATCCATCTGCTCGGCATGCGCAACGTCGTCGGCCTGCGCGCGGCGCTCGGCACGGCAATCCACGCCGGCACGGCTGTGTTCGACCAGGCGCGTCTCGACGGCGCCGGCCTGTCCGCCGACGACGCGGCCGGCGTGATGGTCAACAAGCTCCGCGACCCGGAGAACGAGTTCGACCCGGAACGCGACGACATCACGATGACCGAGGCAGAGCGCGTCGGCCTGACGCTGATCACGAAGTACTGCATCGAGGTGTCGCCGAAGTACGACTTCGTCGCTGTCGAGATGCCGACGAAGCCCATGGACATCGACTGCGGCTCGGGCGTCGTCGTACGCCTCACCGGCACGATGGACCGGGCACGCATTCGCCGCGCCGGCGCAGGTGTCGGCATCGCCGACATCAAGACCGGGTCCGCGGCCGTCCAGAAAGGTGTGGCCGTGACCAAGGGCCACGGCCCGCAGATCGGCACCTACGAGCTGCTCTATGAGCACACCACGGGCGAGCGCATCAGCGACGACGCCGAGATCATCGGCATGAAGACCAAGGGCACCTCCGAGATATCCACCGGCCGGATCGCCAACGCGCGCACCGCGATGGTGGGGTCCGAAGAACACCCCGGCCTGATCCAGTTCGCCGCCGAGATGTTCAAGACCGGCCGCTTTTACCCCAACCCCAAGTCGCTGCTCTGCTCGGAGAAGTACTGCCCGCGCCACGCGACCTGCCCGTTCCACGACTGAGGACTGACGACATGACCAATTCCACATCGATTCAACAGGTCCGCGAACACGGCGCGGCACGCGAACATGACGTGCGAGTCGATATGTTCAGCACGCGCGGCTTCGCGCTTGCCCAGCGCGTCGCGCAGGCGTTCGCGGCGAGCGACGCAGTGCCCGCCGCGTTTCGCTCGTACAACATGAAGAAGGTGAACGGCCAAGAGCAATGGGTAGAGAACACCGCCGCCCTTGGCAACTGCATTGTCGCAATCGAGGTTGCGCAGGCGGTCGGAATGTCGGTCACGGCAGTCATGCAGAACGCGGATCCGATCGAGGGCAAGCTGCGCTGGTCTGACCGCTTCGTGGTGGCTGGCATCAACGCCAGCAGGCGCTTCACGCCGTTGCGTTTCGACGTCAAGAACCTGGGCCCGATCGAAGCAAGCTACAAGGAGAAGACCGGCTGGGACAGTCAGGCGAAGAAGCCTGTCTTCACCGAACGCTCCGTGAAGCTGGACAACCTGCAGAGCATCGCGTGGGCGCTCCCGTATGGATTCGCAACACCTCCCGGCGTCTACACGCTCGATCAGGCTCGCGCTGCCGGTCTTCCGGTAATCGAGGGCCCGCCTGTGTCGATGCGCCTGGCCGTGGAAGAAGGCTGGTACGCAAAAACCGGCAGCAAGTGGCAGACCGAACTGAAGCACAAGATGCTGATGATGCGGTCCGGCCGGTACTTCGGCGACATCCATGCGCCGGACATCGTGATGGGCATTGGACGCACCTCCGACGAAGTGCAAGACATCGTGCTGGACGCGGTGCCTGATGACCGCGGCGCCTACACAGTCCCTCTCGACAATCTTCGACAGCCGTCGGCACCGGCTGAAACTCCAAGCGCAGAACACGCCGCGTCCCCAGCAGTCGTCGCGACCACGTCCGGCGACCAGCAGGATGACGACCTCCGTGCCCTTGAGCAGGGTCACGGCACGAACACCGGCGGCAACTGGCAGCCGTCCGCCGAGGAAGCGGCCGAGATGGAACGCCGCGTCGCCGAAGAGGCCGCCGCCGACCAGCAGCGCGCCAACGCGCCGCGCGGCCGTGGTCAGCGTTCGATGAACCTGGAGTAAGCCGCCATGTTCCGCACTGCCATCGCCTACCACCTCCCGTCCGGCTGGCCGTGGGATGCCGCCGGCACCGCCGAGCTGCTGTCGCGCCGCACCTTCCAGCCGTGCTCGCCGACGCAGACGGAATCCAACGGCTTCGTGCCGCCGCGCGACCAGGCCGAGCTGTGCCACGACGTGCATGGCCGCTACCTCGTGTGCTTCCAGGTCGAGGAGAAGCTGCTGCCGTCGGCCGTCATTCAGGAGCACGTCAACATCCGCGTCGCTGACATCGAGGCCGAGCAAGGTTACAAGCCCGGCCGGCGCGAGATACGCGAGATCAAGGACGCCGTCACCCGCGAGCTGCTGGAGATGGCATTCACGCGCAAGCGCCAGACGCTGGCGTGGATCTGCCCCCAGCGCGGCCTGCTGATCGTGGCCGCCAACAGCGCGAACAAGGCCGACGAGATGCTGAGCGTGATGCGCGAGGCGCTGGAGAACATGCCGGTGTCGCTCGTGAAGACGCAGCTCACGCCTCCGTCCGCGATGACCTCATGGCTGGCCGCTGACGAAGCGCCGGAGCATTTCACGATCGACACGGACTGCAAGCTCGTGTCGTCAACCGAGAGCAAGGCAGCCGTCAGCTACACCCGGCACGCCCTCGACGCTGGGGAGATCCGGCACCACATCTATCAGGGCAAGCGCGCCGAACACCTCGGCCTCACGTTCCGCGACCGCATGAGCTTCATCCTCGGCAGCGAGCTCGAGCTGAAGCGGATCGTGATGCTGGACGTGCTCACCGAATCGCAGGAGCCGGCCGACAACGAGATCGAGCACTTCGACGCGCAGTTCCTGCTGGAAGCCAGCGAGATCGAGCAGGCCTTCGTGGCGCTGATCTCGGCACACGGCGGCATCGAGGTGCCGAAGCGCGACGACCTCGTCGAACGTGCCGAGGGTTCTGCAAACGATGGCGACCCGGACCCGCTGTATGACCAGGCGGTGGAGATCGTGCTGAAGACCCGCCGGCCGTCGATCTCGATAGTCCAGCGTCACCTGAAGATCGGCTACAACCGCGCCGCACGCCTCATGGAGCAGATGGAGCAGGCCGGTGTTGTGAGCCAGATGAACAGCAACGGAAACCGCGAGGTACTCGCAGCATGAAGATCACTCGAATCTCCGCCCAGAACTACCTGGGCATCCGTGCGGCCGACATCGCGCTCAATCGCCCGGTGCAACTGTTCGCCGGCCGCAACTTCGCCGGCAAGTCCAGCCTGCAGGAGGCCGTCCGCCACGCGCTCACCGGTGAGACGGTCCGCGTCAGCCTAAAGAAGGAATACGCGTCGCTGCTCACAGAGGGCGCCGAGTCCGGCTTCGTGGAAGTTGTGGCCGATGGTGGCGCCTATGCCGTGGCCCTGCCCAGTGGCAAGGGCACGTGCTTCGAAGCAGGCGCCATCAACTATGTGCTGGACGCCCAGCGCTTCGCCAGCTTGTTACCCGATGAGCGCCGCGCCTTCCTGTTCGGGCTGATGGGTCTGTCGTCGTCCGGCGATGCGGTGAAGAAGCGCCTGGCCGACAAGGGCTTCGACGACGCCCGCGTGGCGCTGGTCATGCCGCTGCTGCGCGCCGGCTTCGATGCCGCGTGCAAGGAAGCCCAGAACCGTGCGCGTGACGCGAAGTCCGCGTGGAAGACCGTGACCGGTGGCGAGACCTGGGGCAAGGACAAGGCCGTCGGCTGGCGCCCGGCCGCGCTGCCGGAAGGTGCTGCGAAGGCACCGACGCTGCTGGAGAACGCCCGCGCCAAGCTGAAGGAGGCCGATGCTGCCCTGGCCACCGCGCAGCAAGCGCTCGGCGCCGCGCGGTCCGCCGCACAGGCACGCGAGGAACAGGAGCAGCAGCGCGCACAGCTGGAAGAGCGCGCCGGCCGCATCGAGCGCATTCGCACGAAGCTGGCCAAGGACGAGGCCGAGCTGGCCGACTGGCAGGCGAAGGTCGCCGACGCGAAGGCCGCGGCCGGCGGCGTGAAGAAGGTGCGCGCCGTGCTGGAGGATGCCGTGCTGCGCGGCCTCGCCGAAGTCGCCGCCGAGTTTCTGGGCATCGCCGAGGCCAGCACTGGCATCGTGGCGACCGATTCCGGCGAGATCCTCGAATGGGACCAGGCCCTGCTGAACCGCGCGAAAGCACACGTCACTGAGTACCGCGCGCAGAGCAGCACCGCGCCGGCCGAAGACGCACAGGCCGCTGCGAAGCTGGCCGAGTACGAGAAGGCGCGCGACCTGATGCAGAGCGCTGTCGCCAACGGTCAACGCGATCTCGCCGCGGCCGAGGCGGCGGAGGCCTCCCTGAAGGCGCTTGATGCCGCCGCCGCTGGCGACGCGCCGAACTTCGACGAACTGCGCGAGGACGTGCAGCAGAAGATCGAAGCCCGCGACGCGTGGCGTGCCGATGTCGAGAAGTACCAGGCCATGGCTGAGCAGGCGGCGCGGCAGGAGAAGGTCGTCGCCGATGCCGCGCGGCACCACGCCGACGTGCTCGCGTGGCTGGAGATCGCCGACGCGCTGTCGCCGGACGGAATACCGGGCGAGATGCTCAAAGAGGCTCTCGGGCCGATCAACAAACGCCTGATGCGATCAGCGGGCGTCGCGCAATGGCCGAGCGTCACTATCCATGACGACATGCGGGTCACCTACGGCCTGCGCCCTTACTCGCTGATCTCGGAGTCGGAGAAGTGGCGCGCCGACGCGATGATCGCCGAGGCCGTCAGCTACCTGTCCGGCCTGCGCCTGCTGGTGCTTGATCGCTTCGACGTGCTGGACCTGGCCGGCCGCGCCGACGCGCTGGAGTGGCTGGATCAACTCGCGGCCGACGACGAGATCGATACCGCGCTGGTGTTCGGGACGCTCAAGGCGCTGCCCGGTGGCCTGCCGGAAACGATCCAGGCGCACTGGATCGATGGCGGTGTTGTGGGCCAGATGCGGGAGGCGGCGTGATGGGAGCGCTAAACGAGAAGAAACCGACCTATGCGCCGGCCTACATGGTTGGCATCTACCCGCAATTGGCGGAGGAGGCGCGTCGCTTCGGCTATGCCTTAGCCCTGCATGGCTCACTGCAGCGCGACCTCGATTTGATCGCTGTGCCGTGGCGAGAGGATGCCGCGCCCGCAATTGACCTTGTGCGCGCCCTCGGCGAAGTGTTCGACGTTGAGCCGAATCACCCGATAGACCGCCCAGAGCAGAAGCCGCATGGCAGGCTCGGATGGTCTCTGCCGCTGTGGTGGGGCGCGTACCTCGACATCAGCGTGACGCCGCGCATCGAGCCGCCTACCCTGATCCATGCTGAAGCAGAAGAAACCCGCGCCGCCCTGCGCGGGGAGGTGAAGCCCGAGAAGTGCGACGGCAACCACGGCGGGCCGCGGTGCGCCGACCCGGAGTGCTGGAACGATCCGATCGACGACGTCTTCGACGCCCGGGTGGCAGCGGAACAACTCATCAAGCGTGCGCTCGCGATAGGTGTCGTGCTGACCATCGAGACGCAGCCGCGGCAGCCGCTGGCGATGGGTAACTTCGACCTGGTCGTGGAGACGCGCGAAGTGCGGAAGGGCGGTGCGGCATGAAGCGCGATCTTTCTCTATTTGAAAGCGGAGCACGGCTTCAGATGACAGAAAGCATCGAGCTGACGATCCAGAGCTTGCAGGCCTACGGCCCGCAGCATGATCACTGGGTCGTTGCTTGGTCGGGTGGGAAGGACTCGACTGCGACGCTGACCCTGCTCGTCTGGCTCATCGACGCCGGCAAGATCGAAGCACCGAGGCGGTTCACCGTTCTCTACGCGGACACCCGACAGGAGCTTCCGCCACTGGCCCTCGCCGCCGAGGCGATCATGGACGAGCTGGCCGAGCGTGGTATCGAATTCCGCGTCGTCCGCGCGCCGCTCGATAAGCGCTTCCTGGTCTACATCCTCGGGCGTGGCGTGCCTCCGCCGAACAACAACACACTGCGATGGTGCACGCGCCAGATCAAGGTCGATCCGATGGCGGCGGCCATCGCCGAATCGCTCGGTGATGGCACGGCGCTGACAATCACCGGCGTCCGCCAGGGCGAAAGTGCCATCCGCGACCGGCGGATCGAAATGAGCTGCGGCAAGGATGGCGCCGAGTGCGGCCAAGGCTGGTATCAGCAGGTTCTTCCGGAGAGCAAGAGCGTGCGCGGCCGCATCGCCACGCTGGCGCCGCTGCTGCATTGGCGCGTCTGTCATGTCTGGGAATGGCTGCGTCACTGGGCGCCTGCAACAGAGTTCGGCGGGTGGCCGACCGAGATCATCGCCGACGCCTACGGAGGCGACGAGGCCGAGGAGCTCAATGCCCGCACCGGCTGCATCGCCTGCCCGCTGGCACAAGAAGAAAAAGCGCTGGAGAGCATCCTGGCCATGCCGCGCTGGTCGCATCTGGCGCCGCTGCGCGATCTCAAGGGGATATACCGGTGGCTGCGCGAACCAGCCCAGCGACTGCGCAAATCCGGCATCGAACGACTGAAGGATGGCTCGATCGGAAAGAACCCGCAGCGCATGGGGCCGCTGACGCTGGAAGCCCGGGTTGAAGCGCTGGAGAAGATTCTCGACATCCAGCACCGCATTAATTCTGGGAACCCGCGCGGCCAGCGCTTCGAGCTGATCAACGTCGAAGAGGAAACCCGCATCCGCCAGCTGATCGCCTGCGGTACCTGGCCGGATGGCTGGGACGGAGACGAGCCGCGAGCCGACCAATGGCAGCCGGTGACGATCTACGGAAACGGAGCTGAGCAGCACGACCTCTTTGGTCTGGAGGAAGCCGTCTGATGCGTAAGCACACCCCCCGCACCCATCGCCCGAAGACCGCGCCTTGCCTCATCGCCGTGGGCATGAACGACAAGCACGAGGGCGCCATGTACTCCGCCGTGCAGGCGTTCCGTCGCGGCGAGGCCACGGCCGATCACTTCCTTGACCTGTGCGACACGCGTGACATCACGGCCATTGCCTACAACATGCAGGGCCGGCACGTTGATGGCCTGCGCGCGGTGATGGACGCCGCCGAGATCGCGCTGCTCAACATCCGCGACCGGCATCGCGATACAGGGCGCTTCGGCGCCTCGGCCGACGAGCTGGCGACGCTGGCGCTGCTGGTCGATACCTACACGAACTTCTGGCTCGCCCAGTCGGGCGACCTTTACGGGCGCGCGCGGAACGAACTGCGCCGGGCTCGGCTGCTGGACAAGGGTGGGGAAAAGGCGGCATGAGCGTGACGACTGGACCCCGGACGGATATTGCACTACCCCGGTGGTCTCATACCAACGGCTTCAATAGCGCGCCTCGCGGCGTTAAAGGCCTCGTCAACAGCACAGTCCTCTGTCGGCGCCAGCTCGCCGAGCCTGCCTGTCCGGCCGCCTGCTACATGCCACGTGGCATCCCAGTGGCGTCGGTTGATTCGCCGGGTCTCAATACGAACGGTCCGGCCTTCGTGGGTCTTCTCATGAATCATTTCTGGCTCCATAGAACGGGTTGGAAAACGCGTTCTAAGGATGCTGTCACGACGGTCGCGGCAGGAAGCTCTCTGAAATACCAGTCACCTGTATGTGATGCGCTCGGGCTTCTTGGGCGCAGATTTCTGAGCCTCATTGTGCTCGCCAAACGCGTACACGGCGGCCCCCGCCCCCGCCGCGAAGAAGATCATGCTCACCATGAAGAATGTGCGAGCAACTCGCAGCTGCCGTTGTCGATCCTGTCGCACCTTCACTCGAAAGTCAGGCCCATCCGCCCCTTGAGCGAGTGCCTCATCAGGGTCGATTTCGCGGGCAAAGCTTCCGTGGTTGTTGTACGAGTACAAGATGCAGAGCGCGCAGAAGATCAAACCCGCCAGAAACAGACCCATTGGCAATTTCATCGCCTGCGCGTGCTTATACCCGCCGTCGCTACCAAGGAACGTGAGGAGTGCCACCGCTGCCCCACCGTTTGCCAATGCCGATATCCGGAAGCCTTCAATGGATATCTGGATCATGCCCTTGTAGATCTCAAGCCAGCGCTCGAGTCGCTCCTCGCGCAGCCTCTCTGGTGTTGGATCGTGGGGCGAGTTCATGTTGGTCATGGCGATACGCGTACGTCCTCAGATGATGGATTGAGCAGAGCCCCGCGGCGCCGGCTCCGCCGCGAGCAGCTCGGCCGGGAACTGTCGCATCCATCCCAACGCCTGGTCGGCTGGAGTGGCCAACCACGCGTCGTAGTCGCTCGGGTCGAGGATCACCACCATGCGCTTCTCGTCCTTGGGCTTGTGCATGTTGCTGAAGATGGCGTGACCATCTGCGTTCACCGTGAGCATCGAGAACGAGTGCTGCAGGCGCCCATCGCGCTCGCGACTTTCCCACAAACCGGCGATGCCCAACGGCTCACGATCGCGATGCCTGATCGCCCAGCGCGTCGGCTTCGCGTCGTCGCTCTCGTAGTGGAACTCGAAGATCTCGACGGCCGGGATGATGCAGAACTGGCCATGCTTCCACGCGTTGCGAAAGCTTGGCTTCGTCGCGGCCGTCTCGCTGCGCGCGTTGTACGTGCTGCGCACCAACTCCGGCTTCGCCCAGTGCGGCAGCAGCCCGAAGGTGGCCAGCACGCCGGCGCCCGGGTCGGCACTCGTCACGATCGGCGCAGCGTAGCCCGGGAAGGCCTCGGGCTTGAACTCGCCGGCGGGAAATGTCGCGCGGAAGGCCTTCTCCCACGCGTCCTGTCGGGTCGGGGTGTAGTCGGCGCACATGCTCAGCCTTTAGTCGTCGCCCTCACGAATTTCGAACAAGATCTCGCGACTCTTGGTGATGTCCTTCACGTCTATTCTCCTCGCCAGCTTACGGGCAGCCTCAGGGGTCGAAGATGGTCCGAGGTCCCTGTATTGGAGGTCGTGGACCAAAACCATGTCCTCAAGGTGCTCCACAATCAGGATATGCGGCCACCAGGCTCCGTCCATTTCGGTCACTTCCCACAGGACGTGGGCCTTGTTTCCGTTCTCCAGGATCAGCCAATCCGATTGAAGAAGGTGCGTCTTCCTTACCTCGTTGATGCAGGCTCGCACCGCCGCAGCCAAACCACTCGGTGCGGATACGTTGCTGATGTTCCAGTTGCACCCCGTCTCATCGGGTTCATGCCAGTAAGGCAGGGAAACATTGATCACTTCGCCCTCGCATTGAGCGTCAACCAACTGCTGAACTCTCGATCGAATCTCGTACTCGCCAACCGCTTCACGCTGCATGGAGCCTCCCAATGAAGGAACGAGGAATACCCTACTCGGCCGACATGGTACGCGCACGACGTGCTGGGCTGAAGACGCAGACGCGGAGGGTGGTGAAGCCGCAGCCGGAGCAGGGTTGCATCGGTCACTTCGGCCCCGGAAATCCGTTCATCCGCGGTGAACGTGTCGTTGTCCGCTGCCCCTACGGCCAGCCCGGCGACCGGCTGCTCACGCGCGAAGCATGGCGCACACTCACCGAGTACGACGCGCATCCGCCTCGCGATGTGCCCGTTGGAGCGTCGATCTGGTACGAGGCCGACGGACATGCCCCCGCTGACTTCGGCCGGTACCGGCACGCGCGGTTCATGTGCCGTTGGATGAGCCGCGGCATAGACGAGGTCGTCAACGTCCGCGTCGAGCGGCTGCAGGACATCAGCGAGGCGGATGCGAGAGCCGAGGGGATATTCCAGCACGTTCGTGGTGGCTGGCACTGGCACAAGCACGACTCCAGCAACCTCGACGACTGGAACCAATTTGGCTACCGGACTGCCAGGCATGCATACCAGTCTCTGTGGGAGCAGATCAACGGCGCCGGAAGCTGGGACACAAATCCATACGTCTGGGTGGTCGAGTTCAAGCGGGTGATGCCATGACCGAGCGCCAGACGCTCATCCACTGCGCGCGCGTCTATCTCGCGCAGTCCCGACACTTCACCGGCCGCCACCGCGGGTGGCGCTTCCGATTGCTGGAGTGGACTGGCCAGTGCCGCCGCCGGGCGATGGCGCTGCGCGATGCGCCGGCCCAGCGGTCGCTCTTCTGAGGATTCACGATGGCACTTCCCTACGAGAACACCAGCAGCGGCGAGCGTGCGGTTCAGGACATGCAGAAGATCCTGCGCGGCTTCGGTTGCTCGAAGTTCGGTCAGATGCTGGACTTCGAAGCCGGCGAGCTGCTGGTGCAGTTCGAATACCGCGGCCGACCGGTTAGCGTGCGGGCGTCCGTGAATGGCTACGCCGCGGCCTGGCTGAAGGAGCACCCACACACGCCGCGCACGAAAGCGACGAAGCAGCAGCACGAAGCCCGCGCAAAGGAGATCGCGAGCACTGCGGTCTATTCGATCCTGCGTGACTGGATCAAAGGGCAGATCACGGCAATCGAGACGGGGATCCTGTCGTTCGAAGGCGCCTTCCTTGGCCAGATCCTGCTGCCGAACGGCAAGACGGTGCTCGAGCATGCCGAAGCGGCGAATCTGCTGCCGGCACCAAAGGCGAACCCATGACCCGGCCCATGTTCCTCGAGCCGGCAGAAGTCCGCGCTCTGACGAACCGCACACAGCGTGTGGCTCAGGCAGCCGCCTTGCGGGCGATGGGCATCGAGCACAAGATCAGGCCGGACGGAAGCGTGGCCGTGCTCCGATCCCATGTCGAGCAGCAGATGGGCGGCGGCGCGGCGCGCAACGACGGAAAGCAATCCGAGCCGGATTGGGAAGCGGTGGCCTGACATGCCCAGGAAGCGCAACGCCGAGAATCGCGGCCTCCCGCTGCGATGGACCCACACGCACGGCGCCTACTACTACCAGGTGCCCGTCGGGCTCGAGCACCTGTGGGACGGCAAAAAGAAGTTCAGGCTCGGCGGCACGCTGCCCGAAGCCTACAAGACGTGGGCCGACCGGCTGCAGCCCACGGAAGGCGTCCGCGTGCGCACGGTGTCCGACCTTCTCGACCGCTACGCGCTGGAGGTCGTGCCGACGAAGCGGCCGACGACGCGCACTCACAACCTCATTTGCATCCCGAGGCTGCGTGCGGTCTTCGGCGCTCTCAACATCAACGCCGTGAAGCCGCGCCACGTCTATCGATACGTCGATCTGCGCAGTGCGAAGAAGAAGGACGAGGAGACCGGCCGCGTCACCGGCGGCCGCACCATCGCCCTTCGGGAGATCGAGGTGCTGTCGCACGCGTACACGAAGGCGGTGGAATGGGGCTATCTCGATCGCCATCCGTTCAAGGAAGAGGTCCGCCTGGCTGGCACGCCGCCGCGCAGCCGGTACGTCGAGGACTGGGAGATCATCGAGGCGCTCTCGCTCGACTCGCGCCGGAAGAAGGGCAGCGTGCGCGCGATCCAGGCCTACATGCGGATCAAGCTCATGACCGGCATGTCACGTGGTGACCTGCTGCGCCTGAAACCGGCCGAACACTTCAAGGAAGACGGCATCCACATCCAGCGGCACAAGACATCCGAGACGACGGGCAAGCGCACGATTTACGAATGGACGCCGGACCTGCGCGCCGCAGTGAAGGAAGCGATCGAGGCGCGTCCAGCGCTGTCGCACTTCCTGTTCTGCAATCGGCGCGGCGAAGGATACTTCGACGAGGAGAGCGGCGAGGCCCATGGATGGGACTCGATGTGGCAGCGCTTCATGGAGCGCGTGCTCGCGGAGACAGATGTGAAGGAGCGCTTCACCGAACATGACATGCGCGCGAAGTGCGCATCGGATGCGGTGAGTCTGGAGCACGCCCGCGCCCTGCTCTCGCACGTCGATTCACGCACGACGAATGCAATCTATCGGCGAAAGCCGGAGACGGTGAAGCCGCTGGATGGAGTGGGTTGAAGCTTGGGGAATAGCACAGCGGTGCTTGAATAGCACCGGAAAAGAAAAAGGCCAGTCAATCGACTGGCCTATCTCTTTGTTTCTCTGCGGTAAATTGGCGCGCCCGGAGCGATTCGAACGCCCGACCCCTTGGTTCGTAGCCAAGTACTCTATCCAGCTGAGCTACGGGCGCGCTGCAGAGAGGCAGAACTATAGCACATCTTTTCAATACTGCAACCATTTCATGAAGCAATGGTTGCTTGGCGGAGAGGGAGGGATTCGAACCCTCGATACAGGTTTTGGCCCGTATGCTCCCTTAGCAGGGGAGTGCCTTCGACCTCTCGGCCACCTCTCCGGTACTGCAAAGCGCGCGAATCATACCGGTAAGCCCCGCTCCGGTCAAACCCGCGCGCGATTTATTCCGGCTGATTACTGCGCCGGCTGATCGAGTTCGAACGCGCGGTGCAGCACGCGCACGGCGAGTTCGAGGTACTTCTCGTCGAGCACGACCGACACCTTGATTTCGGACGTCGAAATCATCTGGATGTTGATGCCCTCTTCCGCCAGCGTGCGGAACATCTTGCTGGCCACGCCCGGGTGCGAACGCATGCCGACACCGACCGCCGACACCTTGCAGATCCTGTTGTCGCCCTTAATCTCGCGCGCACCGATGTGCTGGCGAACGCTTTCGAGGATTTCCATCGCCCGCGCAAACTCGCCGCGATTCACCGTGAACGAGAAATCGGTCGAACCGTCGTGGCCGACGTTCTGGATGATCATGTCAACGTCGATGTTGGCGTCGGCAATCGGTCCGAGGATCTGGTAGGCGATGCCCGGACGATCCGGCACGCCGAGCACGGTCAGTTTGGCTTCGTCGCGATTGAAGGCGATGCCGGAGATGATGGGTTGTTCCATGTTGACGTCTTCCTCGACAGTAATCAGCGTGCCCGGGCCTTCGTGACCCTCGTCCTCGAAACTGGACAGCACGCGCAGCTTGACCTTGTACTTGCCTGCGAACTCGACCGAGCGGATCTGCAGCACCTTCGAGCCCAGGCTCGCCATCTCGAGCATTTCCTCGAAGGTGATGCGGTCGAGGCGGCGGGCTTCCGGCACGATGCGCGGGTCGGTGGTGTACACACCATCGACGTCGGTGTAGATCTGGCACTCGTCGGCGCCGAGCGCGGCGGCCAGCGCGACGCCGGTGGTGTCGGAACCGCCGCGGCCGAGAGTCGTGATGTTGCCCTTCTCGTCCACGCCCTGGAAACCGGCAACGACGACGACGTGACCTTCATCGAGGTCGCGGCGGATATTGTGTTCGTCGATCGACAGGATGCGCGCCTTGGTGTGCGCGTCGTCGGTCAGGATGCGCACCTGGCCGCCGGTATAGCTGCGCGCCTTCAGGCCAAGATCCTTCAGCGCCATCGACAGCAGGCCTATGGTGACCTGCTCGCCGGTGGAGGCGATCACGTCGAGCTCGCGCGGATCGGGCGTCGGCGAAATCTCCTTGGCAAGGCCCAGCAGGCGGTTGGTTTCGCCGCTCATGGCCGACACCACGATGACCATCTTGTGGCCGCGGGCGACGTAGCCGGCGACCCGGCGGGCAACGCTCTTGATGCGGTCGGGCTTGCCGACCGAGGTGCCGCCGTATTTCTGGACGATGAGAGCCATCTGAACTTCCGGGACGTTGTACGAAAACCCGCGATTGTAACTGATCCGCCCGCGGCGACATGGCGCGTCGGTTTTTCACGTTCAGGGCACCGGAAGTCTGCGCGAAACGTCTGGCGAAAAACGATGTCCACGACAATACCAAGCGACTTGCAAACATATGCAAAGCTGTTTGGTGCAGGACGTTGTGATCATTTATACTGGGTTTTGTCTATGACTTTAGTTATAGACACGGGAGTAAGCAGCTATGCGAAGCGGCAGGCAGCCAGGCACCGGATTTTCAAGGATCCCGGCACCGAAGTTTCGATGTTCAACTCATCAAGGACAACGAGCATGAAAGCAACCGATACCATCGACGCACGTGAAATCCGCAAGAAGCTGGGCATGAACCAGTCGCAATTCTGGTCGCGCCTCGGCGTAACGCAAAGCGGCGGCTCCCGCTACGAAAGCGGCCGCAATATGCCGAAGCCGGTTCAGGCGCTGCTGCGTCTGGTGCACGTCGAGCAGATCGACATCAGCAAGATCCGTCGTGAAGACGTGGAAGTCGTCGAATATCTGCGCGCAACCGATCCGGATACGTTCAAGCGTCTGAAAAAGGAAGCCCGCGCGCACCGCAAGGCTGGCTGATAAAGCCTTCGCGGAGCGCGAAACGGACAAGGGGAAGGCAAACCGCCTTCCCCTTTTCTTTTGTGCGCGCGCCGCTGTATCGGCGACGCGTTTGGCTTACGGGCGGATCACGATATCCACCGGCGGCGGCGCGCTGATCTGCAGCGGATTGCCGTCCGCACCGATTGCCACCACATTGCCCACCTGCACGCTGCTGGCGCCGGCCGGCGCGTTCGGTGCCGCGCGGAAGCGCAGTTCGGCCCGCGCCTCCTGCCCCGCGCCCGCGGCGGACAGGGTTACCGCCGCCCGACCGGGCGCAGTCACCGTTCCGAGAGCCGTCAGCACGTTCGGATCATAGGCAATCTCTACCGTCGCGTTGCGCACGCCGGCGCCCGCCGTCATCGACACGATGACGCCCGCCTCGCCACCCGGCGCCATTTCGCCCGAGGACTGCATGCGCAGTTCAGCGCCACCCGCCTCTTCCTCGGGCTCCGGCGCGGGCGCCGGTTCCGGCTGAACCGCGCGCGACGGCGACGCGAACTGCACCGCACCGGCAGCCGGCGCAACACCGCCGCCCGAACTCGACAGGCGCATGCCCTGGTCCTTGCCCGACTGGCGGATCGACAGCGACGCGGCGCCGACAGCCGCCTCGGTACCGGCCGGCAAAGCGGGCGCGATGTGCGCCGGCCGGCTCAGATTGCGCACGATGCGCGGCGTGATCAGCAGGACGATTTCGGTCTTGTTGTTGCTGCCGCGCTCGCTGGAGAACAGCTTGCCGATCAGCGGCAGGTGACCCAGGCCCGGCAGGCGCGATGCGCTGGTGCGCTCCTCGTCCGAAATCAGGCCGGCGAGGATCTGCGTCTCGCCGTCCTTCAGCCGCAGCGAGGTTGCGGTCGAACGGGTGCCGACCTGATAGGCGAGCGAACTCTGCGGGCCGGTTACTTCCTTGACGATGCTCGACACCTCCATCGTCATCTTGATGTTGACGTCGTCCTCCGGGTGGATCAGCGGCTCGACGTCGAGCTTCAGACCGACGTCGAGATAGGTGACCGACGCTGACACGCCGACGTTGGCGGTCGAGGTCGTCGTGAACACCGGCAGCTTCTCGCCGATGTGCACCTTGGCCTTTTCCTTGTTCTTGACGCGGATGCGCGGGTTGGCGAGCAGATTGGCCGCGCCGTCGGTCGCCTTCAGATTCAGGATCAGACCGGGATTGCTGACGTAGGGAACGACCAGACCGTTGGTGTCCTTCAGATTGATGTTGCCCTGAAGCAACTGGCCGCCCAGCGTGGTCGTCGTCGTGATGCCCGCCGCGGTGCTGACTGAGTTGCTGATATTGGGCGTCAGGATGCCGTAGCCGATCTGGTCCGGGAAATCGATGCCCAGCTCCTTCATCTTGTTGCTGCTGACTTCCAGCACCTCGACTTCCAGCATCACCTCGGGCTCGGCCACGTTGACCGACTCGACCAGCTGTTCGGCCAGTCGGACCGCGTTGACGGTGTCCTTCATCACGATCACGTTCAGCCGCTCGTCGATGTAGATGTCCTTGGTCTTGATCACGGTCTTGATCAGGTTCTGCACCTGCTTCGCCTCGGCGTTGACGAGGAAGAAGGTGCGGGTGATCAGCTCCTTGTACTCGCGCACCTTGGCCGCGGTGTTCGGATAGATGAGTACGGTGTTCTCCGACAGCACGCTGCGCTCGAGCTGGTTGGTAATCAGGATGAGGCGCATCACCTCGGCCACGGTCGTGTTGCGCACGAACAGCGTCACCTTGATGTCGGGCCGCACGTCCTTGTCGAACACGAAGTTGATGCCGGTCGAGCGGGCGATCGCCTCGAACACGTTGCGCATCGAGGTGTCGCGGAACTCCAGCGTCACCGTCTTCTGGAACATGTCACCCAGTGCTGCCGGCGTCTGCTGCTTCGGCCGCGCCTCCTCGATCTGGCGCAGCAGTTCGCGCGCACCGGCGTGCGAGCCGTCCTGCCCGAGCACATTGCGCACGCGCGCCTCGGCACCGGACACGTCCTTGCGCACGAACATCGCATTCGCCTCGGTCACCATCGCATCGTGACGCACGCCGCGCAGCAGCTGGTCACGCATCGAAATCGCACGCGGGTTGCGCGCATCCATCGCCAGCACACGGTCGAGTGCAGCGGCGGCGGCTTCGCGGTTGCCGGCGATGCGCGCGGCCTCCGCCTGTGCCAGCTGGCGCGCGATGGCCACTTCACGCTGACGGAACAGCGTGGCGCGGATTTCGGCGTTGTCCGGCGACTGCTTCGCCGCCTGCTCGAACAGGCCGAGCGCGCGGTCCTGGTCGCCGGCCATCAGCGCCTGCTTGCCGTCCTCAAACGCCTTGTTGGTGGCACAGCCCGCAAGTGCAAGCAGCGCAGCGAAAAGCAGGAAAGCCGCGCGCAGGCGGGGCTGGAAGAGTGCAGTCATTTGGCGTTTCCGATGGACAAGGTCTGCCGCTGCTTGAGCGGCTCGAACATGAAGGTGACGGCGCTGGCGCTCACCGATTCGACGCGGTACTGGTTGTTCAGCAGATCGCCCTGGCGCGCGACAAGCATGCGCTCGCCCTGGGCGAGGAAGACGACGGTGGACGTGCCTTCGGTCATCCGGCCCTGGTAACGGAATGGCAAAGGGGGTGCGACCGGCGCCGGCGGCGGTCCGGCCTGCACGCTCACCTTGGGTGGCGGCGGCAGGAAGCTGTGCGCGGCGAACAGGTCATGCCCGACCTCGGCTGCGCCCCGCACCGGCAGCGCAGCGATCGCGCCCCCTTGCTCCACCGCCGCCGTGCGGGCCGTCGCCACCCCCGTGCTGCGCGCGGTGCGCGGTTCCGCGACCAGGCCGGCCGCGTCGCCAGCATCGTCCTCGATGCCGGCCGCGTACCACACCGCAAGCAGCGTCGCGATCAGTGCAATGACGAGGCTGCGGTTCATGAAGCCTCCTTCATCAGGATCGACACGCGCACCGTGGCGTCAACCGTATCGCGCGCGATGTCGTCGCGGCGCAGCACCACATCGTCCACCAGCACCGCTGGCGACAGACGCTGAATGTCGGCCAGCCAGGCGCGCAGCGCCGGGTAGCTGCCGCGCAGCGGGAACACGTATTCCTGGCGCGCGTAGCCCGAACCGAGCGGCTGCGACTCGCGGCTTTCGACGCGCGCCAGCGCCAGCTTGCCGGCGGTCGCCGTCTTCGACAGATCGGCCAGCAGCGACGGCAGGCGCTTGCGCTCGACCAGCGCCGCGTCAAAACGCGCCAGCTGTTCGCGCGGCGATTCAACCTTGACGCCCTGCGCCACGCGCTCGACAAGCGCCTCGTGTTCGGCTTCGAGCGTGTCCAGTTCGGCCTGCAGAGGTGCTGCCGCGCCGAAGTGGATGGCCAGCGCCAACGCCAGCAGCGCCGCGCCGACGGCGCCCGCCCAGCCCGCGCGCGCCAGCGCGTAAGCCAGATGTGCCTGCAGCCGCTTCATGCGCGCCTCCAGTTCAGACGCAGCGAAAAAGCCACCACCTGCACCCCCTCGCGCTGCTTGAATTCGAATACTTCAATGCGCGGCGCCGCCAGCGACGAGGCGTCGGCGAAGGATTCGGCGTAGGCGAACAGCGCATTCAGATCCTTCGCCTCGCCGGTCACGCGCAGCAGTCCGCGCGCGGCGTCCGGTTCGACCGACAGCAGCGCGACGTCGGCGTGCTGTCCGGCGAGGGCTTCGAGGTCGGCGAACAACGGCTGCCAGTCACGTGCCATCTGCAGCGACAGCGTGCGCGCGACGTCCAGCCGGGCGCGCAGGCCGGCGTCCTCCTGGTCGCGTCGCGCCAGCACCCGCGCCTGCTCGGCGGCACGCGCGGCGCGGCGGTTGTCGGCGCGCTGCGCCTCGACCTGCCCCCCGAGCGTGTCGTAACGTTCGGCGGCGAAGGCGGCCGCGGCGCAACCGAGCGCGAGTGCCAGCCAGCCCAACCAGCCGGGCGCACGCCGACGGGCGACGAAGTCGATTTCGGGAACGGCCGGACGCCTGCTCATGCGCCACCTCCGGCCACGCAGCGCCAGCCGCGCGGCAGACTCACCGCCGGCGAGCCGTGCAGGAAGAGCTGACCGCCCGACAGTTCGCCGTCGAACAGGCTGAGCCGGCGCTCGAGCACGGCCCCGATGCCGGCCGGGTCGGCCAGCGCCTCGCCACGCACGTGCAGCCAGCGGCCGCCCGACCACAGACCCATGCACAGCCAGCCGTGGCGCAGCTGTGCGAATCCGCCGGTCGCCGCGTCACCACGCAGCCCGGCGTAGGCGCGCAACCAGGCCGGCTGCATGCTCTTCAGCTTCACGCTGCGTGCGGCACACCAGGCCTGCAGCCGCTGCACCAGCGCAGCATCGAGTGCGCAGGCGAGCACGCTGGCCGCCGGTCGCGCGTCCCAGCTGAACACCCAGCTCTGGGCGGCGCTGCCGAACACCTCGATCATGCGGGCACGCACCAGCGCGTGCTGTTCGTCGTGGCCGACGATGCCGGGCGGCACCTCGATCACCTGCCAGCGCGCCCACGCATTGTCCACCGTCACCTGCAGCGCAGCGCGACGCGGCGTCGCCTCGGCCGGCAAGGCGTCGAGCGAGGCGGCCAGATTGTCCAGCGACAGCATCTGCGCCGCGCCGTGCCGGCCGAGCGACACGCCGTGCGGACCGACTTCGAGCGTCAGCGCCTCAGACGACAAAAGTGACACGGTTCAATTCCGCCAGACTGGTTTCGCCGCTGGCCACCAGGGCCAGACCGGCTTCGCGCAGGGTGCGCGTGCCGCGCGCACGCGCGGCCTCCTTCAGTTGTCGCATCGGGGCGCGGGTGACGATGAGCTCGCGCAATTCGTCGTCCAGCACCAGCAGTTCGGCGATCGCGCGCCGGCCCTTGTAGCCGGTGCCGCGACAGTGGCCGCAACCGGTGCCGGCGCGGAAGTCGTAACCGCCGGCACCGATCAGTCCGGCCAGGCCGGACTCTTCGAGCAGCGCGGCGTCAGGCACCTGCGGTGCGGCGCAGTGACGACAGTTCAGTCGCAGCAGACGCTGGGCGACGATGCCATTCAGCGCAGAAACCAGGTTGTACGGGTCCACGCCCATGTGCAGGAAGCGGCCGATCACGTCGAACACGTTGTTGGCGTGCACCGTCGTCAGCACCAGGTGACCGGTCAGCGCCGCCTGCACCGCGATCTCAGCCGTTTCGCCGTCGCGGATTTCACCCACCATGATCTTGTCCGGGTCGTGCCGCAACACCGAGCGCAGGCCACGGGCAAAGGTGAGTCCCTTCTTCTCGTTCACCGGAATCTGCAGCACGCCCGGCAACTGGTACTCGACCGGGTCCTCGATGGTGATGATCTTGTCCAGGCCGTGGTTGATCTCGCCGATGGTGGCGTACAGCGTCGTGGTCTTGCCGGAGCCGGTCGGGCCGGTCACCAGCAGCATGCCGTAGGGCTCGGCCGCCAGCTTGCGCAGCGCGGCGCGCGCGATGTCGTCGAAGCCCAGGCTTTCCAGCGTCAGCGCCTTCAGCTCTTCGGTCAGGTGTTCCTTGTCGAGCACCCGCAGCACCGCGTCTTCGCCGTGCACGCTGGGCATGATGGACACCCGCAGGTCGATGTCGCGGCCGGCGTAGGCCACCTTGAAGCGGCCGTCCTGCGGCACGCGGCGCTCGGCGATGTCCAGTTCGGCCAGCACCTTGATGCGTGACACGACCTGCTCGGCGGTATCGGCGCCGGCGATCTGGCCGACCCGCACCATCACGCCGTTGACCCGGTATTTCACCTGCATGCCGGCCGGCACCGATTCGAGGTGGATGTCGGAGGCGCCCTGCTTCAGCGCGTCGTACAGCGTCGAATTGACCACCCGTACGACCGGGCTGGCGTCGTCGGCGATGCGCGCCAGCGACAGCACCTCGGCCGAACTGCTGCTGACCTGCTCGCCTTCGTCGAGCAGGCCGGCGGAGGCGCGCTGACTTTCCTCGAAGCGCGCCAGCGCGGCGGTGATGTCGTCGCGCGTGGCGACGCGCAGCTCGAAGCTGTCGTGCAGCGTGACCGCCAGCCAGTCCTGCAACGCAGCGTCGTAGGGATCGGCGACCACGGCGACGCGTGCCCCCGTCTCGTCGGTCGCCACCACCACCGAACGCGCCAGCGCTTCGGAAAAGCGGATGCTGCCCAAGGTCATCGTCAGCGCGTTGAGATCGGCGCTGTGCATCACGGGCAGACCCAGCTGGGCAGCGACCCGGGCGCACATGTCGTCAGGCGTACTGCCGGACAGCTCGATCAGCGCCTGCATCACGGAGCCACGCCCCGCCTGTGCGCGGGCGCGCGCCAGCAGGTCGCCGGCAAGCGGAGACGACACATTGGCGGGCAGCGCGCTCATTGCAGGCTCTCCGCCAGCTGGAAGATGGGCAGGTACATCAGCACCACGACACCGCCGATGGCCAGACCAATCACCAGCATCAGCAAGGGGCCGAACAGCCGGGTCGCGCGGTCGAGCCAGCGCGTCATTTCCTCGTCGTGGAAGGCGGCGATGCGTTCCATCATGTCGCCCAGGTTGCCTGCCCGTTCGCCGACGCGCAGCATGCGCGACGCCACAGCGGTACTCAGGCCGACTTCGGTGAAGGCGTCCGACGCCGCGCGGCCCTCGCGTATCGACAGCAGCGCGCGCGTCAGACTCTGCTGCATCGGCAGCGGCAGCAGTTCGCGCACCAGTTCGAGCGACTGCACGACCGGAATGCCACCGCGCAGCAGCATGCCCACCGTGCGGAAGAAGCGCGCAAGGCGGAACACGCGCATCCGGCTGCCGATACCGGGCACCCGCTCGAACTGCGCCATCAGCCCCTGACGGAAGGCCGGCTGACGCACCGTCCACACGACACCGATCACCACCACGAGCAGGCCCAGCCCGAGCGAGGCCGAATGCGCCTTGACGAAATGGCCCCAGGCAAGCAGCCACTGTGACGCCAGCGGCAGTTCGGTGGAAATGTCTTCATACACTTTCGAGAACTCCGGCACCACGAACACCAGCAGGAAAAGCACGACCAGCATGCCCACCACCAGCAGGATGACCGGGTAGGTGGCCGCCGCCACCAGCTTGCCGCGCAGGCTGTCGAGCTGTTCGCTGTAGGCGACATAGCGTTCGAGTGCCTGGTCGAGGTCGCTGGTGCGCTCGGACGCGCGGATCATCGCCACCAGCAGGTCGGGGAAGATGGCGGTCTGGGCGGACATCGCCATCGACAGCGTCTTGCCCTGGCGCAGCGCGTCGATCAGCGCGCTCAGCACGGTGCGCGACAGCGTGCGTCCCTCCTTCTCGGCCATCACCTCAAGACCTTCGACCAGCGACAGGCCGGAGCGCAGCAGCGCCAGCAATTCCTGACAGAACAGCAGCACCGGAAAGCGCTGCCGGTTGAACGACAGCGTGTGCGCACGCGAAGCCGACAGCACGGTCAGGCCGTCGGCCTGGACCTGTGCGCGTGCCGACGCTTCGTCGGACGCTTCGACCTGCAGCTGCGTGATGCGATTGGTGACGTCGAGTGCGCGGATGCGGAAAAGCATGTCACCAGTTCGTGATGTCGGCGGCTTCTTCGGTGCCACCTGCCTGGCCGTCCTTGCCCAGCGAGCTCAGATCGAATTCACCGTGTTCGCCAGGTGCCTTATATATATAGGGGCGCTCCCACGGGTCGAGCGGAACCGCCTTCTTCAGATAGGGGCCCGACCACTTGCTGGTTGTCAACGGACGCTCGACCAGTGCCTTCAGGCCCTCTTCGGTGGTCGGGTAGCGCCCGTTGTCGAGGCGGAACTGGTCGAGCGCCTTTTCCAGCGCGTCGATCTGCGCACGCGCCGCCTTGACCTCGGACTTGCCGATCTGGCTGAAGAAGCGCGGGCCGACGTATCCGGCCAGCAGGCCGATGATGACCATCACCACCAGCAGTTCGAGCAGGGTAAAGCCGCGTTGAGAAATCCGGTTCATAGCCGTAATGTGACGTGTCATGATCGTATCGAGTCTAGTCGCCGTGCATCGACCGCATCAAGCAAACAAGGCCGATGCTTTCCGCTTTATTTCAATATCGCTGAAAACATTCCGCAGCATGCTTGCAATACCCGCAACTTTATCGCCCGCGTATTTCCTGCAGATGACTTCAACGACCGCCCGCTCCGTTTTCCTGCTGCTCGCGCTGCTGTGGGCCGCTGCCGCGCAGGCCGACGTCTATGTGAAGGAGGACGCCGACGGCGCGCTGGTGCTCACCGACGCGCCCGGCGGCGAGGGCTTCGAGCTGTTGCTGCGCAGCGAGCGTGACGCCGCCGCCGCACCGGTGGCGGCGCGCGCCGAGCACCCGTCGGCCCGGCTGCACGCGCCACGGATCGAACGCGCGGCACGTGCGGCCGGCGTAGACGCCAGTCTGCTGCACGCGGTCATCCGCGCCGAATCGGCGTACAACCCGAAGGCGGTGTCGCCCAAGGGCGCAGCCGGCCTGATGCAGCTGATGCCGGCCACCGCCCGCCGCTATGGCGTGGCGGACCGTTTCGACCCCGACCAGAACGTGCTGGGCGGCGCGCTCTATCTGCGCGACCTGCTGGCCCGCTTCGACGGCCAGCTCGAACTGGCTCTGGCCGCCTACAACGCCGGAGAGGGCGCGGTGCAGAAGTACGGCGGGCGCATTCCGCCCTACGCCGAGACGCAGCGCTACGTGCCGCAAGTGATGCACAACTACCGCTCGCTGCAGTAAGCGAATGCCGCTTGCGGACAAAAAAATGGCCTGCGCGAGCAGGCCATTTTCATTCCGGCGGGCGTCTCAGGCCCTGCGCCGGCGCGCCACCGCCGCCAGCACACCCAGCCCGGCGAGGAACATCGCGTACTCAGCCGGCTCCGGAACCGGCGCAGCCTGCCAGCCGATGTCGCGCAGGATGGCGTAATCGAGCGCGGTAAGCGCGCGGCGCTCGCCGGTATTCAGCGTCTGCGTCATCAGCGCAGTCTGCGCCACGCCATTGACGGTGCTGACCACGCTGTCGTCGAGGACGCGCGTGTCGATGATTTCCATATCATTCTCAGCGTCGTAGTAGTAGTACACCGGCACGCCCTCTCCGTACTCAGCAAGCGCATTGGCGCCAACGAAAGTGAGGTTCTCGCTATCGACATTGGCGTGATAGGACGCCACCGGGGTGCCCGAGCCGCCGACACCGTAACCCAGGATGCCGAGCAAACCACGCAGCGCGACGGTGTAGAAGTCGTACTGGCCGTCGAAGGACTCCAGCGTCGAAATGTCGTCGTCAACGTAGAAGCTGGCGTCGCTATCAAAGGCGAGTGCGCCGCCCCAGGGCGAGTAGTCGGTCGGCGTCGAGGCGATGGCGCCAGGTTGGCCGCGGCTGCGCAGTTCGTCGCGGTAGGCGAGGAAGGCGGGGTCGTTCGCCGGCACCGAAGCCGGCCGCGTCGCGTTGCGCACGGCGCCGCTGAGCGCCAGATGCGGCGCGCCGAGCGCCGATCGACCACCGACGTACACATAGATCTGGTTGGCGCCGATGGTGTTGACCGCCGGCGACGAGGTACCGGTGTCCGGCGGCGTGAAGAAGATGCTGGGCGCGAAGTCGCCCTGCGGCGCGATCGCGCTCAGCTGGTCGGAAATGCTCGCCTCGATCGTGCCGGCCGCCTGTTCGAGCAGCGCCTTCATTTCGTTCGTCATGACGCCGTTGCCGTCACGGCTGTAGTCGAACACGAATTCGATATTGGCCTGCGCGCCACCAGCCAGCGTCATCGACGCCAGCACACCGGCCAGCGCCTTGAATACTGGTCGCATGTCCATCCTCCTGTCTGTGAATGTTGTGCGGCGATGCAGCCGCCGTGGTCTGACTGTCTGCAGGAAGCATGCCGATTGACCGGGAGTCGATCGCCTGGCGCTGCCTTCCCCACAAACCGGCGACGCATTCCCGCCCGCCCGGTGTGACATGCCCGATGCGTCACCGGTCATGACGAAGGCAAACAACCACCTTGGTGCATTTCAACCACCACGCTCGCGCCCGGAAGCTGCCTCACGCGCAGAGGCAGCGGTCGCGCCGTCGTCGGCGCAACTGGCCCCGCCCTTGCTTCTGGCCTCCAGCCCCGGCAGTCCCACCCGTACGCGGACGCTGCCGGGCAGCACACAAGGAAGACGTCCCGCCAAATGACGAGGGCGTTCGCTGCAGGTCTCCGCGCCTGCCAGGAGGAGGAGCCGTTGCAATTCAATCTGCGTATCGCGGCGTGCTGCCTGGCCGCGCTCTGTATCGACGTCACACACGCGCAGGCGCCGACCAACGCCCCCGACGAGGTCGCAGGGCCGCCGGCGCCGGCGGCCGAGGCCGAACCCGGGGCGGACGCCATCACTCTCGACCCCATCCTGATCCGCGAACGGCGGCCGCAGGACATCGGCCCGATGCCCGGCCTCGGTCTGACGAAAGAGGAAATCCCGTCCAATGTCCAGAGCATTACGGCGAAGGACATCCGCGACAGCAACAGCCTGTCGCTGACCGATCTGATGAATTCGCAGATGCAGTCGGTCACCGTCAACGACTACCAGGGCAACCCTTTCCAGGTCAACGTGCAGTTCCGCGGCTTCACCGCCGGTCCTCAGGTCGGCACGCCGCAGGGGCTGTCGGTCTTCCTCGACGGCATCCGCATGAACGAGCCCTTCGGCGACGTGATGAACTGGGACATGATCCCGATGAACGCGCTGTCCCGCTTCGACGTGTTCCCGGGCTCGAACCCGCTGTTCGGCCTCAATACCCTGGGCGGCGCGCTGTCCATGCGCACCAAGAGTGGCTTCACGGACCCCGGCGTCGAGGCGAAGTATCTCGGCGGCTCATGGGGGCGCAACCAGGTGCAACTGTCCGGCGGTGGCAGCGTCGGCCCGGTGGCAGGCTTCGTCGCACTACAGGGCTTCGCCGAGGACGGCTGGCGCGACAACTCGCCCAGCAAGCTGCGCCAGCTCTTCATCAAGAACGAGATATCCCTGGGCAACCTCCTGCTCGGTTTCTCCGCGCTGAAGGTTGACAGCGAACTGGTCGGCAACGGCCTTGTCCCGCTCGAAGACTATCAGCGCCAGCCAGCATCAGTATTCAGCTCTCCCGACGAAACGCGCAATGAACTGAACCAGTACCAGTGGTCCGCCATGTTCGAAGTCAATGACAGCTTCAACATCACGGCGATGACCTATCGACGGAACAGCCTGCGTACAGGATTCAATGGCGACATCCTCGAGGACGGATTCGAGGACCTCGACCTCGATTTCCCGGTCACGCACATCTACGACCCCTATTGCGCCTATGCGGATGTCGATGAAGATTACTTCCCGGACAACAATATTCCGCTGAATGCACCGTGCAATCCGGAGGGTTCGCCCAGCAACAGCAATGGGGGACAGGCCCGCAATGGTGCGTACAACACGTCGAACCGCGGCGGCATCATCGACGGCACACCGATCGCCGTGGCAACCCGCACACGCACCCAGCAGGACGGCAACGGCACATCGCTGCAGTTCAACTGGAATCTGGGGCGCCACAAATTGATGGTCGGTGCATCGCAGGATGTGTCCAAAACGCACTATCGCGCCACCCAGCGGCTGGGCCTGCTGGACGCGGATCGCAACTTCTACTATGCGACGTACGGGGTAGGCCCCGGGCAGATCGATCCGATCTTCTACCTCGCGGAGAACGAGATCGAATCGAACAACTTCCGTGGCGAATCCAAGACGCGCAGTTTCTACTTCAGCGAAACCTGGACGCCACGTGACGACCTGCACCTGTCGCTGGCTGCGCGCTACAACGTTGCCAAGGTGAACAACTGGATGCTGGGCCGCACCTCGACCGGCAATCCGAACGACTTCAAGAACCAGGGGTACGGCGACCCCAACAACCAAGGAGCGGGCGGCGCATACATCCTGTGCTGGGGCAACTACCCCGACGAATGCCATTACGTGCCGCAGCTGGTCGAGTACGACACCTCGAACGTCAACAGGGCGATCACAGTTGAACGACATACCTATCGATCGTTCAATCCCTCCGCTGGCGTGAGCTGGCTACCGCGCGAAGACCTCAACCTGTTCGCCAACTACAGCCGGGGCGCGCGCGCGCCATCGACGATAGAACTGGGATGCGCGATCGACAAGGGCATCACTCAAGGGCCGCATGGGCCGGTACGGAACGCGACAACCGCCGCCGTATGCCACCTGCCCAATACGCTATCCGGCGACCCGTACCTTCCCCAGGTCCGGTCCCACTCGTATGAAATCGGGGCGCGGGGCACGCTGGACAATGGCTTCGAATGGAATGTGACCGCCTATCGAACCGATCTGACCAACGACATCTATCTCGTCGGTGTTTCGTCATCGCGCAGCTACTTCGACACCATAGACCGCACCCGCCGTCAGGGCATTGAAATGGGCTTGAAAGGCAAGGTTGACAAGTGGGACTTCAGGGCCAACTATGCCTACACCGAAGCCACCTTCGAATCGACCTTCTACATGCACAGCCCGCACAACAGCAGCGCGGACTTCAACATGAACTCCCGCCCAGACTCCGTAATTCCTACACCCGGTGCCTCCCAGAACAACGGCTACGGCACCTACCAGATGATACGCATCGATCCGGGCGACACCCTGCCCGGCGTATCCCGACACAATTTCAATATCACCGTCGGATATCAATTCAACGACAAATTGAACTTCAGGCTGGGGATGGTGGCGCATTCGCCATCATTCCTTCGCGGCAATGAGAACAACGACCACGAGACAGGGGGAACGGACAAGGAGACCGGCAGGTACTACTGTCAGACGACCACTCCATGCACCATCGCGCAAAGCGGCACACCTGACGGACGGCTGTTCCGTTATGACGGAAAGTTGCCGGGCTATGCGGTTTTCAATCTGAGCACCAGCTACAAGATCGACCAGCGATGGACCGCACTGCTGCAGATCAACAATCTGCTCGACAAGGACTACTTCACCGCCGGCCGTCTCGGGATCACGCCTTTCGCGCCCAGCGTGCGCGGCGCGATCGGTGAAAGCGGCTGGAACTACAACTCCGCCGATTGGCTGAACACCACCATGGTCGCCCCCGGAGCGCCGCGCGCGATCTGGGTGGGCATGAGCCTCCGCCTCGACTGAAACACGCCGGCTGCAAGGTCCTGGCAGGCGAAGTGATCGCCAACAGCCAGCCTGTACCAACACAACCACCGAGCCCAAGCCTCCGCCGGAGGCGCACGTTCTCGCCCCACCTCCCGGAAGGCGCTTTGCACGCGTATTCGAAGGATTGCCTCCCCGAACGGAACGCTTCTTGCTGCCTTGCTGTCGCGCGCCATTGATGACGACGGCTGCCCCAATACGACAAGAACACAGCGGAGGAAATCACATGCCCTCGTACCCGCCTGTCTTGCCGGGACACTGAGCGGAAGCATCCCGGGAGTCGCCATGACGGAGGAGCAGTTCCGGCGTGACGATCCGCTGCAAGAGGAACGATCGACGTCGGGACCACCCGGTCTCCAACGTAAAGAAGGTGTACTCCACGTCCTCGCAGAAGGTGAGGAGGGTGGCGTTCGCGCCAAACAAATTTCCTCTTCAAATCATATGTTTGAAACATTCATCAACGCGGATTTATGCCGCCTATATGCAGGACGTTTTCCCTGATTGTTTCCATGTTCGACTCCTATTCTGCATAGGTCCATCTCGTTCGAGAGCGCCTGTCGGGAGGTAAGCGCCGGCGCGCGGGACACCCATCCGGCGGCGTCCGGTGCGTCGCCATTCGAAGCCCAAGAGGAGAGAGAACAATGCGAAGAACCCTGCTTTCCGCTGCACTGATGATGGCGTGCGGCGCCCTGTCTGCCCCGGCGATGGCCGATTTCGTCACGCTACCCACCGCGGGCCAGGACGTGATGACCTCATGCAGCCCCGCGCCGACCTGCCGCGTGCGCATCCTGCCCGGTTCCAATCCAGGCGGTTACGTGCTGCTGAACGCCCGGCGCAGCAATATCGTCGTGAATTCGGTCACCGTCGGCAAGGTGCTGGACCGCGTCTGGAAAAAGCCCTTCACCAATACCTATGTGTTCGCGACGCGCGTCATCCTGAACGATCAGGACTGGGGCAATGGCTTCCCCTTCCAGGTCGATGACATTTTCCGTTATGGCTTCTCGTCCGGCGCGCAGATCGACGCCGGCTGGCGCAATGCGCGGGTCGGCGACCAGGCAATCGACCAGGTCGGCCGCACCAGCGTTGGCCTGAACGAGGGCGAAAAGATACTCAACCTCGGCGTAGTCGATTTCTTCTCGCCGCTCTTCGTCGACATCACCGAGCCGGGTGAGGACGACGATGACGACGATGACGTCGAAGAAGTCGCCGGCGGCGAGGACGAGGACGAAACCATCGATACCGGCTCGCCCAACAAGGCGCGCACCGCCTGGTATTTCGTACGCACCACGGCCAGTGGCTACCAACTCGGTAGCAATTCCATCCGCCTGTGGAATGGCGGCGACAGCGAAGGCCAGACGCCGACATCGGTGTGGTTCAGCGGCTTCAAGCCGGTCTACGGCAACTGATGCTCGCAAGGGCGAGCCGTGCCCTGTCGCACGTCGTTATCCGAATCGGGTGTTTGGCAGCGCCGGGCCGGGGCATCCTGCTCCGGCCCTCACACAAGAGGAGAAGACCATGAAGCACAGTGTTGTTCTGGGAACCGCAAGCCTGTTCGCCGCACTGGCGATGCCGGCCCACGCCGCCTTCGTGTCACTGCCGTCCAGCGGCACCATCATGCAGACCTGCGCCGACAGCTCGACCAGCTCGACCAGCGTGGCGTGCGGTGCCGGCAGCGTATCTACCGCTACGTCGGGATTCAGTCTCGCAGCAAGCACCTCTCGCAGCATTGTTGCCGGCAGCACGAACGTGGGTACCTTGTATGACCGCGTGTACCGCAGTGGCAGCACCTATATCTTCGGTGTGCGCATCGACATGAATGCCAATACCTGGGGCGATCCCAACGACCCCGATTTCACGTTCGAAGTGAACGACATCTTCCGCACGGGCTTCGCCAGCGCAACCTCACTGGAAGGCGGCTATTCCAAGACCACTGCAGCGGACGAGTATCTTCGCGAGGTCGGACGTTCCAACAGCGGTCTGAACGAATCGGGAACCGGCTCGTTCGATGCAGACTGGGTTCGCTTTCACACCGACATCAATGTAGACGACCCGGACGACACCAGCCCCGGCACCTCTGCATGGTACTGGGTGAAAGCGACCGGAGTGAGCGGCTTCACGACCACGACCGAAGCCATTCGCTTGTGGCAGGGCGGAGAAGAGGGGCAGTCCCTTTACTCCATCCTGCTGTCCGGCTACACGCCCACCTACAGTTCAAGCCTCGCCGCCTCCATGCTGGCGCCGGTGCCGGAACCCGCCGAGTACGCCATGTTCCTCGCCGGCCTGGGCGTTTTGGGCGTAATGGCGCGCCGGCGTACGCGCTGAACGACTGAGCGCCGCCGGCAAGGCGGTGCCTGACCAGGGCGATGAGGCGCGATGCTTGCCTCATCGCCCCTGCATGTCCGCACTCAGGGAGTTTTCATCTTGCGTTCCGCATTCCATAACTGGGCGATCGTCGCCCTGCTCGCGCTCAGCACCCAGGCTCACGCGCTGAATGGCGCCTCGACCGGCAACAGCTATGTACATCTGGGCACCATCGGCACAGGTGGCCTCGACGGCGTCCTGATCGCGCCGAACTGGGTACTCACGGCAGGCCATGTGGCTCAAACCGGCATCACCTTCAGCTCCAACTTGGGCAGTGCCACCGTCGATGCCGCCTACCGCGCCCCCGGATTCGGTTTCCCGGCCAACGACCTGGCGCTGCTTCATCTGTCGTCCGCCATCGACGCGGACAGCTTTCCGACACTGAACGCGGAAGTGATCGATAACGACAGCGCCGCCGAAGGCCTGCCAGTCACCATTGCAGTCACCGCGCAATCCGGCACGCAAAGTCATGCTTACACGACGGTGGATGCCGCCTTCGACGAGGTGGCGCTGGAGGGCGACAGCACTGCCACCGTGTGGTATCTCGCCACCGGCAGCGCCGCCAATGGCAGTCCTTATCTGCAGGGAGGGGACAGCGGCGGCGCATTGTTCGCAGGTCAGGTCGGCAGCAGCCAGTCGCTGCTGATCGGGATCGCGTCGGCCACCGATGGCAGTCTGTCCTATTTCGTGCAGCCCGGCGCCTATCGCGAATGGCTTGACGCCACCCTGGCCACATCGGGCCAGCGCGCACTGTGGAATGTATCCGCGGTGCCGGAACCTTCTGCTGCATGGCTTCTGTGTGCCGGACTGGCCGTGCTCGCATGGCGCCGTCGCCTGGACTGACAGCTCCTCAAGGTGGTTGAACGCAACCACCTTGCATGCATTCAACCACCTCGAACCGGTCCGATTCAAGCTCCCGTCCGGCTGAGTGCCGGAACACCGCAGGTCGCAGCTCGATTGCACGGAACCCGGGGGATTTCATCCTGCAAGGGAACGCTTCTTGCTGTTCATCCGTCGAGCCCACGCAAGGGTCACACCCCATTTCCGAACCCAGAAAAACCAGGAGGACAGCAGATGAAAACCTTCCGTCAGCTCACGCTCGGTCTGGCTCTGGCGAGCTGCTTCGGCAGCGCGAACGCCTATGTCAATATCGTTTTCGACTACACCTATGACACGAACAATTTCTTCACCGCCGACCGCCGCGCGACGCTGGAGCAGGCGGCAACCGCCTTCGAAACCCGTTTATTCGACACGCTGGACGCCATCACGTTGACGCCCGGCGGGAACAGCATTTCTCTGAATATCTTTAGTGAAGTGCAGATCGAGAACGCGAACATCGGCAAGAACGAACTGCGCATCTATGTGAACTCGGCCGGCAGCGTTGGGGGTATTGCAGGTGAAGCGACGCCCATCAGTGCTATTCAAGGCGGCATGAGCATAGAGGGCGACCAGAGCTATTCGGATGCCGCATGGTCACGGGGACAGACCGGATGGCCCGACAGCGAGGTCGGCACATGGGGGGAACGATCAGTTACAGCAACACGGTGAGTTGGTACGCCGACAGCGATGTCAGCACGGTCGAATCTTTTTCCGGCCAGTGGGATCTCTACACCGCTACGCTGAAAGGCCTGGTCGAAATCATGGGCGTCAGCGATAACGGCGTGGACACCGCCTATCTGGGAAAACTGAACGGCGTGAGCAACTTCAACGGCGACAAGGCCAAGATCGAGTATGACGTACGCGGCGGCAGGCAGAATCTGCTGCAGGCCGTCCCCACTGAAAAGATTTTTTCCAACAATACGCGGCTGGCGGCGAATATCAAAGGCGATCTGACTCTCAATGGGGTGGAGACGGAACAGCTTGCCCTGCTCGCCTGGAGCTTGAGCACGGGCGAACGTCGCTACATGACCGATCTGGACTGGGCCATCATGGACGATATCGGCTGGGACGTCACCGGCTTCACCGAAATGCCGAATACGCCGCCGGTGCCGGAACCGCAGACCTGGGCCATGCTGGCCGCCGGTCTCGGCCTGATCGGCGTGCAGGCGCGGAAGAAGATGCGCGGCTGATCGCGGTCGCAAGTTGCGAAGGGCTCCGCTGCGGCGGAGCCCTTTTCGTTTCCGCCGCTGCGGGCGCGTTCAGTCCTCGACCGCGCCGCGGAGGCCGTGCTTCTCGATACGGTAGCGCAAGGTCATGCGGCTCACGCCGAGCCTGCGCGCGGCCTCCGACACATTGCCGCGCACGCGGTCGAGCGTGCGTTCGATCAGCCAGCGCTCGGCCTCGTCCAGCGTCATCGACGCGAACGGCACCGCAGCGTCGTCGGCACTGGCGATGGTCGCCGACGGCAGGCCGAGGGCGGCCGCACCGATATCCCGCCCCTGGCACAGCAGCACGGCACGCTCGATCAGGTGCTTCAGTTCGCGCACATTGCCCGGCCAGTGATAGCGCTGCAGCGCCGACAGCGCGACCGGGTCGAAGCCGGGTTCGTCGAGTGCATAGCGGCGCGCCGTCTGCGCCGCGAAGTGGCGGGCCAGCAGCGTCACGTCGTTGCCGCGCTCGCGCAGCGGCGGCATGGTCAGCGTAACCACATTGAGCCGATAGTAGAGGTCGGCGCGGAACTGCCCGGCGGCGATCATCGCCGGCAGGTCGCGATTGGTGCCGGCGACGAAGCGCGCGGCAATCGGCCGCTCGCGCACCGAACCGACGCGCCGCACGACGCGTCGCTCGATCACGTTGAGCAGCTTGGCCTGCATGTCGAGCGGCAATTCGCCGATTTCGTCGAGGAAGGCCGTGCCGCCCTCGGCCGCTTCGAGCAGCCCGGCGCGCGCGCCCTGGGCACCGGTGTAGGCCCCCTTCTCGTGGCCGAACAATTCCGCTTCGATCAGTTCGCGTGGCAGGGAGGCGCAGTCGATCTGCACGAAGGGTCGGTCCTGCAGCGGCCCGGCGCGATGCAGCAGGCGCGCTGCAACGTCCTTGCCGGTACCGGTTTCGCCGACGATGAGCACGGTGGGCGGCGGCGCGAGGCTGCTGCCGGTCAGGCCGGCCAGCGCGACCACCTGTTCGCGTGCCGCCCGCATGGCCGGGCTGTCGCCGAGCAGCAGCGCGTTCTCGCTGACCTGGCTGTGATGGCTCTCGCGGCTGCGCGAGTAATCCACCTTCTGCCTGAGGCCGGCAGTGCGCAGCACGCGCTCGACCACCAGTTGCAGTTCTTCCAGATCGACCGGCTTCTTCAGGTAGTCGGCCGCCCCCAGCTTCATCGCCCTGACCGCGTCCTCGACTTCGCCGTAGGCGGTCAGCACGACCACCGGCGCAGCACGATTGTCGGCATTCAGTTCGGCCAGCAGGTCGAGGCCGTGGCCGTCCGGCAGACGCAGGTCGAGCAGTACCACGTCGGGCGCAAAGCCGCCCAGCGCCTCGCGCGCCTGCAGCAGCGTCGTCGCGTGCTGGCAGGCATAGCCGGCGCTGCCCAGCCGGCGCGTCACCGCGCGCGCGAACAGCGCCTCGTCCTCGACCAGCAGCAGGCGGGCCGCCGTGGGCGGCGCCGACGGCAAGGTTTCGTTGACGTCAATCATTCCAGGGTTCGACAACATGCGCTTCCTTCGATGGCAGCACCATGACCGCTTCGGTGCCGGGGTCGTGATGGATGAATTCGAGGCGGCCGCCATGCACGTCGCACACCTTGGCGGCGAACGGAATGCCCAGGCCACTGCCCTGCAACTTGGTGGTGGCAACCGGCCGCAGTCCGCGCAGCGCTGGACTGCCGTTCATGCCGCTGCCGTGGTCGCGTACCGACAGCGACACCTGGCCGCCGACGCTGGCGTGCCGCAGCACGATTTCGCCACCCGGCGACGACGCCTCGATGGCATTGATCAGCAGGCCGAGCAGCGCCTGTTCCATCAGCTGGGCGTCCAGTTCGACCATGCCGCCCTCGCCCCAGCCGATGCGCCGCAGCCGGATGCCCCGTGCCTCCATGCGGTCGCGCGCCAGCTGGGCAACGGTGTCGAACAGCGCCGTCACCTGCAGCGGTACGCGCTGCGGCTGCAGCGGATGCAGGTAGGACAGCAGCGAATAGGTCCAGCCATCGAGACGGTCGGCGGCGGCGATGATGCCGGCCAGCCCCTCCCGCACGTCGGCCGGCAGCGCGGCGTCGTCGATCACCTGAGCGGTGGCGCGTATGCTGGCCAGCGGATTGCGGATGTTGTGCGCCACCACCGGCACCAGCGCGCTCAGCGTGGCCTGCTTCTCGGCACACAGCAGCGCTTCGCGGCTGGCCGCCAGATCGGCCGCCATCGAATTGATCGCGTGCGACAGCCTGACCAGTTCGGCCGCACCGCGCTCCGGTACGCGGTGCTGCAGCTGTCCGCGACTGATGTTGCGGGTGGCGTCCATGATGGCGGCAAGCGGCTCGGCCACGGCGCTGCGCAGATAGCGCCGGAACACGATGAAGATGACGGTGGCCAGCAACAGCGGCAAGGCGAGCAGCCAGGGCACCACGGCTTGCAGCACGCCGAGCCGGCGATCGACCGCGCGACGCTGTTGCTGCAGCTGGCTTTCGAACTCGCCGAGCCGCAGTTCGAAATCGTGGAATGCGCCGCGCTCAAGTTGCAGGTCGAGCCGGCTGCTTTCGGCACGCGCCGCGTCGGGCGACGCCCGCAGCAGCACGTCGCCATAGCCGCGAACGCCTTCATAGGCCAGACGCAGCGCATCGACGACTGTCCGCTCCTTGGGCTGTCGCACCTGCCGATAGACGAGGTCGAAGTGGCGATCGATGTCGTCGGCGTAATGTGCGAACTCGATCGCCGCGCCAACGTCGGCCAGGAAGGCGTGGTCGAACACCTCCTTGATCTGACGGTAGAGGCTGCCGCGCATCTCCAGTACCTCCGCGCTCATTCCGGCAAGCCGGTCGCGTTCGCCGGCGGCGTCCTGCCACAGCTGCAGCCCGCCCCACCCCATCGCGCCGGAGAACAGCAGCAGACCGAGATAGAACGCTGCGTAACGCAGCTGCAATCTTTTCAGGGAATGCGCTTCACCGACGAAATGGCTGGCCAAGGCCCGGACACGCCTCATGGTTGATCGGCGAAGACAGTGCAAGAAGCACGCCCGGAACCGGGCGGTGTGCGGCGACCGACGACGACCGGCGCCCCCCTCACCCGAGGCGGCAGCGTGCGGACACCACATGACGATGGCGCAACCTCGCCGACACGGCCGACGGGCGCGGCGAAGCCGATGCCACACGCGGAGAGGCCACCCGGGGTGCACAGCCGGGTGGCTGACTGAAACCATGTCGTGTCATATCAACCACCATGAGAAACCGTCTGTCATGGTGGACCGGCGTCTCCCGACGTGCCCGGGAAACACGCCTGCGTTAACGGTGAGCAATACCTCGAGCAGGTGACGTCGGCATGTGCGATGGCAACGGAGGCGTCAGCAACAACCGGCCAGACGCGCGCGCGAATTCGCGCTGGACCCGTCAAGGCGGCGTTTGCGCTCGACGCAAGCCTCCGGAATCGGAGGCCGTGAACGAAAAAAGCGCCTGGAAGAACAACCAGGCGCTTGATTCAAAAGGATTTTTCAGTGGCGGAGAGGGCGGGATTCGAACCCGCGTTAGGTTTTCACCTAAACACGCTTTCCAGGCGTGCGACTTAAACCACTCATCCACCTCTCCGCGAAGACGCGAGACTATATCAGAAACCCTGCCGCTTGTTCGCGCCCGAGCGCGCCGCAAATGCTGCGGGCCGGAAAGCAGAAGGCCCGCTTTTGGCGGGCCTCTTGCCTTACAGGTGCCGGCTTTCGCGCGGGTTGCGCGGTCGGTCTAGGGATAGGCGGGGTCGTGCCTTCAGTAATCTACGCCTCCGCCGGTCGGCGCACTGCGCGCCGTGTTGCCGAGATTGGGGTAACGGACATGTTCGACCAGATCCTGCGTTTCGGCGTCGGGAGTCGGCGTCAGCAGGCTGACGACGATGAGCACGACAAAGCCGGTCGGAATGCCGAAGAAGCCGCATGAAATCGATTCGATGCCGAACCAGGCATTGCCGATGTCGCCGCCGAAGAAGGGATGGGTGATGGCCGCATAATAGAGGCACATGCCGAGCCCGGCCACCATGCCGGCGACCGCACCCGCCATATTGGCCCGCTTCCAGAACACGCCGCACACCAGCGCCGGAAAGAAGGCCGACGCGGCGATCGAGAACGCCAGCCCCACCATGAAGAGGATGTTGTCGGGCTTCAGCGATGCGGTGTAGGCGGCGATCAGCGCGACCACCAGCAACAGCGTCTTGGAAATGACCAGCCGACGCTGGGTCGAGGCGTTCGGATCGATCACCTTGTAATAGACGTCGTGCGACATCGCGTTGGCAATGGTCAGCAGCAGACCGTCGGCAGTAGACAGCGCAGCCGCCAGACCGCCGGCAGCGACCAGTCCGGAGATCACATAGGGCAAGCCAGCGATCTCCGGTGTCGCCAGTACGATCACGTCGGTGTTCAACGTCAGTTCGGCCAGTTGCAGGATGCCATCGGCGTTGATGTCGTCGATCTTCACCAGCCCGACCTTGCCCCATGAAGCGACCCAGCCCGGCAGGGTGGAAATGGTCGAGCCGACGAGGTTGTTGTACACCTCCCACTTGGCGAACACCGCGTAGGCGGGCGCCGTGAAGTAGAGCAGGAAGATGAAGAACAGCGACCAGAAAACCGATTCGCGCGCTTCCTTGACGCTGGGCGTCGTGTAGTAGCGCATCAGGATGTGCGGCAGCGAGGCGGTGCCTATCATCAGGCAGATCACCAGCGCGATGAAGTTCAGGCGCTTGTTGTCGGACTCCGCTTCGTCCTTGCCGGCGTGCGCTTCGGTATGCGCAAGCGGCGGCTTCGCCTTTGCCTCGGCCAGCTTGCGCGCCTCGCCCCACTTGCGCCGCGCTTCGGCCTCGGTCTTGGGAATGTTGCGCAGGGCCATTTCAGCGGCGGCGATCTGCTTGGCCGGCGCGTTGGCCGACTTCAGTTGGTCGAGCTTTGCCGTCAGCTGCGCGCGCTCGGCGTCGAGGGAGCCAGGCAGGCCCTGGATCTTCCTGTCGAAATCGTCGGCCCTGGCCTTGTACAGCGCATTGACCTCGACCTCCTTCGGCGCCGCGAACAGTTCGGTCTCCTTGGCCGTCAATTTCTGCAGCACCTGACCGTACATCGCCTGCGGCACCGGCACACCGGTCACCTTGGTGAACAGGATGACCACCGGAATCAGGTAGGCGACGATGAGGATGATGTACTGCGCGACCTGGGTCCACGTCACCGCACGCATGCCGCCGAGGAAGGAACACACCAGGATGCCGGCGAGACCGACGAATACGCCGACCTCGAATTCCAGGCCGACGAAGCGGCTGGTGATCAGCCCGACACCGTAGATCTGCGCGACGACGTAGGTGAAGGACGCGAGGATGGCGGCGACGACGCCGATCAGGCGCGCCAGGTTGCCGCCGTAGCGGGCGCCGAGGAAATCGGGAATCGTGAATTCGCCGAACTTGCGCAGATAGGGAGCGAGGAAGAGCGCGACCAGACAGTAGCCGCCGGTCCAGCCCATCACGAAGGCCAGGCCCTGGTAGCCGCTGAAATACAGCGTGCCCGCCATGCCGATGAAGGACGCGGCGGACATCCAGTCGGCGCCGGTCGCCATGCCGTTGAACAGCGCCGGTACCCGGCGGCCGGCGACGTAGTACTCGGCCACGTCGGCGGTGCGGCTCATGACGCCGATGCCGGCGTACAGTGCGATGGTCGAGAACATGAAGATGTAGCCGATCCACTGCGACGACATGCCCAGCTGTTCGGCGACCGCCAGGAAGGCGACGAAGATGAAGAAGCCGCCGGCGTACCAGCTGTACATCTTCTTCAACTGCTGATTGAAGGTGGCCTGCGTGTGAGGCATGGTCAGCGGTCCTCGCTCACGCCGTACTCACGATCGAGTCGGTTCATCACTCGTGCGTAGTAGCCGATGATGATCACATAGACAATGAGCGCGCCCTGCGCCCCCATGTAGAAGGCGAGCGGCCAGCCGAGGAAGGTGATCTCGTTCAGCGAGCGCGCGAAATAGATGGGTACGAAGGTGACCAGGAACCATATCGCCAGCAGAACCGCGGTGATGCGAAGATTCCGGCGCCAGTATTCGCGGTGCCGTTCTGACAACTGCATACAGGTCTCCTCCTGTGGCGTCATGTCGGCGAAGTCGTCGCGACGCCTTGTCGTCGTCATGCAGGTGCGCCGGCCTGTTGCCGCGACACGAATACCGATGACGTGACGCACATCATGCAGTCCAATCTTACTGCCCGCTTACACCGCCTCGATATGGCGGTGCAGCATGCATTCAGGGTAGCCGCCAGTCGATGCGGACGCGGTCGAGCAGGCGCTGCGCCTGGACCATCGCCTGCTTCAGCACCACCCGGTCGAGCGCATTGAGCAGCCGCGGATCGATGCGGTTCGCCGTCGTCTGAACGTGTGTCGGCTCGCCCTCGCCCTGGCGCTGCAGCCTCAGCTGCTGGATGACGAAGAACGCTCGAATCATCGCCTCGACGTCGTCGCCGGCCAGCCCGCCCCTGCGCGCAAGCGCCCGCAGCCGCGCGCTGGTCGAGCGCGCCGCGACGCCGTCGCGCAGGGCCAGCAGCCGCGCGCAGTCGGCGAAGATGCGCGCGCCGCCGGCCTTCAGATCCAGCGTGTGCGGTGCGTCGCGCACGTCGTTGACGCGCAGGCGCCCCAACAGGCCCAGCGGTACGCGTGCGCGCAAGGCGTTCTGTGCCATCAGACGCAGGAAGCGGGTGCCGACAGCAGCTTGGGCCACCTGCTCCGTCAGCAGCGTGTCGGCCAGGGCGGCGTCGCCGTGCAACGCCCGCAGATCGAAGAAGATGTTGGCCGCTAGCAGCGCTTCCGGCTGGGGTTCGGCGATCCAGCCGGCGAAGGCATGGCGCCATTCGTCGAGCGACAGACAGCAGCGCGGCTGACCGGCCATCACCCCGCCCTCGCACAGCGGAAAGCCGAGCTGCGCCAGCGCGCGGTTGATGTCGCCGGCAACACGCAGCAGAGCCGGTCGCACGCTGTCGGCGGCCAGACCGGGCGGCGCCTCGAACACCAGTCCATTGTCCTGATCGGTGCAGAAGGTCTGTTCCATCCGCCCTTCAGAACCGAAAGCCAGCCAGCACCAGCGCACGCGATCGAACACCGCGCCGTCCGGGTGCAGGGCGCGTACCAGGTCGATGGCGCGTGCGGTCAGTGCGTCGTTCAGCGCGGACAGGTGCAGCGTCAACGCCTCAGCCGAGCTGCCGTCCTGCAATTGAGCGAGGCCGAAACGGCGCACCGCGCGCGCGGCGTCGGCCAGCGCGTCCAGGTCGCTCGCCGCATGGATTTGACCGGCAAGCGAACGGATGTCGCTGCGCAGCCTCGCGTACAGGTCGTTCTGCGCGATCACGCCGAGCAGCCGCTGGTCGTGATCGGTCACCGCGATGTGGCGTACGTCATGGCGGGCCATCAGTCGCGCCGCGTCTTCGCCGCTGCAATCGGCGTCGAGCACATGCAGTGGGCTGCTCATCACCCGCGCCACCGGGGTGTCAAGCGACAGGCCGGGCAGCAGCACGCGCCCCGGCAGGTCGGGCAGCGTCAGGATGCCGACCGCGCGGCCGGCCTCGGTCACCAGCACCGAACCGACACGCTCGTCGTTCATGCGCGTCAGCGCTTCGCGTAGCGATGCATCCGCAGGCACGCAGACAGCTGCGCGGCGGATCAGGCGATGCAGGGGAAGATGGAGATCCGGCCCGCCGAGCGGCGGGCCGGAGGTCGGTGTGGTGTCAGCGGTACTCATCGACACCCCACCGGAACGGGCAGAGCCGCGGCGCGGGAGACGCGCCGCGGGCCCCAATCAGAGGGTTTGCGCCAGCTGGTCGAGGATGGCCGGGTTTTCCAGCGTCGAGGTGTCCTGCGTGATCTGCTCGCCCTTGGCGATCGAGCGCAGCAGGCGGCGCATGATCTTGCCCGAGCGGGTCTTCGGCAGGTTGTCACCGAAACGCAGGTCCTTCGGCTTGGCAATCGGACCGATCTCCTTGCCCACCCAGTTGCGCAGCTCGTTGGCGATCTGCTTGGCTTCGTCGCCGGTCGGGCGCGAACGCTTCAGCACGACGAAAGCGCAGATGGCCTCGCCGGTCAGATCGTCCGGACGACCCACCACAGCGGCTTCTGCCACCAGCGGGTGCGCCACCAGCGCCGACTCGATCTCCATCGTGCCCATGCGGTGACCCGACACGTTCAGCACGTCGTCGATACGGCCGGTGATGGTGAAGTAGCCGGTCTTCGCGTCGCGGATCGCGCCGTCGCCCGCCAAGTAGTAACGCCCCTGGAAGTCGGCCGGGTAGTAGCTCTTCACGAAGCGGTCCGGATCACCGTAGATGGTGCGAATCATCGACGGCCACGGCTTCTTGACCACCAGGATGCCGCCCTGGCCCCACGGCACGTCATTGCCGGTTTCGTTGACGATGGCAGCCTGGATGCCCGGGAAGGGCAGCGTGCACGAACCCGGCACCATCGGCGTGGCACCCGGCAGCGGCGTGATCATGTGACCGCCGGTTTCGGTCTGCCAGAAGGTATCGACGATGGGGCAACGGCTGCCGCCGACGTTCTGGTAGTACCACTCCCAGGCCGCCGGGTTGATCGGCTCGCCGACCGAACCGAGGATGCGCAGCGACGACAGGTCGTAGCTCTTCGGGTGCACGGCGTCGTTCGCATCGGCCGCCTTGATCAGCGAGCGGATGGCGGTCGGCGCGGTGTAGAACACGGTCACCTTGTGGTCCTGGATCATCTTCCAGAAGCGGCCGGCGTCCGGGTAGGTCGGCACGCCTTCAAACACGACCTCGGTAGAACCGCAGGCCAGCGGGCCGTAGGTGATGTAGGTGTGGCCGGTGACCCAGCCGATGTCGGCGGTACACCAGAAGACATCGGACGGCTTGATGTCGAAGGTCCACTTCATCGTCAGGATGGCGTGCAGCAGGTAGCCACCGGACGAATGCTGGACGCCCTTCGGCTTGCCGGTCGAACCCGAGGTGTAGAGCAGGAACAGCGGGTGTTCCGCCTCGACCCATTCCGGTTCGCAGGTGTCGGCCTGGCCTTCGAGTGCCTCGTGCAACCACACGTCGCGGCCGGCAACCATGTTGCAGGCGCCACCGGTGCGCTTGTAGACGATGACCGTCTTGCACGATTCGCAGCCACCCATGCCGAAGGCTTCGTTGACGATGGGCTTGAGCGGGATGTTCTTGCCGCCACGGCACTGTTCGTCGGCGGTGATCAGCATGACCGCGCCGGCGTCGCTGATACGGTCGCGCAGCGACTGGGCGGAGAAACCGCCGAACACCACCGAGTGGGTGGCGCCGATGCGGGCGCAGGCCTGCATCGCGACGATGCCTTCGATCGACATCGGCAGGTAGATGACGACGCGGTCACCCTTCTTGACGCCCTTCGAACGCAGTGCGTTGGCCAGGCGGCTGACGCGGACCAGCAGGTCGCTGTAGCTGACGCGGGTGACGGTGCCGTCGTCCGCTTCGAAGATGATTGCGGTCTTGTCGCCCAGACCCGCTTCGATGTTGCGGTCCAGGCAGTTGTAGGACACGTTCAGCTTGCCGTCTTCGAACCACTTGAAGAACGGGCGATTGTCTTCATTCAGGGTACGCGTGAACGGCGTCTGCCAAGTCACATGCTCGCGAGCCAGACGAGCCCAGTACCCCTCATAGTCGCGCTCCGCCTCGGCGCACAGAGCCTTGTAGGCATCCATGCCGGACACGGCGGCATTGCTCACCATGTCTTGCGAGGGCTGGTACACGCGAACTTCCGTAGCTTCAGACATACAACCTCCTCCGTCATCTCAAATCTGCAAGCAGGCGGATGGAAACCGCCGTGCAACGTACGGCCTTGTGGGCCGCCGACAGGCGCAGAACTTCGCGCTCGTTTTTCTTCCATCGATTACAGCCTTTGCGGCTTACAGACCGCTTACGCTCGCGGACCGAAGCTGCAAGAACCGGATGGTAATATCGGCGCCGTCTTTTGTCTTATATTCGACTGCGCATGACTAATCTTGGACGTGTTCTAAAAAGCCTCATCTTCGCCAGTCGCTGGCTGCAAGCCCCGCTCTACTTCGGACTGATCGTCGCCCAGGCGGTGTACGTTTACCTGTTCATGGTCGAGCTGTCGCACCTGATCCACAAGATCGGCAACCTGACCGAAACCGACATCATGCTCATCGTTCTGGGCCTGATCGACGTGGTGATGATTGCCAACCTGCTCATCATGGTCATTGTCGGTGGCTACGAAACCTTCGTGTCCCGACTGAACCTGGAAGACCATCCGGATCAGCCGGAATGGCTGTCGCACGTCAACGCCGGCGTGCTGAAGGTGAAGCTGGCCACCGCCCTGATCGGCATTTCGGCCATCCACCTGCTGAAGACCTTCATCAATGCCGGCCAGCTCGACGACCGCGTCGTGCTGTGGCAGGTGGTGATCCACATGGTGTTCGTCGTGTCGGCCATGGCCATGGCCTATACCGACAAGCTGATGACGCAGACGCTGGTGCTCAACAAGACGCACCACTGAGCGCAGCCCGGGCCGCCACGAGCGGCCCCCTTCAATACCCGAGGACCTTTCCATGAGCCAACCCATCCGCCAGGACGATTTCATCCAGTCCATTGCCGACGCCTTCCAGTTCATCTCCTGTTATCACCCGCTCGACTTCATCCAGGCGCTGGGTGCGGCCTACGAGCGGGAGCAGTCGCCGGCGGCACGCGACGCGATCGCGCAGATCCTGACCAACTCGCGCATGTGTGCCGAAGGCAAGCGTCCGATCTGCCAGGACACGGGCATCGCCGTGGTCTTCCTGAAGGTGGGCATGAACGTGCGCTGGGACGCCACGATGAGCGTGACCGACATGGTCAACGAAGGCGTGCGCCGCGCCTACATGCACCCGGACAACACGCTGCGCGCCTCGGTGCTGCTCGACCCGGCCGGCGCCCGCAAGAACTCGAAGGACAACACGCCGGCGGTCATCCACTACGAAATCGTGCCCGGTGACCACGTTGAGGTGATCTGCGCGGCCAAGGGTGGCGGCTCGGAAAACAAGTCCAAGATGGTCATGCTGAACCCGTCCGATTCCATCGTGGACTGGGTGCTGAAGACGGTGCCGACCATGGGCGCCGGCTGGTGCCCGCCGGGCATGCTGGGCATCGGCATCGGCGGCACGCCGGAAAAGGCCATGCTGCTGGCCAAGGAATCGCTGATGGAGCCGGTGAACATCCAGATCGTCGCCGACAAGGCGGCGCGTGGCGAAAAGCTCACCCGGGTCGAGGAACTGCGGCTGGAGCTGATGGAGAAGGTGAACGCGCTGGGCATCGGCGCCCAGGGCCTGGGCGGCCTGTCCACCGTGCTCGACGTGAAGATACTCGACTACCCGACGCACGCCGCCTCGCTGCCGGTGGCGATGATTCCGAACTGCGCGGCGACCCGCCACGTGCATTTCCACCTCGACGGCTCGGGCCCGGCGAAGCTCGAACCGCCGCGCCTCGAAGACTGGCCGGCGGTGACCTGGCAGGCCGACACCAAGACCTCGAAGCGGGTCAACCTGAACACGCTCACGCCGGAAGAGGTCGCCTCGTGGAAGCCGGGCCAGACCCTGCTGCTGAACGGCAAAATGCTGACCGGCCGCGATGCTGCGCACAAGCGCATCGCTGACATGCTGGCCAAGGGCGAAAAGCTGCCGGTCGATTTCACCAACCGCGTCATCTACTACGTCGGTCCGGTCGATCCGGTGCGCGACGAAGTGGTCGGCCCGGCCGGCCCGACCACCGCCACCCGCATGGACAAGTTCACCGAAATGATGCTGGCGCAGACCGGCCTGATTTCGATGGTGGGCAAGTCGGAGCGTGGCCCGGCGGCGATCGAGGCCATCCGCAAGCACAAGAGCGCCTACCTGATGGCGGTCGGCGGTGCCGCCTACCTCGTGTCGAAAGCGATCAAGGCGGCGAAGGTCGTCGGCTTCGAGGACCTTGGCATGGAAGCGATCTACGAGTTCGACGTGGTTGACATGCCGGTCACTGTCGCCGTCGACTCCGGCGGCACCTCGGTGCACGAAACCGGTCCGAAGGAATGGCAGGCAAAGATCGGGAAGATTCCTGTCGCCACCGCGTGATAGTCTCCAGCGCTACCTGAGGCCGGCACCGCCGGCCCGATAAGCGGACCGGCGCCAGCCGGTCCGCACAGCAACAACAGAGGCCGCCTGGAAGCGGTCCGTATTCCCCGCAGAAAAATCCGCCGTCGTGCCGCACAGGCACGGCTTCTGTCTTCCCGCGCGCAGTGCGTGCAGAACGGAGGCGACGCGATGATCTTCGAAGCAGGTCGCATATTCACGTTGGTCGGCTGGCCGGCTGTTCTATTGCTCGCGTGGCTGGCCGGCGAGATCTTCCACCGCGGGCTGGCGATACCGCGCGTCTGCGTCTATTCGCTCGCCGGCATCGTCTACAGCGCCTGGGGCGGCGCGCCGCACGACGCCGAAACCCGGGCAGCCATGTCCTTCCTGGCCAATTTCTCGCTCGCACTGTTCCTGTTCGAGCTGGGTCACCGCATCAATCTGCGCTGGCTGGTGACCAATTACTGGCTCACGCTGACCGGGATTGCCGAATCGCTGCTCACCTTCGTCGTGGTGCGCGCCATCGCCATTGCGATGGGCCAACCGCCGGACATCGCGATGGTGCTCGGCGCACTGTCCGTGGCCACCTCGCCGGCCGCACTGGTGCGCGTAGTCAACGACCTGCGCGGCTCCGGCCAGGTGACCGAGCGCGCGCTGCATCTGTGCGCCATCAACTGTCTGCTATCGGTACTGCTGATGAAGGGCGCGATCGGCTACTGGCAGTTGCTGGCCTCCGGCAGTGTGGTCAGCGCGGTGTGGAACAGTGCCGCCATCCTTGCCGTATCGGTCGGCTGCGGTCTCCTGGTTGGCGTACCGCTGCCCTGGCTGCTGCGCCGACTGCGCGCCGACGAACGTGGCGTCACCATCGTGTTCGCGCTGGCGGTGATGCTGGTCACCCTGCTCACCCAGGGCGTCAACGTGTCGCCCTTGCTGGCCGCACTGACGCTGGGCGTGCTGATGCGCCGCAAGCGGCTGGTACTGACGCCGGCGCAGCGCAACTTCGGCGTGCTGGGCGAACTGCTGACGCTTTTCCTGTTCGTCTTCGTTGCCGGCATGGCGACCTGGCCGACCTCCGCCGCCGGACTGGCACTGGCCGTGCTGCTGTCGCTCGGCCGCATCGCGGCGAAGATGAGCGCAACCGCTGCCTTCGCCCACGTAAGCGGAACCAGCACACGCAAGGGCGCGTTGACCGGGCTGGCGTTGGCACCGCTGTCCACCTTTGCGCTGCTGCTGCTCGAATACAGCCGCAGCGCCGGCTTCGGACTCGCCGACAGCGCGCTGTCCGCCATCGCTGGCATGGTGATCGTGATGGAGTTCGTCGGGCCGGTGTTCGCCCAGTGGGCGCTGGTACTGGCCGGCGAAGCACAGAGGACGGAGGACGCCTGATGCCGCTCGAAACCTTTCACGCCTCGTCGGCGCTCAGCATGGGCGTCGAACTCGAACTGCAACTGGTCGGCGAACACGACCGCGACCTCGCGTCGGCCGCGGCCGACCTGCTGGAACTGGCGCAGCGCCAGACCTTTCCCGGCGACATCAAGCCGGAAATGACCGACAGCATGATAGAGGTGGCCACCGGCATCCACGACAGCCACGCCACGCTGCTTGCGCAGTTGCGCCTGATGCGCGATGCGCTGGTGAAGGATGCGACGCGGCTCAATGTATCGCTGTGCGGCGGCGGTACCCACCCTTTCCAGCAGTGGTCGGAACGGCGCATCTTCTCGGCCCCGCGCTTCCAGCAGCTGTCAGGTCTCTACGGTTATCTGGCCAAGCAGTTCACGGTGTTCGGTCAGCACGTGCACATCGGCATGCCCGATCCGGACAGCGCGCTGCGCGTCCTGCACGCGCTCGGGCGCTATGTGCCGCACTTCATCGCACTGTCCGCCTCCTCGCCCTTCTCGCAGGGCAGCGACACGCTGTTCGATTCGGCCCGGCTGAATTCCGTATTCGCCTTTCCGCTCAGCGGCCGCGCGCCCTTCGTGCTCGAATGGTCGCGCTTCGAGCGCGACTACTTCGCGCGGATGGAGGACACCGGCATCGTGCGCAGCATGAAGGATTTCTACTGGGACATCCGGCCCAAGCCCGAGTACGGCACGATAGAGCTGCGCGTCTGCGACACGCCGCTGGGCGTCGATCGGGCAGCGCAGATCGCGATCTACCTGCAGGCGCTGTGCCGGCTCATCCTGTCCGGCGAGGACCCCGAACCGGTGGAGGACGACTACCTCGTATACACCTACAACCGCTTCCAGGCCTGCCGCTTCGGTCTCGACGGGCTGATCGTGCATCCGCGCAGCCACGCCGCGCTGCCGCTGCGCGACGACATCGCCGCCACGCTCGAACGGCTGGCGCCGCACGCCGACGCACTGCGGTCGTCGGACGCACTGGACGCGCTGCACCGCATGGTCCGCGGCGGCGGCAACGATGCCACGAGACTGCGCGCGGTGCACGCGCGCACGCGCAACCTGCTGGCGGTGGTCAACGACGCGGTCGCCGCCTTCGCCCAATGAGCGGCATGGACATCCTGCTGTGGGCGATCGCGGCACTGCTGGTGCTGATCGGACTGGCCGGCGTCGTATTGCCGGCTCTGCCCGGCATTCCGCTGATGTTCGGCGGCTTCCTGATGATGGCCTGGCTGGACGATTTCAACCACATCGGCACGATCACGCTCACCGTGCTGGGCGCGCTGACAGTACTCGCCTGGCTGATCGATTTCGCGTCGGGCGTGATCGGCGCACAGCGGGTGGGTGCCAGCACGCTGGCGCTGGTCGGTGCTGCGATCGGTACCGTGCTCGGGCTGTTCGCCGGCCTGATCGGCCTGCTGTTCGCACCGCTGGCGGGCGCGGCGATCGGCGAATACATCGCGCGACGCGACGCACTGCAGGCCGCGCGCGTCGGCGTGGCCACTTGGCTGGGCATGCTGATCGCCGCGGTCGCCAAGGTCGCCATCGCCTTCATGATGCTGGGCATCGCGCTGGCCGCCTGGCTGATCTGACGACCGCTTCAGCGCTTGCCGGTGTATTGCTCCTGCAGCGATCCTGCTGAACCGTCGGGTTGCGAAGCACCGCTGCCATCGCCCTCTCCGACCACCACCGGAGTGCTGCCCGCCGCCGATCCGGGCGCGGACGGCGACGAACCCGGCGTGTCCTGCTGCGCAGGCGTGTCGGCCACCGGCACGAACAGCCAGTCGGCATGACGCAGATCGCCCGCCTGACGGGCAGCGGACGGCACCGTCGGACTGACCGGTCCGGGCACGGCCTGCGGCTGACCCGGAATGGGCGCGTACGGCTGCTTCAGTGGCGTCTTGAGGCTGGGCGCCACCTTGTCGCCGGTCGCATCGACCCAGCGCGGCAGCAAATGGATGCGCGCCACCTTTTCCGATCGGCTGTGTATCGCGCGGATCTGCCCCTGCGACATGACCAGCCCCCAGTCCCGGTTGTTGGTCATCGGATCGACATAGATCTTGCGCAGATGACGCATCGGCACCTGATGCCGCTTGTCTTCGAGCAGATCCTCCAGCCGTGCCGGATAGGCTTTCGGCTCCGCCGGCGAGGCGTCGTAGTAGCGCTGCAGCGCACGCGAGAACTCGCCGCCGATGAACAGCAGTTCGCGTTCGCGCTCGGTCTGCGACAGCGTGCTCCACATCAGCGCGCTGCCGGCTGCAGCAATGCCCAGCGCGGCGACTGCGAACAGCAGGAGCAGATAGGAAAAGCCGCGCTGATCCGCCCGCATCACATCAGAGGTCAGAATAGGCGATGCCGTCGCGTGACATGCCTTCGGCACCGCTCTTCAGGTCGGCCACGCCACTCTCGGTCGCCGAATCGCGCGGCGGCACGACGATCCAGGTTTCGCTGCTGTCGGTGACCGGGTCGAACGGCAGCTTGCGCAGGTACTGCTTGTCGACCAGGTCCTGCAGGCTTTGCGGCCAGGCACCGCGGTCACCGCGGAACTTGTCGATCGCATCGCGGGTGACCGCCAGCGTCTGCTTCAGCGTCGCCTCCTTCGAGCGATCGAGATGTTCGAAGTAGCGCGGTGCGGCAATGGTCAGCAGCACCGCGATGATGGCCATGACCACCAGCAGTTCGATCAGCGTGAAACCGCGCTTGCGGGCGAAAGTGAACATCACCAGTTCCGGTACGGAATGCCATTCAGGCCGGTGCGGCCGGACAGCGAATAGACATCGAACACATCGGCGCCAGGCACGGGTTCGTCCGGCGGGCTGGCGTAGCTGCGCAGGCCCCAGGTCTGCTCGGGCGGCGTCGATGTATCGGTATGGAAGGGGTCGCGCGGCACGCGGCGCAGGAAGTAGATCTTCACGTCGTTCGGCTGCTTGACGTCGCGCACGCCATTGACCAGCACGTCGAGGCTGGGCGGATAGCCGCTGGCACCGACCTTCTTCTCGATGCGCCCTTCGTCCCAGGCCTTCTTGTAATCGTCGAGCGCGGTGCGGATCTGCCGCAGCGAGGTGCGCAGTTCGGCCTCGTTCGCGCGCACCCGCGCCAGCTCCATCATGGGCATGGCCATGGTCGCGAGCACGCCGACGATGGCGATCACCACCATCAACTCGATCAGCGTGAAACCGCGGGAAAGACGTGTATGACGCAGCATGCGCCGCAGGTTAACACAGCACCATCACGGCACCGTGACAGCAGACACTAGCTCAGATGACTGCGCCAGGGCTGAGGGCCGTCGTGTTCGCGCAGCCATACGTAGCGTTGCGAACGCCACTCGCGCAGCGCGTTGAGCGCAGTGTCGAAGTCGGCATAGGGCAACTGATACAGCAGCTGCAGGTCGAACGGCGCATCGTGCTCGAGCGCGTCGAGCAACTGCCGGAAGATGGATGCGCTGTTTCCGCTGTCCGCGGCGTGCGCCTTTTCGAACACGACTTGCAGGTGCATGAGCAATCCTCCCGGGCTGGTTCCGACCGACGGCGAGCTGTTGATTTAGCACGAAGCGGCGGTCGTCATCTATCGCGGCGCACCGAGACTTTCTGCCCTCCGCCCGCGACGCGCGTCAGGCATAGCCCTGCGGGTTGCTGCGCTGCCAGTTCCACGCATCGGCGCACATCTGCGCGAGGTCGCGCCGCGCAACCCAGCCCAGGAGCCGATTTGCGTGCGCCGGGTCGGCGTAGCACTGGGCGATGTCCCCCGGCCGCCGATCGACGATGCGGTAGGGCACCGCGCGTCCGCTCGCCTGCTCGAAGGCGCGCACGACTTCAAGCACGCTGTAGCCACGACCGGTACCCAGATTCACCGTCAGCAGACCGGTGTGTTCCGTAAGGTAGTCGATGGCGCGCACGTGGCCTTGAGCGAGGTCAAGCACGTGGATGTAGTCGCGCACGCCGGTACCGTCCGGCGTCGGCCAGTCACCGCCGAACACGCGCAACTCGGCCAGCTTGCCGACCGCCACCTGGCTGACGAAGGGCATCAGATTGTTCGGCAGACCGTTGGGGTCTTCGCCGATCAGGCCGGACTCGTGCGCGCCGACCGGATTGAAGTAGCGCAGCAGTGCGATGCGCCACGACGGATCGGCCACGACGAGGTCCTGCAGCAGGTACTCGACCATCCATTTCGAACGGCCGTAAGGATTGGTCGGCCCGGTCGGGAAATCCTCGCGGATGGGCACCGACGCCGGATCACCGTAAACCGTAGCCGAGGACGAGAAGGCCAGCGTCTTCACGCCGGCTTCGGCCATCACCTCGCACAGCGCCACCGTGCCGCTGACGTTGTTGTCGTAGTACTCGAGCGGCTTCGCGACCGACTCGCCGACCGCCTTCAGGCCGGCGAAGTGGATCACCGCGTCGATGTCGTGCGCCGCAAACACGGCACGCATCGCGGCGCGATCGCGGACATCGGCCTGCACGAAGGCCTGCAGCGCCTGCCCGGCAATGCGTTCGACGCGCGTCAGGGATTCGCGCTTGCTGTTGCACAGGTTATCTACAACCACCACCTGGTGGCCCGCAGCCATCAGTTCGATGCAGGTGTGCGAGCCGATATAGCCCGCGCCACCGGTGACCAGCACACGCGACATGGATGCTCCCTGACAGGATTTCGACGCAGCGCCCTACAGTGGGCGGAGAACGCCGGGGCCCTCGTCGGCGCCCGGCGGGGGACGATCTCAGTGGTGGTGGCCGTGGTCGCCGTGCACGTGGCCGTGCGACAGCTCTTCCGCCGACGCCTGGCGCACTGCTGACACCGAGCACGAGAACACCAGTGCGGTGCCGGCCAGCGGGTGATTGCCGTCGATCACGACGCGGTCGTCGGCAATGTCGGTCACGGTGTACAGGCCCTCTTCCTCGCCATCTTCGCTGACGCGCTCGAACTGCATGCCGACTTCGATGTTGTCCGGGAAGTTCGCACGTGATTCGATCTCGACCAGTTCTTCGTCGTACTCGCCGAAGGCATCTTCCGGCTGCAGTTTCACGACCACTTCGTCGCCGACGGTCTTGCCTTCAAGTGCTTCCTCGATCGGCTGGAAAATACCGCCGTAACCGCCGTGCAGATAGGCCAGCGGGGCTTCGCCCGGATCGACCATATTGCCGTCCGGATCCGTCACGCTGTACTTAAGGGTGACGACCGAGTTCTTGCTGATGAGCATTCCTGATTCCTTTCATGTGCAGTGCGCGCACGCGTTCGAGGACTTCCCCGGCGTGCCCGCGCGGATTCACGCCATATTGCGCGTAACGTATGACACCCTTCCGATCGATGATGAATGTCGAGCGGGTCATGCAGAACCGCAGCTTTCCGTCAACCTCGCGCTCACGCCAGACACCGTAGCGCCGGCTGACCTCGCCATCGATGTCCGACAGCAACCTGACCGTCAGGCCGTGCTTGTCGCGAAAATCTGCGTGTGTGAAACATTCGTCGCGGCTGACACCGAGCACGGTGCAGTCACAACGCCGGAAATCGTCGTCCAGATCGCTGAACTCGATTGCCTGGGCCGTACAGCCCGGCGTGTCGTCCTTGGCGTAGAAGTAAAGCACCATCAGGTGCTGCCCGAGCTGGTCGCCCAGATTGAACAGTTCCAGATCGGCATCCGGCAGTTCGAACAGCGGAGCGGGTTGTCCTGCATTCAACATGCGCACCTCCCATCCACACGACGCGACCACGACACATCACACGTTCTGGAGTCCGGCGGATTCTAGCAGGCGGGCTTGCCGCGCCGTTGTAAAAAAAGCCGTCGCCGCATTGCACAAATGTGGTCCTGATGCACCAAAGAGCATCACACCCCGGCTGAGTCGAACATCCGTCAAAAAACAATTTTATTGAACAACTTCAAATGGTTGGAAATTTATCTTCAGAAAGAGCAATGACAAACAGAAAGTGGCCCGAGTCTTGCGTACCTGTTTCACCAGAACGCTGAGCTGCTCGCAGTGTGCGGAATGACCTCCTTACTTGTCGTTGCAAATGGGATGTCATCGCAGATTGTGGGGGGCTGATGTTCTTGCAAAAATCTGGGTTCCACTTTGTCACTTTTTGTGAAAGGACAGGATATGAAGAAAACCTTGGTCGCAACTGTTGTATGCGGTCTGTTTGCAGTGGGAAGCGCGAATGCCGCGACGACCAGCTGGGACGACCACGCAACGATCGAAACCGGCATCGCCTCGCTGTCCGGCTCCTTCTCGGAAATTTTCACCTTCACGCTGACCGCTCCGACCACCTCGTTGTCCACGCTGGCCGTATCGGCAGAAGCATCGCCGTTCTTCGGTCTGAGCGAAGACAGCATGGTGTGGCTGTACAAAGAAACCGGAGCGGTGGACAAGTTTCTGTCCGCCTACAGCTTCGGCACCCTGTTCACCGCCAACGGCCTGCTCGCCGGCGATTACTACTACAAGGTGACCGGTTCCACGACCGGCAGCCTGGGTGGTGTGCTCGCACTGACCTCGACGACCGCCCCGGTCGCCGTGGTGCCGGAAGCAGACACCTACGCGATGATGCTGGCTGGCCTGGGCATGATCGGCCTGATGGCAAAGCGTCGCATGGGCTGAGCTTCACCTGCCTGAAAACAAAAAAGCACCTTCGGGTGCTTTTTTGTTGCCTGATCGAAGGATCCGGACCTGCTGCGCCGCAACACTGTCAAGAATATCGACAGCCAGAACCTAGTACTTCGGTATTAGATGACCCGCCCGAACATCCTGCCATCCCGGCGCCTCGGAAAAAATCCATTTCTTTTCATCGCACTGCACAAATCACCCTGACTTGCCTGGACGGGCAGGGAGCACGCGAACACATCCCGCTCTGTAACAATTGTTGACAATCGGCACCGGCCTGCTTGCATCACCATAAACAACTGTATAAAAATACAGTCTTCGTACAGCAAGCGCCCATCCCATGTCGAACGACAGCCTGACGTCCCGCCAGCAGGAAATCCTGCAACTGATCCGTGACGCAGTCAGCGAACGCGGCAGCCCGCCCACGCGCGCCGAAATCGCGCAGGCCTTCGGCTTCCGTTCGCCGAACGCCGCCGAAAGCCATCTGCGCGCACTGGCACGCAAGGGCGTCATCAGTCTCGACGAAGGTCGCGCGCGCGGCATCCGGCTGTCCGAGCCCGCAGGCATTCCACTGATAGGCCGGGTCGCGGCCGGCAATCCCATTCTTGCCGACGCCCACGTGCAGGGACGCTACCAAGTTGACCCGTCGATGTTCTCACCACGCGCCGACTATCTGTTGCGAGTGCGGGGCTTGAGCATGCGCGACGCAGGCATCCTCGACGGCGACCTGATCGCCGTTCATGCCACCTCCGAAGCACACAACGGCCAGATCATCGTCGCCCGGCTGCACGATGAAGTGACCGTGAAGCGTCTGCGTCGCAGTGGTGCTCAGGTCGAGCTGCTGCCGGAAAATCCCGAATTCAGTCCCATCGTCGTTGACACCCGGCGCGACCCGCTGGTGATCGAAGGCGTCATGGTGGGGCTGATTCGCAACGGCAGCGCGGTCTGACGCAATGAGCGTCTCCAGCCTGCATACCCTGTTGCACCGTTCGGATGTCTGGCGTGCCAACGACACGGCGGCGGACGCGTGCCCCACCGTGTCCACCGGTCATCCGGCGCTCGACGCCGAACTGCCCGGCGGAGGCTGGCCGGTCGGCGACATGAGCGAAGTGCTGACCGACTGCTGCGGGCACGGTGAAGTCTCCCTGCTGCTGCCCATGCTGGCCCAAGCCAGTCAGGCCGATGGCTGGGTGGCTTGGGTGGCGCCGCCTTGGTATCCGAATGTTTCGGCACTCGCCGCCGCGGGTCTGTGCACGCCTCGCATGCTGGTGATCCAGGCGGGTAGTGCCGGCGAGCGTGTCTGGGCGCTGCGTCACGCACTCAACTCGGGGGCGTGCAGCGCAGTCACCGGCTGGCTCGACCGGGTAGATACAGCCCTGCTGCGCAGGCTGCAGCTGGCGGTGCGTGAGGCCGCGCTGCCGCTGGTGCTGTTCCGCCCCGCCTCCGACGCGCATATGGCCTCGCCAGCCGCCTTGCGCCTGCATGCATCCGTCGCTGCGGAAGGCGAGGTACGCATCGACATCCTGAAGCGACGCGGCCGCCCAGCCAACCGGCCGGTTTACCTCGGAACACGTCAGGGCATCCCGGTACGGCGTGCGGACACCCTGCGCGGGCGCCCTGCCCTGGCGCTGGTCGGCTGACAGGCCTGCGACATGGATCTGCGTACGACATGCTCTGGCTGGCACTGGTCTTTCCCGAGTGGCCGCTGCAGGCGCGCTTCCGCGCTCAGGCCCACTCACAGCCGCTGGCGGTGGCGGCGAAGCAGCGTGTGGTCGCGCTGGATGCGACAGCGCTGGCTCAGGGCGTGCGCCCCGGCCAGCGGGTGGCCGACGCACTGGCACTAGCGCCCGACCTGCTGATCAGCCCGCACGACAGCCAGGTGGAAGATTCGGCACTGAAGGACGCCGCCGGCTGCGCACTGCATTTCACCCCTCATGTCGCCCTCGCAACCGACGGACTATTGCTGGAAATCGCCGGCAGCATCCGTCTGTTTGGCGGCCTCGACGGTCTGCTGCGCGCCTTGCGCAGCGCGCTGGCCGCCGCCGGCTTTCATGCCCTCAGCGCCTGTGCCCCGACACCGCGCGCCGCGCGCTGGCTCGCCCTCGGCACACCCGGTCGTACGATACGCGGGCCTGGAGCCTTGTCGGCAGCGCTGGCCGCATTGCCGCTCGACGTGACCGAAGCAGGTGAGGCACGACTGGCCACCTTGCGCGAAGCCGGTCTGCGCAGCGTGGGAGACGCGATGAAGCTGCCGCGCGACGCACTGGCGCTGCGCGATGCACAGGCCCTGCGTCGCCTGATCGATCAGGCGCTCGGACAGACCGCCGATCCGCGCACCTTCTTCTCGCCGCCTCCGGAAATCGACAGCCGGATCGAATTGCCGGTACCGCGTCACGATGCCGATGTACTGCTGTTCGCCGCCAGCCGGCTGTTCAACAGTGCGTGCACCCAGCTGGCCGCGGCACACGCCGGCATCGCCGAGTGCCTGCTCGAACTGCAGCACGAGCACGAAGCCCCCACCCGGCTGGAACTGCGCACCGGTACCCCCACCCATGACGCCCGCCTGCTTGCATCGCTGACGCACGAGCATCTGGCGCGCATCGCCCTGCCCGAAGCGGTCACCGCGCTGAGACTGCGGGCGCCTGACTGGATCGAACAGCCCGGCCGCAGCCGCGACCTGTTCGGCACCCAGGCGCCCTCACCGCAGGACCGGCAGGAAGCCCGCGACCTACTGGTCGAACGGCTGCGTGCCCGCCTCGGTCGCGATGCGGTCTACAGCCTGTCGGCCAGCGGCGACCACCGCCCCGAACGGGCGCAGCAGCGGGATGAACCGGGTCGTGCGCAGCCTGCTGCCGGCAAGCCACAGCGTCCCCTGTGGCTGCTGCCGGAACCGGAACTGCTCGCCGAACGCGACGGTCAGCCCTGGCGCAACGGGCCGCTGCATTGTCTCGGCCGTGCCGAGCGGATCGAGGCCGGCTGGTGGGACGACGCTGGCGGCAACGACCATCCGGCCGAAGCGCTGCGCGATTACTACATCGCCGTCGGACCACGTCAGGAAAGGTTGTGGATCTATCGCGAACACACGGCGCCGCATCGCTGGTATCTGCAGGGGCTGTTCGCCTGAAGTAGCATCCGTCCCGACACATTGCGCACGATGAAACGACGATCATGGACACCCTGCAGACACTTACTTCCACCTTCGCACACGCCGGACAGGTCACCTGGATAGGCGTACGCCCGGCGCGGATGCAGCCGCTGCGCGTCGTTGACACGGTGCAGGCCATCGAATCGCTCGGGCTCGAAGGTGACCGCTACGCCAGCCCGGACGGCAAGCGGCAGGTCACGCTGATCCAGGCCGAACATCTGCAGACGGTCGCCGATCTGCTTGGTCTGGGCGAGGTCAACCCCGGTCTGGTGCGGCGCAATATCGTGGTCAGCGGTCTGAATCTGCTGGCACTCAAGGGCAAGCGCTTCCGCGTCGGCGATGCGTTGCTGGAGTACACGGGCACCTGCGACCCGTGCTCACGCATGGAAACCAATCTGGGCAAGGGAGGCTACAACGTGATGCGCGGCCACGGCGGCATCACCGCGCGTGTGCTGCGCAGCGGCCTGATCCGTCAGGGCGATGCGGTGACGCCCGAGAACGAATGAACGGGTCTGTTCTCCTGCCCGCGCGATAATCGCTGCATCAGAAGAAGGAGAAAACGACATGGATCGAAGACGCGTACTGACCACCCTGCTGGCCGGCGGTGCCGCCGCCCCGCTGGCCTTCGACGCACTGGTGCGCGAAGCCCTCGCCCGTGACAGCCGTACCGGATTGCGCGGCTTCCGTGGCGACGTCAGCGTCAATGGCGCGCCAGCGAACTTCCACATGGAAATCCGTCCGGGCGACACGATACGCACCGGCCCGGGCGCCGAAGCGATCTATGTGCTCGGTCGCGACGTCTTCCTCCAGCGTGGCGAATCGCATGTCGCTTTCGGCAGCGGCGCTGCCGCCGACCTGATGCGGGTGATCACCGGCAAGCTGCTGTCGGTGTTCGACCGCGGCCAGAAGCGCATCGCCACGCCGGCAGCGACGATAGGCATACGCGGCACCGGTTGCTACATCGAGGCAGCTGAGGAGCGGACCTATTTCTGCCTGTGCTACGGCGAGGCGGAACTGGCGCGCAACAGCGATCCGACCCAGCGCGAAACCGTGCGCACGCGGCACCACGACAAGCCGATGTGGCTCAGCGACAAACCCGGCGCCGACATGATGTCGGCCGCCGGCGTCATCAATCACACCGACGCCGAACTGACGCTGCTCGAAGGTCTGGTCGGCCGCAAGCCGCCCTTCGCCGGCATCGGCTGGCCGCCGTCCACCGGCTATTGATCCACTCTGCCAGCTCAGGCCGGCGGCGCCACCTTCATCACCTCTTCCATCGTCGTCACCCCCTGCGCGATCTTCAGTGCGCCGGACACGCGCAGCGGGTACATGCCTTCGCGATAGGCCTGATCGCGCAGTGCGCCGATGTCCGCGCCGGTTGACACCAGCGACTTGATTTCCGGTGACATCAGCAGGATTTCGTAGATGCCGATACGCCCCGAATAGCCGGTCATGCGGCAATCCAGACAGCCAACGGCCTGCGTGAAGCGTTCCGGCCGCGTGGCCTTCCACGGCGCCACCAGATCCTTCCACGCCTGCGGATCGGTGTCCTGCGGGGACGCCGGCTTGCGGCAGTGCGGACACAGCGTGCGCACCAGCCGCTGTGCCATCACGCCGAGTACGGTCGCGTTCAGCAGATAGCTGGGCACACCCAGATCGAGCAGACGGGTGATGGCCGATGGCGCATCGTTGGTGTGCAGCGTAGACAGCACAAGGTGGCCGGTCAGCGCCGCCTGGATCGCCATTTCGGCGGTCTCGAGATCGCGTATCTCGCCCACCATGATGATGTCCGGGTCCTGCCGCATCAGCGAGCGGATGCCGGCCGAGAAGGTGACGCCGATGTCCGCCGACACCTGCACCTGGTTGAAGGCCGGCTCGATCATTTCGATCGGGTCTTCCAGCGTGCAGACGTTCACCTCTGGCGTGGCGAGATTCTTCAGCGTCGAATACAAGGTGGTGGTCTTGCCCGAGCCGGTCGGGCCGGTCACCAGCACGATGCCGTTCGGCTGCGTGGTCATCTGCTTCCAGCGCCGCGCGTCCTCGTCGGAAAAACCGAGGTCGCGGAAGTCGCGCACCAGCACTTCCGGGTCGAACACCCGCATCACCAGCTTTTCGCCGAAGGCGGTCGGCAGCGTGGACAGCCGCAACTCGATTTCCTGGCCATCCGGCGCGCGGGTCTTGATCCGGCCGTCCTGCGGGCGGCGCTTTTCCACCACGTCCATGCGGCCCAGTATCTTGATGCGCGAGGTCATCGCGCCCAGCACCGGCATCGGGATCTGGTAGACCTGATGCAGCACGCCATCGATACGGAAGCGCACAACGCCGAAATCGCGCCGCGGCTCGATATGGATGTCGCTGGCGCGCTGCTCGAAAGCGTATTGCCACAGCCAGTTGACGATGGTGACGATGTGCTGGTCGTTGGCATCGAGCGGCCGGTTGCTGCGCCCCAGTTCAACCAGCTGCTCGAAGTTGGAGGCGCCCGCACCGCTGACGTCGCCCCGCTTGGCAGCGCCCTTGACCGACTTGGCAAGGCTGTAGAACTCGACCACATAGCGGGCGATGTCGTCCGGATTGGCGATGACGCGACGGATGGGCCGGCGCAGTATCGGCGCCAGTTCCTTCTCCCACTCGGTCATGAAGGGCTCGGCGGTGGCGATCACCACCTCGCGCGCCGAGGCCTGCACCGGCAGAATGCGGAAGCGGTTCGCGTAGGCGCTGGACACCACTTCGGTCACTGCCGCGAAATCGACCTTCAGCGGATCGATGTGGTAGTAGTCGTGACCGCTCCAGCCGGCCATCCACTCGGTCAGCGCATCGAGATTGAGCACCCGGTGCGGCGGATGCAGCGATTTCCACTTCTGGCCGGCCAGCACGACCAGCGGATGGTCACCGCCCCGCCAGTAGCGACGGTCGTGCAGGAATACGCGGGCCACCGACTCGCCAAGCAGGCCGTCGGCCACCATGCCCTCCACCAGTTCCTGCAGCGTGACCTTGTGTTCCCGCGTGTCCTTGCCGGACGAGGCCTGTTTCATCAATGTCTCCGTGGATCGGGTCCGCATGCTCTGCGCCCGGCACTCGCCGGCGGCGGACACCCCATCCTGTGCGCCCGACTATAGCTGAGCGAGCGCTGACCGACGGCGGGCTGACTGCGACGGATCGTGCACCGCATCACCCGGGAGCCATCGTCAGGCAAGGCAACCGGCAGCCGCACCCAGGGCCGTTCCGGCGAGGCGTACGACACCCTGCACGGGCCACGAACGAGTCCGGCGCAAGGTGCAATCAAATTTTCAAGCAAAACTGTTCCGCCTTGTCGTAACATGCACTTACAGGGTCAGACTCTGTCTGGATTCGTGCACCAGACAGCAGGAAAAAAAGGCAGGAAAACTGCCTCTCCAATTCGCCTCAAGAGGCGATTGTTTTCAGCATGCTTAAAGTCGGACATGCCGACGGAGGCTGAAATGGATCTGTTCACCCCGCGCCATGGAGCAGGACGGCACCTGCCGTATCGCTCCGGAAAGAGTATCGACGCTGCCGCGCCTGCCCGCGATGTATTTCGTATGGAGGCGTGCAATGCAGATCATTGATCGCACCCGTGCTCATCTGCACACGGTGCCGCTGCCCGGCATGGCCGCAAATGCGCCACGCCTGCTGTCCACACCCATCCTGACTTCGCGCTACGAGGCGGAAACACGCGCCTTGTGGATGTACGCGCACCCGACCGGACGCCCCTGCTTCACGCCGGAGCTGCTGGCCGACGTCGTGGCGCAGCAGCAAGAGGTGGAACTGGCGCCGGGCACGGTGGATTTCTTCCTCAACTGCTCGGGCGTCCCCGGCGTCTATAACCTCGGCGGCGATCTCGACCTGTTCCAGAAGCTGGTCGAGGCAGGCGACGAGGCCGGACTGATGCGCTACGCCGAAGCCTGCATCCGCGCCATCAACAACAACGTCGCCGGTCTGCATGCCGATGCGGTCTCGATGGCCGTGGTCCAGGGCGATGCGCTGGGCGGCGGTTTCGAGGCGGCGCTGTCCTGCCACGTGGTGATCGCCGAACGCGGCGCCAAGCTGGGCTTCCCGGAAATGATGTTCAACCTGTTTCCGGGCATGGGCGCCTACAGCCTGGTCGCGCGCAAGGCCGGCCCGCGCGTGGCGGAAGACCTGATCCTGAACGCGAAGGTACTGCCGGCCGAGAAGATGCACGAACTGGGGCTGGTCGATCACCTTGCCGAGCCGGGCCGCGGCGAATGGGTGGCGCGTGACGTGATGCGCTCGATGTCGTCACAGCTCAAGGGTTTCCGTGCCTTCCAGCGCGCCAAGATGCACGCCTACGTGCGCCTGACCTACCAGGAACTCGAGGACGTGACGCGCGAGTGGGTGCGCGGCGCGATGAAGCTCGACCGCAAGGACCTGCGCACGATGGAGCGTCTGGTCAAAGCGCAGAACCGCATGCACGCGGCGAATCATCCGGGCACCGGCAGCGTCAGCGCCTGAGTACGCCTTCCGCCGGCCGGTGCGAGGCGTGCACCGGCCGCTTCCTCACCATCAGTTCGCGTACTTCACCGAGCAGCCATAGGGGCGCGTCTGCGCCTTGGCCACCGGTTTCCCCGCCAGTACCGCATCGATCGCCAGCCGCGCCAGCGGCTCGGCCTTCGCAATGTCGTTCACCTCGGTTGACGCGATGCTGTCGATGCCGCCCATATAGGCGAGCCGGCCGTCCGGCGCGATGACGTACATGTGCGGCGTTACCTGTGCCGCGTAGGCGCGACCGACCTTGCCTTCGTAATCCAGCAGATAGTGGGTCGGCGCCGCCCCCTGCTCCTTCATCATGCGGTTCGCCGTCGGACCGTTGACGTGACCCTGAGTGCCGGGCGCCGAACTGAGCACGGTGAGCCACACGGCCCCCTTGCCGGTGGCGTCCTTCTGCAGCGCCTGCATGCCGCCGCCGTACCACTTCTGTACGTAGGGGCAACCGTGATTGGTCCATTCCATCACCACCGTCCGGCCGGCGAAATCGGACAGCTTCACCGTCCGGCCGTTGGAATCAACGGCGGTGAAGGCCGGTGCCGGCTCGCCGATGCGCGGTGCGGCATGGACGGCAGCAGCAAACAGTAGGCTGGCCAGCAGGCCGGTGCGGAGCGTGGCTTGGATGTTCATCGACGAAATCTCCTCATGAGGCGATGTGATCGAGCACGATCTGCGGCGTCAGTATCTGCGGCAGCACGAAGCCCTCCCGGCCGGGCGCGTAATACACGTAGAGCGGTACGCCGTCGCGACCGTGCGACTGCAGGAAACGGGTGATGTCCGGGTCGGCGCGCGTCCAGTCGCCTTTCAGATAGACGATGCCGCGCGCGGCGAAAGCGCCCTGTACGGCATCGGTTGACAGGGCGACCTTCTCGTTCATCAGGCAGGTGACGCACCAGGCGGCGGTCATGTTCACGAACACCGGTCGGCCGGCGGCGCGCAGATCAGCCAGCCGCTGCGCCGAGTAGGCGCCTTCGGACGCCTGCGCGACAGGCGCCGTCGCCTCCGGCTCGGGCATGCGCCCGAGCGCCAGCAGGCCGGCCAGCAGCGCCAGTGCAGCCGCGCCGCGCCAGCTCCAGTTGCCCGCAGAAGCGCGTTGCGCCACACCGAACAACCAGGCTGCCAGCGCCACCAGCAGCAGTGCGGCCAGCACGTGCAGCACGCCATCGGCCCCGCTCTGCTGGCTCAGCACCCAGATCAGCCAGGCGGCCGCACCGTACATCGGGAAGGCCAGCGCCTGCTTCAATCTTTCCATCCACGCGCCCGGTCGGGGCATGTGCGCAGCCACCGCCGGAAAGAAGGCGAACAGCAGATAGGGCAGCGCCATGCCCAGTCCGAGCGCGACGAAGATGCCCACGGTCACCAGCGCCGGCGCGCCCAGCGCCGCCGCGATCGCCCCGCCCATGAAGGGCGCGGTACAGGGTGTGGCGACCACCACCGCCAGCACGCCGGTGAAGAAGCTGCCCGCCAGCCCAGCGCGCGAGGCCAGCGACTCGCCGGCCGACGCGAGCCGGGCGCCAATGTCGAACACGCCCGAGAGGTTCAGTCCGATGCCGAACAGCAAGGTGGCCATGGCGGCGACGAACACCGGCGACTGGAACTGGAACCCCCATCCGGCCTGCGTGCCAGCGGCACGTAACGCGAGCAGCAGAGCGGCCAGCAGCAGGAAACTCGCGACCACCCCGGCGCAGTAGGCAAGCGACTGCAGGCGCACGGCGCCCGCGCGGTCGCCGCCCATCTTCGCGAACGAGAGCGCCTTGATCGCCAGCACCGGGAACACGCAGGGCATAAGGTTCAGCAGCAAACCGCCGGCGAAGGCGAACAGCAGCGGCCACAGCAGCCCCTCGTCGGCGGGCGCAGCGACCGGGCGCGCAGGTGCCGCAGGCGGCACGGCATCGGCGGCCGCCAGGCTGAGCACCGGCGTGCGTGCCGGCGGCTCGCCCGGCGTCGCCACCCACAGCGCCCGCTCGACGCCGTCGGCGCCGCGGACACGCAGCACGCCCTCGAGCGCCTTGCCCGGATCGAAATCCGGGCCGGGCCTCAATGCGATGCGCGCCGCATCGCCTGCCGTGCTCAGGGTCTGGGCAGCGCCGTGCTCGACGCGCCCCCAGTCGGCCGGGAAGAAGTCGGCCGACTGCAGGCTGCCGGCGCCCGTCCCCTCCAGCGTCAGTACGCCCTGTGCATCGACCGTCGCGCGCCACTCGCTGCGCGTCGGCATCGCCGCGCGCGCCGCGTCGAACAGGGTCGCATCGGGGCTGTCCTGCGCGGTGCCGGCCGGCAGTTCGAGTCTGAACACCCCTTCTTCCGGAATGCAGATGTCCTTGCACACCAGCCAGCTCGCCTTCACCGACAGAGCGGCTGCGCCGGCGAAAGCCGGCGGCAGCGTCACCGTGAAGGGCAGCAACACCTCGCCCTGATGGACGAAGGTGGTGATGGGCCCATCGACGTGCCGTTCCGGTGCCGGCCACTTCACGTCGCCGAGCGCGGAGCCCGCAGGCGCGAACACCTCGACGCGCGGTGCTTGGCCGGCGTCGCCCGGATTCATCCAGTAGATGTGCCAGCCCGGCTGGAAACGAAAGTGCAGGCCCAGGTCGAGCGTCTGCCCGGGCGCGGCGACGTCGGTCGCCGACAACAGCGCGACGGTCGCGCGCGGGCTGACCTGTGCCTCGCTGCGCGCGGCGTACAGCGCAGGCGCGGCACTGGTCAGCGCAAGTACACAACAGAGATGGCGAATGAGGGACATCGTGCGGAAGGTATGAATATCGTGCGAGCGCCGGGCGCCCGTTTGAGTGTCGCTCAGTCAACCACGATAGACGATGCCGGTTCGCGGCCATCGGCTGGCCTCTGGCAGCGGCGACAAGGCCGGCGCTCTGCGTCCGGCAATAAGGCACTGCGTCACGGAAGAACGGGAGTTACGGCACTAACGATGCTCATGAATCCGCGCCCGGCGATCGTTATGACTTGGGTTGCAGAGCGAAAACAAGAAGCGGCGCCCTACGGGTGCGTCAGCACACGTCGCACATGAGGAGAGCCGAGCCATGGCCCAGTACAAGAACATCGAAGTCGATGCCGAGCTGGCGGGTGTCATCCGCCATATGGACAACGTCGAGGAGTACCGCGAACTGCTGCGTAACCTGCAGTCGGTCTGGGACAACCTCACCATGCTTGGCCAGCTGTCCGGCACCGGCACCGACATGAGCGGCACCCGGCACGCTTTCGCCGAACTGACCGGCACGCTGCTGAACCAGCTCGGCCACGAGGAACTGCGCACCTGCCGGCAGGAAATGTCGGCCAAGGCGCAGGTCGCGATCGACATCCTGGTGCGCAACCTGTTCGAGCGCACCGCGGACATCGGTTTCCTCGCCTGCGACGCCGACATCCGGCAGTTCATCGGCAAGGTGCGTGAATGCGCCGGAAACGTGCTGCTGGCGCGCGACCTGGCCGCCGCGCGGACGCAACTGCGCGCGCGCTTCGCCGAATACGCGGCGAAGTACACGGTGTATTCAGACATCGTGCTGACCGACACTGAAGGCCACATCCTGCTGCGGCTGGACGACGCGACGACACCTGCACAGTCGCACGATGCGCTGATCGCCGACGCACTGGCGACCGACGCCGGCTACGTGGAAACCTTCCGCGCCATCGACTTCCTTCCGACGCAGACACAGTCGCTGGTCTATTCCTGCCGCGTCTGCGACGACGCGGGCGGGGCAATCGGCGTGCTGAGCCTGGTGTTCCGCTTCGACGACGAAATGCAGCGCATCTTCGACGGCCTGCTGACGGCCGACGACTGGGCCGTCATCCTCGTCGTCGACGCCGACCACCGGGTGATCGCCAGTTCGGACCGCTTCCACGTGCCGCTCGGTGCCCGTCTGCCCTGCTCCGACGGTCCGGAGGTCCAGCGACTTCGCTTTGCCGCGCGCGAATACCTCGCCATGCGCTGCCCGAGCCGCGGCTATCAGGGCTACGCCGGCCCCGGCTGGTGCGGGCTGGTGATGCTGCCGGTCGAGCACGCCTTCGCACGCGAAGCGGCCGCACCGCTGCGCGCGCTGGGCGACGAGGTCCGCAGCGCCATCATGTCCAGCCCGACACTGTTCTCCGAACAGCTGCGGCGCATCCCGGAACAGGCCGATCGCATCCAGCGCACGCTGAATCGCTCGGTATGGAACGGCAACGTCCGGCAGAGCAGTTCGCAGCGTGCGCTGAACCCGGCCTTCTCGAAAATCCTGCTGTGGGAAATCAGCAATACCGGCGACCGCACACGCGACGTGTTCGAGCGCTCCATCGCCAACCTGCACGAAACCGTGGTGTCGGCCATCCTGCACGACAGCCGCTTCGCCGCGTCGCTGGCCATCGACATCCTCGACCGCAATCTGTACGAGCGCGCCAATGACTGCCGCTGGTGGGCGCTCACCTCGGTATTCCGCGAGGTGCTTGCGGCGCCGGTCGACGAGGCGGGCCGACAGCGCGTCACCGAGGTGCTGCGCTACATCCACTCGCTCTACACCGTCTACGCCAACCTGCTGGTGTTCGACACGCAAGGCGTGGTTGTCGCGGAATCGGGTTCGACCGTCGGCGGCGCATCATGGAGCGGGCGCGCACCGGGCGAGGACTGGGTACGCCGGACGCTGGCGCTGGACGACTCCCAGGCCTGGGCAGTGTCCGCCTTCGCACCGAGCGCGCTGTACGGCAACGCGCCCACCTATATATATGGTGCAGCGCTGCGCGCGCCGTCGGCCGGCGACGAGAAGGCGGCAGTCATCGGCGGCGTCGGTATCGTGTTCGACAGCGCACCGCAACTGCTCGCCATGCTGCGCGACTGCCTGCCGCGCGGCGCCGACGGCGCGGTCCGCAACGGCTGCTTCGCGGCCTTCATCGACGCCGACGCACAGGTGATCGCCTGCACCGACGAGCGCTGGCGCCCCGGTCACCGCCCGCCGGAGGCCGTCGAGGCACTGGCGCTGGCCGACGACGGCAGCGGCGTGCTTCGCATCGACGACCAGTACTTCGCAGTCGGCGTGGCGAACTCGCACGGCTACCGTGAGTACGGCAGCGGCGCGAACGCCGCCCGCACGCGCGTCACCGCACTGGTATTCATGCCCCTGTGCGCGGTCGCCGTGCAGTCCGCTACGGCGAGCTGCACGGCGCCGGCGATCCGCGGCGACGCGAGCAGCGACGACACGGTGGAAATCGCCACCTTCCGCGTCGGCCGAAACTGGTTCGGACTGCGCACCGAGAAAGTCATCGAGGCGGTCGATGCGGCCGGTCTGACCGGCGTGCCCGGTGCCGGTGAAACCATGGCCGGCTATCTGATGTACGACGGCGTGCCGATCGCTGTGTTCGATATCGCCAGTATGCTGCACGACGACGAAGCGGTCCCGTCGGCACCCGACGACTCGACGCGGCAGGTACTCGTGCTGCGCCGCGACGACGATACCCGCATCGGCATACTGGCCGACGCGCTGGGCGACATTCCGGAAGTATCGACCGCCCGCCTGCGCCCGATACCGGCGATGCTGGCCGGCGGCAATGTGCTGGGTGAATCGGTGCTGGGCGGCAGCGGCGACGGCGACGAAGCGCTGCTGCTGGTGCTCGGCGTCGAACGCATCGTCAATCGCCTCGCCGGTGGGAGCACTCCGCCGGCCGCGGCGATTCCGCTGCCACGACGCGAAGCGGCGGCCGGTCGCTGAAACCGTGCCCGCTCAGGCGACGCCGAAAGCGCCGCTGCGAAGCTTGAACAGCCGGTCGCGCGCCTCGGCCGCCTTTTCGAACTCCAGGTTCTTCGCGTGCTCGACCATTTCCTTCTCGAGCTTCTTGATCTCCCGCGCCAGATCCTTCTCGCTCATCGCCTCGAAACGCGCGTGTTCCTCGGCCACCATCAGTTCGCGGGCGACCTCCTCCTGGTCGTAGACGCCGTCGATGATGTCTTTGATCCGCTTGACCACGCCCTTCGGCGTGATGCCGTGCGCCTCGTTGTGCGCGATCTGCTTGGCGCGCCGCCGCTCGGTTTCGGCGATGGCGCGCTTCATCGAGTCGGTCATGTTGTCGGCGTACAAGATGGCCGTGCCGTGCAGATGTCGGGCCGCCCGGCCTATGGTCTGGATCAGGCTGCGCTCCGAACGCAGGAAGCCCTCCTTGTCGGCGTCGAGGATGGCGACCAGCGACACCTCGGGAATGTCCAGACCTTCGCGCAGCAGGTTGATGCCCACCAGCACGTCGAACTCGCCCAGCCGCAGGTCGCGGATGATTTCCACCCGCTCGACGGTGTCGATGTCCGAGTGCAGATAGCGCACGCGCACGCCGTTCTCGCTGAAGTAGTCGGTCAGGTCCTCGGCCAGTCGCTTGGTCAGCACGGTCACCAGCACCCGCTCGGACGCCTCGACCCGCTTGCGGATCTCGCCCAGCAGGTCATCCACCTGCGTTGACGCCGGGCGGATGTCAACCACTGGATCGACCAGGCCGGTCGGCCGCACCACCTGCTCCACCACCTGGCCCTGGTTGGCGGCCTCGTAGGCGGACGGCGTGGCCGACACGAACACGGTCTGCGGCATCAGCTTCTCGAATTCGTCGAACTTGAGCGGCCGGTTGTCCAGCGCCGAGGGCAGGCGGAAACCGAAATCGACCAGATTGCTCTTGCGCGCCATGTCGCCCTTGTACATGCCGCCGATCTGCGGAATGGTCACGTGCGATTCGTCGATGAACATCAGCGCGTCCGGCGGCAGATAGTCGATCAGCGTCGGCGGCGGCTCGCCCGGCTGGCGGCCCGACAGGTGGCGCGAGTAGTTTTCGATGCCCTTGCAGAAGCCCAACTCGTTCAGCATTTCGAGATCGAAGCGGGTGCGCTGTTCGATGCGCTGCGCCTCGACCAGCTTGTGCTGGCTGACGAATTCCTTCGAACGCATTTCCAGCTCGGTCTTGATCGCGTCGATCGCCCGCAGCACGGTCGCGCGCGGCGTCACGTAGTGGCTGGACGGATAGACGGTGAAGCGGCCGATGCGGCTGCGCACCTGGCCGGTCAGCGGGTCGAACAGCGACAGTTCCTCGATCTGGTCGTCGAACAGCGACACGCGCAGCGCGTTCTCGGCGTGTTCGGCCGGGAAGATGTCGATCACGTCGCCACGCACGCGGAAGGTGCCGCGCTTGAAGTCGATGTCGTTGCGCTGGTACTGCATCTGCACCAGCCGCGCGATGATGTCGCGCTGGTGCAGCGTGCCGCCTTCGCGCAGGTGCAGGATCATCGCGTGGTAATCCACCGGGTCGCCGATACCGTAGATCGACGACACGCTGGCAACGATGACCACGTCGCGCCGCTCCATCAGGCTCTTGGTCGCCGACAGCCGCATCTGCTCGATGTGCTCGTTGATGGCGCTGTCCTTCTCGATGAACAGGTCCTTCGACGGCACGTAGGCTTCCGGCTGGTAGTAGTCGTAGTAGCTGACGAAGTACTCGACCGCGTTCTCAGGGAAGAACTCGCGGAATTCCGAGTACAGCTGGGCGGCCAGCGTCTTGTTCGGCGCCATCACGATGGCCGGGCGACCGGTGCGCGCGATCACGTTAGCCATCGTGAAGGTCTTGCCCGAACCGGTCACGCCGAGCAGGGTCTGGAACATGAGCCCGTCGTCGATGCCCTCGACCAGTTTGGCGATGGCACCCGGCTGATCGCCGGCCGGGGGGAAGGGCTGGTGCAGCCGGTAGGGGCTGTTGTCAAAGGTTAACAAGGCGGGTGTGGCGACAGTTTCCGACATGGTAGAATTTTGCGTTGCACAAATCGTTTGCAGCCTGATGACCGCGCGACTTCGGCGGCGTTCAGGCAAAGGCAGACATTAGCGCGATTGTTGTCGGTTTTTCGACCTATCTTTAATAGCACGACGCACCGCCCGTACCGGGCAAACCAACCCTGCACACCGGAGCACGCATGAACCCGTCCGTTTTCTCGTCCGTCGAGATGGCCCCGCGCGACCCCATCCTGGGCCTGACCGAAGCCTTCAACGCCGATACCCGCACCACCAAGGTGAACCTGGGCGTGGGCGTGTACTACGACGACGCGGGCAAGCTGCCGCTGCTGCGCGCGGTGCGCACCGCCGAAGAGGCGCGCATGAAGAATGCGCCGCCGCGCGGCTACCAGCCGATCGAAGGCGCGCCGGCCTACAACAAGGCGGTGCAGGACCTGCTGTTCGGCCAGGGCGCCGCCCTGACCGCCGACGGCCGCGTCGTCACCGCTCAGGCCCTGGGCGGCACCGGCGCACTGAAGATCGGCGCCGACTTCCTGAAGCGTCTGCTGCCGCAGGCCAAGGTGTACATCAGCGACCCGAGCTGGGAAAACCACCGCGCGCTGTTCGAAGCCGCCGGCTTCGAAGTCGACGTGTACCCGTATTTCGACGCCGACACGCGCGGCGTGCGTTTCGACGCGATGATGGCCCATCTGAAGGCGCTGCCGGCCAACCAGATCGTGCTGCTGCACGCCTGCTGCCACAACCCGACCGGCGCCGACCTGACCGACGCCCAGTGGGCCGAAGTGGTCGAGGTGTGCAAAGCGCGCAACCTGGTGCCCTTCCTCGACATGGCCTACCAGGGCTTCGCCGACGGCATCGACCAGGACGCCGTGGCGGTACGCCAGTTCGTGCAGTCCGGCCTGAGCTTCGTCATTTCCAGCTCGTTCTCGAAGTCCTTCTCGCTGTATGGCGAGCGCGTCGGCGCGCTGTCCATCGTGACCGCGTCGAAGGACGAATCGGCGCGCGTACTGAGCCAGCTGAAGCGCACCATCCGCACCAACTACTCCAACCCGCCGACCCACGGCGGCGCGGTGGTGGCATCGGTGCTGGCCACGCCGGAACTGCGTTCGATGTGGGAAGAGGAACTGGGCGAAATGCGCGAGCGCATCCGCGCCATGCGCACCGGCCTGGTGGACAAGCTGTCGGCCCGCGGTGTGGCGCGCGACTTCTCCTTCGTCGTGCGCCAGCGCGGCATGTTCAGCTACACCGGCCTGACCGTGGCCCAGGTCAACCGTCTGCGCGACGAGTTCGGCATCTACGCGGTGAGCACCGGCCGTATCTGCCTGGCCGCGCTGAACTCGAAGAACATCGATTATGTGGCCGACTCGCTGGCGACCATCCTGAAGTAATCGACGCGCCGCTGCAGACAAAAAGCCCACTCCGAGGAGTGGGCTTTTTGTTGGTCCTGACTCTGCCGCCGCGGACTGCGGCTTCGATTCAGGCCGCTGTCGGGGTCAGAAGACCTCTCCCACAGAACCCCGGCTCGCGTGATCCCTGTGGGAGCGACCTTGGCCGCGACGCGACGGCTGTCGGTCGCCGGTGCCTCTTCGGGCGAACGTCGCGCGCGCCGGCGCGCCCACCCGTCAGACCACGCCCTGCCCCAGCATCGCTTCCGCCACCTTGACGAAGCCGGCGACGTTGGCGCCGTCGAGATAGCTGACGCGGCCGTCCTTGCGCTTGCCGTACTGCAGGCAGGCGCCGTGGATGCCCTGCATGATGTGCAGCAGACGGGTATCGACCTCGTCGCGCGTCCAGCTCATGCGGAGCGCGTTCTGGCTCATTTCGAGGCCCGAAGTCGCGACGCCGCCGGCGTTCGATGCCTTGCCCGGCGCGTACAGCACGCCCGCCGCCTCGAATGCCTTGGCCGCTTCGATGGTTGACGGCATGTTGGCGCCCTCGGCCACGCAACGGACACCGTTGGCGATCAGCGTGCGCGCGTCGCTCTCGTCCAGTTCGTTCTGCGTCGCACACGGCAGCGCGACATCGACCGGCACGCGCCACGGCCGCATGTTCGCCTCGAAAGCCGCGCCCACCTTCTTCGCGTAGTCGCTGACACGGCCGTACTGCACGTTCTTCACGTCCATCAGGATGGCCAGCTTCTCCGGCGTGAAACCGTCCTCGTCGATCACCGTGCCGCTGGAGTCGGACACCGTCACCACCTTGGCGCCCAGCGCCATCGCCTTTTCCACCGCGTATTGCGCCACATTGCCCGAGCCGGACACGGCGACGCGCAGGCCGGCCATCGAATGGCCGGCGTGACACAGCATTTCCTCGGCGAAATAGACGGTGCCGTAACCGGTCGCTTCCGGCCGGATCAGCGAACCGCCGAAACTCAGGCCCTTGCCGGTGAACACGCAGTCCGCACGATTGGACAGCTTCTTCATCATGCCCGCCATATAGCCGACCTCACGACCGCCGACGCCGATGTCGCCGGCCGGCACGTCGGTATCCGAGCCGATATGGCGGAACAGTTCGGATACGAAAGCCTGGCAGAAACGCATGATTTCGCCTTGGCTGCGCCCCTTCGGATCGAAGTCCGAGCCGCCCTTGCCGCCGCCCATCGGCAGCGTAGTGAGCGCGTTCTTGAAGGTCTGCTCGAAAGCCAGGAACTTCAGGATGGACAGGTTTACCGACGGGTGGAATCGGATGCCGCCCTTGTAGGGGCCGATGGCCGAGCTGTGCTGGATGCGGTAGCCGCGATTGACCTGCACTTCGCCTTTGTCGTCCACCCAGCTGACGCGGAAGATGATGACCCGCTCCGGTTCGACCAGCCGCTCGAGCAGCGCCTGCTCAGCGTAGCGCGGATGCGCCTCGATGAAGGGCCACAGGCTCTCCATCACTTCGGTGACCGCCTGCATGAACTCCGGCTGCCCCGGGTTGCGCGCCTCGACGACGCTCACGAACGACTTGAAATTGCTGTACTTCAACGCTGTCTCCTGAATCACGCACTAAGGCTGTCTTGCACCACAGCAGGGCATTTTGATCGAATTTGTTTCAGCAAGCACACTTTTAGTGCCATAAAACACGCTACGCCCCAACGCGGTGCGGGCTACAACCGCCCGATGAGCATCGTCGGCAGCACGGCCTGGCGCGACTTTCCGGATCACGCTCAATCATCGTGCATCGACTGTCATCAGACCGACACATTCTGGTGCGCTCCTTGCTAAACGCACCGCGGTTGTGATTTCCGGAGCCCTCATGGACAGTTTCAAGACCTCGGCCGACGTGTTGTTCATTCTGCTCGGCGCCATCATGGTGCTGGCGATGCACGCCGGCTTCGCCTTCCTCGAAGTCGGCACGGTGCGGCGCAAGAATCAGGTGAATGCACTGGTGAAGATTCTGGTCGATTTCTGCGTATCGACGCTGGTGTATTTCTTCATCGGTTACGGCATCTCATATGGCGTGCACTTCTTCGGCAGCGCGGCCTCTCTCACGCAGTCGAGTGGTTACGACCTGGTGAAGTTCTTCTTCCTGCTCACCTTCGCCGCCGCCATCCCGGCCATCGTGTCCGGCGGCATCGCCGAACGCGCGCGCTTCTGGCCGCAGGTGATGGCGACCGCGCTGATTGTCGGCCTGCTCTATCCGCTGTTCGAAGGCATGGTGTGGAACGCCAACTTCGGCTTCCAGAAATGGCTTGAAACGCAGTTCGGCGCCCCTTTCCATGACTTCGCCGGCTCGGTGGTGGTGCATGCCTTCGGCGGCTGGGTCGCGCTCGCCGCCGTGCTGCTGCTCGGCGCGCGGCGCGGCCGCTATTCGCGCGACGGTGGCATCTCCGCCCACCCGCCATCGAGCATCCCCTTTCTCGCCCTGGGCGCATGGATCCTGACCGTCGGCTGGTTCGGCTTCAACGTCATGAGCGCACAGAAGCTGGAAGCGGTGAATGGCCTGGTCGCCGTCAATTCGCTGATGGCCATGGTCGGCGGCACGCTGGTGGCGCTGGTGGCCGGCCGCAACGACCCCGGCTTCGTGCATAACGGCCCGCTTGCAGGACTGGTCGCGGTCTGCGCCGGCTCCGACCTGATGCACCCGCTCGGTGCGCTGGCCACCGGTGCGGTCGCCGGCGGCCTGTTCGTACTGATGTTTACGCTGACGCAGAACCGCTGGAAGATCGACGACGTGCTCGGCGTGTGGCCGCTGCACGGCCTGTGCGGCGCCTGGGGCGGCATCGCGGCCGGCCTGTTCGGACTGGAAGCGCTCGGCGGTCTGGGCTCGGTCACCTTCATGACTCAGCTGGTCGGCACCGTGGCCGGCGTCGCCATCGCACTGGCCGGCGGCTTCGTCATCTACGGCACGATCCGCGTTTTCGTCGGACTGCGCCTGGACCCGGAGCAGGAATTCGAAGGCGCCGACCTCGCGATCCATCGCATCAGCGCGTCGCCGGAGCGGGAAACGCTGTGGTGAGCACCCGGTAGGACGGCGCCTGCGCGCGGTCGGCTCATGCCGACAGCGCAAGGTGCCGGCGCCGAGGCAGAATCGCGGGCAGTCCACCCAGGAGCTTCGCCATGATCCGCCCGCGCCACGCCGCGTCTTCCCGTCGATCCGCACCACTGCTTGCGCTGCTCGGCGCGCTGCTCGCAGCGCCCGCACAGGCCGACCTGTTGCTCGCCACGCGGCAGACCGTGATCGACCCCGGTCTTCCGCTTACGCTGACGGTCGTCGCGACCGCCGGCGAGGCGCTGCCCGACGAACTGAAGGCGCGCATCATCGTCGGCGCCCGCGCCGCCGACCTGACGCTGCGCGCTGCCACACCGGCACAGGGCGGGCGACGCGACTACTCGGCAGTATTCCCGACCGATCTCGACGGCACCGGCCGTCTGGAACTGACGTCGGCTGCGTCCAGCGTGCTGCTGGTGCAGCTCAGACCGGCACCGCTGGCCGCCGGCGCAGTGGCGATCACGACGCCCGGCGCCACACGTCCCGCTACGACCGACGCCCCGGACGCCGAACCGGCAGGCGTGGTCAACCTGGGCCGCAATCGCATCGGCCTGGGGACGCACGAGCCGGTCTACTTCGTCGCCGGCTCGCGCGGCGACACCACGGCGCGCTTCCAGCTGTCGTTCAAGTACCGCATCTTCGACCCGGAAGGCTGGGCGACCGAACTGCCGCTCGGCGAACTGCTGACCGGCCTACACTTCGGCTACACCCAGACCTCGACCTGGGACTGGAGCGGCGACTCCAAACCCTTCCGCGACACCACCTACAAACCGAGCTTCTTCTACGAGTTCGGCCCTTACCGGCAGATCGGCTCGCGTCACACGGTGAGCGCCCAGGCGGGTTACGAACACCAGTCGAACGGCCGCGACGGCAGCGAATCGCGCTCGATCGACACCCTGTTCGTGAAACCGTCCTGGCGCTGGGACATCGACCACAATACGCACATCGGCGCCTCGGTGAAGTTGTTCGACTACACCGACCGCGACCCGACCAACCGCGATATTTCGAAGTACCGTGGCTACGCGCTGGTCGGCCTCGAAGTGGGGAACGACGACGGCTGGCTGCTGAAGGCGGAAAGCTATCCGGGCGATCAGGGCTCGCTGCAACTCGATCTGTCCTACCGCCTGAAGCGCCGCCTGCTGGCCGATGCCGGCGCCGGGGGCTTCCTGCACTTCCAGTACTTCAATGGCTATGGCGAAAGCCTGATCGACTACAACCGCAGCGGTCCGGCGCAGTTCCGGGTCGGTTTCTCTATCGTGCGCTGACGCGTCGGCAGGGGGCGGGTCGCCCGCGCTCTGCTCTCATCGGCCGACCCGTGGGAGCGAGCTCGCTCGCGATTGCAGCCGACATCGCAGCCGGCGGCCCTCGATCGCCGCATCGCGACCAAAGGTCGCTCCCACGAACACACTCCCGATCCGCCGCCGGAGCCGGGTTTCTGTGGGAGCGAGCTCGCTCGCGATTGCCGCCGACATCGCAGCCGGCGGCCCTCGATGGCCGCATCGCGACCAGAGGTCGCTCCCACGAACACGCTCCCGATCCGCCGCCGGAGCCGGGTTTCTGTGGGAGCGAGCTTGCTCGCGATTGCGGCCTGCATCGAAGCCCGCTGCGTCGCGACGCCGTCACTACGCGTGCGCCGGCCCCTCGGCGCCGCGGAACTGCGGTTCCGCCAGCAGGTGCACGCTGAAGCAGGTGCCCTCGCCCGGCGTGCTGGTGACCGTGATGGTGCCGCCATAGCGCTCGATCAGTCCGAGCGACACCGACAGCCCGAGGCCTGTGCCTTCCGAGCGCTTGGTGGTGAAGAAGGGATCAAACACGCGACCGATGTGCTCGGGCGCGATGCCGTGGCCGGTGTCGCGCACGTCTATCCGTGCGCCCGCCGGATCTGCGCTGTCGCGCGTTGCCAGCGTCAGCGTGCCGCCGTCGGGCATCGCGTGCAGCGCGTTGACGATGAGATTCACCAGCACCTGCTGCACTTCGTCGCGATTGATGCGCACGCGTGTCGTCGCCGCGGTATCGAACACGATGTTGACGCCGGACTTGCGCGCCTGGTGCTGCACCAGCGGCAGCGTGTCGTGCAGCAGCGTGGCGGTGTCCAGTTCGTCCACATAGCCCGCGAACTCGCCCGGCCGCGCGTACTGCAGCAGCTTGGTCACGATGACGCGGATGCGGTTGATCTGTTCGTCCAGCAGGCGGACTTCGGTCTTCACCGTATTGCCAGCCGGGCCGAGCACGGCGCGCATCAGGTCGAGATTGCCCTGCATGACGGCGATCGGATTGTTGATCTCGTGCGCCACGCCAGCGGTGAGCTGGCCGATGGCGGCCAGCTTTTCCGAGCGCACCAGTTGGCGCTGCGCCTCGCGCAGTTCGGCGGTGCGCTCGACCACCTTCTGGTCCAGTTCGGCATTGAGCTGTTTCAGTTCGGCCTCACGGGCAGCCACCGTATCGAGCAGCGTGTCGAGGTGACTGGCCAGGCGGGCGATCTCCTCGCCGCCCTCGACCGTACCGGTGCGCGCCGACGCGTCGCCTTTCTCGACGGCGCCGATGGTGGCGTCCATCCGCTCGATCGGCCGGAATATGCTGCGCGCACCGCGCAGCGACAGCACGACGCCGGCCGCCATGATGAGCGCGAACAGCCCGATCAGCGCAGCCAGGATGTTCTGCTTCACCTCGCGGAAGGGCGCTTCGAGAAAGCCGACGTAGAGCATGCCGATGCGCCGGTCGTCGCCATCGACCACCGGCTCGTAGCCCGACACATACCAGTCGTTCACGACGAAGGCGCGGTCCAGCCAGCGCTCGCCGTTGTCGAGCACGCGGTGGCGCACCGCCGCCGACACGCGCGTGCCGAGCGCGCGGTCGCCGCCGAACATGCGCACATTGGTGGCGATGCGCACGTCGTCGAGAAAGAGCGTGGCGGTGCCGCGCGAGCCCAGCGGCAGCGCGCCGTCGTTGTAGACGAGGTCGTTGATGGTGTTGACGAAATCGAGGTTGCGGTTCAGCAACTGACCGCCTTCGAGCACGCCGATCTGTTCGCCCTGCGCGTCGAGTATCGGCACGGCGATATGGATCACCATGCCGCGGTCTTCCTCGCTGCGTGGGTCGGGCCGGGCGTTGGTGGTCGGCACGATGGCGAGGCGGGCACGTTCGAGCAGCGGCGGGCCGATCGCTTTGAGCCGGGCGGCGTCGAACACCGACAGCACGACCTTGGCGTCGCCAGCGAGCGCGCCGCGCACCACCGGCCAGTCGGCGCGCGTCTCACCAGGCTTCGTGCCATGGGATGCTGCTCGCACCCGCCCCTCGCGATCGAGTACGTACAGATAGTCAAAGTGCTGCGCGGCGGCCTGCGCTTCGAGCAAGTTGCCAAGCCTGGCCGGGCTGTCGAGCACGCTGCGCAGCCTGCCCGATGCGGCCAGCCCGGCAATCGCCTGTTTCTGGCCATCGAGCACGCGGTCGAAATACTGGCGCGCGATGGTCAGTTCGGCATTCACCTTGTAGATGAGCAGCTGGTCGTAGGCCGAATTGCCCCAGTGCACGACCAGCCCGATCAGCAGCGGCAGCATCAGCAGCGGCGGTGCCAGCACCAGCATGACCAGCCGGGTGCGCACCGAACCGCGGCGCAGTGAATGAATGAATCGCATCCGTCGATGCTACTTCAGGCCCCGGGTTTGCGCTGCCGCCCGCTACACTCGCGCCTTTCGTTCATCCGCCCTACTCCGTCCATGCATGTCAACGTGATCGTGATCGGCGCCGGCGCGGCCGGCCTGATGTGTGCCGCCACCGCTGGAAGCCGCGGCCGCAGCGTGCTGCTGATCGACCACTATCCGAAGCTGGCCGAGAAGATCCGCATTTCCGGCGGCGGCCGCTGCAACTTCACCAACCGCGATCTGCGACCGGACTGTTTCCTGTCGCAGAACCCGCATTTCTGCCGCTCCGCGCTGTCGCGCTACACGCCGCGCGATTTCGTCGCGCTGGTCGAGCGGCACGGCGTCCGCTATCACGAGAAGACGCTGGGCCAGCTGTTCTGCGACGACAGTTCGCAGCAGATCATCGACCTGCTGAAGGCCGAGTGCGACGCCGGCGGCGTTCGCTGGCAGCAGCCGTCGGCGGTGCTGGGCGTGACGCGCGAAGGCGATCTGTTCCGCATCGATACCGACCAGGGCGCGCGCTTTGCCCCCTCGCTGGTGATCGCCACCGGCGGCCTCACCGTACCCAAGATCGGCGCCACCCCGTTCGGTTACAAGCTGGCCGAGCAGTTCGGCCTGAAGGTGGTGCCGCCCAAGCCGGCGCTGGTGCCGCTGGCGCTGGACCCGGAGTGGCTGGCGCGCTTCGGCGAACTGTCCGGCGCCTCCTTCGATTCGATCGCCTGCTGCGACGGCCCGGAGTTCCGCGAACAGACCCTGCTCACCCACCGCGGCCTGTCCGGTCCGGCCATCCTGCAGGCGTCGAGCTATTGGCAGCAGGCGGCCGGCCGCGAGCCGGTGCGCATCGACCTGCTGCCGGACGTGGACGACGCGGAAGGCTGGCTGCAATCGGCGCGTACCGGCCGGCAGACGCTGGCTGGGCTGCTGGCGGAACACCTGCCGAAGCGCTTCGCCCAGCAGTGGGTGGATTTCGAAGGCGGCGGCCGATGGGACAGCGCACTGGTCGAGCTGCCGCGCGCCGCGCTGGCCGACGTCGCGGCCAAGCTCAAGAGCTGGGCGCTGCATCCGTCGGGCACGCTGGGCTACAACAAGGCCGAGGTGACGCTGGGCGGCGTGGACACGCGCGAGCTCGACCAGAAGACGATGGCTGCCCGGCGCGTACCTGGCCTGCACTTCGTTGGCGAGGTGGTCAACGTGACCGGCTGGCTGGGCGGCTACAACTTCCAGTGGGCCTGGTCGTCCGGCTGGTGCGCCGGTCAGGCCGCCTGAGCGCGCCCGCTGCGCTTCAACGGGCGAACGGGAAAAAGACCGGCACCAGCAGCAACACGGTCGCGCCATAGGCGACGCTGATCGGCAGGCCGACGCGCACGAAATCCAGCATGCGGTAGCGCCCGGGCGAATACACCATCAGATGGGTCTGGTAGCCGAAAGGGATCAGGAAGCCGGCGCTGGCGCCATACAGCACCGCCATCACGAAGGGCATCGGGTCGGCCTCGAAGGCACGCGCGGTTGACAGTGCGATCGGAAAGGCCAGCGCGGCAGCGGCGTTGTTGGTCACCAGCTCGGTCAGGATCACCGTCAGCAGATAGATGCCGATGAAGGCGCCGACCACGCCGTGGCCGTCGTACAGCGCGCGCAGCGCGCCGGTCATCAGTTCCGCGGCGCCGCTGTTCTCCAGCACCTGGGCGATGGCCAGCGACGAGCCTATGGTCAGCACCAGGTCGAACGGGAAACGGCGTCGCATTTCGCCCAAGGTCAGCAGGCCGCTGACGACCAGACCGGCGAGCAGCAGCAGCAGACCGGTAAACAGCGGCACGATTTCCAGGCCGGACAGCGCGATCACCGCGGCGAAGGCGCCCAGCGTGAGCCGGCTCTGCAGCGGCGTGAGCCGCGGCCGCACGGTGCCGCCGACCAGATGGAAGTTGCGGTCGATATTGCGGTGGTTGGCGAAATCGGGGCCGACCGCCAGCAGCAGGCTGTCGCCGACGTGCAGCGGCACGCGCCCGAGCTGGCCGGTCAGGCGCTTGTCGCCACGGCGTATGCCGACCACGCCGGCGTCAAACATGGTGCGGAAATCGACTTCCCGCAGCGTCTTGTTCGCCAGCTCGGACTGGCTGGACACGACCACCTCGAGCAGGTTGGAGCGCAGCAGCGAATCCGCCTCGACGCCGAACACCTGCAGGCCGTCGAAGCGCTGCAGCGCGGCCATCTTGTCCACTTCGCCGGTGAAGATGAGCACATCGCCCGATTCGATCACCTCGGTCGGTGCGACCGGGGAGATGAGCCTGCCCTCGCGCATGATTTCGAGCAGGAACAGGCCTTCGAGATTGCGCAGCCTGTTCTGCTCGATGCTGCGGCCGATCAGCGACGAAGCCGGCTCGACCCGCGCCTCGAGAAAATAGGCCTGCTGCAGTTCACGGTCGTTCGCCGCATGCCGGGGCAGCAGACGCACACTCAGCGCCAGCACCGCCACGCAGACCAGCGCCACCGGCACGCCTACCCAGCTCGGGTCGAACATGCCCAGCGGTTTCATGCCGGCATTCACCATCAGCGAACTGACCACCAGATTGGTCGAGGTACCGACCAGCGTGGTGATGCCACCGACGATGGCGGCGAAGGAGAGCGGGATCAGCAGCAGCGAGGCCGGGTGATGACGCTGCTTGGTCACCACGCCGAGCAGCGCACCCACCACTGCCGTGTTGTTCAGAAAAGCAGAAAACAGCGTGGTGACCGAGGTGAAGCGCACCACCGCCCAGCCGGGCGAGCCGCGCAGCAGCCGGTCGGACACGCGCTCCAGTATCGGCGAGCGCTCGATCACCAGCGACACCAGCAGCAGCATCACCAGCATGGCCAGCGCCGGATTGGTGTAACTGGCCAGCCAAGCCTTCTGGTCGAGCAGACCGGTCAGGTAGTAGCAGGTGGCCAGGCCGGCGAACAGCGGTGCCGGCGCGATGCGGCCATGCACCAGCAGCGCCAGCAGCAGCCCGATGGAGGCGAGAACCAGCCAGGCGGTCATGAGAGGCGACTCAGGCGCCCAGTCCCCAGGCCGCGAAGTGCGGGTTGGCGAAATCCGGTTTGCCGTAGCTGAACGACGAACCGTTGACCTGTTCGATGCGGCCGCCGGCGGCCACCAGCACCGCGTGACCGGCGGCAATGTCCCATTCCATCGTGCGGCCGAGGCGCGGATAGACGTCGGCTTCGCCGGCCGCCACCAGACAGATCTTCAGGGATGAGCCGGCGTTGCGCAGGTCGGCCACCTTGCGGCCCGCGAGGTAGGCGTCGAGCGCAGCCGCGTCGCCGTGCGAACGGCTGGCCACCACGGTGAGCCCTTCGCCTGGCGGCACGCGGCAGCGGATTTCGCGCGCGCCGTCGGCGTCCTCCAGCCAGGCGCCGACACCGGCGATGCCCGAGAACAGGCGGCCCAGCGCCGGCGCCAGCACGACGCCCAGCACCGGCTGGCCGCTCTCGATCAGAGCGACGTTGACCGTGAACTCACCGTTGCGGTTGATAAACTCTTTCGTGCCATCCAGTGGATCGACCAGCCAGAACGGTGCGCCGTCCGCCGGCCGCTGACCGGCTTCGGTGGACTCTTCGGACACGATGAAAATGTCCGGCGTCAGCGCCTTCAAGCGCGCAACGATGACCTCGTCCGCCTTCTTGTCAGCTTGCGTTACAGGCGAATTATCTGACTTATCAGTGACTTCGAAATCCGTCGCATAGACATCCATCACGCAGTTGCCCGCATCCCGGACGATGTCCAGGAGCGCCGCATGCAGGGTCTTCAATTCGGCGACGTCCTTCATATTTTCTCCTGACAAGCTACGGTGTCCGTCGGTTTAACGGCCACTAAATAATTAATGCACATTATCTGCGCACTGAATGCTTGTACTCTACATGACGGATGACAACCCTGTCCGTGAAGAATGGACGCTAGAAACCTGCCTGCCGAAGAGTTGAACGAACGCCGCCGCGAAGCCGTCAGGCTGCGCCTGACCGGCATGACCGTGGCCGCCGTGTCGGCCGCGGTGCACCTGAGCGCGCCAACGGTCATCGCCGCCCACAAGGCCTATCTGGCTGGCGGGTGGGATGCGGTGCTGCTGCGCCGTCGCGGCCGCAGTGCCGGCAGCGGCCGCAAGCTCGACGCCTCGGTCGAGCGCAGACTGCTGACAGCCATGGTCGGACACACCCCGGATGCGCTCGGCCTGCCACAGCGTTTGTGGAGCGACGAGGCGATTGCCGCGTGGTTCGTGCAGCAGGGTCTGCCGGTGCCGCCGCGGCGCAGCCTGGGTCGCTATCGCGCCGGCTGGGGCCTGCAGCCCGCGCTGCCCGACGACGACGACCGGCAGCTGCACGCGCTGATGAAATCGGTCGCGCACGACCACGACCCCTTCTGGTGCGGCGCCCTGCCCGGCACCGCCGCCGAGCACCGTCACTGGCTCCTGTTCGCGCGCGGAAGCCGCGGCCAATTGCACTGGTCGGCATGCCATAACCCACCGGATACCGACGACTGGACGCGCTTCTGGCAGCGTCTCGCTGCCGAACGGAAGCGGCCGGTGCATCTGTTGCTGAGCGGTCTGACGCTGACGCGGGGCGGTGAACTGGACCGCTGGATGTCGGCGCAGACGCCGCCGTTAAGCTGGACCGCGCTGCCGATGTCGCCGACCGTGACGCCCGCCGCAGCCCCGTCCTCGAATCCGCCGCCCGCCGTGACGCGCTCGAACGCGCACATCACAGTGCCACCCCATCATTCCGCGATCAAACCGAGAGCGCCCATGCAGACCACACCCGAAGCGATCGATCCCGACACCCTGACCCACCTGCAGCGGCTGGAAGCCGAGAGCATCCACATCATGCGCGAGGTGGTGGCCGAAGCCGAAAACCCGGTCATGCTGTACTCGATCGGCAAGGACAGCGCGGTCATGCTGCACCTGGCGATGAAGGCCTTCTACCCGGCGGTGCCGCCCTTCCCGCTGCTGCACGTGGACACCACCTGGAAGTTCAAGGCGATGTACCAGTTCCGCGACGAAATGGCGAAGAAGCTGGGCATGGACCTCATCGTGCACATCAACCAGGAAGGTGTGGCCAAGGGCATCAACCCGTTCACGCACGGCTCCGCCATCCACACCGACATCATGAAGACCGAGGCGCTGAAGCAGGCGCTGGACAAGTACGGTTTCGACGTCGCCTTCGGCGGCGCCCGCCGCGACGAGGAAAAGTCCCGCGCCAAGGAGCGCGTGTTCTCCTTCCGCACTGCGCAGCACCGCTGGGACCCGAAGAACCAGCGGCCGGAACTGTGGAACCTGTACAACGCGCGCAAGCACAAGGGCGAATCGATCCGCGCCTTCCCGATCTCGAACTGGACCGAGCTCGACATCTGGCAGTACATCTATCTGCAGAACATTCCCATCGTGCCGCTCTACTTCTCGGCGCCGCGCCCGGTGGTCGAGCGCGACGGCACCCTCATCATGGTGGACGACGAACGCATGCCGCTGCGCGCCGGCGAAGTGCCGCAGATGAGGAGCGTCCGCTTCCGCACGCTGGGCTGCTATCCGCTGACCGGGGCGGTCGAATCAACCGCCGCCACGCTGACCGACATCATCCAGGAAATGCTGCTCACGAAGACTTCGGAGCGTCAGGGCCGCGTGATCGACCACGACTCGGCCGGTTCGATGGAAAAGAAGAAGCAGGAAGGGTATTTCTGACATGGCACACGTTTCCGACCTCATTGCGCAGGACATCGGCGCCTACCTGAAGCAGCACGAGCACAAGAGCCTGCTGCGCTTCATCACCTGCGGCAGCGTCAACGACGGCAAGAGCACGCTGATCGGCCGCCTGCTGTACGAATCGAAAATGCTGTTCGAGGACCAGCTGGCCGCACTCGAAGCCGACTCGAAGAAGGTGGGCACCCAGGGCGGCGACCTCGATTTCGCGCTGCTGGTCAACGGTCTGGCCGCGGAGCGCGAACAGGGCATCACCATTGACGTCGCCTACCGTTTCTTCTCGACCGACCGGCGCAAGTTCATCGTCGCCGACACGCCGGGCCACGAGCAGTACACCCGCAACATGGTCACCGGTGCCTCGACCGCCGATCTGGCCATCATCCTGGTCGATGCGCGCCACGGCGTGCAGACGCAGACCCGCCGCCACAGCTTCCTGGTGTCGCTGATCGGCATCAAGCGCGTGGTCGTCGCCATCAACAAGATGGACCTGGTCGGCTATTCCGAGACCACGTTCCGCCGCATCCTCGACGACTACCGCGCCTTCGCCGCTCAGCTGGGCCTGGAGGACATCGTCGCGATACCGATGTCCGCGCTGAAGGGCGACAACATCACGTCACAGAGCGAACAGATGGGCTGGTACCACGGCCCGACGCTGATGGGCTATCTGGAAACCGTCGAGGTCAACCAGAAGCGCCGGCTGAAGGGGCCCTTCCGCCTGCCGGTGCAATGGGTGAACCGCCCCAACCTCGATTTCCGCGGCTTCGCCGGCACCATCGCCAGCGGCGTGATCGAACCGGGCGCAGCCATCCGCGTGCAGCCGTCGGGCCGCACCAGTACGATCAAGCGCATCGTCACCGCCGACGGCGACCTGCCGCGTGCCATCGCCGGTCAGTCGGTCACGCTGGTGCTGGAGGACGAGGTTGACATTTCGCGCGGTGACGTGATTTCGCACAAGGACACGCCGGCCGAAGTGGCCGACCAGTTCGAGGCCACGCTGGTGTGGATGCAGGACGAGCCGATGATGCCCGGCCGCGCCTACCTGATGAAGATCGGTACGCGCACGGTTACCGCCACGGTCACCGACATCAAGCACAAGGTGAACGTGAACACGCTGGAGCATCTGGCGGCCAAACAGCTCGCGCTGAACGAGATCGCGGTGGTGAAGCTCGGCATCGACCGGCCGATCGCCTTCGACCCCTACGAATCGGTACGCGAAACCGGTGGCTTCATCCTGATCGACCGCATCAGCAACGCCACCATAGGCGCCGGCATGCTGCGCTTCGCGCTGCGCCGCTCGCACAACATCCACATGCAGCACGTCGATGTGGACAAGGCAACCCGCGGTGCGATGAAGGGCCAGAAACCCTGCGTGCTGTGGTTCACCGGCCTGTCCGGCGCGGGCAAATCGACACTGGCCAACCAGCTCGAAAAGCGATTGAACGCGCTCGGCCGTCACACCTATCTGCTCGATGGCGACAACGTGCGCCACGGCCTGAACAAGGATCTGGGCTTCACCGAAGCGGACCGTGTCGAGAACATCCGCCGCGTCGCCGAAGTGGCCAAGCTGATGGTCGATGCCGGTCTCATCGTGCTGACCGCCTTCATTTCGCCCTTCCGCTCCGAACGCCGCATGGCGCGCGGTCTGCTGGAAGACGGCGAATTCATCGAAATCTTCGTTGACACGCCGATCGCAGTGGCCGAGGAGCGCGACCCGAAGGGGCTGTACAAGAAGGCGCGGCGCGGCGAGATCAAGAACTTCACCGGTATCGACTCGCCCTACGAAGCACCGGAGAACGCAGAAATCCGCATCGACACCAGCGGCCGCGACATCGAACAGACGGTCGATGAAATGATGCAGCGCCTGCGCGATCTGGGCATCCTGATCGACGCGTGACAGGCGCGGTCGCCGGCGTCAGCCGGTGACCGCTCGGCGCCGTGCAGCGCGCTGCAGCGCGTCGATGCAGACCGTCACCCGTTCGCGCGCAGCGCTCAGACTGAGCGCTGCGGCCTGTGCTCCAGCCGCGTCGCCACGCTGCAGGCAATCGATGATGTCGGCACCCAGTTCGTGCAGTTCACGGTGCGCCACATCGAGGCGCCGATACTCGTCGAGGCTGCCGTAGCGCTGTTCGCCCTCGGCGTGGAACCACAGACCAAAGCGGCATTGCGTCGGGTCACGCACCTCGACGTCGCTCAGGCGCGCCGTCTGGCCGGCGGCGATCGCCAGTACGTCGTCGGCCCAGCGATTGAAGTCGCGTATCGCGGTAAATAGCGGCCTGTCGTCGATATCCCAGCTGAAATCCCGCCATTCCGTCCACCGCGGGTCCGGCACCCAGGCCGCCAGCCAAGGCAGCAGATCGGCCGCCGGCATCGGTCGCGCGATGCCGTAGCCCTGTACCTGGTGACAGCCCAGACGCATCAGCAGCAGCCCGTGCTCAGCAGTCTCGACCCCTTCGGCCACCGATTCCCGGCGCAGCGCGCGCGCCAGCGCGATGACCGCCTGCACGACCTCAAAATCGTCCTCGTCGTCCAGCATGTCGAGCACGAAGGACTTGTCTATCTTGACGACGTTGACCGGGAGCCGACGCAGATAGCCAAGCGAGGCATAGCCGACGCCGAAATCGTCGATTGCCACCCGCACGCCCAGTTGACGGATATCGCTGACCACGTTGGCGGCGCGCTCGATGTCGTTCAGCGCCACCGATTCGACCACCTCGATCTCGAGCACGCGACGCGGCAGCTGCGGCTGCTCCGCCAGCAGTTCGGCCAAGCGCATGACGAAGCCCGGCGCCAGCAGATGCGGGGCTGAAATATTGACCGACACACTGAAGTGCGCACCGGCCGCCCACCAGGTCGCCAGATGCCGTAGCGCGTCGCGGATGACCCACTCGCCGAGACGGTGGATCTCCAGATCGTTGTCGATCAGCGGCAGGAAGCTGTCCGGCGGCAACAGACCCTCCTCGGGGTGTTGCCAGCGCACCAGTGCCTCGGCGCTCACCATGCGCCCCTCGCGCATGTCGATGCGCGGCTGGAAGTACAGCCTCATCTCACCGTGCGTAATTGCCTCGCCGATGCGTTCCTTGCGTCGCAGGCGCTCGACCGACTCCTGGCTGTGCTCGAAATCGAACAGCCGGTAGCAACGCCCGCCGGACTGTTTGGCGGCGTACATGGCCTGGTCGGCGTGGCGCAGCAGCGCATCGGCTTCGCTGTCGTTGAGCGGGTAGAGCGTGACGCCTATGCTGGCCGGCGTGCTCACTTCCCCGCCGGCGAGATGCAGCGGCTCGGCCAGCGCGGCCAGCATGCGTTCGAGACAGGCTTCCATCTCGCCGACATCGCCGAGCGAACCGAGCAGCACGACGAATTCGTCGCCGCCCAGCCGTGCCACCGTGTCGTCCATGCGCACCGACACGCTGAGGCGGTGCGCGATGGCCTGCAGCAGTTCGTCACCGGCTTCGTGGCCGAGCCGGTCATTGACCGCCTTGAATTCGTCGAGGTCGAGCACGCATACCGCGAGCAGCTTGTCCTGGCGGCGCGCGCGCGCCATGGCCTGGGTCAGGCGATCCTCCAGCAGCAGCCGGTTGGCCAGACCGGTCAGCGGATCGTGCGTCGCCTGCCAGCGCAGGCGCTCCTGCATGCGATGGCGGTCGGTGGCGTCACGGAACACGACGACCGCGCCACAGACGCCGCCCTGCGCATCGCGTATCGGCGCGGCCGAGTCCTCGACCACACGCTCCTCGCCACTGCGCGACACCAGCAGCGTCTCGCCTTCCAGCGGCGTCACGACCTGCTGGCGCAGCACCTCGATCGCCGGATCGGGACGCGGCTGGCGGCTCACGCCGTTGACCAGGCGCAGCACCTCGGCCAGCGGTCGGCCCGCCGCCTCTTCGTTGGACCAGCCGGTCAGGTGCTCGGCAACCGGGTTCAGGAAATCGATGCGGCCGTCCTCGCCGGTCGATATCACCGCATCGCCGATCGACAGCAGGGTGACGCGCAGCCGCTCCTTCTCCGCCGACAGATTCCGCTCCAGCCGGATGCGGGCCGAAATGTCACGCAACGTCCACAGTGCCCCCTGCTGCGCGTCGCCGACGCGGATGGGCAGGAAATCGCGCTCGATCACGCGGCCGTCCTTCAGGTGCACGCGCTCGCCGATCACCGCCTCGCCGCGCTGCGCGATGTCGAGTGCGCGCTGCACAGCGGCCGCACCGTCGGCGAACAGCGCCTGCGCGTCGATCAGCAGGTCCTCACGCCGCCGACCGATGAAGTCGGCCGGATCTCCCGACACCGACAGCAGGTCGCAGAAGGCGTGGTTGCACAGTGCGATCCGCCCGTCGGCGTCCTCCATCACGACGCCGATGTACATCTGCGCGAGCAGGCTGTAGAGGCGCGATCGCTCGAGCGCGAGGCCGGCTTCGGCGTTCTTCAGCGGCGTGATGTCGGTGTGGGTGCCGCTCATCCGCCGGGCGTGTCCGCCGGGGTCGCGCACCGCCGATCCGCGCGACATGATCCAACGCCAGCCGCCGTCGCGATGTCGTACGCGAATGATGATTTCGTAGACCGGAATGCGCCCTTCGAGATAGTCGTTAATGCGGTCAAGCAGGCGCGGCAGATCATCCGGATGAACGCGATCGAGAAATGCGTCGGGACGATTGCCCAGCTCGTCGTCGGAATAGCCGAGCATCTGCTTCCAGCGCGGCGAGTAATAGACATCGTTGCTCGCCAGGTCCCAGTCCCACACGCCGTCGTTCGAACCCTTGACGGCGAGCTCCAGCCTCTCCTGCGTCTGCTGCAGCACGCGGTCGTTGCGCATCAGGGTATCGAGCGTGTCGTTGATGCCGTCGAGCAGATCGCCAAGTTCGTCCTGGCGGTGATGCGACAGACGCTGCGAAAGATCGCCCTCGCGTACCCGCTCGAACAGGCCGCGTGCGCGGCGCAGGTCCGCGGTGAGACCGCGCGCCAGCAGCATCGCCAGCAGGGTGCCGATGACGATGGCCGTCAGCGCGTAGAGTGCTCCATCGAACACCGCGCGCTGCAGCGCCGCCACCTCGCTCTGGTGGTTGCGCGCGATGCGCACCCAGCCGACCAAGCGGTCGCCGTAGTGCACGGGCGCCAGTGCGTCGCTCAGTTCCGCCGTCTGCTGCAGCAGCCGCGCACCCTGCCCGACGCCCGCAGACAGAGCGGACAGGCTGAGCGTATCGGACAGCACCGTACCGCTGCGCTCGGCTTCGGTATGGACCAGCACCCGGCCGTCAGGATCCAGATACATCGCGTATTCGATGCCGGGCGAACTGCGCACGCTCTGCAGCAGCTCGTCGAGGCCGGCGAGATCGTTCGCCATCACCCATTCCCGGCCGCTGCGCGACAGCAGTTCGACCTCGGCCAGCAGCGCCGCACGCGACTGCGCCAGCAGCACCTCGCGCTCCCGGCGAACCAGATCACTGACGAAGAACGAAATCAGTACCGCATGCAGCACGACGATCGACAGCACCAGGCGACGCGTCAGCGACGCCGTGAACAGCGAGCGCAGCCGGGCAGCGAAGGTAGCGGCGAGCGTCATGGTCCGATCGGGCCTATCAATTCCGCGTAGCGGGCGAGCATCGCCTGCACCGGCGCGTAGCGGGCATCGGTCGCCGGTTCGAAGCCCGCAATCTCGGCATTGACCAGCAGTCTCCGCCCTTCTTCGGTCGCCGCCAGACCGAACAGGAACTGCGCGACACGTTCGACCAGTTCGGGCTCCAGATCTGCCCGCGCCATCAGGCTATTGTTCGGAAGGTTGTCGGTAACCCAGGCGACCTCGAGCTGTGCAGCGAGCCCCGGGTAGTCCTTCTGGAACGCACGCCAGGGCGGCGGCCAGGTTGCGCCTGCGTCAACCAGACCACGCGCCACGTTCAGGATACTGGATTCCTGCGAGCCGACTGTCCTGACGTCGAGCTGGCGAGCGACGTCGAGACCCGCCTCGCGCAGATGCAGCAGCGGCAGCATGCAGGCGGCCACCGCGGTGCGCGCCGGACAGCTGAAAGTCGCCCCCCGCAGGTCGAGCGGCTGCCTGATCGGACTGTCGCGACGCCGCAGTATCAGACCATGAAAGTCCTCGTCGCCAGACACCTTGCCGAAGACGCGGTAGGCAGGCGCCGCGACCGAGACCGTCTGATAGGGATTGGGCAGTGCCAGATCGAGCGTCCGCTCGCGCAGCTTGCGTTCGTAATCCGCGTAGTCACGCGAGGCCTCCAGACGGATCACGACATCGGGCAGCGCTTCGTTGAGCGCTTCGACGATAGGGCCGTAGAGCGCCATCAGACGCCCGGGGTTGTGCAGAGGGTGCACACCGAAGCTGAGGCGGCGCAACTGCGGCACCGCATCGGCTCGTGCGTACTCGGGCCGCTGTACCACCGGCGCGTCGTCGGCACAGCCGGACAGCAGCGAGACGGCCATCACGCCCAGTACAGCGCGCACGCCACGGCGCAGCATGTTGACGCATCGCCGCTGCTTTCGAGCGACTTCGGGCACCGTCGCAGTTATCAAGTGGTCTCCTGTTCCGCGTCCACGTCAGTGCACATCATGCATTCACTTCGTACCGGATAACGTCAGTCCGTGAGCCGTACTGAAGCGTTGCCGGCAATCGCAGCTCACGTGCAAACAATGCATCAGTGAAAATACCGTTTGCGTCGCGCGCGCTATTCCCGTATAAGCACGTCTGTAGGTGATTTCAAGCATGAACGTGTTGTGCGTCGGTTCTCGATTTTCAAGTCAGTACTCCGCTTGCCATATTCCCCTTGAGGTTTCCCTGCGCTACGGTCCTCGCGTGTCGCGAAGACTTGTTCAAAACTACGTATTCAAAGGAATTCAAAAATGGCAACTGGTACTGTCAAGTGGTTCAATGACGCCAAGGGTTTCGGTTTCATCTCCCCGGACGACGGCGGTGAAGACCTGTTCGCGCACTTCTCCGCGATCCAGGGCAACGGCTTCAAGTCGCTGCAAGAAAACCAGAAGGTGTCGTTCGAAGTGACCCGCGGCCCGAAGGGTCTGCAGGCCTCCGAAATCAAGCCGCTCTGATACTTCAGACGGTTTGAGATCGCCGCAAAGCGATCTGCACTGAAAAAAAGCGCACCTCACGGTGCGCTTTTTTTTCGCCTCCCGCTCTTTGTCCGGTAGATGATGCGGGCGAAAAAAAGCCCCGCCGAAGCGGGGCTTCCTGCCGCAGCACCGATTACTTTTCCTTGGCGTGCGCAGCGAACTTCAGCCAGGTATCGACCACCGTGTCCGGATTCAGCGACACGCTCTGGATGCCCTCGTCCATCAACCACAGTGCGAAATCCGCATGGTCCGATGGGCCCTGCCCGCAGATGCCGACATACTTGCCCAGACGGTTGGCGGTACGGATCGCCATCGACAGCAGCATCTTGACCGCCGGGTCACGCTCGTCAAAAGCACCGGCAACCAGACCGGAGTCGCGGTCCAGACCCAGCGTAAGCTGGGTCAGGTCGTTCGAACCGATCGAGAAGCCGTCGAAGTGCTCGAGGAACTGTTCGGCCAGCAGCGCGTTGGACGGGATCTCGCACATCATGATGAGACGCAGGCCGTTCTCGCCACGCTTCAGGCCGTGCTCGCCGAGCAGCTTCACCACTTCGGCCGCCTCGCCGACGTTGCGCACGAAGGGCACCATCAGTTCGACGTTGGTCAGACCCAGCTCGTCGCGCACGCGACGCATCGCGCGGCACTCGAGCTCGAAGCAGTCGCGGAAGCTGTGCGCGATATAGCGCGACGCACCGCGGAAACCGAGCATCGGGTTCTCTTCGTCCGGCTCGTAGATGTCGCCGCCGAGCAGCTTCTTGTACTCGTTCGACTTGAAGTCCGACAGGCGCACGATGACCGGCTTCGGCCAGAAAGCGGCGGCGATGGTGGCCACGCCTTCGACCAGCTTGTCCACGAAGAAGGCTTCCGGATTCGCGTAACCGCGGGCGCGGCGGCGGATTTCCTCGCGCAGGCGGGCCGGCGCCTGGTCGATCTCCAGAATCGCCTTCGGGTGGATGCCGATCGTGTTGTTGATGACGAATTCGAGACGGGCCAGACCCACGCCGGCATTCGGCAGCTGGCAGAAATCGAAGGCCAGTTCCGGATTGCCGACGTTCATCATGACCTTGAGGTCGAGGTCGGGCAGATTGGACAAGTCGGAGGTGACCACTTCGAAGTCCAGGCGACCACGATAGATATTGCCGGTGTCGCCCTCAGCGCAGCTGGCGGTGACTTCCTCGCCTTCGGTCAGCGTTTCGGTCGCATCGCCGCAGCCGACAATGGCCGGAATGCCCAGTTCGCGCGCGATGATGGCTGCGTGGCAGGTACGGCCGCCGCGGTTGGTAACGATGGCGGCGGCCTTCTTCATGACCGGCTCCCAGTTCGGGTCGGTCATGTCGGTGACGAGCACGTCACCGGCCTGCACCTTGTCCATTTCGGCTGCGCTCTCGACGATGCGCACCGGGCCGGCGCCGATCTTCTGGCCGATGGCACGGCCGCTGGCCAGCACCTTGCCGTACTGCTTCAGGCGGAACTTCTGCTGCGACATGCCGGACTCGTGCGACTTCACGGTTTCCGGGCGCGCCTGCAGGATGTAGAGCTGGCCGTCCACGCCATCCAGACCCCACTCGATATCCATCGGACGGCCGTAATGCGCTTCGATGGTCATCGCGTAGCGCGCCAGCTCGAGCACCTGTTCGTCGGTCAGCGAGAAGCGCTGGCGGTCGGTGTCGCTCACGTCCACCGTCTGCACGCTGCGACCGGCCGCAGCGGTCGCGGCGAACTCCATCTTGATCATCTTGCTGCCGAGGGTGCGGCGGATCACCGCCGGGCGACCCTGGGCCAGCATGGGCTTGTGTACGTAGAACTCGTCCGGATTGACCGCGCCCTGCACCACGGTCTCACCCAGACCGTAGCTGGAGGTGATGAACACGACGTCACGGAAACCGGATTCGGTATCCAGCGTGAACATGACGCCGGCCGCGCCCTTGTCCGAGCGCACCATGCGCTGCACGCCGGCCGACAGCGCGACACCCGCGTGCATGAAGCCCTTGTGCGCGCGGTAGCTGATCGCGCGGTCGTTGTAGAGCGATGCGAACACCTCGCGGATGGCATGCAGCACGTTGTCGATGCCGGAAATGTTCAGGAAGGTTTCCTGCTGTCCGGCGAAGGACGCATCCGGCAGATCCTCGGCGGTGGCCGAGCTGCGCACCGCGAACGAGCCGTTGCCGGCGGCGTCGAGCTGGGCGTAGAAGCTGCGGATTTCGGCTTCGAGCTGGGCCGGGAACGGCGTATCCATCATCCACTGACGGATCTGCGCGCCGGTACGGGCCAGCGCGTTGACGTCATCGACATCCAGCGCCTCGAGGGCGGCATGGATGCGATCGGCCAGACCGTCCTGCGCCAGAAACTCACGGAAGGCTTCGGCCGTGGTGGCAAAACCTCCGGGTACGCGCACGGACTTGGGGAGCTGGCTGATCATTTCGCCCAGCGACGCATTCTTGCCACCGACGCTTTCAACGTCGGTCATGCGCAACTGTTCGAACGGGATGACGTAGCGAGACATGGGTATCCTCTCTTGAACATGGGGCGATCGCTTGTTGCGGCGACCGTGTACTTTCCTGTCGCACCGTGTGGGTGCGCGGGAAGCCGGCATTCTAGTTAAAGTCGGTGTTGCGCTGCGGAAATTTTTCCGTCCAACGTGATGTTTACGTTCCGATTCCTGAGCAAATGGCCATGAGAACCGTCTTCTTCATTTCCGACAGTACCGGCATCACCGCAGAAACCCTGGGGCGCAGCCTGCTTTCCCAGTTCGAGGGTATGAAATTCAGGCAAACCCGCGTTCCCTTTGTCGATTCGGTCGATAACGCGCTCGATTGCGTCGAACGGATGACCGAAGCCAAGATGCGCGACGGCGAGCGGCCCATCGTCGTCACCTCCATCGTCAATGCCGAGGTGGCGCGCACGGTGCGCCAGGCCGATGCGCTCTTTCTCGACATGTTCGAGCACTTCGTCGGCCCGCTGGAGGAAGAGCTGGGCCAGGCGGCAAACCACAATGTCGGCCGCCAGAAGGGCATGGAAGAAAGCGCCGATTACCAGCGTCGCATCGAGGCGATCAATTTCTCGCTGGCACACGACGACGGGATGTCGCACAAGGAACTGGCACAGGCGGACGTGATCCTGGTCGGCGTGTCGCGCTCCGGCAAGACGCCGACCAGCCTCTACATGGCGATGCAGTTCGGCGTGAAGGTGGCGAATTATCCGTTGATCCCTGAGGATTTCGAGCGCAACAAGCTGCCGACCGAGCTGGTGAAATACCGCGCCAAGCTGTTCGGCCTGACCATTTCGCCGGAGCGCCTGTCACAGATCCGCGAGGAGCGCCGCCGTGGCAGCCACTACGCATCGATCGAGAACTGCCGCTTCGAGGTCGATGCGGCCCAGAAGCTGATGCGCATGGAAGGCATACGCTGGCTCGACTCGACCCACAAATCGATCGAGGAAATCGCCGCCATCGTGCTGCAGGCGGTGCAAGTGGACGAGAACGCCTACTGATGGAGCGAATAGGCCGCAACGCTCTCGCGACACGGCAGCGCTGACCACGGCAGACCCTCCTCGTCGTCCAGCGGTCCGTGCAGCAGGCGGGCGTAGCGTCGTGCCGCCGTGGCCACGTCGTAGTCGCGGGCGACGTCGGCGCGCGCCTCGCGCCCATAGCGCTCGGCAGTTGCCGCGTCGTCGAGCAGTCCGATCGCGGCATCGCCGAGTGCTGCGGCGCTTGCCGCCTCCACCAGACATCCGCTCACGCCGTCACGCAGCACCTCGCGCGCTGGCGCGTGCTCTGGCGCAACCACCGCGCACCCGCTCGCCATCGCTTCGAGTGCCGATTGCGAGCTCCGGCCCGGGTGCAGGTGCACCCTGGACAAGGCCAGCAGCGCACCCCGACGCGCCTCTCCCGGGTCATCGACGAGATCGATACGGGCGATGTCGGTCGCGCTGCCGCTGACCGATGGAAGCGGGCGCCCGATGATCAGTACCCGACAATCGGCGCGGGCACGCAGCACCTGTTCGAGCGCGCCGGCAAGCGCCTGCGCATCGTCCGGGTCGGCCCAATCGTCCATCAGCACGCTGAGCACGGGCCCGCCGCGAAACAGCGGACGGCCGTCCCGACTGAGCACCTTGCCGACGGCGTGGGGCTGGGCGCTGGCAATGCCCTCGTGGATGACATCGATGCGCGAACGCAGCACCTCCGGATGACGATCGCGCTGCCACCAGCTCGAGCAGACGACGGCGTCAAAGCCGGCCGCGTCGGCCGGATCGGTCCGCTCATCGACATGAAGGACCTGATGCGCCTCGGGAAAATCGCGCAGGACGCGCGCCGCCGTTCCGGGGTCGGTATCCACCAGCACCGCGTGCGGACGCATCGCCGCCGTCGGCAGACGCATCGACCCTAGATTTGCGGCCGAACGCACCTGCCAGCCGGGCAGCTGCGCCCAGTGCTGGATGAGCGGACTGAACCGCCCGCGTGTCGCGCGCTGCACGACCAGCAAGCGGAATTCGCGCCGCGGAGAACCCTCGGACACACGGGGAAAGAACACTGATGAGCACACTCGGGCCATGCCAGCCTCCTTCAGTCTGCCTCGCGCCGACCCCATGCCGACGCGCCGCCGGAGACAGCGACGCTACACGGGACGATGAAGCTGAAGAATAATGCAAATGTACTAATCCGGCGGTAAATCCCTGGCTGTGGTGCAATAGCCGCCCGTATCAGACTGCTTTTCGCACCATGTTCAACCCCTCCCGCGACCAGGCCCGCCAGTTCTTCATCGACACCTGGGCCAAGCGCGGCGGCAACCAGCCGCTGACGCAGATGGAGACGCTGGCACTGACCCTGATGGCCCGCCATCCGGAGTACCACGCGCTGCTCGATCAGGGCGAACGCGCACTGACACGTGAGTACCCGCCTGAGCTGGGCGAAACCAACCCCTTTCTGCACCTGTCGCTGCACCTGGCGATCGAGGAACAGCTGGCGATCGACCAGCCGCCGGGCATACGCGCAGCCTTCGAGGCCCAGCGCGCGAAGCTGGGCGACGAACACGAGGCGCTGCACCGTGTGCTGGACTGCCTCGGCGAAAGCATCTGGCGCGCACAGCGTGATCGCCAGCCGCCCGACGGCGCCGCCTACGTGGCCTGTGTACGGGCCGGACTGGACGACTGAAGCGCCGCAGGCGCTAACATGTGCGCCCTCTTTCCCTGTCGCCGCCCGCAATGACCTCGACCGACGCTTCTGTTAACACCATAGACTTTCATGGTCAGCCTGCGCTCGAACTGCGCGCACCCGACGGCGCCACCTGCGTGGTCAGCCTGTTCGGTGCGCAGGTGCTGTCCTGGGTGCCGACCGGCGGCAAGGAGAGGCTGTATCTGTCGCCGCAGGCGCGCTTCGACGGCCGCAGCGCGCTGCGCGGCGGCATCCCGGTGATCTTTCCTCAGTTCGCCGAGCGCGGCAGCGGCCCGCGCCACGGTTTCGCGCGCACCCTCGTCTGGCAGGTCGATCAGACCCGCGTATCGAAGGACTTCGCCATCGCGACGCTGCGCCTGACCGACGATGAAACAACGCGCGCGGTATGGCCGCACGCTTTTGCGCTCGAACTGACCGTGGTGATCGGCGGCAACCGGCTCGACCTCGAACTTTCGGTCGAGAACACCGGCGCCACCGCCTTCGACTTTGCCGCCGCATTGCACAGCTATCTGCGCGTCGCCGAGGTCGAGAACTGCCGTCTGGAAGGCCTGCGCAATACGCGTTACCTGGATGCCACCGACGGCGACAAGGCGAAGGACGACCGGCTGGACGCACTCATCGTCGAGGACGAGGTCGATCGCCTCTACCGTCGGGCGCCGGATACCGTGGTGCTGCACGATGGCGCGCGGGCCTTCGGTTTCCAGAGCGAAGGATTCCCGGATCTGGTCGTTTGGAACCCGTGGGAACACAAGTGCCGGGCGCTGAACGACATGCCCGACCTCGATTTCCGCCGCATGATCTGCATCGAGCCGGCCATCGCCGAGCGCCCGCAGACGCTGGCCGCCGGCGAACACTGGAGCGGTCGTCACACCATCGTCGCCGCCTGACGGGAAAGACAACGGAAAGAAAAAGGGCACCCGCGGGTGCCCTTTTTGCGTAACGCAGCGGCTCAGCCGAGCGCCTGGCGCACCTGATCCAGCGTTGTCGGATCGTCCAGCGTGGTCAGATCACCCGGGTCGCGTCCTTCCGCAATCGCCTGGATGGAACGGCGCAGCATCTTGCCGGAACGGGTCTTGGGCAGGCCAGTCACGAACACGACCCGGCCCGGGCGCGCGATCGCACCGAGCAGGCCGTCCACGGTCTGCATCACTTCCTTCTCCAGCTTGGCGCGGTCTTCCGCAGTTGCGGTCCGGGCCGGGTCCTTCACCACCGCAAACGCCAGCGGCATCTGACCCTTCAGCGCATCGGCGACGCCGACCACGGCAACCTCGGCAATGGCCGAATGCGCCTGGATGGCTTCCTCGATCTCGCGCGTACCCAGGCGGTGCCCGGCCACGTTGATCACGTCGTCGGTGCGGCCGAGGATCTTGTGATACCCGGCCTCGTCACGGATGCCCCAGTCGAAGGACGAATAGACCAGCGGCGACTTGAACAGCGAGAAATAGGTGCGCACGAAACGTTCGTCGTCGCCCCAGACGGTGGACAGGCAACCGGGCGGCAGCGGCGGCACGATGCCGACGATGCCCTTCTCGTTCGGGCCGCATTCGCTGCCGTCCTCGCGGAAGATGCGCAGGTCGTAGCCATACACCGGCGCCCCCGGCGAACCGAGCTGGATCGGCGTTTTCTCGACGCCCGGCAGTTCGCACAGGATGGGCCAGCCGGTTTCGGTCTGCCAATAGTTGTCGATGACCGGCTTGTCGAGCGCCGTCATCAGCCATTCGTGCGTCGGCTCGTCCAGCGGTTCGCCAGCGAGGAAGATGTGGCGCAGCGACGACAGGTCGTGCTTCTTCAGGTAGGCGGGATCCTGCTTTTTCAGCACGCGCGCGGCGGTCGGTGCCGAGAACATGACCGTCACCTTGTACTTCTCGACCAGGCTCCACCAGATGCCGGGATCAGGGCGCAGCGGCGTGCCTTCGTACATCAGTGTCGCCATGCCGGCAATCAGCGGGCCGTAGATGATGTAGGAGTGACCGACGACCCAGCCGATGTCCGAGGTCGTGAACATCGTTTCGCCCGGGTTGCCGCAGTAGATGTGCTTCATCGACGCGGCCAGCGCGACCGCGTAGCCGCCGGTGTCGCGCTGCACGCCCTTCGGCTTGCCGGTGGTGCCCGAGGTGTACAGGATGTAGGACGGCTCACTCGACTCCAGCCAGACGCAGGGCACGCGGGCATCCATGTGCTGCGCGCGCAGCGTCGCGTAATCGACGTCGCGGCCGGCGGTGCGCGGGAAGTCCTTCTCCAGCCCGCGATCGACCATGAGCACCTTTTCCGGCGGGTGCTCGGCCAGCGAGCAGGCCTCGTCCAGCAGATGCTTGTAGGGCACGACCTTGCCGCCCCGCATGCCGGCCTCGGCCGACACGATCACCCTGGGCTTCGCGTCATCGATGCGCGTGGCCAGTGAACCGGCGGCGAAACCACCGAATACCACCGAGTGGATGGCGCCGATGCGCGCGCACGCCAGCATCGCGAAAGCGGCCTCGGCAATCATCGGCATGTAGATCAGCACGCGGTCGCCGCGGCCCACGCCGAGCGACTGCAGGATGGCCGCCGTGCGCTCGACCTCGCGCTGCAGTTCGGCGAAGGTGTAGGTCTTCTCCGTGTCGGTCTCGGTCAACACGAAAATCAGCGCTGGCGCGTCCGGACGCTGCGCGGCATGACGGTTGACCGCGTTGTGACACAGATTGGTGGTACCGCCGACGAACCACTTGGCAAAAGGCGGACGGGAAAAATCGCAGATCTGCTGCGGCGGCGCCTGCCAGTCGATCAGACCGGCCTGCTCGGCCCAGAACTCATCGCGTTTGGCGATAGAGCGGGCACGGAACTCCTTGCTTGCTGACATTCAACTCCTCCAACCCCGCACCACTGTGAATTGACCTGATTGATCTTGTTATTGTGTTTCCGCTTGCCAAGCTAGCGTGGCTGCTGCTTGCCGAGGAGCGAAGTATCGGCTTCGGCTGCGTGCTCGCGCAAGCAGTCGAGCGGAATGTTGCAGTCGTACTTGACTCCGATCAATTCGAGCAGCGGCAGCAGCCGGTAGATCAGCGCCGGCAGTTGCGGCTCGATTTCGGCCTGTGCGCCCGACTTTATCAGCAGCAGCGCGCGCTCGATGCTGACGATGCCAGCCGTCCACGCGAATTTCTGCGGCTCGCCGCCGGTGCTGCGTACCGCGTTGCCGCCCTCGCGGTGCGCCAGATCGGCACGCGCCACCGCCAGGCCGAGCATCTGCGACACCGATTCGGCCTGATCGGCCAGACTGTTCGCGACGCCGATATTCAGACTGATGCGCAGCGTCTGGCCGCGATACTGCATGGCCGTCGCACCGATCACGCTACGCATCCGGTTGGCGAACTGTTCCGCGCTCTGCAGGCTGATGTCGGGCGTGATGATGGCGAACTGGCCGTCGCCGATCTGCGAGAAGGTGTCTTCCTTGCGCACCTTGGTCGCCAGCACCTTGGCCAGCTTGCGCATGATCAGATCGGTCACGTGACGCCCGAAGTTGCGGGTGATCTCGCCGAAGTTGTCGATGCCGACGATCAGCACGCTGACCTGACCGTGGTAGCGCGCCGCTGCCGACATCAGCTGCGCGCCGTGGATTTCCATGTACTGCGGCGTCGCCATGCCCGAATCCGGGTCGATCGGCGAGGCCGCGGCCAGCGCCTCGCGGCTGTCGGCGAGTTCACGGGAGGTCTTGCTCAGCCGGCTGGCGGATTCGATACGCGACAGCAGTTCGACCGTGCCGATGCCCTTGGTGATGAAGTCGGTAGCGCCGAGCGCCCGCGCACGCTCACGTGCAGCGTCGTCCTCGTCGCCGGAAATCATGATCACCGGAATGTCGGCGATGCGCTGGATGTGCGAGGCGCGGATGCGTTCGAGCAAGCCGTAGCCATCGAGGTGCGGCATGCTCAGATCGGACAGCACGACCTGGATCGAGTCATCGACCAGCAAAGTCGCCCAGCCGGCTTCGCCGTCGGCCTCCTCGCGACACTCGAAGCGGTCGCGGATGCGCTTGATGATGGACGCGCGCACCATGCGCGAGTCGTCAACGACGAGCACCTTGGCGTGCATCACATCATCGCTGGGCGGGGAATCACTCATGGGCCGCGCGTCGGCTGGGATGGTCGGACCCGCGATTGTAGGGGAAGCCGGCGCGCTGTCGCGCAACATGTTGGCGGTGTCGGAAAACTTGGCAGATGGGGGTTGCGTCGGTATATTCCGGCCCCATGCTCCGAATATCCCTTCTCCGGATGTGGTTGTGCGCCGCTTCTGCGTGCGCACTTCTCGCCTCCCCCGCCGTTCGGGCCGAGCCCGCTGCGGCACCGGAAAGCGGCGTATTCACGACGCTCTACGGTCCGTTCTCCGGCGAGCGCGTGATCGAGCACGCCAACGCCGCAGCCGATGCGGTGACCGACCTGATCGACAACGGCCTGTCCCTGCTCGGCATCCGCTATCGCTTCGGCGGCAACACGCCGCAGAGCGGCTTCGACTGCAGCGGTTTCGTGCGCCACGTGTTTTCCGATGCGCTGGGCGTGCTGCTGCCGCGCACCGCGGTCGAAATGGCACGGGTCGGCGAAACGATTCCGAAGGACGAACTGCAGCCGGGCGACCTGGTGTTCTTCAACACGCTGCGCCGCTCCTTCTCGCACGTCGGCATCTACCTTGGCGACAACAAGTTCATGCACGCCAATTCGCGCGGCGGCGGCGTGCGCGTTGACGACATGACCGGCCGCTACTGGGCCAAGCGCTTCAACGGCGCACGCCGGATCGACGTCGATCAGGGCGGCAGCATTTCGCTGCGCTGATTCCTTCCGGCCGGTTTACTTCGCGCGGGGACACGCTGCGCACTTGACCGCGCCGCACCCCTCCAGCGCCGTTTTCAACGCACACACCGATCGACGGCAGGCCACCACCGGCACGCCGCTGTCGCGTGCCGCGTCACGATAGGCTTTCATCACGTTGTGGCCGAGAAAGTCGGTAAACAGGATCACCACGTCGGTCCCTCCGGGCAGGCGCTGCGCCTGCCGCTGGTGCTTGGGATCGCGACCGGTGATGTGATGACGGATCTTCAGGCCGAACTCGGCCAGCACCTCGGGAATGTTGCCGAGGCGATCAGCCCCGACCAGAACAGCGTCCATGCGAACATCCTTTTGAGAACGATTCGCATTCACGGTAGCGCAATTGCGAATGCTTTGCAATTGCGAATTGCTTCTGCTAATTTCCGGCCGCATCGTGACGCACTGATTCGCGCACGAACCTTGCGACCGTATCTCCTGGAGCGACCATGAAATCCCGACTCATCCGCCTCGCAACGGCGCTGACCGCCGCCTTCGCGCTGACCCCGGCGCTTGCGCAGGAAAAGGTGCTGAACCTCTACTCGGCCCGTCACTATCAGACGGACGAAGCGCTGTACTCGAACTTCACGCGCCAGACCGGCATCAAGATCAACCGCATCGAAGGCAAGGAAGACGAACTGGTCGAGCGCATCCGCAACGAAGGCGCCAACAGCCCGGCCGACGTGTTCATCACCGTTGACGCCTCGCGCCTGGCCCAGGCCGACGCGCTCGGCCTGTTCGCGCCGGTGAAGTCCGCTGTGCTCGAAGAGCGCATCCCGGCCCACCTGCGTGACCCGGAGAACAACTGGTTCGCGTTCTCGACCCGCGCCCGCGTCATCATCTACAACAAGATGAAGCTGAAGTCGGCCGACGTCGCCAACTACGAGGACCTGGCCAAGCCGGCGCTGAAGGGCAAGCTCTGTTCGCGCTCCGGCGCCCACCCTTACAACGTGTCGCTGGGCGCTGCGCTGATCCAGCACTGGGGCGAGGCGAAGACCGAAGAGTGGGCACGCGGCGTGGTCGCCAACTTCGCACGCGCCCCGAAGGGCGGCGACACCGACCAGATCAAGGCGGTAGCGGCCGGCGAGTGCGACGTGGCCGTGTCAAACACCTACTATCTGGTGCGCCTGCTGCGCTCGGGCAAGGCGGAAGACCGCTCGATGATGGAGAAGGTCGGCGTCGTGTGGCCCAACCAGTCCAGCTTCGGCACCCACATCAACATTTCCGGCGGCGGCATGCTGAAGACGGCGCCGAACAAGGACGCCGCGGTCAAGTTCCTGGAATACCTCGCCTCGGACGAAGCCCAGGCCTATTTCGCCAACGGCAACAACGAGTGGCCGGTGGTGAAGTCGGCGGTGGTGTCCAACCCGGAACTGAAGTCGCTGGGCAACTTCAAGGCCGACACGCTGAACGTCGGCGAACTGGCCCGCACAACGGCCCAAGCGCAGAAGGTGTTCGACCGCGCCGGCTATCGCTGAACCGGCGATCGAAGCCCGTCAGCGAAGGCCCCGGTACCGCAAGGACTGGGGCCTTTTCACATCCGCGGACGCCGTAGAATCCGGTCATGTATCAAGGCCGGAGGTCGTCATGCTCGCGTCGCTCACCCTGCTGCTGGTGCTCCAGCTGATCGGGGAAGTGCTGGTCCAGTGGCTGGGGCTGCCGGTGCCCGGCCCGGTGGTCGGCATGGCGCTGCTGTTCGCCGCCCTGATGATCCGTGGCGACACCCCGGCACCGCTGCGCGAAACGGCCAACACCTTGCTGCAGCACCTGTCGCTGCTGTTCGTACCGGCCGGCGCCGGCATCATGGTGCACGCCAGCCTGCTCGCCCGCGAATGGCTGCCGACATTGACCGCCGTCGTGCTGAGCTGCGCGATCACGCTGCTGCTCACCGCTGCCGTGCTGCGCCTCGGAGCGCGTGGTCGATGACGGGCGAAATCCGCGAGCTTTGGGTCTATCTGGCGGCCAGCCCGCTGCTCGGCCTCACGCTGACGCTGCTGGCCTACCAGGCGGCGCATGCGCTCTACCTCAAGCTCGGCTCACACCCGCTGGCCAATCCCGTCGCCCTGGCAATCGCCCTCATCGTCGCCCTGCTCACGCTGACCGGCACGCCCTACGCCATCTATTTCGACGGCGCCCAGTTCGTGCACTTCCTGCTCGGCCCGGCCACGGTTGCCCTGGCTGTTCCGCTTTACGCCCAGCTACCGCGGCTGAAGCAGCTGTTCGGCCCGTCCATGCTGGCGCTGCTGGCCGGGTCGGTGGTGTCGGTGCTGTCCGTATGGTGGATCGCGCAGGCGCTCGGTGCCGAGCCGCGTACGCTGCTGTCGCTGGCGCCGAAATCGGTCACCACGCCGATCGCCATGGGCATTTCGGAAAAGATCGGCGGCCTGCCCTCGCTGACCGCCATTCTGGTCATCCTGACCGGCATCGTCGGCGCCGTCATCGGCCCGGCCCTGCTGAAGGCCACCGGCACCCGTGACCCGGCGGTGACCGGCTTCGCCATCGGCATGAGCGCCCACGGCATCGGCACCGCGCGCGCCTTTCAGCTCGGCGAGACGGCCGGCGCCTTCTCCGCGCTTGCAATGGGATTGAATGGTGTCGTCACGGCGATTGTCGTGCCGCTGATCGCCCGCTGGTTAAGCTGACCGTGCCGCCCCGAGCACAACATGGGCCATACTTACGCCCCTTGGCCTGCTCCCGCACTCCGCTTCAGGCCCCAACACAAAGCAGCAGATGAGCACGCAACCCAGTGAAAAGAAGTACCGCGCCATCGGCCACCTGCCGGAAGGCGACACCGCCGGCCGCCACCCGGCCGACGCCACCGCCCACGCGACCGCTCCGTCGGACATCGTCTGCCGGCTGCCCACCCGTTGGGCCGACTTCACGCTGCACGGCTACGCCGACCCGAAGACCGGGCTCGAACACGTTGCACTGACGCTGGGCGACTTCAACGACGGCGCCCCGGTCATGTTGCGCCTGCACTCCGAATGCCTGACCGGCGACACGTTGTTCAGCCTGCGTTGCGATTGTGGTCCCCAGCTCGAAGCGTCGCTGCGCGCGATTGCTGCCGAAGGCCGTGGCGCGCTGGTCTACCTGCGTCAGGAGGGGCGCGGCATCGGCCTGATCAACAAGATCCGCGCCTACGCGCTGCAGGACAGCGGCGCCGACACGGTGGACGCCAACCGTATGCTGGGTTTCGAGGACGACGCACGCGATTACCGCTACGCCGCGCACATCGTGCGCAGCCTCGGCATCCGTCAGGCACGGCTGCTCACCAACAACCCACTGAAAGTGCGGGCGCTGGAGAGCGAAGGCGTCGAGGTGGTCGAGCGCATTCCGCTGCACGTCGGAGCCAACCCGATGAATCATCGCTACCTCGCGACCAAGGCCCAGCGTATGGGCCACATCCAAGACTGATGAGCCACGCCGACGCGCAGGACTTCTGGTCCGACAAGTACCGCGCCGTCGGCGAGGCCTATCTGTTCGGCACCGCACCGAACCGCTTCCTCGCGGCACAGGCCGGCGTGCTCCGTGCAGGACAGCGCGCGCTCAGCGTCGCCGATGGCGAAGGCCGCAACGCGGTCTGGCTGACCGAACAGGGGCTGGACGTGACGGCGACCGAACTGTCGCCGGTTGCGCTCGACAAGGCCGAAGCGCTGGCTGCCGCGCGCGGCGTACGGGTCGATTTCGCGCTGGCCGACGCGCTGAACTGGACCTATCCGGATGAAGCCTTCGACCTTGTGGTGGCCATCTTCATCCAGTTTGCGGCACCCGACGAACGCACCCGGCTGTTCGAAAACCTGAAGCGCACGCTGCGCCCGGGCGGTCGCATCGTGCTGCAGGGCTATACGCCGAAGCAGCTCGATTACCGCACCGGCGGGCCGTCGGCCATCGAGAACCTGTACACCGCCGCAATGCTGCGCGAAGCCTTCGGCGACTTCGACATCGAACGGCTGGACGAGTACGAGGACGTGCTCGACGAAGGCTCCGCGCATCGCGGACAGTCGGCACTGGTGGGGATGGTGGCGAGAAAACCCGGCTGAACAAGCGCAGGCTGGTGCCCAGGAGAGGACTCGAACCTCCACGCCTTGCGGCGCTGGAACCTAAATCCAGTGCGTCTACCAATTTCGCCACCTGGGCACGCGGCGCGGATTGTACACCCGCCCCCGGTATACTCGGCGCCCCATGTCGGTCGAACACTACGAAAACTTCCCGGTCGCCTCCCGCCTGATGCCGCCCGCGCTGCGCGAGCCGGTCGCGGCCATCTACTGGTTCGCCCGCAATGCGGACGACATCGCCGACGAGGGCGAGGCCGCCCCGGAAGCGCGACTGACCGCGCTCGAACTGTGTCGCGAACAGTTGCGCGTCATTGAAAACGGCGGCGTGCCGGACGACCCGATCCACGCCCGGCTGGCCCGCGCCGTGCGCGCATGGTCGTTGCCGCTGCCGCTCTTCCGCGACCTGCTCGACGCATTCGCGCAGGACGTGGTGAAAACCCGCTACGCAAACGACACCGAACTGCGCGACTACTGCCGCCGCTCGGCCGACCCGATCGGCCGGCTGCTGCTCTGCCTTTACAAGGTCGATGACGCGGAAAGCCTCACTCAGTCCGACGCGATCTGCAGCGCGCTGCAGCTGATCAACCACTGGCAGGACGTCGCCATCGACATCGGCAAGAACGCCGACGGCCTGCCGCCCGGCCGCATCTACATTCCGCTCGACACGATGGCGCGCTTCGGCGTCACCGAAGCGCATCTGCGCAACGCGCGCTGCGACGACGCTTTCCGCGCCATGATGAAACAACTCGTCGATGACGCCCGCGCGCTGATGCGTTCCGGCATGCCGCTGGCACGCCGCCTGCCCGGTCGACTGGGCTGGGAATTGCGCCTTGTCGTGCAGGGCGGGCTGCGCATTTTGCAGCGCATCGAACAGGTCGATTACGATGTCTTCCGCCGCCGCCCGAAACTGGGCCGAACCGACTGGCCGCTGATAGCCCTCAAGGCCCTCACCTACCGATGACCCCCGACGAATACTGTCAGGACCGCGCCGCGAAGAGCGGTTCGTCCTTCTATTACAGCTTCCTCTTCCTGCCGCCGCCGCGCCGGCGTGCGATCACCGCGCTGTACGCCTTCTGCCGCGAGGTTGACGACGTGGTCGACGAAACCGAGGACGTCGGCATCGCGCGCACCCAGCTCGCTTGGTGGCGCACGCAGATCGACGCCTGCTTCGACGGTACGCCCGAGCATCCGGTCTGCCTGGCGCTGCTGCCGGCCATCCGCGACTACGGCCTGCCGCGCGAACAGCTGCTCGAAATCATCGACGGCATGGAAATGGATCTCGACCAGTCGCGCTATCTCGACTTCAAAGGGCTGCAGCTCTATTGCTACCGCGTCGCGTCGGTGGTCGGTCTGCTCGCCTCGCAGATCTTCGGCTCGACCCACCGCGACACGCAGAAGTATGCGCACGACCTGGGCATCGCCTTTCAGCTCACCAACATCATCCGCGACGTCGGCGAGGACGCGCGACGCGGTCGCATCTACCTGCCGGTCGAGGAACTGCAGCGCTTCAACGTGCGCGCCGCCGACATCCTGAACGCACGCTACAGCGACGAATTCCGTCAGCTGATGGAATTCCAGATCGCCCGCGCCCGCCAGTACTACGAACAGGCGATGGCCGCACTGCCGAAGCAGGACCGCGCGGCGCAGCGCCCTGGGCTGGTGATGGCCGCGATCTACCGCACGCTGCTCGACGAGATCGAGCGTGACGGCTGCCGCGTGCTTGACCGGCGCATCGCGCTGACGCCGCTGCGCAAGCTGTGGCTGGCGTGGAAAACCTGGCTGAAAAGTTGAGCACCACGGTCGCCATCGTCGGTGGCGGCTGGGCCGGCCTGGCCTGCGCGGTCAACTGCGTACGCCGCGGGCTTCAGCCGACGGTGTTCGAGGCCGCTCCCCAGGTCGGCGGTCGCGCGCGCACCGTGTACATGGACGGTCTGCCGCTCGACAACGGCCAGCACATCCTGATCGGCGCCTACAGCGAAACGCTGGCGCTGATGCGTGCCGTCGGCGCCGACCCCGACGCGCTGCTGCAGCGACTGCCGCTGGCGCTCCAATTTGACGACGGCTTTTCGCTGCGCGCGCACGGCAGTGGACGCGCCAGCGTCGCCCTCGCCTTCCTGCGTGCCCGCGGCATGAGCTGGCGCGATCGTCTGGCCGTGCTGCAACTGATGCGCGCGATACGCCGCGCGCCGCCGGCCGACGAGACCGTGGCCGCCCTGCTCACCCGCACGGCGCAGACCGACGGCGCGACCCGGCACCTTTGGGCGCCGCTGTGCGTCGCCGCGCTGAACACCTCGATCGAACAGTCCAGCGCCCGCGTGTTCGCGCGCGTGCTGACCGACAGCCTGATGGGGCCGCCGGGCGCGGCCGACCTGCTGCTGCCGCGCGCCGACCTCGGCAGTCTGCTGCCCGAGCCGGCCCTGTTCTGGCTGCGCGCGCACGGGGCATCGGTGAACACCGGAACGCGCGTACGTACCGTGCGCGAGCAGGCCGATGGTTTCGCCATCGACTGCGGCGACAGTGCGCCAAGCTTCGACCGCGTCGTGTTCGCCTGCAGCCCGCATCAGCTGCCGGCGCTGCTGGGCGACCTGCTCGGCATGCAGCACATCGCGCAACAGGTCGCGGCGCTGGCGTACGAAGCCATCACCACCGTCTATGCCGCCTTCGACGCCCGCACGCGTCTGCCCACAGCGATGACCGGCTTCGTCGCCGGCGAACCGCACTGGGTATTCGACCGCGGCCAGCTCGGCGGTCCGCCCGGCCTGCTGGCCGGTGTCGTATCCGCCGCCGGCGGCACGCGGGAAGAGACGGAACGCACCGTACTGGCCGCGCTGCGCAGCCAGTTCCCCGCGCTGTCCGATCCGCTGTGGGTACGCACGATCAGCGAACGCCGCGCCACCTTCCGCTGCACGCCGGGACGTGCCGCGATCGAACAGCCGCGCGACAGCCGCATCGCGATCGCAGGCGACTACCTCGTCGCCGACTATCCGGCCACGCTGGAAGCCGCCGTTCGCAGCGGTCTGGCTGCGGCATGCAGACTCGCATCGTAAGCGCGCATTGGTCGCAATTTGCGCGTCGCCAGCGTCGCCATCGTGGGAGCGAGCTCTGCTCGCGATGCGGCCGGTGTCCGCAGCCACCGGGTATTCAGGCGCCGTATCGCGAGCAGAGCTCGCCCGCACAAGAACCAGCCATTACTCGGCCGTGCCGCGCACCTTGATCCGCACGCCATCGCACTCCACCACCTGACCAGCGCGGATCTTCGCGGTGCGACGCGATTCCGGCTGGCCGTCCACCATCACGCCGCCGGCGTTGACGCGGGCCTTGCCCTCGCCGCCACTCGTGACGACACCGGCAATCTTCAGCAGGTCGCACAGGGCGACGTATTCGCCCCGCAATTCGAAATCGACGTTTTCCATTGCAGCTTTCAATAGGCGCACAGGCGCTCGCAGGCCTGTGCAATGAGCGCTTCGCTCTTGGCGAAGCAGAAACGGATGAGCTTCGCGTCGAAGCCATCGTGGTGGAAGGCGGACACCGGTATGGTGGCCACGCCTGCTTCGCGCATCAGCCGGCGTACGAACACGGCGTCCGGCTCGTCGCTGATCGCGTCGTAGCGGGCGAGCTGGAAATAGGTGCCGGCGCAGTCCAGCAGTTCGAAGCGTGAAGCGGCCATGCGGGCACGGAAGTCATCGCGCTTCTTCTGGTAGAAGGCGCCGAGGTCGAGATAGCGCGAAGCGTCGGCCATGTAGTCAGCCAGGCCGAGCTGGCAGGGCGTGTTCACGGCGAACACGTTGAACTGGTGCACGCGGCGGAATTCGGCGGTCAGCGACGGCGGCGCGCAGACGAAGCCGACCTTCCAGCCAGTCACATGGAAGGTCTTGCCGAAGCTGGACACCAGCAGCGTGCGCGCCGCCAGTTCCGGCACGCGGCAGGCGCTGGCGTGTTCGCGGCCGTCGAACATGATGTGTTCGTACACCTCGTCCGAAATGACCAGGATGTCGCGACCGTCGCACAGCGCGGCCAGCCGGCGCTGGTCGTCGAGCGACCAGGCGGCGCCGGTCGGGTTGTGCGGCGTGTTGGTGATGATGAGCCGGGTACGCGGCGTGATCGCGCGCGCCACCGCGTCCCAGTCCGGCAGGAAGTGCGGCGCCTCCAGCCGGATGAATACCGGCGTCGCACCCGCCAGCCGGATGCCCGGCAGATAGCTGTCGAAGGCCGGCTCGAAAATGATCACCTCGTCGCCTGGCCCGGCCAGCGCGGTGATCGCGGTGTAGACGGCCTGAGTGGCGCCGGCGGTGATGGTGATTTCGGTCTCCGGGTCGTACTGCGCGCCATACGCCGCGGCCATCTTGGCGGACACCGCTGCGCGCAGCGCCGGCTGGCCGGCCATCGGCGAATACTGGTTGTGGCCGGCGTGCATATGCCGCGCCACTGCATCGAACAGTTCCGGCCCCGCAGTGAAGTCGGGAAAGCCCTGCGACAGGTTCAACGCGCCCAGTTCGGCGGCTTCGCGCGAAATGACGGTGAATATCGTGGTGCCCACGTCGGGCAGCTTGGACGGCACGCAGCCGCTGTAATCCTGCATGGCAGACATCGCTCTGGCTTGGAGGGCGGATTATGCTTCAGGCCCCGATGCAATACGGTATGCCCGCCCCGCTCCATGACCGACACCCCCAGCCCGCTGCGCATCGACAACGATGTTCTCCACATCCTCGACCAGACCCGACTGCCCTTCGCCGAACACGAACTGCGCATCGCCACCGCTGCGCAGGCGGCCCACGCAATCGCCTCGATGCAGGTGCGCGGTGCGCCGCTGATCGGCGCCATCGGCGCCTTCGGTCTGGCGCTGGCGCTGCGTGAGGCGGCCGACGACGCCGCGCTCGACGCCGCCCGACGCACGCTGGCCGCCACCCGACCGACCGCGGTCAATCTGGCCTGGGCGCTGGACCGGGTCGCACGCGCGGTGCTGCCTCTGGCGCCGTCCGCGCGCGCCGAAGCAGCCTGGCACGAGGCGCTGGCGATCTGCGACGAGGACCGCGCTGCCAACCGCGCCATCGGCGAGCACACGCTGGCGCTGATCCGCGCGCTGCCGGCATCCGGCCGCATCGATCTGATGACCCACTGCAACGCCGGCTGGCTGGCCACCACCGGCTGGGGCACTGCGCTGTCCGGTATCTATCTGGCGCAGCAGGCCGGGCTGGACATCCACGTCTGGGTGTCGGAAACGCGGCCGCGCAATCAGGGCCTGCTGACCGCCTGGGAACTGGCGCGCGCTGGCGTGCCGCACACCGTGATCGCCGACAACGCCGCCGGTCAGCTGATGCGCGAAGGCCGCGTTGACGCGGTGGTGATCGGCGCCGACCGTATCGCGGCGAATGGCGACACTGCGAACAAGGTGGGCAGCTATCTGAAGGCGCTGGCGGCACGCGCGCATGCGCTGCCCTTCTGGGTCGCTGCGCCGTGGTCAACCATAGATCTGGGCTGTGCCGACGGCGACGCGATTCCGATCGAGGAACGTAGCGGCGACGAGGTGCGCGTGGTGCGCGGCGCCGAGGGCGGCGTCACGGTGCTCGACGCCGACCGCGCTGTCGCCAATCCGGCCTTCGACGTGACGCCGGTCGCACTGGTGAGCGCCATCGTGACCGAACGCGGCCCGATCGACTGCGTGGCCGGGCAGACGCCGAAACAGTTCTCGGTCTGACTTCATCCACAGAAGTTAATGTTGTTTCGAGAAAACTGAAACCCTTATCTGTAAAGGATTTCCGGCCGACGACGTGGGGAAACCACTGACGTTTCGTTAACCTTTAACACGGACACGCTTGTAATCCGCGGCGTGTTGGGGATAATCGGCGGCACTCCACAATACAGGGGCACACCCTGATGACTGAGGTCAGCGGCGCCGACGTGCACTCTGCGGCTCGCCGGTTGGAAGCGTGCGGACTGAACCGCGGTGCGGCTGGCAATGTCAGCGCGCGCCGCGGCACCGCATTCCTGATCACACCGAGCGGACTCGAACCGGATGCGTGCACGCCGGACGACATGGTTCTGGTCGACCAGGACGGCGGTTTCGCAGGCCGGCTCAAGCCGTCCTCGGAATGGCGCATCCATCGCGACATCTATCGCGCGCGGCCCGAAGCCGGTGCGGTCGTGCACACGCACGCCCCCTTCGCCACCGCGCTCGCCTGCGTCGGTGCAGACATTCCGCCCTTCCACTACATGATTGCGCGCTTCGGTGGCGCCACGGTGCGCTGCGCGCGCTACGCCACCTTCGGCGAACAGGCGCTGTCCGACGCGGTGATCGACGCACTCGACGGTCGCTGTGCCTGCCTGATGGCCAACCACGGCATGCTGGTGTTCGGCCACGACCTGGCGCAGGCGGTCGCGCTGGCGGTCGAATTCGAAACCCTGTGCGAACAGTACTGGCGGACACTGCAGATCGGCACGCCGCAGCTGATCGACGACGCCGAAATGGCGCGCGTGCTGGTCAAGTTCGGGAGCTACGGACAGTGAATGCGGCGCCGCATCACGGCCTGCCGGTTAAAGAAACCGTGCCCACAGTCGTGAACCGGAACTACTCCTTCTCATCGGGCCTCGCGGCCGACTGCCCTAAGAGCTGAGCCGGTCATGCCCACCACTCTTCTGTCACACGGCACCACACCGCGCAATGAAGGCACGGAACGCCAGGTCGAGGCGGAACTGGTGGCGCTCGCCTACCGGCTGACGCCCTTCACGCTGCTGATGGCCATCGTGCTGGCCAGCCTGATCTGGGGCGTGCTGCACAACATTGTCGATCCGCGTGCACTCAGCATCTGGCTGGTGGCGATGGTGGTCGTGAACGTCGGTCGTTACGGTCTCATCCTGGCCTGGCGCCATGTGTCGCCAGGCATCAACGAGACGCTGATCTGGAAGTGGCTGTTCATGCTCGGCGTGCTCGCCGCCGGCTCCGCCTGGGGGTCGCTCGGCGTGTTCCTGATGCCGCCGCCGGGACATCCCTACGAAATGGTCGTGCCGCTCTGTCTGGTGGCCGTATCCGCTGTAGGGCTGTTCTCGCTGACCGGCATGTGGAAGGCCTATCTGTGCATGGCGCTGCCCACACTGCTCCCCACCGCTTATTTCTATCTGCGCTCGCCCGAGCCCGAGCGCGAGGTGCTGGGCGGCTTCATCCTGCTGTTCCTGATGATCGCCGTCGTCAACGCCCGTCGCTTCCAGCGCAACACCGCCGAGTTCATCCGGCTGCGCCTGCACCACGCCAAGGTGGCGCAGGAAAACGAGGAGGCGAAGGAGAACGCCGAACAGGCCAACCAGGCGAAGAGCCAGTTCCTGGCGAACATGAGCCACGAAATCCGCACGCCGATGAATGGCGTGCTGGGCATGGCGCAGCTGCTGCTGCGCAGCGAACTGAACGGCGAGCAGCGGCGCTACCTGGAAACGCTTTACCGCTCGGGCGAAAACCTGCTCGATCTGCTGAACGACATTCTCGATCTGTCGAAGATCGAAGCCGGCCGCTTCGATCTCGTGCGCAGCGAATTCGACCCGCGGCGCACGCTGCGCGAAGTGACCGAACTGCTCGGCGCGCAGGCACGCGAAAAGAACCTGACGCTGGCACTCGACGTCAACGACGCGGTACCCGGCCGCATCGAGGGCGACCCCGGTCGCCTGCGCCAGATCGCCGTCAACCTGATCGGCAACGCCATCAAGTTCACCGACCACGGCGGCGTGTTCGTCACGCTGCGCGCGCACTCGATGGACGACGACCTGATGCTGCACGACCGCCCGACCAGCGGTTCGGTGCGCATGGTCATGTCAGTGCGCGATACCGGCATCGGCATCGCGCACGACGACCAGGCACGCATCTTCGACGCCTTCGCCCAGGCCGACAACACCGCCTCGCGCCGCTTCGGCGGCACAGGCCTCGGTCTGGCGATTTCGCGTCAGCTGGCCGAAATGCTCGGCGGCTCGGTCACGCTGCGCAGCGCCCAGGGCATCGGCTCCACCTTCACACTGTCGCTGCCGTGCAAGGTGGTATCGACCGGCATCGAGGAAGCGCAGAACAGCCTGTCGCTGCCCACCTTGCCGCGACTGTCCGGCAGCGTGCTGCTGGTCGAGGACAGCCCGGTCAACGCTGAAGTCGCCTCCCACATGCTTGAGGCCTTCGGCTTGCGCTGCACGCTGGCGCGCGACGGTTGACAGGCGCTGCAGGAGCTTGAGCACGCCCGCTTCGACCTCGTGCTGATGGACTGCCAGATGCCCGGCATGGATGGCTTCGAAGCCTGCGAACGCATCCGCGACCGCGAACGCCTGGTCGGCCTGCCGGCCACGCCGCTGATCGCGCTGACCGCCGGCGCCAACGACGGCGACCGCGAGAACTGCATCGCCGCCGGCATGGACGACTACCTGGCCAAGCCCTTCCGCGAAGACGACCTGTACGCCATCGTGCGCAAGTGGCTGCCGGACAACGCGGTGTCCGGCACGCAGTCGATCTCGATCGACGCGATCAACCAGCAGGACCGCGCGCGCTTCGCTGCGCTGTACGAGAAGGAATCGCAGCGCAACGTGCTGGCCATGCAGGAAGCGCTGCGCGAGCGCGACGAGAACACGCTGCGCCGCGCCGCCCACACGCTGAAGTCGCTGGCCGTGCATGCGCAGGCCTTCGACCTGCACGACACGATGCGTCGGCTCGAAGCGGCCGCGCTGGAAAAGGACTGGGCACTGGCCACCACGCTGGTGCCGATCGCCAGCCGCATGCAGCTCGAGTAGGCGCGCCGCGTACTCGAATGCAGCCTGGACAGCGAAGGCGCGCAGGGGGCACTGCCGGACGCGCTGGACATCCTGATCGTCAACGACGACGAAGCGGAACGCTTCCTGATGCGCCGCTCGCTCGAAGGCGCCGGCTGCACACACATCCGCGAGGCGGAGAGCGGCGAGCAGGCGCTGCTGATGGTGGGCCAGCAATGCCCCCACGTGCTGCTGCTCGACGGCCTGATGCAGGGCATGGACGGCGTCGCCACCTGCAAGGCGTTGCGCGAACACTACAGCGCCGACAAGCTGGTCATCGTGATGCTGTCGGGCATCGAGGACCCGGCCTGGCAACGCGCAGCGATGGACGCCGGCGCCAGCTGCTTCGTCGCCAAATCGGTGTCGCGCGAAAAGCTGATGGATACGCTGACCGCGCGTCTGGCAGAACTCGACCGCCCGCTGCGCAGTCAACTGCGTGGCAAGCCGCGCCTCAGCGTGGCCTGATCGTCGCCCCGTCCTGCGCGGCGATCTACCGCGAAGGAGCCTCGATGCGATCAATCTTCCTTGCACTCGCGCTGTGCGCATGCAGCAGCGCTTACGCCATCGATCCCGCCGCCGTGCCGCCGGACAAGCGCACGGTGCTGGACCGCTATCTGACCTCGGCCGAGGCGCACCGCATGCTGAGCGACAACCCCGGCGGCACGCTCTTCCTCGACGTGCGCACGCAGGCCGAGGTGAGCTATGTCGGCGTACCGGCCGGCATGGATGCCAACGTGCCCTTCATGTTGGTCAACTTCGACCACTTCGACGCCAAGTCGCGCCGCTTCACGCTGCACAAGAACCCTGAATTCATCCGCTCGGTCGAACAGCGCCTGCAGGCCAAGGGACTGGACCGCAACGCCGACATCGTGCTCATCTGCCGCTCCGGCGACCGCACGGCGCGCGCCGTCAATGCGCTGGCCGCGGCCGGTTTCACCCGGGTATGGACGGTGATCGACGGTTTCGAGGGCGACACCGCGGACAGCGGCGCCGAGCGCGGCAAGCGCACCGTCAATGGCTGGAAGAATGCCGGCCTGCCGTGGAGCTATGCGCTCGACCCGGCGCAGGTCTGGCTGCCGGCCGGCGCACGCTGATCAGCGCCCGGGCAGCATGCGCGACAGCAGCCCGTCGCGATCGATGAAGTGATGCTTCAGCGCGGCCAATACGTGGCCCGCCACCACCAGCATGAAGAACCAGTTCAGCAGCCGGTGCGTCAGCAGCAGCGCCTCGCCCAGCGCCTCGTCCTTGGCCAGCAGATCGGGCAGCGGCAGCACGCCGAACCAGACGGTCTGGAAGCCCTTGGCCGAACTCATCAGCCAGCCGGACAGCGGCACGATCACCATCAGCAGATAGAGCAGATGATGGCCGGCCTTGGCCGCCGTCACCTGCCAGGCCGGCATGTCCGCCGGCAGCGCGGGCGGCCGGTGCGTAATGCGCCAGGCCAGGCGCGCGATCACCAGCAGGAACACGGTGACGCCGGCCCACTTGTGATACGAGTAGAACTTCAGCTTCTGCGGCGACAGCGGCAGTTCGACCATGTAGAGGCCGAAGCCGAACATGCCGAACAGCATCAGCGCGATCAGCCAGTGCAGCGACATCGCGGTGCGGGTGTAGCGCATCGTTGTTTTCCTGTGCGAGGGGTGAAGCAGGCTGGAGGCGTATCGGCCTCCGCGAGGTTCGGCATTGTCGGTGCGTCGCAGTTCCGGCGGAAGCCCCGGCCGGTGCGGCCTGGAAAATTTCCCGCAGCCGCCGCAGCCGTTCAGAGACTGATCTGCGTGCCCAGCTCGACCACCTGATTGGGCGGCAGGTGGAAGTAGTTCGCCGGCCCTTCCGACTGCCGCATCATCCAGCCGAACAGCGCACGCCGCCACGACTGCAGGTCGTCACCCTGGCCTTCGACCACGGTCGCGCGGGCGACGAAATAGGTGGTGCTCATCGGCTCCAGTTCGAGACCCAGATCGGCCAGCGCGGCGAGCGCCTTCGGAATGTCCGGTTCCTCGCGGAAGCCGTAGCGCGCCTCCACCGTGTAGTGCTCGCCACCGAGCTTGTGCACTTCGATGCGGTCGATGTCGGGCACGCGCGGCACGTCCTCGATCATCACGTGCAGGAAGAACACGCGCTCATGCAGCACCTTGAAGTGCTTCAGATTGTGGAACAGCGCACTGGGCACCGTTTCCGTATCGGATGTCAGGTAGATCGCCGTGCCCGGCACACGCGGAACGTCCAGCGGCGGTCCGCCGATGAAGTCGGCCATCGGGATGTTGATGCGCCGGCGTTCGCGGGTGATCAGCGCGGTGCCCTGCTTCCACGTCGTGAGCATCGTGAACAGCGCGCCGCCAAGCAGCATGGGCAGCCAGCCGCCGGCCATGAACTTGGTCAGGTTGGAGGCGAAGAACAACATCTCGACGACCAGGAAGACGCCGAGCACGGCGAGCAGCAGCGTCTTCAGGCGACGCTGCGACATGGTCGTGATGAACAGCATCAGCAGCGTCGTGATGATCATGTCGCCCGACACCGCGATGCCGTAGGCCGCCGCCAGTTCGCTCGACGTGTCGAATTCGAGCACCAGCACGACCACCACGACCAGCATCATCCAGTTCACCGCGGGTATGTAGACCTGCCCCCGTTCGGTGTCCGAGGTGTGCAGCTGACGCAGGCGCGGCAGGTAACCCAGTCGCGTCGCCTGCGCGGTGATCGAGAAAGCGCCGGAAATGGTCGCCTGCGACGCGATCACGGTGGCCATCGTCGCCAGCGCGACCAGGGGCAGCCGCCAGTCCTCGGGAGCCAGCATGAAGAAGGGGTTGCTGACCGCCTCGGACGAACGCAGCACCAGCGCGCCCTGACCGAAGTAGTTGATCAGCAGTGCCGGCGACACGATGAAATACCAGGCCAGCCGCACCGGACGCCGGCCGAAGTGACCCATGTCGGCATACAGCGCCTCGCCGCCGGTCAGCGCAAGGAAGACCGCACCGAGCAGCAGGAAGGCCTTACCCGGCGTGTCGATCGCGAACGAGACGGCATAGGCCGGGTTCAGCGCGCGCAACACCTCGGGCGTCTGCGCGATGCTCGATGCTCCCAGCAGCGCCAGCACGGCGAACCAGACGATGGTGATCGGCCCGAAGAAACGCCCCACGACAGCGGTACCGGTGCGCTGCACGCAGAACAGCAGGACCAGGATGACGATGGTGATCGGTTCGACCCAGTGCTCCAGAGTGGGCGTCACCACGGCAATGCCCTCGACCGCCGACAGCACCGAAATCGCCGGCGTGATCACCGCGTCACCGTAGAACATCGCGGCGGCGAACACGCCGGCTGCGGTGACCGCCGCAACGCGGCGACGTACGCCGGTGCGCGCCGAACGCTGCGCCAGCGAAGCCAGCGCCAACGCGCCACCCTCGCCCTCGTTGTCGAAGCGCAGCACGATGAACACGTACTTGAACGAAATGATCAACGTGACCGCCCAGAACAGCGCCGAAAGCGTGGCCAGCACATTGGCCTCCGACAGCGGCAGTCCGTGCGATCCGGCGAAGGCTTCCTTGAAGGCGTAGAGCGGGCTGGTACCGATGTCGCCGAACACGACGCCGAGTGCGGCAAGCATCAGCGGCGCAAGGGCTTTCGGCTCTTGAGTGGCCTGGGTCATCAGGGGAATCGGTGGGAAGACGCCGCCGATACTGCGCCGCACCATTTACAAGATCAAGTCTTGACGGCGACGCAAGGATGGAGTTTTGCAACAATCACACACCTCCGTTACTTCGATCACGCCATGTCGTCGCACACCGACACCACCGACCTGTCCGCCCTGCGCGACCTGATCCGCCAGTTCGTCGATGAACGCGACTGGGCGCAGTTCCATACGCCGAAGAACCTGGCGATGGCGATGAGCATCGAAGCTGCCGAGGTGATGGAGCACTTCCAGTGGCTGCCCACCGGCCGCGAACTGGCCGACGACAAGCGCACCGCGGTCAGCCACGAACTGGCCGACGTGCTGGTCTATCTGGTGCGTCTGGCCGACGTGCTGGACATCAACCTGCCGGCCGCGGTGGCCGACAAGATGGCGCTGAACCGCCAGAAGTACCCGGCCGACCGGGTGCGCGGCGACGCGCGCAAGTACGACGAGTACCCCGATCGCGAATGAAGCGGGCAAGGCGGCCGAAGCGGTTTCCGGGATAATCGCGCCTCTGCCGTCACCGGTGGCGCCCGAACGTTCGGGTGCCACACCGCTCTACCCGCACATGACTTCATTGCCTTCCCTGCTGTCCCGTCTTCCCCGCCCGCGCCCCGGTGGCCGCACCGACTGGCCGAAGCTGCCGGGCGGTGCCCAGGCGCTCGCCCTGTCCGAGCTTGCACGCGAGCTGGGCGCCCCGCTGGTGGTCGTTGCCGCGCGTCCGATGGACGCACAGCGCCTGCTCGACGAACTGCGCTGGTTCGCGCCAGCCCTGCGTTCATTCCAGCTGCCGGACTGGGAAACCCTGCCCTACGACCAGTTCTCGCCACACGCAGATCTGGTGTCGGAGCGGCTGGAAACGCTTTACGCACTGATGCGCGGCGAACTGGACGTGCTGGTGGTACCCGCCTCGACCGCGCTCTACCGTCTCGCGCCGCGCGAGTACCTGGCGGCCCACACCTTCTTCGTCAAGCAGGGGGCGAAGCTGGACGTCGAGGGCCTGCGCCTGCAGCTCACCGTGGCCGGCTACAGCGCGGTCACTCAGGTCGTCGCACCGGGCGAATACAGCGTGCGCGGCGGCCTGGTCAACCTCTACCCGACCGGCTCCGCCCTGCCCTACCGCATCGACCTGTTCGACGACGAGGTCGAAAGCATCCGCACCTTCGACGTCAACACACAGCGCACCGTTTTTCCGACGCAGGAAATACGGCTGCTGCCGGCACGCGAGTTCCCGATGGACGACAAGGCACGTGCCGCCTTCAGGTCGCGCTTCCGCGAAACCTTCGAGGGCGATCCGTCGAAGTCGGTCATCTACAAGGACGTGTCCAACGGCGTGCCCAGCGCCGGCATCGAGTACTACATCCCGCTGTTCTTCGAGCGCACCGACACGCTGTTCGACTACCTGCCGGCCAACGCCGTCGTGGCGCTCGACTACGAGGTCAATGACGCCATCGCCGACTTCTGGCGCGACACGAAAAGCCGCTTCGACCTGATGAAGGGCGAACGCGCGCGGCCAATACTGCCGCCGCCGGACCTGTTCCTGTCTGAAGAACAGTTCCACGTATCGCTGGCCAACCGCCCCATCGTGCGCCTCGGCCGCGGCGACGAAGTGGCCGCGGTCACGCCGCTGCCCGACCTTGCCGTCGAGCGCAAGTCGGACGACCCGCTGTTCCGGCTGCGCGCGCTGGTCGCCGCGCAGCGCGTGCTGGTGGTGGCCGAATCGGCGGGCCGGCGCGAAACGCTGACCGACTACTTCACCGAATACGGCTTGGCCAACGCCGCCTGCGACAGCTTCGACGCGGCGCTGGCGAGTGAGGCACGCCTGCTGATCGCCACCGGCCCGCTGGCCGAAGGCTTCGCGCTGACCTCGCCATCGATTGCGCTGGTCACCGAAAGCGAGCTCTACCCGTCGCAGGCCCGCGCGCGCAGCAAGCGCGACGGCCGCAAGGTGACCGCCGAGAACTTCCTGCGCGATCTCACCGAACTGAAGGTGGGCGACCCGGTGGTTCATCTGCAGCACGGCATCGGTCGCTACATCGGCCTGATGCACATGGACCTCGGCGAGGGCGAGACCGAGTTCCTGCATCTGGAGTACGCAGACGGCGACAAGCTCTACGTGCCGGTGTCGCAGCTGCACCAGATCAGCCGCTACAGCGGTGCGCCCGGCGACCAGATCACGCTGCACAAGCTCGGCTCCGGCCAGTGGGAAAAGGCGAAGAAGAAGGCGGCCGCCCAGGTGCGCGACACCGCCGCCGAACTGCTCGCGCTGTACGCGCAGCGCTCGGCGCGCAAGGGCCACACCTTCGGCTTCAGACAGCACGACATGGACGCCTTTGCCGAAGGCTTCGGTTTCGAGGAAACGCCGGACCAGCTCAACGCGATCAGCGCGGTGGTCGGCGACATGACCTCCGGCCGGCCGATGGACCGACTCGTATGCGGCGACGTCGGCTTCGGCAAGACGGAGGTCGCGCTGCGCGCCGCCTTCGTCGCGGTGGCCGACGGCAAGCAGGTCGCCGTGCTGGCGCCGACCACGCTGCTGGCCGAACAGCACTATCAGACCTTCTCCGACCGCTTCGCCCAGGTGGCGCACGAGTGGCCGGCGCGCATCGCCGAGATTTCGCGCTTCAAGAGTGCGAAGGAACAGACGCAGGCGCTGAAGGAGGCGGCCGAAGGCAGGATCGACGTGCTGATCGGGACACATCGGCTGCTGCAGAAGGACGTCAAGTTCGCCCGCCTCGGCCTGGTCATCATCGACGAAGAACACCGCTTCGGCGTGCGCCAGAAGGAGGCGCTGAAGGCGCTGCGCGCGGAGGTGGACGTGCTCACGCTGACCGCGACGCCGATTCCGCGCACGCTGGCCATGTCGCTCGAAGGCATCCGCGACTTCTCGGTCATCGCCACCGCGCCGCAGAAGCGGCTGGCGATCAAGACCTTCGTCAGCCCGTGGTCGCGCGGGCTGATCCGCGAAGCAGTGCTGCGCGAATTCAAGCGTGGCGGCCAGGTGTACTTCCTGCACAACGAGGTTGACACCATCGAGGAAATGAAGACGCGGCTGGCCGACCTGCTGCCGGAGGCGCGCATCGTGGTCGGCCACGGCCAGCTGCCGGAGCGCGAACTGGAGCGCGTGATGCGCGAGTTCACGCAGCGGAAGCACAATGTGCTGCTGTGTACCACCATCATCGAAACCGGCATCGACAACCCGAACGCCAACACCATCATCATCAACCGCGCCGACCGCTTCGGTCTGGCCCAGCTGCACCAGCTGCGCGGCCGCGTCGGCCGCAGCCATCACCAGGCTTACGCCTACCTGCTGACCGACGCGCACGCCAAGCCGACCGAACAGGGCCGCCGTCGCCTCGAAGCGATCCAGATGATGGAAGAGCTGGGCTCCGGCTTCTTCCTTGCCATGCACGACCTGGAAATCCGCGGCGCCGGCGAAGTGCTGGGCGACTCGCAATCCGGCGAAATGCAGGAAGTAGGTTTCAACCTCTACACCGAAATGCTGAAGAGCGCGGTGAAGGCGCTGCAGAAGGGCGAGGAAGCCGATCTGACGCAGCCGCTGGACATCGTGTCGGAAATCAACCTGCACACGCCCGCCCTGCTGCCGACCAAGTACTGCCCCGACGTGCATGAGCGGCTCACGCTGTACAAGCGACTGGCCAACTGCGAAACCGACGACGAACTGGGCGGCCTGCGCGAGGAACTGGTGGACCGCTTCGGCCCGATGCCCGACCAGACCCGCGCGCTGCTGGAGACGCACCGCCTGCGCATCGCCGCAAAGCCTCTGGGCATCACCAAGATCGACGCGCACGAAACGCTGATCCTGATCACCTTCTGCCCCAACCCGCCGATCGAGCCGATACGCATCATCCAGCTGGTGCAGAAGGACCGGAACTTCAAGCTGGCCGGACAGGACAGACTGTCGTGGAAGCGATCCAGCCCCGACCTCGACAGCCGGGTCGGTGCCGTGCGCGAACTGATGAAGAAGCTGAGCGGCTGATCGCCGCACCGGGCGCAATGCAATGTACCGGTGTGGCGACCGGCACAGCCCGGCCACACCCGCCCCGGCCTGCGCCGGTGCGGCTTATGCTGTAGCGCCCCGTTCTGGAGTGACAACGATGCGCATACTGATACTGGGTGCCGGTGGCATCGGCGGCTACTTCGGCGCCCGACTGCAGCACGCCGGTGCCGACATCACCTTCCTCGTGCGGCCGGCGCGCGCCGAACATCTGCGCGAACACCGGCTGCGCGTGTGGAGTCCCTTCGGCGACCTGCAACTGACGCCTGAGCTGCTGACCGCCGTCAACACGCCCTTCGACCTTGTGCTGCTGTCATGCAAGGCCTACGACCTGGCGTCCGCGCTCGATGCCATCGCACCGGCGGTCGGACCAAAGACCGTCGTGCTGCCGCTGCTCAACGGCATCGCCCACCTCGATCTGCTGGACGCCCGCTTCGGCCGCGAGCGCGTGGCCGGCGGCGTCGCTCACCTGGCGCTAACGCTGGACGAAAGCGGCGGCATCCGCCATCTGAACGCCAGCCAGCGCCTCATCATCGGCGCCCGCCATCCGGCGCAGTCGGCGGCCATCGACACACTGGGCGCGGTACTCACCGGCATCTCGCCCGACTACACGGTGTCGGCCGACATCGAACAGGACATGTGGGACAAGCTGGTGTTCATCGCCACGCTGGCCGGCGCCACCTGCCTGATGCGTGCGTCGATCGGCGACATCCTCGACACGCGCGCCGGGCGCGCGCTGATCGAACGCATGCTGGAGGAAGGCGCGGCGGTCGCCGCCGCCTGCGGCCGCGCTCCGGCCGCGCAGCGCATGGCCGGCTACCGCGCACAGCTGACTGAAGCCGGCTCGACCCTCACCGCTTCCATGCTGCGCGACGTGCTGCGCAGCGCGCGCACCGAAGCCGATCACATTCTCGGCGACCTGTGCCGGCGTGCCGACGCACAGTCGGTGTCGGTACCCAAGCTCGATCTGGCCTGCTCGCACCTGCAGGCTTACGAGGCGGCGCGGGCGCGGCTGTCGGAATCGTCCGGCTGATCGCCGGGCGCGGTCTGCCTAAGATGCAGCCGGTCCGTCATCCACTTCCCTCTCCGATGCCCCAGTCCTCTCCTTCCGCCGACGCACCGCTGTTCATCGTGCTCAATGCCGGTTCCGGCAGCAGCGACGCCGAGCGCACGCGCGAAACCATCGAGTCGGTGCTGTCCGGAGTCGGTCGCGCGCACCGCATCCTCTACGTCGAGGACGCGCGCCGGCTGCATACCGTCGCCTGGCAGGCGGTGCAGGAGGCGCGCATCCAGAAGGGCATCGTGGTCGCCGCCGGCGGCGACGGCACGATCAACGCGGTAGCGCAGGTAGTGGTCGGCAGCGGCGTTGCGTTCGGCGTGCTGCCGCAGGGCACCTTCAACTACTTCTCGCGCGAGTACGGCATTCCGGCGGATACCGCGGAGGCAACGCGCCTGCTGCTGACCGGTCGCATACGACGCGTGCAGGTCGGCTGGGTGAACGAGCGCATCTTCCTGGTCAACGCCAGCGTCGGCCTCTATCCGGCGCTGCTGGAGAACCGCGAGGAATGGAAGCAGCAGTTCGGCCGCAGCCGCATCGTCGCGCTGTGGGCGGGCCTGGCCACGCTGCTGCGCGGACATCGCCGGATGACGCTGGAAATGGAACACGCCGGCCGGCTGCACACGCTGCACACGTTGACGCTGTTCGTCGGCAACAACCGGCTGCAGCTCGAACGGATAGGGGTTGACGAAGCGACGGCGCTGGACGAAGGCCGGCTGGCCGCGCTGGCGCTGCGCCCGACCGGCCGGCTGGCCATGCTGTGGCTGCTGGCACGCGGCGCTTTCGGCCGCCTCGGCGACGCCGACGAAGTACAGGGCTTCAGCTTCGAAACGCTGCGCCTGAGCGTGCTGCGGCGCGGTCGTCGCAGCGGCCGCATCAAGATCGCCACCGACGGCGAGGTCGGCTGGATGCGCACGCCGCTCGAGTTCCGCGTCATTCCCGACGCGCTGCCGCTGATCGTCCCGGCCGACGGTGCGGACGGATGAGCGCACTGCTGCTGCAGATATCGGACACCCATTTCGGCACCGAGCGTCCGCAGGTGTGCGAGGCGCTGTGCCGGCTCGCCCATGCGCAGCGCCCACAGGTACTGCTGCTGAGCGGCGACATCACGCAGCGTGCACGTCGTGCGCAGTTTGCCGCCGCGCGTGTCTTCACCGACAGCCTGCACATCGCGCAACGGATGGTGCTGCCGGGCAACCACGACATTCCGCTGTTCAACCTGCCGGCGCGCCTGTTCGCCCCCTATCGCGACTACCGCCGCGCCTTCGGACAGGCGCACGACGCCGTGCTCGACACCGACGGCCTGCGCCTGATCGGCCTCGACAGCACCCGACGGCTGCGCCATGTTGACGGCCAGCTGTCGGCAGCGCAGATCGAGCGCGCCGCCGGCTGGCTGGAACAGGCGCCGGCGGACGTGCTGCGCGTGGTCGCGCTGCACCACCCGGTGGCGGTCACCCGCGCCAGCGAGCGGCACAACCGTGTACACGGTCATGCCGAAGCGCTGCGGCGCTGGCTGGAAGCCGGGGTGGATCTGGTGCTGGGCGGACACATTCACCTGCCCTTCGTGCGTCCGCTCGACGGCAGCGGACGCGCCGGCTGGGCGGTGCAGGCAGGCACGGCGGTATCGAGCCGCACGCGGCGCGACGCCGGCAATTCGGTCAACCTGATCCGCCGCCACACGCGCGCGGGGCGCGCGATCTGCACGGTCGAACGCTGGGACTACCGCAGCGCGGCCGACGAGTTCGAAATGGCGGCGCTCAGTGCGCTGCCGCTCGGCAACTGACCTTCGCACGCCCATGCACGCCTCTCTGAGCACGCCTGCACTGCTGGCCGAAACGGTCGCCGCCAACCTGCTGCCGCTGTATTTCGCGCTGCTCGCCGGCGCACTGGCACTCGCCGCCTCGACGCTGCTATCGTGGCGCCGGCTGCGCCCGGGCGGCGCGGCATCGGCAGCGCGCATCGCCGGCGCCGGCGCGCTGGGCGTCGCCCTCGCCGGCAGCGTCTTCGCGCTGATCGCCACCGCCGTGACCGCTGGTCACGCGCTGACCGAGTTCGACGATACGCTGGTCACCGCGCTGAGCGCCACACAGCCGGCGGACACGCTGCGCGTATTCGCGCGCCTGACCCATTTCGGCGACACGGCGACGCTCACCGCGCTTGGCATCGGCGGCGCGCTGCTGCTGGCCTGGCGGCGACACCTCGTACTGGCGGCCACCTGGGCCGCGGCGATCGCTGGCAACGCGCTGCTCAACGTGTCGTTGAAGGCGCTGTTCGAGCGTGTGCGGCCGGTGCACGACCACGGCATCACGATCGAAACCAGCTGGAGCTTTCCGAGCGGCCACGCGTCCGGCACGGTGGCCGCCTGGGGCATCGCCGCCTACGTAATGCTGCGGCTGCTGCCGTCGCGCTGGCACCTGCCGGTGGTACTCGCGGCGGTGGCCATCGCCGTCACCACGGCGGTGAGCCGCGTCGTGCTGCAGGTGCATTTCGCCAGCGACGTGCTGGCCGGCATGGCGTCCGGCGCAGCCTGGCTGACGCTGTGCATCACGCTGTCCGAGTTGCTGCGCCGACGCGTGCCGTGAAAAGATGCACCCGCCCTGCTGCCCCCGGAGACCCCGCATGATCGACACTTCCCGCTTCGACGCCGCCTGGTGGGGCGGTTTCATCGGCGACGCGCTGGCGATGCCGGTGCACTGGTACTACACGCGCCACCGCATCGCCGAGGACTACGGCGACATCACCACCTATCTGCCACCGCACAACCCGCATCCGGACAGCTTCCTGTGGCGCAGCGAATACACCTGCACCGGCAGCACCGACGACATCCTGCACGAGCAGGCACGCTGGTGGAGCGGCCCGCGCGACATCCACTACCACCAGTTCCTGCACGCTGGCGAGAACACGCTGAACGTGCGCCTCGCCATGCTGCTGGCCGAGTCGCTGCTGGCCTGCGGGCGCTACGACCGCGACGACTACGCGCACCGCTACACCGATTTCATGCTGACACCGGGCATGCACGGCGACACCTATGTCGAGGAATGCCACCGCGCCTTCTTCCGCAACTACGGCAAGGGGCTGGAAATCGACGACTGCGGCAGCGTGGACATCCACATTGGCGGGCTGGCCACGCTGGCGCCGCTCATCCTGTTCCACGCCGATGACCGCGACGCGCTGCGTGCAGCGGTGATCCAGCATGTCAACCTGACGCACAAGGGCGAGGAAATGTCGGCTGCGGCGGCGCTGTACGCCGACCTCGCCTTCCATCTGCTGCACGGCGCGACATTCGACGACGCGCTGTCGCGCGCCGAACCCGCCGGCCATCCTGCGCTCGCCTTCCCTTACCGCGACTGGGCGGCGACGCGCGCCGACGACGAGGTGATCGGGCGACAGTTCAGCCCGGCCTGCTACCTGAAGGATGCGCTGCCGGCGACGCTGCACCTCGCGGTGAAGTACGCCGACAGGCCGCGCGACGGACTGCTCGCCAATGTGCGGATGGGCGGCGACAACTGCCATCGCGGCGTCGTGCTCGGCACGCTGCTGGGTGCCGCGAACGGGATGGCGGCGCTGCCGACGGAATGGGTAAGTGGCCTGTACGCCGCCAGCGACTGCCGGCGGCTGCTGGAGGCGTTGCGCGCTCGCGCCGCCTGAACCTCAGGTATGAACCTCGGGCTCGGACCTGAGGTTCAGGCCAGTACGGCGCGATTGCGTCCGGCCTCCTTGGCCGCGTAGAGACGCTCGTCAGCGGTGCGGAACACGTGCATCAGTTCGTCGTTGGCAGCATCGATAAAGGCGCCACCGACCGACGTCGTCACCACGCCCCAGTCGGCGTTGCGCTCGTGCGGAATGGCCAGTCCGCGCACTTCGGCGATCACCGTTTCGGCGATGCGCTCATAGACCGGCTTGCTGGCGACCGGCATCAGCACTGCGAATTCCTCGCCACCGTAGCGGGCGGCGAAAGCGCCTTCGGTCAGGCGTTCGGCGTTGAAGCGCTCGACCACGCCGGACAGCGCGTGCGCGACCGCGCGCAGGCAGTCGTCGCCGGCGAGGTGGCCGTAGTGGTCGTTGTATTTCTTGAAATGGTCGATGTCGAGCATCAGCAGCGCAAACGGGCGGCCGCTCTCGCGCGCCTCGCTCCACGCCAGATCCAGCGTGAGATCCATGTGCCGGCGGTTGCTCAGACCGGTCAGACCGTCGCGGCTGGCCTGTTCCTTCAGCAGCCGGTTGGCGACCGACAAGCGCTTCCTCAGTGCGGCGATGCGGGTCATCGCCTTCATCTTCGCCTGCAGCACCGCTTCCGGCACCGACTTGACGAGGAAGTCGTCACCGCCAGCCTCGATCGCGGTGATCAGGTTCTCCTGCGTGTCGGACGCGGTGAGGAAGAGGATGGGCGTCCACGCCCAGTCCTGCGTCGCTTCGATCGCGCGGATGCGCGCAGTCGCCTCGAAGCCGTTCATCACCGGCATTTCGATGTCCATCAGGATCAGATCGGGCGCGAGCTGCGCGAACTGCGCCACCGCGGCCTCGCCGTGCTCGGCCACCGTCACCTCGTAGCCAAAGGAGGCCAGACGCACCGACATGACGGCCGCCATGGCGCGACTGTCCTCAACCAGCAATATCTTCATGTGTTCCCCGCAGAGGCAGATTTCTTCTTCTCTTTGTGAACACTATTTCGGCCGCAGGCACATGCGCTTTAGGAGGAAAAATTACCCTCGCGCCCGCCGGCCAGCGCCCGCGTCAGCGCCGGCACGGCCTCGAAGATGTCTGCCACCAGCCCGTAGTCGGCAATGCCGAAGATGGGTGCGTCGGCGTCCTGGTTGATGGCGACGATGACACGCGAATCCTTCATACCGGCCACGTGCTGGATGGCGCCGGAAATGCCCACCGCGATGTACAGCTCGGGCGCGACGACGCGCCCGGTCTGGCCGACCTGGCTGTCATTGCCGACGAAGCCGGCATCGACCGCGGCGCGGCTGGCGCCGAGGGCGGCGTTCAAGGTGTCGGCCAGCGGTTCGAGCAGGCGGCGGAAGTTGTCGGCGCTGCCCAATGCGCGGCCGCCCGACACCACCACACGTGCGCTGCCCAGGTCCGGGCGTCCGCCCTGCACCTGCTGGCGCGCGATCAGACGCGAGCAGGCCGGATCGGTGGCAGCGGCCAGCGGCAGCACCGGGCAATCGCCGCCGGTGGGCGCCGCGGCAAACGCGGTCGCGCGCACGGTGAGCACCTTCAGCGCATCGAGCGATTGCACGGTGACGAGCACGTTGCCGGCGTAGATCGGGCGCACGAAGGTATCGGACGATTCGATGCGCACGACGTCGGTGATGGGGGCCACACCCAGCCGCGCCGCCACCCGCGGCAGCACGTTGCGGGCAAAGCCGCCGGCCGCCGCGACCACGTGCGTGTATTGATCCGCCGCACCGGCCAGCACCGCGCGCAGCAGTTCGGTCAGCGGCTCGGCCAGCTGATCGGCGTAGTGCGCGGCGTCGGCGTGCAGCACGCGGGCGACACCGGCGATCCGGCGCGCCTGTCCGGCCACGGCGTCGCAGTCATGACCGGCCACCAGCAGATCGATCTCGCCACCGCACTGCAGCGCCGCCGTGACCGCATGCAGCGTGACCGGGTGCAGCACGGCGTTGTCGTGCTCGGCAATCACCAGGGTTTTCATCGCATCTCTCCTCAGATCACCTGCGCCTCGGCGCGCAGGCGTTCCATCAGCTGGGCCACGCTGTCAACGCGCACGCCCGGTGTGCGCGCCGGCGGCGGCGCCATGTGCAGCGTGCGCAGGCGTGGCGCGACATCGACGCCCAGCGATTCGGGCGTCACGCTGTTGACCGGCTTCTTCTTCGCCTTCATCAGATTGGGCAGCGACACGAAGCGCGGCTCGTTCAGGCGCAGGTCGGTGGTGAGCACCGCAGGCAGCGTCAGCGCCAGCACTTCGCTGCCGCCGTCGATCTCGCGCGTCACTTCGATGTGGCCGTCACCGGGCAGCAGTTTCGACGCGTTGGTCGCCTGCGGCCAGTCGAGCAGCGCGGCCAGCATCTGGCCGGTCTGGCCGGCGTCGTCGTCGATTGCCTGCTTGCCGCAGATCACCAGTTGCGGCTGCTCGCGCTCACACAACGCATGCAGCAGGCGGGCCACGGCCAGCGGTTGAAGTTCGGCCGCGGTATCGACCAGCAAGGCGCGGTCCGCCCCCATCGCGAGCGCGCTGCGCAGCGTGTCCTGACAGGCGGCGACGCCGCAGGACACGACCACCACCTCGGTGGCGACGCCGGCCTCCTTCAGCCGCACGGCCTCCTCCACCGCGATCTCGTCGAACGGGTTCATCGCCCGCTTGGCGCTGCCGATGTTGACATCGCTGCCATCGGCCAGCACGCGCACCTTCACGTTGTGATCGACCACGCGCTTCACCGCCACCAGCACCTTCATGACACGCCCTCCTCCAGCTCGCGCAGATAGGCCCACGGATAGATGCCGCGCCGGTGGCCGTCGGAGAACACGAGGTTCAGGCCGGCGTCCGCCATCGCGTGCGCTTCGGTAAGCACCACCCCGCTGCAATCCTCGGGGGCGGCACCGGCGCGCGCCGCCTTCGTGCAGAAGGCGCAGCGGCAGCGCGCGCGCAGCAGCGCGTGCGGCAGCGCGCTCTCGCTGCCGTCGTTCCACTCGATGCGCAGCAGGCGCGACGCGCTGTGCACGGTGACCGACCGCGGCAGCGCGCTCACAGCATCGCTCCCACGCCCTCGGCGCCGACGTGCCAGTCGTGCCCGGCGAGTCCGCCCTCCTTCAGTTCTCCACCCATGGCGGCGAGGCTTTCTTCGCGGATGAGCGCCTTCAACTGGCGGTGCAGCGCGAGGAAGGTGGGCGACGAGGTCATGTCGGGCGTGCGCGGGCGCGGCAGCGGCACCGGGATTTCCGCCTTGATGCGGCCGGGGCGCGCGGTCATCACGTAGATCTTGTCCGACAGGAAGATGGCTTCCTCGATGTCGTGCGTAATGAACAGCACCGACAGCTGCAGCTGCTGCCACATATTGGTCAGGATCTCCTGCATCACCACGCGGGTCTGCGAATCGAGCGCGCCGAAGGGCTCGTCCATCAGCATCACCTGCGGGCTGGTGGCCAGCGCGCGGACGATGCCGACGCGCTGCTTCATGCCGCCCGAAAGCTGGTCCGGATAGTGGTTCTCGAAGGACAGCAGGCCAGCCAGGCCGAGCAGCGTGCGCGCCTTCACTTCGCGCGTGCTGCGGCTCACGCCCTGCATCTTCAGGCCGAACTCGACGTTCTGCCGCACGCTGAGCCAGGGGAACAGCGAATACTGCTGGAACACCACGCCACGGTCGGCACCCGGCGCGGTCACGGCACGGCCATCGACGGTGACCGTGCCCTCGTCGGCGCGCAGGAAGCCGGCGACGATGTTCAGCAGCGTTGACTTGCCGCAACCGGACGGTCCGACGATGGACACGAACTCGCCCGGCCTCACGTCCAGCGACACGTTCTTCACCGCGTCGAAGGGCACGCCGTTCTGCGTGAAGCGGATGTTCACGTCACGGATGTCGATGTGGCCGGTGGCCGATCGGGTCTGTACGGTCGATGCGTTCATCGCGAGCTCTCCTTTCCGCTGCTTGCCTGCCAGGGCATCAGCAGCCGGCCGAGCAGGCGGATGCCACCGCTGCACACGAGGCCGAGCACGCCGATCACCAGCATGCCGATGACGATGTTCGAGTACTCGATCAGCGAGTACGCCTCCCAGGTGAAGTAGCCCACGCCGTACTGACCGGAAATCATTTCCGCGGCAATCAGCGACACCCAGGCCACGCCCATGCCCACCGCCAGACCGGTGAAGATGTGCGGCATCGCACCGCGCAGCACCACCTGCGTCATCAGCGCGAACTCGGTGGCACCGAGACAGCGCGCCGCCCGCACCAGCACCGCATCCATCGACGCCACGCCGTGCATGGTGTTGAGCAGGATGGGGAAGAAGGCGCCGATGAAGGTGATGAACACGATGCTGGTTTCGGTGGTCGGCCACAGCATGATGGAGATCGGCACCCAGGCGATGGCCGGGATCGGGCGCAGGATTTCCATCGCCGGGAACAGCAGGCTGCGCACCTGACGGTAGCGCCCGATCAGCAAGCCGAGCGTCACGCCGAGCACGGTGGCGATGGCGAAGCCCAGCATGATGCGACGCAGGCTCAGCATCACGTGCGTCGTGAAGCCCTTGTTGCCGAACAGGTTCAGCGCGTCGCTGAATACCTCGACCGGCCCCGGCACGTTGGTGAAGCGGATGTAGAACACCCAGCGGTAGGTGGTGGCCAGGTGCCAGAAGCCGATCAGCAGCACGATGGACAGGGCACCCAGCGCCAAGGTGGGCAGGCCGCGGCGCAACGTGCGCCCCAGCCGCTGCGCCGGCGTCAGCCGGGGCGGTGCGGCGACGGCCGGGGCGGCGGGCGCCCCGCCGGGCACCGCGACCGGCGCCACCGCGCGCACCGGCGCGGGTACGTCGGCCGGCACGGCGTCCGGCGGGGCGGCGTCATCGATCGAGTGCATCCTCATGACGGTTGACATGGCTCACTTCCTCACGGTGGCGATGGCCAGTGCATCGGCGTAGCTGCCGAGCTTTCCGCCATGGGCGGCGGCATGCGCCTCGGCATCCTTCTTCAGCAGGAAGGGCGTGATGGCCGCACTTCCCTTGCCGCCCAGCGAGTAGAAGGCCTTGTCGGCGAACAGCTTGATCTTGAAGCTCTGGTCGAACACGAAGGCCACACCCACCTTCTTGCCCGCCTTGGTCGCCGCATTGACCGCCGCCAGCGTGCATTCGGCCGACTTGTAGGCGGTCAGCGCGCCGCCTTCGATCCACACCTCACCGGCTTCGCGCGGCTTGTCGATGCTGCCGCCGCACAGCGGGTCGGTCCCCGAGATTTCGTAACTGGCGAAGCTCGCCTTCTGCTTGGTGTAATCCAGCCCCAGTTCCTTGTAGGCCTGCATCAGGTAGGACTCGTCCACCCAGGCGTCGGCGTCGAACTCCTTCACCCGGCCCATGCGCTGCAGCACGCCGTGGTCGTACTTCACCGTCTCGACCCACTTCGGCTTGATGGTCGGATCCAGCGTATGCACGCCGCCCGGGCCGAGGAACATGTAGGCCACTTCCTTCTCGACCCGCGTCCACTCCTCGATCTTGGTCGCTGCCTCGACCGGGTTCTTGCGCACCCACTCGTTCGCCTCCATCAGCGCCTTGATGTAGGCGACGACGAACTCCGGATATTTCTTCGCGAAGTCCTCGCGCACGACGACGCCGTGGAAGGTGGGCACCTTGGTTTCGACGCCGTCGAAGATCTTGCGTGCGAAACCGCGGTAGGGCAGCAGCTCGGCGAAGGGCACGAAGTCGGCGTGACCGTCGATGCGCTTCTCCTGCAGGCTGGAGGTGCCGACTTCCGGGCTCTGGCTCGACAGTTCCCAGACATCGCTCTTCCAGCCCTTGTCCTCCATCGCCTTCAGCAGCATGCCGTGCGCGGCCGAGCCGAAGGGCACCGACACCTTCTTGCCCTTCAGGTCGGACAGCTGGTAATAGGGCGAATCCTTGTGCACCACGATGCCGTTGCCGGCACCGTCGGCGTTGTAGGCAATCAGTGCGATCAGCCGGCTCTTCGTTTCCGGGCTGGCCTGGAAGGTGGCGCCATTCACCAGCAGCGGATAGTCGCCCATCATGCCGATCTGCAGCGTGTTGGCCACCATGCCGTTGGTCACCGGCGGGCCAGAGGTGAAGTTCTGCCATTCGAACTTGAACTGGATGTCCTTGTACTTGCCGGTCTTCGGCAGGTGCTTTTCGAGCAGACCCAGTTCCTTGATGACGATGCCGCCGGTCACCGTATTGGTCGTCGTGTTCTGCGTGCCGATGCCGACGGTGACGACCTCGGCCAGTGCGCCCGTGGCACAGCTGCCCAGCGCTGCGCCGAGCAGCAATGCGCGGGTCGTGCCGGTGACGCGACCCAGGGTCTTCTTCATAACGTTCATGGCTTCACCTCTTCCTGTCAGTTCAATGAATGAATCGAAGATTTGCTGCGTGCTTGCGGTGTGCTGGGCGGCGCTCAGGCGCTCTCGAACAGGTAATGCCTCTTGTCCTTCACGTTGGCCCACTCGTCCGCCTCGGGCAGCGGATCGCGCGCCGCGGTGATCAGCGGCCATTCGGTGGCGAGGCGGGCGTTGATGGCCACGAACTCGATCTGGTCGGCCGGCAGATCCTCCTCGGCGAAGATCGCCTCGGCCGGACACTCCGGAACGCAGACGCCGCAGTCGATGCAGGCCGCGGGGTCGATGACGAGAAATTCCGGCCCTTCGTGAAAGCACTCGACCGGACAGACCGACACGCAGTCGGTGTACTTGCAGCGCACGCAGGCTTCGGTGACGACGAAGGTCATGGTGTTCTCCCTATTTCTGGGCCAGAGAAATGGCGGTCAGCGCGAGGCGCGACAGCTTGCGCACGTCCGGGTCGGCGTCGTCGAGCGCCTTTTCCAGCGCCGGAATGGCGCGCGGGTCGGCCAGTTCGCCGAGGGCGATGGCCGCTTCCTTGCGCAGATTGCCGATCGGGTGGGCCAGCGCCTCGACCAGCGCCGGCAGCGCCGCCGCGGCCTTCAGCAGACCGAGGCTGCGCGCCGCCTTGACGCGCACCTGCCAGTACTCGTCCTGCATCGCGCGGATCAGGTCGGGCGCGGCCAGCGCGAGCCGCAGCTTGCCCAGCGTCTGCGCCGCCTCGTCGCGCACCATCCAGGCGACGTCGGTCAGTGCACGCGTCAGCGACGGCAGCACGCTCACTTCGCTCGAATAGCCGATGGCACCGATGGCGATGCGCCGCACTTCCGGGTCGGGGTCGCGCGCCGCGATCTCGGCCAGCGCACCGACCGCTTCGGGTTTGCGCAGATAGCCCAGCACGCCGACCGCCTCGCGCCGCACCGCAGGGTCGCTGTCCTGCAGCGCCTCCATCGCCGGTGCGAAGGCGGCATCGACCCGCAGCGCGCGTACCGCGCGCAGCGCCAGCATGCGCACTTCGGCCGTGTGGCCGCTGAGGAAGGGAATCAGCGGCGCGGCGGAGGCGCTTTCCTTCAGCTCCGACAGCACTTCGCCGGCGGCTGCCCGCACCGCCGCGTCGGCGTCGAGCAGCATCGGTGCCAGCGCCTCGACCACCTCGGCGTCCTCGTAGCCCTCGAGCGCACGCACCGCCTCGGTCCGCACGGTGGCGTCGGCGTCCTTCAGCCGCGGCAGCAGCAGCGGCACGATGTCGTCCTCGTCGCCGTAGGGCAGGTCGATCACCGCCAGCCGGCGCACTTCGGCGTCGGGGCTCTCCAGGCGCTCGGCCATGGAACAGGTCAGGGTATCCATCGTCGGCTCCTCAGCGCAGCAGATAGGGAATCGACACGCTGACCGCACCGGTCGGGCAGTCGGTTTCGCACGGCAGGCAGTACCAGCACTCGTCGAACTTCATGAAGGCCTTCTTGGTGAGCATGTCGATGGCGAGCACGTCGAGCGGGCAGACGTTGACGCACACCGTGCAGCCTTTCTCCGCGATGCATTTGTCGTTGTCGACACTTACCGGCACCTGGGTCGGCGTAGCAGCGATGGTCATGGCGAACTCCTTGATGGATGTGTCGGTGGAATCAGGCGGCTTCGGCGTTGCGGGCGACGCGCAGGCGCTGGTAGGCGCTGCGTTCCTCTTCGTCGATCGGCACGATGTAGGGCTCGATCGGCTTCTTGCGCATCTGCATGCGGCCGTCCTCGCCCTTGCTCAGCAGCGTGTGGCAGAACCAGTTCTCGTCGTCGCGCTCGGGGTGATCGACGAAGTAGTGGTAGAGGCCCCAGCGGCTTTCGGTGCGGAACAGCGAGGCGCGCGCGGCCATTTCGGCGCAGTCGAGAATGGAATGCGCTTCCATCGCGCGCATCAGTTCGTGCGGGTTGGAGGCGAACATGGCTTCGGTGTCCTCGCGGATTTCGTCGAAGCGGCGCAGCGCGATTTCGTACTTGCGGGTGATCTTGGGCGGCTGCAGGTAGTCGTTCACCAGGCGGCGCGTCTTGTATTCGATCTGGAAGGGCGTGAGGCCGTCGGTGCGACCGAGCGGCGCCAGGATGCGCGCCTCCTCCGCCGCGACGTCGCCAGCGCTGACCGCACCCAGTCCGTGCTCGGCGCAGTAGGCGGCAGCGTTCTCGCCACACAGCCGGCCGTAGACGAAGGCGCCCAGCATGTAGTTGTGCGGCACGCTGGCGCAGTCGCCGGCGGCGTAAAGCCCCGGCACCGAAGTCGCGCCACGCGCGTCGGTGTGGATGCCGGACGCGCTGTGACCGCTGCAGAAGCCGATTTCCGAGATGTGCATCTCGACCATCTGCTTGCGGTAGTCGTTGCCGCGCTTTTCGTGGAAGCGGCCGCGGCTCGGGCGTTCGTTGGTGTGCAGGATGTGCTCGATCTCGCTGATGGTCTCCTCGGCGAGGTGGTCGAGCTTGAGGAAGACAGGACCGTTGCCGCCTTCCAGTTCGTTGTAGAACTCCATCATCATCTGGCCGCTCCAGTAGTCGCACTCGATGAAGCGCTCGCCCTTGGAGTTGGCGGTGAAGCCGCCGAACGGACCGGTCACGTAGGCACAGGCCGGACCGTTGTAGTCCTTGATCAGCGGATTGATCTGGAAGCACTCGAGATTGGCCAGGTCGGCGCCGGCGTGATAGGCCATCGCGTGACCGTCGCCGCAGTTGGTCGGGTTCTCGTAGGTGCCCATCAGGTAGCCGGAGGCGGGCAGACCGATGCGGCCGGCCGCGCCGGTGCTGAGCACCGCCGCCTTGGTGCGGATGACATAGACGTCGGCGGTGCGGCAGTCGAAGCCCATCACCGCGACCACTTCACCGCTTTCGCCGGTCAGCACGCGGGTGACGACGACGCGGTTGGTCACCTCGACGCGCGCCTTCTTCAGCTGGCGGTAGAGGATCTTCTTCATGTGGTGACCTTCGGGCATCGGCAGCACGTAACTGCCCAGGTGATGCACCTTGCGCACCGCGTAGTCGCCGGTTTCGTCCTTCTCGAACTTGACGCCCCAGCGGTCCAGCTCGTTGATCATGTCGAAGCTGTTGGCGGCGTAGGCCATCACCGCTTCCTGATCGACGATGCCGTCGTTGGCGATGGTGATCTCCTTGACGTACTGCTCCGGCGTCGCGTGCCCGGGAATGACGGCGTTGTTGAGACCGTCCATGCCCATCGAGATGGCGCCCGAACGCTTCACGTTGGCCTTGTCGATCAGCAGCACGCGCAGCTTGGGGTTCTTCTCCTTGGCCTTGACTGCGGCCATCGGGCCGCCGGTACCACCGCCGATGACGACGAGGTCGAATTCCATGTCGATGCGTTTCATGTTCTCTCCTTGATTTGGGGCTGCACTGTCGCGCCAGGGCGCGCCGTTGCGAACGAAGAATTCCTGCGTTGCTTTCCAGCGGTGGATCAACTTCGGTCTATGCGCAGGCGGTACTGGAAGGCATCGCCGCGGTAGTAGAGGAATTCGAAATCGATGGGCCGGTCGTCGGCCCAGGTCAGGCGTTCGATGCGCAGCAGCGGCGAGGCTTCCGCGATGTCGAGATGACGGGCGAGCGACTCGTCGGCCGAGATCGCCTCGATCTGCACGTCGGCGTGCGTGAGGTTGCGGCCGAGGTCGTTTTCGAGAATGACGAAGATGTCGCGCGTGGCCAGGTCTTCCTGGGTCAGCCGTTCGCCGATGTCCGGCGGGAAGTAGCTCACGTTGACCGAGATGGGTTCGCGGTTCAGGTAGCGCAGGCGCTGTATCTCGAACACCGGCGCTTCCGGCTTCAGCTGCAGCCGCTGGGCCACCACGGCACTGGCGGCGACCGGCTTCGCGCTGAGCAGCAGCGAGTAGGTTTCGTAGCCGGAAGTGGACATCGCCTCGCCGAAACCCTGCAGCCGCGACAGGCTCTGGAAGGCCTTGGGCTTGGCGACGAAGCTGCCCTTGCCCATCACCTTGAAGATGAGCCCCTCCTTCTGCAGGTCGCCCAGTGCCTGCCGTATCGTGATGCGGCTGACATCGAATGCCGACATCATCTGGCTCTCCGACGGCATCTGCGAATGCGGCGGGTAACTGCCGTCGAGAATGCGCCGGCGCAGGATTTCGCGGATCTGCGTGTACAGCGGCATCTGCGATACCGGCGACAGCGCGTCCTCGACCTCCGCCGCGCCCGGGGGCGCGATCTGCTTGCGGTGGGGTGCCATGTTCGAGCTCCTGTTCAAGAACCTGTTATGACGGGTCATGTCATGCAAAGTCAGTGCCAATTTTTTCGCTCCGCACAACACGTTCCGAAATCGTTGATTTGACTGCGATTTTCGACGACAGACCGGTTCAGAACCGGCTATCGGATGCACCGCATTGCTGCACCGCCACAGTGCCCTGCACCAGTGCGACCGCATGTACCGGCCAGGCTGCGAGCGCACCGGTCGCCATCAGCAGGCACAGCACGACGCGACGGAAATGACGCGGATCCAGCCACCGGTAGAGCCGCTCGCCGATCAGTCCGCCGCCGTGAAAGAGCGGCGCCAGCAGCAGCGACAGGCCGAACAGCCCTGACAGCACGATGGCGATCAGCGCCAGCGGGTAGAGGCAGCCGAAATAGACGAGGAAGCTGGCGCGCGCCCGGTGGCTGTCGGTTTCCACGCCCAGCAGATAGAGGATGGCCGGCGGTCCGCTGACACCGCCGAAGCCGGTCAGCACGCCGCTGAACAGACCGGCGGAGATCGAGCCCGCCCGACTGCGGCCGCGCACCAGACGGGCGCCGGTCAGCAGCACCACAGCACTGGCGATCACCGCGACGCCGATCACCTGGCCGAACAGCCGCGCCGGCAGCACGCTGACCAGCCACAGCCCGAGTGGAATGCCGGCACAGGCGGCGCCCAGCATGGGCAGCAGCACCCGGTGATCGACCAGCCGGCGCACCGACGGCGCCAGTGCATGCGTCAGCGGCAGCGCGTTCAGCAGCGTCACGATGCACAGCGTGTCGCGCGCCGACGCCACCGTAGAGAGCAGCGGCGCCATCAGCAGCGCCGCACCGAAGCCGGTCATGCCGCGCAGCACGCCGCCGGCGATCACCGCGCCGGCAATCACCGACCAGCTCGCGAGCGCGCGGTCCGGCCACAGCGTGTTCAGCAGCGAAGCATCCAATCGGCTCTCCCCGGCGGGACGGACCGCCTGCGAATTCGGCAGCGTCTGCGCCCAACCTGTCATGACAGGTCATGTCGAGCAAAAGCCGGACCAGCACGCGCACACGCAACCCACCGGTCGTCAAACCCTGTGCAGTCGCAGCTTCTGTCGGTGCGCGGCGGTTGATGCGCAGTGCCGCGGCAGTCCGGCACGGTGCGCCGGCCTCGGCGACGCCCTGCTTGCGTGCGTTCATGCCAGCGCTCCGAGGCTGACCAGGCCGAAGCCGGCAAGCAGCAGCCACAGCCACAGCAGCGCAGCCAGTGCCCACACACGCCAGCCCGCATGCGCCATGTCGGCCAGCCGGGTGTTGGCACCGAGCGCCGCCAGACCGACCGCCAGCAGCGCCTGCGCGGCTTCCGCACCGGCCGCCTGCAGCCACAGCGGCAAACGCCCCGACGCGTTGAGCGCCATCATCACGACGAAGCCATACAGGAAGAGCGGCACGCCCGGGCTGCGCAGTGACGTGGCGCCCGGCGCGCGCAGTCCGGCGGCGATCAGCATCACCACCGGCGCCAGCAGCATCACGCGCATCATTTTCTCGACCAGCGCACCGGCGGCCGCCTCGGGTCCGGCCGCCGCCGCACCGGCAACGACGTGGCCGAGCTCATGCACTGAAAGACCGACCCAGAGGCCGAACGACAGATCGTCGAGACCGCTCAGCGGCCGCAGCAGCGGCAACAGATACATGCCCAGCGTGCCGAACACGACCACCGCCAGCACCGCCGCCGACACATGGCGAGCGCGCGCACCGATCACGCTGTCGGCAGCCGCCACCGCCGCCGCACCGCAGATGGCGCTGCCGCAGCCGATCAGCACCGCGGCCTGGGTGTCGAGCCCGAGCCGACGGCCCAGCGTCAGCGCCAGCGCCAGCGTGCTGAGCACGATGACCAGCGCCATCGCCAGCCCGCTCCAGCCCACGCTGCCCAGTTCATCGATGCCGATGCGCAGACCGTACAGCGCGATGCCGGCGCGCATCAGCGTGCCGCGCGCCAGACGGAATCCGTCGGCGCCGCGCGTCGGCAGCGCGGGCCACAGATTGCCGACCACGATGCCCAGCGCCACCGCCAGCGGCAGCCAACCGAAGCCGTGCGCCGTTACGCCCGGCACCGCAGACAGCGCCGCCGCGGCAGCCGCAACGGCCACCGACGCGACAAGGCCGGTCGGCAGGCTGGAAGCAGTGAGGGCGGTGGTCGAATTCATGGATGCGTCGCGGGCTGCAGGAAAGTGAGTGCAGCGTAAGCGGCGCGCCATTCATTCTTCTATATCATGCAAATCACTGATCGATTACCTTGGGTAATGCATGAATCTGCATCTTCTGCGCATCTACGTGAAGGTCGTCGAGGTCCAGAGCTTTTCGCGCGCAGCGGAGGCGCTGGACATCACGCAGCCCGCCGTGTCGAAAGCGGTGCGCGAACTCGAATCCCAGCTCGAAACGGTGCTGCTGGACCGCCGCGGCAAGACCTTCCGGCCGAGTGAATCGGGTCGGGCACTCTATGAATACGGGCGCAGCATCCTGGCACTCGAACGCGAGGCGACCGAAACCATCCGCGCCTACAGTTCGCTCGAACGCGGGCGGCTCACGATAGGCGCCAGCACCACCATCGCCACCTACTGGCTGCCGTCCTTCCTGGTCGATTTCCACGCCCGCCACCCTCAGGTCGAACTGCAGGTGATCAGCGGCAACACCCGGCAGATCGCCGACCTGCTGCTCGATTGCCGGGTTGACGTGGCGCTGGTCGAAGGCGACGTGGACGACGCGCGGTTGAACCGCCGCATCTGGCGGCGCGACGAGATGGTCATCATCGCGCCACGCGACGCCGAACTGCCGCCAGGTGGCGCGCTGCGCCCGGCCGATCTGGCCGACCACAGCTGGATCGTGCGCGAACGCGGTTCCGGCAGCCGTGCCGCCACCGACCGCGTGCTCGACGAAATGGGCCTGACGCCGGCGCGCACGATAGAGGTGGGCAGCAACGAAGCCATCGTGCAGACAGTCGCCGCCGGCCGCGGTCTGGGCATGGTGCCGCGCATCTGCGCCCGCGACCAGCTGGCGCTTGGCCGCATCCGCCGGCTGCATCCGGGCGGCGCCGCGATCCAGCGCACGCTCTACCGCATCCGCCTGCCCGAGCGCCCGATCAGCCCCGCCGCCCTCGCCTTCGAGGCGCTGATCGCGGACACGCACACGGCCACGGACGCGGCGTCCGAGTGAACATCACGGCCCCGAAATGAAGAAGCCGGCTTGCGCCGGCTTCTTTACGTCCGCGGCGGGATCAACCCACCCACACCCGCGCATTCCTGAACATGCGCATCCAAGGGCTGTCCTCGCCCCAGTGCGCCGGATGCCAACTCATCTGCACCGTGCGGAACACGCGTTCCGGGTGCGGCATCAGGATGGTGACGCGGCCGTCGTCGGTGGTGACCGAGGTGATGCCAGCGGGCGAGCCGTTCGGATTGCGCGGGTAGCGCGTGGCGATGGCGCCGTCGTGGTCGATGTAGCGCATCGCGACCTGCGCCAGCGACTGCGCCTGTTCGTCGTCGAATACCGCGCGGCCTTCGCCGTGCGAAACGACGATGGGCAGCTTGGAACCGGACATGCCGCGGAACAGGATGGACGGCGAATCCGCCACTTCGACCATGGTGAAACGCGCCTCGAACTGCTCCGAGCGGTTGCGCTCGAAACGCGGCCAGTGCGCGGCGCCGGGGATGATGTCGCGCAGCTGGCTCATCATCTGGCAGCCGTTGCAGACGCCCAGCGCGAAGGTATCCTCACGCTCGAAATATGCGGCGAAGGCGTCGCGCAGTTCGGGGTGGAACAGGATGGACTTGGCCCAACCGGAACCGGCGCCCAGCACGTCGCCGTAGGAAAAGCCGCCGCAGGCCGCCAGACCCTTGAAATCAGCCAGCTTGACGCGGCCGGCCATCAGGTCGGACATATGCACGTCCTGCGCGTCGAAGCCGGCGCGATCGAAAGCGGCAGCCATCTCGACCTGACCGTTCACGCCCTGCTCGCGCAGGATGGCGATGCGCGGCCGCACGCCTTTGCTGATGAAGGGCGCCGCGATGTCCTGCTGCGGCTCGAAGGTCAGCGCAGCAAACAGGCCGTTGTCAGCCTTGTCGTCGAGCAGCGCGAATTCCTCGCGTGCGCAGTCGGCATCGTCGCGCAGCAGCGCGATGCGGTGGCTGGTTTCGGTCCACGCCTTCTGCAGTTCGGCGCGCGGCTCGCTGAAGATGACCTTGGCGTTGTGCCAGAGACGGATTTCGTCGCGGTCGTTCGGGCTGCCGATGCCGTGCGTGACGCCTGAAAGACCCGCCTCGCGCAGGATGTCCATCACCTGCGAGCGCTGGTCCACGCGGATCTGGATCACCGCGCCCAGCTCCTCGGCGAACAGCGCGGTGAAGGTGCGGTCGTTGAAACGGCCGCGCACCGCGTCCGGCTTCTTGGCCAGCGAATCGACGTTGACCAGCAGCGGATCGTAAGCCAGCGTGTCGAGATTTATCGACAGGCCCACCTTCGATGCGAACGCCATTTCGCACAGCGTGGCGAACAGACCGCCGTCCGAGCGGTCGTGATAGGCCAGCACCAGGCCGGCATCGCGCAGGCGGTTGATCGCCGGCAGGAAGCGGCCGAGCAGCACGGCATCGGCGTCCGGCGCGTGTTCGCCGACCACGCCGTAAGCCTGCGCCAGCGCCGAACCGCCGAGGCGGTTCTTCATCTGGCCGAGGTCGAGCAGCAACAGTTCGGTATCGATTTCCGGGTCGATCAGCAGTTGCGGCGTCAGCGTCTTGCGCACGTCCTCGACGCCGGCGAAGGCGGTAATGACCAGCGACAGCGGCGACACCACTTCCTTCTGCGCCTCGCCCTCGGTCCAGCGCGTCTTCATCGACAGGCTGTCCTTGCCGACCGGAATCGCCAGGCCCAGCGCCGGACAGAAGTCGAGCGCCACCGCCTTCACCGTGTCGAACAGCGCGGCGTCCTCGCCCTTGTGGCCGGCCGCTGCCATCCAGTTGGCCGACAGCTTGATGCGCTCGAAACTGCGCACGTCGGCGGCGGCCAGATTGGTGATCGCCTCACCGATGGCCATGCGGCCGGAAGCCGGCCCGCTGAGCAGCGCCACCGGCGTGCGTTCGCCCATCGCGAAGGCTTCGCCGCGGTAGCCGGTGAAGCTTTCGGTGGTCACGGCGACGTCGGCCACCGGCACCTGCCACGGGCCGACGAACTGGTCCCGCGCGGTGAGGCCGCCGACTGAGCGGTCACCGATGGTGATCAGGAAGGATTTGCTCGCCACCGCCGGCATCCGCAGCACGCGGTAGGCAGCGTCCTTCAGGTCGTAGCCGGCGACGTCCATCGGCGGCGCGTAGGCCGGACGGCGCTGCACCGTGCGGTGCATCTTCGGCGGCTTGCCGAGCAGCACGTCCATCGACATGTTGACCGGCTTGGTGTTGAACAGCGGATCGGCCACCGTGAGCTGGCCGTCGGCGGTCGCCTCGCCGAGCACGGCGAAGGGGCAGCGCTCGCGTTCGCACAGCGCGCGGAATTCATCGATGCGCTCAGGGGCGATCGCCAGCACGTAGCGCTCCTGCGATTCGTTGCACCACAGTTCGGCCGGGCTCATGCCCGACTCTTCGCTGTGGATGGCGCGCAGGTCGAACCAGGCCCCGTGACCGGCGCCGTGCGCCAGTTCCGGCAGTGCGTTCGACAGGCCGCCAGCCCCGACGTCGTGCACGGCGAGGATGGGGTTGTCGTCCTGCATCTGCCAGCAGCGGTCGATCACTTCCTGCGCGCGGCGCTCGATTTCCGGGTTGCCGCGCTGTACCGACGCGAAGTCGAGGTCGGCGGTATTGGTGCCGGTGGTCATGCTCGACGCCGCTCCGCCGCCCAAGCCGATCAGCATGGCCGGGCCGCCGAGCACGATGAGCTTGGTGCCGGCCGGGAACTCGATCTTCAGCGCGTCGCGCGCGGCGATGTTGCCGATGCCGCCGGCGATCATGATGGGCTTGTGATAGCCGCGCATCTCGCCCATGAAGGGCAGTTCGAAGGTGCGGAAATAGCCGGCAAGGTTCGGACGGCCGAATTCGTTGTTGAAGGCGGCAGCACCCAGCGGGCCGTCGATCATGATCTGCAGCGCCGAGGCGATGCGTTCCGGCTTTCCGTACAGCTCGCCGTTCACGCGCTCCCACGGCTGTTCGAAGCCGGGGATGTTCAGGTTGGACACCGAGAAGCCTGCCAGACCGGCCTTGGGCTTGGCGCCACGGCCGGTCGCGCCTTCGTCGCGGATTTCGCCGCCGGCACCGGTGGCGGCGCCGGGGAAAGGCGAAATCGCCGTCGGGTGATTGTGCGTCTCGACCTTGGCCAGGAAATGCATGGGCTCGGAATGCCAGCCCCAGCGGCCGTTGCGGTCCGGGTAGAAGCGGTTGACCGGCGCCGTGGTGGCGCCCTCGATCACCGCCGCATTGTCCGAATAGGCGACCACCGTGTGCTGCGGCGTCGCGCGATGGGTTTCGCGGATCATGCCGAACAGGCTCATGTCCTGCGTCGCGTAATCGATGTTCCAGCTGGCGTTGAAGATCTTGTGGCGGCAGTGCTCGGAATTGGCCTGCGCGAACATCATCAGCTCGACGTCGGTCGGGTCGCGGCCCAGCTTGGTGTAGGCGTCGAGCAGGTAATCGATTTCGTCGTCCGACAGCGCCAGACCCAGTTCGACGTTGGCGCGCTCCAGCGAGCCGCGGCCGTCGGCCAGCGACACGCTGAGCAGCGGGCGTGGTGCGACGTGGCTGAACAGCGCCTCGGCGTCGTCGAGCGAGGTGAGCACCGATTCGGTCATGCGGTCGTGCAGCAAGGCAGCCAGCGCTGTGCGCTCCGCATCGTCCAGACCGCCGCCGCCCAGAAGGCCGCGCGGCAGATCCAGCTCGTACAGCAAGCCGCGTTCGACGCGCTGCACGCTGTCCAGGCCGCAGTTGCGCGCGATATCGGTCGCCTTCGACGACCACGGTGAAATCGTGCCCAGACGGGGCGTGACCAGCAGGACATCGCCTTCGGCCGCGGCTGCCGGCTGCGCATTGAGCAGGGCGCACAGCTTGCTCAGCTCGTCGGCCGACGGCTGCGCCGTGCACTCAACGAAGAAGTACTGGGTGGCGGTGAGCTCGCGCAGCTTGGGAAGCGCAGTGCGGCATTCGTCGGACAGGCGCGCCAGACGCGCGGCGGAATATGCGGGCGAGCCGCGGAGCTTGAGGAGATGGGCCATGAAAGGACAGCGGGGAAGTGGGCCGCGCACCTGTGTGCGCGGATAAAACCCGATTATACGGGTTCGCCCCGCCCGCTGCCCCTGCGTGCTTACTGCTGGAAGCGGGCCTTGGCCTGCTCGACGCACGCATCCTTGGCGTTGCCGCTCATTTCATTGCAGCGGGCCTTGGCGGCCGCGTATTGGGCTTCGAGACGGTCCTCCGCCGTGTCGGCCCTCGCCTCCCCGGCCTTGCGTCTCACTTTGGCGTCGGCCAGTGCCGATTCGCGAGCGGCCTTGGCTTCCTTGACGCAGGTCTTCTTGGCGCTCGAATCCAGCGCATCGCAGCGGGTCTTCGCCGCGTCGTAATCCATGTCGGCGCGCTTCTTCGCCGCGTCGTACTGGGCTTCGGTCTGCGCCTCGATGCGGTCTTCGACGTCGGCAGAGGCGGCGGGCAGCGAGAACGCGGTCAAGGCGATCGAACACAGTACGGTCAGCACTCGGGCTTGAGTTTTCATTGGAGACTCCTTGGTTCGTTTGATGATGGCCTCCTCAAAAGAGGCCGTCGGATGTTTCAGAGGCAGCACAAGCAGGGCCGCGCCCCGATGACTTCAGCCTAGCCCCGGCCGCGCTGGAGGCGCGTAAGACGTCGGGGCGCGCCATGTAGGAGAACACCACCCGCGGCTGTCGGACCCGCCGAACTGGCGGAACACGCCCGCTTCGCAATAGCATCTGCACCTGCGGCCTGCGCGCCCGGGCACTGCTCCGGGACACCGACCAGCCTGTCGGCCGGCGAGCGCCGCGCGAAAAGGAGCCGAAGCACGATGTCCGCCGTTGTCCCTCTCCCCGACGTGATCGACGCGAACCTGACCAATTTCCAGCGCGACGTGATCGACGTGTCCCAGCGCATGCCGGTACTGGTCAACTTCTGGGCACCGTGGTGTCAGCCCTGCCGTGTCCTGACCCCCAGACTGGAGGCGCTGGCCGCCGACTACGCCGGCCGGGTGCGCCTGGCCAAGATCAATTCCGACGACAACCCGGAACTCGCGCGCCGTTTCGGCGTGCGCGGCATCCCCAATGTGAAGGCCTTTGTCGGCGGCGTGGTGGTCGATGAATTCACCGGCGTGCTGCCGGACCGCGAACTGCGCGATTTCATGGACGCGCTGCTGCCGTCGCCCGCCCTGTCCGCCTTCGAAGAGGCGCAGGCCGCGCTCGCGCGCGGCGACGCCACCGCCTCGCTCGGTCTGTTCCAGGGCGCGCTGGCCATCGATCCGGGATTCGAACCGGCTGTGCTCGGCCGGGTCGAGGCTCTGATTGCGCTCGGTCGGCTCGACGACGCCCAGGCTGCGCTCGACGCGCTGCCCTACGAACAGGACGACCGTGCACGCATTGGCACGCTGTATGCGCGCATTGCCATCGCGCGCCGCCAGCCGGGCGATGACGACGAGAACTACGCCGCCCGCATCGCGCGCAATCCGGGCGACCTGACCGCCCGCCTCGCCTTCGTTGCGGAACTCGCCGCGCGCGAACAATGGGAGGAAGCGATGGAACAGGCGCTGGAAGTGGTCCGCCGCGACCGCAGCTTCGAGGACGACGCCGGCCGCCGCGCTTTGCTCGACCTGTTCGCGCTGCTCGGCTCGGACGACGAACGGGTGCGTCGCTACCGGCGCGAACTGGCCGCCGTCCTCAATCGCTGACCACGATGGTGGAACGGGTACGCTGCTTTCCGCCGGTGGCCGACCCGGCCACCGCGCGCCTGCTGATCCTGGGCTCCATGCCCGGCGTGGCCTCACTGACGGCGCAGCGCTACTACGCCCATCCGCGCAACCAGTTCTGGCCCATCATGGGCGCGCTGTTCGGCGCCGGTCCCGACCTGCCCTACGCCGAGCGGCTGCGCGCACTGACCCGGGCCGGCATTGCGCTGTGGGACGTGCTCGAAAGCTGCGAGCGCGCGGGCAGCCTGGACGCCGCGATCGACGTCCGCAGCGCGCAGGCCAACGACTTTGCCGCCTTTTTCGATGCGCACCCGGGCATCGTGCGCATCGCCTTCAATGGCGGCACGGCGGAAAAGCACTTCCGCCGCGACGTGATGCCGCATCTGCGGCCCCCTGTGCGGACGCTGGATCTGCTGCGCCTGCCCTCAACCAGTCCGGCGCACGCTGGCATGGGTGCGCAGGAAAAGCTCGCGCGCTGGCGTGCAGCGCTGCAACCCCTGTGCGCGTCCGCGGTCGAAGCGCCGCTTTCAACCGACACCGTTCACACATGACCACCCTGCTCCTGTTCGCGCTCGGCCTGGGCGCGCTGATCGCCGGCGCCGAACTTCTGGTGCGCGGCGCCTCGAAACTGGCCCTGTCCTTCGGCATCTCGCCGCTGGTGGTCGGGCTCACCATCGTCGCCTTCGGTACCAGTTCGCCAGAAATGGCGGTGTCGGTGCAGTCGGCCTTGGCGGGCAAGACCGATATGGCGGTCGCCAACGTGGTCGGCAGCAATATCTTCAACGTACTGTTCATCCTCGGGATTTCAGCACTGATCACGCCGCTGCTCGTCGACAAGCAGCTGATTCGGCAGGAAGTGCCAATCATGATCGGCGCCACGCTGCTGTTCGCTGGCCTCAGCCTCGACGGCGGGCTGTCGCGTAGCGAAGGGGGCCTGCTGTTCGGCCTGCTCGTTGCATACACCGTTTTCCTCATCGTGCAGAGCCGTCGCCAGAGCGCCGGCTTGAGCGAGGAATACGCCGACAGCCTGCACAGCGCGGACTTCGCAGCCCACCCTGAGGCTTGGGACGCGCGGCTGCCCGTTCAGCTCGCGCTCATCGCCGGCGGTCTGGGGCTGCTGGTGGTGGGCTCCAACCTGATGGTCAACGCCGCCATCGTGTTCGCCCGTCATCTGGGCATCAGCGACACCGTGATCGGCCTCACCGTGGTCGCCGCCGGCACCTCGCTGCCCGAGGTCGCCGCGTCGATCACCGCCGCTCTGCGCGGCCAGCGTGACATTGCGGTCGGTAATGTCGTCGGCAGTAACACCTTCAACCTGCTGGGGGTACTTGGTCTGTCGTCTATTGTGGCGCCCGACGATCTGACGCTCGGTACCGCCATGCTGTCGTTCGACATCCCGGTCATGGTGGCGGTCAGCCTCGCCTGTCTGCCCATCTTCGCGACCGGCAACCTGATTGCGCGCTGGGAGGGCGGCCTCTTCTTGGCCTACTACTGTGCCTATACGCTCTATCTGATCCTGGCAGCGAAGGATCATGACAATCTCGCCGATTACGCATTCGTGATGCAGACCATCGCGCTGCCGCTGACGGCGGTAACGCTGATCGTCATCAGCGTGCGCCACTGGCGGCGGCCCAGGAGCTAGATACCGGCCCTCCGCGCCGCATCCGCGCGCCGTCAGCATCGTGCAAGCAATCCGCAGGCATACTGGACAGATGAGCCGATCGACGCCATTGCCGACCGCACGCCGCACAGGTGCATGTGAACGATGACGCTTCGCCGGCCGACATCGATTGCAGGGCTGCTGATCGTGCTCATCGTCACCACCGTGTCGGTCCTGCTGACAGCGGTCGGCGCGCTGGCCTATCGCGCATACAGCGTCGCCGAGCAGGGCGAATTCGAACGCTCGATCGAGCTGGCCGCCGATCAGCTCGCGGTCGGTCTGGCGCCGGCGGCCTGGAATCTCGAATACGAGCAGGTGCGCAAGCTGATGGAAAGCCGCATGCGCGACCGCTCGATCTATGGCGTCGTCGTGCAGCTGGACACCGCACGTTTCGCACTGCAGCGCAACGAGGACTGGGAACTGCAGTCGGTCGATGGCGACATCAACAGCACGGGCCTGTTCGTCAGCGAGCAGCCGGTGACCTTCGGCGAACAGCACATCGGCCAGGTGCGCGTCATCGGCAGTCCGCGTTTCGTCGACCAGGACCTGCGCAGCGCACTGGCCACCATGGTGCTGTTCACCGTTCTGCTCGATGTGGTGCTGACGCTGGCGCTCTATATCGCGCTGCAGCGCATGGTGCTGCAGCCCCTGCGCCTGGTCGAGCGCCACGCCGATGAGGTGGCACGGCACGGGCGGTCCACCACCGCGCTGGGCGATCTGAGCTTCCTCGGCGAACTGCAACGGCTGACGCAGTCGGTTGACGCCATGGTGACGCAACTTGAAGCGCGCAACGCCGAGCTCGAACGTTCGAACGAGCGCTTCAGGCGGGTGATCCGCCTGCTGCCGCTGCCGATCAGCCTGTTCGATCGAGACGGTCGCATCCTGTACGTGAACGACTGCTTCGTGGACACCTTCGGCTACACGCTCGAAGACATTCCGGACGCGCACACCTGGTTCGGACTGGCCTACCCCGACCCGGCCTATCGCGCAGAAGTCCTGCAGACCTGGGGGCAGGAGCTGGCGAGCGCGCAGGGTGCGTCAGGACTGGTGCGCGCCCGGCCCTATGTGGTGACCTGCAAGGACGGCAGCCGCAAGATCGTCGAGATCGGCGGCATGCTGGCCGACGACCCCAACATCACGGTGCTCAACGACATCACCGACCGCACCCGCGCCGAAGAGGAACTGGCGCGCCACCGCGACCACCTCGAAGAACTGGTGTCCAGCCGCACGGCTGAGCTCGAAGCGGCCAATCGCCGGCTGGAGGAAACCCAGTTCGCGCTCGATCATGCGGGCGTCGCGATCCAGTGGATCGACGCCGCCAGCGGCTGTTTCAGCTACGTGAACGATCACGCCTGCACGCTCTACGGCTATCCGCGCGAACGTCTGCTCGGCATGCCGGCACACAGCGTGATCGACGACTTCACAGGCGCACGCCTGAGCGCACTCGAACCGGCGCTGCGCGCGCAGGGCCAGGCGCGGATCGAGGCCGATGCGCGGCGTGGCGACGGCCGCGTCGTGCCGGTCGAGATCGGCATCTATTTCGATCCGCCGGCCGACGGCGCTGCTGCGCACTACATCGCCTTCTCGATCGACATCACGCCGCGGCGGGAAGCGGAGCAGGCGCTGATCGCCGCGCGGCTCGCCGCCGAGAGCGCGGCGCAGGCGCGCAGCGAGTTCCTGGCCAACATGAGCCACGAAATCCGCACGCCGATGAACGCCGTGATCGGCATGACGCGGCTGGCGCTGCAGACCGAACTGACCGCGAAGCAGCGCAATTTCGTGGCCAAGGCCAACGCGTCGGCAGTGGCGCTGCTGGGCATCCTGAACGACATCCTCGATTTTTCGAAGGTCGAGGCGGGCCAGATCACCATCGAATCGGTGCCTTTCCGGCTGGACCGCGTATTCGAATCGCTGCTGTCCGTGGTGTCGCTGCGCGCCGAGGAAAAGGGCCTGGACCTGCTGTTCGACGTCGCGCCCGACGTACCGCCGGTGCTGGTCGGCGACCCGCTGCGCATGGGCCAGATACTGACCAATCTGGCCGGCAACGCGATCAAGTTCACCGAGCGCGGCGAGGTGCTGGTGTCCTGCCGCGTCATTGCGCGCGAAAGCCAGCACGCGACGCTGGCTTTCGGCGTGCGCGATACCGGCATCGGCATGAATGCCGATCAGCTGGACGGCCTGTTCCGCCCCTTCATGCAGGGTGACACCTCGATTTCACGGCGCTTCGGCGGCACCGGTCTCGGCCTCGCGATCAGCCGGCGTCTGGCCGAGCTGATGGGCGGCACGCTGAGCGCGCACAGCGTGGAAGGCCAGGGCAGTACCTTCACCTTCACCGCACGCTTCGAAACCGGCGAGTTGCCGGACAGTGCCCGGCGTACGCTGCCGTCGGCACTGCACAAGCGTCGCGTGCTGGTGGTCAACGACAACCCGGAAGCGCTGCAGATCCTCTGTCGCGACCTCGAACATCTGGGCCTGAGCACCGAGCGCGCGCAGTCAGGCCCGCAGGCACTCGAACTGCTACGCAGCCGGCCACCGTTCGCGCTGCTGGTGTGCGACTGGAAGATGCCGGGCATGGATGGCATCGAACTGATACGCCGCGTGCAGTCCTGCGACGATCTCGCGCATCCTCCCGCGGTCGTCATGGTGAGCGCCTATGGCGCGGACGACCTGCAGCAGGCCGGCGCCGGTCTGGCCATCGCCGGCGTACTCACCAAGCCGGCCAGCACCTCGTCGCTCTACGACGCCATCGTTTCGGCGCTCGGTCATCAGGTCACAGCCGAAGGCAGCAGCGGCGACGCGCCCGGCAGCTTCCGCAGCGACGCGCTGCGCGGACGCCGCGTGCTGCTGGTCGAGGACAATCCGATCAACCAGGAACTGGGCGTCGAAATTCTGACCGGCGCCGGTGTCCGTGTCACCGTCGCCGAGAACGGTGCCGAGGCGTTGCGACGGCTCGACGCGGAGGAATTCGACTGCGTGCTGATGGACGTGCAGATGCCGGTGATGGACGGCCTCGAAGCGACCCGCGAAATACGCCGTCGCGAGCGACTGAACACACTGCCGGTGATCGCGATGACCGCCGGTGCCATGCCCTGGGAGCGCGAGCAGACGCGCGCCGCCGGCATGGACGACCATGTGACCAAGCCAGTCGATGTCGACGAATTGCTGCGCACGTTGACGCGCTGGCTGGGCAGCGTACCGCCGGCGGAGCAGGCCTCGGGCAATTCCGCGCCGACTGCCGAAGCCGCGCCGCTGCTCGACACCGCCGCCGCGCTGCGCAGCATGAATGGCGCCCGCGCGACCTATCGACGCGTGCTCGGCATGTTCCTCGACAGCGCGGACGCCGCGCAGACGCAGCTGAAGCAGGCTTGGGCCGATCGCGACTTCGATACGCTCGGGCAGCTGGCGCACCGACACAAGGGCAGCGCGGCAACGCTCGGGGCGCGTGCCCTGAGCACGGCGCTGGACGCCGTGGAAATGGCCTGCCGTGCCGGCGATCCGGCAGCGATCGACGTTGCGATGACGGACAGCACGCAGGTGTTCACCGCCACCGTCGAGGCGATGAGGGTGCAGGCGGACGCCGGCTCGCCCGCGCCACCCTCGGCCACCGAACTGGAGATGCTGCACGTTCTGCTGAGCAGCAACGACAGCGACGCGCAGGAAGCGATCGCCCGCCTGCTGACGCGCCCTCAGCCCGCCGGCATCCTGCCCGTGCTGCGGCAGATGTCGCGCGCCATGGAGCGCTACGACTTCGACGCTGCCTTGCTGCAGCTGGCTCAGCTGCGTGCCGCGATCGCCGCTGGCGCAGCGGACGCGAGCGGTGTCGAGGGCCTCATCTAGGGCCTGCTCTAGCGCTTCAGATAGCCCGAATCACGCATCAGCCGCGTCACCTCGGCCTGCGATCTGCGCAGCGCGGTATCGACGTCCTGCTCGCCTTGCAGAGCACGCGCCAGCTCGGAGCCGACGGCGTGACCGATGGCGGGAAATTCCGCGATGCCGACCCACTGCACACCGCTGTAGTGGCGCCCCGGCAGTTGCGTGTGCGAACCGGCGATGGCTTCGTTCACGAAGCGCGAGAACGGCGCGGCGTCGCGATAGCCGGGTGCATCGTAGGTTGACTGTCGGGTGCCTGGCGGCACCGCGACCCAGCCCCGGCGCGCCGCCACCAAACGAACGTAATCGGCCGACGTCGCCCACTCGACGAAGCGGCGCGCCAACGCCTTGTTCGGCGACGAATCGGGCACCGCCAGCGACCACACCCACAGCCAGTTCGCGCCGTCCCGGACGCGCTCGACCGGCGCCGGCGCAAAGCCAAGGCTGGCGGCGACCGACGAGGTCCGCGGATCGAACAGCAAGCCGGCCGCCACGGTTGCATCGATCCACATCGCGCAGCGGCCGCGGGCAAACAGGTCGAGCGTTTCCGGAAAGCCGTTGAGGTGGGAATCGGGCGGCCCGTAGCGACGCAGCAGATCGATATAGAGCGACGCCGCCTCGCGCCACGGTGCGCTGTCGATCTCCGGTCGCCATTGCGGATCGAACCAGCGGCCGCCGAAGGTATTCACCATGGTCGTGAGCACCGGCACGTTCTCGCCCCAGCCGGGTCGCCCGCGCAGGCAGATGCCGTAGATGCCCTTGGCCGGATCGTGCAGCCGCGCCGCCAGTCGCCGGATGTCGGTATAGGTCGGCTGCGCCGGCATGACGACATCGGCAGCGCGGAACAGATCGCGCCGGTAGAAGGTCATCGAGCTCTCGGCATAGAAGGGCAAGGCATACAGCTCGCCGCGATAGGACAGACTGTCGCGGACCGGCGCCAGCAGGTCGTCGGCGCGGTAGCCGGCCGGCAGATCGCGGAACGGCGCGAGCCAGCCGCGCGCGGCCCACAGCGGTGCCTCATAGGAGCCGATGGTCATCACGTCGAACTGGCCGTCGGCAATCGCCAGATCGGTCATCAGACGCGTGCGCAGCGAATTCTCGTCCAGCACCCGCCACTCGATCTGCACGCCCGGGTTCTGGCGCGTGAACTCGGCGGACAGCGACTTCAGCAGCAGCATGTCCGGATTGTTGACCGTAGCCACCGTGATCACGTCGCGTCCCGAGCCCTGTGGCTTGCGCACGCTCAGCCCGTGCCGCATCAGGATGTCCTCGACGCGCCCTTCGCGCACCAGCGCCGACAGTCCGCGATTGAAGTCGGCGCGCAGCCGCTCGTGCCGTGGCGCGCGCCGCGAGAAGGCGACGTGAAAATCGCTGCGGAACAGGGGTGGCCGCAGGAATTCGAGCTGCCCGATAAGGTGCGGGCGGTGCAGGATCATCAGATCGCTGGCGCGGAATTTGTTGACCACCATCAGATCGATGCGGCCCAGCGCCAGCTTGTCGAGGTTCTGCAGGTCGCGATCGACGTACTCGCGCTTGAGGAAATCCGCGCCGTCGAACGCGGCTGAGACCGATGCGCCGCGCACGGCGCCAAAACGCAGATGCGACAGCTGGCGCAGCGTGTCCAGCGGTCGCGTCGCCGCGTCGGCCGGATAGGGAATGGCGAGCGAACGCTTCTTCAGCAGACCGCCGTTGGCGCCGGGAAAGGGCGCGGACAGCACGAACTCGCTCTCCAGCGAACCGGAGTCAGGCGCCGGCAACAGTCCGTTGACCTGCCCCGAAGCCGCGACGCTGCGGGCGCGCGCCGGCGGATAGAAGCGGAGATCCACCGTGTAGCCGACGCGCTCGAACGCGCTACGGACAAGCTCTGCAACATAGCCCTCGCGTGCGTGCGTCGGTCCGATGTAGGGCGACAGCTCAGCAGCGACCAGGCGGACCGTGCCCGCCGCGCTGGCCGCGGACGCGCCGAAAGACAGCGCGAGCAGGCACGGCAGGAAGACGCACAGGAAACAACGGTACTTGAGCGGACGCACGGATGCTGCACCTCATGCCTGAGCATAGCGGCCCAGCATATCGCGCCGCTGGCGGGGACGCATCGACATTACGACACGCCCGTGCGCGCGGAAGGCGTCATACAGGGGAGGTGGCGGGCCTGGAAAGCAGAACGGGGACGCCTCGAAAGGCGTCCCCGTTCTGGGTGTTGGAGCGGGAAACGAGGCTCGAACTCGCGACCTCAACCTTGGCAAGGTTGCGCTCTACCAACTGAGCTATTCCCGCGTATCGGCACTTGCGTACCGACCGAATTGTCCTGGAGGCGAGGGTCGGAATCGAACCGGCGTCCACGGCTTTGCAGGCCGCTGCATGACCACTCTGCCACCTCGCCGGTGGTGCAGCCCGGTCAGGGGCTGCAAATAAAAAGGGGAAGAAGAACTTCCCCTTTTTCAAATCTTGGAGCGGGAAACGAGGCTCGAACTCGCGACCTCAACCTTGGCAAGGTTGCGCTCTACCAACTGAGCTATTCCCGCAAGACAGGCGCGCATTATAGGCCTGCCGAAAAAGCTGTGAACACTTCGCGCCGAAGATTTTTGCGGCGCGCTCAGATCGCCTTGCGCGCACGCAGTTCGGGCCATGCCTTTCGCATGTAGTACACCATGGACCACACGGTCAGCACCGCCGCGATCCAGATCAGCTTGCCGCCGATGAACCCGACGTCGATCCCGAACAGCGGATCGAAGTACAGCAGCATCGGGATCGCGATCATCTGCGCCGTCGTCTTCACCTTGCCTATCATCGACACGGCGACGCTGCGCGCAGCCCCCACCTTGGCCATCCATTCGCGCAATGCGGAAATGGTGATTTCGCGACCGATGATGATGAGGGCGATGACGGTGCTGGTGCGGTCGAGCTCGACCAGCATGATCAAGGCCGCCGCCACCATAAGCTTGTCGGCCACCGGGTCGAGGAAGGCACCGAAGGCGGAGGTCTGGTTGAGCGTGCGGGCGAGATAGCCGTCGAGCCAGTCGGTGATGGCCGCGATGACGAACACCACGGTAGCGATCAGGTTCTTGTCCGGCATGACCAGCGTCTGATCAGGCAGGAAGAAAACGCCGACGAACAGCGGAATGAGCAGGATGCGCGCCCAGGTCAGCGCGGTTGGCAGCGTAAACATGTGCCCTAGTTTAACTGCCGCTGTATCTGTTCGGCGAGCTTGCGGCTGATGCCTTCGACCCGGCACAGATCCTCGACCGTGGCGTTGCGTACGCCAGCCAGCCCGCCGAAGGTCGTGAGCAGACGCTTGCGGCGCGCCGGACCGATGCCCGGAATGTCTTCCAGCGTCAACGTGAGGCGCTTCTTCGCGCGCTTGGCACGGTGCCCCGCGATGGCGAAACGGTGCGCTTCGTCGCGGATTTCCGCGATCAGGTGCAAGGCCGGATGGTCGGGCCCGAGCACCAGACCGGCCGCGACACCGGGGCGTATCAGCTCTTCCGCCCCCATCTTGCGCTCTTCGCCCTTGGCCACGCCAACCAGCGGCAGATCGAGTCCGAGTTCGGCCATCACCTCGACCGCGATACCGAGCTGGCCCTTGCCGCCGTCGATCAGCACCAGGTCGGGCCGCGCGCCCTCGCCGCTCGCTACCTTCTCGTAGCGCCGCGTCAGCACCTGACGCATCGCTGCGTAGTCGTCACCCGGGGTGATGCCGTCGATGTTGTAGCGGCGGTACTCGCCGTTGCGCATCGCGCCATGGGCCCACACGACGCAGGAAGCGACCGTCGCCTCACCCATCGTGTGGCTGATGTCGAAACATTCGATGCGCTCGGGCGCGACGTCGAGCTGGAGCGCATCGACCAGTGCCGCCACACGATGCGAGGCGCGCGCGCCGGCGTCGATCTTGGCGCGCAGCGCGATCTCGGCGTTCTTCAGTGCCATGTCCGCCCACGCGCGTTCGCGCTCGTTGCGCGCGAGCGCAAGCGTCGAGCCCGGCAGCGGGGCCTCCACTTCATCCTCCGGCAGCACATTGACGACGATGCGCTTGGGCGCGTTGCCGCTTGCGTAGTGCTGGCTCAGGAAGGCCACCAGCATGTCGGCCGCACTGCCCTGCCCGGCCGCCGGGAAGTGGGCGTGATCGCCGAGGTGGCGCCCGCCGCGCACCATCGCGTGATTGACGCAGGCGGCGCCGTCACGCTCGATCGCCACGACGATGTCGAGGTCCTCGTCGCGCGCGCTGTCGGCGAACTGCTTGTGCAACACCTTGGACAGCGCCCGGATCTGGTCGCGTATCTGCGCCGCCTTCTCGAAGGCGAGCGCCTCGGCGGCAGCGTTCATCTGCGCCGACAGCTTGTCGATCACCTCGGAATGACGGCCGTTCAGGAAAAGCGCGGTCAGCCGCACGTCCTCGTCGTAGTCCTCCTTCGACACGAGGTTGACGCAGGGCGCGGAACAACGGTGGATCTGGTGCAGCAGACAAGGCCGCGAGCGGTTGGCGAACACGCTGTTCTCGCAGGTGCGCAGCAGGAAGGCGCGCTGCACCAGCTGTATCGTGTCGCGCACCGCCCACACGTTCGGCAGCGGCCCGAAGTAGCGCGCATCGCGCCCCACGGTGCCGCGGAAAAAACCGATGCGCGGAAAGCGGTCGTTGCTGATCCGGATGTAGGGATAGGACTTGTCGTCCCGGAACAGGATGTTGTACTTCGGCCGCAGGCTCTTGATCAGGTTGTTCTCGAGGATGAGGGCCTCGGCTTCCGACCTGACGACGGTGATGTCCACCCGCGCGACCTGCGCCACCATGAGGCCGATGCGCGGACTCGACGGCGTGCGCTGGAAGTAGGAGGACACGCGCCGGCGCAGGTTCTTCGCCTTGCCGACGTAGAGCACGTCCTCCTCGGCGCCTATCATGCGATAGACACCGGGGTCTTCCGGCACCGTCGGCAGCCAGGCCTTCGCGTCGAAACCCATGCCTCGCGGTGTCCTCTGTCAGGCGATCAGGCGCTGCACCGTGCCGAGGGCATCGCGGTAGCGCGCGTCCTGCGCCAGCACCGTGCGGTCACCGTAGGGCTGGCGTGGCATCAGCGACTCGACGCGCGCGCTGCGCACGCTGTCGAACGCCGGCCGCCAGCCGTCGATCAGCTTCACCGCCTGGTCGCGCGCGTTGCACACGAGCACCATGTCGCAGCCCGCGTCCCACGCGGCTTCCGCGCGCGCGACCACATCGCCCGCCACCGACGCGCCTTCCATCGACAGGTCGTCGCTGAACACCACGCCGTCGAAAGAGAGCTTGTCGCGCAGGATGCCCTGCACCCAGGCGCGCGAAAAACCGGCCGGCATTCGATCGACCGCCGGATAGATCACGTGCGCCGGCATCACCGCGTCGATCTGCTTGCCGAGGTCGATGTAGGGGCGGATGTCGTCGGCCCAGAGGGTGTCAAAATCTCGCTCGTTGACCGGAATCGCGACGTGCGAATCCGCCTCGACGAAACCGTGGCCGGGGAAGTGCTTGCCGACCGACTTCATGCCGGCGGCACGCAGGCCTTCCGCCAGTGCACCAGCCAGCGGTACGACGATGGCCGGATCGCGATGGAAGGCGCGATCACCGATCACGCGGCTGCGGCCGAAGTCGAGATCGAGCACCGGCGTGAAGGACAGGTTGACGCCGAGCGCGCGCAATTCGGCCGCCAGCACGTAACCGGCGGCGCGCGCGTCGGCCAGCGCGCCCTGCGCATCCGCCTCGTAGCGCGTACCCAGCGTGCGCATCGACGGCAGATGGTTGAAGCCATCGGACTTGAAGCGCTGCACCCGGCCACCTTCGTGGTTGACGGCGATCAGCAGTGGCGGTCTGCGCACAGCGTGGATGGCTTCGGTCAGCGCGGCCAGCTGTTGCGCGTCGTGGAAGTTGCGGGCGAACAGGATGAGCCCGCCGACCGACGGGTGAGCCAACAGTTCGCGGTCTTCAGCATCCAGTTCGAAACCGGCCACGTCGATCATGACCGGTCCGGGCGGGGTCGTTCTCATGCAGTGTTCTCCATGCGCTCGACCACCACGAAGGCGAGCGCGTGTTCGGTTTCGTCCGACAGTGACAGATGAGCACGCAGGCCGCGTGTGCTCATCCACGCCGTGAACGTTTCGTCGTAGGCGAAGGCCGGTTTGCCCAGATCGTCGTGGGTCACGGCGATCGAGCGCAGCAGCACCGGCGTCCGGATGCCGGTGCCCAGCGCCTTGCCCAGCGCCTCCTTGGCAGCGAAGCGCTTGGCCAGGAAGTGCGCCGGCTGCTTCGCCGATTCGTACTCGGACACTTCGGCGGCGGCCAGAATGCGCCGCGCGATGCCGTCACCGTCCTCCGCCAGCATGCGCTCGAAACGCGCGATGCCGCACAGGTCGGTGCCGATGCCGAAGATCACGCAGCCCTCCCGGCCGCCTCGCGCATCAGTGCCTTCATTTCGCGCACCGCCTCGCGCAGGCCGACGAACACCGAGCGGCTGACGATGGCGTGTCCGATGTGCAGTTCGCGCACGCCCGGCAGTTCGGCCACCGGCTGGACGTTGGCGTAGTTCAGCGCGTGACCCGCGTTGAATCGCATGCCGAGGTCGCGGATCATCTTGCCGCCGGCACGCACCTTGTCCAGCTCGACCACCACGGCCTGTGATTCACGGTCGCGGCCAAGTCCGTGGAAGGCATGCGCGTAGGGGCCGGTGTGCACCTCGCACACCTGCGCGCCGATGCGGGCGGCCGCCTCGATCTGCGCCGGCTCGGCATCGATGAATACGCTGGTGACGATGCCGGCGTCGCGCAGGCGGCCGACCACACCGATAAGGCGCTCTTCCTGCGACACGATGTCCAGCCCGCCCTCGGTCGTCACCTCGTGCCGGCCTTCCGGCACCAGCATGGCCATTTCCGGCTTCAGTGCGCAGGCGATGCCCACCATTTCCTCGGTGGCCGCCATTTCGAGATTGAGCTTGATGTGCACCAGATCGCGCAGCCGGCGCACGTCGTCATCCTGGATGTGGCGGCGGTCCTCGCGCAGATGCACGGTGATGCCGTCGGCACCGCCCAGATGGGCCTCGACCGCCGCCCACACCGGATCCGGTTCGTAGGTGCGGCGCGCCTGCCGTATCGTGGCCACGTGGTCGATATTGACGCCCAGTTCGATCATGTTCAGAGATCCTGTAGTTCGATGAAAACGCGCCGCGTGCGCAGCTCCTGTCCCTGCAGATAATGCGCGATCAGCACGCGCATCAATGTCTTCGCCAGCCGCGCGACCTGCGTGTCGGCGTAGTCGTCAGCGTGGATGGCCAGCGCCTGCGCGCCGCTCAGGCTGACGTCGTCCACGCCACCCTCGCCTTCGAGCAGACCGAGTTCGGGCTTGTACATGTAGTGCGCCGCCGGATCGATCGCGTCGCCGTTGGCGTCGTGATCGAGCGTCAGCCCGTAGCCCAGTTCACGCAGCAGCGCCTTTTCGAAACCGCGCAGCAAGGCTTCGTGACGCACCGTTTCGGCCGGCGCCAGCGCGAGCTTCTGAACGGCTTCGGCATACAGGTCGAAAAGCGCCGGATGCGCGTCGTCGCGCGCCAGCAGACGCTGCAGCAATTCGTTCAGATAGTAGCCCAGCAGCAGGCGCGGACCGGACAGCATGGGCCATGCACGCTGCCATTCGGCACGCGCCAGCGTGCGTAGTTCGCCGGCACCGAACCAGCCCAGATCCAGCGGCTGGAATTCGACCAGCACGCCCCGCAGCTGCGAACGCGGCCGCTTGGCACCGCGCGCGACCAGACCGATGCGGCCGAAGTCGCGGCTGAACACGTTAACCACCAGGCTTGTTTCGCGATAGGGGTGGGACTGCAGCAGGAAGGCCGGCTGGCCGTCCACCCGCTGCTTGCCGGAGGTCACGGCACGGCCTTCCCGGCAGTGGGCCCGTCAGCGCAGATGGCGCGCATCGCCAACGAGGTCATGGCTCGAAGCCCAGGCTCTTCAGCGCACGCTCGTCGTCGGCCCAGCCGCTGCGGACCTTCACGTGCAGTTCGAGGAAAACCTTGGAACCGAACACCTTCTCCATGTCGCTGCGCGCTGCCGAGCCGACCGACTTCAGTACCTCGCCACCCTGCCCGATCACGATGCCTTTGTGTGCCTCGCGACTGACGATGACACAGGCGGCGATGCGGCGCAGATTGCCTTCCGCCTCGAAGCGCTCGATCTCGACCGCCAGCCCGTAAGGCAGTTCGTCACCCAGTTGCCGGAACAATTTTTCGCGGATGTATTCGGCAGCGAGGAAGCGCTCGCTGCGGTCGGTGAAGTCGTCAGCGTCGAACATCGCCTGACCTTCAGGCAGCAGTTCGCCGGCTACCTTCAGCAGCGCGTCCAGCCCGTCGCCGCGCTGCGCGCTGACCGGCATGATGGCGTGGAAGTCGTGCAGCTTCGCGATGCGCTCGACAAAGGGCAGCAGCTTGGCGCGATCGCCCGTCTTGTCGGTCTTGTTCAGCAGCAGCAATACCGGTCGGTCCTTCGGCAGCAGCGCGATCACCTCTTCGTCGGCCTCGGTCAGCCGACCGGCTTCGATCACGAACAGGATCACGTCCACGTCGGCCAGCGCCTGCGTGACCGCGCGATTCATCACGCGGTTGAGCGCGTTGCGGTGCTTGGTCTGGAAGCCGGGCGTATCGACGAACACGAACTGATGCGCGTCGCGCGTCAGCACGCCGTGGATGCGGTGACGCGTGGTCTGCGCCTTGGCCGAGGTGATGCTCACCTTCTGGCCGATCAGCCGGTTCATCAGCGTCAACTTGCCGACGTTGGGTTGACCGACGATGGCGATGAAGCCGCAATGAGTGATGTCGGTCATGACTGCCCCTGAAGTTGTTCGAGTGCGCGCGTGGCGGCGGCCTGCTCGGCGTGGCGGCGGCTGCGCCCCTCGCCTTCAGTGCGCAGACCATAGGCTTCGACGATGCAGGCGGCGCAGAACACCGGTGCGTGCGCCGGGCCGGAGGTGGAGGCGATTTCGTAGCGCGGCGGTTTCTTGGCCCGCGCGTGCAGCCATTCCTGCAGCGCCGTCTTCGGGTCGCGGGCGTCGCGCTCGGGATTCAGTGCATTCAGGCGGGCATCGAGCAGGCGCGCGACCACCTTGCGCGCCGCTTCGTAGCCACCTTCGAGAAAGACTGCGCCGATCAGCGCTTCGAGTGCATTCGCCAGCAGCGCCGGGCGGCTGCGACCGCCGGTCTTCAGCTCGCCCGCGCTGAGCCGCAGCGCGTCGCCGACAGCGATGGCGGCAGCGATTTCGGCCAGCGTGTCTTCCTTCACCAGCGACGCGCGCAGCCGCGACAGCAGACCTTCGGGCACGTCCGGAAAGCGACGGAAAAGCAGATCGGTGGCGACGCAGTCGAGCACCGCGTCGCCCAGCAGTTCGAGCCGCTCGTTGTGGGTGGAAGAGAAGCTGCTGTGCGTCAGCGCCTGTGCGAGCAGTGCGCGCGACGCGAAAACGTGGCCGAGCGCCTGCTCGATCTGGGCATCCGGGTTCAACGCGTCAGTTCGACCCCGAGGCCGACCCTTCGAATTCGAACAACAGGCTCACCGGCCCCCACAGCGGTACCTTGCGCTGATAGGCGAAAGAAATCTCGACGCCCTGGGTGTCCTTGACGATGTCGAGATCGGCCGGCGTGACGCTGGACATTTCGTCCATGATGGCGCGCTTGGCGTAGGCATTGCGGTAGTCGGCGACGGTGCCGCCCTTGACCTCGCCGCTCTTCACGATGGCTTTCACGTTCTTCAGGATGGTGTAGTACTCGATCACCGCCGGCACCGATTTCATGCCGAGAATGACGACGATGGCGATCAGACCCGCCACCAGAATGAATCCCACCATGCTCAGACCGGACTGCTTGCGCTGCATCGCTGTCTCCCTGTTGCCTGTTCTGATTGTCTGACGCTGCCGGATCAACGGAAGCTGCCGATGCGGCCGAAATCGATGCCCTTCGGCGGCACGATGGCATCCGCGTGGAACCAGACGAAGAAGGCCTTGCCGACGATGTTGGCGTCGGGCACGAAGCCCCACACACGGCTGTCCGCACTCTGGTCGCGGTTGTCGCCCAGCACGAAATAGTGGCCGGCCGGCACCTCGCAGCGCACCCCTTCGTGATTGTAGACACAGTTCTCGCGGCCCGGAAAATCGAGCGCCATCGGTACGTCGGCGCGGGCGTCGCGGTCGTTCAGGATGGAGTGTTCGACCTCGCCCAGCGTTTCCGAGTAACGATTGGAATAGTAGGCACGTTCCTTGTGGAAGTAGTCCTCCTGCGCCTTCACCGGCACCTCGACGCCGTTGATGGTGAGTCGCTTGTTCTGGTAGGCGATCTTGTCGCCCGGCAGGCCGACCACGCGCTTGATGTAGTTGACCGACGGATCGGCCGGGTAGCGGAACACCATCACATCGCCGCGCTGCGGATCATTCATGTTGACGATCTTGGTGTTGAGCACCGGCAGCCGCACGCCGTAGGTGTATTTGTTCACCAGGATGAAGTCGCCCACCAGCAGGGTCGGAATCATCGAGCCGGACGGAATGCGGAAGGGCTCGACAACGAAACTGCGCAGCGTGAACACGACGATGATGACGGGGAAGAAGCTGGCACCGTATTCGACCCACCACGGGTCGGGGCTGCCGGCCGGGCGTTGCTTGGCGAACACCGCCTTGTCCATCACCCACAGAATGCCCGTGAGCACACACAGCACAAAAAGAATCAGTGCGAAATTCAAGATGGAAATCCAGTCGTATTGTCGGGCATCCGGGCGGACGCCTCGTTTGTCGTCCGAGCCTGTTGGTCCTTACTTGTCGTTAACCCGCAGCACGGCAAGGAAGGCCTCCTGCGGAATTTCCACATTGCCCACCTGCTTCATGCGCTTCTTGCCGGCCTTCTGCTTTTCCAGCAGCTTCTTCTTCCGCGTGATGTCGCCGCCGTAGCACTTGGCCAGCACGTTCTTGCGCAGCGCCTTGATCGTTTCACGCGCGATGATGTGCGCACCGATCGCCGCCTGCACCGGCACGTCGAACATCTGGCGCGGAATCAGCTCGCGCATCTTCGCCGCCACCTCGCGGCCCCGGAACTGCGCGTTGGCTCGGTGCACGATGACCGACAGCGCATCGACCTTCTCGCCCGCCACCATAAGATCGAGCTTCACCACGTCGGCGGCGCGGTATTCCTTGAACTCGTAGTCGAGCGAGGCATAGCCGCGTGACACCGACTTCAGCTTGTCGAAGAAGTCGAACACCACTTCGGCCATCGGCAGGTCATAGGTCAGCTGCACCTGACGGCCGTGGTAGAGCATGTTCACCTGCTGACCGCGCTTCTGTTCGCACAGCGTGATCACCGCACCCAGGTAATCCTGCGGCATGAAGATGACCGCCTTGATGATGGGCTCACGGATTTCAGCAACCTTGGACGTTTCCGGCAGCTTGGACGGGTTCTCGACCATGACGACGCTGCCGTCGTTCATCAGCACCTCGTACACCACGGTCGGCGCCGTCGTGATGAGGTCCATGTCGAACTCGCGCTCCAGCCGCTCCTGCACGATTTCCATGTGCAGCATGCCGAGGAAGCCGCAGCGGAAACCGAAGCCCAGTGCCTGCGACACTTCCGGCTCGTACTGCAGCGAGGCGTCGTTCAGCTTGAGCTTTTCCAGCGACTCGCGCAGCTGGTCGTACTCGCTGGCCTCGACCGGATACAGACCGGCGAACACCTGCGGCTTGATTTCCTTGAAGCCGGGCAGCGGCGCGTCGGCGCGGCGGTCGGCCAGCGTAATGGTGTCGCCCACCTTGGCGGCCTGCAGTTCCTTGATGCCGGAAATGATGAAACCCACTTCGCCAGCCGACAGACTGGTCTTCTGCACCGATTTCGGCGTGAACACGCCGACCTGGTCGCACTGGTACTGGGCACCGGTTGACATCAGCAGCATCTTGTCCTTGGGCTTCAGCGCGCCATCGACCACACGCACCAGCATCACCACGCCGACGTAGTTGTCGAACCAGGAATCGATGATGAGCGCCTTCAGCGGTGCAGCCGGATCACCCTTGGGCGCCGGAATGCGCGCGATCACCGCTTCGAGGATGTCGTCGATGCCCATGCCGGTCTTGGCCGAACACGGAATGGCGTCGGTCGCGTCGATGCCGATCACGTCCTCCACTTCCTGCTTCGCGTTGTCCGGATCGGCCTGAGGCAGGTCCATCTTGTTCAGCACCGGCACCACCTCGACGCCGAGGTCGAGCGCGGTGTAGCAGTTCGCCACCGTCTGCGCTTCGACACCCTGAGATGCGTTGACCACCAGCAGCGCGCCTTCGCAGGCGGACAGCGAGCGGCTCACCTCGTAGGAAAAGTTGACGTGCCCCGGGGTATCGATCAGGTTCAGGTTATAGACCTGACCGTCCTTGGCCTTGTACGACAGCGCAGCGGTCTGCGCCTTGATGGTGATGCCGCGCTCGCGCTCCAGATCCATCGAGTCAAGCACCTGCGCCTCCATCTCACGGTCGGACAGGCCGCCGCAGCGCTGGATCAGCCGGTCCGCCAGCGTGGACTTGCCGTGATCGATGTGGGCGATGATGGAAAAATTTCGGATGTGCTGCATCAGTCGAATGGAATCGGGAACGGAATCAAAAAAGGGCGGCGGAAAACAAAAAAGGGCGCCGTGGCGGGCACCCCTGTGCGGTCAGCCGGACCGGGCCTGCAGTCAAGCGCGCGATTCTAGCAGATAGGCCCGTACAGCCCCCTCGTCCAGCCGGTGCCGGCACAGTTCGCGATCGCCCGCACAGAGCACCGGAATGTGCTCGCCATAGGCGTCCTCGAATTCCTCGTGCTCGTCGATATCGATTTCGCGCACACTGATCCCCTGGCCGGCGATCAGCGGCTCGAGCGCCTCGATCAGCTCGTCGCACAGGTGACACCAGCGCCGCAGGTAGAGCGTCAGTTCGCGCGGAGCGCCGCTCACTTGCCGTCGCCCTGCCCGTTCGGCGCGCGCAGCGTCAGGAAGGTCTGGCTGTCGCCGCGGCGCACCAGCACCGTCAGCCCGACCTTGGGTTCGATGCTGGAGAGGATCTTGTTGAACTGCTCCAGCGTGCCGACCGGTGTCTGCTTGCCGCGGGCGATCACCGCCAGGATGATGTCGCCGGCACGCAGGTCGGATCGCTGGTTGCCCGCGACTTCCTCCACCTTCAGCCCGCCCTCGACCTTCAGTTCGCGCTTCTGCTGCGGCGTCAGCTCGGACAGCACCAGCCCCAGCCGGTTGGGTGCGGGTGCCGCCTCGGGCGCCGCGCCACGGCGGGCCTTGCGCGGGTCGATGCGTTCGTCACTCAGTTCAGCCACGGTGACGCGGATGTCACGCGTCGCACCGTTGCGCCAGATCTGCGCAACCGACGCCGTGCCTGGCTTCGTTCCGCCCACCAGCCGCGGCAGATCGCCCGACTTTTCGACCTGCTTGCCGTCGAAACGCAGGATCACGTCGCCGGGTTCGATGCCCGCCTTCTCCGCCGGGCCGCGCGGCTCGACCGAACTGACCAGCGCACCTTCGACGTTCGGCAGGCCAAAGGAGTCGGCCAGTTCCTTCGTCACTTCCTGTATGACCACGCCTATGCGTCCGCGCTGAACGCGGCCGGTGGCGCGCAGTTGCGACTGCACATCCATCGCCACGTCGATCGGAATGGCGAAGGACAGGCCCATGAAACCGCCGTTGCGGCTGTAGATCTGCGAATTGATGCCCACCACCTCGCCGCGCAGATTGAACAGCGGCCCGCCCGAATTGCCGGGGTTGATGGCGACGTCGGTCTGGATGAAAGGAACGAAGTTTTCCTGCGGCAGCGAGCGACCCTTGGCCGACACGATGCCGGCGGTGACCGAGCTTTCGAAACCGAAAGGCGAGCCGATGGCCACCACCCACTCGCCCACCTTGAGCTTGCTGGCGTCACCGAAGCGAACGACCGGCAGGCCGGTGGCGTCGATCTTGAGCAGCGCGACGTCGGTACGCTTGTCGGCGCCGATCACGCGCGCCCGGAATTCGCGCTTGTCGGACAGGCGGACGGTGATTTCGTCGGCTTCGTCCACCACGTGAGCATTGGTCATCAGATAGCCGTCGGCCGAAATGATGAATCCTGACCCGAGGGATCGGGCGTCCTGCGAGCCCGGCACACCGGGTTGCTGCGGAACGAAGCGGCGGAAGAAATCGAACATTGGATCGTCTTCGTCCAGCCCAGGCGGCAGCTGCGGCATCGCCCGCGTACTGACCTTCTGCGTCGTGCTGATATTGACCACCGCCCGCCCCTGCTGCTCGACCAGTTGCGAGAAATCCGGCAGTTCGCGCTGCGCGCTGGCCGGAGGAACGATGGCAAACAGGCAACTCAGGCTGAACATCGCAGCCGCGAACAGGGATTTCATGATCTGGGCGAAAGGTCGCGACCGGAAAGGATACGTACGGAAGGAATGAGCGTGCTGCGCGAGCGACTGCCGCGCAGCCAGCCCGCAGCGGCGATCAGACCGACCACGGCCCCTGCTGCCACTGAGAGGTCCGAATCGCCGGCCAGCAGCATCGCCAGTGCAACACCCACGAACAGCGCGAGCAGCGCGACGCCGTAGGTCAGCAGCGCTGCAATCAGCGGCGCCCGCTGCGACACGACGACATCGACGCGTTCGCCTGGCAGCACGGCGACGTTGACGGGTATGACGTAGGTCGCCGCGGCCGATTCACAGGCCCGACCGCAGCCACCGCTTTCGGCACATCGACCGCAACCACTCTGCCGCTCCACATCGACCCAGGCGAAACCATCGGCGACGCGGCGGACCTGACCCGAACGGACGTTCATCAACGCTTCTGTCCCACCGCGTCCGCCATGCGCTGCAGACTGTGCGGCGGCACTTCGCCGAGCGCGGTAATGACGTAGCCCGCCAGCCGTCGCTTGTACACGTTCACGGCGCCATGCTTCATCGGCCCGACGACGTTTCCGTCTTCCTTGCGGTAGGGCTCGATGAATACCGAGATCGCAGCGAGGCCATCGGAGAAAACCATATGGACCATGTCGGGGCGGTCCGGGCCGAGCGACCGCTTCATGCCGGCGATCTGGCGGAAGCCAGGCACGTCGCCATTCATCGTCCAGCCGAGGTCGGCATTCTGAGCCTGGGTCGAATTCGCCGTATGCACCTTCCAGCCCGACGACGAGGCGGCCAGCCTGGATTGCACGTCCTCGCGCGTCAGCGCCGGACCGAGCTGCAGCTGGGCGAAGGCGAACTGCTCTATCGGTTCGCTGCGCTCGTTCACCATGCGCGCCTTCAGCAACAGGCCGGTCTGTGCCTCGATCCAGAACATGTGACCGTAACGGTAACCGTCCTTCGGCTCGAGCAGCACGGACTGGGTATCGAAGCCTGCGACGCGGCCGGGCGGGCCTTTGCGAACCGTGTAGTAATCGCTGAGCGCACCGACCGACTCCGGCAACAGCGACGGGAAAGTCTTCCGCGCGCCACGCCGGTCCTCGATGATGATCTTTTCCTTTGGCAGGTAGCAACGCACCTCGTCATTGACGCGGATAACCTCGCGCGGGCTGCCGTCGAGCACTTCCAGCCGTTCGACCGAATTGCCGTCGGTGTCAACGTAGTGCGCGACACGCGAGGTTTCGACGTTCGAACCGCTCTGATAGACGAAAGTGCCAATGTAGGAGGTGCGCTGCGAGGCGCTCACCGCTCGCCCGAGGAGGGACAGCGCTTCAGGCTGCCCCTGGGCCAGCGCGCCCTGCGCAAACAGCAGGGACGCAAACAGCCAGACTGCCCGCACGATCATCGACGGTCGTCGGTCTGCGGATCCGAAACGCCGCGCGCGTAGAGCGCGACGCCCTGCATGCTGCCGGTCGGCGAGTAACCCTGATGCGCGACAAGATAGGCGCGAAGGGGCGATTCGGTCTGTGCAAGCTGCACCGGCACGACCACCGGAGCAACCGCCAGTTGCGGCTGCACGTCGGGCGCGGACATGAGGTCGAGCCCCAGCCAGGACACCAGCGCGACGCCGGCGACGGCCGCCGCGGCAGGCATCCACAGTCGCTTCGCTTCGGGCTGGACGCGGAAGGCAACCGGCGCCAGCACCGTGGGCTCGTCGTCGAGCCTGCTCATGACCGACGCCGTGAAACGCGCGTCGAAACCATCGTCGCCGCGCAGTACATCGCCAATCATCACCTGCAATGCAAACTCATCGCGCAGATCGCCGTCCGCGTGCAGGCGATCCAGCACCTGCTGCGACGTGCGCTCATCGAGCTCGTTGTCGATGAATGCGCTCAGATTCTCTCTCATGCCTGTTACCACCTCTTGTCGGGAGCCGTGTCGAGCAGCGGCCGCAGCTTCTCGGCGATCGCCTCCCGGGCACGGAAAATGCGCGAACGCACCGTCCCGATCGGACAATCCATCACTGTCGCGATCTCCTCGTAGGCCATGCCTTCGAGCTCACGCAGCATGATGGCTGTGCGCAGTTCTTCGGGCAGTGCTTCCATTGCGGAGGTCACCGTCTGTCCGATCTGCTTGGTCAGCAGCAGCCGCTCGGGGGTGTTGATGTCCCGGAGGTTGTCGCTGTCGTCAAAGTTTTCCGCCTCTTCGGAATCGAACTCCGTGCTGGTCGGGGCCCTGCGCCCCTGCGACACGAGGTAGTTCTTCGCCGTATTGACGCCTATTCTGTACAGCCACGTGTAAAACGCGCTCTCACCGCGGAACGAGGGCAACGCACGGTAAGCCTTGATGAAGGCCTCCTGTGCCACGTCCTCTACTTCGGCCGGGTCGCGTATCAGGCGCGACAGCAGCCGTCCGAGCTTGCGCTGATACTTGCTGACCAACAGACCGAAGGCCTGCTTGTCGCCGCGCTGCGCACGCTCGACAAGCAGCTGGTCAACCTCTCGCTCGCTCATCTGGGCCGATGTTGTGCCACCCGGGTCTTTCACCGGCGCGGGTTTTGAACTGGCGCGCAGTATATCCGAGCGCGCAGGCCTGGGTACCACTTGAAGGGGGTGTAGTGTCGCGTCCATGCCAGCACAGACCGGGGGCTTCCGACAAAGTTCATTGCAGTCGGCACGTCCGCGGCCGGCATCCTCTCGCTGCGCTGCGATATAGTGCAGCCCTCCCATTGAACTGCTGATCGCCGTGCAGACATTCGACGTGCTGGTACTCGGAAGCGGCCTGGCCGGACAGGCGCTCGCTTTGCGACTGGCGGAAGCCGGTCGCCAGGTCGCCCTGGTCACCAAGCAGAAGCTGGAGGACTCGGCGTCCAGCTGGGCCCAGGGTGGCGTGGCCGCCGTGCTCGACAGCGAGGACTCGGTCGAGGCGCATCTGCGCGACACGCTGGTCGCCGGCGCCGGACTGTGCGACCCGGAAGCCAGCCGCTTCGTGGTCGAGAACGGCCGACGCGCGATCGAGTGGCTGATCGGCCGCGGCGTCCCCTTCACGCGCGACGACCAGACCTCGCTCGGTTACCACCTGACTCGTGAGGGCGGCCACAGCCACCGCCGCATCGTGCATGTGGCCGATGCGACCGGCTCGGCCATCCAGATGACGCTGACCGGTCAGGTCAAGGCGCACCCGAACATCCACATCTTCGAACGCCATCTGGCGGTCGATCTGATCGTCGGCTGGAAGATCGGTCGCCCAGAACTGGGCTGCGCCGGCGCCTACGTCCTCGACATCGAGAACGACCGCGTCGATACCTTTGCAGCGCCAGTGGTCGTGCTGGCCACCGGCGGTGCCGGCAAGGTCTACCTGTACACGACCAATCCGGATACCGCGACCGGCGACGGCATCGCGATGGCGTGGCGCGCCGGTTGCAGGGTGGGAAACATGGAGTTCATCCAGTTTCACCCGACCTGTCTCTACCACCCGCACGCCAAGTCCTTCCTGATCACCGAGGCGATGCGCGGCGAGGGCGGCCTGCTGCGGCTGCCCGACGGCGAACGCTTCATGCCGGCGCACGACGAACGCGCCGAACTGGCGCCGCGCGACGTCGTGGCACGGGCGATCGACTACGAAATGAAGAAGCGCGGTCTCGACTGCGTCTATCTTGACGTGTCGCACAAGCCGGCCGACTTCCTGATCAGCCATTTCCCGAACATCCATGCACGCTGCCTCGAACTCGGCATAGACATCACGCGGCAGCCGATTCCGGTGGTGCCAGCGGCGCATTACACATGCGGCGGCGTCAAGGTTGACCAGCGTGCGCATACCGATGTCGATGGCCTGTACGCGATCGGCGAGACCAGTTACACCGGTCTGCACGGCGCCAACCGGCTGGCCAGCAACTCGCTGCTGGAATGCCTCGTCTATGCCGAGTCTGCGGCACAGGACATCCTCGCTCGACCCGGCTCTTCCCTGCCCGACCTGCCGGCCTGGGACGAAAGCCGCGTAACCGACGCCGACGAAGAGGTGGTGATCGCGCACAACTGGGACGAACTGCGCCGCTTCATGTGGGACTACGTCGGCATCGTCCGCACCAACAAGCGCCTTGAACGCGCACTGCATCGCATCCGCCTGCTCGAACGCGAGATCGACGAGTACTACGCGCACTTCCGCATCAGCAATGACCTGATCGAATTGCGCAATCTGGTCATGACCGCCCATCTCATCGTGCGCAGCGCGATGCAGCGGCACGAGAGTCGCGGCCTGCATTTCAGTCGTGACTACCCCGATACCAGCGACGCAGCCAGCCCAACCATCCTGCGTCCGCGTCGCTCGCGTCAGCCAGAAGAACTGCACGCAACCACAGTCTGAAGCGCCGGTAATCGTTGACGCTGTCGAACTGGTCCGCAAACAGCAGCAGGTGCTGTCGCCCGCCATCGCCTTCCAGCGTGACCGAAGTCCAAGCACGCCCCATTCTCGCTGCGCAGGGGCGGCCGCTCAGCGCTTCGCCGACGGACTGAACGCAAGTGAGGGATTCGCCATCCTCGCTCGCCAGCCCGCACAGGCGCCCCGCTCGCACGCGCACCGCTACCGTCAGCGGCAGCGAGAGCGCACAGAGCCCGATGGCGAGAGGGCCTAGCAGTACCGACGCAACGACAGCGGCAAGCGAGGCGAAAAAAAGGGCCACGTCGCGAAGACGTGACCCTTTCAGATGCATCTGCCGGAAGCCCTGAAGCCGCTCGCGGTTCAAGGCCGGTCTCTCCTCACATGCGACGGAAGACCAGCGTCGCGTTCGTACCGCCGAAACCGAAGGAATTCGACAGCGCGGAACGGATGTTGATCTCGCGCGGCACCAGCGGCACGTAATCGAGATCGCAGGCCGGATCCTGGTCGCGCAGATTGGCGGTCGGCGGCGCGATCTGCTTGTGGATCGCCATCACCGTCACCACCGCCTCGATACCCGCGGCCGCGCCCAGTGCGTGACCGGTCATGGACTTGGTCGAGCTGACGCACAGCGTTTTGGCGTGCTCACCAAAACAGCGCTTGATCGCCACCGTTTCGGCAATGTCGCCCAGCGGCGTGGATGTGCCGTGAGCGTTGATGTAGTTGACCTCGTCCAGCGCCACACCACCGTTGCGCAGCGCATTCGCCATGCTGCGCGATGCACCTTCACCGTCCTCGCAGGGCGCAGTGATGTGATGCGCGTCGGCACTCATGCCGTAGCCGGCGAGCTCGCAGTAGATGCGTGCGCCGCGGGCCTTCGCGTGCTCGTACTCCTCGAGCACCAGCACGCCAGCACCTTCACCCAGCACGAAGCCGTCACGACCGCTGTCCCACGGACGGCTGGCGGTCTCCGGATCATCGTTACGGCCCGACAGCGCCTTGGCAGCCGCGAAGCCGGCCACGCCCAGCGGGCACATCGTCGATTCGGCACCTCCGGCAATCATCACGTCGGCGTCGCCATACTCGATCAGACGCATCGCTTCGCCAATCGAGTGGTTGGCCGTCGCGCAGGCACTGACGGTCGCAAAGTTCGGGCCCTTGAAACCGTAGTTGATCGCCACGATGCCGGAGATCATGTTGATGATCGAGCCCGGCACGAAGAACGGCGACACCTTGCGCACGCCGCCGGCCAGCATTGCGTTGTGCGTTTCCTCGATCATCGGCAGACCGCCGATGCCCGAGCCGACGCAGACGCCGATGCGCTCGGCGTTGGCCGGATTCGCCTCGAGTCCGGCATCGCGGATGGCATCCATCGAGGCAGCAATGCCGAAATGGATGAAGGTGTCGAAACGCCGTGCCTCTTTCGGAGACAGGTAGTTGGCGACGTCGAAATCGCGCACTTCGCCCGCGATCTGGACAGGCAGTTCGGACGGATCGAAACGCGTGATGCGACGGATCCCCGACTTCGCCGCCAGGATGTTCTCCCAGGCTTGTCCGACCGTGTTCCCGACCGGGGAAATGATGCCCAGGCCGGTGACAACTATTCTTTTACGTGCCAAAACGTACTCCGCTCGATGAAACGATCAGGCCTTGCTGGCCAGATGACGGTTCACGTAATCGATGGCCTGTTGCACCGAGGTGATCTTCTCGGCTTCTTCGTCGGGGATTTCGCATTCGAACTCTTCTTCGAGCGCCATGACCAGTTCAACCGTATCGAGCGAGTCAGCGCCCAGATCGTTGACGAAAGACGATTCGTTCTTGATCTCGGCTTCGTTGACGCCCAGTTGTTCGGCAACGATCTTCTTGACGCGTTGTTCGATGTTTTCCATTGCGGTACTCCTTCCCTGTGTATGCCCTGACTAGAGCGTGAGAGCGCGAAAAAAAAGTGGCGCGAGTGTAACAGAAAGCCTGGTCCACTTCGCCTTTGGAGGTGTATGGCTCTTGCGCGCCGCACACCGCCGAATATCAATGCATGAACATCCCGCCGTTCACATGCAAGGTACTGCCGGTCACGTAGGCGGCGAGCGGCGACGCGAGAAACACGACGGCAGCGGCCACTTCGTCAGCCGAACCGAGGCGTCCCAGCGGAATCTGGCCCAGCAACGCGTCACGGGCGGCGTCGCCCAGCGCCTCGGTCATGTCGGTGGCGATGAAGCCCGGCGCCACGCAATTCACGGTGATGTTGCGCGAACCGAGTTCGCGCGCCAGCGCCATGCTCATGCCGGCGACGCCTGCCTTGGCGGCGGCGTAGTTGGCCTGCCCCGGATTACCCGTTTCGCCGACCACCGACGTGATGTTGATGATGCGGCCGCTGCGCGCCTTCATCATGCCCTTCATCACGGCGCGCGACATCGTGAATACCGCCTTCAGGTTGGTGTCGATGACCGCCTGCCACTCGTCGTCCTTCATCCGCATCGCGAGGTTGTCGCGCGTGATGCCGGCGTTGTTCACCAGCACGGAAACGGTGCCGAAGTCCTTCTCGATCGCGCTGATCGCGGCGGGAATCGCCGCAGTATCGATCACGTCGAGCACGATGCCCCGCCCCCGGACGCCTGCGGTCTCGAACGACTGCTGTATGCCTGCAGCGCCGGCTTCACTGGTCGCGGTGCCGATCACCGTGGCGCCCGCCTGGCCGAGCGCCAGCGCAATCGCTCGGCCGATGCCTCGGCTGGCGCCGGTCACCAGCGCAATCTGTCCGTCGAGAACCCCCATCAATTCACTCCGATCTGTTGAGCAAGCTGTTCCAGCGCAGCACCGTCGGACAGCGCCACACCATTCAGGTTGCGGTCGATGCGCTTGGTCAGGCCGGCCAGCACCTTGCCCGGGCCGCACTCGGCGACCGTGACGACGCCCAGTTCTGCCATGCGCTGAATCACCTCGACCCACCGCACCGGCGCCGCCGCCTGACGGACCAGTGCATCGCGGATCGCGTCCGGCTCTTCCGGCGAAGCGACATCGACGTTATTGACCAACATGATCTGCGGCCGGCGGAATTCGACGTCGGGCAGCGCCTGGGCCAGCTTTTCGGCCGCCGGCTGCATCAGGCTGCAATGAAAGGGCGCACTGACCGGCAGCGCGACCGTGCGCTTGGCACCGCGTTCCGACAGCAGTGCCATCGCGCGCTGGACGGCAGCGGCATGGCCGGCAATCACTGTCTGCTCAGGCGAGTTGAAATTCACCGCAGCGACCACTTCACCTTGTGCGGCGTCGTCGCAGCAGGCCTGCACTGCGGCTGCGTCCAGACCCAGCACGGCGGCCATCGCGCCGGTACCGGCGGGCACGGCGTCCTGCATTGCCTGCGCGCGCAGACGAACCAGCGGCACGGCATCCTTCAGTCTGAGCACGCCGGCAGCGACCAGCGCTGCGTACTCGCCCAAGCTGTGCCCGGCGACGACATCAGGGGTACGACCGGTACGCTTGACCCAGCTGCGGAACACCGCGACGCCGGCAGTCAGCATCAGCGGCTGCGTGTTGGTGGTCAGCGACAGGCGCTCGGCAGGACCGTCGGCCGCCATCGCCCACAGATCTTCACCGAGCGCGAGCGAAGCCTCGTCAAAAGCCGCGCGGATTTCGGCGTCGTCGCCATAGGCGGCCATCATGCCGACCGATTGCGAACCCTGGCCCGGAAAAACGAAAGCGAATTTCTGCATGGAAGACATCGGAAAATCGGTGGATCGGAAGCGAGTGGATCAGAAGCGCAGCAATACGCCGCCCCAGGTGAAACCGCCGCCTACACCCTCGAGCATCACGTTCTGGCCCCGCTTGATGCGGCCGTCACGGACGGCGATATCAAGCGCGAGCGGCACCGACGCAGCCGACGTATTGCCATGCTCGGCCACCGTGGTAACGACCTTGTCCATCGACATGTCGAGTCGCTTGGCGGTCAACTGCAGGATGCGGATATTGGCCTGGTGAGGCACCAGCCAGTCGAGCGCAGTCATCGGCAGTTCGGCTGCCTGCATCAGTTCGACCGCGGTATCGCCCAGCACGCGCACGGCGAACTTGAAAACCGCCTGGCCGTCCATCTGCAGCAAGGGCTTGCCGGCAACAGCGCCATTGCAGACCTGGCCCGGCACCGACAGGATGTCGTGATAGTGGCCGTCGGCATGCAGCGCCGATGACAGGATGCCCGGCTCGCTCGATGCCTCGAGCACCACTGCGCCGGCACCGTCACCGAACAGCACGCAGGTGCCGCGGTCGTTCCAGTCGAGGATGCGCGAGAACACCTCGGCACCGACGACCAGCGCACACTTGTGCGAACCCGAACGGATAAACTTCTCGGCGATGGTCAGCGCATAGACGAAACCCGAGCACACCGCCTGCACGTCGAACGCGGTCGCCACGCGGTTACCCAGCTTGTGCTGCAGCAGGCAAGCGGTACTCGGGAAAACCTGATCGGGCGTTGACGTGGCGACGATGATCAGATCGACCTCGCCCGCCTCGCGACCGGCCATTTCGAGCGCCCGACGGCTCGCATTCAGCGCGAGGTCGCTGGAATGTTCGTGCTCGGCGGCAAAGTGACGGAAGCGGATGCCGGTACGATCGGCGATCCACTCGTCCGACGTTTCGATGCCCCGTGCGACCAGATCATGGTTCGACACCGGCGCGCCGGGCAGATAGCCGCCCGTGCCGGTGATGCGGCAAAAACTCATGCAGCTACCTCGGTACGTGTCATGCATTCGGTGATGCGGGCGATCAGATCATTGCGCACTGCATCGGCTGCGCGGGCGATGGCCTGCTCGAATCCGTAGGCATCGCTGGAGCCGTGGCTCTTCACGACGACACCGCGCAGGCCGAGCAGACTGGCGCCATTGTAACGACGATGATCGACACGGCGGCGGAAGGCGGCAATGACCGGCCGGGCAACCAGGTACATCAGCTTGCGCAGCGGTCCGCGGCTGAATTCCTCGCGCAGGAAGGTGCCTATCATCTGCGCCAGACCTTCCGACGTCTTCAGCGCGACATTGCCGACGAATCCATCGCAGACCACGACGTCGGTCGTGCCCTTGTAGATGTCGTTACCCTCAACATTGCCGTAGAAGTTGAGATCACTGGCGCGCAGCAGATCGGCTGCACCCTTCACCGCTTCATTGCCCTTGATCGCTTCCTCGCCGATGTTGAGCAACCCGACGCTCGGGCGCTCGCGCGACTCGAGCGCCGACACCAGCATCGCGCCCATAAGGCCGAACTGGAACAGGTGCTCGGAGGTGCAATCGACATTGGCGCCGAGGTCCAGCACGTAAGTGTGGCCCTTTACGGTCGGCAGGATGGAGGCAATCGCCGGCCGGTCGATGCCGGGCAGCGTCTTCAGGACGAACTTGGAGATCGCCATCAGCGCGCCGGTGTTGCCGGCGGACACCGCGGCCTGCGCGCGACCTTCCTTCACCAGGTCGATCGCCACACGCATTGATGAATCCTTCTTGCCGCGCATGGCTTGCGCCGGCGGCTCGTCCATGCCCACCACTTCGGACGCATGGACGACAGAAATCCGCGGCTCGTCGCTCACACCGAGGCGCTTCAATTCAGCATCGAGCACATCCTTGAGCCCGACGAGCAGCAGACTGCAGGCAGGATCCCTTCGCAGATAGGCAAGGGATGCCGGCAGGGTGACAGACGGACCATGATCCCCGCCCATGCAATCGATGGCCAGGGTGTAGCTCATGCCGCGCATCCGATCAATTCAAAGTCGTCCGGGGAGGCCGCACAGGTGCGGCGTGCCGGAAAAAACGACAAAGCGATGATCACTCGCCCTTGGTCTTGAGCACCTTCTTGCCGCGGTAGAAACCGCTCGGCGAGATGTGATGACGCAGGTGGACCTCACCCGTGGTTGACTCGACGGCGGTGGCCGGCGCGGTCAGAAAATCATGCGCACGGTGCATGCCGCGCTTCGACGGCGACTTCTTGTTTTGCTGAACAGCCATGAACAACTCCCCCGGATAACCGGATAAAAAACCACACAACCGCGCCCGCCGGATCGGATGATCCAGCCAGCCTCATTCAATTCCGTTTCAGCTGCCCGAGCACCGCGAACGGTGACGGCTTAGCCGAAGTCGTTTCCTGCTCGTTCACGCCTGCTGCCGCCGGCGCCTCGCACTGGTCGTGCAGTGGTACCGCGGGCAACGCAAGCAGCACTTCGTCCTCAACCAGTGCTGCCAGATCGAGCGGCCCGTCGAGTTCCAGCGCCTCGAAACTGTCGTCGTCGAGATCTTCGTCGCCCCAGGCCTCGCCGGCAAATACCAGGCGGAAGCGGGACTCGCTATGCACATCGATCTGCACGTCGCCGAGACAGCGCTGGCATTGCATCACCACATCGGCCGCCACCGCGAGGGTCAACCAGCAGGCGCCTTCGGCATCTACCGAACCGGTGAGCGACCACTCGATTCCATCGGCACTGCGGCACTCCGCCGCCAGTCGCCCGAACGATGCCAGCGCGACACGACCGGTCAGACGCTGCTGCGCACGCGCCAGCTGCTGTGCGTCGAGCCGGACACGTACTTCGTCGCCGCTCGATTCATTGCCGGCCGACACATTACCCGTTGACTTTCCGGCTCCGGCTGCTTCGGTCATGAACGTCTGCTTGCCCGATGATGCAACGGGCGGAGAAACAAACCCAAAATGATACTATCCCCTTGAAGCTGCTGTCAAAGCACGTTCAGACTTTCGGCCTGCGAAGACGCGGGCCGGCACTCCGTTTCCCTCGTCCGCATATGTCCCCAGATCTTCCTCCACTGGTCCTCGGCTCGTCCTCACGCTATCGCCAGGAGCTGCTGTCCCGGCTGCGCGTTCCCTTCACCACTGCGTCACCGGACATCGACGAGTCGATGCTCGGCGACGAAACGCCACGCGAACAGGCCATACGCCTCGCGCGCAGCAAGGCCGAAGCGATCGCGGCGCGCTTTCCCGGCGCCTGTGTCATCGGCTCCGATCAGGTGGCCTCCTGCGGCGGACGTCGCTACGGCAAGCCGGGCAGCCGCGACGCCGCCATCGCCCAGCTGGCGGAACTGAGCGGCCGGACCGTCGTGTTCGACACTGCGCTGTGCGTGATCGATGGCCGCAACGGCACACGGCATGAAGCCCTGGTGCCGACCGAAGTCGCGCTCCGCCCGCTGTCTCGACCGGAAATCGAGCGCTACGTCGATCTCGATGACCCGCTGGACTGCGCTGGCGCCGCCAAATCCGAATCGCTGGGCATTGCTTTGCTGGAGCGGCTGAGCGGCGACGACCCGACAGCGCTGGTCGGCCTGCCGCTGATCCGTCTCAGCGCCTTGCTGCGTGACATCGGTTACCCGCTGCCATGAGCACGATGACCTCGGCGGGCACGCTCTACATGCTGCCCAGCCCGCTCGACGTCGGCGCCGATTGCGCGCTCGACACGCCAGCCGCAGTGCGCGACTGCGCACACCGCCTCGACTACTTCCTAGTGGAGAGCGCCAAGTCGGCCCGCGCCACGCTGAAGCGTCTCGAGCACCCGACGCCGCTGCGCGAGCTCGAAATCGTCGAGTTGCCGCCGGAAAAGGACGGCCGTCTGCTGCGCGACCTGCTGGCGCCCGTACTCGCCGGCCGCAGCGCCGGCGTGATTTCCGACGCAGGCTGCCCCGGCGTTGCCGACCCGGGTGCGCTGGCGGCACGTACCGCCCACACGATGGGCATCCCGGTCATGCCGCTGGTTGGCCCATCGTCCATCCTGCTCGGTCTGATGGCGTCCGGCCTGAACGGGCAATCGTTCGCCTTCCACGGCTATCTGCCGGTCGAGGACGGCGCGCGGGCGAAGACACTGGCGGAGCTGGAGAAGCAGTCGGCGCGACTCAGACAGACCCAACTGTTCATCGAGACGCCCTATCGCAACCTGAAAATGTTCGACGCCATTCGCTCGCATTGCCGCGGCAGCACCTTGCTGTGCGTGGCGGCGGCGCTGACGGCGCCCGATCAGTTCGTGCGGACGAAGCCAGTGTCGAAGTGGACGGTGGAGGAGATCGGACGCATCGACCGCCGCCCGACACTTTTCCTCCTGCTGGCCGATTAAGGCGTCGCCAAACGCTTCAGCGCATCCCTACGCGGTTCAGCACGCCGGTCACGCTCTCACCCAGATCGGCGCCCAGTTGCTTGGCAAAACGCTCGGCGATGTTCTGACGCTGCGTGAAATCGACGATGTCGGCAGCCTTGACGACGTCGCGCGCAACGTACTCGACGCTGCCCAAGTCGTCGGCCAGACCCAGTTCGATACTGCGCGAGCCGCTCCACATCAGGCCGGAGAACATGTCCGGCGATTCCTTCAGCCGCTCGCCGCGGCCCTTGCGCACCACCTCGATGAACTGCTGATGCACGTCGCCGAGAAGCTGACGCGCATGATCCTTGTGCCGTTCATCCTGCGGCGAAAACGGATCGAGAAAACCCTTGTTCTCGCCAGCCGTCAGCAGCCGGCGCTCGATCCCCACCTTGTCCATCAGTCCAGTGAAACCGAAGCCATCCATCAGCACGCCGATCGAACCGACGATGCTCGCCTTGTCCACGTAGATGCGGTCAGCAGCGACGGCGACGTAATAGCCGCCGGATGCACAGATGTCCTCGACCACGGCGTACAGCGGCGTATCCGGATAAAGCGCACGCAGCCGGCCGATCTCGTCGTTGATGATGCCGCTCTGCACCGGACTGCCGCCCGGGCTGTTGATCTTCAGGATGACGCCCTGAGTGTTCTTGTCGTCGAAGGCCGACTGCAGCGAGGACACGATGCGCTCGGCGCTCGCTTCGCCGTTCGGCGCGATGACACCGCTGAGCTCGACCAGCGCCGTGTGCTTGCGGTGTTCGGCCTGACTGAAAAGGGAACTCCAGTCGATCAGCGCAAAGGTGAGCACGCCAAGGTAGGCGAAGCCGATCATCCGGAAAAAGATGCTCCAGCGCCGACGACGGCGCTGTTCGGTGACCGATTCGAGCGCGAGACGCTCGATCAGCTTGCGCTCCCAAGTGGCGTCAGGACGTTTATCTGAAGAATTGTCGGGTTCGGACATGATGGTTTACTTACTCGCTGCGTGCTTCGGACAGCCACACCTGTCCATCGGATTCTTCGAGCTTCACCGGTTCCAGTCTTGCGCCGCGGCAGGGACCGCCGACACACAGCCCGGTGTCCGGTGCATAAAGGGCGCCGTGAGTGGAGCAGATCAAGTATAACTTTGAAGTATCGAAGAACTCGCCGTGATTCCAGTCGAGTTCTATCGGCACATGGCGACAGCTATTTATATAGCCGTGCACCCGCCCGCGGAAACGTACGGCGAAGGCCTGCCGCGGTTTGTCGCCAGCGCCCGCGATCTCGAACCGCACCCCTGCTCCGCCTTCCTCCAGCGCGTCCGACGCGCAGACGCTCACGCGTGACATCGCAGCCATTCCGTCAGCTCGGCCACGCTGGCAGCGTGCGCTCGCGGCGCCACGTCGAGCAGTTCGTGCAGAGGATGCGCACCGTAACTCACGGCAACCGCCTCGCAACCGGCGTGACGCGCCATCAGCAGATCGTGCGTCGTATCGCCGATGACCAGTGTGCGCTCAGGCGCGTGCGACAGTTCGTCCATCAGTTCCAGCACCATGTCGGGCGCCGGTTTCGACACCGATTCGTCGGCACAGCGGGTGGACGCGAACATCGGCCCCAGGCCGGTGTGACCGAGCGCGCGATTCAGGCCGACGCGGCTCTTGCCGGTGGCCACCGCGAGCGTGTGACCGCGCCCGCGCAATTCGTCGAGCAGTTCAGGCACGCCGTCGAACAGTGTCAATTCGTGGTCGCGCGCCAGGTAGTGATAGCGATAGCGGCCGGCCAGTTCCTGGTGGCGTGAGGCGGGCAGTGCGGGGACGGCACGCGCCAGCGCGTCGATCAGCCCGAGGCCGATCACCGAGCGCGCGGTCGCGTCGTCCGGCGGCGCGACACCCAGGTCGTCGCAGGCGTGCTGGATGGCATGGACGATGGCCGCCGCCGAATCGAGCAGCGTGCCGTCCCAGTCGAAAACGATGAGGTCAAACTGTGCGGGCATGGTCTTGTTCAGTGTTGCGGGGAGCGCGATCGAAGTCGCGCGGATGGTGCGCATCGAGCCGGCGCACGAAACCCGCCAGATCCTCCGGCAGCGGCGCCTCGATCTGCAGGCGTTCGCCGGTGAGGGGGTGGTTGAGTGCCAGACTGTGCGCGTGCAGGAACATGCGCGGCAGCCCTTCCTTGCGCAAAGCCTTGTTCAGCGGGAAATCGCCATACTTCTCGTCGCCAGCGATCGGAAAACCGCTGGACGCCAGGTGCACGCGGATCTGGTGCGTGCGGCCGGTCTTGATGCGCACACCGAGCAGGCTGTAGCCGGGCCAGCGCGCCTCCAGTTCAACGATCGAGTGGGCCGCCTTGCCGTCGGGGTCAACCGCTACGCGGCGCTCGCCCGACTCCGTCAGATACTTGGTCAGCGCCAGCTTGATGTGCTGCAGCGGATTGAGCCAGCGGCCCTTCACCAGCGCGTAGTAGCGCTTGTCCATGCCGCCGTCGCGGAAGGCGTCGTGCAGTGCGGTCAGCGCCGAACGCTTCTTCGCCACCAGCAGGATGCCCGAGGTTTCACGGTCCAGCCGGTGCGCCAGCTCGAGCAGCTTCGCCTGCGGCCGCGCCCGGCGCAGGCTTTCGATCACGCCGAAACTGACGCCGGAGCCCCCGTGCACGGCGATACCGGCCGGCTTGTTGATGGCCAGGAAGGCGTCGTCCTCGTACAGGATGTCGAATTCGAGCGCCGGAATGGCCGCTGGAGTACCTGGATCGGCCATGCGGACAGGCGGAATGCGCACCTCGTCGCGCTCGGCCAGCCGGTAGGTCTGGTCAACCCGCTTGCTGTTAACACGCACTTCGCCGGAGCGCAGGATGCGATAGACGTGACTCTTCGGCACGCCCTTGCACACCCGCAGCAGGAAGTTGTCAATGCGCTGCCCAGCCTCCTCCGCATCCACGACATGCCGCACAACTTTCGGAGCTTTACCCAACTCCTTCATTTCAAATATACTGCGACGGGTTTTCGGTCTGATTTCGAAGCAGACGCAGTGCGGAGCACATCCAGCTCGAAGTGGCGGACGCCGGGTGACAGATTGACGGTGAAGTGCTTCCTCATGCAGTCCTTCTTGGCAGACGAAAACCGGATCACGGGTTAATCCCGCTCACCCAAAGTAGCGAGTGTACTGAGTAGCGCGAGTACCGTACAGGCAGAATCCCCCAGGCAGTCGCGAAAGCGCGGCTGCATTGAGAGTTGGCAGACCCCTCCACGTCCCCCAGTCCGTTCCCATCGAAAAAACCCGATTGCAGCCGACACGATAGACGTTATTTACTGACGAGCGGTTTGTCCTGCCCGTGTGCGGTGCGCGCGGGAGAAGTTGATGAAACGAATGCTCTTCAACGCGACGCAGGCCGAAGAGCTGCGCGTCGCGATTGTCGATGGCCAGAAGCTTGTTGACCTCGACATTGAGTCATCCAGCAAGGAACAGCGCAAAAGCAACATCTACAAGGCAGTCATCACCCGCATCGAGCCCAGCCTCGAAGCATGCTTTGTCGATTACGGCGCAGACCGCCACGGCTTCCTGCCGTTCAAGGAAGTTTCCAAGTCCTATTTCAAGCCCGATCTCGAACCCGGCCGCGCCCGCATCCAGGACGCACTGTCGGTGGGTCAGGAACTGATCGTCCAGATCGACAAGGACGAACGCGGCAACAAGGGCGCCGCACTCACCACCTTCATTTCGCTGGCCGGCCGCTATCTGGTGCTGATGCCGAACAACCCGCGCGGCGGTGGTGTTTCGCGCCGCGTCGAAGGCGACGACCGCGCCGAACTGCGCGAAACCATGGATCAGCTCGAAGTGCCTGGCGGCATGAGCCTGATCGCCCGCACCGCCGGCATCGGTCGCAACGCCGAAGAACTGCAGTGGGACCTGAACTACCTGCTGCAACTGTGGACCGCCATCGAAGGCGCCGCCCAGTCGCAGTCCGGTGCCTTCCTGATCTACCAGGAAGGCAGTCTGGTCATCCGCGCGATCCGCGACTACTTCCAGCCTGACATCGGCGAAATCCTGATCGACACCGACGAGGTGTACGACCAGGCCTACACCTTCATGGAACACGTGATGCCCGGCAACGTGGCGCGCGTGAAGCGTTACCGCGACGACGTGCCGCTGTTCTCGCGCTTCCAGATCGAACACCAGATCGAGTCCGCCTATTCGCGTCAGGTGAACCTGCCTTCGGGCGGCGCCATCGTGATCGACCACACCGAAGCACTGGTGGCGGTGGACGTGAACTCCGGCCGCTCGACCAAGGGCAGCGACATCGAGGAAACCGCGCTGCGCACCAACTGCGAAGCGGCCGACGAAATCGCCCGCCAGTTGCGTCTGCGCGACCTCGGCGGCCTGATCGTCATCGACTTCATCGACATGGAAAACCCGCGCGCCCAGCGCGAGGTGGAAACCCGCCTGCGCGACGCGCTGCATCACGACCGTGCGCGCGTGCAGATGGGCAAGATCAGCCGCTTCGGTCTGCTCGAACTGTCGCGCCAGCGCCTGCGTCCGGCGCTGGCCGAAACCAGCTACATCCCCTGCCCGCGCTGCAGCGGCACCGGCCACATCCGCTCGACCGAATCGGCTGCGCTGCACATCCTGCGCATCCTCGAAGAAGAAGCGATGAAGGAAAACACGGGTGCCGTGCACACCCAGGTGCCGGTCAACGTCGCCACCTTCCTGCTGAACGAGAAGCGGGCCGACATCAACGCGATCGAACTGCGCCACAAGGTCAACATCGTCCTGATCCCGAACAAGTATCTGGAAACGCCGGCGCACGAGATCACCCGTCTGCGCCACGACCAGCTGAACCTCGAAGGCGTGGCCCAGCCGTCCTATCAGATGGCGGTGAATCCGTCGGCGGAGAGCTATCAGCCGCCGTCCGCCATCCCGGCCGACGAGCGCCCGAAGCGTCAGGAAGCCGCAATCAAGCACATCACGCCGGACCAGCCGGCGCCTGTCGTGGCCGAGGTCGCACCGCCCGCACCGGTCGCTGCTGCTGCGGCGGCTGCACCCGCGGCCAAGGGCGGCTTCTTCGGCTGGATCGCCGGGCTGTTCGGCGGTGGCGCTGCCGCGCCTGCCCCGGCGCCCGCTCCGGCCCCGGAAGCGAAGCCCGCGCAAACGCGCGAACGCGGTCCGCGTGGCGAGGGCGAACGCGGTCGCAACCGCAACCGTCGCGACAACCGCGAAGGACGTGAAGGTCGCGAGGGCCGCGAAGGTCGCGAACAACGCGAGCCGCGAGAGCCACGCGAAGCGCAGAGCAAGGGCGAAGGCCGCGACGGTCAGCGCAAGCAGCGTGAACCCCGTGAGCCGCGCGAACCGCGTAACGAGCAGGAAGCTGCCACGCCGCGCGAACCGCGTCCGCCGCGCGAGCCGCGCCCGCCGCGTGAGCCGCGTGAGCCGCGCGAGCGTGCCGCCAATGACGCACGCGAACAGCAGCAGGCACAGACCGATCTGCCGCTGGTCGCTGCCACCGGCACTCAGCCCGAGAATGTCGCGCCGGCCGAGGGTGGCGAAGGCGCCGCACCGCGCAGCCGCCGTCGCCGTGGCGGCCGCCGCGAACGTGGCGAGCGCCGTCCGGACGGCGTGGAAGGCGCAGTTGCCGATGTCGCCGCAGTCGAGGGCGATCTGACGGTGACCGACTCCGCCGCCAATGAGGTGCCGGCTGCCGCCGCCGAAGCCCAGGCCGCGTTGCCGCTGGATGTCCCCGCAGCAGCACCGATCGCCGCCGAGCAGGCCCCGTTGGCCGACGCCGCACCGGTGACCGAAACCGCTGCTGTGGCCGAAGCGCCGGTAGAGCCTGTTGTGCCGGCACCGGTGGTGTCTGCACCGGTAGCCCCGGAGCCGGCTGTGACCGAACCCGTCGCAGTGGAAACACCGGTGACCGAGCCCGTCGTGGCTGCAGTCGCTGCACTGCCGGTCGTCGAAGTGGCTGCCGAACCGGTGGCCGCACCGGCACCCGTCGTCGATCAACCGGCGCAGATCGCGGCCTCGTTGAACGATGCTGGTGAATCGACCCTGGTGCGCGCAATGGAAAGCTTCGGCTCGACGCCCCAGCCGTCCGCGCCGGCGCCTGCAATCGCACCGGCGGCCGATCTGCAGAGCACGCTGGCCGATAGCGGCCTGGTCATGGTGGAAACCTCGGCCGAGCGCGCTGCCGGCATCGAACCCGTCATCGTCGAACAGCCGCAACTGGGCCGTCGCCGTCGCCCGGCGCCGGTGATCGCCAACGAACCGATGCAGCAGGTGGAAACACGCAACGAGTAAGGCGCTGACACCGCAAGAAGGGGCCCGGCACCGTCCGGGCCCTTTTTGCATGCATGGCGGGATCCACGCCCGGCGCCGGGTGATTTTCCCGTGCCGGCGCCGCCCGTTTTCACCGACACTGCGCACGCTTTTTTCAATCACAACAAACGAGGAGAACACCCCATGCGTCTTTTTGCAGCCCTGCTCGCCATTGTCGCCAGCACCACGGTCTTCGCGCACGGTCCGTCGCGCCTGAAGGCCAACGAAACGATCACGCTGAAGGCCAGCCCGGACGCCGTTTGGGCCAAGGTGAAGGACTTCACGCAGCTGCAGTCCTGGCACCCGGCCGTCGAGAGCAGCATCGCCACTGCCGGCAGTGATGTCGGTTCGGTGCGCACGCTGAAGATCAAGGGCGGCGGCGAAGTGGTCGAGAAGCTGGAAGCGATTTCGGATGTCAACCGCAGCCTCACCTATACCGCCCAGGACGGCGGCGCGCTGCCGGTGAGCAAGTACAAGTTCACGATTACCGTGAAGCCGGCCGACGGTGGCGGTTCGACGGTGGAGTGGAAAGGCGTGTTCTTCCGCGCCGACGCGAGCGAGCATCCCGCTGCCGGCAAGGACGACGAGGCGGCCACCGGCACGATCAAGGCGGTCTATACCGACGGTCTGAAGAATCTGAAGGCGCTGCTGGACAAGTAATCGTCGCGACAGCGAAAGCGGAACGGGCGGCCATGGCCGCCCGTTTTCATTTGAGCCGTTGCTGCAGCTCGCGGATCAGGCCGTCGGCCGCGTCCTCGATCAGATCGAGCACTCGCTCGAAGCCCGCCGGACCACCATAGTAGGGGTCGGGTACCTCGTCCTCATCGAAGCGTTCGGCGTGCTGGAGGAACAGCGCCAGCTTGTGACGCAGCGGTTCCGGGCAGTTGCGTTCGAGATTGCGCAGGTTGTCGCGGTCCATCGCATAGATCAAGTCGAACTGCATGAAATCGGCCACATCGACACGACGCGCGCGGATGCGTGTCAGATCGACGCCGCGCGAAGCCGCCGCCGCGGCCGCACGCGGATCAGGCTTGCTGCCGACGTGGTGGGCGTGCGTACCGGCCGATGCGACCTCGACGCGTTCGTGCAGACCCGCGGCTTCGAGCCGCGCGCGCACCACGCCCTCGGCGGTCGGCGAACGACAGATGTTGCCCATGCAGCAGAACAGTATCTTCATGTCGGGATCCCGTGCGGCACGCAGCGGCCGGCGCATCCAGCGCTCAAGCACAGCCACTTCCCGTAGCTATATCGAGGCGGACCGGGATGCCGCTCATCGCGTCTTCGTCGCCCCATGAACGGACGGGCAGCTCGGGCGGATCGAAGGCGGTATCCCCCTCCTCCACCACACTGCCCGGCTTCAGGCCGGCGAAATCGAACAGCTTCTGATCGGCCAGGTGCGAGGGCACGACATTGCGCATCGCCGTGGCCATCGATTCGATGCGTCCCGGATACAGCCGCGCCCACTCCTGCAGCATCGCCTTCACCTGCTTGCGCTGCGCGTTCTCCTGCGAGCCGCACAGATTGCAGGGAATGATGGGGTAATCCATCACGCGGGCGAAGCGCTCGATGTCGCGCTCGGTGCAGTAGGCCAGCGGCCGGATGACGATGTGACGGCCGTCGTCGCTGACCAGCTTGGGCGGCATCGACTTGATCTTGCCGCCGAAGAACATGTTCAGGAACAGCGTTTCCAGCAGGTCGTCGCGGTGGTGGCCCAGCGCGATCTTGGTCGCGCCCAGTTCGGACGCCACGCGGTAGATGATGCCGCGGCGCAGCCGCGAACACAGACCGCAAGTGGTCTTGCCCTCGGGAATCTTGTCCTTGACGATGGAGTAGGTGTCTTCGGTCTCGATGCGGTACTCGACGCGGATCGACTCGAAATAGGCCGGCAGGATGTGATCCGGAAAGCCCGGCTGCTTCTGGTCGAGATTGAAGGCGATCAGCCGGAAGCGCACAGGCGCCCGCTCCTGCAGGCCGCGCAGCAGTTCCAGCATCGTGTACGAATCCTTGCCGCCGGACATGCACACCATGATCACGTCGCCGTCCTCGATCATCGAGTAATCGCCGATGGCCTGCCCCACGGCGCGTTCGAGACGCTTGCGGAACTTGAGGAAGGTGTTGGACAGCGGCTCGGCAGCGGCGGCCGGAACGGGAGCGAGGACCTGCGACATGGTGAGCGACGCAGCTGCGCTGCGCGACATGATCTGAAGCGCTGATTATAGCCGGCTCATCGACGGCCCGGCCCGTGCGCCGCGCCCCGGCCAGGGTACCTTTGCCCACCGCCGGTCTCCGACGAGATCTGCAGATCCCTTCACGGGCCGTCGGTGCACATCGGACGATGCCGTTGGAGGCGGCCATATGCGCTTTCCTGCGTCGAGTCATGGCTGCGCCCTTGGACTGCGACAGCCTCGCCAGCATCGCGCAGGGGAGGGCGGCGACAGGCTGGCGGACACCATTCCATTCGCAAAAGACTGTGTCCTGCGCACACATTCATCGATACGGCATCAGCACGAACTAAAATGCGCTGACCATTTTTCAGCCCATTCGTCATGCTCCGCATCCTTGTCCTGATACTCGGCACTCTCATCAGTCAGGCCGCTCTTGCACAGGCCGTCAGGGCACCCGAATTCGACCGTCTCGCCGGCAATTCGCGCATCGTCCTGATGCCGCTCGACGTTGAACTGTTCACGATGACCGCCGGCGGGATGACCGAGCCACAGGCGCACTGGACCGAACAGGCACGAAACCATCTGCTCGCGTCGCTCAGACGGCGGGAGGCCGCGATGGACACGCCGCTGATCGAGCTCGCTGATCAGGACATAAAGGTGGCGGAACTGAATCACCTGCACGGTGCCGTCGCCGGTGCCATCGCCCTGCACCACTACCTCACCCATTACGAATTGCCGACCAAGGAAAAGCGCATGGACTGGCATATCGGTGCCGACACCGACTGGCTGCGCGAGAAGACCGGAGCCGACTACGCACTGTTCCTTTTCGTGCGCGACAGCTACGCCACTGCCGAGCGCAAGATGACGATGTTCCTTGCCGCCATGCTCGGCGTCGGCATTCCGGCGGGCATACAGATCGGCTACGCCTCGCTGGTTGACCTTCAGACCGGCCAGATCGTGTGGTTCAACCGACTGGTGCGTGGCACCGGCGACCTGCGGGAAGCCGAACCGGCGGAAGAATCCATCACCGCGCTGCTCGACAAGTTTCCGCGCCAATGACGCAGCGTCGCGATGCCTCGCCGGCCGATATGTACCGGCGCGACCTCCTGTGCAGTTGCTGCTCCGGCGCACTACTGTCGCTGCTGCCCTCGCTCGCGCGGGCTGCGTACGACATGCCGGCCCGCTTCGAGCGTCCGGACATCGCCACCGACGAGGGCGGGCTCTGGGCCATGATGGACCGCGAGGAGGAGAAGCTCAGACACTCGCGCTTCCTGCTCGGCGACGCCGAACTGCAGCGCTATGTGTCCGATATCGCATGCCGGCTTGCCGGCAATCACTGTCCGGACATGCGCGTGTATCTGGTGCGCACGCCATTCTTCAACGCCAGCATGGCACCCAACGGCATGATGCAGGTGTGGAGCGGACTGCTGCTGCGCGCCTCCAATGAAGCCCAGCTGGCGGCCGTGCTCGCGCACGAGGTCGGCCACTACCTGAAGCGTCACAGCCTGGAGCGGATGCGCGACGCGCGTTCGAAGTCAGCGCTGGCCCAGTTCGTGGGCATGGCACTGGGTGTGGCAGGCGCGGGCGGCGTGGGCTCGATTGCCCAGCTTGGCGTGCTGGCCGGCATGTTTGCCTTTTCGCGTGAGAACGAGCGCGAGGCAGACGCCATCGGTCTGGACCTGATGTACCAGGCCGGCTACGACCCGATGGAAGCTTCGCGGGTGTGGGCACAACTGATCGACGAGAAGGACGGCGAAAGCAGCGGCGGCACCGTGCTGTTCGCCACCCACCCCGCTTCGACCGAGCGCCGCGACACGCTGGCACAGGCGGCGGGCAAGCTGGGACACGAGCATGACGGCGCCGCGCACGCCGACCGCTACCGTGCCGCGATCGCACCGGTGCGCCTTGCCATGCTGCAGGACGAACTGCGCCGCCGCGTGCCTGACAGTTCGCTGCGACTGTTCGACCGGCTGATGGCCACGCAGTCCCGCGACGGCCAGTTGCTCTACGCCCGCGCCGAGGCGCTTAAGGCGCGCAATGACGCGGGCGACGCCGAACAGGCGATGACCGCGCTGGAGGAAGCCGAGTCGCTGCCGGACACGCCGCCGGAAGCACAGCGACTGCGTGGTCAGCTGCTGCGCACGCGCGGTGACCACGATGGTGCGCGCGCGGCGTTCAACCGCTACCTCGAGCTGAAACCGACCGCGCCGGACGCGCCGATGATGCGCAGCTATGTCGGCACGCACTGAACCGCCAACCGCGAGAACACGAAGAAAGAATCCGACCGTGAAGCCCCTCTTCTCCCTGCTGCTGATTGCGCTACTCGCCGGCTGCGCCTCACCCTTCACCCGCGTGGACAATGCACGCGTCGTCGTACGCGAACGCATGGAAGTGAGGGCCGAAGGCGACTGGAACCGCTTCACGCCGCCCGGTAGCAAGCACCGCGAAATCTGGACCCAGCACGGCATGCCGCTCGACGTGCTGGTGTTCTTCACCGGCGTTGCCGACGGCGAGGCCTTGAACGATCAGGTCAGCGCCGACAAGAAGCCGCCAAAGTTCAAGGCCACGATGTCCCCGGAGGACGTCGCCGCCCTGTTCGAGAACCTGGTCGCCGGCAACGGCGGCCGCTTCGAGTTACTGCAACTGGAGCCCCATACCGTGGCGGGCGGCGAAGGCTTCCGCTTCAACTTCAACTACACCGCCCGCGGTGAGGAGATCGAGCGCTCCGGTCTGGCAATCGCGACAGTGAGAGACAAGCGTCTGTATGCGCTTGTCTATGCCGCACCGCGTGGTCGCTATTTCGAACGTGGCCGGCCCGGCGCCGAGCGCGTGATGGATAGCCTGCACCTTGTCGGCAAACCCTGACTCGGGGTCCCGACGACGAGACGCGACGGCTTGCCCCTTCCGCCATCCGCCGCGTCCCGCCATCGGGATCGGTGTGCTGCGACGCCCTAGCGTCGTCGCAGCGCCGGCGCTGAGCCGGTGTGATGGGTGCGCGCCGCGACCCAGGCGGCGTGCATGATTCTTTCGAGCCGGACGGCGTCGGCCGCCAGCGCGCGGAACACGATGCCGGCGGCATTCGGCAGCAGACTGGCGCCGGCCAGCGCACCCTCGACCTCGGGCAACGCTCGCAAGGCGTGCAGCAATTCGGCATCGGCTGATCCACCCAGCAGCCACAGCGATCCGTGCATGCGCAGCCCGGCATTCGCGCCGGCATTGCCGGACAGCCAGTTCCCGCCGTCGATGCACATCCGTTCCCGCGCCAGCAGCTGTCCGTTTCCGTCGCGCACCGTCATCGTCGATTCGAGCCAGGCAAACGATCGCTGCTCGCCAGCGGGGTCATGCGGAAGGAAGCTGTCGGCGACGACGACCAGTGCGCCGTCCGCCATTGTCACGTCGATGTCGCTCACCATATGACTGCCCGGAAACAGGATGAGCGGGGCCGGCATGTACTCCAGCAATGCGCCCGGTTGCACGACGAGACGTGTGCGCTGCACGGCCGACCCGCCCTGCATCGCATGCACGATGGTCGATGCCGGCGTCGCGATATGGGCGCGTGCGCCCTGCCCTACCTCGATGCGACTGGCCAGCCGCTCGTGCTCGAACAGGCCGCCGGACACCGATTGCAGATATACGACGCACAGATCGGGCGCCGAGCCATCGACGTACAGCGCGCGGCCGACGTGCACCGGGTAGCCGACGTACTGGCGCCCGAGATAGCTGCGGCCGGTCGCATCGCGCGCGAAGGCGAGATCGACGCAGGGCCGTACCTCGGCCGGCGGCATGCGTTCGTGAGCGGACGGGCGCAGCGCCTCGACAAGTGCCGGCTCAACGGTCAAACAGCACCTCCTGCGCGATGCGCTCGACCACCGCGTCAACACCGTCGCCGCGCGCGCAGTTGGTGAGCAGCGTGGCGCGGCCGGCGCGCACGTCTTCCGCTTCGGCCACCATGCGATCGAGGTTCACGTTCACATGCGGCGCCAGATCGACCTTGTTGATCACTAGCAGATCGCACTGCAGTACGCCCAGTCCGCGCTTGCGCGGAATGTCGTCGCCGCCGGCCACGTCGATCACGAACAGCCAGTAGTCGACCAGATCGAGCGAGAAGGACGACGCCAGGTTGTCGCCGCCGCTTTCGATCAGGATCAGTTCCAGCCCCGGGTAGGCGCGGTCCAGCTCGTCGGCCGCGGCGAGGTTGAGCGTGGGGTCCTCGCGGATCGCGGTGTGCGGGCAGGCGCCGGTTTCCACCGCCAGCACGCGCTCGGGCGCGATCAGGCCGCTGCGGCGCACGCGCTCGGCGTCCTCGGCGGTCACCAGATCATTGGTGATGACCGCGATGTCGGTGCCGCGTTTGATGAAGCGCGGAATGAGCTGTTCCAGCAGCGCAGTTTTGCCGGAACCGACCGGGCCGCCGATGCCAACCCGGGCGGCGCCGCGCGGTCGTGCGTGGGTGTTCAGTTGTGCGGACATGGCTTCACCTCAGCATGTAAAGACGGTTGAGCGGCACGCGGTTGACCGGCGGGCAGCTGATGACGCGCCCATCGACGCTCACCTCGAAGGTCTGCGGATTGACCGTGATGTTCGGGCAGGCGGCGTTGCGCACCATGTCGGCCTTCTGCAGCGTGCGCGTGCCCTTGCAGGGCAGCAGCGCCTTGCGGATGTCGAGCCGGCCGTTGAGGTCGCTGTCGAGCGAGGCGGCGCACACGAAATTGGCCGACAGCCCCTGCGGCGCGCGACCGAAGGCGCCCCACTGCGGGCGCATGATGAGCGGCTCGCAGGTCATCAGTGACGCCGCAGAATCACCCATCGCGCCGTAGGCGATGAAGCCGCCCTTGACCACGATTTCCGGCTTGATGCCGAAGAAGGCCGGACGCCACAGCACGATGTCGGCGAGCTTGCCCGGCTCCAGCGAGCCGACGTGGTGATCGACGCCGAACGAGCGCGCCGCGTTGATCGTGTACTTGGCGATGTAACGCAGGATGCGTTCGTTGTCGGCGCTGCGCGTGGTCTCTTCCGGCAGGCGGCCGAACTGGTCCTTCATCTTGCTGGCCAGCTGCCAGGTGCGGCAGATCACTTCGTTGATGCGCCCCATGCCCTGGCTGTCCGAGCCCAGCATCGAAATGGCGCCCATGTCGTGCAGCACGTCTTCGGCGGCGATGGTCTGCGCACGGATGCGGCTTTCGGCGAAGGCCACGTCCTCCGGCACGGCCGGATTCAGGTGGTGACACACCATGATCATGTCCAGGTGCTCGTCGAAGGTATTTACCGTGTAGGGGTTGGTCGGGTTGGTCAACGACGGCAGGCAGTGCTGCAGCCCGGCCACGCAGATCACGTCCGGCGCATGGCCGCCGCCTGCACCCTCGGTGTGATACATGTGGATGGTGCGGCCCTTCGTCGCCGCGAGCGTGTCTTCGAGGAAACCCGATTCGTTCAGCGTGTCGGTGTGCAGTTGCACCTGGAAGTCCATCTCGTCGGCCACCGACAGGCAGGTGTCTATGGTGGCCGGTGTGGCGCCCCAGTCCTCGTGGATCTTCAGGCCGATGCAACCCGCCTTCATCTGCTCGACCAGCGATTCCGGGCGCGACGAGTTGCCTCGGCCGAGGAAGCCGAAGTTCATCGGCCACTGTTCGGACGCCTGCAGCATGCGGCCGACATTCCACGCGCCCCCGCAATCGATGCCCACGGTGATCGGGCCAAGCGAACCGCCGAACATCGTCGTGATGCCCGAAGCCAGCGCATGTTCGACCAGCTGCGCCGAATCAAAGTGCACGTGCACGTCCAGCCCGCCGGCGGTGGCGATCAGCCCTTCGCCGTCGCGCACGGTGGTGGCGTTGCCGACCAGCAGTTTCGGATGCACGCCATCCATTACGTGCGGATTGCCGGCCTTGCCGATGGCGACGATGCGCCCGTCCTTGATGCCGATGTCGCCCTTGACGATGCCGACTACCGCATCGATGACGACGACGTTGCTGATCAGCATGTCGAGCGCGCCCTGTTCGGACGTGAGGCCGCCCATCATGCCGAGCCCGTCGCGCAGCGTCTTGCCGCCGCCGTGCAGGCACTCGTCACCGGGCGTCGAGAAGTCGTGCTCGATCTCCGCCAGCAGCGAGGTGTCGCCCAGGCGCACCATGTCGCCCTTGGTTGGGCCGTACATCGCCGCGTAGTCGCGGCGGGTGAGCCATGTCATGTCGTGTTCTCCCTGTTGTCGATGACAGCGCTCAGGCGCCGCGGAATCCGGCCTGGCGTGCGCGCGCCAGCGCGTCCGGCAGGCCGGTGGCGTCCCCGGTCGGGCCCTCGGCCAGACGGTTCAGACCGAACACCTCGCCGCTGCCGCCGAAGGCGACCAGCGTCACTTCCTTGTCCTCACCGGGCTCGAAGCGCACCGCGGTGCCGGCAGCGATGTCCAGGTGCATGCCCCAGGCCTGGGCGCGGTCGAATTCGAGCGCGCGGTTCACCTCGAAGAAGTGGAAGTGGCTGCCCACCTGTATCGGCCGGTCGCCGGTGTTCAGTGCGCGCAGCGTGGCGCGGCGGCGGCCGGCGTTCAGTTCTATCTTCCCGTCGGCCGGGATGATTTCGCCCGGCGTGCGCGCCGGCGGCGCTTCGGCCGGCGCGTTCGCGCCCGGACGTATCGGGTCATGCACGGTCACCAGCTTGGTGCCGTCGGGAAAGCTGGCTTCGACCTGGATCATCGGCATCAGCGCCGCGACGCCAGGCAACACGTCGTCGCTGTTCAGGATCTGCGAGCCGAAGCCGATCAGTTCGGCCACCGTGCGGCCGTCGCGTGCCCCCTCGAGAATGTCGTTGACGATGATGGCGATCGCCTCCGGGCAATTGAGCTTCAGGCCGCGCGCGCGGCGCCGGCGCGCCAGTTCGGCGGCATTGAATATCGTCAGTCTTTCGAGTTCGGTCGGTGTCAGCAGCATGTGTGCGCTTTCCAGTCAGTTGGCGAACAGCCGGGCATTGCGCGGCTCGTGGCGCATGGCGGCGATGTCGAGCGCTGGCGCACCGTTCCACAGTTCGTCGGTCGATGGGGGCGGCGTGTCGATGACGCGCGCGATCAGCGGCCGCGTGCGCGCCAGCAGGCGCTGACCTTCGGTGTGACCGATCAGGCCCATGCGCAGCGCGGCACCGACCACCGTGGTGCACAGGCCGCTCGCAGCCATCGCGTCGCAGCCGGGGGCCGACAGTCCGTAGGCGCCCCACACCAGGCCCTGCACCACCGGCAGATGGCCGGGCAGACCGGCGGCGCGCACCTGGTCGAGATAGACCTGTGCGATGCCGAGGCCGAGATCGGCGTGCACGCGAAGCTGCGTGAAGCCGAGGCGGCGGCTCGCATCGCGCCAGCCGCGCACGAGGTTCATCGCCTCGCACAGGCGGTCGAGTTCGGTCGCTTCGGCCAGAGCGGCCGCGCCGCGCTGCGACCAGGCGGTGCGCGCCGCCTGCATCAGCGGTCGGTCGAAGCCGGCCCACCGCTGTTCGATGTGGCTGCACAGCAGCTCGAACACCTGTTCTGCGCCGCCGACCTTGCCGTCGAGCTTCAGCGACTCCAGCCCCCACGAGAACGAGGTGGCGCCGCTGGGAAAGAAGCTGTCGGCGAACTGCAGCATGCCCAGCATGCCGATCGCGTCGCCGCCGCCATCGTCAGACGACGGAATGTGAAAGGGCGCGTGCGGTGCGTTCATGTCAGTGCGCATGAGGAACGGCGAGGTAGCGTGTGCCGCCCTGCGCCGGCGCATCGAGCACGGTCGCGTCACCGCGCGCCAGCAGGTGGGTCATGCGCTTCAGATAACCCTCGCGCGGGCCTTCGAGCGCAATCCACAGGCAGTCGCCGTCGAAGCGCACCTTCCAGTGCATGTTGCCGGCGAAGTAGCCGATCTCCAGCGCGCCGGCCGGGTGTGCGGCGCGCAGCACCAGCCACTGTGGTTCGTCGAGCATCACCAGCACGGCGCGCCCCGGTTCGAGCAGCAGCACCGAGCCGTTCTCGAGCTGCGCACCGCGGTCCAGCAGCAGCGCCAGTTCGGTGCCGCGGTCGGTCACCAGGCGCTGGCGGCGGCGAGCCAGGTCGTTGCGTGACAGGCGTATGCGCTCGACGCCGCCGTCGTGTTCGATGTGATGCAGCCGGTCGGCGATATCCGGGTCGGACGCATTGCCGACGATGTCTGTCAGTCTGAGCATTGTTCGGTCTCTTCCTTGCGGTCGGGTCCGGGCTGTCCCGCAAATGCCGCGGGACAGCCACCATCAGCGCAGCCGCCCGCGGGCGGCGTGCGGCTTACAGCGTCGGGTAGGGATTGGGTTCGATCAGCGGCGATTCATAGATCAGCTTCACCTGACCGTCCGCGGTGAAGGAGCCGATGCGCGCCTGCTTCCACAGGTGGTGGTTGGTCGCATGGAACTTCACCTTGCCTTCCGGCCCTTCGAACTCGAGGTTGGCCGAGGCGGCCACCACCTTGTTGACGTCGAAGCTCTTGGCCTTCTCGACCGCCATCTTCCACAGGTAGACCGCGGTATAGGCGCTGGCCAGCGTGTCGCCGGTGACGCGCTTGTCGCCGTACTTGGCCTTGAAGGCGGCAACGAACTTCTTGTTCGCGGGGTTATCGAGGCTCTGCAGATAGCTCATGCAGGTGAGCACGTCCTGCACGTTCTCCTTGCCAATGCCGGACACTTCCTCTTCCGACACCGCGAGCGCCATCACCGTGGTCTTGTTGAAGTTCACGCCAGCCGCCTTGAGCTGCTTGTAGAAGGCCACGTTGGAACCGCCGACCACGGTACTCAGAATGATGTCCGGCTTGGTCGCCTTGATCTTGTTGATGGTGGAGCCGAAGTTGGTGCTGCCCAGCGGCAGGTATTCCTCGCCCAGCACCTTGCCGCCGCCCTTGACGATGGTCGGGCGGGCGATCTTGTTGGTGACGCGCGGCCAGATGTAGTCGGAGCCGATCAGGTACACCGTCTTGCCGCGATTGGCCAGCAGCCAGTTGCACGCCTGAATGCACTGCTGCGTCGCCTCGTGCGCGGTGTAGAGGATGTTCGGCGACTGCTCCTGGCCTTCGTAATAGGTCGGGTAGTACAGCAGGCCCTTCATCTGCTCGAATACCGGCAGCACCGCCTTGCGCGACGCCGAGGTGTAGCAGCCGAACACGGCCGCGACCTTGTCGCGGTCGAGCAGCTTGCGCGCCTTCTCGGCGAAGGTGGGCCAGTCGCTGGCGCCGTCCTCGACCACCGGAACGATCTTCTTGCCGAGCACGCCACCGGCGGCGTTGATCTCGTCGATGGCGAGCTTTTCCGCATCGACCACCGACGCTTCGGCCAGCGCGATGGTGCCGGTCAGTGAATGCAGGATGCCCACCTTCACGGTGTCGTCGGCCATGGCATTGCGCACCATCCACGGACCGGCGACGGATGCGAGCGCAAGGCCTTTGATGATGTCGCGCCTGATTTGATTCTTCATGATGAACCTCGATGGAAGTGATGAAAGAAAGTGGCTTTCGATCGCACCGTCGTCGTTGCCGGGGCGGACTTACGTGTCGTGCAGGCGAAAGGGCCTGCCCGGATCCGGAGATCCAGGGCAGGCCCTTTTGCCTTGTTCCGCGCCGGCAATGCTGGCGGAGCGGAAAGTTGAATCGATGATAGGAAGGCTGTTGCGGTGCGTCAAGCGTCGGCAACGGCTTTTTTTCAAATTCTTTTCGATGGTCCGGGAGCGCGGATGTACGCGCTTTCAGATCATCAATACATCGGCATTCCCGTGCGCGCGCCGACGTTTCGCATGAGGGCGCGCCCTCCCCTGAGGGAGCGGTCTTGGCCGCGACACGGCCGCTGCAGTCCGCCGGCTTCGATCTATGCCGCTGTCGGGGTCAGAAGACCCCTCCCACAGAATCCCGACTGAGGCTAGGGTCGCGGATCTGGCGCACGTCCCCTGTGGGAGCGGCCTTGGCCGCGACGCGGCCGCTGCAGTCCGCCGGCTTCGGTCTATGCCGGTGTCGGGTTCAGAAGACCCCTCCCAAAGAACCCCGACCCCGGCGCGGGTCGCTATCCATCTACAATTTTCGATCGTCGGTACATGAACACGCAGCGCCCGCCCGGTGCACTCGATGCCCTCGCCGGATGCAGCCGGTAGCGGCCGGTCATGAAATCGACCACGGTGCGCGCCGCGTTCACCGACAGTGCCGGCTTCCAGAGCCAGATGTCGCGCTCCGGGTTGACGCCGCACAGGCCGAACAGCGCGTGTTCCGGGTCGTCGGCCATGCCGATGGACCACTCGTCCATGCGCGCACCGAACTCCTTGATATAGGTGAGGCACTCGAACTTGATCTGCTGCACGCTGTAGCTCATCGCATCACCCCGGAACCGGAATCAGCCGTGCCGGCGACGACACGGCGGCCGTGCGGCTGCGCCACTGATCGAACAACGCAGCACCCTTCTGTTTCTCTTCGGCCGACATCTGGCCGATCATGCCTTCGAGCGCGTTGAGCGCGCTGCCGACACCGTGCTGCGCTGCCAGCGACAGCCAGGCGAAAGCCTGTGCCCGGTCCTTGTCCACGCCCAGCCCGTTGGCGTACATGAAACCCAGCCGCGCCTGCGAGGGGAAGTGCCCCTGCCCTGCCGCCTGCCGGTACCAGTGCGCCGCCTGCGCTTCGTCCTGCGCCGTGCCCTGTCCTTTGAAGTACAGCGTCGCCAGATTGCTCTGCGCCATCGCGTCGCCGGCTTCGGCTGCCGCGCGCAGCCAGTGCAGCCCGCGTTCGGGATCGGCGGGCGTGCCATTGCCCATGATCAGCATGGCGCCGACATTGGTCTGCGCCGGCACGTGGCCGCCCTCTGCGGCGCGCAGATACCAGCGGAAGGCCGTCGTCAGATCGGCCGTTACGCCTTCGCCATTCGCGTGCAGCGCGCCGATCCAGGCTTGCGCCTCGACGTCGCCCTCTTCCGCCAGGGTCTCGAACCGCTGCGCGGCGGTCGCGAGATCGCCGTCGCGGTAAGCGGCCACCGCATCGTCGAGCCCCGCAGTCATTTCCATCAGTGCCTGCATATAGATATCTCCCGGTCTGCCCGATCTGCATTCAGCGCGCAGCGATGCGCGCCATCACGTGTGTCTCGATCCATCGTCCGCCGGCATCCAGCCGGCTGGCCGGCTCACAGCCGCGACCGCCGATACCGCCCCCTTCGATCGCCGACTGCGCCTCGGCGGCGGCGGCGAGACGGGTATGCAGCAGCGTCTCCCAAGAGAACGCGCTGTCGTCTGGCCCGAACTGCGCGACCCGGCACATCGTGCGGGTGAGCGATACCGGCTGCAGCACGACGGCACAACATCCCGCTGCCGACCACAGCAGCACGAGGTTGGGAAACAGCAGTGCCGCCCCGCCTTCGGCATCGGCACGGCACAGCGCGACTTCGCCGGATGCACACGTAGCGGAGGCCCCCAGCAAGTGCTGGGCGACCAGCTTCCAGTTGGCGTCGCAGTCGTTCCAGCGGCTGCGATGGCTGTCCGGCTGCACACCGGCCCACGCCGGCAATGTTGACGTCAGCGCGCGGGCGGTCGGCCCGAACGACGACCCGTGCGGATCGAGGCTGACGAACAACAGCGGCCCCCAGGTCGCAGTGCGCACCGGCAGCAGGCGCTCCGGCCGCAGTCCGAGGTACTGGTACATCTCGGGCGTCCCCTCGCCCAGCTCGCCGGCGGCGATCGGCGGACGGTCGAGACTGTGGCCGCAGGATGTGAACGAGCACGGCGTCTTCGCGCCCTGCTGACACTGCAGCGGCACCACGCGGCAGCCGCCGTGCTGCGCCTTGTTGAAGCGGCCGGCGAAACCGCCGTCCGGCAGGCGCTGCACGTGGATGGCGTGGTCGCCGACGGTGAAAGGCAGCAGATCGCCGGCAGCCGGGATGTCGAGCGTGCTGCCCACGCACACCCATTCGCGCGTCCAGATCGCGTCGTCTTCGGCGCGGGCAAAATCCAGCCCGCGAAACGCGGCGACGTCGAATGCGCCGCCGGCTTTCGCCGGCCGGCGGTGCAGATGCACCGGATGTTCGGTCATGCATTCCATCGACGAGTCCTCCGTCTGATTCCGTCTGCGCAGGGTTCGCCCGCACCGCGAGCGAACCCTGCGTGCACCTCACATCAGTTCTTCGACGCCAGCGCCGGCGACTCATAGTCCGCGCGACCGCGGTGCTTGTATGCTTCCTTCGGCGCGGCCGGCAGCGGGCCGTCCTGCATGAAGCGGTCGAGCACGTTCTTGGTCAGACGCGAAATGTTGTTGTCGCAGTTGTTCCACGGCAGCGAGCCGCAGTAGGCGATGGAGCTGAATGCGAAGCAGCCGCCGCCGTTGGGCGTTTCGTGGAAGGTGATGTCGGCGCGCACGCGCGGATGCACGGTGCCGTCCAGACCCTGCTGGTTGAAACCGAAATCCTCCATCACCAGCAGGTAGGCCTCGGTGTGACGGCCGGCCGAGGTGGCGACGGTGAGGATGTGCGGCGGCGAACCCAGCATGGTGTTGACGATGTCCAGTTCCAGACCGGCCGCTCCGCCGCCGACCAGACCGAAGTTGCCGAGGTTCTCCTCGTAGCTGATGCCGTCGAAGGCCCAGCTGACGCGCGGATCCAGACTTTCCGGCGTGCGCGAGAAGTAAGACGAAATGTCGAAGCCCTCCGACGACATGCCGGTGCCGGCCACCGAGTGCAGGTAGCGGCCACGATAGCGCCACATGCCGCCCAGCTCGCCGGTGCCCTGGTGGTAGTACTCGCCCGGATCGGCGCGCCAGGTGCGGATGCCGGATTCGCAGCGGCGCATTTCGGTGACGATGCCGCGGCCCAGTCCGTCGTAGGCCGGGTGGAAGGAATGCACCCAGTACCAGGCGTCGGCGCCCATATACATCAGGCGGCCGCCGCGCTGCGTGTAGTTGTGCAACGCGTCGAGCTGGGTGCCCGAATTGTGCTCGGGGTGCGAGCCGGTGATGATGACGTTGTAGTTCTCGAGCCGGGCCAGACCGTCATAGGTCACGTCCTCGTCGGTGAACACGTCGTACTCGTAGCCCATCTGTTCCAGCCAGCAGATCAGGTGCAGGTCGGCCGGGTACTGCCACGGTGCCTGCGCGAGGAAGTGGTCGTACTTCGGACGGATGCTCAGGATGGGCCGCAGCCGCGACGACAGGCAGATGCCGCTGCCGTCGGTGTGGGTGTCGTAGATCGAGCCGCCGTACTCGCGGTGTTCGGCGAGGAACATGTTCTGCTGCTGCATGATGGGCACGCGATACACGAACAGTTCGGCGCCGCCGGCGTTGCACGCGACGTGTTCGTTCGCGTAGGCCATGTAGCTGATGGTGGGCACCATGACCGCGATCTTCGACTGTTCCTGGCCGATCTTCGGCACGATCCAGAACGGGATGTAGTCCTCGTCACCTTCCGGCGTCGTCAGCTTGGCGGCGTAGAAGCGACTCTTGATGTCGGCCGGCACGGTCACTCTAAGCTCACTTCCCAGCGCGCGTTGTCGAGATCGTCGTCGTGGAAGTGGATGGCGCCGTATTCCTTCGGCGCAACCTTCCAGTCGAAGGTCTGGCCGGCCCAGTTGTATCCGGTCAGCGCGCGCGTCGGGCAGTTAACAAGCGTGGCGTCGAAGCGGTAGGGACCGGCGTCCTTCGCCACCAGCGTGTCGATGCCGTCGGAGAAGTCCCAGGCGGCGACGATGGCTTCCGACAGCACACCGGTCGGGCCGGCGTTGCGGCGCTCGGTCAGCCCCGGCTGCGCGCCGCCCTTCATCATTTCGATCTCGAAGCGCGACAGCGCGCGGCTGCACAGGCGCGGGCTGTCGATCTTGCCGTTGTAGTGGCCGCCGACGATGACGCCCTGCGGCAGCGAGGACAGACCCAGCGGCCCCGGCTCGACATGGTCAACGTAACCGGCGATCACCAGCGGCTGATCGGTGTGCTCGATCTTGCCCTTGAAGGCCGCCTTGACCGGCGGGATTTCGGGGTCGAGCGCGTAGACCACCTGCGGCTCGTGATACAGCACCACCTCACCGGTCTTCGCGTCGAAGCTGGCGGCGATGAAGTGCCAGGCGTGGTCGCGCAGCGGCGCGCCGGTGGTGTAGGTTTCGCCATTGATGCGCAGCTCGACACAGCCGTCGGTATTGATGAACAGGCCGTAACCCTTGCCGCCGGACCACTTGGTCACCAGGCCCTGGGCGCCGTGCTTCCAGTAGCGCTTGTCGGTCTTCGGCGTGGTCGGCCAGATCCAGCACTGCAGCGTGAAGCTGTCCGGCTTCAGTTGCGGCGCATCCGCCACGAAGCCGTAGGAACCGCCATAGACGACCTGTTTGATGCCGTCGTAGACGCCCTCGCAGTCGGCCTTCACGGCCTTCTCGATGAAGCCGGGACCACGCGGATTGGTGTCGCCGTTGATCATCTGCACGATGGACGCGCTGTACTTCTTCGGTCCGTCGCAATTGACGTAGAACTTGATGGTGTCGCCCGGATGGACACTGAACTTGTCGGCGTATCCGGTCAGTCGCATTGCACACATGGTCGTTTCTCCAGGCCGAGCGCCGCCCTCCGGGGGCTCGGATGCTTTTGCAGTAGGTAGGGTGAAGACGGGTGCGGCCGCAGCCGCGCGTCAGCGCTGGGTGGTGATCAGGTCACCGGCCAGTTGTCGTCGCGCCGCTTGTAGCCTTCGTGGTAGTGCTCCGGCATGCCGTCGGTCTCTTCCATCTCGTCGAGACGCATCAGGAAGATGGCGTGCTGGATGTCCTGCTCGCTGGTGTAGACGGTGTCGTCAACGAATACCGGCGGCACGCCGCGAATGCCGGACAGACGCCCGATGCGCCATTCCGCGTCGATCTTCGTGCAGATGACGATGAGCTTGCCTTTCGGCGAGGCGCCGCGCATGCGCAGCAGCACGCGCTTGAGCAAGGGGTCTTCGTGCACGCCGCCGCTGATGTGGGTGGTGTCGCCGGGCGTTGCGCACTTGAGTACCGAGAAGCCTGCCACGCCGGCCATGGACTTCACGCACTCGAGGTGTTCCTGGATCAGCCGGTCGCGCTCCGGCGTGCCTTTCCTGGGTATCGGAATCACTGCACTCTCCTTCAAGGGTTGAACATCTGGAAGCTCCTGTCGCGACCGGCCGGCACTGGCCAATGCGAAATATCGCGAAAAATCGCAAAAACTCGAAAGCGAAAAACCAAAACAAAAAGGCCTGCCGGATCCGGAGATCCGTGCAGGCCTTTTTGCCCGTCTTCGCGCCCGGCAGTGTTGGCGGGGCGAAGCGTTGAGTGAATCTTAGTGAGCCTCTTTCGCGCGGTCAAGCTCTGTTAGTATCGATCACGTTTTTTGTCACCCGGCCGCAAACCCGTGTCCACAAACGATCCCATCAAGGTCGGTGTTCTGTTCTCGCGTGAGGGCGTGACATCGCGCATCGAAAACACGATGCTCGCCGGAACGCTTTTCGCGATCCGCGAGATCAACGATGCCGGCGGCATCGACGGCCGAGAGCTGGTTCCGGTCTACTACGATCCGCAGTCGAATCCGCAACAGTTCCGCTCGCTCGCGACCCGTCTGGTACAGGACGACAAGGTCAATGTCATTTTCGGCTGCTATATGTCGAGCACGCGCAAGGCGGTGCTGCCAGTGGTTGAAAGATGGAACCGCCTGCTGTTCTGCCCGACCATGTACGAGGGCTTCGAGTTCTCGAACAACATCATCTACACCGGTGGTGCGCCGAACCAGAACAGCGCCCTGCTCGCCGACTACATGTCAACCCGCTTCGGCGCGCGGGTGTACCTGATCGGCAGCGACTACATCTTCCCCTACGAATCGAACCGCATCATGAGCGACTTCGTGCACCACCGTCAGGGTGGCGCCAAGGTGGGCGAGCGCTATGTGCACCTCGACGCGAAGGAAAGCGCCTTCACGCCGATCATGAAGGACATCAAGGCCAAGCAGCCGGACTTCATCTTCTCGACCATGGTCGGCAAGACCACCCGCATGCTCTACCAGGCCTACGCGGACGCCGGCTTCGATCCGAAGAAGATGCCGATCGCCAGCCTGTGCACCAGTGAGGAAGAGGTATCCGAAATGGGTATCCGACTGGCGGAAGGTCACTACACGGCGGGCACCTATTTCCAGTCCATCGACACCCCGCGCAACCGCGACTGCGTGGCGCTGTTCCGCAAGCTGTTCGGCAACGAGGTGCAACCCAACATGAGCTGGGAGTCGTCCTACTACCAGGTGCATGTGTTCGCCGACGCCTTCCGCGAAGCGGGCAGCGACGAGCATGACATCCTGCTGCCGCACATCCTCGGGCGCGAGTTCGACGCGCCGCAGGGCCGCATCCGTATCCTGCCGCACAACCACCACGCCCGCCTCTACCCGCGCATCGGCCGGGTGAACAGCGAGGGCCAGTTCACGATACTGGCCGAGACGCCGGGCGGCGTCGATGCCGACCCCTACCTGGTCAGCCACTCCTTCGACGACTGGAGCACGCGGCTGCGCGTCAATGCGAGCGAAGAGGAATCGACGTGAGCAGTCCGCCGCGCACAGGCGTACGCAGCAAGCGGATCACGCCGGAGTTCCTGACCCAGCTGCGCAATCTGCGCATCGTCGTGCTGCATCCGCGCGACGCCGACGGCGAGGTGCTGATCCAGCAACTGAAGCGCATAGGCTGCCAGGTGCAGACCTTCTGGCCGCCGGTGCAGGACATCCCGGACAACGTCGATGTCGTGTACTACGCGATCCAGTCCAACGAGATGCACGCGCCGCTGAACTTCAGCAACTTCGAACAGCCGCCCGCGGTGATCGCCGTCGTCGGCTACGAAAACCCGACCATCTTCGAAGTGATGCTGCGCCTGGGTGCGACTGGCGTACTCAGCGCCCCGCTGCGCTCGACCGGCGTGCTCGCCTCACTGGTGCTCACCGTCGGCCTGACGCAGGAAATGCGCGGCTACAAGAAAAGGGTGCAGCGACTTGAGCAGAAGCTGCTCAGCGTGAACCAGATCAACGACGCCAAGGCCATCCTGATGCGCACCCGCGGCGTCAGCGACGCCGAGGCTTACAAGATCATTCGCGAACAGGCGATGAGCAAGCGCGTGCCGACGGAGGAGATCGCGCGGGCGATCATTCATGCGGACGAGATCCTGTCGGGCTGAGCATCTTCGGCGCCGTGCCGCGACGAGCTTCAGGGGACTTTTGCCGTCCGGCCTCCTTGCCAGCGCAGGATGTCCTGTCCGCTTGCGATGTGCCAGGGGCATGACACACCTCAGTGCGCTGCCGCACCGAGTTCCTTGCGCAATGGGTCTAGGTTGATGTTCATCCGGCTTTGCCGGCAGAGCACACCCTTTCCTTCAAGGAGTCCCCGCATGAAAACCTCAAAAGTCCTCGTTTCCACCCTCAGCGCCCTGTCAGTGATGGGCGTCATCGGTTTTGCCTACGCGCAGAACCAGAACAGCCCCGACAAATCGTCCGGTCAGGTCAGCAGCCCTCTGGTTGTCGAAAAGGGCGGTGCCGACAGTCAGGCCATGCCCTCTCACCCTGCACTGCAGGAACATGAGAAGGGGCAGACGGGCAGTACCTCATCCAGCGCAGCCCGCGAAACGGATGTTGAGCGCGAACGCGCCAGGGCCCTGCGCGACATGTCGAACGAGAAGCCCACCGGTGCCGGCGAAAGCAGCTCGGGCGAGCTCGTCGCACGCGCCGATCGCAACTGACGGAGCAGATGACACGACCGGTTGAACCGTGTCGTTGATCGACGTTCCGTGAAACCGTCCGGCAGAGCGGCAAGTCCGCATGCAGACATGGATGCCGCAGGCGCGGTCCGGCGTGGCGTGGGCGTCGGCCTTGCCACGCTGGCGCTTCTTCTTCCGGTCGCGGCGGGCCGGCAACCTGCAAACCCGGCGGACGCCGGGCTGATCGAATCGAGCCCGCGATTCGCGGATATCGACGCGGGCGCAGCGTCGGACGACGTTCGCCATGTCGCGGACTGGGTCGCCGATACGCACGACAACGCGGGCGCCCGCTTCTTCGTCGTCAACAAGAAGGCTGCACGGCTGTATGCCTTCGCCGCCGATGCCCGCCTCCTCGCGTCGGCGCCGGTGCTGCTGGGTGCCGCCCACGGCGATCACTCGGTGCCGGGGATAGGCGACCGGCCGATGGAACAGATACGACCCGACGAGCGCACCACGCCAGCCGGGCGTTTCCTGGCGCAGCGCGGTCGCAACACGCTGGGCGAGGATGTCGTATGGATCGACTATGCCGCTGCCGTATCGATGCACCGCGTGCGCACGACCCGACCGGAAGAGCAGCGGCTGCACCGGCTGGCCACCGCGAGCAGCGACGACAACCGCATTTCCTACGGGTGCATCAACGTGCCCGTCGTCTTCTACGAAACCTACCTTGGCGCGCACAACGCGATGAACGGAGCCGTCGTATACGTGCTGCCGGAACGCGATGCGGCGCAGCAGGTTTTCGGCTCCTATGGCGTCGCCGCAGTGCATGGCCTGCGGGACGGCAGACACTCCACCGAAAAGGGAAACACCTATGTACTCCGTCACCACGCACGACCAGAGCAAGCTGTACGTGAAGGACTGGGGCAGCGGCCAGCCGGTCATACTTATTCATGGCTGGCCACTGTCCGCCGATAGCTGGGACGATCAGGCGATGGCCCTCGCCGAGGCGGGATACCGCACCATCGCGTACGATCGTCGTGGCTTTGGCCGCTCATCGCAGCCTTGGCAGGGCTACGACTACGACACGCTGGCCGACGATCTGGCGAGCGTGATCGAGCAGACCGGCGCGCAGGACGCCGTGCTCGTGGGCTTCTCGATGGGCGGCGGCGAAGTCGCCCGCTACATGTCTCGCCACGGCGGCAGGTCGGTGGCGAAAGCGGCCCTCGTGTCGTCGGTGCTGCCCTTCCGCCTGAAGACCTCCGACAACGCGAACGGCACGGAACAGAGCGCCTTCGACACCACGGCTGCGGCCATCAACGACGACCGCGCCGAATTCTTCAGCGGCTTCTTCAAGGACTTCTTCGGCGTCGGCATCATGTCCCATCCGGTCAGCGACGAACTGCTCGAATGGGCGCGCAGCGTGGCGATGCAGGCCAGCCTGAAGGCCACACTGGAGTGCGTGAAGTCCTTCTCGGGCACCGACTTCCGCAGCGAGCTCGCCGCCTTCAAGGTGCCGACACTGATCATCCACGGCGCCGACGACAGGACCGTGCCGATCGAAGCGTCGGCCAGGCCGACGGCGCGAGGCATCGCGAACTCCATGCTGCTCGAGTACGACGGCGCACCGCACGGCCTGTTCGCCACACACAAGGAACGTCTCACCGGGGATCTGCTGGATTTCATACGCGGCAGGTAAACATTCCCCCAGGACGCGCTGCGCAGTCAAAACATGCGCGCGCAAACAGAAACGCCGCCCAAGGGCGGCGTTTCTGTTGCTCGGCTCGGTCCGTGATCAGAACAGTCCCGACACCTTGCCATGCTCGTCGATGTCGATCTTTTCCGACGCCGGCACCTTGGGCAGGCCCGGCATGGTCATCATGTCGCCGCAGATGGCGACCACGAAACCGGCGCCGTTGGCCAGGCGCACTTCACGCACGTTGAGCGTGTGGCCGCTCGGTGCGCCGCGGGCAGCCGGGTCGGCGGAGAAGGACATCTGGGTCTTCGCCATGCAGACCGGGAAACGGCCGTAGTCGGCATTCCAGCTTTCGAGCTGCTTGCGGGCGGCGTCGGAGAAGGTCACCGCGCCGGCGCCGTAGATCTTGGTGGCGATGGTGGTGATCTTGTCCTGCAGCGTCGCGTTCTCGTCGTAGACGAAAGTATGCTTGCCCGGTGCGTTGTCGCAGATGTCGGCAACCATGCGCGCCAGTTCTTCGGCACCGGCACCGCCGCTCGCCCAGTGGCGGGCGATCACGAACTTGCCGCCGAGTGCTTCGATGCGGCTCTTCAGCAGCGCGATTTCGGCGTCGGTGTCGAAGGTAAAGTGGTTCACCGACACGACGCAGGGCAGGCCGTAGTGCTCGGTGATGTTCTTCAGGTGGCGCTCGATGTTGACGATGCCCTTTTCCAGCGCGGCCAGATTTTCCTGGTTCAGGTCTTCCTTCTTCACGCCGCCGTGGAACTTCAGCGCGCGGATGGTGGCGACCAGCACGACGGCCGACGGGTTCAGCCCGGCCATGCGGCACTTGATGTCGATGAACTTCTCGGCGCCGAGGTCGGCACCGAAGCCGGCTTCGGTCACGACGTAGTCAGCCATCTTCAGGCCGGCCTTGGTCGCGGTGACCGAGTTGCAGCCGTGCGCGATGTTGGCGAAGGGGCCGCCGTGGATGATGGCCGGGTTGTTCTCCAGCGTCTGCACGATGTTCGGCTTGATCGCGTCCTTCAGCAGCGTGGCCATGGCGCCCTGCGCCTTCAGGTCGCTCGCGTACACCGGCTTCTTGTCGCCCAGGGTGTAGCCGATGATGATGCGGCCGAGACGTTCCTTCAGGTCCATCAGCGAATTGGCCAGGCACAGGATGGCCATGACTTCGGACGCGACCACGATGTCGTAGCCGTCCTCCCGCACGAAGCCGTTGGCGGTGCCGCCGAGACCGATGGTGATCTTGCGCAGTGCGCGGTCGTTCATGTTGACCACACGCTTCCACTGGATCAGGCGCGGGTCGATGCGCAGTTCGTTACCGTGGTTGATGTGGTTGTCGATCAGCGCCGACAGCAGGTTGTGCGCGGCGCCGATGGCGTGGAAGTCACCGGTGAAGTGCAGGTTGATGTCTTCCATCGGCACGATCTGCGCGTAGCCGCCGCCGGCCGCACCGCCCTTGACGCCAAACACCGGGCCCAGCGAGGGCTCGCGCAGGCAGATCATGGTCTTCTTGCCGATGCGGTTCAGCGCGTCGCCCAGACCGACCGTGGTCGTGGTCTTGCCCTCGCCTGCCGGCGTCGGGCTGATCGCTGTGACCAGGATGAGCTTGCCGTCCGGACGGTCCTTCAGGCTGTTCAGGTAGTCGAGCGACACCTTGGCCTTGTAGTGGCCGTAGGGCTCGATCGCGTCCTCGGGGATGCCCAGCTTGGACACCACCTGGCTGATGCGCTGCATTTTCGCCTGCTGGGCGATTTCGATATCGGATGCCATATTGGTTTTTTCCGTGTAGTCGTCAATCGGGGTGGAAAGCGGCGGGCCTCACTACCCGCCGTTACTGCGTCTGCTGTTCACTGCTTATATATGTGAATCACGCGGCCGGGCCCTCCCCGGCCGCGCTGCCGCACGCTCAGCGTGCCGCGGCGATCGTGTCGGCCTTGGCGATCAGCGCTTCGGCCATGCGGATGCTGGCGATGTCGATCAGGCGACCGTCGAGCGACACCGCACCGCGGCCTTCCTTCGCCGCCTGCGCCATCGCTTCGAGAATGCGGCGTGCCTTCGTCACCTCGGCCTCCGACGGCGTGTAGACCTTGTTCGCCAGTTCGATCTGCGACGGGTGAATCGCCCACTTGCCTTCGTAACCGAGCACGGCAGCGCGGTTCGCCGCGGAAATATAGCCGTCCGGATCGTTGAAGTCACCAAACGGGCCGTCGATCGGACGCAGGCCGTAGGCGCGGCAGGCGACCATCATGCGGGTCTGCGCGGCGTGCCACGGATCGGTCCAGAAGGACTGGCGGTTGCCCTGCTCGTCCTTGTCGGTCAGCACCACGCTGTCCTTGTTCACGCCACCGATCACGGTGGTGCGGGCGCGGGTCGAGGCGGCGTAGTCGGCCACGCCGAAGCTCATCGCTTCCAGGCGCTTCGACGACTGCGCGATCGCTTCGACGTTGGCCATGCCGAGCGCGGTCTCGATCAGCACTTCGAAGCCGATGCGCTTGGTGCGCTTCTTCGCTGCCTCGATCTGGGTGACCATCATGTTGACCGCGTAAACGTCGGCGGCGGTACCTGCCTTCGGGATCAGGATCATGTCCAGGCGCGGGCAGGCTTCGACGATGTCCACCACGTCGCGGTACATGTAGTGGGTGTCCAGACCATTGATGCGCACCATCATGGTCTTGTTGCCCCAGTCGATGTCGTTCAGGCCTTCGATGATGTTCTTGCGCGCCTGCTCCTTGTCGTCCGGCGCGACCGCGTCCTCGCAGTCGAGGAAGATGATGTCGGCAGCCGACTTGGCGGCCTTCTCGAACATGCCCGGGTTGGAACCCGGAACGGCCAGTTCGGAACGGTGCAGGCGGGGCGTGGCTTGTTCGATGATCGTGAAGCTCATGGATGTCTCCTCCGGTGGATGGTGCGAAGTCGGTTCAGAAGTCGGGTCGGACGATCAGCCGGTGGCGCCGAAACCGGCGGACACGCAGTTGATCGACAGCAGCAGGGCCTTGCGGAATTCCTCCTTCCGCGCGGCGTCGTCGGTCATGCGGAAGGCGCGCAGCAGCGAAATCTGCTGGCGGCTCACCTGGTTGACCACCGGCAGCCGGTGGTCGAGTTTCTGGCGGTAGTCGGGGAAGCGCTCGGCCAGGCCGCGGGTGCCCGACAGGCGCAGGATCTGCGTGCGCGTGATGTCGTATTCGCGGGCGATCATGCCGAACACCTCTTCGCGCACGCCGGCGTCGGCCACCAGCTGGCTGTATTCGCGGGCGATGTCGAGATCGACCACGGCCAGCGTCTTTTCCACTTCATCGACGATCAGGCGGAACAGCGGCGACTCGTTGAACATGCGCGCCAGCAGCGCTTCGCCACTGGCACCGCGCACACCGATGAAATTGGCGAGGCTGGAGCCGACGCCGTACCAGCCGGTGACGATGTGGCGGTTCTGCGACCAGGCAAACACCCACGGGATCGCGCGCAGTTCGGCCAGCGACTTGGCGCCGAAGCGGCGCGCCGGGCGCGAGCCGATATTGAGCAGCGAAATCTCTTCCAGCGGACTGGCTTCCTGGAAGTAGCCGACCAGCGCCGGATTCGAGATCAGGTTCTGGTAGGCTGCGTGCGCGGCACCGGACAGCGCTTCGAGCGCGTCGTCGAACTCCGGCACCGCATGCGGGCCGTCGGCGCGGCCGGATTTCAGCGCGTGGTCGAACACGCTGGCGGCCAGCAGTTCGAGGTTGAAGGCGGCCGTCCCCTTGTTGGCGTACTTGCTCGAAATCACCTCGCCCTGCTCGGTCAGCCGGAACAGGCCCTGGATCGAACCGGCCGGCTGCGCGGCGATCGCGCGCCCGGCCGGCACGCCGCCGCGGCTGACCGAACCGCCGCGACCGTGGAAGAAGGCGATCTTGACGCCGGCTTCGCCGCCGACCGCGGTGAGCTTCTGCTGCGCCTTGAACAGCTCCCAGTTCGACGACAGGAAGCCGCCGTCCTTGTTCGAGTCCGAGTAGCCGATCATCACTTCCTGCACGCCGCCCAACGCACGCACCGAACGCTTGATCAGCGGCATCGCCAGCAGCTCGCGCATGATGGCCGGTGCGCGGCGCAGGTCGTCGATGGTTTCGAACAGCGGCATGATGGGCAGCGAACAGCGCTCGACGCCGGCCGGGTCGGCGTACAGGCCGGCTTCCTTCGCCAGCAGGTAGACGCCGAGCACGTCCGACACATTGCGCGTCATGCTCAGGATGAAGCTGCCGAAGGCCTCGCGGCCGACGCGCGGGCGCATGTCGGCGATCAGCCGGAACAGGCCCAGCGTTTCGGCGGCCACCGCCGGCAGACCGCTGGTGTCGCGCACACCGGCGCGCGGCGCGGCCAGTTCGGCCAGCAGCCAGTCGCGCCATTCGGTGCTGTCCTGCGCCGGTGCCGGCACGTCCTCCGGTTCGCCGCGGCTGGCGCGCCACAGCGCTTCCAGCGTCTGCGTGACGCGGGTCGAGTTCTCGCGCACGTCGAGGCGCACCGTGCTGAAGCGGAACATTTCGATCTGGCGGCGCAGCGGCACCACTTCGGTGTCGGCGATGCGGCTCAGCTTCGCGTCGCGCAGGCCGGCTTCCAGCGTGCGCAGGTCGGCGATCAGGCGATCGGCCGATTCATAGCCACGACGACAGGCCGCGCCCTCTTCCGCCTGGGTGCAGGTGATGGTGTCGTCCAGCTTGCCCAGCACACACACCAGGAACTGGCGGAAGGGTTCGCCCGGATTGCGCGCGGCGATCGCATTGCCCTCGCCGCTTTCCTCCAGCGCCAGCATCAGCGCGTCGCGGAACTCACCGGACAGCACGAGCGACGCTTCGGTCACCGACAGGCCGCGCAGCAGTTCCAGCACCGACTGACGGTGACGGCGCAGGCTGGCCAGCCGGCATTCGACCAGCGCACCGCGCGTGATCGCGTTGGTGACGAAGGGGTTGCCGTCGCGGTCGCCGCCTATCCAGGAACCGAATTCGAGGAAGCCCGGCAGATCCGCCTCGCCGAAATGCTGCGTCATCGCCTCGTCGGCGCGCGCCAGCACGTCGGGGCCGACCTCGAACAGCGTTTCGTTGAAGAAGTGCAGGCCCCAGGCGATTTCCTGCGACACATTCGGCTTTTCCAGACGCAGTTCGCCGGTCAGCCACAGCAGTTCGATCTCGTTGCGCAGCGTGTCTTCGAGGTCATGACGCTCGCGCGGCGTCCAGCGCGGCGATTCAAGCTCGATCAGCATGCGGTAGATGCGGCGATGCCGCTCGAGCACGGTGACGCGCTTGGCTTCGGTCGGGTGCGCGGTCAGCACCGGGCGCACCTTGAGGCCGGCGAAGGCTTCGCGCACGCGCTCCGGCGACAGACCGGCCTTCTTCGCCGAGGCCAGCACGCTGGCGAAGGTGCCGGGCAGGCTTTCGCGGCCCTGGTGGCGCTCGATTTCGCGCCGCTTGCGCATGGCGCCGTTCTGTTCCGCGATCGACAGCAGCTGGAACAGGATGCCCTGGGCCTGGATGGCACGGCCCAGCATCTGCGGGGAAAGGCTGTTGCCCGACTCGCCGGCAAGCACCGGCAGCAGTTCGGGATGGTGACGTTCGACCACTTCGCGCAGCAGCGAAAACAGCAGGTCGATCGCCTTTTCCGAGAAAGCCGCCCCGGAGGCGTCGGCAGACGCGGGAACGGAAATGGGATCACTCACCACGGTGGGAGTCTCGCAGGCTGGTGGCGGGCGTCCGCCCCACCGGGGCGGACGGAAAGCAGGGCGCGCTCCGCACGCCCCGTGCTGCTCTGCTCTTACAGCTTGGCCAGGACGGAGGCCACGGTGCTGCCCAGCTCGCCGGCGCTCGGCGCGACGGTCAGGCCGAAGGAACGCATGATTTCCGACTTCTCTGCAGCCGAGTCACCGGCCGCCGAGATGATGGCGCCGGCGTGGCCCATGCGGCGGCCCTTCGGTGCGGTCAGGCCGGCGACGTAGCCGATCACCGGCTTCTTCATGTTCTCCTTCACCCAGGCGGACGCTTCGGCTTCCTGCGGGCCGCCGATTTCGCCGATCATCACCACGGCGTGGGTGTCCGGGTCTTCCTGGAACTTCATCAGGTGGTCGAGGAAGGACGAGCCGTTGATCGGGTCGCCGCCGATGCCGACCGAGGTTGACACGCCAATGCCCAGCTGCTTCATCTGCGCAGCCGCTTCGTAGCCCAGCGTGCCCGAACGCGACACAATGCCGATGTTGCCCTGCTTGTAGATGTGGCCCGGCATGATGCCCAGCATGGCCTTGCCCGGGCTGATGATGCCGGCGCAGTTCGGGCCGACCATCAGCGTGCGACGCTCCTTCGGGTAGCGCATGAAGTAGCGCTTGACGCGCATCATGTCCTGCGCCGGGATGCCGTCGGTGATCGAGCACACCAGTTGGATGCCGGCGTCGGCCGCTTCCATGATGGCGTCGGCGCAGAAGGCCGGCGCGACGAAGGTGATCGACGCTTCGGCACCGGTCGCGGCGACCGCGTCCGCCACCGTGTTGAACACCGGCTTGCCGAGGTGAGTGGTGCCGCCCTTGCCCGGGGTCACGCCGCCGACGACGTTGGTGCCGTACTCGATCATCTCCTTGGCGTGGAAGGTACCTTTGTCGCCGGTGAAGCCCTGGACGATGATCTTGGTCTTTTCGTTGATCAGAATGCTCATGTCTAAATCCTCTTGTGCTCAGCTGGCGGCGTGGGCGCGGGCGGCATCGACCGCCTTCTGGGCCGCTTCGGTCAGCGAATCGGCGCTGATGATGGGCAGACCGCTCTCACGGATGATGCGACGGCCTTCTTCCTCGTTCGTACCGGCCAGACGGACGATCAGCGGCACCGTGATGTCGATGTCGTTGCAGGCCTGAACCACGCCCTGGGCCACCCAGTCGCAGCGGTTGATACCGGCGAAAATGTTCACCAGGATGGCCTTCACGTTCTTGTCCGACAGCACCAGGCGGAAGGAATTGGCCACGCGCTCGGGCGAGGCGCCGCCGCCGACGTCGAGGAAGTTGGCCGGTGCGCCGCCGGCGTACTTGATGGTGTCCATCGTGGCCATGGCCAGACCGGCACCATTGATGATGCAGCCGATGTCACCGTCGAGGCCGACGTAGTTCAGGTTGTGCTCGGCGGCCTGCACTTCGCGCGGATCCTCCTGCGACGGATCGCGCATGTCAGCCACGGCACGCTGGCGGAACATCGCGTTGTCGTCGAAGGACATCTTGGCGTCCAGCGCCAGTACGCGGTCGTCCTTGGTCACGACCAGCGGGTTGATTTCGACCATGGTGGCGTCGAGGTCGCGGAAGGCGCGGTAGGCGCCCATGATCGCGGTCACCGCACGCGACACCTGCTTGATCGACAGGCCCAGACCGAAAGCGATCTGGCGGGCCTGGAAAGCCTGCAGGCCGACCGCCGGTTCGACCACGACCTGCATGATCTTTTCCGGAGCACTGTGTGCCAATTCTTCAATTTCCATCCCACCTTCGGCAGAGGCGATGACGCGAACGCGCTCGGCTTTGCGGTCCAGCACGATGCCCAGATAGAGTTCGCGCTCGAACGGCTCGGCCACTTCCACGTAGACGCGCTGAACGGGCTTGCCTTCCGGGCCGGTCTGGATGGTCACCAGGCGCTTGCCCAGCAGTTCGCGGGCGGCGGCATCGACCTCATGGTAGGTCTTGCACAGCTTGATGCCGCCAGCCTTGCCGCGGGCTCCGGAGTGCACCTGGGCCTTCACCGCCCAGTGCCAGCCGCCCAGTTCCGTCGCCGTATAGACGGCCTGGTCGGGGCTGTAGGCCACGCTGCCGCGCGGCACCGGCACGCCGAAGCCCGCCAAAAGCTCTTTCGCTTGGTACTCGTGAATGTCCATGCTTCACCTTCTGTCGTGTGGAAGAGAGTGGTGGTTCATCGCTGAACCGCGAGGTGCCCGCACAGGGTCGAACACCGGATTCGTTGTAAAGAATTATGGATGAGGTCTTTTCAATTAAGCTTCACTTATACTTATCACGGCAATAAGAAAGTCCGATACGAGGCCCTTGATCCATCAGATATAGTCTGCTTGCCTTGTATTACTTCATAAGGCCTGCAGAGGACGCGGGCCGAAAGCTCACTCAGAAAGGTAATCCGAATGTTTGACCCGAAACAGACCATCGCCCATTCCGACCCCGAACTGTGGGCCGCCATGGAAGCGGAGTACGCCCGTCAGGAACACCACATCGAGCTGATCGCGTCGGAAAACTACGCCAGCCCGGCGGTCATGGAAGCCCAGGGCTCCGTACTGACGAACAAGTACGCCGAAGGTTATCCGGGCAAGCGTTACTACGGTGGCTGTGAGCATGTTGACGTCGCGGAACAGCTGGCGATCGATCGCCTCAAGGCACTGTTCGGCGCCGAATACGCCAACGTGCAGCCGCATTCGGGTTCGCAGGCCAACGCTGGTGTCTACATGGCGATGCTGCAGCCGGGCGACACCATCCTGGGCATGTCGCTGGCGCACGGCGGTCACCTGACCCACGGTTCGTCGGTGAACTTCTCCGGCAAGATCTACAAGGGCGTGGCCTACGGTCTCGATCCCGAAACCGAAGCGATCGACTACGCACAGGTCGAAGCGCTGGCCAAGGAACACAAGCCGAAGATGATCGTGGCCGGTGCGTCCGCCTACGCCCTGCACATCGATTTCAAGCGCTTCCGCGAAATCGCTGATTCGGTCGGCGCCTACCTGCTTGTCGACATGGCCCACTACTCCGGCCTGGTCGCTGCCGGCCTGTACCCGAGCCCGATCGGCATCGCCGACTTCGTCACCTCGACCACGCACAAGACGCTGCGCGGCCCGCGCGGTGGCGTGATCATGGCCAAGGCAGAGTTTGAGAAGCCGCTGAATTCGATGATTTTCCCGGGTATCCAGGGCGGTCCGCTGATGCACGTCATCGCGGCCAAGGCCGTCGCCTTCAAGGAAGCCGCGACCCCGGAATTCAAGACTTACCAGCAACAGGTGCTGAAGAACGCCCAGGTGATGGCCGAAACGCTCGTCGAGCGTGGCGTGCGCATCGTTTCGGGCCGCACCCAGTCCCACCTGTTCCTCGTCGATCTGCGTGCCAAAAACATCACTGGCAAGGACGCAGAAGCAGCGCTGGGCCGTGCACACATCACGGTCAATAAGAATGCCATCCCGAACGACCCGCAAAAGCCGTTCGTGACCAGTGGCATTCGAATCGGCAGCCCTGCCATGACGACCCGCGGCTTTAAGGAAGCCGAGGCGAAGCAAGTTGCAAATCTGATCGTGGACGTGCTGGACGCACCGAACGACGACGCCGTGATCGCACGTGTGGTCGCCGACGTCACCAAGCTGTGCGACGCGTTCCCGGTCTACGGCCGCAACAAATAAAACAAGCGGTCAGCCACCCCGACACCTTTCAAAGCAATTACAGGAGTTTCGCCATGTCTCGAATCGCCGGTCGTAACCATCTTTACGTGCCTGGTCCCACCAACACGCCGGAGCGCATCCTGCGCGCCATGGTCGTGCCGCAGGAAGACCACCGCTCGCCCAAGTTCCCGGAACTGGCGCTGTCGGTGCTGGCCGACCTGAAGAAGGTGTTCAAGACGACCGAAGGCACCATCTTCACCTTCCCGGCATCCGGTACCGGCATGTGGGAAGCGGCGCTGACCAACACGCTGTCGCCGGGCGACAAGGTGCTGTGCTCGCGCTTCGGCCAGTTCAGCCACCTGTGGGCCGACATGGCGCAGCGTCTGGGCTTCGAAGTCCAGGTGCTCGACGTCGAGTGGGGCACCGGCGTGCCCTATGACCAGTACGAAGAAATCCTGCGCGCCGACAAGGAGCACAAGATCAAGGCCGTGCTGGCCTGCCAGAACGAGACCGCCACCGGTGTGTCGAGCGACATCGCCAAGGTGCGCAAGGCGATGAACAACGCCAACCACCCGGCGCTGCTGATGGTCAACACCGTGTCGTCGCTGGTGTCGATCGACTTCCGCATGGACGAGTGGGGCGTTGACTGCACGGTGTCCGGTTCGCAGAAGGGCTTCATGCTGCCGGCCGGCATGGGCATCCTGGGCATGAGCCCGAAGGCGCTGAAGGCGATGGAAACCGCGACCTCACGTCGCTGCTACTTCGACATCGGCGACATGATGCGCAACAACGCCACCGGCTACTTCCCCTACACGCCGTCGATCCCGATGCTGTACGGCATGCGTGAAGCGCTGAACACCATTTTCGAGGAAGGCCTGGAGAACATCTTCGCCCGCCACGAATACCTGGCCAACGGTGTCCGCGCCGCCGTCCAGGAAGGCTGGAAGCTGAACCTGTGCGCCAAGGCACCGGAGTGGTACTCGAACACCGTCAGCGCCATTCTGGTGCCGGAAGGTTTCGACGCCGCCAAGGTGATCAGCAATGCGTACAACAAGTACAACCTGTCGCTGGGCGCTGGCCTGTCGAAGGTTGCCGGCAAGGTGTTCCGCATCGGTCACCTCGGCGACCTGAACGCGCTGTCGCTGATGAGCGCGATCGCCGGTGCCGAAATGTCGATGCTGGACAACGGCATCAACGTCACCCCGGGTTCGGGCGTGGCGGCTGCCTCGACCTACTGGCGCACGAACGCTCCGCAGGCGAAGTAATATTGCGGCGGCCCGCTCCGGCGGGCCTGCGTGTCTGCTGCTCGGCCGGGTTCGCCCGGCCTTTTACATCCATAGAACAGAAGGAAGAGACATGTCGCACCACGTTGTGTTTCTCGACCGCTCCACGCTGAAGGCCAATGTCCGTCGTCCGTCCTTCGACCACACCTGGGCCGAGTACGACACCACCGCCCCGGACCAGATCGTCGAACGCCTGAAGGACGCCACCGTCGCCATCACCAACAAGGTGCCGCTGCGCGGCGACGTGCTGGCCCAGCTGCCGAATCTGAAGATGATCGGCGTGGCCGCCACCGGCTACGACGTGATCGACGTGCCGGCCTGCCGCGAGCGCGGCATCGTCGTGTCCAACATCCGCAACTACGCGGTGCACACCGTGCCGGAACACGCGTTCGCGCTGATCCTGGCCCTGCGCCGCAGCATCATCGCCTACCGCCAGGACGTCGAGCGCGGCCGCTGGCAGGAAGTGGACCAGTTCTGCTTCTTCGACCACCCGATCTACGACCTCTTCGACAGCACCATCGGCATCTTCGGTGAAGGCGTGCTCGGTCAGGGCACGGCCAAGATCGCCCGCGGCTTCGGCATGAAGGTGCTGTTCGCCGACCACCCGGGCCCGAAGGCGCCGGGCGTGGAATTCACGCCGGTCGAGGAAGTGCTGGCCCAGTCCGACATCATTTCGCTGCACTGCCCGCTGACGCCGGAAAGCCGGAACATGTTCAGCATGGAGCAGTTCAAGAAGATGAAGCGCAGCGCCATCCTGATCAACACCGCCCGCGGCGGCCTGGTGCACGAGGAAGACCTGGTGACCGCGCTGAAGGAAGGCATCATCGGCGGCGCCGGTTTCGACGTGCTGACCAAGGAACCGCCGAAGGAAGGCAACCCGCTGCTCGACCTGCGCCTGCCCAACTTCATCCTGACGCCGCACGTGGCCTGGGCCTCGGACGGCGCGATGCAGTTCCTGGCCGACCAGCTGATCGACAACGTCGAAGCCTACGTCAAGGGCAGCCCCGTCAATACCGTGACCTGATCAGAGCACGCCGGCTGTGCGGCCGGCGGCCTACCCCCTTTCAGACCTCCGAGACATCACAATGAAAAAACTGCTTTACCAATTCGATACCGATGAACATCCGTCGGTGTTCGACAGCGTCGTGTGCCACGACGGCGGCGCGGACCACGTGATCGGTTACGGCGGCGTGCATCCGCACAACGTCGGCGCAATGGTCAACGGTGCGATCTTCACCCGCGCACCGAAGGACAAGAAGAACACCGCCATCTTCATCGGCGGCAGCAACATGGCCGAAGGCGAGACGCTGTTCAAGGCGGTCAAGAAAAAGTTCTTCTCGAACTTCCGCGTGTCGGTGATGCTCGACTCCAACGGCTCGAACACCACGGCTGCCGCCTGCGTGGCCTGGCTGGCGCACAGCGGTTCGCTCAAGGGCAAGAAGGCGGTCATCCTCGGCGGCACCGGCCCGGTCGGCACGCGTGCTGCAGTGATGCTCGCCAGCGAGGGCGCCACGGTGACGCTGGTGTCGCGCAAGATCGCCACCGCCGAAGAAGCGGCCAAGCAGCTCAAGGCCAACTTCAACCTCGACGTCGGCGTCGCCGAAGCGGCTGACAACGACGCCCGCGCCCGCGCCATCGAAGGCGCGAACGTAGTCATCGCCACCGGCGCTGGCGGCATCCAGCTGCTGGAAGAGCGTCACTGGAAAGACAACCGGACGCTGGAAATGATTGCCGACGCCAACGCGACGCCGCCGCTGGGCATCGAAGGCATCGACATGATGGACAAGGGCGTGGTCAAGCATGGCAAGATCGTGTTCGGCGCCATCGGCTTCGGCGCGCTGAAGATCGCGCTGCAGCGCGCCTGCGTCGGCAAGCTGTTCGAAAGCAACGACATTTCGCTCGACGCGTCGGAAATCTACGCGATGGCGAAAACCATGGTGGGCTGAGCCATGACGATGATCAAGGACAAGCCGGTCACCACCTTCCTCGACGAGCTCGCCTCCAGCGCGCCGACCCCGGGCGGCGGCAGTGCCGCCGCCATCATGGGCGGCATGGGCGCGGCGCTGGTCAGCATGGTGTGCAACCTGACCATCGGCAAGAAGGCCTACGTCGAAGTCGAAGGCGAAATGAAGGATCTGCTGGCCAAGGCGGAAGCACTGCGCGCCCAGCTGACCGACTTCATCCGCGCCGACGTCGAAGCCTTCGACGGCCTGATGGCCGCTTACGGTCTGCCGAAGGACACCGACGAGCAGAAGGCCGCCCGTTCGGCCGCGATCCAGGACGGTCTGAGGAAGGCGACCGACGCACCGCTGGCCTGCGCCCGCGCCTGCGCCGACGTGATCGCGCTGTCGCTGGTCGCCGCCGAGAAGGGCAACAAGAACGTCGTATCGGACGCCGGTGTGGCCGCTCTGGCCGCCGTCGCCGCGCTGCGTTCGGCCGCACTGAACGTCAACATCAACGTGCCCAGCATCAAGGACGCCGATTTCGCCGCTTCGCGCCGTGCCGAAACCGACGCCCTGCTGGCCAAGTGGGTGGCCGAGGCTGACCGTGTCGTCGAGGTCGTGAAGAGCAAGCTCTGATCCGTCTGCTCCGCATCTTCAAGGGCGCCTGCGGGCGCCCTTTTTTCGTTCAGCGCATGCGCGCGCCTACTGCTGCGCCTGGATCTGCGCCTGCACCCGGTTCAGCCATTCGCGCATCGTTGCCAGCAGTTCGCCCTGGCTGAACGAACAGCTTTCTCCCGAAAACAGCCGCGCCGATTCGAGCCGCATCAGCAGGCCGTCGAGTACTTCGCGCCACTTGGCCGGCAGCGTCGCGTCGTCCACACCATGGCGACGCCAGGTTGCGATCAGCGCATCCATGTCGATGCGCCCTGCTTCGAAATCGGCCAGCGAACGGCCCAGTGCTTCGTTCATCGCTATCCTTTCCCATGTCGGAACAAGCGTTCCCGCGGCCTGCCGCTTGCGCCGGTACCAAGGCATGCGCGTACAATCGCGACCCTGGTTGCATTGCACAATAATTCGCCCGACCGACGGTCGCGGCAGCCGGGAGTCCGCATGAGTCTGTACGCCCTCGACGGCAAGACACCTGTCGTCCATTCCAGCACCTGGATCGCACCCAGCGCGAGCATCATCGGCGACGCCGAACTGAAGGCGGACACCAGCGTGTGGTTCGGTGCGGTCATCCGCGCCGATAACGACCACATCTCGATCGGCGAGCGATCGAATGTACAGGATGGCGCGGTGCTGCACATCGACGACGGCGTGCCACTGACCATAGGCAGCGACGTCACCATCGGCCACCACGCGATGCTGCACGGCTGCACCGTCGGCGACGGCTCGCTGGTCGGCATCCACGCCGTCATCCTCAACCGCGTGGTGATCGGCCGCAACTGCCTGATCGGCGCCAATGCGCTGATTCCGGAGGGCCGCGTCATCCCTGACCGTTCCCTGGTCCTCGGTTCGCCCGGCCGCGTGGTGCGCCAGCTCACCGACGAAGAGGTCGAAGGGCTGATGCGCAGCGCCGCCGGCTACGTCGAGAAATCGCGCCTGTACCGTGACAGTCTGCAGGCCGTCCCCCGGGTCTGATGACCTTGGGGACTGACGTACCCTTCAGCCCGGCGCGCAGGCGGTCGTTATCCCGGTGAACCACCGACATCGGGAGACCGCAATGACCCAGCGCACCCACTTCTTCTTCACCGGCGCCCACGTGCTGCCGGCCGTCATGCTGGCCGCCAGCGGCGAAACCACGGTGATGGCGGTGCTGACCTATCTGGCGCTGCTCGGCGTCGCACTGCTGTCGGCGATGGGCGAGGAGCACGCCCGCGTGCCGGTGCGCATCAAGGCCGACGAAGAGCGGGACATCCACCGTCGCCGCTGAAATCCCCGGCCGCTATACTCCCGTCGTCATGACGATTGCGGGAGCACAAATGAAATACCCCCTCTGGCTGCTGCTTGCAGCCTGCGTGTCCGGCGCGAATGCGGCCGAACCGTCTGCCGCGCGGCGCGAAGGCATCGTGGTCAACCTGAACGCCGAAGCGTCCCGTTTCGCCCAGAACGACCTTGCACGCGCTCAGGCCTACATCGAACTGGGCGACGCCACGCCCGGACCGCTGGCGAAGAAGGTGAATGCGGCGATGCAGGCCGCCCTCGCCACGACCAAGCCCTACACCAGCGTGAAGGTGCGCAGCGGCAACACCTCGACATATCCGGTCTACAGCAAGAACGGCCGCACCATCGAAAGCTGGCGCATGCGCTCGGAGCTACTTCTGGAATCGAAGGACCAGGCCGCGCTGTCCGAATTGCTGGGCAAGCTGCAGACGCAACTGGCGGTCGGCCAGCTGACGCTCGAACCGAGCGAGGACACCGCGCGCGAAGCAGAGAACGCCGCCATCGGCGACGCCATCGCCGCCTTCAACGCACGCGCGAAGATCGTCGCCGCGTCGCTCGGCGGCAACTGGCGCGTGCTGCACATGAATGTGAACAACACCTCCGGCATGCCGCCGCCGCGCCCGCTGATGCGCAGCAAGGTGGCGATGGCCGAAGCGGCGATGGCCGACATGCCGGTCGAAGCCGGCGAATCGCGCGTCAGCGTGAACATCAGCGGACAGATCGAGATTGACCGCAAGTAAGCCGGCACTCACGCTCACTGCAGCGCTGCTGCTGGCGGGTTGCGGCACGCTGCCGGTGCCGGTGCCGGCGCCGGCGCCGGCGCCCGATGCGCCGGCCGCACCGCAGCCGCCTGTCGTACAGACACCGACGACGGCCCTGCAGCTGGCCGACGACGCCCACGCGCAGGACGCGGTGATCTATGCGCTCGGGCTGATCGGCAACCAGTATCGCTTCGGCGGTCGCAACCCGGACAGCGGGCTGGACTGCAGCGGCATGGTGAGCTGGATATTCGAGCAGGTGGCAGGCATCCGCCTGCCGCACAACGCGGCGCAGATCGCCCGCCTGGCGCGCCCGGTCGATCGCGCGTCGCTGCAGCCGGGCGACCTGGTGTTCTTCAACACCAGCGGCAAGCCGCACTCGCATATGGGCATCTACGCCGGCGAAGGACGCTTCATCCACGCGCCGAGCACACGTGGCAAGTACGTACGCACCGACGCGCTGGACAACGGCTGGTTCGCGTCGCGCATCAGCGGGCTGCGCACGCTGCGTCGCGACGTCTGAACATCCGGAAAAACGACGAAATCCGCCTGACGATGGTCAGGGCTTGCTGCGCGGCACCTGCACGAACACTTCGCCCGGCTTGACCAGGCCCAGTTCGATGCGTGCACGCTCTTCGACGGCGTCAAAACCGGTCTTGAGGTCTTTCACATCCGCCTCCAGCGCAACGTTGCGCGCTTCGAGCCGGCTGTTGAGCGCGCGCTGCGCTTCCAGCGCACGCTCGGCTTCCCATGCCTGCAGCCACCCGCCCTTGCCGAGCCAGAGCGGGTACTGCAGCGCGGCGATCAGCGCCACCAGCAACAAGGACGGCCAGTGACGGACCATGATCGCCGACCTGCCCGCTTACTTGCGCAGGTTGTAGAACGCCGAAGCGCCCGGGTACCACGCGGTATCACCGAGGTCTTCTTCGATGCGCAGCAACTGGTTGTACTTGGCAATGCGGTCGGAGCGGCTGAGCGAACCGGTCTTGATCTGCATCGCGTTCAGGCCGACCGCGATGTCAGCGATGGTGCTGTCCTCGGTTTCGCCCGAGCGGTGTGAAATGACGGCGGTGTAGCTGGCGCGCTTCGCCATTTCGACGGCGGCGAAGGTTTCGGTCAGGGTGCCGATCTGGTTGATCTTGATCAGGATGGAGTTGGCGATGCCGCGGGCAATGCCTTCCTTCAGGATCTTGGTGTTGGTGACGAACAGGTCGTCGCCGACGATCTGCACGCGGCTGCCCAGGCGCTCGGTCAGCAGCTTCCAGCCGTCCCAGTCGTTTTCCGCCATGCCGTCTTCGATGCTGACGATGGGGAACTTGTCGGCCAGCGTGGCGAGGTAGTCGACCAGCTGTGCCGATTCCATCGTCAGGCCGGCACCTTCGAGGTGGTACTTGCCGTCCTTGTAGAACTCGGAGGCGGCGCAGTCCAGCGCCAGCACCAGGTCGCGGCCCGGCTCGTAGCCGGCGGCCGAGGCGGCGTCGAGAATCATGTTCAGTGCTTCTTCGGCGCTGCCGACGTTGGGTGCGAAACCGCCTTCGTCACCGACCGTGGTCGGGTAGCCCTTCTTGTCGGTGAGCTTCTTCAGCGCGTGGAACACTTCGGCGCCCATGCGCAGCGCTTCGCGGAAGCTGGTCACGCCGACCGGCATGATCATGCATTCCTGGAAGTCCAGGCTGTTATTGGCGTGCGCGCCGCCGTTGATCACGTTCATCATCGGCACCGGCATGGCCATGCCACCCGAGCCGCCGAAGTAGCGGTACAGCGGCAGGCCGGCTTCTTCGGCCGCCGCCTTGGCCACCGCCATCGACACCGCCAGCGTGGCGTTGGCGCCGAGACGCGACTTGTTTTCGGTGCCGTCGAGCTCGATCAGGGTCTTGTCGATGAAGGCCTGCTCTTCGGCGTCGAGGCCGATGATGGCTTCGGAAATTTCCGTATTGACGTTCTCGACCGCGGCCAGCACGCCCTTGCCGAGATAGCGGTCCTTGTCACCGTCGCGCAGCTCGATGGCTTCGCGCGAACCGGTCGAGGCGCCGGACGGCACGGCGGCGCGGCCCATGATGCCCGATTCGAGCAGCACGTCCGCTTCAACGGTGGGATTGCCGCGCGAATCCAGTATCTCGCGCGCGACGACATCGACGATTGCACTCATGGTCGCTCCAGGTCCTCAGTAAATTTATTGAATTCGAATTTTGATCGTGTCCCGCACCATCAGGCGAAGGCGGATTCGAGGAATCCGTGCTTCTTCGTGACGGCGTCGAGGTCGCGCAGCTGGGTCAGCAGCGCTTCCATCATCGGCAGCGGCCAGGCATTGGGGCCGTCCGACATCGCCTTCTCGGGATTCGGGTGGGTTTCCATGAACAGGCCGGCGATACCCACGGCTACGGCGGCGCGCGCCAGCACCGGCACGAACTCGCGCTGCCCCCCCGAAGTGCTGCCCTGCCCGCCCGGCAGCTGCACCGAATGCGTCGCGTCGAACACGACCGGGCAGTCGGTGTTGCGCATGATGGCCAGCGAACGCATGTCGGACACGAGGTTGTTGTAGCCGAAGGAGGCGCCGCGCTCGCACACCATGATGGTGTCGGCGCCGCCATTCGCTTCCTTCGCCTTGTTGACCACGTTCTTCATGTCCCCCGGCGCCATGAACTGGCCCTTCTTGATGTTCACCGGCTTGCCGGTGGCGGCGCAGGCGTGGATGAAGTCGGTCTGGCGGCACAGGAAGGCCGGCGTCTGCAGCACATCGACGTACTGCGCGACGATGGGCGCTTCTTCCGCGGTGTGCACGTCGGTCAGCACCGGCACGTTCAGCTCGCGCTTCACGTCAGCCAGGATTTCCAGTCCCTTTTGCATGCCCGGGCCGCGATAGCTCTTGCCCGAGCTGCGGTTGGCCTTGTCGAAGGACGACTTGTAGATGAAGGGAATACCCAGACGGGCGGTGATTTCCTTCAGCTTGCCGGCGGTATCGAAAGCCATTTCGCGCGACTCGATCACGCAGGGGCCGGCAATGAGGAAGAAGGGCTTGTCGAGGCCGACGTCGAATCCGCACAGTTTCATGGCGATCTCCTTAGCCCGTCACCTTGCGCACGGACCGCTTGACCGCACCGCGAGCGTCCTGGCGGGCGATGGCCGCGCGGGCGAAGGCGGAAAACAGCGGGTGGCCGGCGCGCGGCGTCGAGGTGAATTCGGGGTGGAACTGGCAGGCGACGAACCACGGGTGGTCCGGCAGCTCGATCATTTCGCACAGCGGATCGGTCGCGTCCTGCGAACGACCGGACACGCGCAGGCCCACCTTTTCGAGCTGGGCGAGGTACTGGTTATTGACCTCGTAGCGGTGACGGTGGCGCTCGACGATGGTGGCCGCGCCGTAGATATCGCGCGCCAGGCTGCCCTCGGCGAGGTTGCAGTTCTGGCCGCCCAGACGCATCGTGCCGCCGATGTCCGACGACTCGTCGCGACGCTCGAGCTTGCCTTCAGCGCTCATCCACTCGGTAATCAGGCCGATCACCGGGTGCGGCGCGTTGCGCTCGAATTCGGTGCTGTGCGCACCGGTCAGGCCGGCCACATTGCGGGCGTACTCGACCACTGCCAGCTGCATGCCCAGGCAGATGCCCAGGTAAGGCACGCCGTTCTCGCGCGCATAGCGGATGGCGGCGATCTTGCCCTCGACGCCGCGGCGACCAAAACCGCCGGGCACCAGGATGGCGTCCATCGGGTCGAGCAGCGCGCGGCCGCCATCGCTGGCGCGCTCGATCGCTTCCGAGTCTATGTAATGGATGTTGATGCGCGAGCGGGTGTGGATGCCGGCATGCACCAGCGCTTCCGACAGCGACTTGTAGGACTCGGTCAGGTCGACATACTTGCCGACGAAGGCGATGTCCACGTCGCGCTCCGGATGCTCCAGCGCGTCGATCAGGCGCGTCCACGCGCTCAGGTCGGCAGCGCGGGCCAGGATGTTCAGCTTGTGACAGACGATCTCGTCCAGCATCTGGTTGTGCAGCATGGCCGGGATCTTGTAGATGCTGTCGGCGTCGGTGACCGAAATAACGGCTTCCGGCAGCACATTGGTGAACAGCGCGATCTTGCGCCGCTCGTCGTCCGGCACCACGCGGTCCGAGCGGCACAGCAGGATGTCCGGCTGGATGCCGATCTCGCGCAGTTCCTTGACCGAGTGCTGGGTCGGCTTGGTCTTCAGTTCGCCGGCGGTGGCGATGTAGGGCACCAGCGTCAGGTGCATGAAGCAGGTGTTGCCGCGGCCCTCTTCGATACCCATCTGGCGGATCGCTTCGAGGAAGGGCAGCGACTCGATGTCGCCCACCGTACCGCCGACCTCGACGATGGCCACGTCGGCGCCTTCGGCGCCGCGCTTCACATAGGCCTTGATCTCGTCGGTGATGTGCGGGATGACCTGCACCGTCTTGCCCAGATACTCGCCGCGGCGCTCCTTCTTGATCACCGACTCGTAGATCTGGCCGGTGGTGAAGTTGTTGCGCTTGCCCATCTTGGCGCTGGTGAAGCGCTCGTAATGGCCGAGATCGAGATCGGTTTCCGCCCCGTCTTCGGTGACGAAGACCTCACCGTGCTGAAACGGGCTCATCGTGCCCGGATCGACGTTGATGTAGGGGTCGAGCTTGAGGTGGGTGACACGGATGGAGCGCGATTCGAGAATCGCGCCCAGCGAGGCGGCTGCAATGCCCTTGCCGAGCGAGGACACCACGCCACCGGTGACGAATACGTACTTGGTCATGTATTGCGCTGCAGCGGGAAATGCGCAGTTTACCGGAAAAGCGGCGGCCCTTGAACACCGCGGCGCGCTGACCAGGGCAGTTGCCGGCGACGCGGCGCCCTCTTTTCCGCCCTTCCCGCTTCCCTTGCAACGCTCAGCGATGCATCAATCCGCTTCGTCTATCCAGGCGAGCTGGATGGCTTCCAGAATCTTTTCGCCGCAGCGGCTCTGTTCGTCGTCGAAGCCGGGCAGCGCCATCACCCACTCCATCAGGTCGGTGAAGCGCACGTACTGCGGATCGACATCGGGCCGGGCCTCGGACAGCGCAATCGCGATCTCGCGTGAATCGGTCCATTTCATCGCTGTTACCTCTTCCCTTCGCTGACCATGTTGATGGTGTATTTCGGAATCTCGACCACCAGCGGCGTGCCGGCCACCGCGGCCTGACAGGACAGGCGCGAGTTCGGCTCCAGGCCCCAGGCCTTGTCGAGCAGATCCTCCTCCAGTTCCTCGGCCGCTTCGAGGCTGTTGAAGCCCTCGCGCACGATGACGTGACAGGTGGTGCAGGCGCAGGACTTCTCGCAGGCGTGCTCGATCTCGACGCCGTTGGCGAGCAGTGCGTCGCAGATGGTGGTGCCGGGGGCGGCTTCGATCACTGCGCCTTCGGGGCACAGTTCGACATGGGGCAGTACGACGATCTGGGTCATGCGGGTCTCGGAACTCGGTTTCTTACAGTGATTCGACGCTGCGACCGGCCAGCGCGCGCTGGATGCTGCGGTTCATGCGGCGGGCGGCAAACTCGTCGGTGCTGCGGCCGAGCGCGTCGATCGCCTTCTTGATGGCGGAGGTGTCTTCGCCCGCAGCGGCGCTCGCCAGATCGACCAGCACCGCGTCGATCGCGGCGCGTTCGGCTGGATCGAGCAGATCGCCGTCGGCTGCCAGCGCAGCGCGCGTCGCCTCGCCCAGACGCTGCGCCTCGACACGCTGTTCGGCCAGAGCACGCGCACTCATGTCTTCCTGCGCGTGCTCGAAGCCCTCGCGCAGCATGCGCGTGACTTCGTCATCGCCCAGGCCATAGCTCGGCTTGACCTCGATGCGCGCCTCGATCCCAGTGCCCATCTCGCGCGCAGAGACGCTGAGCAGCCCGTCGGCATCGACCTGGAAACTGACGCGGATACGCGCCGCACCGGCCACCATGGGCGGAATGCCGCGCAGTTCGAAGCGGGCCAGCGAACGGCAGTCGGACACGCGCTCGCGTTCGCCCTGTACGACGTGGATGGCCATCGCCGTCTGGCCGTCCTTGAAGGTGGTGAACTCCTGCGCGCGCGCGGTCGGAATCGTCGAGTTGCGCGGAATGATCTTCTCGACCAGCCCGCCCATCGTCTCCAGCCCGAGCGACAGCGGAATCACGTCAAGCAGCAGCCAGTCCTCGTCGGCGCTGCGGTTGCCCGCGAGCACATTGGCCTGGATGGCGGCACCGATGGCGACCACCTTGTCCGGGTCGAGATTGGTCAGCGGCTCCTGACCGAAGAACTCACCGACCGCGCGCTGCACGTGCGGCATGCGGGTGGCGCCGCCGACCATCACGACGCCCTTGACCTCTTCCGGCGACAGGCCCGCGTCGCGCAAGGCTTTGCGGGTCGGTGCCAGCGTCTTCTCGACCAGCTTCTTCGTCATGTCGGCGAAGGCGTCGCGCGTCAGCGTGACGTCGATCTCATCGCCTCCCGACAGTTTGAGACCGATATGCACGGAGTCCTGCGCGCTGAGCACTTCCTTGGCACGACGCGCTTCCATGTACAGCGTGCGCATGTCCTCCAGCCCCGGCGGGCCGATGCGCGAAGCTTCGATCAGCCAGCAATAAACGCGATGGTCGAAATCGTCACCGCCGAGCGCGGCGTCGCCGCTGGTCGCCAGCACTTCGAACACGCCGCGCGACAGCTTCAGGATCGATATGTCGAAGGTGCCGCCACCGAGGTCATAAACCGCATAGATGCCCTCGGAAGCGTTATCGAGCCCGTAGGCGATGGCGGCCGCGGTCGGTTCGTTCAGCAGGCGCAGCACTTCAAGACCGGCCACGCGGGCGGCATCCTTGGTCGCCTGGCGCTGGGCGTCGTCGAAATAGGCGGGCACGGTGATGACGGCGCCCGTCAGCGGACCGCCCAGACTGGCTTCGGCACGCTCGCGCAGCGTACGCAGGATGTCGGCCGATACCTCGACCGGGCTTTTCGCGCCCTGCGCGGTACGCAGGCGCACCATGCCCGGCGCGTCCTCGAACACATAGGGCATGGATTCGACGTGCGCGACGTCGGCCAGACCGCGCCCCATGAAGCGCTTGACCGAAGCGATGGTGTTGCGCGGGTCCTGCGCCTGCGCCGCCTGCGCGGCATGACCAACGACGGTGCGACCGTCGGCAAAATAGCGCACGACCGACGGCAGCAGCGCGCGGCCCTTGTCGTCGTTCAGCACCACCGGCACGCTGTTACGCACGGTGGCGACCAGTGAATTCGTGGTGCCCAGGTCTATGCCCACAGCCAGCCGGTGCTGGTGCGGCGCGGTGGATTCGCCGGGTTCGGCGATCTGCAACAGGGCCATCAGTTTTCCAGTGTTTCGTGTGCCTCGGCGATGTCCTCGCCGAGCTTCGCGATGAACATCATGCGACGCACGGTGGCGGCCGCCGCAGCCTTGTCGTGGTCAACATCTAGCTGGCGGGCCAGCAGCGTTTCGGCATCGCGGCGCGCCTGACGGAGGTTGCGCGCCAGTGCGTCCAGCGCATCGACGTCGCGCGCGTCGCGCGCCTCGTCCAGCGCCTCGCGCCATTCCATCTGCTGCATCAGGAAGTCGGCCGGCATGGCCGTATTGTTCTCGGCACCGACGTCGATGCCTTCCAGCTCGAGCAGGTAGCGCGCCCGCGACAGCGACGATCGCAGCAGCCGGTAACCTTCGTTAATGCGCGTGGCCCACTGCATCGACAGCCGGCGCTCCTGTTCCGCACGGTGCGCGTGGCGGTCAGGGTGCGCCGCCGACTGCAGCTCGTGGTAACGCGACTCGAGCGCGCGTTCGTCGATCTCGAAGCGGCGCTGCAGACCGAACAGCGCGAAGTGGTCGCGGCTGAACAGGTCGGCTTCGGGCAGCAGGCCGGCGGACTCAGACATTGAAGCTTTCGCCGCAGCCGCACTCGTCCTTGACGTTGGGGTTGTTGAACTTGAACCCCTCGTTCAGGCCTTCGCGCACGAAGTCCAGTTCGGTCCCTTCGAGGTAGGGCAGGCTTTTCGGGTCGATCAGCACCTTGACGCCATGGCTCTCGAACACCAGATCGTCCGCCGCGAGATCGTCCGCGAATTCAAGCTTGTAAGCCATACCGGAACACCCGCTGGTGCGCACGCCCAGGCGCAGGCCGACGCCGCGACCGCGCTTGGCGATGTAGTTGGCGACGTGTTTCGCCGCCTTTTCGCTCAGTGTGACACCCATGTCGTGCTCCTTCAGGCTGCGTCGGACTCCGGCGCCACTGCGCCGTGCTTCTTGCGGTAATCCTCGACCGCCGCCTTGATCGCGTCTTCGGCGAGGATGGAGCAGTGGATCTTCACCGGCGGCAGCGCCAGTTCCTCGGCGATGGCGGTGTTCTTGATCTCCATCGCCTGGTCGAGCGTCTTGCCCTTGACCCATTCGGTCACCAGCGAACTCGACGCGATGGCCGAGCCGCAGCCGTAGGTCTTGAACTTGGCGTCCTCGATGATGCCGTCCGCACCGACCTTGATCTGCAGCTTCATCACGTCGCCGCAGGCCGGCGCACCGACCATGCCGGTGCCGACGTCGTCGTCTTCCTTGCCGAAAGAGCCGACGTTGCGGGGGTTCTCGTAGTGGTCGAGCAGTTTGTCGCTATAGGCCATGTCTTTCTCCTTGTCTTCCTGTCTGTCCCCGATGCGCCCGATGGCGCATCGTCAGTGGTCTGTGCTCAGTGATGAGCCCACTGCACGGTATTCAGATCCACGCCGTCCTGCACCATTTCCCACAGCGGCGACAGCTCGCGCAGCTTGCCGATCTTGCGGTGGAGCAGATCGATGGTGAAGTTGACTTCCTCTTCGGTGGTGAAGCGGCCGATCGAGAAGCGGATCGAGCTGTGCGCCAGTTCGTCTTCGCGACCGAGGGCGCGCAGCACATAGGACGGCTCCAGGCTGGCAGAGGTACAGGCCGAGCCGGAGGACACCGCCACTTCCTTGATCGCCATGATCAGCGACTCGCCCTCGACGTAGGCGAAGCTGATGTTCAGGTTGTGCGGCACGCGCGCTTCCAGGTCGCCGTTCACATAGGTCGCCTCGATGTCCTGCAGGCCCTTGAGCAGACGGTCGCGCAGCATGCGCACGCGCTCGTTCTCGGCGCCCATTTCCTCGCGCGCGATGCGGAAGGCTTCGCCCATGCCGACGATCTGGTGCGTCGCCAGCGTGCCCGAACGCAGGCCGCGTTCGTGACCACCGCCGTGCATCTGCGCTTCAAGACGGATGCGCGGCTTGCGGCGCACGTACAGCGCACCGATGCCCTTCGGGCCGTAGGTCTTGTGTGCCGAGAAGCTCATCAGATCGACCTTCAGCTTGTCGAGGTCGATCGCCACCTTGCCGGTCGCCTGTGCGGCGTTGACGTGGAAGATGATGCCCTTCTCGCGACAGATTTCGCCGATCTCGGCGATCGGCTGAATGACGCCAATCTCGTTGTTCACGAACATGATGGACACTAGCACCGTGTCCGGACGAAGCGCTGCGCGGAACACGTCGAGATCGACCAGACCATTGTCCTGCGGATCGAGATAGGTCGCCTCGAAGCCTTCGCGCTCCAGTTCGCGGAACGTGTCGAGCACCGCCTTGTGTTCGGTGCGCATCGTGATGATGTGCTTGCCCTTGCCCGAGTAGAAATGAGCCGCGCCCTTGATGGCGAGGTTGTTCGACTCGGTCGCGCCCGAAGTCCAGACGATCTCCTTGGGGTCGGCATTAACCAGCTTGGCCACCTGCTCGCGCGCTTCCTCGACCGCCGCTTCCGCCTCCCAGCCGTAGGCGTGGCTGCGCGAGGCCGGGTTGCCGAAGTGTTCAGTCAGCCAGGGAATCATCTTGGCCGCCACGCGCGGATCCACCGGCGTGGTTGCCGAGTAGTCGAGGTAGATCGGGAATTTCAGCATGTCATCGGCTCCATCAGGTCCTTGTTTACTTCATCACGCCGCAGCCATCGCCCGCAGACCACGGAGCTCGTCCGCGACCCGCGTCAGCGCGCTGCAAAAATCATCCACGTCCTGCATCGTCGTCGCCGCACCGACGCTCACCCGCACCGCGCCGCGTGCCAGGTCCGCCTCAACGCCCATCGCCGTCAGCGTGCGCGACGGTTCGGGTGAGGCGCTGGAACAGGCCGCCCCGCTGGCCACCGCAAAACCGGCGCGGTCGAGCTTGCCGACCAGGGTTTCGCCATCGATGCCAGTCAGCGCGAAATAGCACGTGTTGGGCAAGCGTTTCGCCTGCGCACCGAACACGACGCCACCGAGCGCCGCCACGCAGCTTTCGATGCGCGCACGCTGCGCCTGCATCGCGTCGCGCCGGACGCCAAGCGCGGCAACCGCCTGTTCGCAGGCCACGCCGAAACCGACGATGGCCGCAATGTTCTCGGTTCCCGAGCGCAGACCGCGCTCATGGCCACCTCCGGCAATCAGCGGTTCGATATCGACCCGCTTGTCCAGCACCAGCGCACCGGCCCCCTGCGGGCCACCGATCTTGTGCGCCGACAGCGTCATCGCCGCCACGCCCAGTGCGCGGAAATCCAGTTCCACCTTGCCGAGCGCCTGTACGGCGTCGCTGTGCAGCCAGGCACCACTGCGCTTGGCCGCGGCCGCGAAGGCAGGAATGTCCTGGAGCACGCCAGTTTCGTTGTTCGCCGCCATCACCGACACCAGCGCCGCACGCGGGTCGAGCGTATCGACCAGTACCCTGCCCTGCGTGTCGGCAGCGATGCCGGCCAGCTCCCAGCCACTGCGCACGAGCTGGCGCGCCGGTTCGCGCACGCACGGATGCTCGATCGCCGACACCGCAATCACGCCTGGCTTCATCCGGGCGGCCGCGCCCTTGATGAACAGGTTGTTCGCTTCCGACCCCCCGCTGGTGAATACCACCTCGGTCGGATGCGCCTTCACGGCGGCCGCCACCTGCGCCCGTGCGTCGTCAATCGCACGGCGGGCTGCGCGGCCGTACTCGTGACGGCTCGACGCATTGCCGAAGCGCACGCCCAGCCAGGGCAGCATCGCCTCGCGCACCGGGTCGAGCAGCGGCGTGCTGGCGTTGTGGTCGAGGTAGACCGGCGCAAACATGATCAGGCCTGCACGCTCGCCGGCTCGGTCGAACAGGCACGCGGCGCGTGGTCGTGCAGCACCACCTTGTGGCTGTTGCGCTCGCGCTGCTGCACCATCAGATCGTGCAGATTGATCGAGTCGAGATAATCGAACATGTGACGACTGAGGTTGGACCACAGGTCGTGCGTCATGCAGCGGTGTTCGTCCAGACAGTTCTCCTTGCCGCCGCACTGGGTCGCGTCGAGCGGCTCATCCACCGCGATGATGATCTGCGCTACCGAAATCGTGCGCGCGTCGCGCGCCAGACAGTAGCCGCCGCCCGGGCCACGTACGCTGGCCACCAGCTCCTGGCGACGCAGCTTGCCGAACAGCTGTTCGAGATAGGACAGGCTGATGCGCTGGCGTTCGGCCACGCCGGACAGCGTGACCGGACCGTTTTCCTGCCGCAGGGCGAGGTCGAGCATCGCCGTGACTGCGAAGCGTCCTTTGGTGGTCAGTCTCATCGCGTGGGCTCCTGAAATCAGCCGGGACATCGGCGAACCGGAGAAGGCCAGTTCAATTCCCGATCATTTCAGTCAACTTTATAATTCCCGACAAGTTCAGTGAACAATTCGTACGGATCTTGTCCAGATCGACGTGCGAGTGGTCGGCCATTTCTTCCTTCGCCTCGTCGTCGAGCTGAATGCCCGCGCGCTCCAGCTTCTGCAGCAGGCACTCGATGCGGCGATCGCTTTCCAGCGCATGATCAACCAGCGCGGTGAGCGCCTTGGCCATCGGATCTTCCATGTCGCGGGTGACGCCATAGGCGGTGAAGCCTGCCTGTTCGGCACGCCGCTTCTTCTCGTCCTCGACCCCGGGTGCGGTCGCTTCGATGATGCGCGCCGGATTGCCGACCGCGGTGGCGCCAGCCGGCACCGGTTTCACCACCACCGCGCAGGAGCCGATCTTGGCGCCGTCACCGACGTCGAAACCGCCCAGCACCTGCGCACCGGCACCGATGACAACCCCCCGACCCAAGGTCGGGTGGCGTTTCGCACCGCGGTACAGCGAAGTTCCGCCGAGCGTAACCCCTTGATAGATCGTACATTCGTCACCCACCACGGCCGTCTCACCGATCACCACACCCATGCCGTGATCGATGAATACGCGTCGCCCCATGGTCGCACCCGGGTGGATTTCGATGCCGGTCAGCACGCGACCGATGTGCGACAGGAAGCGGCCGAGCCACAGAAAGCCGCGGCGCCAGCAGGCGTTGGCCATGCGATGGATGAACAGCGCGTGGATGCCCGGATAGCAGGTCAGCACTTCGAAGGCGGAGCGGGCGGCCGGGTCACGGTCGAGCACGCTGGCAACGTCTTCGCGCAGGCGTTGGAACATCGTCTTTCCTTGTGGGAAGCGCCGGCAGCGCTGCCGGACGGTTGAAACCCGAGAATTTTAGTCGGTTTTTGTGCACCTGCGAAGTTCGCTACCGCTCGGGCGCACGCGGTTTCTTGCCGCCGATGGCCTTGAGCGCGCCCATCAGCAGGTGCAATTCCTCGGCTTCAACCTGAGCCCGGCCAAACAGGCGACGCAGGCGTGGCAGGGCACGGCCCGGGTTCACCCGGTCGAGGAAACCGGATTCCAGCATCAGCTGCTCGAACAGCGCGTACAGGCTTTCCAGCCCCTCGTGCGGCGCAAGCGCCGGCGGCACTTCGGCCGGCAGCACGGCGCCACCGACCGCCATGCGCAGTTCGTGGCACATGATCTGGGCGGCGGCCGCGACATTCAGTGAACGGTAGGTTTCGCTGGTCGAAATGGTGACCGGCAGCGAGCACATCGCCACTTCCTCGTTGGTGAGGCCCGAACTTTCGGTACCGAACACCAGCGCCACCTCGGCGTCACTGCCTGCCAGCAGCGTGGCCAGTTCGGTGGCAGCCGAGCGCACGTCGCGCACCGGCAGCGCCATTTCCCGGCGACGTGCCGTCAGCGCCGCCTGCGCGACGGTACCGGCCAGCGCAGCCTCGATGCTGTTGACGACCACGGCGTTGTCGAGCACGTCGGTCGCGCCCGAACTCATCGCCACCGCGTCCTCGTGCGGGAAGTGCTTCGGATTGACCAGATAGAGGCGCGACAGCCCCATCACCTTCATCGCCCGCGCACAGGCGCCGATATTGCCCGGATGGGTGGTGTGCGACATGACCACGCGCACGCGGTCGAGAGAAGCGAACGGGTTCAAGCTGGAAACCTCCGTTGATCGGCGCTCAGTGGACCTGAGGGGCATGGTTGGCGGGGTGTACCGCAAGGCGCGAGGACACGGCAGGATGGCTCCCTGCAAGGACGCGCAACGCAGTCGGGCGCCCCGCCAGCTGTGCCCGCGACGTCGAAGCGGTCTCGGCCCATGTGCAAGGAGCAGACAAATGACAAAAGGTACGGAGAGGAAGGCCTCCGCCTCGCACGGATGCCAAGCGGTCAACTGAGGCTTTCAGGTTCATATTAGAATGCAGGGTTTTCCTGCCGAGATGCGGGCCACAAGGTCCGCGTACAGAGACATTCATGCATCCGACGCTCACCACCGCCGTCAAGGCCGCCCGCCGCGCGGGTCAGATCATCACCCGGGCCAGCCAGGATGTGGACCTGCTGAAGGTCAGCAGCAAACGCCAGAACGATTTCGTGACCGAGGTCAACCGCGCCGCCGAAGACGCCATCGTCGGCATCCTGCGCGAAGCCTATCCGGACCACGCCATTCTAGCCGAGGAGAGCGGCGAGTCCGGCCCCGAGTCGGAGTACCGCTGGATCATCGACCCGCTGGACGGCACCACCAACTTCATCCATGGCATGCCGCAGTATGCGGTGTCGATCGCGCTCGAACACCGGGGCCAGATGCAGTCGGCCGTCGTGTTCGATCCGGTGCGCAACGAGATGTTCACCGCCAGCCGTGGCCGCGGCGCCTTCCTCAACGACCGTCGCATCCGCGTGTCGCGTCGCGCCAAGCTGGGCGAGGCCTTGCTGGGCACCGGGTTCCCCTATCGCGTGTGGGACCACGTCGATGCCTATCTGGGCATGTTCAAGTCGCTGATGGAAAAGACCTCCGGCTTGCGCCGCCCGGGCGCTGCAGCGCTCGATCTGGCCTACGTCGCCTGCGGTCGCTTTGACGGCTTCTTCGAGATCGGTCTGTCGCCGTGGGACATCGCCGGCGGCAGCCTGCTGGTCAGTGAAGCCGGCGGCCTGGTTGGCAATCTGCAGGGCGAGACGGGCTATATGGAAAGCGGCAATCTGGTCGCCGCCACGCCGCGCATCTACCCGGCCATCCTGCAGGCCATCGAACCGCACCTGACCGAAGCCCTGCGCGGCTGAAAGACGGCCGGCCCGGCGGGCCGGCCGTACAGGTCCGTCAGCAGCGGAAGCGGGATACAACGCTGTTGAGGTCGCCCGCCACGCGGGTCAGTTCTTCCGTCGCCGTGGCTGTGGCGTGCATACCCTGGCTGGTCGCCTCGACCATCTGCGCCACCTGCTCGATCTGGCCAGCCAGGCTGTTGCTGGCGATACCCTGTTCGCGCGTCGAGTTGGCGACTTCGGCCACCAGTTCGCGGGCACGGGTCGCGCCCTCGGCGATCCGGCGCAGCATGTCGGCCGACTGTTCAGCCGAGTTCACGCTGTTGCGCGCCCGCTCGGAAGCCGCATCCATTGCGCTGACCGCCGCTTCGCTTTCCCCACGGATCGCACTGACCGTCTGACCGATCTGCAGCGTCGCCTGCGTCGTGCGTTCGGCCAGCTTGCGCACTTCGTCGGCCACCACCGCGAAGCCCCTGCCCTGTTCGCCAGCGCGCGCCGCCTCGATGGCGGCGTTCAGCGCCAGCAGATTGGTCTGCGCGGCAATGTCGTTGATCGCCGTCGCGATGCCGCCTACCTCGTTGGCGCGTGCGCTCAGCGACGCGATACGCTCGCTCGCCTGCACTACCGCGTTGGCCAGCGAGCGCATTTCCTCGGCCGCTTCGTGTACTTGCCGTTCGCCGGCCACCGCCATTTCCGACGACTCGACCGACTGCCTTTCGGTCTCGCCGGCGTTCTCCGAAATGTGGGTGATGCTCACCGTCAGCTCTTCCATCGCGGCGGCCATGGTCTGCGTCGAGTCGGTCTGCTGCTGCGCCGATCCGGCGACCTGGCGCGAAGTCGCGCTGATGTCGGCGGTCGCGGCGCCGACCTTCTGCGCGCCGGCGCTGATCTCCGACACGGTCGTGCGCAAGCGCGAGATCAGCGTGTCCAGTTCCGCCAGCATGCTGCCGGCCGGCGCGTGGCCAACCCCGGCCCGCAAATCGCCCTCGACCACCTTCTTCATCGCCTGGACGGCCACCGCCGGCTCACCCCCGACCTGGCGCATGACCGAGCGACCGATCGCGATCACCAGTGTCAGCACCACGCCTGCCAGCAGGACAACGATGCCCAGATTGATCGCCAGATCCTTGCGGAAGGCGGCCTCGACGTCATCGACGTACAGCCCGGTGCCGACCACCCACTGCCAGTCCGGCACCGGCGCCACGTAGGCGACCTTGCGCACGGCCTCGGTCTCGTTCGGACGCGGGAAGTGGTAATCGACGAAGCCGCCGCCGGCCTGGCCGGCCTTCACGATTTCGGCGACGAAAGGCTTGCCGAGCTTGTCCCGCTCGTCGATGAAGGGCTTGCCCTCGCGCTGCGGCTGCGTCGGATGCAGCACGTTCACGCCATCCGAGCTGTAGATATAGAAGTACTCGCGCTGCTGGAAACGCACGTTGCGCAGGGCGTCCCGCGCCTGCGCCTGTGCCTGCTCGCGCGTCAGCGTGCCGTCCTTCGCCAGCTGCTCGTAATAGCCGATCTGTGTGCGCGTCGATTCGACGAGCGCGCGCAACAGCTGCATGCGCTGCTCGTGCGCCGCGCTGCGCATCTCGAAGGCGCCGATGACACCGATCATGAGCATACCGGCCAGTGCGGCCACGCCCACCGCCAGCATCTTGCTTCGCAAAGTCCAGTTGGCGAACATGACGACTCCGTAAGTAATTGAAATCAGTCATCTATATCGGCGGGAAATATTCCCAACTTTAATTCCGCGCTGCAACATTCCTGTCGTCATCGCGCCGGATCGCAGTGAGCCGATACAATCGCCGGTCCGTTCCGCAGCCCCCTCCCCTCTCCGGACCCGCCCGCACCCTCGTTCTACATGGATAACAAAGACCTCTCGGGCCACACGCCGATGATGCAGCAGTACCTGGGGTTCAAAAGACAGCACCCCGACCTGCTGGTGTTCTATCGCATGGGCGATTTCTACGAGCTGTTCTTCGAAGACGCGATCCGCGTTGCGCGGCTGCTCGACATCACGCAGACCCACCGCGGCCAGTCGGCCGGGCAACCGATTCCAATGGCCGGCGTGCCGTTCCACGCGGTCGAGCAATACCTCGCGCGGCTGGTGAAGATGGGCGAATCCGTGGTGATCGTCGAACAGATCGGTGACCCCGCTACTTCCAAGGGCCCGGTAGAGCGCGCCATTTCGCGCATCGTCACGCCGGGTACGCTGACCGACGCCAGCCTGCTCGACGAGCGCGCCGATTCGCTGCTGATGGCGCTGCACGTTGAACGCGCGCGGGCTGGCGTCGCCTGGCTCAACCTCGCCAGCGGCGAACTGAAGTTGACCGAAGTGGCGGCCAACGTGCTGCCGTCGCTGCTCGACCGCCTGCGTCCGGCTGAACTGCTGGTCGCCGACATGGCGAACGCCCCCGAGGGCAGTTGGGCGGTCACGCCGCGCAGCGCGTGGCAGTTCGACGTGACGGAGGCGACCCGGCTGCTGTGCGAGCACTTCGGCAGCCGCGACCTCGCCGCCTTCGATGTCGCCGAGGTGCCGATCGCGCTGGCCGCCTGCGGCGCGCTGTTCAGCTACGCCCAGGCCACGCAGCAGCGGGCGCTCGCCCACGTCACGACGCTGGCGGTCGAGCACGATTCGAACTGGCTGCGCATGGACGCGGCCACCCGGCGCAATCTGGAACTGACCGAAACCCTGCGCGGCGAAGCCTCACCGACGCTGCTGTCGCTGCTCGACACCTGCGCCACTTCGATGGGCTCGCGCTGGCTGCGCCGCGCGCTGCACCACCCGCTGCGCGAACGCGCGCGTGCCGACGCGCGTCAGGAGGCCGTCGCCGCGCTGCGCGACACCGACCGCGCCGACCGGGTGCACGATGCGCTGCGCGGCATCGCCGACATCGAGCGCATCGCCGCGCGGGTCGCGCTGCGCACCGCACGGCCGCGCGACCTGTCCAGCCTGCGTGATTCGCTGGCGAAGCTGCGGGCCATCGCCGAAGCGATCCCGCTCGATCGCGGTCTGCTCGATCAGGCACGCGCCACACTGGCGCAGCCGCTGACCGCCAGCGACCTGCTCGCCCGCGCCATCATGGACGAACCGGCCGCGCAACTGCGCGACGGTCGCGTCATGCGCGCCGGTTTCGACGCCGAGCTGGACGAACTGCGCGGCCTGCAGGACAACTGCGGCGAGTTCCTGCTGGCGCTCGAAGCGCGCGAACGCGAGCGCACCGGCATCGCCAACCTGAAGGTCGAGTACAACCGCGTGCATGGCTTCTACATCGAAGTCACCCACGCCAACGTTGAGCGCATTCCGGACGACTACCGCCGCCGGCAGACGCTGAAGAACGCCGAGCGCTACATCACACCGGAACTGAAGGCCTTCGAGGACCGTGCACTCTCCGCCGCCGATCGCGCCACCTCGCGCGAGAAATTCCTGTACGAACAGCTGCTCGACGCGCTGGCGCCCGAATTGCCGCTGCTCGGCGACATCGCCCGTGCGCTGTCCGAACTGGATGGCCTGATCGCCTTTGCCCGCGCTGCCCAGCGCCACGACTACTGCCGGCCGCAGTTCGTCGATGAACCGGAAATCACGATAGAGCGCGGCCGTCACCCGGTGGTCGAGCAGCAGGTCGAAAACTTCATCGCCAACGACACCGCGATGCATGACGCGCGTCGCATGCTGCTGATCACCGGCCCGAACATGGGCGGCAAATCGACCTATATGCGGCAGGTGGCGCTGATCGCGCTGCTGGCGCACTGCGGCTGCCCGGTGCCGGCGCGCGCCGTGCGGCTCGGTCCGCTCGACGCCATCCACACCCGCATCGGCGCCTCCGACGACCTCGCTTCGGGCCGCTCGACCTTCATGGTCGAAATGACCGAAGCGGCCGGCATCCTGCACGGCGCGACTGAACGCAGCCTGGTGCTGATGGACGAGATCGGCCGCGGCACCTCGACCTTTGACGGTGTGGCCCTGGCGCAGTCGATCGCCCGCCATCTGCTGACGCGCAACCGCAGCTGGACCCTGTTCGCCACCCACTACTTCGAACTGACCCAGCTCGCGCAGACCCACCCGAGCTGCGCCAACATGCACCTGGACGCGGTCGAGCACGGCAACCGCATCGTGTTCCTGCACGCGATTGAAGAAGGCCCGGCCTCGCAGTCCTACGGTATCGAGGTGGCCGCGCTGGCCGGCGTGCCCGGTACGGTGATCCGCGACGCCCGACGCGCGCTGCAGCAACTCGAAGCCAGCCGCATCAACGCCGGTCCGCAGGCCGATCTGTTCGCGCCTGCGCCACCACCACCGGAACCGCCGTCGCACGCAGCGGTCGATGCGCTCGCCACGCTCGACCCGGACAGCCTCAGCCCGCGCGAGGCGCTGGACGCACTGTACGCATTGAAGAAACTGCTCTGAGGAAACCGCTATGGCTCACGCCGTGATCTGGATCTTCGTCGCACTGGTCGTCGGCATCTGGACGCTGATGGCCTGGACCGCCGACTCGGTACTGAACTGGCCCGGCTGGAGCGCCAACGCGCTGGCCGAATGGCCGCTGTGGCTGGACGGCCTGCGGCCGCCGGTCTGGCTCGCCCCCTGGCTGCCGCAGGAATGGCTGGATCAGAGTCGCGCCTGGCTGCTCGACGCCGGCCCGGAAATCCAGGCCTGGCTGCAGCAGACGCCCGACCTGCGCGGTCTGCTCGGTTTCATCGTCTGGACGGTGTGGCTGATCGGCGCCGGCATGATGCTGCTGATGGGCATCGCCGGCAGCGCACTGGTGAAGCTGTTCCAGCCGAAGAAAAGCGGTAACGCACCGGTGCATCCACAGCCCTGAAGCGCACAGTCGCTGGTCTCTTCAGGGTGCCGTCCACTTCTGTGAGAGCGTTTCCCTGACCGCGACTGCAGCGGCCCCGGTCGCGGCCAAGGCCACTCCCCCAGGAGGTGCGCCCACGCACAGGCCGCGACCTCCCCTGTCTCAAGCCGGCATCAGCTTCCGGTTTGCCGCGCCCGGCAGCACCTTCAGTGCCGGCCCCAACTGCAGCACATAGTTGCGGCTCTTTACCGTGCTGACGTAGCGCCACTCGCAGCGGCAGGCGTCCTGCGTCGCGGTGACGATCATGAAGCCGCGGCGCGCGGTATCGGCGTACTGCAGCGGGCCGATGATCTGCGTCAGCCCGGCGGCGACGGCCAGTGGGTTCTCAGTCGGGAAGTACTCCTCGAAGCCCGGCGAAGTCACGCCGGGTGTGGCGAACTCGACGCCGACCGCGCGGCCCGCGTAGTCCGCCAAATCGCTGGCCCAGGCGTTGTGCGTGTCGCCCGACAGCACGACCAGATTCCTGTCCAGCGCCCGCGCGGTGCCGAGCACCGTTTCGCGCGCGACGGCATAACCGTCCCAGGCGTCGAGGTTGTACGGAATCGCCGGCTGCGCGAGCACCGCCTGCTCCTGCGGCGTCAGCGTGGCAGGTGCCGTCTGCGCCTTCACGACCAGTGCGCTGTAGGCGGAAAAACTGATCTGACCCAGCACCAGCGGCGCAGGAATGTTCATGCGGCCCATCAGCACCTGCTGACCAAGCACGTCCCATGTGGTGTCGGACTGCGCCAGCTGCAGGCCCAGCCAGTCGTTCTGTTCGGCGCCCAGCAGCGTGCGGTTCGGGTCGGCCAGATCGGCGGCAAAGCGCGCGCCGTCAAAGCCGCTGGCGCCGAAGTAGTCGGCGTAGTCCATCTGCCGGTCGCGGCCGATGACGCGGGTGTCCAGCATATGCAGCGACAGCAGATTGCCGAAGCGGAAGCTGCGGTAGATGCGTTCCGGTTGCGCCGGATCGGCAACGCGGGTCGGCATCCACTCGTGGTAGGCCTTGATCGCGGCCGCACGCCGCTCGGCGAACACGCCTTCCAGCCCTTCGCTGTGGTTCTCGGCGCCGTCTCGCCAGGTGTCGTTGGCGATTTCGTGGTCGTCCCACACGGCGATCACCGGCAGCGCCGCGTGCAGCGCCTGCAGGTCCGGGTCGGTGCGGTACTGCGCGTGACGGATGCGGTAGTCGTCCAGCGTCAGTATTTCGCCGGCCGGCTCGGACACGCGACCCAGCGCCGCTGCGTCGCCCGAGGCGTAGCCGCCGCGCGGGTATTCGTAAATGTAGTCGCCCAGATGGATCGCCGCGTGCAGGTCGTCCAGCTTCGCCGCCTCGGCATATACGTGGAAATAGCCTGCCGGGTAGTTCGAACAGGAAAACACCGCCAGCTTCACCTGCTCGACCGCACCGGCCGGCAGCGTGCGCGTGCGGCCGACCGGCGACAGCTGGCCGTCGGCGCGGAAGCGGTAATAGAGCCGGGCAGCAGCCGGCAGGCCGAGCACGTCGGCCTTCACCGTGTAGTCGATGTCCTCGCCGGTGAGCACGCGACCGCGCCGGATGATGCGGCTGAAGCGCGCGTCCAGTGCCACCTCCCACAGCACGGCCACGGTGCCCGGCCGGGTCGGCGACACGCGGGTCCAGATGATGACGCGGTCCGACAGCGGATCGCCGCTGGCCACGCCGTGCTGGAACAGGCTGTCGGTCGCCGCCAGCGCAGTAGCCGAACGAACGACGGCGGAACCGGCCAGCGCGCCAGCGCCGATGCCGCGCATGAAGTCGCGGCGGGAAAAGACATTGCGTGACATCGGGAAAGCTCCGGGCGGAAGAAGTTGCCGCGGAGTGTGGTGAGCGCCGGTGACAGGTCGATGACGGATTGTTGAACGCGTGATCAAGGCGGCGACATGCGCCTGTCACATGCACTGCCTATCGTGCGTCGCAACAACCGCATTCCAGGAGTCGCCCGATGAAGAACACCCTGCTTGCCCTCGCGATCACCGCCGGCCTGTCGCTACCCGCTTACGCCGTCACGCTAGAGAGCGCCACGCTGAACGGCAATCTGCTCGACACCCGCTTCAGCACGCCGTCGCTGATCGCACTCGACGTATCGCTGCTGAACAATGCTGCGCTGAGCTTCAGCTTCGTGCTTGATGCTGCGGATGTCGCCGCCGGCGGCGCCGACTTCAACGCCATCCTGCGCGACGCCAGCGGCTTCGGCATCGGTTCGCTGAACGTGACCACGGGCGGCGCGCCCGTATCCTGGACGGCCGGTTCGGTGCGCGCGGCAACGGTGAATGGCGATCTGCTCGACGCCAATTTCTTCGCAGGCGCTACGGTGACGGAGTTCTACTTCGGCAACCCCTTCTACGAGGACGGCCCCGCCGACTGGCGCGTCGGTTTCGCCGGCCTGAGTGCGGGCGATCGCTTCACGCTGGACGTGACGACCACGCCGGCCGTACCTGAGCCGCGCGAGTGGATGATGATGCTGGGCGGTCTGGGCATGATCGTGCTGAGCGCGGCACGCAAGCTGGGGCGCTGACGGCTCACCGAAGCCGGTTGAGGGGGCCACGGGCGATCACCGGCGGCATCGCGAGCAAGCTCGCTCGCACAGGAACCCTGATCTTGCAGATCCGGCCTGCGCGCTTCTGCAGTGAACGGCCGTTACCGCCACGCGGTGAATGCTGATCGCCGCCTCGCTTCCTGTCGCTGTCGGGGTCAGAAGACCCCTCCCACAGAACTCCGGCCCCGGTTCCAGCCGCGAGTTAGGCGCCGCCCCTGTGGGAGCGGCCTTGGCCGCGACGCGGCGGTCAAGCGGCGGCTAACCGGGGGCAGAATGCGAACGCACACCCACCGAGGCCTCACCCTCTCCCCAGCCACTGCTTCAGCAATTCCTTCGCCGCCGCACTGGCGCGCACCGCGGGGCCGATCTTCGCCTGATCGGCCGGCGGCGCGTCGAGTCGGACGCGGAACTTCATCAGTTCGTCGCGGCGGAAGGCATGGATCTTCACCTCGTCGCCAGCATTGCGCCGCTTGAGCAGGGTATCGAGTGAACTGGCCGTGATGCGCAGGTTGTCCAGCGCGACCAGCACGTCGCCGGCCGACAGCCCGGCGCGCTGGGCGGCACCGTGGTCCAGCACCTGGGTGAGCTTCACGTTGTCGCCGTCGTTCGCGGTCTTCACGCCAAGCACCGGCGTGCTGCCGGCCGCTTCGAACGCGAGGTCGAGACCGACCGCGTGCAGCAGCCTGTCCAGCGGCAGGTCGTCGGTGCCTTCGGTCGCCTCGTCGAAGAAACGCTTGAGCTTCATGCCGCTGACCGTTTCGGCGGCGCGGCGTATGCCGTCTTCCGGCACGCCCTGCCCGCTCTGTCCGTGGTCGGCCCAGAGCTTGCGCATCACGTCGTCCAGCGACACCGCGCCGCGGCTCTTGCTGCGCAGCGTAAGGTCGAGCGCCAGCGCCACCAGCGCGCCCTTGGCGTAGTAACTGACGATGGCATTCGGCGCGTTTTCGTCCTGCCGGTAGTACTTGATCCAGGCATCGAAGGACGAATCGGCCACGCTCTGCTTGAGCCGACCGCTGCCGCGCATCACCTGGGTCACGGTCTTGCCGAGCAGCTTCAGGTAGTCGTCCTGCGTGATGACGCCGGAGCGCACCAGCGTCAGATCGTCGTAGTAGGAAGTGAAACCTTCGAAAGCCCACAGCAGCCGCGTGTAGTTCTCGACCCTGAGGTCGTAGGGCACGAAGGCGGCCGGCTTGATGCGCTTCACGTTCCAGGAATGGAAATACTCGTGGCTGCAGAGACCGAGGAAGCCACGGTAGGCATCGCTCATCGCGGCGGCGCCGGGCGCCGGCAGGTCGTTGCGCGAACACAGCAGCGCGGTGCTGGAGCGGTGTTCGAGTCCGCCGTAGCCGTCGCCGACCGCCATCACGAGGAAGACATAGCGCTCGAATGGCGCCGGTTCGCCGAACAGCCGGATCTGCCACTCGCAGACACGCTTCAGGTCGGCGCACAGCCGTGCGGCGTCAATGTCGTGCCGGCCGGTCACCACCACCTCGTGCGGCACGCCGCAGGCCTTGAATTCGTACAGCGCGAACTCACCCATCTCGACCGGGTGGTCGATAAGTTCGTCGTAGCTGGTCGCCCGGTACGCACCGAAGCCGTGACGCTTGGCGCCGCTGCGGCCGCCTGCCTCGGGCAGCGTCGTCGCGACGCGCCATTCCTTGTAGGCGCGACCGGCCGGCGGACGGATGTCGATTTCGCAGGGCTGCTGTTCGCAGCCATGCACCATCAGGAACACACTGCTGCCGTTGAAGAAGCCGTGCGTGGTGTCGAGGTGAGCGGCGCGCACCGACAGGTCCCACGCATACACCTCGTAGCGCACGCGCAGCGCGCCGTCGCACGGTGCGGCACGCCAGGTGTGCTTGTCCAGCTTGGTCAGCGGCACCGCGCGCACGCCGTCGCGCGCGTCGATGCGCACGATGTGGCGGGCGAACTCGCGGATCATGTAGCTGCCGGGTATCCAGGCCGGCAAGGACAGCAGCTGGCCGTCGGCCGCCGGCTTGTCGATGTCGAGTTCGACCTCGAACAGATGGGCTTCGGGATGGATGGGCGTGATGCGGTAGCGGACGGCGCTCATGTCGGCGTTCTGGCGTTTGGACAGCCGCGATTTGACCACAGCGCCGGCTGCCTGAGTCACCGGACGCAGTCCGCATCGTCCTACAGCACCCGACCACGTCACCGACAGGCCGGCGCGCCATGAGCAACTAGAGTTTCGTCATGGCTGAACGCCATCCTCTTCATCGCAACAGGAGAACTGCCATGCAGATTACCGCCACCCGATCCACGCTGCTGAAGCCTGCCGTCCGCCTGGCCACCGCCACTGCGCTGGCGCTGACGCTGGCTGCCTGCGGCGAATCCACCGACAACGCGACCGTCGGCCAGAAGCTCGATTCCGCCATCTCGCAGACCGAGAAGAAGGCTGACGAAATGGGCGCCAAGGCCGAAGGTTCGCTCGACAACGCGCAGGCCCGGGCCGAAGCCGCGGCGGCCGATGCCAAGACCTCCGTCGAGTCAGCCGCGGAGCGCATGGGGGAAAAGATCGACGACGCGACGATCACCGCCAACGTCGCCGCGCGCCTTGCCGGCGACCCCGATCTCAGCGCGCTGAAGATCGACGTCGATACCACCGACGGCAAGGTGACGCTGAGCGGCCCGGCACCGACCGAAGCAGCGCGCGCCCGCGCCGCCGAGCTGGCGGCTTCGGTCAAAGGCGTGACCGGCATCGACAACCGGCTCGTTGTCGCCGCCGGCTGATCACGCCGCGCAGCACAGTGATCCGCCGTGATCCGTCACGGCGGCAGATGGCGCCTCGCGAGGGCGGGAAAGATATAATCCCGCCTGATGCGAGGACACCATGACACTGAAAAAAACTGATCAACTCTTCGAAGCAAACCGCCGCTGGGCAGAACGCATGCGTGCGGACGACCCGCAGTTCTTCGAGCGGCTGGCCACGCTGCAGGCGCCTGAATATCTTTGGATAGGCTGTTCCGACAGCCGGGTGCCGGCCAACCAGATCGTCGGGCTGATTCCGGGCGAAGTGTTCGTACACCGCAATGTCGCCAACGTCGTGGTGCAGACCGATCTGAACTGCCTGTCGGTCATGCAGTACGCCGTCGATGTGCTCAAGGTGAAGCACATCCTGGTGGTCGGTCACTATGGCTGCGGTGGCGTGCGCGCCGCACTGCACGACATGCGTTTCGGTCTGATCGACAACTGGCTGCGCAACGTGCAGGACGTGCGCAACAAGCACCGCGGTCTGCTCGAAGCGGTCGGCGTCGGCGAGCTGCAGGAAGACCGGCTGTGCGAGCTGAACGTGATCGAGCAGGCGATGAACGTCTGCGAAACCACGGTCGTCCGCGAAGCCTGGGCGCGCGGCCAGGACGTGCGTGTGCACGGCTGGATCTACGGCCTGAAGGATGGTTTGGTCCGCAACCTGCGTATGGAAGCCGGCAGCGAGGCAGAGCTGCAGGGTGCCTACGACACCGCCCTGTCGTCGCTGACCTGAAGCAACGGGCGCCTCCGCCGCCCTGCAGACCATGACACCCCGACTGTGGTGGATAGTCCATTCGGACTATCCACCACAGTCGTCGTTTCTTATCCCTGTCAGAAACGCATCGCAGACTCCGCGCGTCAGATCGGCGCGCAGCCCCTTTGCCGCCGACGTCCCGACAACGTCACCCGCAAGGAGCTCCCATGTCTTCGATGCAGCACCCCGACAACGACCTGACGATCAATCCGTCGGGCAATGAATCCATCCGCGACGTGATGGACCGCTTCACCGGCCGTCGCAACTTCATCAAGGGTTCGCTGGCCACCGCGACCTTTGCCTCGCTCGGCGGCTTCAGCCTCGAATCGCTGGCCAACGGCGCCTACACCGGCAGCCCGTCGCCGGCCGGCGGCATCGGCTTCACCGGCGTGCCGGCCAACATCGCGCCGATGACTGACGGCATCACCGTACCGTCCGGCTATACCGCGCGCGTGCTAATCGCCTGGGGCGACGCCATCGGCAAGACCGGCCCGGATGCGAACACGCACTGGAACCCGGCCACGGCGATGACGACCGCTCGCCAGCTCACGACCTGGGGCGCACACAACGACGGCATGCACCTGTTCCCGTTCCCGGGCACCGGCGCAGCCGGCATCGCAAATGACCGCGGCCTGCTCGTGTCCAACCACGAGTACGTTGATCCCGGTCTGGTCGCCCACACCACCACCTACGGGACCGACGTCATCACCAAGGCCATGGTCAACGCGCAGATCGCCGGTCACGGCGTAAGCGTGATCGAGGTACGCAAGGTCGGTGGTGAAATGAAGGTGCAGCGCCCGTCCGCCTTCGCCCGTCGCATCACCGGCGCCACCCCGTGCAAGGTGTCCGGCCCGGCTGCCGGTCACGCCCTGCTGAAGACCGCCGCCGACCCGTCGGGCACCACCGTGCTCGGCACGCTGAACAACTGCGCCAACGGCTACACGCCCTGGGGCACCTACCTCACCTGTGAGGAGAACTTCAACGGCTACTTCGGTACCACTGCCGCCAAGCTGGCCGCCCAGCCGCTGACCGCGCTTGAGAACCGCTACGGCATGTCCGCCGGGGGCTTTGGCTACCGCTGGCACGAAGCCGATCCGCGCTTCGACTTCCGCGACACGCCGAACGAGCCGAACCGCTTCGGCTGGGTGGTCGAGATCGATCCGTGGAACCCGAACTCGGTGCCGGTCAAGCGCACCGCGCTGGGCCGCTTCAAGCACGAAGGCGCATGGACCTCGGTCGGCGCCGACAACAAGGTCGCCGTCTACATGGGCGACGACGAGCGCAACGATTACATGTACAAGTTTGTTTGCGCGAAGAAGATGGACACGAAGAACCGCGCCGCGAACCGCGACCTGCTCGACAGCGGCACGCTGTATGTCGCCCGCTTCAATGCTGACGGCAGCGGCCAGTGGCTGCCGCTGGTTTGGGGTCAGAATGGTCTGACGGCCGAAAACGGCTTCGCCGACCAGGGCGAGGTAGTGATCAAGGCCCGCCAAGCCGCCGACCGCCTTGGCGCCACCATGATGGACCGCCCCGAGTGGGTCGCCGTGCATCCGGTGACGCGCGAGGTCTATCTGACGCTGACCAACAACAACCGCCGCGGCACCGCGCCGGCGTCGTCGAACAAGATCGACGGCACCACGGTCGCCGCTTCGGCCCGCCCGCCGGTCGATGCGACCAACCCGCGCCGCGACAACCGCTACGGCCACATCCTGCGCTGGACGGAAACCGGCGGTGACGTCGCCGCCACCACCTTCCAGTGGGACATCTTCGTCGAGTGCGGTGACAAGCTGAACGCCAACGCCCACCTGCAAGGCAACATCATCGGTGACGACCTCGGTGCGCCGGACGGCCTGTGGTTCGACAAGGACGGCCGCCTGTGGATCCAGACCGACCAGGTCGGCAACGCCACCGGCGACTTCGTGAACATCGGCGGCAACGCGATGTTCTGCGCCGACCCGGCCACCCGCCAGATCACCCGCTTCCTGACCAGCCCGCGCAACTGCGAAGTGACCGGCGTGACCTCGACGCCGGACGGCAAGGTCATGTTCGTGAACATCCAGCATCCGGGCGAAGACTGGAGCGGCAGCTTCACCTCGAACAGCACTTGGCCGGACAGCGGCTTCAACGGCCCGACCACGCAGAGCGGCAACGCGGTCGCCAAGCCGCGCTCGGCCACGGTCGTCATCACCAAGGACGACGGCGGCGTGATCGGTACCTGATCCGTCGGTCTTCACATCGGCGTCACGGAGGCGGCGTAGCGTCGCCTCCATCAACGAAACCTCCGCAAAGGATTCATCATGAAAATGAAACTCGCCGCCCTGGCTCTGGCCTTCGCCGCCGCACTGCCGGCGCAGGCCGCGCTGACCAATAACGCGGCCGACATCGGCAACGCCATTGTTGTCGACTTCGAAGCCTACGACGGCTTCTTCACGACCGGTCCGGAAGCAGTCGCCCCCGGCGTCATCTTCACCGGCGACGCCGACTCGCAGCTGGGTGGCTTCATTGCCAACCTGGGCAACAACGGTATCTGGGGCGCAGGCAACCACTTCGCGGCCACCGGCAACATCGGCGAACTGCGCTTCACTTTCGCTGAACTGACCGCCGGTGTCGGCGCACTGGTGAACCATTTCGCCATGAACGACTTCCCGTTCTCGGTCGTGGTGTCCGCCTACGGCGACAACAACCAGATCATCGAAACCTACACGCTGGCAGTCAGCACCGGCGAGGCCAGCGAGAATGAAGGCCTGTTCCTCGGCATCACGCGCGACGTGGCTGACATCCGCTCGATCTCGTTCAAGGGTAACGGTGTGGTGGTCAACAACCTGGCGGTCGCCGCCCCGGTACCGGAACCCGAAACCTACGCGATGCTGCTGGCCGGCCTCGGCCTGATCGGCATGGCTGCACGCCGTCGCACCTGATTACTGCACGACCCTGTCACACGCATGTCCTTGATGCCCGACCGCTGGTCGGGCATTTTTTTCGTCCGGCGGATGCCCGCGGTCATGCCACCGCACGCGCGTGTACAAGCCAACGTGCGGCGAGCAGCGGCAGCAGCGTTGCCAGTCCGAGCGCGCAGGCGCTCAGCCACACTGCGGGCGCGACCACGGCAAAGGAGAACTGTGCAGCCAGCCAGGGCACCGTGGTGACCAGCAGCAGCGCGAGCAGTGTGCCGCCGATCACCCAGCGCGCGACCCCGGTGCCGTGCCCGAGCCCGCTCGGGTCGGCCGCCGACGCGCGGGCGGTGAAGATGAGCGCGATGCCGCTCGCCACCAGCGCGACGAACACCAGCGTGCGGACCTCGTCAGCCGCGAAGCCGGCATCGAGTGCCCAGACATCGAATGCCACCAGCGCGGCCGACACGATGGCGCCGTAGAGCAGGCTGGTCGCGATGCGCGAGGGTGGCAGCAACACGGCGCCGCGCGGTCGCGGCGGCTCGCGCATCAGTGCGTCGCCAGCCTCGTCCGCCTCGAACACGATGGAACAGGTCGGGTCGATCACCAGTTCGAGGAAGGCGATGTGCACCGGCGCCAGCAGCACCGGCCAGCCGAACAGCACCGGCGCAGCCACCAGCGCGATGATGGGCACGTGCACCGCGAGCGTGTAGGTCATCGCGTGGCGCAGGTTGCGGAAGATGCGCCGGCCCAGCCGAATCGCGTTGACGATGGCGGCAAAGTCATCGTCTACCAATACCAGTGCGGCCGCCTCGCGCGCGACGTCCGTGCCGCGCTTGCCCATGGCGATGCCGATATGCGCGGATTTCAGCGCCGGTGCGTCATTCACGCCGTCGCCGGTCATGGCGACGATATCGCCACGCGCCTTCAGCGCCTCGACGATGGCCAGCTTCTGCTGCGGGCTGACGCGCGCGAACACGCAGCAGCCGGCGACCGCATCGGCGAATGTCGCCTCATCCATCGCCGCCATATCCGGGCCGGTCAGCACGCGCCCGCCGTCGATGCCGGCCTGCGCCGCGATCGCGCCGGCGGTGCGCGGATGATCGCCGGTAATCATGACCACACGCACACCGGCCGCGCGGCACTCGGCGACCGCCGCCGGCACCTCCGGACGCAGCGGATCGGCGAGCCCGATCAGGCCGATGAAGCGGAATTCGAAATCGTGCTGGATGTCCGGCACGCCAGCGCCTTGCGGGTGCGCCGCATGAGCCACCGCCAGCACGCGCAGGCCGCGGTCGGCCAGGTCGCCGGCGCGCGCCATCACCAGCGCGGCGGCATCCGCCGACAGATGGCAAAGGTCGATGATGGCCTCGGGCGCACCCTTGGCGGCCACCTCGCCATCGCGCCGATCCGGCGCCTGCCACAGGTGGGTCATCGCCAGCAGGTCGGGCGACAGTTCGTACTCGCGGGCCAGCGCCCAGTCGGGATGCAGGTGTTCGGTGTTCGCCAGATAGTCGCCGGCCAGCCGCAGGAAAGCCTGCTCCATCGGATCGTGCGGATCGGCCTCGCTCGCCAGCACCGCATATTCAAGCAGGCGGTGATAGGTTTCAGGCAGTTCCTCCAGCCGTGCGTCGCCATCCAGCGCCAGCACCTCACCGCCGACCGCAAGCGCGGCGACTTCCATCCGGTTGCGGGTGAGCGTGCCCGTCTTGTCGGTACACAGCACGGTGGTCTGGCCCAGCGTTTCGATCGCCGACAGCCGGCGCGTCAGCACGCGTCGGGCGGCGATGCGGCGTGCGCCGAAGGCGAGGAACACGATCAGGATGACCGGAAATTCCTGCGGCAGGATGCTCATCGCCAGCGTGATGCCGTACAGCACGCCGTCGAGCCAGCCGCCGCGCAGCGTCGCGTAGGACACGGCGAGCAGCGCGCACAGCGCGATGCCGATCACCGCCAGCCGGCGCGCCAGCAGCCCGAGTTCGCGCTGCAGTGGCGAGACACCGCTGACGGTGTCCGCCAGCGACTTACCGATACGCCCCAGCTCGGTGGCCTCGCCGATTGCCGTCACCTCGACTGTGCCGCGACCGCGCACGACCAGCGTGCCGGAGAACACGCGCAGCGGTTCGCCATCGTCGACCGGCAATTTGCCGACCGGCACCGATTCTCCGGTCAGCATGGATTCATCGACCGCCAGATCGTTGGCGCTCAGTAGCACGCCATCGGCCGGCACGCGGTCGCCTTCGGTGAGTAGCAGCAGATCGCCGCGCACCACCTCGCGCCCAGCGATGCGCTTTACTGCGCCGTCGCGCATCACCAGCGCACGCGGACTCGACAGGTCGCGCAGCGCAGCCAGCGCGTGCTCGGTGCGCCGTTCCTGAAAGACCGTGACGCCGATGATGAGCACGACGAAGCCGAGCAGCACCAACGCTTCGTGCGCATCGCCCATCAGCAGATAGATGGCGCCGGCCCCCAGCAGCAGCAGGAACATCGGCTCCCGCATCACCTCCAAAACGGTTGCGACCAGCGTGTGCGGCTTCTCGGCGGCGATCTCGTTCCAGCCGTCCTGCGTGCGGCGCGCAGCCACCTCCGCTTCGTTCAGCCCGGCCTGCTCCTGCGACTCGTTCATCCGCTGCATCCGTTGTTCAGTTCTCGCCGAAGTCTGGCACGAAAGCTGCGATGAACCCCGCGCGATCGCCGCAAGGCGGTTCAAGCGGCAATAACGGGATGTTCAAGGCAGAAGTTGCCGGCAGCGCGCGGCAAACATTAACCGACCACACGAGAGGAAGAACCATGTCACGGATGGAAACCGCAGCCCACCTCGGTAGCCCGGCCGCGCCCGGCGCCAGCCTGCCGATGAGCGACGCCGACGACGAGCCCAGCCATCTTGGACAGTTCATTCCTCTGCACTACCACCACAACATGCTGCTCGACACCAACCGCATGAGCAATTTCAAGGCGGCCATCGATGCAGTCGTGTTCAAGGGCGCCCGCGTGCTCGAACTGGGCGGCGGCACCGGCGTGCTGTCCTGCTTCGCCGCAGCGCACGCGAGCAAGGTGTACTGCGTCGAATTCAACCCGGACATGGTGGCCGAATCGCGCCGGCTGCTGGCGATGAATGCGCACGGTCACAAGGTCGAAGTGGTGCACGCCGACGCGTTCGAATACCTGCCGCCGGAACCGGTAGACGTGGTCATCTGCGAAATGATCCACGTCGGCATGCTGCGCGAGAAACAGGTTGACGTGATCGAAGCCTTCAAGGCGCGCTACCGCGCCCGCTTCGGCGACCGCCTGCCGATCTTCCTGCCGACTGCCGCGCTGATGGCGGTGCAGCCGCTGCATCAGGTGTTCGATTTCTACGGCTTCAACGCCCCCATCATCCAGTTCCAGCGCGTCGGCGCCGAACACCCGGGCGCAACCGAACTGGCCGCACCGGTGGTCTATGGCGTGATGGATTTCGACCAGACCTGCAGCCGAGACATCGCCTGGAAGGGCGACATCGCCATCACTGCCGACGGTACGGTCAATGCGCTGCGCTTCATCACCAAGAACATCCTGGCGCTGCTCGGCACGCAGGGGCGGACTCAGGACTGGCTGAACGACTATCTGGTGCTGCCGCTGACGACGCCGGTGGAGGCGCGAGCCGGCGACACGCTGCACGTGAGCTTCAACTACCGCGCCGGTGGATCGCTGCAGTCGCTGGCGCGCACGATGCGGGCAACGGTACGCGAGCGGGTCTGCGCGTCAGGCGCCTGATCAGCCGCCGAGCATCCACTTGATCACGCCTTTGGCGACGAAACCCATCATGCCGAGGCCGAGGCCGATCAGGATGACGAAGGTGCCGAAGCGACCGGCCTTCGACTCGCGCGCGAGCTGCAGCAGGATGAACAGCATGTAGAGCATGAAGGCAGCGACGCCGAAGGTGAGCCCGAACTCGGCAAATTGCTCTTCAGTGATGCCGCCCATGTGTGAAAGCTGCTCCAGCGATATTCAATAGGTTGATCGGTGCGCGCTCAGGCGGCGCGCACCAGATCGCGATAGGCGTGCCAGCTGGCGTGACCCAGCAGCGGCACCACCACCAGCATGCCGACCAGCCCGGTCGCCATGCCGAACAGCGTGAATCCGGCGATCGCCACGCCCCAGAGCGCCAGCGGCGCGGGGTTCTCCATCACGACACGCCAGCTGGTGAGCACGGCGCCAAGTACCCCGATGTCGCGATCGAGCAGCAGCGGAATCGCCACCACGCTGGACGCGAACACCGGTGCGGCAAGCAGGCCGCCCAGCGCCAGCCAGGCCTCGAACAGCCAGCCCTGTTCCGCCAGCACGACCAGGCGCAGGAAATCCTCCGGCGTCGCCACCGGCGCCGGCGCATAGGCCCAGATCAGCGCGGCCGAGGTCATCACCCAGCCGGTGCCGGCCAGCGCCAGCAGCAGGCCGAACACCACCATGCGGCTGTCGCGCGGCTTCCACGCACGCACCGCGGTCATCAGCCCGGCCGGCTGACCACGCTCCAGCGCGCGGCTGATCGCGTACAGGCCGGTCGCCACCACCGGCGCGACCAGCATGAAACCGGTGAAGGCGCCGTTGAGCAGCCAGAAACGATCCGGAATCTGCCAGCACAGCAGCGCGCCAAATACCGCGACGGCCGCGCCGTGCAGCAATCCGGGTCCCGGACAGCGCATGAAGTCCCGACAGCCTGCGATCAGCCAGCCCAGCGGGCGCGACAGCGGAACGGTGCGAGTGGCGAAGCGGCGGGATTCGATAATGGCGTGGCTGTCATTCATGTCGGTCGGACTGTTCGGATCGATCACCGACGCGCGCGGCAAGGCCACTGCGGCCCTGCCCGATGCGTCATGGAGTATGCCGGCCGCAGCATTCAAGCAACTTGACGCAGCTCATGCGTACCCGGCCGACGCACAAGTATCGGGCAAAGCGTGTCGCAACGGCAGCAAAGCGTCGCATCCGCACCGCCGCGGGGCGCACTTCGCCCTCGGTTTGTGCGGCGCAAAAAGATTCTGGCGCCGACAACGGGCCCAGGCGGGGCGACAGACGGTGACTCACCCACCGCTGCGTCGCGAGCAAGCTCGCTTGTATGTTCTACCGTGGCAGGCGTAGGAATAGCTTGTCGGGCGGAGGGACCGAGCTCGGATCTGACGGCAAGCACGTACAGACAGTGGGAGAGATGTCCCGCCCTCACCCCAAGCACCGATCAGGAATCCATCGGACCGTGTGACCGCGGTACCGTCCATACCCTGCAAGCCAGTGCTGTGGTGAATCCCGACAAGCCTTTTGAACCTTAGTCGGGAGGGCCCCATCGTGACAAGTCAGAACGAAGCAGTGTGCTTTGGCATCGACGTCTCCAAGCATTGGCTGGACATCGCCGAGCACCCCAGCGCGCGGGTGACGCGCATCGACAACACGGCTGCGGCCATCCGTGGCTGGTTGCGTACGCTGCCGAAAGGCTGCCAGCGCATCGCCTGCGAATCGACCGGCACCTATCACCGCACGCTCGTCGAGCTGCTTATCGGCGCCGGGCATCAGGTGTTTCTGATCGATGGCTTCAAGCTGTCCAGGTACCGCGACACCGTGGGCCTGCGCGCCAAGACCGATCGGCACGACGCACGCCTGATCGCCCGCTACCTCGCGCACGAGGGCACGGATCTGCGCCCCTTCTCCCTGCCGGCGCCTTCGGTGACCGAGCTGCGCAGCCTGCTGCGTCGGCGCGCAACCGTGGTACGCAGCCTGGGTCGCATCCGTCAGAGCATGGAAGATCTGCCCGGCTTTGGTCGCGACGTGCGTGTGGCCCTGGCGCGGCTCACCGCCTTGATCAAACGGTTCGAACAGCGTATCGCCTCGCTGATCAACGAAAGCGGATGGACAGAGCCGTACCGGCGCATCCTGAAGATCGAAGGCGTCGGCGCGCTCACCGCCGCCGGCCTGTGCGCGGTGTTCCATCGCGCCCCCTTCAGTGGCGCGGACGCCTTCATTGCCTTCCTCGGCCTGGACGTCAGTGTGCGCGATTCGGGCAAGAAGACCGGACGCCGTGCGCTGAGCAAGAAGGGCGATTCGGAGATGCGTCGCCTGCTCTACAACGCCGCCATGGCGGCTAGCCGATCCACGACCTGGCAGCCGTTCTACCAGCACATGCTCCAGCGCGGATTCAGCCGCACCCAGGCGCTTGTTGCGCTGGCCCGAAAACTCGCGCGCGTTGCCTTCTCACTGATGAAGAACGCGGCTGACTATGTCCCGAAACAACACGAAAACGCTTGCGGCGGAACATAGAATCTCCCACAAGAGAGCGTCCTCTGCGCGCCCGCGCAAGGCTTCAGTGGGAGCGAGCTTGATCGCGATTGAACGCTCTCCACCCTGAGAGAAAACCCGGCGCCGATCGGCAACCGGGCAGGACCGCGCCGGCTAATCCGGACGCAGGCCCGGTGGCCTCTGGTGCAGCGGCATCACATGGACCAGCGCGGGGTCGAGGCGCAGTGCCAGCCGGTCGCCGTTGCCGATGCGCCGACGCTGCGGTCCGGCCAGCGTGATGCGCAGGCTGATCTGCGGATTCCGTTCCAGCGTCAGCGACGCCAGCGTGATCTCGCCAAGGTGGCGAGCCTCGCTCACCGTCGCCTCCAGTTCCAGCCCGCTGCCGTCAGCGCCGAGCAGGATGCCGTCGCCCGGCACCACCCAGTTCACCGGCTGGCCCGGCTTGATTTTTCCCTTGTCACGCACTTCGAGCAGCATGTCGCCGCGCTCGCCGCCCGCCGCCGACACCCATTTCAGCAGGCCCCAGCCCGCCCTGCCCGACGGCCCCACCCAGACCCCCTGGAACCGGTTGTGCATGCCGACGAGGTCGGCCACGCGCGCGTTGCGCGGTGCGCGATGGATGTGCTCGGGCGGCCCTTCCTGCAGCACCGCGCCGGCGTCCATCACCACCAGCCGGTCAGCCAGCAGACGCGCTTCGTTGAGGTCGTGCGTCACCAGCAGGATGGGAATGTCGAGATCGCTTCGCAGATCGGCCAGCAGGCGGTAGAGCCCCTGCCGGCTCATCTGGTCACTGCGGAGAACGGCTCGTCGAGCAGCAGCAGCTTCGGTTCGCGGGCAAGCGCACGCGCCACCGCCACGCGTTGCTGCTGGCCGCCGGACAGGGCGGCGGGTCGCCGCTGCTGCTGTTCGTGCGACAGGTGGACGTGGTCGAGCCAGCGCCGCGCCTGCGCGGTGCGCTCGCCCGCAGGCAGGTGCAGCATGGCCAACGCGACGTTGTCAACCGCACTGAGGTGCGGCATCAGTGCGTAGTTCTGGAACACCAGCCCGACGTGGCGACGCTGCGGCGGCAGAAAGACGCCCTGTTCGCTGTCGCTCCACAGCTGCGTGCCGACCTCGATACGGCCACGCTGCGGCCGCATCAGTCCGGCCAGCACGCGCAGCATCGACGTCTTGCCGGCACCCGACGGGCCGACCAGCGCCAGCAGTTCGCCGGCCGCGCAGTTGAAACGACCGTGCAGCGGCATCGGCTCGGTCTGGGCGATATCGACCCGCAGCGCGCGGGCAGCGCGTTGATCGCTACTCATCGTCGGGCTGCCAGTCTGGCCGACGCGAAGAAGGACGCTGCCACCGCGCCGAGCGACAGCGCCAGCAACAGCAGCGCCATGCGGTCGGCACCGGCGAGGTCGAAGGACTGCACGCGGTCGTAGATCGCGATCGCCACCGTCTTGGTCTCGCCCGGAATGCTGCCGCCCATCATCAGCACCACGCCGAACTCGCCCAGCGTGTGCACGAAGGTGAGCACCATGGCGGACAGGATGCCCGGCCAGGCCAGCGGCAGTTCGACCCGCCAGAAGGTCTGCCAGCCGCTCAGCCCGCAGACCGCGGCGGCTTCGGCGAGGTTCTCCGGTATCGCTTCGAAGGCACGCTGCACCGGCTGCACGATGAACGGAATGTTGAACACCAGCGAAGCGATCAGCAGGCCGGCGAAATTGAAGGTCATCCGGACCTCGAAGGTATCGAGCATCCAGGCACCGAACGGCGAGGCCGCGCCGAGCGACACCAGCAGGTAGTAGCCCAGCACCGTGGGCGGCAGCACCAGCGGCAGCACGACGAAGGCCTCGATCCAGGCCTTGCCGGCAAAGCGCGTGCGCGCAAGCCAGCGCGCCGTGAGCACGCCCGGCGGCAGCAGCACCAGCAGCGTCACCGCCGCCAGTTCGATCGACAGCGAGAAAGCCTGCCAGTCCATGACCTGTCCTTCCTTCAGTGCGTCGGCGCCGAAGCGTCGCTCACTCGCCGGGCATCGCGAAGCCGTGACGACGCATGATGTCCTGCGCCGCCGGCGTGGCGAGATAGTCGTAGAAGGCGCGCGCCGCGGGCGGCGCGCCGCGCAGCAGAACCATGCGTTGTGCCAGCCGGCGGTGCCAGTTCTCCGGGATCAGCGCGAATTCGCCGAGCGCACTCACCTGCGGCGCCTTCGCCAGCGACAGCGCGATGATGCCGCCCTGGGTCGCGCCCGAGGTCGCGAACTGCGCCGCCTGCGAGATGTTCTCGCCCAGCACCAGCCGCGGTTCGATGTCGGCCCACACGCCGGCGTGCTGCAACGCCTCCTTTGCCCGGGCGCCATAGGGCGCATGTTCCGGGTTGGCGATGGCGAACTTCTTCAGGCGACCGTCGCGCAGCGCCTTCGCCAGATCCCGCAGTTCGCCGTCGGCCTTCAGCGACGATCCGCGCGGCACGATCAGACCGATGCGGCCGTAGGCATAGAGCCGGCCACGGTCCTGCGTCAGGCCCTGATCGGCCAGCCGGAACACGAAATCCTCGTCGGCCGACATGAACAGATGGAAGGGCGCGCCCTGCCGGATCTGCGAGAAGAAGTTGCCGGATGAACCGAAAACCAGACGCATCCGCTGGCCGGTTTCGCGCTCAAAGCGGGCCGCCACCTCGTCGATCGCGAACTTCAGGTCGGACGCCGCGGCGACCGTCGGTGGCTCGGCGCTCCGCACCGGCGCCGTCATCGAAACCGCGAGTGCGCACAGCAGCGCGATGCGTTGGATCAGGCAGACAGCTCTCATGAACGGCGCGCCTCCGGGCGACTCGATATATATCCGTATGGATATCGCGCGGTGAGTATAACGAGTATCGTGCTCGATGCATTTCCCTTCGTCTTCGATCCACGATGAACACCAAGTCAGCGCCCGCCACCCTCGAACACAGCACCCGGTTTCGCGTGCAGATCAAGCACGCGGTGGCGATCGGTCCGGGCAAGGCCGACGTGCTCGAAGGCATCGCGGCGACCGGCTCGCTCGCCGAAACCGGTCGCCGGCTGGGCATGAGCTATCAGCGCATCTGGTCGCTGGTCAACGCGATGAACACGGACTTCGTCGAGCCGCTGGTGACCAAGCAGCGCGGCGGCTCGGCCGGCGGCGGCGCCCGGCTGACCGCCACCGGGGAGCAGGTACTGGCGCTCTACCGGGCGATCGAAGAGGACGCCCGCCTCGCCGCCTCGCGCCGCCTGCCCGAACTGCTGGCGCTGATACGGCCCGAGCCTGAATCGGGTTCCGTCGCTGAGGTCTCGTGACCCCGACAGCACCCTGTATCGAAGCCTGCGGACTACAGCGGCCGCGTCGCGGCCCAGGCCGCTCCCACCGGGGTCACGCCTGATTCGCGGCCGGAGCCAGGGCTGGGTTCTGTGGGAGGGGCCTTGACCCCGACAGCACCCTGCGTCGAAGCCTGCGGACTGCAGTGGCCGCGTCGCGGCCAAGGCCGCTCCCACAGGGGTCGCGCTTGATTCGCGGCCGGAGCCAGGACTGGGTTCTGTGGGAGGGGTCTTGACCCCGACAGCACCCTGCGTCGAAGCCTGCGGACTGCGGCGGCCCTTTGGCGGCCAGGGCCACATCGTCGAATGAGGCCCCGTTGCCAGGACTAACGCGCCGTATCCGCGAGCCCATCGAGTATCGGGCAGTCCGGTCGGCCATCGCCGTGGCAGCAGCTGGCGAGCTGCGCCAGCGTGCGCTTCATCGCCATCATTTCGGCGATACGCCGGTCGAGGTCGGCGATGTGCGCCTCAGCGATGCGTTTCACGTCGCCGCTGGCGCGGTCAGGCTTCTGCCACAGCGCCAGCAGATCGGCGATTTCCGCCATCGAGAAGCCGAGGTCGCGCGCGCGGCGGATGAAGCGCAGCGTGTGCACCTCGCGCTCGCCGTATTGCCGGTAGCCGGCGTCGGTGCGCGCCACCTGCGGCAGCAGGCCGAGCGACTCGTAATGCCGCACCATCTTGGCCGACACGCCGGAACGTGCGGCCGCCTCACCGATGTTCATCGCGCACCTCTTCGGGTTTCCAGCGCCGCAGCAGCAGCGCGTTGCTGACCACGCTGAAGCTGGAGAAGGCCATCGCCGCGCCGGCGATCACCGGATTCAGCATGCCGGCGGCAGCCAGCGGAATGCCGACCACGTTGTAGGCGAAGGCCCAGAACAGGTTCTGCCGGATCTTCGCCCAGGTGCGCCGCGAAATGTCGAGCGCATCGGCCACGCGTGCCGGGTCGCCCTGCATCAGCGTGATGCCGGCGGCGTGCATCGCCACGTCGGTGCCGGTGGACATGGCGATACCGACGTCGGCGGCGGCCAGCGCAGGCGCGTCGTTGATGCCGTCGCCGACCATGGCCACCACCGCCCCACCCTGCTTCAGTTCGGCCACGACTTCGGCCTTGTGCTCGGGCAGCACCTCGGCGCGCACGTCGGTCATGCCCAGGTGCGCAGCCACCGCAGCCGCGGCACCCCGGTTGTCGCCACTGACCAGCACGGTACGAACGCCGCCTGCCTGAAGGCGGCTCACCGCTCGGGCCGCCGACGCCTTCAACGTGTCGCCGAAAGCGAGCAGTCCGATCAGGCGCGGCGCACTCGTCACGTCGGCCAGCCAGGACACGGTGCGCCCCTCGGCCTGCAGTTGCGCGGCGCGAGCCGCGAGCGGCGACAGATCGACGCCCAGCTCTTCCATGAAACGCGAACTGCCCAGCCTCAGCGCGCGGCCGTCCACATTCGCTTCGATGCCGCGCCCTGCCACCGCCGCCAGTTCGGTCGCCGGCAGTACCGTCACGCCTTCGCGCACCGCCGCCGTGCTGACTGCGCGCGCCAGCGGGTGCTCGCTGCCGGCCTGCAGCGCAGCGGCCAGCGCGAGCAGTTCGCCGGGTGCCCCGACCGCCGGCTCGAACGCCACCAGTTCCGGTCGGCCTTCGGTCAGCGTGCCGGTCTTGTCGAAGGCGACCACCGACACGCGGTGCGCGATTTCCAGCGCCTCGGCGTCCTTGATCAGAATGCCGTGCCGCGCCGCGGCGCCGGTGCCCACCATGATGGCGGTCGGCGTGGCCAGCCCAAGCGCGCACGGGCAGGCGATCACCATGACTGCGACCGCATTCAGCAGCGCCGTTTCGACACCGGCGCCGGCGATCATCCAGCCGCCGAAGGTGAGTGCGGCAAGCGCGATCACCACCGGCACGAACACCGCGCTGACCTGATCGACCAGGCGCTGTATCGGCGCCTTCTTCGCCTGCGCGCTCTCGACCAGCCGCACGATGCGCGCCAGCACGGTCTCGGCGCCGATGGCGCGGGTGCGCACGAGCAGCCGTCCCTCGCCATTGACCGCGCCGCCGGTCACACGGTCGCCCGCCTGTTTGGCGACCGGCAGGCTCTCGCCGGTGATCAGAGATTCGTCAACCTGGCTGGCGCCATCGACGATGTCGCCGTTGACCGGCACCCGCTCGCCCGGGCGGATGACCACCTCGTCACCGAGCGCGACCTGTGCCAGCGGCAGTTCGACCTCGACACCGTCGCGGCGCACCCGTGCGGTATCCGGACGCAGCGCATTGAGCGCGCGGATGGCGTCGGTGGTCTGTCGCTTGGCGCGGGTTTCCAGCCATTTGCCGAGCAGCACCAGCGTGATCACCACCGCCGAGGCCTCGAAATACAGGTGCGGCATCGCACCCGGGGCGGCGGTGAGCCACAGCCAGACGCTCAGCCCCCAGGCGGCGGAGGTGCCGATCGCGACCAGCAGGTCCATGTTTCCGCTGCCGGCGCGCAGCGCCTTCCAGCCGGCCACGTAAAAGCGCGCGCCGAGCCAGAACTGCACCGGTGTCGCAAGCAGGAACTGCAGCCCGCCGGGCAGCATCCAGTGCGCGCCCCACAGCATGCCCACCATGGGCAGCGCAAGCGGCAGCGACAGCGCAACCGCCAGCGCCACCGGCCACCATTCGGGCAGCGCATCGCGAGGTGCGACCTCGGGCGCGGCCGCCGGCAGCGTTGCGCGATAGCCGGCGCGGTTGACCGCCGCCTGCAGCGCGCCAAGATTGTCGGCGGCACTGACGATGTCGGCGGTTTCAGTCGCCAGATTGACGCTGACCGACAGCACGCCAGGCACCTTGTTCAGCGCCTTCTCGACCCGTGCAACGCAGGAGGCGCAGGTCATGCCTTCGATGTGCAGGCGCAGCGCCTGCGGCTTCAATACGTAGCCGGCCTTGTCGACCGCCGCCTGCAGTGCGGCCGCATCGACCGAGGCGTCTGCGTCAACCGCGGCGCGCTCGGTGGCGAGATTGACGCTGGCGGACGCGACGCCGGGCAGGCGCGCCAGCGCCTTCTCGACCCGGGTCGAGCAGGAGGCGCAGGTCATGCCTTCGACGCCGAATTCCCAGCGGGTAAGCGGGCCCGCACCGGCGGGCAGATGGGAGGTGTTCATCGGACAATCCTGTATCGGGAGAACGGACCCAGTGTCAACCTTCCCATGATGGCAAGGTCAAGCGGAAAATTCAGCCGCCGACGCCGGGGATGCCGAAACGAAATGAAAGCGACAGGACGCTTGACCTTCCCATCGTGGCAAGGTCCATCATCCTCCCATCCCAACCCGACAGCGGAGCCCCGCCATGAGCACGACCATCGAATTCACCGTCCCCGACATGACCTGCGGTCACTGCGCCGGCCGCATCAGGGCGCTGGTCGCCAGCATCGACGACAGCGCGAAGGTCAACATCGACCTGCCGACCCACCGCGTGCGCATCGACTCGACCGTTGACGCGGACACTTACCGCAGCGCACTGGCCGAGGCGGACTACCCGCCGGCCTGAGGCGGCTTCGCTGCGAGCTGCAATCGCGAGCAAGCTCGCTCCCACAAGAACCCGGCGCCGGCGGCGAATCGGGAGCGCTCATTTGTGGGAGCGACCTCTGGTCGCGATGCGACGTTTGCAGGCCTCGGACTCCGTTTCCGCCCGTCATCGCGAGCAAGCTCGCTCCCACCAAAGCCCGGCCGGGCTGCGTCAGCGATAGCTGCGATACACGCTCGCGTTGCCGTCCGCCTGCACCAGCAGCACGTCGTACGGATCCTTGCGGCCCTTGTACTCGGGGCCGTCCATGCCCGGCGAGCCGACCGGCATCGCCGGTACCGCCAGACCGAGCGCCTTCGGTTTTTCCTTCAGCATCCTGTGCACCTCGCTCGCCGGTACGTGGCCTTCGAGCAGATAGCCGTTGACCCGCGCGGTGTGGCAGGAAGCGAACTTCGCCGGCATGCCCAGCCGCGCGCGCGCTTCGTTGTTGCCAGTCTCATACACCTTGACCGCGAAGCCGTTCGCTTCCAGATGAACCACCCAGTCCTTGCAGCAGCCGCAGGTCGGGCTCTTCCAGACTTCGACCAGCGGCTTCGGCGCCGCCATCAGCGTGGCGGCGCGCGGCAGCAGGGCCGCGGTGGCAAGCGCGCCGATCAGCGCGCGACGTATCGTGTTCATCGTTCGTCCTTTGAATGTTTTGAGGTTCAGTGGTGGTCGTGCGCGCCGGCGGCTGGCTTACGCACCTGTACTTCGATGTCCTGCGGCTGGGTCAGCGGCATGCTGGAGGCGCCGTGGTCGTGGCCGGCCGGCGGCGGCGATGCTGCCGGCACCTCGCCAACCTCGTGCGCAACCGTACCCGGCGGATGGCGGAACCAGCCGGGGTCGGTGTAGTCGCCCGGCTTCTGTTCGCGCCTCACCTTGAACACCGAGAACATGCCGCCCATCTCGACCGAGCCGAAAGGACCGTCGCCGGTCATCATCGGCGCGGTGTTCTCGGGCAGCGGCATCTTCATGTCGGCCATGTCGCCCATGCCACGTTCGCCCATCGTCATGTAGCCCGGCACGAGCTTCGATATGCGCTCGGCCAGCCCGCCATGATCGACGCCGATCAGATTGGGCACGTCGTGCCCCATCGCGTTCATCGTGTGGTGACTTTTGTGGCAATGGAAGGCCCAGTCACCCTCCTCGTCGGCGATGAACTCGATCTGCCGCATCTGACCGACCGCGATGTCGGTGGTCACCTCGGGCCAGCGCGCCGACTTCGGCACCGGGCCGCCGTCGGTGCCGGTGACCTCGAATTCGTGGCCGTGGATGTGTATCGGGTGATTGGTCATGGTCAGGTTGCCCATGCGGATGCGCACGCGGTCGTTCTTGCGCGCGACCAGCGGCGCGATGCCGGGGAAGATGCGGCTGTTCCACGACCACAGGTTGAAGTCGAGCATCGTCATGGTCTTCGGCGTGTAGCTGCCAGGGTCGATGTCGTAGGCATTGAGCAGGAACACGTAGTCGCGGTCCACCGGCGCGATCAGCGGGTGGCGGCCCTTCGGGTGAGTGACCCAGAAGCCCATCATGCCCATCGCCATCTGCGTCATTTCGTCGGCGTGCGGGTGGTACATGAAGGAGCCGGGGCGGCGTGCGACGAATTCATAGACGAAGGTCTTGCCGGGCGGTATCGCCGGCTGGGTCAGGCCGCTCACGCCGTCCATGCCGTTGGGGAGGCGCTGGCCATGCCAGTGCACGCTGGTGCGCTCGGGCAGCCTGTTGGTGACGTAGATGCGCACGCGGTCGCCCTCGACCACTTCGATGGTGGGCCCCGGCGACTGGCCGTTATAGCCCCACAGGTGGGCCTTGAAGCCGGGCGCCATTTCGCGCACCACCGGCTCGGCCACCAGGTGGAATTCCTTGACGCCGTCCTTCATGCGCCAGGGCAGCGTCCAGCCATTCAGCGTGACGACAGGGTTGTAGGGGCGTCCGTTTGCCGGCAGCAACGGGCCGCGCGTGTCGGGCGAGGTTTCGATCACCGGCTCGGGAATGGCGGCCAATGCGACGCGGCTGACCGTGGCCGCGGCCACGGCCGCACCTGCCACGCCTGCATTGCGGAAAAAATCTCTGCGGGAAGTCATGGGTGGAATCCTGTTCAGTGCGCCGCGTCGGCTGCCGTGGCAATGGCGGCGCCGGGCGGCGGAGCGAGATCGGGGCGGCCGACCAGCGCCATGTCGAGATCGGCCTGGGCGATCCAGAAGTCGCGCAGCGCCTCGATATAGCCATTGACGCCGGCCACCTGCGCGCGCGCGTCGGCCAGCAGTTCGAATACGCCGATCAGCATGCCGTTGTAGCGCAGCAGGTTCTCGTCGGAAATGCGCTTCCTGAGCGGCACCACCTCGTCGCGGTAATGACGGGCAATGTCGAAGGCGATGCGATAGCCGGCGTAGGCCTCACGCACTTCGGAGCGGGCATTCACCGCGGCCTCGGCGGCGCGTTCGACCGACTGCATGTAGATGGCCTCGGCGCGCGCGACGCGCGAGCCGCCCCAGTCGAACAGCGGCAGTTCGAAACTGATTTCGTAGCCCTTCTTGTAGGACTCGCTGCGCCGCCCTTCGAGCACGCGCGCCGGGCCGACCTCGAGCACGTTGACGAAACGCGTCGTCTTCGTCAGCCCGAGGTTGCGCGCGGTCGCTTCAGCGTCGAGCTTCGCGATCTGCAGATCGATGCGCGAACTCATCGCATGGCGCTCGATGTCGGGCGCGTCGAGCGCCGCCGCCGGCAGTTCGGGCAGACGGTCAGGCAAGCGGAAAGCGGTCTGCTCGCCCCACAGGCCCATCAGCCGGGTCAGCCGTTCACGCGCAGCGGTATGCGCCTGCTGTGCGCGCGCCAGATTCAGCGCCGCGTCGGCGTGAAAGCCCTGTTCGCGTGCCTGGGCCAGCGCGCTGTAGTTGCCGGCGGCGCGCATGCGCCGGGCCAGTTCGGCGCCAGCGTCGGCCGCCTCCATCACCTGTTCCATGTAGCGCAGCGTCTCGCCGGCGGCCACCGCCTGCACCCAGGCGCGGCGCACGTCGGCCGCCAGCCGCAGCACCTGCAGCGATACCGCCCGTTGCGACTGTTCGAAGACGCGGCGATTCACCTGGATCGCCTGCGGCATCGTCAGCAGCGAAAAGATGTTGAAGGTCAGCGCCTGCTCGATCTTGTAGTCGCGCACGCCGTCTTCTTTCTTGCTGGCGTGAAACATCGAGAAGGTCGGATTGGGCAGGCGGCCTGCGCGCACCACTTCGGCCTCGCGGATGCCCAGTTCGTGGAAACCTGCCTGCAGGCCGCGATTGTTCAGCAGCGCGATCTGTACGGCGTCATCGGCCGACAGCGGTTGCGCCAGCAGTTCGGCAACGCGGTCGGCGACCGCCTTGCGGTCCTCGTCGCTGCGCGCCCATCTGACCTCCTTGCCCAGCTTGTCGCGCGCGGTCTGTTCGACCGTGCCGAAACCGCCGTCCGGGCTGAAGCTCGCGCAACCGGCCAGCAGCGCAAGCGCCGCCGCCAGCGGCACGAACCTGAACCGGCCACTATCAGTGCTTGTGCGCATCGCCGCCCTCCTTGCTGTCGTGATGGCAGCGGTGTCCGTGGCCCGACTTCATCGCCGCGGAATCGCCGCCGTGCTGGTGTCCTGACGGATGCGCGTCATGCATCCGGCCGTGCATCTGCTCGTGCATCTGCTCGTGCATCGACGCGTGGTGAGCGGCGTGGTGCGGACAGTGATGCGGCTTCGCGTCACCGCCGGCAGTGCCGTGATCATGGCCGGCGTGCGGCCCAGGCGACGCGGCCGCAGCACCGCCGCTCTGGTGTTCAGGCGCATGCGCGTCGTGCATAGAGCCATGCATGTGACCGTGCATCGGTCCGTGGTGGCCCGCGCGCGGATCGGTGGTCGCTTGAGCACCGTGATCGTGGCCGGCATGCGGGTCAGGTGGCGCGGACGTCGTGCTGTCGTGGTCGTGCGCGCGGCTGCCGGCCTGGCGACCGACCGCGTCGTTGGCTTCGCGCCAGTTGCCGACAGCGCCTGCGCTGCCGGCGCGGTAGGTGTCGAACACCGAGCGGTGATCGAGCGACCGCGTGGGTGCAGCCGGATCCGCCGGATCAGCCGCCCAGGCGGATGTGGTGACGGACGCTGCGACCAGCAGCACCCGGATGGGAAGATGGAACATGAAGACCTCGCGAAAGACAGGTGTATCGATTTCCGCCCACCGTGGACGGATTTCGGGTGTCAGGCGAGGTCGTATCTGGGCGGGCGTTCAGTGCCCTCGGTGATGAAGGCGGGAGGGGTCACGTGCGCCGGCAGCGGACGCAAGTGGGTCGAAAAATCGCCGGGCAGCCGCAGCGCGGACGGCGTCAAGGCGCCGCCAATGCAGCAGGCGGCACAGGCGCTGCAGGCATGCTTGCCTTGGGAAGGTGTTGCGGCCGGGTCATGATCGCCGCCGTGGTGATACGCGTGCGCGGCCACGTCATCATGCATGGCGCCAGTCGTCAACATTCCGTGGTGCGACGGCGCGCAGCTGATCATCGCCGCCGCGGCGAAGCCCTGCAGGGGCAATGCCAGCAGCAGCACGAAGGTCAGCAGAAGACGGGTCACAGAACGCATGCGACTTAGGATATCAGCGGAACGGCGAAGTTCGCATGACGACGGTCAAGCCGTGCTCGGGTCCACCGTCCACCGCCGGGCGACCGCGCCCTGGCCATTCACGCTTTCCAGATGCACCGGGAAACCCCACAGCCGGGCAACGTGCTTCAGCACTTCGTAGGCGCCGTCGTGCAGCGGCCGGTTGTTGTGCTGCGTGTGCCGCAGCATCAGTGAGCGGTCGCCGCGCAGGTTCACGCTCCACACCTGGATATTCGGTTCGCGCGAGCCGAGATCGTACTGCCGCGACATCGCTTCGCGCAGGTTGCGGTAGCCGGACTCGTCGTGAATGGCCGATACCTCCAGCGTCGGCTCGGTGTCGTCGTCGGTGATGGCGAACAGGCGGAAGGCCCGCATCACGCGCGGCGACAGGTACTGGCCGATGAAGCTTTCGTCCTTGAAGTTGCGCATCGCGTGGTCCAGCGTTTCCAGCCAGCTGCTGCCCGCCATGTCCGGGAACCATGCGCGGTCCTCGTCGGTGGGCGCCTCGCAGATGCGCTTGATGTCGGTGTACATCGCGAAACCCAGCGCGTACGGGTTCATGCCGCTGTAGGCGGGATGGCCGACCGGCGGCTGGTAGACGACGTTGGTGTGCGACTTCAGGCACTCGATCATGATGCCGTCGTCGAGGAAGCCGTCGTCGTACATCGTGTTCAGCAGGTGGTGGTGCCAGAAGGTGGCCCAGCCCTCGTTCATGACCTGGGTCTGGCGCTGCGGATAGAAGTACTGCGCCACCTTGCGCACGATGCGCACGATTTCGCGCTGCCACGGTTCGAGCAGCGGCGCGTTCTTCTCGATGAAGTAGAGCAGGTTTTCCTGCGGTTCGGCCGGGAAGCGCGGCGCTTCCTTCTCCGCCTCGTCGCGGCCCAGTTTCGGCGGCAGCGTGCGCCAGATCTCGTTCACCTGCTGCTGCGCGTAGGCCTCGCGGTCCTTGGCGCGCGCCAGTTCCTGCGTCAGGCTGAGCTTGCTCGGCCGACGGTAGCGGTTGACGCCGTAGTTCATCAGCGCGTGGCAGCTGTCGAGCAGCAGTTCGACCGCGTCGATGCCGTGCCGCTCCTCACAGGCGGCGACGTAGTTCTTTGCATAGACCAGGTAGTCGATGATGGACGACGCGTCGGTCCACATCCGGAACAGGTAGTTGCCCTTGAAGAAGCTGTTGTGGCCGTAGGCGGCGTGCGCGATCACCAGCGCCTGCATCGCCATCGTGTTCTCCTCCATCAGGTAGCTGATGCAGGGGTTGCTGTTGATCACGATTTCGTAGGCCAGGCCCATCTGGCCGCGCCGGTAGTTCTTCTCGGTGCTGATGAATTCCTTGCCGTAGCTCCAGTGCCGGTAGTTCACCGGCATGCCGACGCTGGCGTAGGCGTCCATCATCTGTTCGGCGGTGATGATTTCCAGCTGGTTCGGATAGGTGTCGAGCCCGAAGCGCTGCGCGGTGGCGCGGATCACGTCGTGGTACTGCTCGATCAGCTCGAAGGTCCAGTCGCTGGGCGCCGGCAACCGGGCGGTCGGACGTTCCTTCAACGGCAGCGGTGCGCTCAGCGGCGCCGGATGACGACGTCCGCCGTATTCGCCCGGCGAGGCCGCGCGACCGTTGTTGCGGCGGTCGTAGGTATCGCTCATTTCGCGGCTCCTTCCTTCTTGAACAGGTCGCGGAACACCGGATAGATCTGATCGACCTCGGCCGCCTTGCGGATGGCGAAGTTCTCGCTCTCCATCGCGAGGTCCGAGTACTCATGCCACAGGTTCTGTTCCTGCTCGACCACCTGGATGTAGGCGAAGTAGCGCACCAGCGGCAGGATCTTCTGTTCGAGGATTTCGCGGCAGCGCGGGCTGTCGTCGTGCCAGTTGTCACCATCGCTGGCCTGCGCACCGTAGATGTTCCACTCGCCCCGCGGGTAGCGCGCCTGGATGATGTCCTCCATCAGTACCAGCGCGCTCGACACCACGGTGCCACCGGTTTCGGTGGCATGGAAGAAGTCGTGCTCGCTCACCTCCTGCGCCTGCGTGTGATGGCGGATGAACACGATTTCGATCTTTTCGTAGTGCCGGGTCAGGAACAGGTAGAGCAGGATGAAGAAGCGCTTGGCCAGATCCTTACGCGCCTCGTCCATCGAGCCCGACACGTCCATCAGGCAGAACATGACCGCCTTCGCGGTCGGCACCGGCGTGCGCACGCGGCTGCGGTAGCGCAGGTCTATCGGGTCGAGGTAGGGAATGCGGTCGATGCGCGAACGCAGCGCGGCAATATCGGCTTCGATCTGTTCGATCTCATGCAGCCGCGCCGGCGTGCCCGGCTGCGCGCGCAGGTCTTCGAGCAGCGCTTCGAGCCGATGCAGCTCGCGCCGCGATTCGCTGCCGAGCGCGATGCGCCGGCCGATCGCACCGCGCATCGAGCGCACGACGTGCAGGTTGTTCGGCGTACCGTCGCTGGAGAAACCGGCACGGTGCGTCTTGTACTCCGGCGTCTCGGCCAGTGTGGTACGGATCAGATTGGGCAGGGCGAGGTCGTCGAAGAAGACCTGCATGAACTCTTCCTTGGTGAGGTGGAAGACGAAGTCGTCCTCACCCTCGCCGGAATCGCTGGCGTTGCCCGAACCGGCGCCGCCCCCACCACCACCCTTGGGCCGCTCGATGCGGTCGCCACGGACGAAGTCCTTGTTGCCCGGGTGCACCATTTCACGAGAGCCGCCCTGACCGTGGCCGAACACCGGTTCGCTGATGTCGCGCTTCGGGATGTGGATGTCCTCCCCCTGCGCGATGTCGCGGATGCCGCGCCCCTCGACCGCCCGCCGCACCGCCTCGCGGATCTGCTCCTTGTGGCGGCGCAGGAAGCGCTCGCGGTTGCCGATGGACTTGTTCTTGCCGGCCAGTCTGCGATCGATGATCTGCTGCAAGATGTGTCCCCTTCCCGCCGGGGCAGCGTCGCCCCGGTCTTGTCTATCGATGCACCGCCACCGTCACGAACTCTTGCGCACGCGCAGGTACCACTCGCACAGCAGGCGCACCTGCTTCGGCGTGTAGCCCTTGCCGACCATGCGATTGACGAAGTCCTCGTGCTTCTTGGCATCGTCGGCGCTGGCCTTGGCGTTGAAGCTGATCACCGGCAGCAGCTCTTCGGTGTTGGAGAACATCTTCTTCTCGATCACCGTGCGCAGCTTCTCGTAACTGGTCCACACCGGGTTCTTGCCGGCGTTGTTGGCACGCGCCCGCAGCACGAAGTTCACGATCTCGTTGCGGAAATCCTTCGGGTTCGAAATGCCCGCCGGCTTCTCGATCTTTTCCAGTTCGGCGTTCAGCGAGGCGCGGTCGAACACTTCGCCGGTATCGGTATCGCGGTACTCCTGGTCCTGTATCCAGTAGTCCGCGTAGGTGACGTAGCGATCGAAGATGTTCTGGCCGTACTCGCTGTAGCTCTCCAGATAGGCGGTCTGGATTTCCTTGCCGATGAATTCGGCGTAGCGCGGCGACAGGTGCTCCTTGATGCAGGCGATGTACTTCTGCTCGACGTCCTGCGGGAACTGTTCGCGCTCGATCTGCTGTTCGAGCACGTACATCAGGTGCACCGGGTTGGCCGCCACTTCGGTCGAATCGAAGTTGAACACCTTGGACAGGATCTTGAACGCGAAGCGGGTCGAGATGCCGCTCATGCCTTCGTTGACGCCGGCGTAGTCGCGGTACTCCTGGTAGCTCTTGGCGCGCGGATCGGTGTCCTTCAGGTTCTCGCCGTCATACACCTGCATCTTCGAATAGAGGCTGGAGTTCTCCGGCTCCTTGAGCCGGGTCAGCACGGCGAACTGCGCCATCATCTTCAGCGTGCCCGGGGCGCACACCGCCTCGGCCAGCGACGAGCCGCGCAGCAGCTTTTCGTAGATCTTCACTTCCTCGGACACGCGCAGGCAGTACGGCACCTTGACGATGTAGATGCGGTCGAGGAAGGCTTCGTTGTTCTTGTTGTTGCGGAAGGCCTTCCACTCGCTCTCGTTCGAGTGCGCCAGCACGACGCCGTCGAACGGGATCGCGCCGAAACCTTCGGTGCCCTTGAAGTTGCCCTCCTGGGTTGCGGTCAGCAGCGGATGCAGCACCTTGATCGGCGCCTTGAACATTTCGACAAATTCAAGGAGGCCCTGGTTGGCCAGGCACAGGCCGCCGGAGAAGCTGTAGGCGTCAGGGTCGTCCTGCGCATAGGTTTCGAGCTTGCGGATGTTGACCTTGCCGACCAGCGACGAAATGTCCTGATTGTTCTCGTCACCCGGTTCGGTCTTGGCGATGCCCACCTGCTTCAGCACGCTGGGGTAGCGCTTGACCACGCGGAACTTGCGGATATCGCCGCCGAATTCCTCCAGCCGCTTGACCGCCCACGGACTCAGGATGCGGTTGAGGTAACGGCTCGGGATGCCATATTCCTTTTCGAGGATGGCGCCGTCCTCGGTCGGGTCGAACAGGCCCAGCGGCGATTCATTCACCGGCGAACCCTTGATCGCGTAGAAGGGCACTTCCTGCATCAGCGCCTTCAGCCGCTCGGCGATCGACGACTTGCCGCCGCCGACCGGGCCCAGCAGATAGAGAATCTGCTTCTTTTCTTCCAGGCCCTGTGCGGCGTGACGGAAGTAGCTCACCACCTGTTCGATCGCGTCCTCCATGCCGTAGAACTCGGCGAAGGCCGGATAGATCTTGATCACCTTGTTGGCGAAGATGCGCGACAGCCGCGGGTCGTTGCGGGTGTCCACCGTCTGCGGCTCACCTATCGCCCTCAACATGCGTTCGGCGGCGCTGGCGTACGCCAGCGGGTCACGTTTGCACTCCGCCAGATACTCTTCCAGCGATAGCTCTTCCTCGCGGGTGCGTTCGAAACGCGCGGCGAAATGACTGACGATGTCCATGCTGATCTCCAAGTCTCCGTTGACCTTCAAAACAGTTGGTCCGGAAGCCCGCGGCCTGCGCGCACCTTCCGCACCACCACATGTTCAGCTTGGTTCACTCGCGGGCTCGATGAAAGCCCGATAAGCACCGCGATCACCATCCTGCTCCGAAGCATGGACGCTGTGTCGAGTCGTGCGACACAAGATGCGTACATGCAACACTTGTTGTCGAGTCGATACCCCCTGCAACGCGAAGTTCCCGCGTGCTCACGCTTGTTCACGTGTGTGCCCGGCAGTCCGTTGACCGGTCCTCAGCAAGTTGTGGTCCATGCTTGCCGTGCGCGGGTCACACGGTGTCCATCGTCATCGCAGTGCTCCGCTCAAGGGCCCGGCTGGCGCGGGCGCCGCGAACGCGGTCGGCGGACGAACTCGCGGCCACACGCACCACGCCGGTGCACGATCACCCTGCCGCACCGCTGGCGCGCCCAGGTGCCGATCCCGCATCGAGGCGACAACCGGTCATCGGCAGCTGCGGTCTGCGCCGCGCACGGCGCGTGCGGTTGACAGCCGACAGGTACTGTACGAAAATACAGTACACACCATGTCCACGCCCTACGCCGAACTTCACTGCCTGAGCCACTTCAGTTTCCAGCGCGGCGCCTCGTCGCCTGAGGAACTGGCCGAGCGCGCCGCCGCGCTCGGCTACACGGCACTGGCCATCACCGACGAATGCTCGCTGGCCGGCGTCGTGCGCGCCCACGTGGCACTGCGTGCCCTGCCCGACCCGAAACCGGCGCTGATCATCGGCAGCGAAATCCGCCTGGCCGACGGACCCAAGCTGGTGCTGCTGGCCTGCAACCGCAACGGTTACGGCAATCTGGCCGAACTGATCACGCGCGGCCGCATGGCGGCGGACAAGGGCCGTTACCACCTGACGCTGGCCGACCTCGACGCCGGCCTGTCCGACTGCATCGCGCTGCTGACACCGACCGACGACGATGTTGCAGACGCCGACATGCTGGTCGCACACGCCGCCTGGCTGAAGTCGCGTTTCGGTGAGCGCGCCTGGCTGGCGGTGGAACTGCACCTGGGTACCGACGACTGCGCCAAGCTGGCGGCCCTGGAGGCGGCGGCCGACGCCAGCGGCCTGCCGTTGTGTGCCGCCGGCGATGTGCACATGCACGTGCGCAAGCGGCGCCGGCTGCAGGACACCCTGACCGCCATCCGCCTGCACTGCACGCTGCCCGAATGCGGCGAACGACTGTTTCCGAACGGCGAGCGCCACCTGCGCCTGCTGCACCGGCTGGCGCAGATCCATCCGGCAGAACAACTGGCCGCGAGCGTGCACATCGCCGCGCAGTGCAGCTTCTCGCTCGACGAACTGCGCTACGAGTACCCGGAAGAGATCGTGCCGGCCGGCCATACGCCAGCGTCCTGGCTGCGTCATCTGGCCGAACGCGGCTATGTCGAGCGCTGCGCGCAGATCCGTCGCGTGGTCAGGCTGGACGACGCCACCTTCGAACTGAAGGCGGGCAAGTTGCGCCAGCAGATCGAGGACGAACTGGCGCTGATCGCCGAGCTCAAGTACGAACCCTACTTCCTGACCGTGTACGACATCGTGGCCTGGGCACGCAGCCGCGGCATCCTCTGCCAAGGCCGCGGCTCGGCCGCCAATTCGGCGGTGTGCTACTGCATCGGCGTGACCGAGGTCAACCCGTGGCGGGCCAACATGCTGTTCGGTCGCTTCATTTCGCGCGAGCGGAACGAAGCGCCGGACATCGACGTCGATTTCGAGCACGAGCGGCGCGAGGAAGTGATCCAGTACATCTACGGCAAGTACGGCCGCGACCGCGCCGCACTGGCCGCCAGCCTGACCTGCTACCGGCCGCGCTCGGCGCTGCGCGACGTCGGCCGCGCACTCGGCTTCAGCGACGACGCGCTCGACCGCCTGACGCGCGGCCACATGTGGTGGGACGGCAAGCAGGTGCGCGAGGACCGCATGGCCGACGCCGGCTTCAGCCCCGCCTCGCCGCACGTACGCCGGCTGATGGAACTGGCGAACGAACTGATCGGCGCGCCGCGTCACCTGTCGCAGCACGTCGGCGGCTTCGTCATCGCGCGCGGCCGGCTGTCGCGCCTGGTGCCGATAGAAAACGCACGGATGCCGGACCGCTGCGTCATCCAGTGGGACAAGGACGACCTCGAAGCGGTCGGTCTGATGAAAGTCGATGTGCTGGCGCTCGGCATGCTGACTGCGATACGCAAGACGCTGCAGTCGCTGGCGGCCTGCGCCGATGCGCATCCGGCGTCACCGGCGGCAGTGCCGGGACGGATACCCCGCAGCGTCGCCGACATTCCGCCCGAAGACCCGGCGACCTACGACATGCTGTGCCGCGGCGAATCGACCGGCGTGTTCCAGGTCGAATCGCGGGCGCAGATGAACATGCTGCCGCGACTGCGGCCGCGCCGTTACTACGACCTGGTCATCCAGGTCGCCATCGTGCGCCCGGGGCCGATACAGGGCGGCATGGTCCATCCCTACCTGGCCCGCCGCCATCTGCCGCCAGAACGGATCGACTACCCGTCGGACGAATTGCGCCCGGTACTCGAACGCACGCTGGGCGTGCCCATCTTCCAGGAACAGGTGATGCAGCTGGCCGTCGTCGCCGCCGGTTTCACGCCGGGTGAGGCCGACCAGATGCGCCGTTCGATGGCCGCCTGGCGGCAACGCGGCACGATGGAAAAATTCCAGCACAAGCTGACTGAAGGCCTGCTGAACAAGGGCTACACGCCGGAATTCGCCGAACAGATCTACCGCCAGATCGAGGGCTTTTCCGGCTACGGTTTTCCGGAGTCCCACGCCGCCAGCTTCGCACTGCTGGTCTATGCCTCGTCCTGGCTCAAGTGCCACCACCCGGCCGCCTTCCTGTGCGGCCTGCTGAACAGCCAGCCCATGGGCTTCTACGCGCCGGCCCAGCTGATCGCCGACGCGCGCACGCACGGCGTCGAGGTCAATCCGGCCGACGTGACGGTGAGCGGCTGGGATTGTGTGCTCGAACGTCCCTCGTCAAGCGCATCCGGGCCGGCCGTGCGGCTGGGCCTGCGCATGATCAAGGGCGTGTCGCAGGACGCCATGCAAGGCCTGATCGCCGCCCGCGCAAAGGCGCCGTTCGCGAATGTCAACGACCTCGCCCGCCGCGCCCGGCTGGACCGGCAGCAGTTGCGCTGCCTCGCTGCCGGCGGCGCGCTGCAGCCGCTCGCCGGCAACCGCCACCAGGCACACTGGCAGGCGGCGGTGCGGCGCCCGGACGCACTGCTGGGCGACGCGCCGGTGAACGAAACGCCGCTCGCGCTGGCGGCGCCGCACGAAGGCGAGGACATCGTCGCCGATTACGCCAGCCTCGGTTTCACGCTGGGCCGTCATCCGCTGGCGCTGCTGCGCGGCGAACTGGCCGCGCAGCGCTTCATCACCGCCGCCGAACTGCGCCGTCTGCCCGACCGCGCACTCGCCCGTGCCGCCGGCATCGTCACCTGCCGCCAGCGTCCGGGCACGGCGAGCGGCGTCATGTTCGTCACGGTGGAAGACGAAACCGGACTGGCCAACGTGATCGTGCACAAGGACGTGCAGGAGAAACAGCGGCACGAAGTGCTGGGCGCTACCCTGCTCGGCATCTACGGTCAGGTGTCGCGCGAAGGCGAGGTGATCCACCTGATCGCTCGCCGCCTGGTCAACCGCTCGGCGCTGCTCGGAGCGCTGACGCCGCGCAGTCGGGATTTCCACTAGAAAGCGACTACAGTCCCCTCTTCCACGACCGTTCCCGCACGCCATGACGCCCGGCCAGCCCGCTCCCGACTTCGACGCCTTCGACCAGCACGGCCACCGCCACCGTCTCGCCGATTACCGTGGCCGCTGGCTGGCGCTGTATTTCTATCCGCGCGACGACACGCCGGGCTGCACGAAACAGGCCTGCTCCATCCGCGACGGTCGGACTGACCTCGCCGCTCGCGGGCTCACCGTGCTCGGCGTATCGGCACAGGGCAGCGCGGCGCACCGCGCTTTCACCGACAAGTTCGCCCTCGATTTCCCGTTGCTGGTCGATGACGGCCAGCGCATCGCCCGCCGCTACGGCGCGCTCGGCAGCGGTCCGGCCGGACTGCTGCGCCGCTGGCTAGGTGCCTACCGGCGGATCAGCGTGCTGATCGACCCCGAAGGTCGCATCGCACACCTGATCGAACGACCCGACGTGAGCCGCCACGCCGACGAACTGCTCGGTCTGCTGCCGCCACGTTGAGCGCCCGCGCCACGGACGATTGTCATACGCCGTCCGGCATGTGGACGCTGCACCCGCCAGACGCTTTCGCACAAGACACTGATATTCCAGCGTTTCCGCTCACCGCCTTCATGGCACGTCATCTGCTCTCCGCTGCACGGCGCGTCGTGCGCCGGACCGACGGGGAGGATGCATGCTGGCCTGGCTGCTCAGACGACATTTCTGGTTCGAACTGCAACGCATCGCCGACTGCGAATCGCGCGACGAGGACTACTGCCCGTCGCCACGCGGCAGCGCCAATGAGCGGCAGCTGCTGGGCACGCTGTCACGCGTGTTCTCCGGCCTGCGCAACCGGGCACGCAACGCCGAAACGCGCGCGCACGAGCTGGAACAGATGCTGGACGTTGCCGCCGACAACGCGCAGTCGCTGCGTCAGGAGCTGAGCGAAGCGAGCGCGCGCAGCAGTCTGATCGCCGCCGTGGTTGACGCCGGGCTGTGGGAAGTCCGGCTCGGCGACGCCCGCACGCCGGATCTGAAACACCCGGTCTGGTGGTCGGACCGACTGCGCAACATGCTGGGCTACGACGACAGCGATTTCCCGGACCGCCTCGACAGCTGGGCCTCGCGCCTGCATCCGGAAGACCGCAAACAGGCGCTCGACGCGCTGGCGCGGCAATGGACCGATCGGCGCGACGGCGACTGGCCGGACACGCGCTACCGGATGGCACACAAGGACGGCAGCTACCGCTGGCTGCTGTCGCGCACCCGCACCGTGCGCGACGAACAGGGCATCGTGCGCATCGCCGGCTCGCTGACCGACATCAGCCGCAGCCGTGAGGACGAGGCGAAACTCGACGCCGCACTCACCCGTTTCGAACTGGCCAGCGACATGCTGTCGGACGGCATCTGGGACCTCGACGTGGTGGCCGGCGACCCGGTCAATCCGTCCAACACCTTCTGGTGGTCAACGCAGTTCCGCCGCCTGCTCGGCTTCGAAACCGAAGAGGAATTCCCGAACGTGCTCGACAGCTGGGCCTCGCGCCTGCACCCGGACGACAAGCCGGGCGTGCTCGAAGCCTTCACCCGCCACCTGATGGACCGCAGCGGCAACACGCCCTACTCGATCGACTACCGGCTGCGCTGCAAGGACGGCGTCTATCGCTGGTTCCGCGCCCGCGGCCGAACCCGGCGCGACGACCGCGGCACACCGCTGCGCGTGGTTGGCGCGCTCACCTGCATCGAGGCCGAGCACAACGAACACCATCTGCAGGAGGTCGAAGCGCGTCAGCGAGAGCAACTCAGCGACAACGTGCAGAAGATCCGCGCCATCGTCACCGCCATCCGCGCCATCGCCGACCAGACCAACCGGCTGGCGCTGAACGCGGCGATCGAGGCCGCACGCGCCGGCGACGCCGGTCGCGGCTTTTCGGTGGTGGCCGACGAGGTGCGCACGCTGTCCGAACGCACGCGCGAGGCGACCGAACAGATCGCCCGCATCATCCCCGACGGCGACTGAAGGCGCGTGGCGCCGGCCGCCCTCCTCCCTCTTACTTGATCGAGAAGTCGGCGCGGTTCGGCGCCGTCTTGTCGTCCTTGCCGTCAGCCGGCTTGTCGCCACCGGTAGCCGGCTCGCCCGCCTTGGGTGCCAGCACGAACAGGCGCGCGTCCTCGACCTTGGCGTTGCGCGTCAGGTAGTCCTTCACCGTCTGCGCCCGCGCAAGGCCGAGCAGGCGCAGATCCTCGTCGCTGACCTCGGTATTGGTCAGGATGAGCTTTTCCATTTCCGGCACCGGCAGGTCCTTCGCCAGACCAACCAGATTGCGCGGCTTCGGGAAATCCGCCGCCTTGTAGACCGCCTTCAGCAGATCCGGATATTCCTCCGGCGACACCGTCGTCGTTTCGGCCGAGGCTTTGGTTTTCGCCGCCTTGACCGCACGCACCTTCTGCTCCAGCAGCGCGCGGCGGTAGCCTTCGATGTCGGTCGCGCGATCGGTGCGGCCGGTCACTTCCAGTTTCAGCGCCGGTCGGTCGGTCAGCGCCTTGCCCAGCGTGTCGAGCTTGCTGCGCGCGGTATCAGTCAGCGTTGCGCGACCCGGCTCGAAGGCGACGTGATCGAGATCGGCCTCGGAGCCGAACAGCGAACCGAGCAGCGCGAACGGCGAAGTGACCGCCTTGACGATCAGGTTCACGATCACCTTGACGACGATGCCGCCGATGGAGAACTGCGGATCGGACAGCGAACCGCTGATCGGCAGATTGATGTCGATGACGCCGTTGCGGTCCTGCAGCAGCGACACCGCCAGCAGCACCGGCGCCTTGATGGCGTCCGGGCTGTCGACCTTGTTGCCGAAGGTGAGCTGATCGAGGATGACGTTGTTCTGGGCAGTCAGCTGGTCGTTCTCGATCTTGTAGGCAATGTTGACGCTGAGCTTGCCCTTCTCGATGCCGTAGCCGACGTACTTGCCCGAATAGGGCGACAGCGGCGCCAGCTCGATGCCACGCGCACTGGCCTTGATGTCGAGGAAGAGCGCCTCGGCCAGCGGATTGATGCGGCCGGTGATGTCGATCGGCGCCGAACCTTCGACCAGGCCGCGCAGTTCCACCTCGCCGGCGGTGCCGGATGCAGAGCTGAGGCCGGATACGCGGCCGCCCAGTTCGGACAGCTGGGCACGGTAGTTCGGCTTGATGAAGAAGTCGCTGAAATCGACGCGGCCGCCCTGCATCACGATGGTTTTCACGTCGATCGGCGGACGCGCCGCATTGATCATCTGTGCCAGCGCCGCGCTCTGGCTGCCGGCGGCCGGCGGCGCCGCCGGGCGGGCAGCCGGTGCCGGAGCAGGCTTGGCGGCCGACGCGGCGGCCACCGGCGCGGTCGCAGCCGCCCCGTCCTTGCGTACCACGTCCTGCAGGTTCAGCCGGCCCTGCGGCGACACGATGATGCGGGCGAAGTAATCCGACAGCGCGACTTCGTTGATCGACAGTCCGGCCAGCAGATCGGGCTTGCGGCTGTCCAGCTTCAGCGCAATGCCGCCTGCGAACAGCGAGCGCCACTTCAGCAGGTCGGAGGCGTTCACCTTTTCGGTCAGGTGCACGTTCTCGACATGGGTTTCACCCTTCCACGCCAGTGTCCAGTCACCTGCCGGCTGCGTCTGCAGCGCGAGGTCGCCGCGCAGGCTCAGCACGCCGGCGAGCAGTTCGGCGTTGAGCTTCTGCGCCATCCAGGGCTGGCCGACCAGCAGGTCGAGGCGGCGCGCATCGATCTTCAGGTCGGCCTGTACCGGCGACAGCGAAAAGCCGCCGCGTACGCCGAACAGACCGCCCTTGGCGTCACGGAAGCCGAGGTCCAGCTTCGATTTCTGCTTCAGGTCGGTGCCGACGTTTTCCAGCTTGAGCGACAGCCGGTCGAGTTCGACCACGGCCGGTGTCGTCAGCGTGCGGTCCTCGAAGCGGACCGCGCCGTCCTTGATGTTCAGCGCCGACAGCTGCGCGGTCCATGCCGGCGCGGCGTGCCCCGCCGCCGCTGACGAGGGGCGCACCAGACCGGCGAGATCGATGTCGCCGTCGGCCTGACGCGCCGCGCGCAGACGCGGCTTGAGCAGATCCAGTGCGCCGACCGCGACCTTGCGCGTTGACAGGTCGATGCGCGCCTGGCTCACGACGATGTCGTCGGCCTGGGCAAATGCGTTCTTCTCGCCGCGACGCGTGAGCTTGAGCCGGGCCACGCCCGCCTCGGTCACCAGCACCTCGCCCTGCGGCGCCCCGTCAGCCAGTCGCAGGCCGAAGCGCGTACCGATGCGCACGTCAGCCTGATCGACCGAGAAGTTGATCAGGTCGGCAAAGTAGGGGCTGAAGCGCGGCACCTCGACGCCGCTCACCGTCAGCTCGCCCTCGATGTCGGGCGCACTCGCGCGCAGCTTTGCGTCAACCGCCAGCCGCGTATTGCCCTCAGCCTGCGCGGCGATCACCAGTGTTGCCGGGGCATCGCCCTGCAGCGAGAAATCGCGCAGCACGATGTCCATCGGCTCGATCACGTAACTGAAGGGCTTGGCCGGCATTTCGTCGGTGAAGGCGACGCGTGCCTGCAGTACCTCCAACAGCCCGACCTTCACCTCCGGTGCCTTCGCCGGCTCGGCCGGCGCCGTTTCCGGTGCCGCGGTGGCGCTCGGTGCAGGGCGCGGTCGCGCCAGCAAGGCCTGCAGGTTCAGCTTGCCATCCTTCGCGCGGGACACTTCGAAATCCGGCTGATCGATGCGGACGCTGGCGATGTCGATCTTGCCGGCCAGAGGCTGGATCTCGTTCAGCACCACATCCAGCGCCGGCAGCTTGAACAGCGGACTGCCGTCGCGGCTGTCGAGTTCGAAATCGCGCAGTTCCAAAGTGCCCTGCAGCACGATGCGCGGCGCGCCCTCCTTGTTCTGGCGGAAGCCCAGCTCAATGTCGGTGTCGAGCAGGCCGGAACTGATGCGGAAGCCCAGTGGCACCGGCGAGTACTCATCGAAGCGCGCGAGGTTGAGCGCGTTGAACTCGACCTTCATCGTCGCTTCGCGTTCGTCGATGAAGGGCCGCACCTTGCCCTTCATCGAAAACGGCGCGTCGTTGATGCGGGCCGCGATCGAGGGCTCGACGAACAGTTCGACGTCGGACGGCAGGTTGGACACGAAGGGCAGGCCGATCTGGATGTCGCTGATCGCGTGCTTGCGCGCGAAGGGCTGATCGTCGATATCGACGCGGCCGTCGCGCAGCACGATGTTGTTGATCGAGAAGCGCGCCGGCTCCTCGCTCGGCGGCTGGTCGAGAATCTTCTGCAGCACGTCGCTGAAATTGAAGCGGCCTTCCTCGTCCAGCCGCACGATGCGCAGCCAGGGCCGCTCCACCTGCACCGCCCGCACCACCGGTGCGCCCTTGAACAGCGACGCCCACTCGACGTTGACGGTCAGGCTGTCCAGCGTCACCGCCTCGTCCTTGCCGTTGGCCTCCAGCAACTTCAGTCCCGACACCGTCAGTTCCAGCGTGTAGGGGTTGATCGACACCGCCTGCAGCGTCAGCGCACGACCGAGGAATTCGGAACCGTGCTTCTCGGCCAGCGAACGCACCAGATGCGGCGCCGCAAACGCACCGAGCAGACCGAACAGCACGGTTGCGGCGACGATGCCGATGCAGGTCTTGCGTACGGCGGGACGGGAAAAGAGGGCGTTGAGCGACATTGGCAAGCGGATCCAGGCGGGTGAACGGGGCGATTATGACGCGGGGCCGGCTGCAAGATGTCGTGCGGCAGCATCCAGCGCTTCGTCGAGCACGACGACGTATGCACGCAACGCGTCGGGCAGCTGTTCCGTCGACAGGCTGGCGTCGCGCAGTGCGCGTTCCAGCCGCGCCGCCTCAACGCCGGCGCGGGCAAAACCGAGGTTCAGACAGACGCCCTTGAGCGCATGTATCTGGCGGACGATGTCGGCAGCCGGTTCGCCGACACGCGCCGCCAGTGCGTCGCGCAGCGCCCTGACCTCGCCCAGCGTGGTGGCGAGGATTTCGCCGTAGAGCGCGAGATCGCCATCGAACTGCTGGCGCACGGCTGCCAGATCGAGCGCAGGTCGCGCCTCATCGGTGACCGGTTCCGCGATCGGCTCGACGGTTGCCGGCGTCATGGTCTGCAGCACGTCGCCGCGGCCGGCGGCGGTGGTCGCCAGTACCCCGAGCAAGGCGTGCGCGTCAACCGGTTTGGTCAGGTAGGCACGCATGCCCAGCGCCAGGCACTCGTCCCGCTCCTCGGTCACCGCGTGCGCGGTCAGGCCGACGACGGGCGGCGCGGCAGCGCCCAGGCGGGCGACGATCTCGCGCGTCGCAGTCTTGCCGTCCATCACCGGCATCTGGATATCCATCAGCACCAGGTCGATGCCACCGGCGCAGACGCGTTCCAGCGCCTGCCGCCCGTGACGGCCTGCTCGGCGTGCGCGCCCGCGCGTTCGACCAGATGAACCGCCACCGTCCGGTTGACCGCGATGTCATCGACGACAAGCACGCGCAGATCGGCCAGCGACACCGCGGATATTTGCTCGGCAGCCGTCGGCAGCGCACCGTCCTCCACCTGTTCGAGCCAGACCTCGGCCCAGAAGGTGGCGCCCTCGCCCGGCGCGCCACTGCCGCCGACACGACCGCCCATCGCGTCAGCCAGCCGCTTGCAAATGGTCAGGCCGAGGCCGGTACCGCCGTGGCTGCGCACCACCGATGCGTCGGCCTGCACGAAGGGCTCGAAAAGCGCGTCGATCTCGTCAGACGACACCCCGCGACCGGTGTCGCGCACCGTGACGCGCAGGCGCACCCGCTGACCCGCCCGTTCGCACAACGCGACCTCGACGTTGACGCGACCGTGTGCGGTGAACTTCAACGCGTTCGACACGTAGTTGTTCAGTATCTGCGCCAGCCGCGTCGGATCGCCGCACAGCGCCGGCGGCACTTCCGGCGCCAGCTTGAATGTCAGAGCGAGCGCCTTGTCCTGCGCCTGCGCGACAAACGACGCGTGGCAGGTTTCGAGCAGGTCGCCGATGGCGAAGGGAATGTGTTCCAGATCGAGCTTGCCGGCCTCGATCTTGGAGAAGTCGAGAATGTCGTTGACGATCATGCGCAGCTGACCGGCTGCGATGCGCAACTGCCGGCCGTGCTCGCGCGCCCGTTGCGGGCTGTCGTTGTCGGCCAGGATGGCCGCCAGCCCGACCACGCCATTCAGCGGGGTGCGGATTTCGTGGCTCATCGCCGCGAGGAAGGCGCTCTTGGCGCGGCTGGCTTCGCGCGCATCGGCCACCGCCTGTTCGGCGCGCTGCAACAGCGCCTCGCGCTCGTCCTCGCGCTGTTGCAGCGACACGGCCATGCCGTTGAACGACTGCGCCAGCACCTGCAGTTCCTGCTCGCCGCTTTCGTCCACCCGCGCGTCGAGCTGGCCTGAGGCGATGCGCTGCGCGCCGTCGGACAGTCGCCGGATACCGTGCGCGAGCCAGCCGCTGAGCAGCCACGAGAACAGCGCGGCGAGCCCCATGCCGAAGACCGCGACGACGGCCGCGAGGCGCTTCGCCTCGGCCAGTTCGATGCGCGCCTGACGGTTGTCGATGCCCAGTTGCACCTCGCCGATGCGCGCGCTGCCGGCCATGATGGGGGCGCTGACAGCAAAGCTGTCGGAGCCTTCCGCCAGCGGATCGCTGTCGGCGCTGAAGGTCCGCGCCAGCGCCGCAGCGTCGCCCTTGGCCGCCACCTCGCGGCCATCCTGGTCGAGCACGCGGACAAACACGGCCTCGCGTCGCGACACCAGATCCGACGAGACCGCCTCGATCTTGGCCAGATCGCTCGAAATCAACGCGTCGGACACGGCGGCCGAAAACAGCGACATCGCCATCTGCGCGCTGCGCTGGATCAGATCGGCCTGCGAACTGGCCATCTGGCCCAGCGCGCCGAATATCGTCACCGAAAGCGTCAGCGCCTCGATCAGGGCGATGCCGAGAATGGCCTTCCAGCGGAAGGACATGCGACTGAAGGCGCGCATCTTCATCAACAGGAATCAGCGCACCGGTTCGGCCAGCAATGCATCGAGTACCCGGATATCGAGCGCACGTATCGGCTCCCAGTCCCGATCCTGCGCATTCACGACGCCTTTGAAGCCGATCTGCTTCAGCAGTTCGGCGCCGGGCGCCGAACTGCCGACCTTCTGTATCGCGTCACGAAATCCCTGCCCACCGACTCCGGCACACCCGGCAGACGGGCGAAGGCGTGCGGCGGGTACTCTGCCGAACGCCAGATGACGCGCATGCGATCACGCACGCCGGTGTCGATGGCCTCCAGCGTGCGCTCGATGCCGCCGCCGGCGATAACCAGCCCGCGCGCAACATTCAGGTAAACGGAATCGTGCGAGGCAACGAAACGCGGCTTCACCGAAATGCCGCCGCGCTTCAGTTCAGCCAGCGGAATGACGGTGGCGGCGAAGGCAGCCGGCGATGGAAAGGCGACCTCCTTGCCGTCGAGTTCCTGCACCGAAGCGATGGCACTGTCATTGCGGACGACGATCAGCCCGCGCAGCTTGCGGTCCTTCTCGCGAGCAAACGCCAAGTAGCCGGCAGCCTGATGAAACACCACGTAGTGATAGGGGTTCATGTAGGCGATCGCGTATTCGCCACGGGCCAGTCGCTTCTCGAACTCGGTGATGGTCGGCGCCGTCGCGAAACGGAATTCGCAGCCGCTGACGGCCGACACCTCGCGCAACAGCGGAATCCAGCCTTGCGCCAGATCGCTCGCCGCCTGCTGCGGCACGACACCGACGGTGATGACGCCCTCTAGCGCACAGGCCGCATGCAGCGCCGGCGCACCCGACAGACACAGCAGCATCGCCAGTGCGGAGGCGGCGCGACGGATGGAGAGGACGATCATCAACGGGCCCTGTGCTTACCGCTCGGCGGTGAATCCGCGGGGATGCGCAAGCGCACGCCCTCGGCTGTTTGTGGCCGATTCTAGCGCTCAAGTCGCCCCGTCGCGCTGCCGATACTCCACACGAACCCCGCAAAAAGACCCGCCCGCACACCGCCATGTCTGACCTCATAGGATCGGTCGCCAACCTGACCGGTTACCGCGATCGCGACCTCATCGACAGTACCTTCGTCTCGGTACTGGGCGACTGGCTCGATCCGATCGAACTGAATCTGTATCGCTGCGTCGGCGACGTATCCGATCTGCGGCTGCTGCTGCAGGCGGGCATGATCAAAGGGAGCGGCATGCGTGCAGGCGATCCAAGCTGGACGCCGCTCGACGCGCTGCCCGCCCTGTCCGCCCGCCCGCAGTTCGATCAGGCCTTCGGCTGCGACGAACCGTTGCTCGACCTGCCGATGAACGGCCACGACGGCCCCTGGCTCAACCTCTTTCCGGTGTGGGCCGGCGCGCGGCGCTTCGGCATCATCGAACTGATCAGCGAACAGCCCCTGCTGCCGGTGCAGCTGCGCCTTGTGGAGGGTCTGCTGAAGATCTATCGCAACCAGATCAGCCTGCTCGACTACAGCGAACGCGACAGCCTGACCGGCCTGCTGAACCGCAAGACCTTCGACGAACAGTTCCTGAAATGTCTGGACACGATGGCGGGCACCGGGCATGCAGCCGAGGGCTCGCCGAACTGGTGGCTGGGCGTCATCGACGTCGATCACTTCAAGCGCGTAAACGACACTTTCGGTCACCTGATCGGCGACGAGGTGCTACTGCTGGTCGCACGCATCCTGCGCACCGCCTTCCATCACAGCGAATACCTGTATCGCTTCGGCGGCGAGGAATTCATCGTGCTGCTGCGTGCCGAGCACGACGACGAAGCTCACCTTGCCTTCGACTTCTTCCGCCAGCAGCTTTCGGGTTTCGCCTTCCCTCAGGTTGGCACGGTCACCGCCAGTGTCGGCTTCACACGACTGCGCCTGATGGACAATGCCAGCGGATCGGTGGATCGCGCAGATCGCGCGGTCTATCACGCGAAGCACAACGGGCGTAACCAGGTGCATTCGTACGAAGCACTGGTCAAGGCGGGCGTTTTTGAGGAGGTCAACAACAGCGGCGAGATCGAGCTTTTCTGAACTGAGGCGGTTCAGCCTCAAGGCGATCCCGTTGTGGGGCACAGAAAACAAAAAAGGCCGCTTTCGCGGCCTTCTTCGTGAGCACCCCGCAGAAACTGCGGAGCACCTTGTGTTGGCGGAGTGGACGGGACTCGAACCCGCGACCCCCGGCGTGACAGGCCGGTATTCTAACCAACTGAACTACCACTCCAGTGTTGGTGCCGGCACTTCTTCTTCCGGACTTGCACTGCCAGCAAAAGAGCTGGCGTCCCCACGGGGATTCGAACCCCGGTACCTACCGTGAAAGGGTAGTGTCCTAGGCCTCTAGACGATGGGGACCTAGTTTTACCGCTTGCTGCTTTTTTACTGATTACTGCTTTGTACTGCCTTCTCTCTCGCTTGGTGGAGGTAAGCGGGATCGAACCGCTGACCTCTTGCATGCCATGCAAGCGCTCTCCCAGCTGAGCTATACCCCCGTCGAAAGAGGAGCGCATTATAAACACTGTTCCGTGTTTGTAAAGCATCTCGCGCAATTATTTTTGTCGAACATCGATCGACATTTCTTCTTCGTGACATACGCATATCACATCGACATCGACCCGCTACCTCAAGATGCATTGAGCTTCGCTCACTGACCGGCGTCGGGCAGCACCTTTCCCGGATTCATCACCCCGTACGGATCGAATGCGCGCTTCACCGCCCTCATCATGTCCAGCTCGACCGTGCTCTTGCACGTCGCGAGCAGGTCACGCTTGAGCTGGCCGATGCCGTGCTCGGCCGAGATCGATCCACCGAGTGCGATCACCGTTTCATGTACCTGCTCGCTCGCCACCTTCGCATCGGCAATCAGCCGAGCGTTGTCGGAAGCATCGGTGAAGGACAGGTTGTAGTGCAGATTACCGTCGCCGGCGTGACCGAACACCACCACGCGCACACCCGGCAACACGGCGGCGAGCTTGTCGCCGGCCGCCTCGATGAAATGCGGAATGCTGCCGACCGGCACGCTGATGTCGTGCTTCACGCTGAAACCCTCGATGCGCTGCGCCTCCGAAATGTTCTCGCGCAGTGCCCACAGCGCCTTCGCCTGTGCGCCGTCCTGCGCGATCACCGCGTCGCGCACCATGCCACGCTCGAGCAGCGCTGCCAGCGTGTCGCCAAGCTTGGTTTCGAGCGTCGGGTCGTTGCCGGCGAGTTCAACCAGCGCGTACCAGGGCGCGGCGTCGGCAAGCGGGTCACGCGCTCCGGGAATGTGCTTGAGCACCATGCCCAGCGCCTCGCGACCGACCAGCTCGAACGCGTTCAGCAGATCGCCTGCCTGCGCCTGCAGCGCATGCAGCAGATCGATGCCGCGCTGCGGGCCGTCGAGTGCCACCCAGGCGAGCGCGGTGTTCACCGGCAGCGGCGCGAGCTTCAGCACGGCCGCTGTGATGAAGCCCAGCGTGCCTTCGGCGCCGACGAACAGGTGCTTGAGGTCGTAGCCGGTATTGTCCTTGCGCAGCGCACGCAGGCCGTTCCACAGCCGACCGTCGGGCAGCACGACTTCGAGACCGAGCACCTGGTCGCGCGCGTTGCCGTGGCGCAGCACATGTACGCCGCCAGCGTTGGTGACAGGTTGCCGCCGATCTCGCACGAGCCTTCTGACGCCAGACTGAGCGGAAACAGCAGGCCGGCGTCACGCGCGGCGGCCTGTACCGCAGCCAGCGTGCAGCCGGCTTCGACGGTGATCGACGCATTGTCGCGATCAAGCACGCGGATGCGATTCAGGCGGGACAGGGTGACCAGCACTTCGTAGCGCCCCGCATGCGGCGTGGCGCCACCGCACAGGCCGGTATTGCCGCCCTGCGGCACCATGGGCAGTTGTGCCTCGTGACAGACGTGCACCACCTGCATCAGTTCATCGACCGTTGCCGGGCGCACGACGCACAGGGCTTCGCCGCGATAACGGCCGCGCCAGTCGGTGCAATACGGCGCGAGGTCAGCGGCAGCGGTCAGCAGATGGCTGTCGCCGACCACTGTCCGCAGCCGCGCCAGTGCCGACACGATGCGTCCGTCCTCCATATCAGCTCCGGATCCCGTTCACGCTGCGCCGACGCACGGGCGACTCATCGTCAGCCTTCGGTGACGACTTCGGCGTACAGGTCGTGCACATCGCAATCGGTGATGCGCACACGCACGAAGTCGCCGACTTCGAGGTCCTGACCGTCGAGGATGTGCACCAGGCCGTCGATGTCCGGCGCGTCGCCTTCGGAGCGGGCGACCGCGCCGTCCTCGTCGACTTCATCGACCAGCACGATCATCTCGCGGTCGATCTTCTCTTCCAGCCGCTGGGTCGAAATGTCTTCCTGGAATTCCATCAGGCGCTGACGGCGCTCCTCGCGCACCTCTTCCGGCAGCGCGCCCGGCAGGTCGTTGGCGCTGGCGCCATCGACCGGCGAATAGGCGAAACAGCCGACGCGGTCCAGCCGTGCTTCACCAAGGAAGTCGAGCAGCTCCTCGAACTCCTGTTCGGTCTCGCCCGGAAAGCCGGCGATGAAGGTGCTGCGTATCGTGATGTCGGGGCAGATCGAACGCCAGGCGCGGATGCGTTCGAGGTTGTTCTCGGCATTGGCCGGCCGCTTCATCGCCTTCAGCACGCGCGGGCTGGCGTGCTGGAAGGGCACGTCGAGGTAGGGCAGGATCTTGCCCTCGGCCATCAGCGGGATGATGTCGTTGACATGCGGATACGGATACACGTAATGCATGCGCACCCACATATCCAGCTCGCCCAGCGCGCTCGCCAGGTCGTACAGCTTGGTGCGCAGCGGCTTGCCGCCCCAGAAGCCGGTGCGGTACTTCACATCGACGCCGTAGGCGCTGGTGTCCTGCGACACGATGAGCAGTTCGCGCACACCGGCGTCGCGCAGCGCCTCGGCTTCGCGCATCACGTCGCCGATCGGCCGGCTCACCAGATCGCCACGCATCGACGGAATGATGCAGAAACTGCAGCGGTGATTGCAGCCTTCGGAAATCTTCAGGTAGGCGTAGTGCGACGGCGTGAGCCGTATGCCCTGCGGCGGCACCAGGTCGGAGAAGGGATCGTGCGGCTTGGGCAGGTGGCGATGGACCGCGTCCATCACCTCTTCGGTCGCGTGCGGACCGGTCACCGCCAGCACCTGCGGATGAGCGGACAGCACCTGCTGGCGCTTCGGCCCCTCCGCGCCCATACAGCCGGTCACGATCACCTTGCCGTTCTCGGCCAGCGCCTCGCCGATCGCGTCGAGCGATTCCTCGACCGCGGCATCGATGAAGCCACAGGTGTTGACGACCACGACATCGGCATCGTCGTAGGTCGGCACGATGTCGTAGCCTTCGGAGCGCAGGCGGGTCAGGATGGACTCGGAGTCCGAAGTCGCCTTCGGACAGCCGAGAGAAACGAAGCCGACCTTGGGGGTCGGCTTTGTGGTGTTGCCAGATTCAGAAGTACGGGTCACGCCGCGTCTCCGCCGCAAAACCCTGCAGTTTACTTGTTTTGCGGGCCTTTATCGCCCCCCGGTCCGAAGCCGGGAAACTTGAAACCGGACATCATCGAGCGGGTCTGCTGCTCGATCTGCTCCTGCATCTGCACGAACATGCGTTTGCTCTGCTCCATATAGGCACCCATCATGCTCTGCATGGCCGGGCCCTGGAAGTTCAGGAACTGCGCCCAGAGGTCCTTGCTCATCGCGTTGTTGTCGCCGTAGATGGCGCGCGCCTGGTCCTGGAGCTTGCTCTGAACGTCGGTGAAGGCCTTGATGTTGCCTTCGAGGTACTTGCCCATCATGCCCTGCATCGCGTTGCCGTAGAAGCGGATCATCTGCGACAGCAGGTCGGACGTGAACATCGGCACGCCTTCGCTTTCTTCCTCGATGATGATCTGCAGCAGGATGCTGCGGGTGAGGTCCTCGCCGGTCTTGGCATCGACGACCTGGAACTCGGCATTCTCGAGAACCAGTTCCTTCACGTCGGACAGCGTGATGTAGGAACTCGTGCGGGTGTCGTAAAGCCGGCGGTTGGGATATTTCTTGATCAGCCTGTTGGTGGAACCTGTCCCCTCGCGGCTTTCGGAAGCGCTCATTGTGTGGTGTCCTCGCTCGTTTGAACTACCCCGGGGCGGTGTTTCCGCCCACTCTGTTTTGATCATACAGCAAGCAAAGGCCTTATGCGGCAGTGCCGCATAAGGCCTTTCGATGCGTCACAAACCCGTCTTTACCGCAATTACTGGTAGTACAGGCCGCCGTTGATGTTCAGCGTCGCACCGGTCACGTAACCCGCCATGTCGGAGGCGAGGTAGGACACCGCAGCACCAATCTCTTCCGGCTTGCCCAGACGCTTCATCGGCACCGAGTCAATGATGCCCTGACGGATGTCCTCGCGGATCGCCATCACCATGTCGGTGCCGATATAGCCCGGAGCGATCGCATTGACGGTGACGCCCTTGGCGGCCATTTCGGCGGCCAGCGCCTTGGTGAAGCCGACCACGCCAGCCTTGGCAGCCGAGTAGTTGGTCTGGCCGGCCTGACCCTTGACGCCATTGACCGACGAAATGTTGATGATGCGACCCCAGCCGCGTTCGGCCATCTTGCCGGCGACGTGGTGCGTCACGTTGAACAGGCTGTCGAGGTTGGTGGTCAGCACCGCATCCCACTGGGCCTTGTCCATCTTGGAGAAAAACTTGTCACGGGTGATGCCCGCGTTGTTCACGACCACGTTGACCGGGCCGATGTCCTGCTCGACCTTGTCGATCATCGACTTGCAGGAATCGTAGTCGGACACGTCGCCCTCGGCGGCTTTCATTTCAAAGCCTTCGGCCTGCATCTTGGCCAGCCATTCGTCCTTTTGGGGGAACGCGGGCAGACAGTTCGCCACGACGGTGTAGCCGTCCTTGGCCAGTGCCTTGCAGATTGCGGTACCCAGACCGCCCATACCCCCGGTAACCAGGGCAACTCGTTTCGTCATGACTTCTCTCCCAGCCAGCTGCGTGAAAAACCTTCCACCCCCGCCGGACGAGGTGGAAGGCGTGCGCGGACCTCCGCGCAGGCGGTCAGGACATGTGCTGACCGCCGTTGATTGCAATGTTGGCGCCGGTGACGAAAGCCGCTTCGTCCGACGCCAGATAGGCCACCAGGCCTGCAATCTCTTCCGGCTTGCCCAGACGCGATACCGGGATCTGCGGCAGGATCTTCGAGTCGAGGATGTCCTGCGGGATCGCGGTCACCATCTTGGTACCGATATAGCCCGGCGAAATCGTATTCACGGTGACACCGGCGCGCGCCACTTCCAGCGCCAGCGCCTTGGTGAAGCCATGCATGCCGGCCTTGGCGGCCGAGTAATTGGTCTGGCCGAACGCACCCTTCGAGCCATTCACCGAAGACACGTTGATGACGCGGCCCCACTTGCGCTCAGTCATGCCATCGATGACCTGCTTGGTCATGTTGAAGCAGGAGTCGAGGTTGGTGCTCATCACCACGTCCCAGTCCGCCTTCGTCATCTTCTTGAAGGTCATGTCACGGGTGATGCCGGCGTTATTCACCAGCACATCAACCGGACCGACTTCCTTCACCACCGTCTCGACACACGCCTTGCAGGAGTCGAAATCCGACACGTCGCACGGGTAGGCCTTGAAGCCGTAGCCCATGTTGTTCATGGTCTGCAGCCATTCGGCTGCCTTCGTATTGCCAGGACTGTGTGTGGTCACCACGCGGAAACCCAGTGCCGCGAGCTTGATGCAGATCGCTTCACCCAGTCCTCCCATACCGCCTGTTACCAGTGCGACTCGCGTCATTTCCTTGTCTCCTTTTATTAGTCGAGGGTGTGTCTTCCGCAGCCCCCCTCATGAGGCTGCCATGCGTTCAGTTCGTTGCGCTGCCTTTCACATAGCGCCCGGGTGCGGGCTCGATCACCTTGTATTGCGCGTTGCCCGCTCGTGACGGGGGCGCGACCTTCTTGCCTGACTTGGCAGTCAGCCACTTGATGTAATGCTTCCACCAGCTGCCCGGCTGTTCGCCGGCGTTGGCCCGCCATTCCTCGGCGGTCGATTCGTTGCCGCCAACCCAATGCGAGCGCTTGTCCTTCGAGGCCGGATTGATCACGCCGGCCACGTGGCCGCTGGCGCCCAGTACGAAGGTGGTGTCACCACCGAGCAGCTTGCGCACCAGATAGGCACCGGTCCACGGCACGATGTGGTCTTCCGACGTGGCCAGCAGGTAGGCCGGAATGTCCACCTTGCCCAGATCCGCCTTGACGCCCAGCATTTCGAGTTTACCCGGCACGCGCAGACTGTTTTCGAGGTAGAGGTTGCGCAAGTACCAGGCGAGGAAGGGGCCGGGCAGGTTCGTGCTGTCGCAGTTCCAGTGCAGGATGTCGAAGGCCGGCGGCGTTTCGCCCTTCAGGTAGTTGCCGACCACGTAGTTCCAGATCAGGTCGTTCGGACGCAGGCTGCTGAAGGTCTGCGCCAGTTCGCGACCCGGCAGCAGTCCGCCGCGCCCTATCGTGTGCTCGCGCGCCGCCACCATGCCTTCATCGACCAGGCAGCCGATCTCGCCGGCATCCGAAAAATCGAGCAGCGTGGTCAGCAAGGTCATGCTTGCAGCAGGCTTTTCGCCACGACCGCAGGCGACCGCCAGCGCCGACGCCAGTATCGTGCCGCCGACGCAGAAACCCATGGTGTTCGGCTGCGCATCTCCGCTGATGTCGCGCACCACGTCGAGCGCGGTCAGCGGCCCGAGGCGCAGGTAGTCGTCCCAGGTCAGCTGGGCCAGCGTCTGATCGGGATTGCGCCAGGAAATCAGGAACACGGTGATGCCCTGCTCCACCAGGAAACGCACCAGCGAGTTCTCCGGCTGCAGGTCCATCAGGTAGTACTTGTTGATGCAGGGCGGCACGATCAGCAGCGGCTTGGCGTGCACCTTGTCGGTCGTCGGCGCGTACTGGATAAGCTGTATCAGTTCGTTCTCGAACACCACCGAACCTTCGGTCACGGCAAGGTTCCTGCCCACTTCAAAGGCACCGGGCGCCGACATCGAAATGTGGCCCTGCTGCAGGTCGCGCAGCAGGTTCTCAAGGCCGCGACGGATGCTTTCACCCTCGGTACGCAGCGCGGTTTCGACGAATTCCGGGTTGGTCGCGGCGAAATTGGCCGGTGACATTGCCTCGATCATCTGTTTCGACAGATAGCGCATGCGATCCTTCGCACGCCCGTCGGCCACCGGCGTCGCTTCGACGCAGGCGCGCATGAACTGCGCGTTCAGCAGGTAGGCCTGGCGCAGATAGTCGAAATAGGGGCTCTTGGTCCACTCGGGCGCGCGGAAACGGCGGTCGGTGGGCTCGGGCTGCACGACGGCCGGCGCCGGTCCGTCGTCCGGCTTGCGCTGGGCGAAGGCCTGCCAGAGCCGGTGCTGGCTTTCCAGCCACTGCTGATGAAGTTCGGAGAAACGGGCGGCTTCGGGTGCCGGGAAGGCACTGCCGTTGAGCGGTGTGTGTGCGGCCAGCGTGCTCTGCTGGCGCGTCATGAATTCGCTGAAGTTCTTGCCCATCGCGGCCATGATGGCCGTCCAGTCGGGCTGCACGGCCTCGTTGCGAGGCGGGACGGACTTTCCGGGTGCTGCCGAGTCACTGCTCATCAAACCAAACCCCAGTCGTTCTTATTTCAGATGCAACGCGATGGCGTCGTCGGGAATCTGCGTCTATCGTGCCGGTCGCAATCGCGCCAGGCGAGCATAACAGCGCATGCCGACGGACGTGCGCGCGGTGGGTGCGGCCACCCGGCACACGCAACACGACTGGATTGTTGCATCGCACAAAATAGCTGTCAATCCCGCCCGTCCGAACCCGGCGCGGGCCAACGAAACGCGCTGCAGGAAAGGATTACCCGCATGTACATCATTGCGATTGCGTGGCTGTACGTGGTGCTGATGATGGCCGTGACAGAGCACAGCATCGTCGCCGCCGTGCTCACCGTGCTTTTTTACGGCGTCGCGCCGCTGGCGCTGTTCCTGTGGATTTTCGGCACGCCGGCGAGGCGGCGCGCGGCCGCGCGGCGGCCGCAACCGGAGGAGGACGGATCAGTGATGGGCGAAACCGTTGAACGAAGTGGTGGATCAGCACGATGCTGCCGACGCCCAGCGAAATCAGTAGCACCTGCTGGATGGTGGCGCCGATCTCGGCACGTTTGTGCAGACCGGGAATCAGATCGGCCACCGCGACGTAGATCATGCTGGCCGCCGCAATGCACAAAAGATAGGGCACGGCGCCGCTCACGAGCGACAGCGCGAAATAGGCGCCGACCGCGCCGACCAGGGTCGCCATGCTGGACAGCAGGTTGAACGCCAGCGCACGCATGCGGCTCATGCCCGAATGCAGCAGCACCAGGTAATCGCCCACTTCCTGTGGAATTTCGTGCGCGACGATGGCGGTCGCGGTGACGATGCCCAGCGGAATGCTCTGCGAGAAGGCGGCGGCAATCAGCACACCATCGACGAAGTTATGGAAGGCGTCGCCGATCAGGATGAGCGAAGCTGCGCGCGCGCCGTCGCCGCCATGACCGTGATCGTGGTGTGTCAGCGCGGCGTGGTCGTGGTGAGCGTGGTCGTGCCCTGCGTGCTGCGCCAGTTCCGCCGGATCGTGCGCCTCGCAACTGACCTCGTGACAGTGCCGCCACAGCACCAATTTCTCCAGCAGGAAGAAACCGAGGATGCCCGCCAGAAGCAGACTGGTGGCCAGTTCTACGCTTCCGACTTCCTCGATCGCCTGCGGCAGCACGCCGAGCAGAGCGGCGCCAAGCAGCGCGCCGACCGAGTAACTGATGAGCATCGGAATGCGCTGAAGATTGACGGCCATGCCGAACAACGCGGCGGCACAGACGCTGATCGCACCGCCGACGAAAGAGGCAAGCACGATCCAGGCAAGGACAGACATGGGGGATTCGAAACTGAAAACGGTCTCTTATTATCCTTGATACGACGGTTCCGCGGCGAACGGGGTCGCACGATCTGCGATCCAGATCAGGCTGGCCATGCGTCCGCAACGGCCGTCGCGCCGGTAGGAATGGAAAAGTTCGCGCTGGCTCACGGTGCACAGCCCGCCGCCGTACACGGCCTGCACGCCCGCCGCTTCCAGTTCCAGCCGCGCCAACGCGTAGATGTCGGCGTACAGTCGATCGCCCGAACCGGGGCGAAATGCGCGCGCCGCGCCGCGCAGCCGTTCGACGAATGCGGCGCGCACTTCCGGCCCGACCTCGAAGGCGTCGGGGCCGATGGCCGGGCCGAGCCAAGCCATCAGCTCGGCCGGCGAACAGCCCATGCGCTCGACCGTTCGTTTCAGCACGCCTGCAGCCAAGCCGCGCCAGCCCGCGTGTGCCGCCGCCACCACGCTGCCCTGGCGGTTGCAGAACAGCACCGGCAGACAATCCGCGGTCATCACCGCACAGACGCGGTTCGGCAGGTGCGCGACCGAGGCGTCACCGGTACCGCAGCGCTGACGGTCGGCGTCCAGTACGTCCACGCCGTGAACCTGATCGAGCCACAGCGGCTCGGCCGGCAGGTGGGCGCGCAGCAGCGCGCGGTTGTCGGCCACCGCCTGCGGATGGTCGCCGACATGCGTCGCCGGATTGAACGGTCCGAAAGGCGGCGCGCTGACGCCGCCCAACTTCGTCGTGACACAGGCGCGCACCGACGGCGGCGCCGGCCAGTCGGGCAGGATCAACGGCAGCGCGGCCGGCTTGTTCATGGGGCGATCCTCAGCCCGGCGATCAGGCCCTCCATATCGGCTGGCAGCGGCACTTCCCACTCGACTTCGTCGCCGCTCTTCGGATGGATGAGCCCGAGCCGCCAGGCATGCAGCGCCTGGCGCGAGAAACGGTCGGCCACGTTGCGCGGCGCGTAGACCTCGTCGCCGAGCAGCGAGTGACCGATGTGCGCCATGTGGACGCGGATCTGATGGGTGCGCCCGGTCTCCAGCCGGCACTCGACCAGCGTCGCGCCCTGAAGCCGTTCGCGCACGAAATAGTGGGTACGCGCCGGTTTGCCGCCCGCCTGCACAACAGCCATGCGGGTGCGCTGCACCGGATGACGGCCGATGGCGGCATCGACCGTGCCGTCCGTCCTCAGGTCGCCGGCCACCACCGCGAAATAGCGGCGCGACACGGTGCGTGCCTGCAGCTGACGCACCAGATCGGTCTGCGCCTCAAGTGTGCGCGCCACCACCAGCAGGCCGGTCGTGTCGCGGTCCAGCCGGTGCACGATGCCGGCGCGCGGCACCTGTGCCAGTCCGGGCACGCGATGCAGCAGCGCGTTGAGCAGCGTGCCATCCGGCACGCCATTGCCCGGGTGCACCACCATGCCGGCCGGTTTGTTGATCACCAGCAGCGTGTCGTCCTCGAACACCACGTCGAGCGGAATGTCCTGCGGCGCATGTACGGTGTCGGCGGGCAGGCTGCCGGGGTCCAGTTCGAGTCGTTCGCCGGTGAAAGTGCGTCAACGCGCGTCGTCGCAGGTCTTCCCGTCCACCCGCACCCTGCCCTCACGCAACCAGCCCTGCAGGCGGCTGCGCGAATACTGCGGCCAGACCCGGGCGAGCACCGCGTCCAGCCGGTCGCCGACCACGCCAGCCGGCACCGTCGCGCATATCGGGACTTGGGTCGGGCTCGCGGGCTGCTCGGCGATATAATCGTCGTCTTGCGTATCTTCCAGGGTCAAAGCGGTCATGTGGCGTAGTGTAGCGATACTGTGGGTGGCTCTGGCCGCCGGGTGCGGGCTCCTTCCCGATAAGATCGACGAAACCGCCAACTGGTCCGCCCAGCGCCTCTATACCGAGGCGAAGGAGTTGATGGGCGAAGGCTCGTACGAACAGGCGATCAAGCTGTACGAGAAGCTGGAAGCCAAATTCCCTTACGGCCGCTATGCGCAGCAGGCGCAGATCGAAGTTGCCTACGCCTATTACCGCCAGGGCGAGCGCGTACAGGCCGTCGCCGCCTGCGACCGCTTCATCCGGCTGCATCCGAACCACCCGAACGTCGATTACGTGTATTACCTGCGCGGCCTCGTCCATTTCAACGAAGACCTCGGCGTCATGAGCGTGCTGTCGCGCCAGGACATGACGGAACGCGATCCCAAGGGCCTGCGCGATTCCTTCGACGCATTGAAGGAACTGGTGACGCGTTATCCGGAAAGCAAGTACACGCCGGACGCGACCATACGCATGAACTACCTGGTCAATTCGCTGGCGGCGCACGAAGTGCACGTGGCGCGCTACTACATCAAGCGCGGCGCCTACCTCGCGGCAGCCAATCGCGCGCAGTTCGCGGTCAGCAACTATCAGCAGTCGCCGGCGGTCGAAGAGGCACTGTATATCCTGATGGTCGCCTACGAATCGCTGGGCCTGACCGACCTGCGCGACGACGCCCAGCGCGTCATGATGAAGAACTACCCGCAGAGCGACTTCCTCGCGCGCGGCTTCAAGCGGCCGGGTGAGGACGACCCCTGGTGGAAGCTCTGGTAGGCATCGACTTTCGACACAGCAGGAGAACGTTCATGTACAGCAAGGTATTGCTCGCCTACGACGGTTCCGAATCGGGTCGCCGCGCACTGCTCGAATGCGCCGACATCAACGATCTGCTGCACGCCGAAATACATCTGCTTGCCGTTGCGCCGATCGCGGCGACGCTGTTCGTGGCCGAAGGCTTCGTCGCCGACGTGCCGCAGGAGGAAGAGAACGAGCGTTTCGCCGAGGTGCTGAAGGAAGGCCTGGACCAGCTGAAGGCGCGCGGCGTCACTGCCGAAGGACACCTGGTCACCGGCGACGCCGTGCGTGAAATCAGCCGCCTCGCGCGCGAACTGCACGTCAACCTGATCGTGATCGGCCACACCCACCACGCATCGCGCCTCGAGCGCTGGTGGAAAGGCTCGGTGGGCGCCTCGCTGGTCGAGGAAGCGCCGTGCAACATCCTCATCGTGGTACAGCCATCGGCATGAACGCAGCACGTGCGCCCTCGGCCGCCGCCCGCGACGGCGAGCGCGACTGGCAGCAGTACTCGGTACTCGTCGTCGATGACGAAGAGGGCATGCGCAGCTTCATCAGCCGCGCGCTCGGTTCGCGCTGCGGGCTGGTCGAGACGGCAGGCAGCGTCGAACACGCGCAGCAGCTGTTCGCCCGGCTGCACTTCGACCTCATCATCCTTGACATTTCGCTGCCCGGTCGCAGCGGCCTGGAGTGGCTCAACGAGCTGCGCGAACAGGGCCAGCAGTGCGATGTCATCCTGATCACCGCCTTTGCCGACATCGAAACCGCGATCAACGCGCTACGCGCCGGCGCCTCGGATTTCATCCTCAAGCCCTTCCGCATCGACCAGATGATGAATGCGGTCAACCGCTGTTTCGACCGCGCCGGCCTGCTGCGCGAAAACTATGTGCTGCGCCGCGAGATCGCGCGCCAGACGGAGGGCGTCGAGGGCATGGTGGGCGAATCGCAGCCGGTACGCGAACTGGCCAGCGTGCTGCGCCGCGCCGCCGCGATGCCCAGCACGGTATTGCTGACCGGCGAATCCGGCGTCGGCAAGGAGGTCGCCGCACGCGCACTGCACCAGATGAGCCCCCGCGCCGCTGCACCCTTCGTGCCGGTCAACTGCGGCGCGATCAGCGCCGAGCTGATCGAGTCCGAGCTGTTCGGCCACGTGAAGGGCGCCTTCACCGGCGCCCAGGACAACAACCCGGGCCTGCTGTTCTACGCCCAGGGCGGCACCCTCTTCCTCGACGAGATTTCCGAACTGCCGGCGGCAATGCAGACCAAGCTGCTGCGCGTGCTCGAAGACCGCATGATCCGCCCGGTCGGTTCCACGCGCGAAGTGCCGGTGGACATCCGCGTCGTCGCCGCGACCAACCGTGACCTCGCGACCGAGGTACGCGCCGGCCGCTTCCGCCAGGATCTGTTCTACCGCCTCGACGTCGTGCGCATCACCATCCCGCCGTTGCGCGAGCGGCGCGAGGACGTGAAACTGCTGGTCGCCCACTTCATGGCCCAGCTATCGTCACGACTGGGGGTGGCGCCCATCCCGCTCGACCGCGACACCATCGCCCGCATGGCGACCCACGACTGGCCGGGCAATATCCGCGAACTGCGCAACCTGGTCGAACGTGCCCTCATCCTTGGCTACTTCCCCACCGACGCCTTCGGCACCCTCACCCCGCCGCGCTCAGCAGAACCGGCTGCCGCGCTGGAAGACGTCGAGCGCAAGCACATCCTCGACGTGCTGGCCGCCTGCAGCGGCAACAAATCCGAAGCCGCCCGCCAGCTCGGCGTATCCCGCAAAACCATAGAACGCAAATGCGCGCAGTGGGGTGTCGCCGGATAAAAGCGACGCACTGCGTCGCTCCGGCGACACGGGTCGGCTGTGCAAAGCCGACCTCCCACACTAGGGGTTTAGCGACGCATGCGTCGCCCCTGCGAGACGGGTCGGCCATGCAGGGCCGAGCTCCCTCACAAGGAGTTCAGAAACGCACTGAGTGATTCCGACATCATCCGGCAACGCAGACCGGTCGCGAACGCCGGTCAGGCGTTCAGGCTGCTAGGTACTGCGCGTCCGCCAACGCCTGGCGCACGCCAATGACCGCACGAGCATCCAGCGCCTGCGCCCTCGCCTGCCCCGCGCAAAGCGCACCGCGGAAACCGAGATAGTCCGGGGCGAGTCGCGCCAACGATGCGATATGACCAACCCGCAACGAACCCGCCAGCCCGCACAGCAGCCCGCGCGCTCGGGCGCGCCCGACGAAGGCGGCGAGCCAGTCGCTGCCGGCGACATCCGGCAGGCTGTGGCCGGTCTTCAGCGCGGTATCGACCATGACGCCGTCGAAACCGGCATCGGCAACCGCATCGACCAGATCCAGCGGCGGTGCGAGATCGGCGAACATGACCGCGATGCGCCGCGTTCCCGCCAGCGGCGCCAGACCACCGAAGCAGGCGCGCACAGCCGCGTAGTCGCGACCGCCCTGCTGCCAGTCCGCAGGGAACAGGCCCGCCTTGACGTAATCGATGCCGGTGGCGGCGATGCTCTCCATCGCGGCCTGCACGGCCTGCGCATCCGGTTGGATATTGCCGGCGGTGGCGCTGGTGAGCACACGTCCGGCGACGAAGGCGACGACGTCGCGGATCACCGCCGGCGGCAGCGCGCCGAGCGCGCCGTCGGCCGGCTGCTTCAGGTCTATCAGGTTGACCCCGGCGTCGAACACGATGCGCGCCTCGTCGAGGTCGCGCACGCTGGCCAGCATGCGGATCACGCCTGCGCTCCGGCGCGGTGCGCGTCGATGCGTTCGACCAGCCAGCCCCAGGCTTCGAGTTCGGCCGGGCCGGCGGTCTTGTCGATGGCGATCTTGAGGTAAGCCAGTTCGGCGTCGATTTTCTCGATCGGCAGCATGTGCAGCCGACTCACCAGGATGGCCGCCTCGATCACCGCCGACCGCGCGCGGTTGAAACCGGGGAAGGTGCCGTGACTCTCTTCGTGCACGGTGCGGCAGAACAGGCGCGGCCGCACCGCGTCCTCCTCGACCTCGACCAGTTCGAGCTCGCGGTGAGCCAGCGTATTCACGAGGCGGGCGCAGCCTATCTTCTCGGCCGCCTGAACCGGCCAGTCGCGGCGACCGGTCAGCGCACCGGCGAACACGCGCACGTCATCGGTGAAGTTCACCACTGCGATGCGCGTGGCGAGCACATTGTCCAGCGTGCCCGAGGGACGGAAGGGCGCGAGCACGGTCAGCCCGCGTTCCTCGCGCACGCCCAGCGGCGTGATGTGGGTGCGGCCCTGCACATCCACGGTGGTCAGTATGGTTTCCCAGATCATGCTTGGTCCTGTGTGTCGTCGGCCGGCGGCGGCGCGTCCGTCTGCCTGCGCTTCATCTTGCGCTGCAGCGTGGTGCCGGGCGCGCAGTGCGCCATCAGATCCTGCTCCTTCTTCTCGACCGCGGCGCCCCACTGCAGTTCTTCGTCCTGCGCGTAACGGCGGCCGAGCTGCCAGGCGATCTGCGCGCGTGCCAGTTCGACGCCGAGGTAGAACGCGTGCCCGCCGTCCTCGGCGACATTCAGCCCGGGGTAGAGCGCGAACGGATCGGTATGCACCTGCAGGCCGTCGCGGTTGTAGATGTGTATGCCCTGCTCGCTCACCTGGATGCGGAAGTTCGGGTCGCGCACGGTGGCGGCGATCTCGGCGATCTCCTGCGGTGTGTCGGGAAAGGGGCGGCGCTGATGCGTGGTCATCAGGTCGTCGGAATAGTCGCGCGGCAGCGCGTTGTCCTCGCGCGCGGCGAACATGACGCGCCGTGCGATGTCGGCTTCCTTCACTGCGCGACGCGCGTGCGGACTCACTTCGGTCGCCAGCACGGCACCGATGCGCAGCTCGGAAATGATGCCGAACAGCAGCGCATTGATGCCGCTGGTATCGGCGTCGGTCAGTTCGGTCAGGTTGCCCACGCCCATCATCATCGGCACCTGGGGGTGCGAGCGTCGCAGTTCGTGATAGCGCACGATGGACGCCGTGAAACCGAAGTGGATGGGCTCGACGATGGGGTCGGCGTAAAAGGGCAGTCCGCGCGCCGTCATGATGTCCACCGCTTCGCGCAGCGAATCGAGGTCGCCCGGCGTATCCGGAATCAGCACCGGAATGGCATCGACCTCGTCGGCCACCCACAACGTGCTCTTCTTCAGGCTCAGCAGATAGTCGGCACCCGCGTAGGCGCCGCGCAGCAGGTCGTCGGTGTTGAGCGAGTCGATGCTGACCTGGAAGCCCTCGGCCTTCAGCGCACGGATGCAGTCCTCCATGTGCGGGAAGGGTGTGTCCGGCAGGCAACCGATGTCGATCACGTCAGCGCCGTCGCGGCGGTAGCGGCGCGCGGTGGCGAGCACGGTGTCAACGTTGACCTGCGGTGCATCGACGATTTCGGCAAAGATGAGCACGTCGTGCTGCGTCAGCTCGCGCTTCTTCGCCTTGCGGCCGAAGTGCTGCGGCAGGTCCTTCACCTCGTCCGGGCCGCGCTGCACCGGAAGGCCGAAGTGCTGCGACAGCGCGTCGAGATCACCGCGGCAGCGGCCGGGCACGATGATGCGGTCAGCATCGACCGGCGCCGGCACGCGGCGGCGGATCAGCTCGGCCGTCATCAGCCCGGCCACGTTGATGCCGACGTCGAGCACGCGCGCCTCGAAGGGCAGCGGCTGCATGTCATCGAGGATGCGCTGCAGACTCTTCAGCGCCAGATGCCCGGTCAGGAAGAGGATGCGTTCGGCGCGGACGTCTTGTTCAGCCATGCCGGAGTTCGTCGCTCATCGGATCGTCGATCGCGCGATCAACGACCGACGGCCGCAAGTCTCTGCCTGAGCGCACTCTGCAGTTCCTCAACGCTCTTCACCACGGTGACGCCTTCGAAACCGGCCAGGCGCCCGGTGTGCTCGAGGTCGATCGAGCGCGGGTACAGCGTCACCCATTCGCTCGGCGATTCGGTGATCACCACCGGCTCGTTGTCGCAGGCGAACACGATGATGGGAATGCGCAGCTTGCCGGCCTGGGCGAAGATGTTGGTGACCAGCGTGTCGGAGATGCCGAGCGCGCATTTGGCCACGGTGTTCGAGGTGGCCGGGGCGATCACCACCGTGTGGTACTGCCCCTGGTAGAACAGCCCGACCGGCGCCGCGCTCGCCGTGCTGTCACGGAAGATGCGGTAGCGCTTCTTCATGTCGGCCAGCGGGTAACCGTACATGTTCAGCACCTCCTCGCCGGCGCGCGACATGAAGAGGTCGATGCGGTCGAGCGTGTCGGCGAACTCCAGCGACTCCTTCAGGAAGTGGCCGGAACCGGTCAGCCCCCAGGCGATGCGTGCATCGGGCAAGACCTCGGCTTCGTCCGGGATGTCGTTCAGGCGAGGATCAGTAGCCATCGCCGGCCTGCGTGTCGGTGTCGATGTCCAGACGTTTCATCTTCCGGTAGACGGTGTTGCGGCTGACGCCGAGTTCGCGCGCCAGTCCGGCAATGTTCCAGCGGTGGCGGCGCAGCTCCGACAGCAGCGCGTCGCGCTCCGCCGACTGCAGCGGATTGAGGTTGCTCGGCGCGGCATGCACCTGCTCGGCACCGCTGGCATCGGCCGGATGCGCGGCCGTCGCGACCGGCGGCATCGGTTCCGGCGCATCCATCAGTTCCGGCGGCATGTCGCGCAGCGTGATTTCCGGACCGTCGCACAACGCGACCAGCGTACGCAGCACGTAGCGCATCTGGCGGATGTTGCCCGGCCAGCGGAAGCGGTCCAGCACCTGCATGGCCGCCTGACCCAGCCGTATCGGCGGGTGCCGGCCGGCGCTTTCCTCGGTCAGGCAGCGCTCGATCAGCGCACGGCGGTCGGTGCGGTCGCGCAGCGCCGGCAGCGTCACTTCCATGCCGCGCAGCCGGTAGTAGAGGTCCTCGCGGAAGCTGCCCTCGCGCACCATGGCGCGCAGGTCGCGGTGCGTCGCGCACACCAGCTGCAGATCGACCGGCACCGCGTTCTCGCCGCCCAGCGGCGTCACCTTGCGCTCTTCGAGCACCCGCAGCAGACGGGCCTGCAGTTGCAGCGGCATGTCGCCGATCTCGTCGAGGAAGAGCGTGCCGCCGTCCGCCTGCAGCACCTTGCCGCGACGGCCGTCGCGGTTGGCACCGGTGAATGCGCCCTGCTTGTAGCCGAACAGTTCGGATTCGATCAGCGCTTCCGGCAGCGACGCACAGTTGATGGCGACGAAGGGCCCGCGCGCACGCTGGCTCGACGCGTGGAAGGCACGCGCGAACACTTCCTTGCCGGTGCCGGTTTCGCCGGAAATGAGCAGCGGAATGTCGCGATCGAGAATGCGCATCGCGCTGTGCACGTTGCCGGCCATGCGCAGGTCGCCGAGGTCGAGTTCGGCCAGCGCCTGCGCGGCCGACGCCGAATCGGTGCCGCGGGTGCCGGCCTGGGCGCGGTTGCGCGCCGGCTGCTGCGCCAGCAAGTGCCAGGTCTGGTGCTGCGGCATCGACAGCGTGAGCGGATGGAAGCCGGAACGGAAGGTGCGCGACAGCAGTTCCGGCAGCGACTGGCCGAAGAATTCGGTCACTTCGCGCCCGAGCAGCGCCTCGCCCTCCGGCGACAGCAGTTCGAAGGCGGTGTGGTTGGCTTCGATCACCTCGCCTTCCGGCGTCAGCGCCAGCATGCCGTCCACCGCGGTCAGCACGCGTCCGGCATGGGCGTGGAAGCGGATGATGTAGTCGGTGGCGTGGCGCGCGCGGAAAGCGCGGTGCTCGATCACGCGGGCCGAGCGCTCGACCAGGGCGCGCAGCGCCCGGGCACCGCCCGGCGCCAGCGAGCAGACCGCGAGCACCGCGGCGACTTCGCCAACGCCGTCGTAGATCGGGGCAGCGGCGCACACCATGTCGGTATGGCGGGCGAAGAAATGTTCCTCACGCGAAATGACCAGAGAATGGCGTTCGGTCAGTACGGTGCCGATGCCGTTGGTGCCCTGGATGTCCTCGCTCCAGCGCGCGCCCTCGACCAGCCCGCGCAGCGACGCTTCGCGCGCGAAACCTGGATGGCGCACGATGCTGACGATGACGCCTTCGGCATCGGCCAGCACCAGCGCGGAATTGGGATCGTCGAGCTGGCGGTGCAGCGTCTGCATCTCCGGCACCGCGCTGTCCATCACCTCGCCCAGCTTGTCGCCGCGCTCGCGCCAGGCCTGCGGCGCCAGCGGCGGCGGCGCGTCTTCGGCGGCGGGATCGAGGCCCAGTTCATGGAAGCAGCGCAGCCACGAACGGGCCACCAGTTCATGGCCGGACGGGCGCTGCGGGCGGCTGATGATGGCGTGCACCGAACGGACGTGTTCAGCCACCTGATTGGATGACACCATGTATTCGAACCTTGGGAACCGGTAGCGGCGGACGCGGGAAAAAGCGCTCAATGGTACCACCCGCCCCGGAACACCCGCCAGCCAAGGCCGGGCGGAGGACGTGTGCGGCCTGTGCCCATTCTGGCGCGCCGGTGTCGCGAAAGACGGGCACTGTGCTCCGCAGCCCGATATGTGCAGCGGCCGTGTGGTATCGGCGCATTGTGCAGGCGGTGATGCCTTGGCAGCGAGTTGGCTTCCGACGGTGACCTGAGCCGAAGCCGCGTCGCGGCCAAGGCCGCTCCCACTGGGGAGGTGCCCGACCTGCCGCCAGCGCCAGGGCCGGAGTTCTGTGGGAGGGGTCTTCTGACCCCGACGCCGCCTGAATCGAGGCAGGCGGACAGCGACGGCCGCATCGCGGCCATGGCCGCTCCCAAAGGTCAGTCGTAGATCTCGGTCAACATCGCCCCGGGGTCGGCGCCCGAGGCCAGCAGGTGGGCCACCGCCAGTCGCTGCTTGCGGAACACCGCCCAGTACAGCGCATTGAAGCCGGCCCGGTCCGGGAGATTGGGGTCGAAGCCGGCGGCCAGCAACTGGTCGAGCACGCGTACATGACCCAGCGAGGCGGCCAGCGACAGGGCGTGCCGGCCCAGTTCGCGCTCATAGACCAGCCAATCCGGGCGCGCACGCACGAGTTCGGCCACCACCTCGGCGCGATCCAGCATCACGGCGTCTATCAGCGGCACGTGCCCGTTCGCGCTCTTCGCGTTGACGTCGGCACCGGCGCGCAACAGCAGCGCGACGACCTTGTGATGGCCGGCCAGTGCGGCGGCGCCGAGCGGGGTGAAACCCGACGCGCCCTTGCGGTTGACATGTGCGCCGGCGGCCAGCAGTGCGCGCACCGTTTCGGTCTCGCCGGCAGCGGCGGCACGCGCCAGCACGCTGTCGCCCCACACGTCGCGCACATTCGGTGCGGCGCCCGACTTGAGCAGCCGATTCACGGCCGCCCAGTCGCCACGGCGGGCCGCCGACAGCATCGCGTAATCGGCGCTGCGGTAGTCGCGCGGGCCGGCGTCGTCGCCGGTGCGACGCATGTCGGCGTACTCGATCGGTGTGGTGGGCATCGCCGCGCGCGGGCGCGCAGGTTCGGCGATCACGCCCTGCCACTCCGGCGGCAACTCCTGTGCGCCCACGGCGCCGGCACATGCCAGCAGCACGCAGGCCGCGATCTTCCGTGCATTCATCATGTTTCTCCTGCCAGATCCCGGCCGGCTTCGTGCGCGCGCAGCGCCGCCAGCCGCGCCACGGCCTGCGCGCGATTGGTCACGTCGAGCTTGCGCAGGATCTTCTGGATATGGTTCTTCACGGTGAGCGGGCTGATGTCGAGGATCTGCCCGATTTCATGGTTGGTCTTGCCCTCGCGTACCCAGTCGAGCACCTGCAGTTCGCGCGCGCTCAGCGTCAGCGGCGAGCTGTAGCGGCCGTTCGCGCGCTCGGCGCCCTCGCGCCGCTCGAATTCGGTGATGCGCAGCAGCGCCAAGTGCAGATTGGGCATCAGCAGTTCGATGCGGCGGGCGTCCTGATCGGTCGGCGCATCGGGCATGCCGAGCAGCGCGAAGAAGGTCAACTGCTCGCCGCGCGCCTCGCGGCAACCGTGCGCCAGCGCGTGCTGCAGCCCGAGTGTGCGCAGCGCGGCGGCACCGCTGCGGCCGCGCACGCCACCGCCGTAGGCGAGCGGCTCGCGCGCGCCGGCGCGCCAGTCGTCGAGCAGGCGCGCCATCAGCCCGGAGGCCGGATCGATCAGTCTCGACTCGTATTCGGGTGACAGTACCGAGCGCGAGAACACCGAAGCGCGGTAGTCGCCGCGCTCGATGTCGCCACAGGCGCAGAGCAGCGTTTCGTGCGGCAGAAAGGTCTGCAGCGAACCCTGCGCCCACAGAAAGAACTGGAAGCGCTTGACGACCCGGATCGAGGTTTCGATCGTAAACAGCAATAGCTGCACGTCGATCTGATCCTGCGCGAGCGGATCTGTCATGTAGAAACCGGGATGGAAGCAGCCTTGTGGCCGTCGTTCGAATGAAGCCTGTCCGATGCCGCAACAGACGCGCCGGCGGTTGCAACACTTTGCAACAACCGGCGCGGATTCTTGCAGCCGAATGTTTCAGCGGGGTGACGACGGCACCGGCGTGCGCGGCAGCGGCATCTGCACCTCCTGTTCGTGACGCCAGCGCCGTGCCATCAGCGCGGCAAGAATTTCGCTCCAGCGGCTGAATACGAAGAAGTGTCCCTCGCCGGCCAGCAGCCGCACGCTGGCCTGCGGAAACAGGAAGGCGAGCCGACTGGCGCAGTCGGCCGGTACGATGGCGTCGTCGCAGCCCTGCACGATCTCGACGGTGCCCGGATAGTTCTGCAGCGTGAGTTGCCAGTCGGAGGCGGCAATCGCCAGATCGCGGACGATGGCGGCCGCGCCCTGGCGGGCGGCGCTCGGCAGATCGTCGAAGAACATGTCGTGGATATCCGCGCGCGCCAGTTCCGCGCGGTCGGCCTCGCCGACCAGCCGGCACATCGCAGACAGGTAGGTCCTGGGCCACAGTGCGGCGACGACGGCCAGCGGCTCGATCAGCAGCCTGGCAAGGCGGGGGGTGCGCACCGCGAGGCGGACCATCACCGCTTCGAAAGGATGCAGTTTGAGCGCATCCGCCGAGGCGCCGTACCCGGGCGCCACGCCGCTGACCAGCACCAGTCGCGACACCCGCTCACCGAACTCCGCCACCAGCGCGCAGGCGAATGGCGCGCCGCCGGACACGCCGCCGACCGCGAAGTCGCCCAGCTTCAGGTGATCGACCAGCGCGCCGACGTCCTGCCGCCATTGCGCCAGACCCCAGCCGGGCGCGCCATCGGACAGGCCGTAGCCGGCACGGTCGGGCACGATGAGGCGCGCGTGCCGCTCGCTGGTGAGCGCATCGAAGGGCGGCACCTGACGGCGCGACCCCGGAACGCCGTGACACAGGATGACCGGATAGCCGAACGGATCACCGTACTCGGCCCAGGCCAGTCGCCGCCGATCCGGCAGAAGCATGCTGCGCTCGTCCACGCAGGCTCCATGACATGAAGATTGACACGGGCAGTCTGCGCGCGGCGTATTTCAGCTTCGGGACAATGCAGTACAAAAAAGAACCCGCCTTGCGGCGGGCCCAGGACAACGAACGAGCGAAGCGGATCAGTTCTGGTCGAGACTGCCCATCGCGCGCGGGAAGGTGACGACGCCCCAGGGCAGCTTCTTGTCCTCGATCTTGCCGGTGACTTCGAGCTTCTCCGCATCGATGATCACCACTGCATCCGAACGGCCGCAGGCCACGAGAATCTGCTTCTCGTCCGGCGTGAAGGTGAAGTGCCAGCAGCGCTCGGCGTTCAGCGGAACGTCCTTGATCTTGGCGAAGGTCTTCGCGTCGTACACCTCAAGCGCCTTGGCCCGGGCGGTGGCGACAAACAGGCGTTCGCCCTTGCTGTCGAAGGCGACACCGTAGGGCGTCTGGCCGGTGGCGACCGTCTTGACCGGGTTCAGCTTGTCGTCGAGCACCAGGAAGTTGTTGCCGAACTCCAGCGTCGCGATGAAGGTCTTGCCGTCCGGCGACAGCTTGATGCCGCGCGGACGGGCACCGTGCTTCTCGACGTTGACCTTCTTCAGCAGCTTGCCGGTCTTGATGTCGTGCAGCGTCAGCGTGTTGTCGGCCTCGTTGGTCACCACCAGACGCTTGCCGTCGGCGGTGAATTCGATGCCTTCAGTTTCCGGACCGCCAACGATGTTGCGGATCACCTTGCCCTTCTTCAGGTCGATCACCGCGACCTTGGCCGGTTCCTTGTCATCGTCGTCATCGTCGTCGTGACCGTGGCCGCCTTCCTTGCCGCCAGCCTTCTTGTCGTCATCCTTCTTTTCCGCGCCCGGCTTGGGCGGCGGGCCCAGCTTCGATGTCGGCTCGAAGGATACGAAGGCCATGTTGCCGCGCACCCGTACGAATTCCGGGTTCTTGCCTATCTTGACGCGCTTGGTCACCTTGCCGCTGGCGGTGTCGATCAGTGCGATGTCGCCGGTTTCGCGCACGGCAACCACCAGCGTCTTGCCGTCGTCGGTGACGCCCAGGCCGCGCGGCACCTTGCCGCCCACCTCGTATTCGCCGGTGACCTCCATCTTCGCCAGATCGATGATGGAAATGCCGCCGTCCTGGTTGCTCACGTAGGCGGTGCCGGCAGCCTGCACCAGACCTGCACCCGCCATCATCGAGAACAGCGCAGCCGGAATCAGGCCGCGCATCGCGGATTTGAGCTTCATGGGGAATCCTCCGTCGTTTTCTTGTCGTGTGCCGAACCGGCAGCGTCGCGCAGTATAGAGAGCGGAATGCGCCATCAGGTTCAGGATTTCCGCGAATCGGTCACGGCCGCAGCACGGGAAATCCTCCCTCACAAGGTGTCGCAGGCGCCCGATCCGGACAAGGGAAAACATCCCGGCCGCCTGCAACGGTAGAATGCCGGGTTTTACGCAATTCGGCCGGTACCTACCATGGAAGCAGAACGCCTCAACGCCATCGCCAATCACCTGACCGACCTGCAATCGCGGGCCGGCGAACTGCGGAGGTATCTTTGACTACGATGCCAAGGCATCGCGGCTCGAAGAAGTAGAACGCGCACTCGAGGACCCGACGGTCTGGAACGACGCCGCGCGCGCGCAGGAACTGGGCAAGGAAAAGCACGGACTGGAAGCGGTCGTGCGCACGCTGGAATCGATCGACGCCCGCCTGGCCGACACCCGTGACCTGTTCGAACTCGCCCGCGAAGAAGCGGACGAGGACACCGTGGTCGCCATCGAAGCGGACAAGGAAAAGATCGAAGCCGACGTCGCTGGCCTCGAATTCCGCCGCATGTTCAACAACCCGCAGGACCCGAGCAACTGCTTCCTGGAAATCCAGGCCGGTGCCGGCGGCACCGAAGCGCAGGACTGGGCGTCGATGCTGCTGCGCATGTACGTGAAGTACTGCGAGCGCAAGGGTTTCGGCGTCGAGGTACTGGAAGAGTCCGAAGGCGAAGTCGCCGGCATCAAGAGCGCCACGCTGAAGATCAGCGCCGAATACGCCTACGGCACGCTGCGCACCGAAACCGGCATCCACCGGCTGGTGCGCAAGAGCCCCTTCGATTCCGGTGCGCGTCGCCACACCAGCTTTTCCAGCGTGTTCGTGTACCCGGAAGTCGATGACTCGATCGAGGTCAACATCAACCCCGCCGACCTGCGCGTCAACACCTTCCGCGCCTCCGGCGCCGGCGGTCAGCACATCAACAAGACCGATTCGGCCATCCGCATCACGCACGTGCCGACCGGCATCGTCGTGCAGTGCCAGAACGACCGCTCGCAGCACAAGAACCGTGCCGAAGCGATGGCCATGCTGAAGTCGCGGCTGTACGAAGCCGAACTGCGCAAGCGCCAGGCGGCACAGCAGGCGCTCGAAGACACCAAGAGCGACATCGGCTGGGGTCATCAGATCCGCTCCTACGTGCTCGACCAGAGCCGCATCAAGGACCTGCGCACCAATCACGAAGTCGGCAACACGCAGGCCGTGCTCGACGGCGACCTCGACGGCTTCATCCAGGCCAGCCTGAAACAGGGCGTCTGACGGTGCGTTTCCTGCTGCGCGCCGTGATGTTCGGCGTCGCGCTGAGCGTCGCCGCCCTGTTGCTTGCACTGTGGGCGGCGCTCGACAGCGCACCGTCGATCACCGACGCGCAGGCGGTCATCTCCGCCCGCTCGGCCGACCGAGCCGCCAAGCGGCTGGGCGAACTCGACCCGCGCCGGCTGCGCGACGGCGAGCGCCGCAGCATCGTGCTGGCGACCGACGAAGTGCAGGCCCTGCTGCAGATCGCGGCGAAGCGGCTGCCGGACACGCGGGCGCAGGCGGTCAGCGTCAACGGGCAGATGAATCTGCGTACCGCCACCGCACTACCCGGCACCCTCTGGCTCAATATCGACGCGCCCGTCGTCATCGCCGACGGCGAGCCGCGGCTGGACGGACTGCAGATCGGCAGTCTGTCGCTACCAGCCCCGATCGCGCGCACCGCCTTCGCAGCCGCCCTGCCCTGGCTGCTGCGCCAGTTCGGCTATGGCGGCGATCCGGCCCTGCTGTCCGAGGTCGTGCGCGGCGCACGGATTTCGCGCGATGGGCTGCGCATCGACTACGCACTGAGCAGGCAGGTGGCTGCCGAGGGCATGCGCGCGCTGCTGCCAGCCGGCGAAGCTGAGCGGCTGGCCGCCTATCACGCCGAGTTGCGCACCGCCGTACTCGCGCTGCGCGAAGGCGGCGCAGCGCGCGACGCCGACAGCCTGCCGCCGGTGCTGCAGCGACTGTTCGCACTGGCACAGACGCGCGGCGGCGACACGGTCGCCGAACAACGCTCGGCCCTGCTCGCACTGGCGCTGCACGTGAATGGCCGCTCGCCTGCCCTGCTGATACCGGCCGCCGCCGACTGGCCACCGGTTCCGCGCCAGGTGCTGACGCTGCACGGACGTGAGGACCTGACGCAGCACTTCGTCGGTTCCGCACTGATTGCCGCCCACGCCGGCGCTCAGTGGGCGAACGCGATCGGCCTGTCGAAGGAAATACGCGACGCGCGCGGCGGCAGCGGTTTTTCCTTCACCGATCTGCTGGCCGACCGTGCCGGCACCCGTCTCGGCGAACGCATCGCCGCCGGCGACGACGCAGTGAGCCGCATACTCGGCGGCGATCCGGCGACCGAAGACCTGTTGCCGTCGATCGCGGGCCTTGCTGAATTCATGCCGGAAGCGGCATTCCAGCGTCGTTTCGGTGGCGTCGGCGCGCCCGCCTACAACGCGGTGCTGGCCGACATCGACGCGCGCATCGCCGCACTGGAGCTGTACAAGTGAGCATCGACAACGCTGCCGGCTTCACCGACTTCCTCGCCCCCGGCGTCGATGCCGACGAAGTGCCCGAACTGGACCGACTGCTGCGCGCGCGTCCGATGCTGGCCGCCTTCACCACGCTGTTCCACGGCTCGGAAGCCGAGGTGCTGATGCGCGTGATGGTGCTGGGCGAGATCGGCCGCACCGCTGACATGCCGCGCTGGTCGCCAGACGCGCTGCGTGCCCGCTTCGCCTTCATCGATCCGGTCAAGCTCGAAACGGTGCTGCGCCGGCTGCGCGACCACGCGCTGCTGCTGATCGCCGATGGCCAGTACCTGCTGTCCGACGTCGGCCGCAATGCCTGCGCCGCACTCACCATGCTGCTCGAACTGTCGGGCGACGAGGACGTCGAGCTGGGCTTCCTGACCGCCCAGCTCGCGGGTCTGCAGGCGGTCGATGGCGATACCGGCGAAGCGCTGCAGCAGTTGCTGGGCAAGCTGAACGACCTCACGCTGCACTTCGAGGACGCCATCGCCTCCGGCTCCGAATTCCGCATCCTGTCGGCGCGCCGCCGGCTCGCCGCCAACGCGCGCTGGCTGGATCGCGGCACGCTGCTGCTGCGTGAACTGCTGGCCGACGAGGACATCCCGTTCGAGCGCGCCAGTCTGGCGCAGCGCATCGGTCTGGCGCAGTCGCGGCTGGCGCGGGTCGATGCCTCCTTCCAGCGCGCGCTGAACAAGATCGAGTCGCAGCGCGTGACGCTGGGCGGCTCCGGCATCTCGTCGTCCGACGTGGCCAGCTGGCTGCGCGGGCTGGATGCGGCCGCACTGGCCGGTCTGTGCGCCGACGCGCTGACGCCCTGCCCCGATCTCACGCTGCTGGCCGGCGGCCACGAACTGCTGGACCGTGCCGAGCCGGCCGCCGCCAACGAACCGGTGCCGGAAGCCGGCACCTCCGCGCTGCCGGCGCCGGACGAAGCGCCGGTCGCACCGGCGCCGCAGATGGAAGACCTGCGCCTGCTCGAACTGTTCGGCCAGCGCATCGAACGCCTCAGCGCGCCGTCGTCGCTTGCCGACGTGGTGCCCGGCGGCAGCTTCGCCCAGGCTTCCTACCGCATGTCGCTGCTGGCGCTGCTGCGCGACAGCGACGCCGACGGCATGCGCGAAGCCGGCGAGGGCCCGATCGCCGACTTCCTGCGCATGCCGGTGGACGTGCGCTTCAGCGAAGACATCCAGCCGGTCAACGACGAGAACGTCGCCGCCATCACGGTCGGCGAAGTCGCGCCGCGGATGACGAATCAA